>CANFJB010000001.1 GCA_947447375.1 Bacteroidota bacterium
AAATACTCAATTTAGTGTTTTTTCTCAAACGAGCACCTCTTTTGTATCCTACATTCAATGTTCCACCGTTTGGTAAAGTTGCTCTGTAAGTTGGTCCAACCATAGTACAGTTTGAGAATATTGCAGTTGTAAAAGGAGTGGCACTATCACCAGTTGCGTTGTTGTCTGATTCAAAACCTTCAGAAGTAGAAATTGCCGGAACGTCAGCAACGTTTGGATCTCTAACCGCTAAACAAAATTGAACTTTTCCGCTATATCCGTTATCAGTATCAAAATCGTCATCTAAACCTCTGAATGCAACTAAGTGCTTACAATTTACAGCTCCACCAAACCACTCGAATGAATCGTCATTTGAATGAGAAACTTGAACATAATCAATCGTTGTTCCAGAACCTACAGCACCAAAAGTCAATCCGTTGATTTCTTGATTTGCAGCATATACATATCCAGCGAATTCAATTCTTACGTATTTTAAAGAACCTGAGTTGTCAGCATTATCTGGGGTTAAACCACCACCAAATTCAGTATCAGGACTTGCAACAATACCTTCAATGTTATTAATACCGTTATTGATATTGTAAGCTCCTTTACCTAGTAAAATAACTCCTCCCCAATCACCTTTAGCTCTTGCGCCTGGCGCATTGTCTGAAGTAAATACAATCGGACTGGTTGCAGTACCATTAGCAATTAATTTTGCTCCTTTAGTAACAAACAAACCTGCACCTACTGCAGTATGATCTCCACGGATAACAACACCTGGCTCAATAGTTAAGGTAGCATTGTTTTTTACATAAATTTGACTTTTCAAATAGTAAGTAGTACCCGCTGTCCATCGAGTATCAACAGTAATGTTAGCTGTTACGTTAACAGTTGGAGTTGGGTAAACCGCATTTTGAGGGTCAAAATTGGTCCAAGAGTCAGTCCACATTGCTGTTGGAGCTGGAGCAAACGCACCACGATAAGTAGTCGTTTCTAGTTGCGCGTTCATTGCTGCCACAACTAAGAAAAGCATTGTAAATAAGTAGAACTTTTTCATGTTAATTTTTTTAATTTATTTTAAGCCAAAAGTAGAGCTGGTATTTAAACAAACTGTTTCTAATTTATTATTATAACGTCAATATTGTGTTTCTAAATTGTTAAGAGGAATAGGGTAAATAAATAAGGGCCCGTGAATACGGGCCCTTAATAAAAATTAATTATTATCAATTAGAAATTGTAGTTCAAAGAAATTGAAAATGTAGGTCCAAATTTAGTTCTCCAAACCATATCATCTTCACTTGCATCATAACCATTTTTGTCTTGTGAATCTCCTGTTAATACAGAATTGAAAAAGGCGTTAATTCCAGTAACTTTATTAGTTGTAACTCCTTCATTGTTTTGATAGAAAATCAAATCTTGAGCCAACATATTTTGAATATTAAATTTCAATTCCAATTTATTATCCATAAAAGTCTTTGCAATTTGCATGTCCAAGAAGGTTCTTCCTTTTTCCCAATAAGCAGGTGTTGCACCTCCAGGAGTTTGATTTCCATGGATGGCAATTCTATCTCCTACCCTGTTCATGTTTAAAGTCCCAGACCATCCAAATTCTTTATTCATATATTGAAAACCACCATTAAATACATATGGAGATTGTCCTTGCAATGGAATGTCATTTAGAGTTGAAGATGTTATCAAATTCGAAATATCTACTTTCGAACGAATAATTGCTAAATTGGTGTAAAGCGTTAAATCTTCTAATATTTTATTGCTTTCAGTTCCAAATATTGAACTTACTAAAGTTCGGTATTCCAATTCAACTCCCCTGTTGGATCCTTCTTTGGCATTTTTATATTGGTTTGAATTGTTCGCTTGGGCTTGCAATTCGATAGGGTTGTTAAATTGCTTGTAGAAAGCGGAGAAAGAAAATAATTGTCCTTTACCTGGATAAATTTCATATCTTAAATCCAAGTTTTTAATTTCGGCAATTTTCAAATTTGGATCTCCAGAAGTATTAAATCTTGTAGCACTATCGAAAAATAAGAAAGGAGCTAATTCTCTAAATTCAGGACGATTTAAAGTTTTAGAGGCACTTAATCTTATGTTTTGAGTTTTAGTTAAACTATAAATAAAATTCAATGACGGAAGCACATCCACTTGACTAGCATTTACAGTAATTGGTGCTCCAGAATCTGATTTTGAATCTAATTTTTGGGAATAACTTTCTAATCTAGCTCCCCAAATTAATCGGAATTTTTTATAGGTATTATCAACCATAAAATATCCAGCGTCTAAATGAGAACTTGCTGTATAGGTATCGTTTCCTTTTGTTCCATCAAATAATGTCAAACCACTAGAATTTGGCCCTAAAACTCCCATATTCGCTGCATTGAAAATGGTTGAGTTAGTTTGAGTTGAAATATTTTGTGAAAAAGTATTGTTGCCATAATTCACTCCATTTACAAGACCTCTAAATTGCACATACCCTAATTGTCTAGCAGCAAAATCTCTAGATCTAGACTGAGTAATTCCACCCATTTTCAATTCCGTTGAGAAATCTTCTGATAATTTAATCTTTTTACTTAAGTCTAATTTAAAACTATAAATATTTTCTTTATTTAATGAGGTGTAAATTGACCCAGGATAATCAGAACCAACAGAATTAGTTGAAAAATATGCTGTTGGTTGTGAAATAGTTCCGTTGTCAAATTTAGAATAAACATAGGTATTTCTTCTTTCACTTGGAATTTCTCTATTTACATTACTGTAAGAACTAACCCAGTTTATTTTAATTTTACTGGCAGATAAAAAATGTTCACCGCTTAACTGACCAGTATAAATTCTGTTATTCGTAAATATTCTAGAAGTGGTACTGATCCATAACGGATCACTTTCTTGAGACAAACTACCATTTCTGTCCATTATTTTATTATCAGAAATAATACTGTACAAGTTTTTAAAACTGAAAGTATTATTTGCATTTGTTTTCAAAGAAATATTTCCAATAGCTGCTAATAAAGTTTGAACGCTATAATTTTGGTCTAATTGATCAGTAACTAATTGTCCCGGAGCGTCATAAGTTTTTCTATTTGTTTCACTGTAAACATTAGTTCTATTATAAGTAACAGATCCTAAAATTCCTAAACTTTTAGTTTCATTCAATTTAATATATCTTCCCAATGTATATTGAAAACTGGCATTTGGACTAAATGTTTTTTCATATAATTTCCAATCGGAAGTTGAATTTTTTGCTATATCAGCTATTTGTAAATAACTACTTTGTGTATTTTGACCTTGCAAAGCTTGGAAATTTGCAACACTTGGTATTATAGAAGACAATCCTTTAGTTCCATCATCTAATCCTAACCATTCTGTTTTTCCACCAGCACTATAAAGTTGTTTTTTACCTGTTGTAATAGAATTGTATCCTGTACCTAATGAAAGGGATTCAAAATCTTTATCAGGAGTAGCTTTAGTATTTATTTCTATGATTCCACCTGCAAATTCACCTGGTAAATCAGGAGTTGCTGTTTTATAAATAACTAAATTGTCAAGCATATTTGCTGGAAAAATATCAAAAGAAAATGCTTTTCTATCAGGCTCAGTACTTGGTAATGGTGCACCATTTAAATAGGTAGTATTATAACGGTCGTTCAAACCACGAATAATTACGAATTTATTGTCTTGAACACTGGCGCCACTTATTCTCTTTAAAACGTCAGAAGTAGTTTTGTCTGGAGTTCTCTTAATAGTTTCAGCAGAAATCCCATCAGAAACTCTCGCGCTATTTTTTTGAACTGATAATAATGAAGCTACAGATTCTGCTTTCATTTTGGTTTTTTTAATAACCACCTCGTTCAAAGTGTTGTTTTTTTCTGCCATTGAAACAGTAAGTGAAGTAGTTTCATCTTTTACAGCATCAACATCTGAGATAATTTTAGTTTCTAAAGTAAAATCCGAAAATTGAACTTCTTGTTTTCCTACAGGTACGTTTCTGATGATGAATTCTCCAGAAGCATCTGTTTGAGTAGCTAGTTTAGTGTTTAATACTTTTACCAAAACACCTGGTATTGATTTCCCAGTACCTTCTTCAACTACTGTCCCTTTAATAATTGCGGTTTGAGAATAAATTGCGCTTGAAATAAGTGCGATTAACAAAGAATAAAAATACTTCATTATTAGTTTTTTTTTAATATGGATTATTATTCGGCAAAATTAATATCGAAAAACTAGTCTAATGTTACCTATTTATTATGAAAAGAGGGATTTTAAAACTCAATGTAAAATTATTGTTAAGATTTTGAATCGATTTTCAATCATTATTAATATTAATTTTACATTTTATAGAATTTTAAAAATTCAATCGTTATCGGCTTTGAATTCTTTACGCCAATTTGTCACTTTTTTTGAATTGGTATTCTATTTGAATAATAAATTATAAATCTTAAAATTTTAATTTATGACAACTGGAAAAATCAATGTTTCGGTGGAGAATATCTTCCCTTTAATTAAGAAATTTTTATACAGCGATCACGAGATCTTTTTGCGTGAGCTAATTTCTAATGGAACTGATGCTACTTTAAAATTAAAGCACCTAACAAGTATTGGTGAGGCTAAAGTAGAATATGGAAATCCTATTATCGAGGTTAAAATCGATAAAGAAGGAAAAAAATTACATATTATTGACCAAGGTATTGGAATGACTTCTGATGAAGTTGAAAAATACATCAACCAATTGGCCTTTTCAGGAGCTGAGGAGTTTCTTGATAAATATAAAGATTCTGCCAAAGATTCAGGAATTATAGGACATTTTGGCCTTGGATTTTATTCTGCTTTTATGGTGGCTTCCAAAGTAGAAATAATTACTAAATCTTATAAAGACGAGCCAGCTGCACATTGGACCTGTGATGGAAGCCCAGAATTTACATTGGATCCAAGTGATAAAACCACTCGTGGAACTGAAATTATCTTGCACATCGCTGAAGATTCTTTAGAGTTTTTGGAAGATTTCAAAATCAGTGAATTATTGAATAAATACAATAAGTTCATGCCTATTCCAATTAAATTTGGAACCAAAACAGAAAAAATCGAACAGAAAAAAGGAGAATCTGTTGCTGAAGAAGACAAAGACAACCTATTTACAGAAGTAGAAGTTGATAACATTATCAATAACCCGAATCCAGCTTGGACCAAACAGCCAACAGAATTAACTGACGAAGATTACAACAACTTCTACCGTGAGGTGTACCCAATGCAATTTGAAGAACCTTTATTCCACATTCATTTAAATGTAGATTATCCATTTAATTTAACTGGAATTTTATACTTCCCAAAATTGGGTTCTGATATGCAAATTCAGAAAGACAAAATCCAATTGTATCAAAATCAGGTTTATGTAACCGATAATGTGGAAGGTATTGTACCTGAATTTTTAACAATGCTAAAAGGGGTTATTGATTCGCCAGATATTCCTTTGAATGTTTCTCGTTCTAGCCTTCAAGCTGATGGCGCGGTAAAGAAAATATCCAATTATATTACTAGAAAAGTAGCCGATAAATTGAAATCATTATTTACAGAAAATAGAGAAGATTTCGAGAAAAAATGGAATGATATCAAAATCGTTTTAGAATATGGAATGCTTTCAGAGGATAAATTCTATGAAAAAGCTGGCGCATTTGCTTTGTATCCAACAGTTGATGATACTTATTTTACTTTGGAAGAATTAAAAGAAAAATTAGCTCCAAATCAAACTGATAAAGACGGAAAATTAGTTGTTTTATATGCATCCAATAAAGAAGCGCAACACAGCTATATCCAAATTGCAAAAAATAAAGGTTACGAAGTTTTACTACTTGATTCTCCAATTATTTCGCATTTAATTCAAAAAATTGAAAGCGATAATAATACAATGACGTTTGTTCGTGTGGATTCTGATCCAATTGATAAATTAATCAAAAAGGAAGAAACTTCGATTTCTAAATTATCGGATGTTGAAAAAGAGAAACTAAAAACAGTATTAGAAGGATTTGTTCCAAAACAAAAATATTCTGTTCAAATGGAAGCATTAGACAGTAATGAAGCACCATTTATTATCACCCAACCAGAATTTATGCGTAGGATGAAAGAAATGAGTCAGTCTGGTGGTGGCGGAATGTTTGGAATGGGCAATATGCCAGAAATGTACAATTTGGTAGTAAATACAAACTCAGAATTGGCTTCCAATATCCTGAATTCTAATGATACTGCAAATCAAGAAAACTTGGTAAAACAAGCCTTAGATTTGGCAAAATTATCTCAGAATTTATTAAAAGGAGAAGAGCTTACGGCTTTTGTAAAACGCAGCTTCGAATTGATAAAATAAGCGTTTTTGAATTAAAAAAAGACCTGTAATTGCTTACAGGTCTTTTTTATTTTATTGCAATCCGTTTTGATCAATTAAATACATTAAAGCGGCCATTGTAGCAGCACCCAATTCTAATTCTCTCTTATTTACAGCGTCAAATTTGTCATTTGCAGCATGGTGATAATCAAAATAGCGTTGTGAATCTGGGTGTAAACCTGCCTTAATTATTTTAGACGAAGTAAGCGGCTCAATATCAGAACCTGAATGTCCTTTGGTAAAACTATGTATTAAATAGGGTTCGAAAAGGCCTTTCCATGTTTGAATTTTTGAAAGGTTCAATTCATCGGTTTCAAATGAAAATCCTCTTGGCGAAAATCCTCCAGAATCACTTTCTAAGGCGAAAATATGATTTTCGTTATTTGCTATTGAAAGCTCATCGTATTTTTTCCCACCACGACCTCCATTTTCTTCATTCATGAAAAGTACGGCGCGAATAGTATTTTTCGGCTTGTAACCTATATTCTTAAAAATATTTAAAACCTCCATGCTTTGCACAACTCCTGCTCCATCATCCTGAGAACCATCGGCTAAATCCCAAGAATCCAAATGACCTCCAACAACCATAATTCTTTCAGGATGCTCACTTCCTTTAATTTCTCCAATTACATTGTAAGACAATACATCTTCTAATTGTTGGCACGATTGCTTCAAATAGAACTTCAAATTAGGATTTGCTTTAAGCGATTTACTCAATAATTCAGCAGCATTAGTGCTAATTGCGGCTGCTGGAATGTATTTGTCTTTTGGAAGATCGCCATAACTTTGGGCTCCCGTGTGAGGAAAATCATCCAGTCTCATGTTCATAGAACGAACGATAGTTGCTACTGCGCCAAACTTTGAAGCTTCTTTTGCACCGCCATATCTTTGGTCTACACAACCTCCATAAGAAGTAAAAGTTTCAATATTATCAGGTTGCATTGGGCGGTTGAAAAATACAATTTTCCCTTTGATTTTATCTTCCCCTAATTCTGCAATTTCCTTGATGGAATGTACCTCAATAACGGAAGCGGTAATTCCGTTTTTAGGGGTTGCAACAGAACCACCCAAAGCACAAACGGGAATTGAAATTTTTGATTTGTTATCTAAAATGTAAGCGACTTCTTTTTCGCCACGAACCCATTTTGGAACCATTACTTCTTGAAGATAGACTCGGTCTAAACCCAAAGTTTCTAATTGTGCTTTGGTATATTCTACCCCTTTTTGAGCACCCTCGGAACCGGATAAACGAGCACCAACTTTATTGGATAAATCATCCAGCCAAGAGTAACATTTCGAATTGGTTAACGCTGATTTATAGATTTCTTTGAACTTGATTTCATCACTGCTTTGCGCAAAAGTGACTGTCGAAAAAATCAAAAAGGTGTAAAATATATTTTTCATATTTGTAAATATTATAATTAAAAAAGGATTTGCAAAAATACAAATCCTTTTAATAATACTAAGTTAATTATTTTAATGTCCTCCCGAAACTGGCTTGTCAAAATCTATGCCTTGGTCTTTCAATATTCCACTTACTTTCCAAGCATAAAATGCCAAATAAGCAAAACACAATACTCCTACAATATAGCTGCTTTGAATTCCAATACTTTCAGAAAGTACCCCTTGTGCCCAGCTTACAATTCCTCCACCCATAATCATCATGATTAAGAAACTACTTCCTTGACTGGTGTTTTTTCCTAATCCGCTAATCGCTAAAGTAAAAATACAAGGCCATAAAGTACTACAAAATAAACCGACACTTGTAAATGCGTAAACGCTTGTCATGCCTGAAGTTGTCATTCCAATTCCTAAAGCTACAATCCCCAAGATAGAAAATAAAAGTAACATTCTAGCTGGATTTCCTTTACTTAAAATATCAGCAGCTATTAAAACTAAAATGATTAATCCGTAAACATAAAATGGTGTCAAGTCGTGTTTTGCAATAGCATTTACTAATAAAAATACACCAAAAGCCAAATAAGGTGCTAGGAATTTAAATACTTTTTGTAAGTTCATATCATTGGTGAAAGCTCCTACAGCTCCTGTCCAACGACCAATCATCAAACTCGCCCAATACAATGAAATATAAGGTGCTACATCTTGTGTAAGAAACCCTAATTTAGACTCCATATAGGCTGGAAGGTTACTTGCCGTTGACACTTCAACACCTACATAAACGAAAATCGCTATCATTCCCATGATTAATTGTGGGTATTTTAATGCCGAACTTCTAGAAGAATTTACCTCATTTTCAACCTCAACAACAGCTGCTGGTTTATCAGGAATTGAAGAAAATTTTAATAATAATGCTACTAATAAAAATGCCAATCCTAAAACTAAATAAGGAATTTTCACACTTTCAATACTCATTTCAGTATCTGCACCGGCTACACTAGAACCAAAAATGGCAAAACTTACTACCAATGGACCAATTGTAGTTCCAAAATTATTAATTCCTCCTGCCAATGTTAATCTTTGAGAACCTGTTGTAATCGGACCCATAGCAATCGCTAAAGGATTTGCAACGGTTTGCTGTAATGAAAATCCTAAAGCTACGATGAATAAACCAGACAACATTAAAGTGAATGAACCTGTATTTGCAGCTGGATAAAACAATAATGTTCCTAATGCTGATATCCCTAAACCAAGCGCAAGACCATTTTTATAACCTATCTTGTTTACTATATCTTCCTTCATTAAAAGCGAAATCCCCATGTAAATAAGAGATCCTACGGTGTAGGCAATGTAAAATGCCAATGAAACTAATTGGCTTTGACCTTGGGTCAAATCGAAGGCTTTTTTAAATACTGGAATTAGGATGTCGTTACTAGCGGCGACAAATCCCCAGAAGAAAAATACGGTTACTAAGGGAATAAACTGCCCCCATTTTGTTTGAACATTTTCTGAATTCATAAAGTTGGTTTAAAGTTGGTTAAATAATTGGTTTTAGTATTTCATTTATCTCAATTCTACTATTATAAAATGCATAACTAATAAAAATAAATACTAATATTTGATAAATATACATTTATATAAAAAGAATATAAAATATTTACTTGATAAATTTATTAACGAAATCGATTTCTGAATTTTTGATCATTATGAAACTGACTATTTCCCGTCAACAAAATCCTGTAAATATTGGAATCTTTCAGTAAGTTTTCCATTTTCGGTCATTTTGGCTCTTTGCAGAATTCCGTCTTTATCGCCATTAAAAAAAGCGGGGATTACATGTTTCATGAACATTTCACCAAATCCTTCGCTAGCATCTTTAGGTAATTCACAAGGCAAATTATCAACAGACATTACCACAATTGCAGCTGGATGAAACACATCTACTTCTTTATGCTCGCTTGGTAAATATCCAAAAATTGGTTCCGCAATTGTTGAAGCTTTAATAGTACAAGCAATTGGACCATTTACATCACAAGAAATATCGGCAACAACCTTAATATTACAATCATTTGCTTTAAGCATATCTTGAGTTAAAATATAAGGAGCATCATTTCCATAAAAATGGCCAGCGATAAATATATCTGATGCTTTAGTAAAGCGTTCAAAATCAGAAGCGTATTCGGTAGGGTTAGAATAAAAATCACTTTTATCAGATACTTTTCCGTCTTTCCGTTTGTTATAATCTAAGACATCTATTTGGACATAAACAGGTTCGGAATATTTTTTCGTAAGGAAATTCTCTACTGAAACTTCCTTCATTTTCATTGCGTCCAATATTTCTTTAGCACCATTTCCAACTTTTCCGCAACCGGTTAATACTACTTTTATTGGAGGCAAAATTGGTCTTTTTAATTTGGCAACTAAATCTTCTTTTTCTGAAAGAGTTTCAGCTTTTGGTATTGTAAATAAACCAAATTTAATTCCAAATGCTCTAAATGCATTGTAAGTACCAACAATTCCTGCATATCTTCCAAAACCAATTAGTCGATTGTAATTTGCATCAACGATAGTTTCGTGATCATAGAAATCGATATTTTTTTCAAGTAGGGCTTGTAAAAGTTTTCTATTGTAAGGTTGTTTTTTAATTGTGTGAGAAAAAAAGAAATACTTTTTATTGGGAATTAATGCGTCAACTGGAACTTCTTTAACTCCAAATAAAACATCACAAGAATTCATATCATTAGTAACATTTATTCCTAGATTGGCATATTGTTCATCTGAAAAAATTCTAATATCGGAACTTTCTACTTCAATTTCAGCAGTTGGGAATTCACTTTTTAATTGCTTCAATTCTTCAGGTGAAAAAACAACTCTTCTGTCTGGTGGATTTTTTCTTTCTTTAATAATTCCGAATTTCATTCTTTATTTCTTTAATTTTCATTCAAAAGTAAGCTTAAGTAAATGGATGTCAAAATTTATTTTTATTAAAATAATTTCGTTTATTATTGAAAAACAACTCCTTATATTTTGGCATGCTTTTTTTAATGACTTATATCTAAATTTGGGTTTGAAAATACATTACTTTCCTATATATTTGTTGTTTCCCTTATCTGATGACACATAAAACGCCAATACTATACATTAAAATAATTTTTGTCTTTTTTCTATGTTTTTCTTGTAAAAGTCAAAATGATAAAAATACCGAATCCCTAATTTCTTCATTAGAAATGACTCCTAATGATTCTGTATATCCAAAATTGACTGATTCCTATATCAATTCTAAAAAATACAAAATTGATCATTTTTTCAATAAAAATTGGCCTTCAAAAAACAACAATATTAGTTTTTTAGTTGCTAAAGACGGTCAAATAATTTATGAAAATTACTCAGGTTTTGGTGATGTAAGAAAGAAAACGCCAATTACAAGTGAAACGCCAATTCACATTGCATCGGTAAGTAAAGTATTAACGGCAACAGCAATATTAAAATTAATAAATGCTGGTGAAATTGAATTGGATCAAAAAGTAACAACCTTGTTAAAAGGGTTTCCCTATCCTGAGGTTACAATAAAAAATCTACTAAGTCATAGAAGTGGAATGCGCAATTATGCCTATTTTACTGATGATAGAAAAATTTGGGACAACCATAAAATCATGTGCAATCAAGATATTTTGAATATTATGATTAACAAAAAAATAGGATTAGAGAGCAAAACCAATACTAGATTTCAATATTGTAATACCAATTATGCAATGTTGGCATTAATTATAGAAAAAGTTACTGGAAAAAGCTATCCTGACGCAATGAAATCGATGATTTTCGAACCACTAGGAATGAAACATACTTTTGTTTTTGACTATAGAAAAGACAAAAATGTAATCACCCCTTCCTATAGAGCTGGAGGAATGCAAATCGCATTTGACTTTTTAGATGCTATTTATGGTGATAAGAATATTTTTTCTACACCTCAAGACTTGTTACTTTTTGACATGGCTAGAAATTCAAAATATTTTTTAAACCCAGAATTGAGAAATCAAATTTACCAAGGGTATAGCAACGAACACAAAGGTCAGAAAAACTATGGTCTAGGAATTCGAATGATAAACTTTGAAACGGGTCAGAATTTTTATTTTCATAATGGTTGGTGGCATGGAAATATGTCGTCTTATGTTACTTTAAAAAATGAAAATGTTACCATCATTGCACTAACCAATAAATCGATGAAAAGCGTTTATAACGTTCGAAAATTGGCTCCTTTATTCGGCGATTATCCTTTTAAGGTTGAGGAGGAGATGGAGGAGTAAGGCAATTGACTTTTAGATAATAGACTTTTAGATAATAGACTGTTAGATAATAGACTGTTAGATAATAGAGTCAATAGACAAGATTCGCCCGAATTGAAAAGTCAATCATCTATTCGTCTATCCTCTTTTAATCTAATTTAAACGAAAAGATATTTAGCCCCAAATTACCCGAATTCACCCGAATTGAAAAGTCTATCATCTATTCGTCTATCCTCTTTTAGTCTTATTTAAACGAAAAGATATTTAGTCCCAAATTACCCGAATTCACCCGGAATTGAAAAGTCTATAGTCTATTCGTCTATCCTCTTTAAGTCTTATTTCAAACTTCTATTCTCTTGCATCTATTCTCTTGCCTTCTAACTTCTTAATTCGTATATTTGCAGCACTATTTGGGGTCGACTGGTTTTGACAGCAAGTCGAATTGAAAAGTAAGCACGTCGAGAACTGGGACAATTCTCGTTAATAAAAGGTTTCAAAACATTTACACGGCGAAGGAAACTACGCTCTTGCTGCATAATCTGAATCATAGTAAGATTAGCCTCGTCCTACAAGGTAGGAAAGCAGGATTCACCACGAAAGCTTTGGTTTATGGCGGTCGATAAAGGTGAATCGTAAATTTAAACCTAGATTTTCATGAGCTTCGGGTGGATTTCGAAAATTAAGAAGATAAGTGTTGTGCGACTGTTTCTGGTCAAACACAACATCGAAAATTCAATCAGGAAATAAGCGTGTAGAAAGCTCTTTAGTTGCTTGTTTGGACCCGGGTTCGATTCCCGGCGATTCCACAAAAAAAAGACAAACTTATTAGTTTGTCTTTTTTATTATTGTTACCTACAACCATTTTCTAAATTTATTATTGATATTTAACCAATTCTGGTTTTGAGATTCCAAAATTTTCTAATCCAAAATCGGATGTTCTAATGGCATTCGTTTTGTATAATGATCCCCCATCAATTGGTAAATTTGGATAATACGAAAAAGACAATTGAAACGATTTAAATACTAAATAATCATTACTTATAATTACCCCAACTCCTATTTGGGAATACAATTTGCTTGAAAATAATTTTTGATTGTCATCCCCAATTAATCCCATTGTATATCTAAAGTAGGGATTCAATCGAAATCCTGTAATTTTCCATGGTGAATAACCCTGTGTTTGAAAACTAACTAATAATTTTTTAGTTCCAAAAAGAGATTGACTGTTAAAACCATTAATCCCTGAATCGCCATTTAATGTAATTCTATCCGCAAGAACATTGGGCCTGTTCATCCCAATAACCACTTCAGGATTTATAAATTGTCGAAATTTCCAGCTGCCAATTTCCTCCAAATTAGTAAAATAAATGGCTTTAATAACTGCGGCACTTTCTTCAATTGTTCCATTATTAAAATAGGTTCCATATTCAAAGTTAGTTCCTAAGTATCCAAAATTGAAGAAGTTACCAAAGGAGGCTTTTCCTCCAATATAAGTTCTATTGATCTTGTTTTTATTTTGAAATCCTGCCGTTAAAGTATAAATAAAACCGGAAGCAATATCTTCAACAATATTAAAATTGAAAATGTATTTATCCTGAATGTACTTTCTTGAAGCAATTCCTATACTTGCTATATATAACTTTTCATTGGCGTAAGTTCCAAGAATATCGTTGATAATTATCGGGTTTTCAACAAAATTTTTATTGTAAAATCGTGCGGTTGTGAAGAAATTAGTACTACGCTCGTATTCGGAATTTCCTTTAAATATTTTCACAGAATGTCCCACCCAATAATCATGGTAATCGGCTTTATAACGTTGAAGTTCGAGGGTTTGTGTGGGTGTAAAAGTAAATTGAGTTCCATATATTTGACTCAAGGAAAATCCACCAGCCCATCTCGTAAAAGTTGAATAAAAAGGCCGTTCCACACTTACTAATTTGGTATAATTTTGATTAAAATCAATAGAATACGCTAGGGTTGTTTTTATAAACGTATTTTTAATATTTGGAATGATATAACTTCCGCTATAACCATCGTGAATTCCCATAAAATTCTTTGAATAGGAATTAGAAAATTCATGTCCAAGTCCAAAAAAATTCTTCTCACTCAATAAAAATGTCGATTGAGTATTGGTAAGATCCAACTCTGGAAGTGCACTCCAGGAATCGAGAATTCGTATTGAAATATCTACAGAATCTTTAGAAACCAATCTCGTATTCAAAGCCAATTCACTTACATACCATTGACTCCTAATTAAACGCGCTGATTCTTTTACCAAAAGGGAGTCTAAAGGTTCATTTTCCCTTATTAATAATAAATTCTTAATGGCAAATTTCTTTGTTTTTACATGAAGTGAATTACCCGCTCGAAGGAAAAAATTTTTAGGTGTTTCGGTGCTGTCGTGAACAGAATAACCAAATGGATCAAAAGAATTAATAGTAATATTTCTAATTATTTTACCTTCGAACGCAGAATAATTTGTTTTTTTTACTTTATTAAAAGAGTTCTTTTTTACAACTGGACTATTAACTGGTTCGAAAATTAGCTTGTATATGAATTTAGTGAATTTATGCTTGTTAGAATACGCTTGAATTTTACTGTATTTTTTAGTTTCTTCTTTAGTTTTCGTAGTGTCTTGTGCCATTGTTTTTTGGCAACTTAAGAGAACTAAAAAAATAATTAAATATCTAAAAAACATTTTGGTTTAATTTAAATTTCGATTGTGCTTATAACTGTTTTTAAATTACTATTTCTCTCCGGTTCACAAAGGTTTACAGAGATTTACTAAAGTACTATTTATAAAGGTAAATCAATTAAAATAATATGTTAAATTCACAACTTCATAAGTTAAATAAAAAAAAGACCCGAATTATTCGGGTCTTAAAAACAAAAAATTAAAAATAAAAAAATGATTCAAAATAGGGCGTCTAGAATCCATAAACTACAGCTAAACAAATTTGTGCAGCAGTTTTAATTGGAACTAAATTGGCATCCACAAACACTTTTTGTGATGCATTATCAAGTCTCACTTCTGGAATAAAAGTTAATCCTCCTGATTTAATATTTCCGGTTAATGTTAAGGAAGTATAGGACGTTTCTGTACTTTTTGATTTATAAGATTCAGCACGTAATCCTAAACTAAAATTTTCTTTAAATTTATAAGATGGATATAATGCAACACCTGAATAACCTGTATTATCGTAGATGCCTTTATAATCGGCTGCGTTCAAACCTAATTTAAATTTATCTGTCATTTGATATTTTGCCGTTAGGTCTAAAATTTTACCACTTGCTGACCCACTTAAATAATTTAAATGGGCAGATAATTTATCAGACGGAGTTAACGATAATTGAGCGCCAATAGCATTTAATCCTAGTGGTGAATTGGCTTGATAAGCATTCCACTGGTCGTTAAACATTCCAACCATTAATCCTATTTTTTTTGAAAAAGCATAATTGCCTTTTATACCTCCATTTTGAAATGGCCCATTTGTAAATAAATATGAAGTCGAATAGTGGGAATTAGCTAAAGGTGAAATTTCTTCATAGCCAATAAAAGTACTCATGTATCCTGCTGTTAACGTTAGTTTTTCAGTTGCTTCATAAGTTGCATATAAATTTTGAATATGATACGATTGCCCGTTTATATCTGGAATGGATTGACCAGCCCCTCTTGGGCCAAAAGAAACTTCAGCTAAGAAAGCTGTTTTTCCAGTTTTTTTCTTCAAAATAACATCAAACATACCAAGTGAAACTGAATTTTGATCGGTTGCAAAACTCGTAGGAATGTTAGCTGTTTTAGAAATATCATATTTGTAATATAAATCTGCTGATCCTGAAATTTCTAATGGTTTATCTTGACCAAAAGATACTGTTGCGCTCAAGGCAAATGCTAAAATGAGGGCGATTTTTTTCATGTTTTTTAATTTAGTTAGATAAAATTAGAAAAAATTTCAATTAATAGTGGAAAAATTATAATTGTTCTCCGTGTTGAGAGATATCCAAACCTAGTTCTTCTTTGTCTTCACTTACTCGAAGTGGAGTAATTTTATTTACAATATAAAATAAGAAATAAGATACTGAAAACGCAAATAAAGAAACCAGAACTAGCGCTTTCAATTGAATAAAGAATAAAGTAGCATCGCCATATATTAAACCTTGGTTATCTCCTACAATAGAATTTACAGATTTTGAAGCGAATACTCCTGTTAAAAGCATCCCTACCATTCCTCCTACTCCATGACAAGCAAATACATCTAAAGCGTCGTCCACTTTTCCTTTTGGGAATTTTGAAACAACTAAATTACTCACAATACTTGCTATTAATCCTATTGCTAATGCTGATGGAATAGTTACAAAACCAGCTGCTGGAGTTATCGCAACCAAACCAACAACTGCGCCTATACATGCTCCCATTGCTGATAATTTGTGACCTAAAATTTTATCTAAAAATACCCATCCCATAGCGGCAGCGGCAGCGGCAACAGTAGTAGTTCCAAGAGCTTGAGCTGCTAACCCATTGGCACCAACTGCAGAACCAGCATTGAAACCAAACCAGCCAAACCATAATAAACCAGTGCCTAATAACACATAGGTAATACGAGCTGGATTTGTTTTTTGAACTTTTCTTTTCCCTAAGAATATAGCTCCTGCTAATGCGGCCCATCCGGCACTCATGTGAACTACAGTTCCGCCAGCAAAATCTAAAACTCCCCATCCAAACAATAAACCATCAGGGTGCCATGTCATGTGACACAAAGGAGAATATACAAACACAATAAATAATACCATAAATAATAGGTAAGCCCAAAAACGAACTCGCTCAGCAAAGGCACCTGTAATTAAAGCTGGAGTAATAATTGCGAATTTAGCTTGGAATAATGCAAATAAGATAAAAGGAATTGTAGGTGCTAATTCCCAAGCGGTAGTAGCATTCACACCATTAAAAAAGAAATTTGAAGTTGGATTTCCAATTAAACCATCTATGGAAGGGCCAAAACACAAACCAAATCCTACCACAACCCATATTACAGTTACTATTACCATGGCCA
This sequence comes from Bacteroidota bacterium, assembly GCA_947447375.1. GTDB lineage: Bacteria > Bacteroidota > Bacteroidia > Flavobacteriales > Flavobacteriaceae > Flavobacterium. The sequence continues at coordinate 17,091 of CANFJB010000001.1, forward strand.
TGAAACTCTGTAATACTGTACTGATTACGTTCTTTTTTCCAACCATTCCGCCGTAAAAGAATCCCAATCCAGGAGTCATTAATAAAACCAATCCTGTTGCGACAAGCATCCAAGCAGTATCTCCTGTATCTAGTTTTAAAGGAATAACATGCGCTCCTAAAACAGTAGTTACAGGAAATAAATAAATTGAAAAAACAGACAATGCCAAAATTGTGATTAGGATCACACTTAAAATAATTTTTCTCATTGTTTTTGATTTAAATTCACAATAAAAGTAAAAAATCATTTGATACCCCTATAAAAATTATAATAAAAAATAAAATTTTTATGATATTTATAAATATACCCCCTATATTTTAGGGGTGTAATAAAATATAAATTAAAAAATATAAATTTCATAATGGCATTTTATAAAAAAAACCTACTTGAATTAACAAACAGGTTTTTCATTGAGCGTTTTTCGTAATAGTTATTTCACTAAAATACTCAAAGGTTCGCAGAGATTCGCTAACTTAATTTAAGTTTTGTGTGTCTTTGAGTGTACTTTGAGCTTTTTGTGAAATAGCTTTCAACTAAAGTTTCTAATTATTTTAAAATTCCTCTTTTTAATATTTGACCAAATTCATACATATCTTCAAAAGAACAATACAATGGTGCTGGCGCAAATCGGATTACATTTGGTTCTCTCCAGTCTACAATAACTCCGTTGGCCATTAAATAATCGAAAAGCGATCTTCCTTCACCATGGAGTAATACTGATAATTGACTTCCGCGCTGACTAGGATCGGCAGGTGTAATGATTTCAAAAGAACCTTTTACTTCCTTAGAAATTTCTTGTATTATAAATTCTAAATAGGAAGTGATCTTATTTCTTTTAGCGATTATAGCGTCCATGCCAATTTCGTCAAACATTTCAACTGATGCTAAATAAGGTGCAAGAGAAAGAACAGGCAAACAACTGATTTGCCATCCATTTGCGCCGCGAACAGGGTCAAATTTAGGTTCCATTTTAAAACGTCTTTCTTTATTATGACCCCACCAACCTGCAAATCTGTTAAGATTCATATTTTTGTGGTGTTTTTCATGTATAAAGCAACCTGAAGCATTTCCTGGTCCGGAATTCATGTATTTATAGCTACACCAGCAAGCGAAATCTACGTCCCAATCGTGTAATTCCAATTTGATGTTTCCTGCTGCATGGGCTAAATCCCAACCTACAAAAGCACCCACTTTATGACCAGCTTCAGTAATTGTTTTCATATCAAAAACCTGACCCGTGTAATAATTTAAACCACCTATTAATACTAATGCTAATTCGTCGCCAATCTCTTCAATTTTAGCTAAAATATCTTCTAATCGTAGGTTGTGCTCTCCTTCTCTACGATGGATTTCTACAATTGCATCATCAGGATTATAACCATGAAATTGCACTTGACTTTGCATCATATATTGATCACTTGGAAACGCTTTGGCTTCGCAAAGAATTTTATATTTTTTAGGCTGTGGTTTATAAAAAGAAACCATCAACAAATGAAGATTCACCGTCAAAGTATTCATAACAGTAACTTCAGAAGGCAGGGCGCCAACAATATTACTTAAAGGTTTTGCAAATCGCTCGTGGTAATCCAACCAAGGTTTTTCAGCATAAAAATATCCTTCAACGGCTAGATTTTTCCAATCGTTCATTATATCATCTACATAATTTTTTGCTCTTTTTGAAAGCAATCCAAGAGAATTTCCAGTGAAATATATTGCCCGCTTACCATTAACTTTAGGAAAATAAAACTCTTTTCTATATTCTTTCAAATGGTCTTGAGAATCAAGTTCTTTGGCAAATTCAAGTGTATTTTGGAATGTCATAAATTCAGATTTAATATTGGTAAAAATAGCAAAAATATAGCACTTCTGAATTTAAAAAATCAGAATTAATTTTTGTTTAAACAAAAAAAATCTCGCCTTTTCAGACGAGATTTTTAATACTTATATAGCTAATTAGATGATTAACATTGCATCACCGTAAGAATAAAATTTATAATTTTCTTTAACTGCAATTTCATAAGCTTCTTTCATTAAATCATGACCGCAAAAAGCAGAAATCATCATTAATAATGTTGATTTTGGCGTATGGAAATTTGTAATCATACAATTAGCAATACTAAAATCGTGTGGCGGAAAAATAAATTTATTAGTCCAACCATCGTATGGATTTAATGTTCTTTGGGAAGAAACAGAACTTTCAATTGCGCGCATTGATGTTGTTCCTACAGCACAAATTCGTTTTTTAGCAATTTTAGCAGCATTTACAATATCACAAGCTTCTTGAGAGATTTTCAACTCCTCAGAATCCATTTTATGTTTTGATAAATCTTCTACTTCTACTGGATTAAAAGTTCCTAAACCAACATGAAGAGTTACTTCTGCAAATCCAACTCCTTTGATTTCTAATTTTTTCAAAAGGTGTTTAGAAAAGTGCAATCCTGCAGTTGGAGCGGCTACAGCACCTTCTTCTTTAGCATAAATTGTTTGATAACGTTCCGCGTCTTCTGGCGTTACTTCTCTATTAATATATTTTGGGATTGGTGTTTCCCCTAATTCAGTTAATTTTTTTCGGAATTCATCATAAGGTCCGTCAAAAAGGAAACGCAATGTTCTTCCTCGAGACGTAGTATTGTCAATTACCTCAGCAACTAATAAATCATCGTCACCGAAATACAGTTTATTTCCAATTCTGATTTTTCGTGCTGGATCTACCAAAACGTCCCAAAGACGTTGCTCTGCATTCAATTCTCTTAACAAGAAAACCTCAATTCTCGCTCCAGTTTTTTCTTTATTCCCATACAAACGAGCAGGAAAAACTTTAGTATTATTAAGAATCATTACATCTCCATCGTCAAAATAATCAATAACATCTTTAAACATTTTGTGTTCAATAGTTTTCTTTTCACGATTGATAACCATTAATCGAGATTCATCTCTGTTTTCTGCTGGAAATTCAGCTAATAGTTCTTTTGGTAAATTGAATTGAAAATGTGATAATTTCATTTAGAATAAATTATTAGTTATGGATTTTGTGTCTAATTCAAAATCGTGTGCAAATATACGATTGTGAGACAGGCGTTGTCAAGTGTTTTCGGGTTTATTTATTCTCACCCCAACCCTCTCCGAAGGAAAGGGAGAAGAAAATCGTCTTTAAGACCAGTGAATTAAGGGTTTGTTACGAAATCTCAAATCCAACTTTTTTTAAATCACTCCAAAAATTTGGATATGATTTTGACACAACCTCAGCATTTTCAATATTTATATTTGTTTTTAATGCTAAAGGTGCAAATGCCATAGCCATTCTATGATCATTATAGGTTGCAATATTCCTATTAGAATTAATTGATTTCGCAGGTTCTATTTGCAAACTATCATTAGTTATTGAAATTGAAGCCCCTAATTTTGAAAGTTCATTTTGAAGTGCTTCCAACCGATCTGTTTCCTTTATTTTTAGAGTATGTAACCCTTTTAATTCACAGGAAATTCCTAAACCAAAAGCAGTCACAGCTATTGTTTGAGCAATATCGGGAGCGCTGTTTAAGTCTAATTTAATATTTTGATTTATTGGCTTTACGTTTTTAATCAGAGTGATTTTTCCTTCATCAAAATGGGTTTCAACCCCCATTTGCTCATAAATTGTAGCCAAAATAGCATCGCCTTGTAAACTATTTTCTTTAAAACTCGATAGAGCAATTTGAGTTCCTTCTTTTGAAAGTGCAATTATCGAATAATAATAGGAAGCAGAACTCCAATCGGATTCTACAATTATGGTTTTAGGGTTTGGATCTTGGAATTTTGGTTTTACATTAATTGAATTTCCTATAAATGAAGTTTCAACCCCAATTTCTTGAAGCAATTTCAAAGTCATTTTAATATAGGAAAATGAGGTAATTTCTCCAATTAATTCCAATTCCAATCCGTTTGGAAGACTTGGGGCGATCAACAAAAGTGCTGAAATGTACTGACTGCTTACATTTGCTTGAAGCGAAATCTTAGAAGCAGTAAGTTTTTGTCCTTTAATTTTTATTGGCGGAAAGCCATCGTTTTCAAGATAGTCAATATTTGCTCCTAATTGTATTAAAGCTTCAGCTAAAATTTTAATTGGGCGTTCTTTCATTCTTGAAGAACCGGTTAATGTTACCGTTTTGTTTTCTTGTGAGGCAAAATAGGCCGTTAAAAAACGCATTGCCGTTCCTGCGTGGTGAACATCTATTGTTTGGTTGTTGGAGGTCAACGCCGAGTTCATCACTTCTGAATCATCAGAATTGGATGCATTTTCAATAATAATATTTGGATAAAGGGCTTTGAGCAATAATAATCGATTCGTTTCCGATTTGGAACCCGTAATTTCGATTTTCGAATTTAGATTTATCTCTTTTGCGTTAAGCCTTACATTCATTATTTCAATTTTTCATTGTCATGATGGCGGTCTTTATCACGAATAGATTTTAGATCCATTTTTTTATCAAAAGCGGCCTGAAGGTCAATTCCTGTTTGATTTGCAAGACAAAGAACTACAAAAACTACATCGGCTAATTCTTCACCAAGGTCTTTGTTTTTATCAGATTCTTTTTCCGACTGTTCTCCATATCTACGAGCAATAATACGCGCTACTTCACCTACTTCTTCTGTAAGTTGAGCCATATTTGTTAGTTCATTAAAATAACGAACTCCGTGTTCTTTGATCCAATTGTCAACTTCTAGTTGGGAATTTTTTAAATTCATATTACAATAAAAATTAAATTTTATGTAGGAAAGTTACAGTTTCTTTAGGATAATTTTTTCGTTTTCTTTTTCTACCATTTGCTTAAAAAAATCTTTCAATACTGGGTAAAAATCAGATTGTACTATTGGTGTCATTAAACTTTCCGAAACTACAATTTGAATGTTTCTATCCGTATTTCCTATAATATATTTAAAAGAACCTACATTTTCTCCTGTTGATAAACTCAACGCTTTTGGCAACGATTCAACAGCATAACCTTCTGGAATTGTAATACTTATATAGTATTTGCTTTCTACAGGATAACCAAAATCAATTGGATATTCTCTAGTTTCTTTAGTAAATGGATTTTTATTGGTAGCTAAAAATAACATTGGAGAAATATAAATTTTATCATTAATAACATCAATGTCTTTTGAATTACTAAAAGTGTAATTTTCAACTATTGGCTTAGAAAGATCCGTTTCATTTTCTCTAACGTATTCACTAATATCAATATTATTGTTTTTGTTTTCAAGATTTTCCAAATAAGCATCTTTAGTCAAAGATAGTTTGCTTTGTCTAAAACTAAGAGCCAAGTGATTGGATAGTTGCGATTTTATTTTTCCTTGCACCGTACCATCTCCATTAATCACCAAACTCATATTTACTGCTTCTTTGGCAACTAATTTTGGCATCAAATCCACCTCAGCAGAAGTTCCGTTTTCTCTAATTATTCTACCAAACCAATTAATATCTCTTACAGGCAAAATATTTAAATAGGAGTATTTTTCAGTTGCATCAAGTAAAATCAACCCGTCTTGGATTTCTACAGCTGCAATAACGTAGTTGAAAGCAGTTCGGATTGGAAAATAAGCTATCCCATTTGCTCTTGTACTGACTAAAACTGGATTGGCGCTAATTCCAGCGTAACGCAGCATTGCAGTTAGCATCAAATTAATTTCTGCAGTATTTCCAGTATTGGTTTTATAGGCATTTTTAACTCCTTCATTGCAAGAATAACCATTCATCCCATTCCATTTAACTTTAGATTTAACAAAGTTAAGGATAGCTACTATTTTTTCTTCTTGGGTAGTTAGTCCCGCCATTAATGTCTTAATATCAGACTCAAAATAGCCTGATTTAGCTAGTTCAGGTCCAAAATTATCATAATTATAAATTGTTTTTACCACTCCATCCCAATCTAGCGCATTGACAGTTGCAGTAGAATTTGGATATCTAGTTGCCACATGTTCATAAGATACTAATGATCTGTAGTTGTTTATATTATTTACAAAATCTTCTTCAACAAGTGCAGGAACATTGTCTATTACAAAATTATTTTCGCTTACCTCAAAAGTTACATCTTGAGTTGTTCTGCTTGCAGAACCTGAATAAATTGCCGAACGATCTACGTTGGTAAATGTAATAGTTTCATTGTGGTATCCACTTTTATATTCGGGATTATAAAACCCTTTTTGAATTGGTTTATAGGTAAAATATTCCGGAGTATTAAAGCTAAATTCAGAATGATTAACTGGTATATCTTTTTGGAATTCCCAAGTTGGTAAATTAGTAATGAAAGGAGACTTAATAAGATACATGTACTCAATAATAGACCCTTCTTTAACATTAGGCATTACTATTTTTTTTTGAGAATAGTATTTATTGGTTTTTTCTACAAACTCACTTTCAGATTTTAATTTCGTTTTTTCTATTTTTCCATTTACTAAATTATAGGTAAAGGCTTTAGAAAAAGTTACCGATTCATCTGAATTTCCCTCTACATAAAAAGCAACAGATTTATTTGCCCAATCATAACCTTCTTTTTTATAAATTTTAATTTTAACCTCAACTTCGGTATACACAAAGAAACCATCACCCTGCTTGTAATTAAAATACGTTTTTCCTTTATTAAAAAGAAATGCCGCCACAGCTGACGAATCTTTAGGATGTATTTTTTCTTCTAATTCAGCTGTTGTAACTTTTCCTAGTTCGTATTTAACTTGAGAATAAGTTGCGACAAAGAATAGAAGTGCAATATTTAGGAAATTGATTTTTTTCATTTTACAAATTTTAATTTTTTACAATAATCATTTTGGAGTTATCATTCCGTTTTACCTTTTCAATAAATTGTCGGTATTCTTCAAAATCTTCTTTTGGATACAATCCTCGCTTCATAAACAAACTCCTTTTATAAATTAGATTTAATCCGTCTTTTTTAATAAGTTCCGATTTATATACTCCAAATTTATTACTCCATTCTACATTTTCCGGAAGCGCTTCTATAGCAAATCCTGCTGGTAAAGTAATTGTTATTTCGTCATTATCAATAAATCCTCTTTTAATTTCAAATGGCGTTTTTCTGTTTCTGCTTTTTTTAATATTTGAAGTATATTGATTGTAAGCATTTGGGACAAAAAATATTTTATTTCCCGAAATAGTTCCATAACTATCTGCACTTATTTGAACTTTTTCAGTGAAGATTATTTTGTCTTTGTCATTTACAAATGAAACATTTTTAATATTTAAATTATTAATATTATTCCAATACGATTTATAACGCGACTCTTTATCGGAAGGTTGCATTTTCTCTAAACTGAACTTTCTTCCGTATTGCGTTCCTTGAGAAACTATTTCGATACTTCCCTTTAATTCACCTGTTTCCAAAATGGTAAAATTTCCCTTACTGTCTTGTGAATTGGCTTTTCCCTCATAGTTTTTGGTGCGAACAATTTCTCCTCCTTCTGGTTTAATAATCACAACATTTCTATCATCAGTAAAATTAGCCTGAAAACCAAAAGGATCATCTTGACTTGTGCATTCTAAAAAAACATAATCGTTTTGATTTGGAATAGCCAATATTACGTGATTTCCTTGTACAGAAGTAAAATCAGATTCAATGTCGATTTTATCTGAATCACCGTACAATTCTGTATAAAATGCAGGAACATCAACGGCATTTAAAAGTGCTCTTGTATAATTCGATAATGCTTTGCAATCCCCATAACTCAACCGATCTACATCGCTAGCCAACATTGGTTTAAAACCACCTATTCCAACTTGCACACTTATGTATCTAGATTTGTTTTGAAGGTATTGGTAAACTATTTTAGCTTTTTTTATTGGATCTGTTTCAGAACCAATCAACGATTTTATTTTTATAACTGTTTGTTCAGGCAAATCGCAAGTTCCATTCAATATTTTTTCAGAAAACCATTGCCCATATTCTTTCCAATTTTTGGCAGTTCCATCAACACCTTCCAAATTAAAATTCTCCAATCCCATGATTACTCTCGGGTAAATTTTAATAAAATCGGGACTTAAATCTTCTGGTTTTTGAGGAACTACTCCCTCAATAGAATAGGATAATTGGGTAGAAGTATCTAATGTCTTTTTTACTTTGAAGTTATCTAAATTAAACTCTTTCTTTTTAAAACCCAGATCATTTTTATAAGTAACGTTCAATGTGCTTTTTTCAATACCCACATAATAATCTGAAATTGGCATCCATTTTGGAATTAACGCCGTGCTAGATGTTTCTATCTCACATGAAAAATTGACCGTAAAAGGATAATTTATTGGTGTATAATCTAAATAGACAACTCGATCATCAGAAAAAAGGGTGCTCCCACTCACTGCGCTTTGATCAATAAAATCTTTTCTTTTAATTTTTTTTATTTCATTTCCAAAGGCGTCATAAATAATAGCTTCAATAGAGTTTAAAGTCCTAGATTTATCATATCCGGAAATTGCATCAACAGCACCCAAACCATTTTTATTATAAACAGTAACAATTCTATTAATAAAGACGGTCATGTTTCTTTGGGAAGAAATCGAAATTTCTTGATGGTTTAAACGAACAACCGCATTAGCATTAGTTGACAAACTATCAGCAATTAGGGATGAAGGGTATTTAATTTTTTGGGCGGCGCCAGCAAATGAAATAATTGTAAATAGGAAAATTATCAGTTTGTGTTTCAAAATTTGGCGGAAAAAGGATTTATAATAACCAAATATAAAAAAAAATCCTATACTATTAAGATTTGTTTTTACTATCAATAATTATGGTTACTGGTCCGTCGTTTACCAATGCCACTTTCATATCAGCTCCAAATTTACCCGTTTGAATTTTCTTTTCAAATTCAAATTCCATTTGCTGAAGGAATTTTTCATACATAGGAATAGCAATTTCTGGTTTTGAAGCTTTGATATATGATGGGCGATTTCCCTTTTTAGTGCTTGCGTGTAATGTAAATTGACTTACAATAATTATATCACCATTAACGTCTTTCACAGACAAATTCATGACATCATTTTCGTCGCCAAAAATTCGAAGGTTAATTATTTTTTGGCTAAGCCAATTGATATCTTCTTGAGAATCTTCGTCTTCAATACCAACCAAAACCAATAAACCACTTTGGATTTTAGCTACAATTTCGGCTTCAATAGTTACCGATGCGGAAGTTACTCTTTGAATTATTACTTTCAAATTAATTACTTATTTCTCGTTTCATCACTTGCTTTTCGATCTTCATCGTAAATGTCTGTACGATAATGTTCTTCGTCACCTTCCAAAATTTTGAGATAACTTTTATATCTTGACCAAGAAATTTGATCGTTTTCAAGGGCTTTTTTTATAGCGCAATGTGGTTCGTCTTTATGCAAACAATTATTGAATTTACATTGGTCTTTTAACTTAAAAAACTCAGGAAAATAACCGCTAATTTCTTCTTTTTCCATATCTACAATCCCAAATCCTTTGATTCCTGGTGTGTCAATAATTCTAGCGTCAAAACTTAAATCGTACATTTCGGCAAATGTAGTGGTGTGTTGTCCCTGCATGCTTTGCTCAGAAATAACTTTCGTTTTTAAGTGTAAATTAGGTTCAAGTGCATTAACCAAAGTTGATTTTCCAACACCTGAATGTCCAGAAAACATGCTTACTTTACCAATCATTAGTGCTTTTAACTCTTCAATTCCTTTCATTTTAGTTGAGGAAACTCGCAAACATTGGTAACCAATTTCTTGATAAATGTGTTGCAAGTACAATTGTTCGTCTAAAGTAGCTTCGTCAAAGGTATCAATCTTATTAAAAACCAAAATTGTTTCAATTCCGTAGGCTTCTGCAGTAACTAAAAAACGATCAATAAAATTGGAAGTTGTAGGTGGATTATTAATGGTAATTAATAGAAAAACACGATCAATATTAGATGCGATAATGTGCATTTGATGCGATAAATTCACCGATTTTCGAACAATATAATTCTTCCTTTCGTGAATATTGTGAATCGTACCTGTAACAGAATCGGAGGTTTCTTCAAGTTCATAATCTACCCAATCACCAACGGCGATTGGATTGGTACTTTTAATGCCTTTGATTCGGAATTTACCTTTCATACGGCATTCAATAAAATCACCATTTTCTGATTTTACAGTGTACCAACTTCCAGTCGATTTATAAACAAGTCCTGTCATGAGGCAAAGATATAGTTAATTGGAAAAATGATTCATTATTTTTTCTTGATGGCTGATGCTTTCTTGATGTATTGCCTTGAATAATTTTAAAATAAATTCTTCGCTTAATCCTTTTTCTTCTCCGTCAGCCACCATCTTTTCAAGGATTTCCGACCATCGCTTATTTTGTAACACCGATACATTCTTGGCTTTTTTAATTGCACCTATTTTTTCTGCAACTTTCATTCTGTTTCCTAATAATTCCAATATTTTAGAATCGGCGATGTCAATTTTCGCTCTCAATTTCACCATATCAGAATTAAAATCTTCTTCTTCTACTGATGATTTTCTAATTACTAATTCTTGAATTATTTGCTTTAAAGCTTGAGGTGTTACTTGTTGATCGGCATCACTCCAAGCGTTTTCTGGATCATTATGCGTTTCAATCATTAAACCATCATAATTCAAATCCATCGCTTGTTGGGAAACTTCTTTTATCATCGCTCTTTTACCGGTAATATGCGAAGGATCACAAATTAGTGGTAAATCAGGAAATTTACTTTGTAAATCGATAGCAATTTGCCACTCGGGAATGTTTCTGTATTTTGTTTTTTCATAGGTTGAAAATCCTCTATGAATCATCCCTAATTTCTTAATTCCAGCATTGTATAAACGCTCCACTCCACCAATCCATAAAGCCAAATCAGGATTTACTGGGTTTTTTACCAATACTATTTTGTCGGTATTTTTCAATGCATCCGCAATTTCTTGAACTGCAAATGTATTCACTGTAGTTCTAGCACCTATCCAAAGTACATCAATATCATGTTCTAATGCTAACTTTACGTGTGCTGCATTCGCAACTTCAATTGCTATCATCAAACCAGTTTCCGCTTTTGCTTTTTGTAACCATTTCAACCCAATTTCTCCTACTCCTTCAAATCCTCCCGGGCGAGTTCTCGGTTTCCAAATTCCTGCTCTGAAAATAGTAACATCAGAATTTTTTAAATCGTGAGCAATTTTTAAAACCTGCTCTTCTGTTTCTGCGCTACAAGGCCCCGCAATCATCAATGGATGTGGCAAGTTAAAATCGTCTAACCACTTTCTCATTTCTTTATTGTTAACCATGTCTTTCATTCTTTAGATTGCGCTATTTAAATATTCTACAAAATTATTACAATTATCTTGAATACCCTTTTTGTTTGCTTATTATTTACAACAATTTTAGATTTTGTTCGTTACCTAAATAAATTAATGAGGTGGCATTTTAGAAATGATTATGGTAAACCTAATTTTTCTGCTTACTTTTGTTTAAAATAAATAATATGTCAATTGAAGTTGTAAATATTTCTAAAAGTTATGGCGATCAGAAAGCCCTGGACGCCGTTTCATTCTCTGTTAAAAAGGGAGAAATTGTAGGTTTTTTAGGTCCGAATGGTGCTGGGAAATCTACATTAATGAAAATATTAACTACCTATATTACTGCAGATGAAGGAAGTGCATCTGTAAACGGATTTGATGTAAATTCCAATCAAAAATCGGTTCAATTGTCTGTTGGTTATTTGCCTGAGCACAATCCATTGTATTTAGATTTGTATGTAAGAGAATATTTGGCTTTCAATGCCGATGTTTTTAAAGTGGAAAAATCTAGAATAAATGAGGTTATTGAATTAACAGGTTTAACTTCTGAAAGTCATAAAAAAATTGGGCAATTGTCCAAAGGATATCGTCAAAGAGTGGGTTTAGCCAATGCGCTTTTACACAATCCCGATGTTTTAATATTAGATGAACCTACCACAGGTTTAGATCCAAATCAATTGGTTGAGATTAGAAATGTGATTAAAAACGTTGGAAAAGACAAAACGGTATTCTTATCAACACACATTATGCAAGAGGTTGAAGCCATTTGCGATCGCGTTATTATTATCAATAATGGTAAAATTGTAACCGATAAAAAATTAGACAAACTGATTTCTTCAGACAAAGAACAAATTATCGAAGTTGAATTTGATTTTAAAATCGAAGAACAGGCTTTTGCAAAAATACCTCATTTAAAATCCTATAAAAATGTTCATGATATGGTTTGGGAATTGACTTTTATTTCTGAAACCGATATGCGACCAGTCGTTTTTGATTTTGCCAATGAAAATGGTTTGAAAACACTACAATTGAATCAAAAGAATAAAAATTTAGAAGCTATTTTTCGAGAAATTACAAAAAAATAATAACCCTAATTATAGATCAATCTTCCTTGATAATATTGCTGAACATCAACTATTGGCGGGGTGTTTTTAATAATTAAATTTCCCGTACTAAATAGTTTCCCTGTTATTTTATCTATTGGTTTTACAACTATATCATTGGTGCCTCTATGGAAAATTTGGATCTCTTTCGCGTTTAAATTCTCACCTGAAAAACGCCCATTTCCTTCATAAAAATTAACTTTAAGAATATTGGTTAAACCAGAAATAAAATACCTAGAAACGTTATTATTTTCGACAACCAATTGAGAGTTATTAATATTCAAATAGAAATCGCCTGTTCCAGCACCATCAGATAAATCAGTAGAAATCAGACTTAATATTGGATAAGTCAAAACGCCATTGGAAGTGATATTTTTTTCAGTTTTAGAATGGATTTCCGTTACGTTTGGAGAAGTTACAAATACAGTAGTATTTCCATAATCACGAACCCAATTGCATGTTGTTTTGTCTTTTATAGATAACAATCCGTTTTCAACTTTAACTTCAATATTGGAAATTAAATTCTCACCTGTTTGAACTTGAACGCTGGCAACAGGGCCTTGAGTAATAACCAAACTGATTCCCGAGTAAACAATGATTTTATCAAAAGTACTAATACTAAAATCTCGAGTAATTATTGCGCCTGTAGATTCAACACACTCGGATGGTTTTGAACAGCCAAGTGCAAAAAATAGGAAACAAATTAAGATTATTATTTTTTTCAAAGTCTAATTATTAAAGTCGAACACCCACTCCAAATTCTAATGCCTCCGCTAAAAAACCATGCGTTTTTATTGCTAATTCTGTATAGAGTTTATTGCTGATATAATATTTCATTCCCAATCGATCATAAAAAGCAGTATCGTATTTAAATGGTTTATAGACATAATATCCAATTTGAGTTTCGAGAGATATTCTATTGATAAACAACTCGTGACCCACGAAAATTCCCACTCTTTTATAATCTGTATTTGGATCTAAATTCAGTTCTGGATAGGCAACAGATTGATATTTTATGAAATCGATGATGCTTTTTGTTAAAAATAGTTCTGTACCAAACTGAAGTGCACTTTTCCGATTTAATCTTTTATCGACATAAAAACCAAGATGATAAAATGGATAAATTCCACTTCCTACAACGACACTTTCATTATTTCCAGTCCTAAAAACAAAATTGTATTTAATTGGTTCCTTGAATTTCATGCTGAAAGAAGTGGTGTCTTTTATTTGATCTGAATTTTTTTCAAAATCATAAGTAAGTCCTAAATTTACATTAAATGTGTTAATCCCTCTATTGGGTGATTTCATTCTAGCATTGGAAAAATGAGTAAACAGGAATCCCGATTGAACCGATAAATGATCGATAATTTTTGTTTTGTAATTGAGACCGAAATTTACGTTCCCCAAAAATTTTGAGCCAAATGAAATATTTTTATTATTGGTTTCATTATCATGTGGATTGGAAACCATAGCAATTCCATCAGAAATTTTAAACACTAATTTTCGATTTAGAAAATAGAAATTATAATGCAATCCAACGGCGTAGGTATGTCCTAGAAATTCATTTTTAAAATCTTGATACAACAAATAAACTCCGTAATCCGGATAATTATAGGCTCTTTCCCACTCCTCTTTTCCATAGGTTTTCTTAGAAAAACTAACTAAAAACCCCTCCGGATGTCCTGTAATTAATGGTCCAAGATCGGGCGCATGCTTCAAAATATTTCCAGTAAAATAATTAGCATCAACAGCAAATGAATTGGGATTATTTTGCCCAAAAACACATCCAAAATAAAAAAGTAAAAGGACTAAATACTGTTTTTTCATTTGATACAATTGCAAACAAATATACTATTCTTAAAATACTGCTTTAGCAATTTGTCGAATATTTTCTGATTTTCCCATAGAATAATAATGCAAAACAGGAACTCCCGCTTTTTTTAACTCTAACGATTGTTGGATTGCCCATTCAATACCTACTGCTTTTACATCAGCTGCAGAAGAACTTTTTTCAATGGCGTTAATTAAGTCTTCGGGTAAATCTACTCGAAAAATTTGTGGCAATAACTGCATGTGTTTCTTTACAGCAATGGGTTTAATCCCTGGAATAATTGGTATTGTGATTCCAATTGCTCTGGCTTTTTCTACAAATTCAAAATATTTAGAATTGTCAAAAAACATTTGGGTAACCACATAATCGGCACCGGCGTCCACTTTTTCTTTCAATCTTTTTAAATCCGATTGTAGCGAAGGCGATTCCAAGTGTTTCTCTGGATAACCTGCCACGCCTATACAAAAATCTGATTTATTATCAACGTCAATTAAATCATGTAAATATTTACCGTCATTTAATTGTTTTATTTGTTTTACTAAATCTACCGCGTAATTATTTCCTCCATTTTTGGGCATAAAATATTTCTCTTCTTTCATTGCATCGCCACGTAATGCCATCACATTGTCGATTCCTAAATAGTGACAATCTACCAATAAATACTCGGTTTCTTCTTTGGTAAAACCACCACAAAGTACATGTGGAATTGTATCTACATTGTATTTATGCTTGATAGAAGCACAAATTCCAAGAGTACCAGGTCGCATTCTGGTAAGTTTTTTATCTAATAATCCGTTTCCTTTGTCTATATATACAAATTCTTCACGAGAAGTAGTTACATCAATAAATGGCGGATTAAATTCCATTAACGGATCTATATTATCATACAATTCTTGAATGCTTTTCCCTTTTTGAGGCGGTATAATTTCAAAAGAAAATAAAGTGTTTCCTTTCGCTTTTTCGATGTGTTTTGTTACTTTCATATAATTGGTTGTTGGTTGATGGTTGTTGGTTGTTGGTTGCAGATAATTTCTATCAACCATCAACTATCAACCATCAACTATTATTTAATCTGCTATATTTGGATTTAACCATTTTGTTGCTACTTCTGTTGAAATATTTCTTCGTTTTGAATAATCAATAACTTGATCTTCTTTAATTTTTCCGAGTCCAAAATACTTGCTTTCAGGATTTGCAAAGTAATATCCAGAGACTGATGAAGCTGGCCACATTGCCATACTTTCGGTAAGTTTAACTCCAATTTCATGTTCTACATTAAGTAATTTCCAAATAGTAGGTTTCTCCAAATGGTCCGGACACGCTGGATAACCTGGCGCTGGACGAATTCCATTGTACTTTTCTTCTATTAAATCATCAGGTGATAAAACCTCATCGGAAGCATAACCCCAAATGTCTTTCCTAACTTTTTCATGTAAATATTCTGCAAAAGCTTCCGCCAATCGATCCGCAAGTGCTTTTACCATAATTGAATTATAGTCGTCTAATTTTGTTTCAAATTCGGCAGCCCATTCATCAACTCCAAAACCGGTTGTTACACAAAATGCTCCTATATAATCCGTTTTACCACAATCTTTCGGAGCAATAAAATCGGCTAATGCTATATTTGGTGCACCTGCCGTTTTTTGAGATTGCTGACGCAAAGTCAGAAAAGCTAGTGGTTGTTGATTATTGGTTGTGGGTTGAACCAAAATATCATCATCATTAACCTGATTCGCAGGGAAAATTCCATAAATCCCTTTGGCAGATAATTTCTTTTCCTTCAAAATTACTTTTAGCATTTCTTGGGCGTCTGCAAAAACAGAAGTTGCTTGTTCTCCAACTACCTCATCTGTTAAAATGGCTGGATATTTTCCAAACAATTCCCAAGTTCTAAAAAACGGAGTCCAATCGATATAAGGAACTAAAACATCCAAATCTACTTCTATAGTTTTTGTTCCAATGAAATTTGGTTTTACAGGAGTAAAATTGTCCCAATCTAATTTTAATTTATTAGCACGAGCTTGTTCGATAGTTAGGAAATTCTTATCCCGACTTCTGTTCAAATATCCTTCTCGCAGTTCATCGTATTCCGAACGAATTTCGCTTACGTATTTTAAATTGGTATCTTCATTCAATAAATTTCCTGCCACAGTAACCGCTCTTGAAGCGTCATTAACATGAACCACAGTGCTCGAATATTGAGGTGCAATTTTAACAGCAGTGTGCGCTCGAGAAGTGGTAGCGCCCCCAATCATAATTGGGATTTTTACATTTAACCTCTCCAATTCTTTAGCCAAATAAACCATTTCATCCAATGATGGAGTGATTAATCCGCTTAATCCAATAATATCAACGTTGTGCTCAATTGCAGCAGCGATAATTTTCTCTGGCGCAACCATCACCCCTAAATCAATGATTTCGTAATTATTACAACCTAAAACTACCGAAACTATGTTTTTCCCAATGTCGTGAACATCGCCTTTTACTGTTGCCATTAGAATGCGGCCTGCCCCTTGTTTATCGCCAACTTGCTTACTAGCTTCGATGTAAGGAAGTAAATAGGCAACCGCTTTTTTCATTACACGTGCTGATTTTACAACTTGTGGCAAGAACATTTTTCCACTTCCAAATAAATCCCCAACAACATTCATTCCTGCCATTAAATTGATTTCAATAACATCTATTGGTTTGGAAGCGGCGAGTCTGGCTTCTTCAATATCTTCATCAATAAACTCATCAATTCCTTTAACTAAGGAATGTGTTAAACGTTCTTGAATTGTTCCTGATCGCCATTCAAGCCCCCCCTTAATCCCCCCCGAAGGGAGGGAAATGATTCCTTTTACATTTTCTGCAAAATCCAATAGTCTTTCGGTAGCGTCCTCTCTTCGATTTAATAATACGTCTTCAACATGCTCTAATAAATCTTTTGGGATTTCATCATAAATGGTTAACATTTCTGGGTTTACAATTCCCATGGTCATTCCATTATTAATTGCATGATATAAAAACACTGAATGCATTGCCTCACGAACGGTATCGTTTCCTCTAAACGAAAATGAAACGTTACTAACTCCGCCGCTTACATGTGCATGTGGAAGATTTTCTTTAATCCATTTTGTTGCCCTAAAGAAATCTAACGCATTCAATTTGTGTTCGTCCATTCCCGTTGCTACAGGAAAAATATTAGGATCAAAAATGATGTCTTGAGGCGGAAAACCAACTTCATTAACTAGAATATCGTAAGATCTTTTACAAATTTCGATTCGCCTTTCATAAGTATCGGCTTGTCCGACTTCGTCGAAGGCCATAATAATAACTGCCGCACCGTATTTTTTAATTAATTTGGCATGATGAATAAAACGTTCTTCACCCTCTTTAAGAGAAATTGAATTGACCACGCTTTTTCCTTGTGCTACTTTCAAACCGGCTTCAATAATTTCCCATTTTGAACTGTCAATCATCAATGGAACACGAGAAATATCTGGTTCGGAAGCAATTAAATTCAGGAATGTGGTCATTGCATATACCCCATCAAGCATTCCCTCATCCATATTGACATCGATGATTTGCGCACCGCCTTCCACCTGCTCTTTTGCAATAGAAAGTGCTTCCTCGTATTTCTCTTCTTTAATTAATCGAAGGAATTTTCGTGAACCCGTAACATTCGTCCTTTCACCAACGTTTACAAAGTTGGTATTAGGTGTAATTACTAATGGTTCAAGACCTGATAACTTTAAAAAGTTGTTGGTTGTTGGTTGTTGGTTGTTGGCCGTATCTATAATCATAACAGCTTTCTATAATAATTTATAAATCCGTTTAATAATTTTTTACAAGATTGCATCTGGTTAAAAACAATATTAAAATTATTCTCGTCAATATATTTTTGGTCAAGAGCCACATAACATTGTGTTTCTAATTCATACAATGAACCTCTTGAAATATGTAAAAAATTAATTGTGTCTTTTGCTGTTTGTCTACCACAACCTTCTGCAATATTTGAAGGAATTGAAACCGAACATCTTCTCATTTGATTTGTCAAACCGTAAATTTCATCTTTTGGAAAAACTTTAGAAAATTCATAAACTAAATTTGTCAATTTCCTTGCTTCCACCCAAACTTCTAGTTTATTATATTCCATATTTATTTTTAATTATTGTAATCTACCTTAAATTTTCTTGATTTAATCTCCAAAAACCATCAACCATCAACCGACAACTTTCCTCGGCTTATACTCCTTCGCAACTTCGGCGATTAATTTAATATGATCGGGATTTGTTCCGCAACATCCTCCGATAATATTGATTAAATTTTCGTCTAAATACTCTTTAATTTGTGCTTGCATTTCGGCTGGAGTTTCATCGTATTGTCCGAAAGCGTTTGGCAATCCTGCATTGGGATGCGCCGAAATATTAAACGAGGTATTGTGAGATAATTGTTTCAAATAGGGTTTTAATTGTTTGGCTCCTAGCGCACAATTAAATCCAACGCTCAACAATGGAATATGCGAAATTGAAATTAAAAATGCTTCCACTGTTTGCCCTGAAAGTGTTCTTCCAGAGGCATCGGTAATGGTTCCTGAAACCATAATTGGAATATCAATATTGCGTACTTCTTTTACTTCTTCTATGGCGAAAAGTGCTGCTTTCGCATTTAGGGTGTCAAAAATGGTTTCCACCAAAAGTAAATCTACACCGCCGTCAATCAATGCTTCTACTTGTTGTTTATAGGCAATTCTTAATTCGTCGAAGGTTACGGCTCTGAAACCAGGGTCGTTTACATCTGGCGACATGCTTGCAGTTCTGTTTGTTGGTCCGATTGAACCAGCAACAAATCTCGGTTTTTCAGGATTTTTTGCTGTAAATTCATCAGCCACTTCACGTGCTATTTTAGCGGATTCGAAGTTGAGTTCATACACTAAATCTTCCAAATGGTAGTCGGCCATTCCTATCGTTGTTCCTGAAAAGGTATTGGTTTCTACAATATCGGCTCCGGCTTCAAAATATTGAGCGTGAATGTCTCGAATTGCTTGCGGCTGCGTAAGTGACAATAAATCGTTGTTTCCTTTTAGGGAATGTGGGAAATTTGCAAAACGCTCGCCTCGGAAATCTTCTTCGGAGAAATTGTAGCGTTGCAGCATGGTGCCCATTGCTCCATCGAGAACTAGTATTCGTTTGTTTATTTCTTGTAAAATCGAACTCATTTATTTTTTTACTGATATTAATAGAGAGGCCTTAAAAATAAAATTATACCCCCGGTTGTAGTGGAAATCCTGCGGTTTTTTCCGCAGATTGCAACGAAAACGGGAATACGAATTATTAGAATGCCGAAAAATTCGGTTCAAAAAAAATAAAAATGTTATGGAAAGGGAGAGATATTCTCAGGTTATCTGTTCACGCATGGCGTGATAGAATGTAGCACCTTCTTTAGGTATAAAGGGTTGCTAAGCTTTCATTGGGTCTAATCCCTCGGGCTTTCGTGATAACAATCAGTACATTTAAGAACGGTGCAAAGTAAGTGAATTGTGCTTTATTTTCCAAGTTTATTGGTTTATAAATTTAAAAAAAATACAAACTCCTTAAAATCAAAAAAGCCATCCTTAGATTCTGAAATAAATTCAGAATAAATGGAAAGCTTTTCATTGGTCTAACTACTAAACCGGGCTACGGGTTACAAAGCCGTAGCAAAACAACACAACAATCTTAAAAACCTTTTTTGGGCAAAAAAGTCACGTTGTTACACGTGACTTTTCCCAATTTTAAGCGGTCTGGACGGGACTCGAACCCGCGACCCCATGCGTGACAGGCATGTATTCTAACCAACTGAACTACCAAACCAGCGCTTTATTGCTTCACTAAACTTTTATTTTAATTGGAGTTCAGCGAACTTTGTTTGCGAGGGCAAATATACAACCTATTTCGACTCTAGCAAGTGTTTTTTGAGAAAAATTTTAATATTCACGGCCAATATCACCCAAAGGATTGTTTTTCAACTAGGTATGTGGTGAGGATTTTCTCAAAATTGGCTCCTACAGAAACGGGAACATACTTAATTTTGTTCTGGGCACAGGTAATTGCTACCTTTTTGAAGTAATTTGAAACTTGATTTTCGTAGGTTTCCTTAATGTTATCTGCAAAAATATTAATTTCTTCGCCTGATTCAAGGTCGATGAATTTTCTTGGTGCGGCATCGAAATCAAAATTCAATTCGGTTTTTTCGTCAATTACATGAAACAAAACGATTTTGTGTTTGTTGTGTTTTAAATGTTGTAATGCCGTAAATAAAGCGTCTTCATCGCCAGACTGAAACATGTCGGTAAACAAAACGATCATGGAACGGCGGTGAATTTTCTCGGCAATTTGATGTAAAAAGGAAATGGTATCGGTGCTTTTTGGTGTTTTGCTGTTTTCCAATAATGATTCTAATTTGTTTAAAATCATTCGGTGGTGGCGATCGCTTCCTTTCTCCGGGGCATAATACTCGTAATTATCCGAATAGACGCTCAGCCCAACAGCATCGCGTTGTTTCTTCAATAAATTCATTAAAACCGCTGAGGCTAAAACAGAAAATCCAATTTTATTTTCATAAAATAACTGACTGTCTTTCAACTTTGGATAATGCATTGACGAGGAATTGTCAATGATTAAATGGCATCGCAAATTAGTTTCTTCCTCATACCTTTTTGTATAAAGGCGATCGGTTTTTGCAAAAAGTTTCCAATCGATGTGTTTTGTAGTTTCGCCAGGGTTGTACACTTTGTGTTCTGCAAACTCGGCTGAAAACCCATGAAACGGACTTTTATGCATTCCCGAAATAAACCCTTCAACGACTTGATTGGCTAATAATTCAAGGTGCTGAAAGCTAGAAATTTTCTCTATTTGTGATTCAATTTTCATCCTTCAAATGTATTAAAAGATTAAACGATTTAAAAATTAAAAGATTGAAAATAGTGTAACTGAAATAAATTCAGTTTAAATAAAAAAGGTCTGACTTTCGCCAAACCTAGATTGCTTTATGCCTTGCAAGGACAAATTATTATTTACAATAAAGTGTTCAAGCTGTCAGCATAAGTTTGCTTTGGCGCAACACCCACTTGTCTTGCAACTACTTCCCCGTTTTTAAAAACTAAAACCGTAGGAATGTTTCGTACTCCGTATTTTGCAGCAAATTCTTGGTTTGCATCTACATCTACTTTTCCAACTACTGCTTTCCCAGCAAATTCTTCACTTATTTCGTCAATGATTGGTCCAACCATTCTACAAGGCCCACACCATGCTGCCCAAAAATCGACCATTACTGGTTTGTCTGATTTCAAAACTACTTCGTCAAAAGTAGCATCTGTTATTGCTAATGCCATATTTTCTATGTGTTAATTTATTTTCTAATGCAAATTTAATAATTAAATACCATTTGAACACTATTGCAAAATTACTTTTGATTATGAATATATTGGTTTAATTTATATCTTTTTATTTGAAGCTAATCCCGCTATCATTCCAATCCGCGTTGTGGTTCGTGCCTCTCCTCAACCCGGGATTTTCCCTTCTATCGGGGCTAGGTTTTTTGTGGAATTAATTCAATTTAAAGTTAACTTGCATTTTCTCCAATTCCGAAAGCAACTCATTTGAAATATTAATTTTCAGTTTTCGGCTTGGCATTTCTAATTTTGTGATGACTTTTATTTCTTCAATTTCAGTTACTAGCTCCACTTGCGGATTTTCTTCATCATAAACAACCTCGCTATCTATGTCTTCATCAGAAACGACAACTGGTGGAGCAATTTCAACTTGCTTCTTAATTTTCTCCAATTCTAATACCTCAAAAACAACCGATTTGTCTCCTTTATTTTGTTGAAAAACAGTACTCAATTGATGAATAAACTCCGATTGCAAATCATTTATATTGATATGAATCACCAATTTTTTGGTAAACAACTCCAATATATCTTGAAGAATTTTAAAGTCGATGAATTGTATTATTGGATCTCTTCTTTTACCCGTTTCTTTGTCAGGCCAACCTTCTTTCACCGTTAATTTAATAAAAGTAAAGCTATTTGGAGTCAAATAATGACGGTATTTCATGTACTCTTCCCCGTAAATTCTAAATTCATGACTTTCGTCATAACCTTCTAATACAAAGGAACCAAACCCTTTTCCTGATTTATTTACAAGGTGTTTTACATTGGAAACAATTCCTCCAAATGTTAAATTTTTATTGATTTGGTTATTCAGGTCTTTCAGCAACTCCAACTTAGAATTGCAAAAATATTTCATCTCATATCTAAAATCGTCCAAAGGATGCCCTGAAAGATAAATTCCAACGACTTCCTTTTCTTTGGCTAATTTTTCCATTGTTGACCAGTCTTCACATGGAGGAACAACAGGTTCGGCAATTTGAACTTCGCTGGTTTCGCCAAACAAACTCACTTGCGATGAATTTTCATTTTCTTGGAATTTCAACCCGTAACGTATCGCTTTTTCATAAAAGGTAATTCCATCTCCATCATCATGGAAATACTGCGCCCTTGAAACCCCTTTAAAGGAATCAAAACCACCGGCTAAAATTAGATTTTCAAGTGCTTTTTTATTGGCAGCACGCAAGTCAATTCGCTTTGTTAAATCGAAAATAGACTTGTATTTACTTTCTTTTCTGTTTTCTACAATTGTATTTACGGCACCCATTCCAACCCCTTTCACGGCGCCAATTCCAAAACGCACTGCGTAATTTTCATTTACCGTGAATTTATAAAATGATTCATTTACATCTGGACCTAAAACTTGCAATCCCATGCGCTTGCATTCTTCCATAAAAAAGGAAACTTGCTTAATATCGCTCATATTATTCGATAATACAGCTGCCATATATTCCGCTGGATAATTCGCTTTTAAATAGGCTGTTTGATAAGCAATCCAAGCATAACAAGTGGAATGCGATTTATTAAATGCGTATTCGGCAAATGCTTCCCAGTCCTTCCAAATTTTTTCTAATTTTTCTTCTTCATGTCCTTTTGCAACCGCTTGGCTTATGAATTTAGGCTTCATTTTATCCAAAACGTCCTTCTGCTTTTTCCCCATTGCTTTACGCAATACATCGGCATCACCTTTCGAAAAGTCGGCTAGCTTTTGAGACAATAGCATTACTTGCTCCTGATAAACGGTAATTCCGTAGGTATCTTTAAGCAACTCCTCACAGGCATCAAGATCGTATTCTATCGTTTCTTCTCCATTCTTTCTTCGAATAAAACTTGGAATATAGGCAATTGGTCCAGGTCGATAAAGTGCATTCATAGCAATCAAATCACCGAAAACGGTAGGCTTCAATTCCTTCAAATACTTTTGCATTCCCGGAGATTCATATTGGAAAATACCAATGGTTTCACCACGTTGGAAAAGCTCAAAAGTTTTCACATCATCAATTGGGAAAGTATCGGGATCGAGAACAATTCCTGATCTGTATTTTACTAATTTAACAGTGTCTTTTATTAACGTTAGGGTTTTTAATCCCAAGAAGTCCATTTTTAATAAACCGGCACTTTCTACAACCGAGTTGTCAAATTGAGTGACATATAAATCAGAATCTTTTGCAGTAGCAATAGGCACAAAATTGGTAATATCACTTGGCGTAATAATTACTCCACAAGCGTGAATTCCGGTATTTCTTAGATTTCCTTCTAATATTTGTGCTTGCTGAATGGTTTCGCCAGAAAGATCATTTTCTTTAGAAATAGAAATTAAATCTTTTATTTTTTCAAAATCTTCTGGGCGAAGGATCTTTTTAATTTCAGGTTCAGCTTCTTTTAGGAAACGTGCCAAACTCCATTTTGACGGAATTAAATTCGGGA
Source organism: Bacteroidota bacterium (assembly GCA_947447375.1). Lineage (GTDB taxonomy): Bacteria > Bacteroidota > Bacteroidia > Flavobacteriales > Flavobacteriaceae > Flavobacterium. Next base: position 41,201 of record CANFJB010000001.1, read on the forward strand.
TTAACTTCGCTATTTTATCGGCTTCAAAAAGAGGCAAATCCAAAACACGAGCTGTATCTCGAATTGCCGATTTTGCGGCCATTGTTCCGTAGGTGATAATTTGCGCCACCTGTTTAGAACCGTATTTTTTAATTACATAATCCATAACTCGACTTCGGCCTTCGTCATCAAAATCGATATCAATATCGGGTAATGACACACGATCGGGGTTAAGGAAACGCTCAAAAAGGAGGTTGTACAACAAGGGATCAATATTGGTAATTCCTAAGCAGTACGCAACTACTGAACCAGCTGCGGATCCTCTTCCAGGCCCAACAGAAACGTCCATTTTTCTGGCTTCAGCTATGAAATCTTGAACAATTAAGAAATATCCTGGATAACCTGAATTTTGAATTGTAAGCAACTCAAAATCGATTCGCTCTTGAATCTCTGGGGTTATTTCAGCATATCTTCTTTTGGCACCTAAATAAGTTAAGTGCTTTAAATAGGAATTTTCTCCTCTTTTTCCGCCATCGTTATCATCCTCGGCGACTAAAAATTCTTGTGGAATTTCAAATTTTGGCAAGAGTACTTCCCGAGCTAAATCGTAAATTTCAATTTTCGAAACTACTTCAGAAAGATTGGAAATTGCCTCAGGTAAATCCGTGAAAAGCATTTTCATCTCCTCTCCAGATTTAAAAAAATATTCTTGATTTGGCATTCCATATCGATAGCCACGACCTCTTCCTATTGGTGTAGATTGTTTTTCGCCGTCACGAACACAAAGCAAAATATCATGTGCATTGGCATCGTTTTTATCTAAATAGAAGGTGTTATTTGTGGCAACAATTTTAATATCATTCTTTTTTGCCAATGCTATTAAACTCGCATTTACGCGGTTTTCATCTTCTTGATTGTGACGCATCACTTCAATGTACAAATCGGAACCAAATTGTTGTTTCCACCAAATAAGTGCTTCTTCCGCTTGGTTTTCACCGAGATTTAGAATTTTATTTGGAATCTCACCGTATAAATTTCCTGTTAATACGATTAAATCTTCTTTGTATTTTTCAATTAGATTTCTATCAATTCTAGGAACATAATAGAATCCATCAGTATTGGCAATTGAAGTTAATTTGGTTAAATTTTGATATCCATTTTTGTTTTTAGCGAGGAATACAATTTGGTAACCATTGTCTTTTCGGCTTTTGTCCAAGTGATCTTCACAAACATAAAATTCACAACCCACAATAGGCTTGATTATCACTTCATTTGGCGAATCACCATTGGCAACAGCCTCCTCGTTTTTAGCTTTAGCGGCTTTATTATGGTATAAAATATCTCTAACAAAATGGAAGGCACCCATCAAATTTGCATGGTCGGTGATGGCAATGGCTGGCATTTTATTATCCGATGCTGCTTTAACCAATTTGGCCACACTTATTGTAGATTGCAATACCGAAAACTGAGTATGATTGTGCAAATGCACGAAATCAGCATCGATTAAAACTTGTTTGTTTTCGGCAATTTCCTCCTTAGAAACTAGATTGGCTTGTCGTTCGCCAAACTGTTGTTTTATTTTTTGAGAAGCTTCTTTTAAGTTAATATGTCTTAACCCAATTAGATGAATTGTACTCGGATTTTGCGTTTTAAATTTATCAAAATAATCGCCTTGAACTTGGAGCTCTTTTTCGGTAAAAATTTCTGTCCGAATCAATTCGAAAAAACAGCGTGTAGTAGCTTCCACATCGGCAGTGGCGTTGTGCGCTTCCGCAAATGGGATGTTGAATAAATAACTGTGCAATTCCGTTAGTGTAGGCAATTTAAATTTGCCTCCACGACCTCCAGGCAATTGTAATAAAGAGGCAGTCACCTCGGTACAAGTATCCAAAACAGGCATTGAGCTCATTGGGCTTTCAATTCCAAAACGATGGAATTCACAACCCATAATATTGATGTCAAATTTTAAATTTTGACCAACGATGAATTTGGATTTGCTTAAAGCAATATTGAATTTTTCAAGTACCTCAGCCATTGGTAATCCATCGGCTTCAGCTAATTCGGTAGAAATTCCATGTACACTCTCTGCATCATACGGAATATTGAAGCCTTCTGGATTAATCAAATAATCCTGATGTTCGATAAGTTTACCCATGTCATCGTGCAACTGCCAAGCAATTTGAACACAACGCGGCCAATTTCCCGTATCGGTTATCGGGGCGTCCCAACGCTTTGGTAATCCTGTGGTTTCGGTATCGAATATTAAGTACATAGGTCTAAAAAAGTCAAATAAGGGAACACTAAATCAGTGAATTATTATCTGAAGTGGTGTTTAATTACTTGGATTTGGAAATTATTTGAACTTCAAATTTAAGTTTTTTTGAAGTAAGAATTTTGATAAGTTATCAACAAAAGGAATTTTTAAATTTATATGAAAATTCGATTTGTTGTAAAAAAAAATGCCTCGCAATTGCGAGGCATTAATCAGCATTTGATGCTTATATTATTTCATTTTTTCAACTTTTGCTTTTACTTCTTCCAAAGAACCTTCAAAAACTTGAATGTTTTTGTTTCCGTTGTCACTCGTAATTACAGTTGCTTTTGCTTTTCCATTTTCATCACTAATTTGAACGTTTACCGTTTTAGAATCAGATTTTATTGTGCAACATTCTGCTTTTGGAGCAACAAATTTCCCGTCTTTATCGTAGTGAGACAAACACATTTCTTTTTCTTCAGGAGAACATTTAAGGCTATCGCACATTGCAGCACATTCGTCTTTAGTCATAGTTGCACATTTGCTCATGTCGCATTTGCCCATCATTTTTCCTTCAGCACATTCCATTTTAATCATCATTACTTTTGGAGCTTCACTAGAAGTACCATTTCCTAAAATAGGAGCGATTACTAAACCAATTAAGCAAGTTAATTTAATTAAAATGTTCATTGAAGGTCCAGAAGTATCTTTAAATGGATCACCAACAGTATCTCCAGTAACTGCTGCTTTGTGAGCCTCAGAACCTTTGTAAGTCATTTCACCATTAATTTCAACACCCGCTTCGAATGATTTTTTAGCATTATCCCAAGCACCACCAGCATTGTTTTGGAACACTGCCCAAAGTACACCAGAAACGGTAACTCCAGCCATATATCCACCTAACATTTCAGCTATTAATTGATTGTTATCTGAGTAAACTAATTTACCTAATAATACAATTGCAATTGGGAAACCAATAGTTAAAACCCCTGGTAGCATCATTTCGCGTAAAGCGGCTTTTGTAGAAATTTCAACACATTTTCCGTATTCAGGTTTACCAGTTCCTTCCATAATTCCTGGAATTTCTTTAAACTGACGACGAACTTCATATACCATATCCATTGCAGCTTTTCCAACAGAGTTCATTGCTAAAGCAGAGAAAACTACAGGAATCATACCTCCTACGAATAACATTGCTAATACTGGTGCTTTGAAAATATTGATACCGTCAATACCTGTAAAAGTTACATAGGCAGCAAATAAAGCTAAAGAAGTTAATGCTGCAGAAGCGATTGCGAAACCTTTTCCAGTTGCAGCAGTTGTATTTCCAACAGAATCTAAAATATCTGTTCTTGTACGAACTTCTTTTGGTAATTCACTCATTTCAGCAATTCCACCAGCGTTATCAGATATTGGTCCGAACGCGTCAATAGCTAATTGCATAGCTGTTGTAGCCATCATTGCAGAAGCTGCCAAAGCTACACCGTAGAAACCTGCTAATGCATAGGTTGACCATATTGCTCCGGCAAATAATAAAACGGTTGGGAAGGTAGAAATCATACCAGTTGCTAAACCAGCGATTACGTTAGTTCCTGCTCCAGTTGATGATTTTTGTACAATTTTCAAAACTGGGCTTGTACCTAATCCTGTGTAATATTCAGTTACTGATGAAATAGCTCCACCAACAAATAATCCAATTAAAGTTGCGTAGAAAACACGCATTGCAGAAATATCTTTTAAACCTTCACCGAAGAAAGACATATTCATTGTTTCAGGCAACATGAATTTTACTAAGAAAAAACAAGCCACTGCAGTTAAAGCAATAGAAACCCAGTTTCCAATGTTTAATGCTTTTTGAACTTGAGCTTCTTTAGCATCATCACTTGATATTTTTACTAACATTGTACCAATGATAGAGAATAATATTCCGAAACCAGCGATTGCCATTGGTAATAAAATTGGTCCAATTCCACCGAATGCATCTTCGATTTTACCTCCCATATCTTTAATTACATAGTTTCCAAGAACCATAGCAGCAAGAACTGTAGCTACATACGAACCAAATAAATCGGCACCCATTCCAGCAACATCTCCTACGTTATCACCTACGTTATCTGCAATTGTTGCAGGATTACGAGGATCATCTTCTGGAATTCCAGCTTCTACTTTACCTACTAAGTCAGCTCCTACATCGGCAGCTTTAGTATAAATACCGCCACCAACACGAGCAAACAATGCGATTGATTCAGCACCAAGAGAAAATCCTGCTAATGTTTCAAGAACAACGGTCATTCCTTCAGTATCTGTCCAAACACCACCCATAAAGTAGTTGAAAAACAAAATAAAGAAAGTAGTTAACCCTAAAACTGCTAAACCAGCAACTCCAAGTCCCATAACTGTTCCACCACCAAAAGACACTTTCAATGCTTGAGGCAAGCTAGTACGAGCGGCTTGAGTTGTTCTTACGTTAGTTTTAGTTGCAATTTTCATTCCCATATTTCCAGCTAAGGCTGAGAAAAAGGCTCCAAAAATAAAAGCAACTACTATTAATAAATGCGTTTTAACACCTGGTAAAAAAGTAATACCTGCTAAAACTATACTTGCAATAATTACAAAAACTGCTAATAATCGGTATTCTGCTTTAAGAAAAGCCAAGGCACCTTCGTAGATATAATCTGAAATTTCTTTCATTTTACCATCCCCAGCATCTTGTTTTAATACCCACGATCTTTTGATTGCCATAAATGCCAATCCTATTAAAGCCATAACTATTGGCACATAAATCATTAATGATTCCATATTCTATATATTCGTTATTAAATAATCGGATGCAAATGTAGGAAAACGTTGACAAATAAAAAAACACAATTCACTTTTGAAGTCTGCTTTTTTGAATATTTATGATTTATTTAAATTTATTTTGGGGAGAATGATAGAATTAGTTGCGTTTTTTTGGAATTTTTCAAAGAAAAAACAAAATAAAACGGGATAAATTTTGAAAACAAAATGAATAATTAGAAAAAGATACCGAATGAACCTTTAATCCCAAAATTATTGGTTTGAGGTGTAATGTAAGACCCTCTCCAACTGAATTCTATTTTGAAAACTTTATAAATATTTCCAATTCCAGCATTGTATTCCCAATAAACATTTTCAGGAGCTCTATAGTTTATCCCTGAGGCATTTAAAGCTCTGCTTTCATTTGAAATTGTACCATAGGCACCTTTAAAACCAATAGTTTCTCTCAAATTTAATTTTCTAAAATAAGGTATTCTAGCAAAAATTCTACCGCCAAAATTATGTTCCAATTGAAGTGTCGCATATTGATCGGCTTCAAATTCGTAGAAATTTAAAAGGTTGAAGGTATTTCTAATAGTAAAATAAGTTTGATTTCCAGGAATAATACTCATCAACCCTAAGGGTACAGCGCCAAAGGTTTTTCCTAATTCAATTGTAGAATTTAAAACTCCCAATGGACCAATAATTATTGGTTGCTTATAATAAAGTTGTACTTTTTTATAATCAAAATCACTATTTAAAAATCCTTTTATACCTTGACTGTAATTAATAAAAAACCTAGGATACGGACTGCTAACTATTTGACGTTCTACGGCATAACCTATCGGTTTTCTTCCTGGAGTATAATCTATTTGGAAATTAACTTCGGATTGTTTTAAGTCGGCTCTAGTAATTCCTCCGTTACCCGATGCATCTGGAAGAGTAGAAAAATAATCTAATTTAAATTCTGGCGAAGCAGAAACTAAGGTTCTATAGGAAAACCCCGTTTGTAAAGTCAGGTTTTTTACTGGCTCTAAGTCTATGGCAAATGATGAAAAATTGATGTTGGTTAATTTACCATTATTCCCTCCTGCAAACAATGATGATGAAGCAAAACTACGTCCTAAAACATCGTTGGAAGTTGTTAAACTAGCTCCTATTTGTTCTACATCACGTCTTGTTCCGGCTTCTATAATTAATCGGTTGTTTCTATTTAAAAGCCATTTTCCTGAAACTCCATATTTTACTTTGTTGTCCTTAAAACCGTATGCAGTGTAAGCCTGAATTCTCCACAAATCATTCGGACCAAAATACGTTCTACCTCCTACCCGCAATCGAAATCCTTCTACATTATTAAAACCAACAGTTGATAATACTGGCCCATAATCAATTATACCATCATGATAATAACCACTCCCTAAAATGGTAACAATGTCATATAATTGTCTGAATTTTCTATTGGTTTGTAAGGTGTCAAGCATTTTATAGATGCCTTTCTCATTTTTATTTAGATGCTCAAATCGGTTTTCTTCCCAAAATTCATCCGATTTTGTGAATATTGCCTCATGTTTATCAAACGTTTCTTCTTTATAAAAATTTGCTGGTTTATTAATATTAAACTTATGATTTCTGTAAAGAGTAGTTCTTTTACCGTACATCCCTCTTGAAGTTTCCTTTTTGCTTAAAGCAAAATCGGTCATCATGTAATCTCGAGTTAATAAGAATACAGAATCATTCATAACCTCAAATTCTTGCTCTATATAAATGTCCTTTACCCAGTTGATATTCGCACTTTTTGTCGAGGCCATATTGATATTTTTGATGGCATAAGTAGAATCGGCAACCCAAAAATCACCTTTAAATGTCAGTTCGCTTTTTCGTCTAGGATAAAAAACAATATTATAACACCATTTTTTATCGATGAATGAACTGTCTCTTAATACATAATTATATACGTCGATTCCGGTTCTTGAAAGCGGACTTGTAAAACTCTTGTCAAAGAAATTTAGGTAATTGTTATAAATATCGTTCTCATTGTAAAGGTCTTTCACAAATTCAATAATCTGCTGATTGGTATTGAATCCAGAGTTTTTATTGGCTTTCAAAATTTCTTTGACTTTGCCTCGTACATTATCACCATAAACATTGGAAAGAGCTTCATTAATAAAAATTGGCAAATAAGTTTTACCAGTAACTTTTGAAGTGTCAACTTGTTTAAAAATGAACTCCATTCCTTTGAAAATCTTACTTTTCATAAAGGCGCTATCAATGGTGTTCATATCAAATTCAAGCTTTTCATACTTTTCCATTTCATATTGATTGAACTGTCGCAAACCATTTTTACGTCGGTGTTCCCAAATTTTTCTCAGAATATCAATAGCCGGGTTATTTTTTTTGGAGGTTTTTCCTGAATAAATTACCACTTCATTTAATTTAACTCCATCGGTAATTTTTATTTTAAAATCATAATTTACTGCTTTTGGTAAAGTGACTTCTTTTGTTTGAAATCCAGCAAAAGAAACTACAATCACTTTATGTGTAATTTGAGATTCCAAATAAAACCGACCATCTTCGTTAGAAACCACACCTTCATTTGTTCCCTTGAACATTATATTAGCATAAGGAACAGGTTTGTTTTTATCGTCCACAATAATACCACTTACCTTAGTTTGGGCGTTAGTATAAAAAGATAAAATCAAAAAAAGGGTAACAAATAATTTAAATTTCATAAGTAAAAAAAAACTTCACCATTTTTTTTGATGAAGTTTCAAATATAGTAATTTTATTATTCAAAAAAGTAGTTTTTAAAATCTTAAAACTCCTTTATATTTAAACCATAAATTATTTTTTATACATAACTTTTTTAACAGCTGCTATCACATCGGTAGCGTTAGGCAACCATTCTTTCAACAATGTTGGAGAATACGGCGCAGGAGTATCTGCAGTGGTGATTCTTTGAATTGGCGCATCTAAAAAGTCGAATGCACGCTCTTGAACGATGTAAGTTATTTCAGAAGCAACACTTGCAAAAGGCCAAGCTTCTTCCAAAACTACCAATCTATTTGTTTTTCTAACAGAAGTTAAAATAGCATCGTAATCCATTGGACGAACCGTTCTTAAATCGATAATTTCACAAGAAATTCCTTCTTTAGCCAATTCATCAGCAGCAATATGAGCCTCTTTAATAATTTTTCCAAAAGACACAATCGTTACATCAGTACCTTCTCTTTTTGTATCGGCAACACCAAGTGGAATAATGTAATCTCCATCTGGCACTTCTCCTTTATCACCATACATTTGTTCAGATTCCATGAAAATTACAGGATCGTTATCACGAATTGCTGCTTTCAATAATCCTTTAGCATCATAAACAGTTGAAGGAACCACCACTTTTAATCCTGGAGTATTGGCAAACCAATTTTCAAAAGCCTGTGAGTGAGTTGCACCTAGTTGACCTGCAGATGCTGTTGGACCTCTAAATACCATTGGCATCGGAAATTGCCCAGCAGACATTTGACGCATCTTAGCTGCATTATTAATGATTTGATCAATACCAACTAATGAGAAATTGAAGGTCATATATTCCACGATTGGACGACAACCATTCATGGCAGAACCAACTGCAATTCCGGCAAATCCTAACTCGGCAATTGGAGTATCTATTACACGTTTTGGACCAAATTCGTCTAACATCCCTTTTGAGGCTTTGTAAGCTCCGTTGTATTCAGCAACTTCTTCACCCATTAAATATACCGCTTCATCGCGACGCATTTCTTCACTCATTGCTTCAGCAATCGCTTCTCTAAATTGTATAGTTCTCATATTTATGAAAATGTGTTTCTTAAATTTTGAGCAAAAATAATTATTTTATACCATTTTAAGCACAAAAATCTTTAAAATTATTTGGAGCTTTTTCCTGCTTTCCTCTTTATCCTCGCCCAAAAGCGAGGGATACCGCTTCAATCAGGGCTACGAAATCGATTTAGTATTGACGTTTTGTTGAAAAATAATATGCGCGCATAGTAAATTGAATCAAATTTATTACTAATTTAGTGGCCGAATTATTACACTAAAAATTTTATATAAATGAATATATTAGTTTGCATCAGTCACGTTCCTGATACTACTTCAAAAATTAACTTTACAAATAACGATACTCTTTTTGATACCAACGGAGTTCAATTTGTAATCAACCCAAATGATGAATTTGGATTAACACGTGCCATTTGGTTTCAAGAACAACAAGGAGCAAATGTAACTGTTGTAAATGTGGGAGGTCCAGAAACCGAGCCAACATTAAGAAAAGCATTAGCAATTGGTGCTAACGAGGCCATCAGAGTAAATGCTGACCCAACAGACGGTTTTTTTGTTGCAAAACAATTAGCAGAAGTAATAAAAAATGGAAATTACGATTTGGTAATTGCAGGAAAAGAATCATTAGATTATAATGGTGGAATGGTTCCTGGAATGATAGCAGGATTGTTAGGTTTCAACTTTATTAATTCTTGTGTTGCATTAACAGTTGAAGGAAATTCAGTTACAGCATCAAGAGAAATTGATGGTGGAAAAGAAATAGTAAATTCTCAATTGCCATTAATTATTGGTGGTCAAAAAGGCTTGGTTGAAGAAAAAGACCTTCGCATTCCAAACATGAGAGGAATTATGACTGCAAGAACTAAGGTGTTAACAATTTTAGAACCTGTTGGAGGTGATTCAAAAACAGCTACAGTGAAATTTGAAAAACCAGCGCCAAAATCAGCTGTAAAATTAGTTAGCGCCGATAATTTGGACGAATTAATCAGTTTATTACATAACGAAGCGAAAGTTATTTAGGAAGAAAAAAATAATTATAAATTTTAAATTATAAATGTTGAATTGTCTTATCAAAAACATTTAAAATTTAAAATTCAAAATTTAAAAAATAGAAAAATGTCAATATTAATATACGCAGAATCTGCAGAAGGAAAATTTAAAAAAGTAGCATTTGAATTGGCTTCCTATGCAAAAAAAGTAGCAGAATCATTAGGTACTTATGTAACTGCAATCACTATAAATACAAATGATGTTTCTGAATTAGCCAATTATGGTGTGGATAAAGTTCTAAAAGTGAACAACCCAAAATTAGCTGGATTTACAGCTAAAGCTTATGCAGATGCAATAAAGCAAGCAGCACAAAAGGAAAATTCACAAGTGATTATTTTATCATCAACTACAGATAGTTTGTATTTAGCACCTTTAGTTTCTATTTCTTTAGAAGCTGGATTTGCATCCAATGTAGTTGGTCTTCCGCAAAGTTTATCACCATTTCAAGTGAAAAGAAATGGATTTTCAAATAAAGCATTTTTAACAACAGAAATTTCAACACCGATAAAAGTACTTAGTATTTCTAAAAATTCTTATGGCACATTTGAAAATAAAACCAGTTTAACAGAAGAAGATTTTAACCCTTCAATTGATGACGCCGACTTTGGAGTAAAAGTAGTTTCAGTTGAAAAAGCTTCAGGTAAAGTAACTATAGCCGATGCCGATGTTGTAGTTTCTGCAGGTCGTGGATTAAAAGGACCTGAAAACTGGGGAATGATAGAAGAATTAGCAACCGTTTTAGGAGCGGCAACCGCATGTTCAAAGCCAGTTTCAGATTTAGGTTGGCGTCCTCACGGGGAACACGTAGGTCAAACAGGGAAGCCAGTAGCAGCTAATTTATATATAGCTATTGGAATCTCAGGAGCGATTCAACACATCGCGGGAATCAATTCTTCAAAAGTAAAAGTGGTAATCAATACGGATGCTGAAGCGCCATTTTTCAAAGTTGCTGACTATGGTGTGGTTGGAGATGCTTTTGAAATTGTACCTAAATTAATCGAAAAGTTGAAAGCTTTTAAAGCAAATAATTAAAATTTAAAATTCAATTAAAGAGAAGGTTGTCAGAGTTTGTATAATTCAGGCAACCTTTTTTATTTTGACAAATTTCTTTGTAACTTTATTCAATACATTGTACTTTTGCAACTATGAGCTTAGTAAAACTTACAATTCAAGGAATTTCATACAGCCAAACTCAAAATGGAGCCTACGCTTTGATTTTGAATGAAGTTGACGGCGATCGAAAACTACCAATTGTTATTGGAGCATTCGAAGCTCAATCTATTGCAATTGCTTTAGAAAAAGAAATTAAACCTCCACGCCCACTAACTCACGACTTATTCAAAAATTTTGCTGAACGTTTTGACATTGTTGTAAAACAAGTGATCATTCATAAATTAGTAGATGGCGTTTTCTATTCGAGTATTATTTGTGAAAGAGACAAAATCGAAGAGATAATTGACGCACGTACATCTGATGCGATTGCATTAGCATTACGTTTTAACGCTCCTATTTTCACTTATAAAAATATACTTGACAAAGCGGGGATTTATATGAAAACTAATTTAATGGATGACGAAAATAGTCCAAAAGAAATGGACGAAAGTTTATCCAATTCGAATACTTATGGCGTTGAAGACAATGCAGTAACCGGAAGTACTTATTCTAAAAATAGTTTAACTGAATTGACTGAGTTGTTAGAAAATGCTGTTGAAAAAGAAGATTACCGTGAAGCGGCTAAAATTCGTGACGAAATATCAAAAAGAGAAGATTCTAACTTAAAATAAGGGACAGATTGCTTCGTTCCTTGCAATGACACATGAAACAATATTTAGACTTAGTAAAACACGTATTAGAAAACGGAACTCAAAAAGGAGATCGAACAGGAACAGGGACAAAGAGTGTTTTTGGATACCAAATGCGTTTTGACTTAAGTGAAGGTTTTCCGATGGTTACTACCAAAAAATTGCATCTTAAATCAATAATTTATGAGTTGCTTTGGTTTTTAAAAGGAGAAACTAATATTGCCTATTTAAAAGAAAATGGAGTTAAAATTTGGGATGAATGGGCAAATGAAAATGGCGATTTAGGTCCGGTTTATGGTCACCAATGGCGCAATTGGAACAGTGAAGAAATAGATCAAATTTCTGAAATTATTGAGGCTTTAAAAACCAATCCAAATAGCCGTAGAATGCTAGTTTCAGCATGGAATCCGAGTGTTTTGCCAGATACCACAAAATCTTTTGCTGAAAATGTAGCGAATGGAAAAGTCGCTTTGCCTCCGTGTCATGCCTTTTTCCAATTTTATGTTTCTGAAGGAAAATTATCTTGTCAATTGTATCAAAGAAGTGCCGATATCTTTTTAGGCGTACCTTTTAATATCGCTTCTTATGCCTTATTGACAATGATGATTGCTCAAGTTTGCGATTTAAAAGTTGGAGAATTCATCCACACTTTTGGAGATGCACATATTTACAATAATCATTTTGAACAAGTCGAACTCCAACTTTCTAGAGACACACGTCCACTACCAAAAATGATTATCAATCCTGAAATAAAAAATATTTTCGACTTCAAATTTGAGGATTTCACACTAGAAGGCTACGACCCGCATCCTGGAATTCGAGGAGAAGTTGCGGTTTAAACTTCTGTAATTTCTTTTAAAATATCAATATTCTCAGGCAAAGTTCCAATATTTTGAAGTTTTATACTTGCTAATTTCTGAGCAATTGTAATACATTCATCGAAATCCATTTTATTCAATATTGCAAATAAAAATCCTGACCAAAAAGCGTCACCTGCTCCGGTAACATCTTCAATATGGTCTAATTTTAACGCTTCTTGAAATAGTATTCCTGAATTGACATTTGATAATTTGACACCATTTTTCCCTTTGGTCAAACAGATTGTTGACACACCTAAATTATGGAAATAGTCAAAAATATATTCGTCTGATTTGTACTCATTAAATAGCCTGAAACAATCGTCGTCACTAAGTTTAACCAATGGATCTAAACTTAAAAATTCGGTTAATACAAAAAGAGCTTCTTGTCTATCGTTCCATATTTTTTCAGAAAAATTAATATCAATACTTAATTGAAGTCCCAATTCTTTTGCTTTAATAGCTTTTTTTAAAATTGTACTTCTTGCAGGATCCTTGCTTAAAGCAAAACAGGTGGTATGAAATATTTTTGAATTTAATAATAGTTCGTCGGGTAATTGACTTTCAATAATTTCAGAATCAGCGTTTCTAAAAGCTTTAAAATCGGGAGTTATAATTGATTTAGAAATGTAAATTACTGAAGTTGTATTTGAACTTGAATTTCTATAAAAATTGGTATTTACTTTATTGTCATTTAGAGTATCTAAAATAAATTCTCCTAAATTGTCATTTCCTCCGGTAGCAATAAGTATTGTATTAAGGCCTAAACGAGTTGTATTTAGAGCTACATTTGTTGGAGAACCTCCTAAAAAACGTTGAAAATTACTATTGTTTTCAATAGAAGTAATTTGATCTCCTATAAAATCAACAATAACCTCCCCTACGCATATAATATCTATATTAGTATTCAATTATATTAAAAATTTAAAATTAGTATTTATACTTTGATGTAAAAAAACTGCAGCTGCAGCGCTCCAAGCACAAAATGATACACCGTTTGGATTGGCTGTTTCTGTATTAAAATTCTCAGAAAAACTATAGTTATTTATCTCATTTGCTTTATTAATTGCATTTAAAATTTGAGTTGATTTTTCTATCTGGTTCTTTTGAATTAAAGCCAATCCATAAAACCCGTTCACCATTGGCCAACTACCGCCATTATGAAATTCGTTTGGATAATTTCGAAATTCATATTTGCAATTATTTTTCAATAAGTTCCAATCTAAATCGGTTGGTTTTATTGGTGGCCAAAAAGCAGGAATAAGCTTCATCTTAGTTTGGCTTACAATTTTTTCAAAAGACAATAAAATTTCATTTTGAAAATTATTTGTTCCAATATTTAAAATAAGTGCAAGTGAATTTGCGAAAGCATCAAATTGAATTTTATATCCTGATGGAGAAAACGAACAAGGCATATATCCTGAAAAAACCATTTCATTATAGGCTCTTTCATGGTATTTTGGTTTCAAATTATTTGGGGTGAAATTGATTTCAAGTTGAGAAATAATATTCTTGATTTTAATATCAATTTCGAGATTTTTTTGGAAATAATTATACGATTTTAAGGCCCAAATTCTTAACAATTGATCATATAAAACATAGCCATCGGTAATGTATTCATCAGCCCAATTTCCAGAAAGCGGCACGTACATTAAATGCTGATTATTAAATTCCCAAGCTTCTAAAAGGGAAAGGCATTTTTGAATTTGAGGTTCATATTTAATTATGATTGAATTGTCTTTTTTATAATAAGCATATTGACAAATACCAATAATAAACCAAGTAACAGCGTCAACCCTTCCTGCTAAACCACCATAACTTACCTCGCTTCCGTTATCATTTACTAATACATTTGAAGGAATAGTGCCGTTTTTATGTTGGTTTAATGCTAAAGTATTTAAGGTGTTTTCGAAGGTATTTATTAATTCGGTATTTCCAGAAGCTAAGGCTGCTAAACCACATATAACACCATCCCTCGCCCAAACTCTTTTATAGTTCGACGTATTTTCTTTACTAGCAAGAAACCCTTCGGAAGAAGAACATTCTTGAAGCAATTCAATAGCTTTTAAATAACTCAAATTATTCATTAATCAATTTCTTCTTTTTCTTTATTATTAGTAATAAAAAGTGTCAAAATTCCACCTATTATTAGGAAAAAACCTCCTAACAAAACTACATTAACTGGGTTTTTACCCAATAAATCAAAAACAAAATATTGCATTGAGAAAATTTGAATAATCATTGGTATAACAATAAACATATTGAAGATACCCATGTAAACACCAATTTTTCCCTTTGGAATTGAGCTAGCTAATAATTGATAAGGCATTGCCAACATTGACGCCCATGCAATACCTAATCCAAAAGAATAAAGATAAATTGTACTTAAATGAATAGGTTCTCCAAATGGGTTCCATAACATACAAATAATTGATGTTTGATTTAAATATGGAATAGCTAGCAATCCAATTCCGCCTAGGGTTAAGGCAATAAAGTGAACTATTTTAGCACCTAATTTATTTGCTAAAGGAATTAATGCAAAAGCAGATAAAAAACAAATAATATTATAGGTTCCGTTCAAATTTCCGGTTAGCATTTGCGCTTTATTATAACCTATGGTTGTTGCGTCTGAGGTATTGAAAAGCGAGACAGACAAGGCTCCAGTAATATATTGCCAATAACAAAACATTGCATACCAAGTAAAAAACTTTACGGGTATTAATTGTTTCATAGTTAATGGCATTTCCTTAAAGGCTATTTTAATATCATTGAAAATTCGGAGTAAAACATTTCCTTTTGCCTTTTCAATTTGCATTTCTTGAAGTTCTTCTTCGGTTGGAGGAAATTCTGTAGTAGTCAATACAGTAATTAATATTGAAACAATTGCGGCAAAAGAGCCAATAAAAAATGCCCAATAAGTATAGGTAGGAATTCCATTGCTCATTTTATCGGTAATGGCTAAAAAACCAAAAGACACTAAAATTGCAGGCGTAAAATTGGACAATGTGCTTCCTAAACCAGTGAAAAAACTTTGCATTAAAAAACCAATTGAGTATTGCTTGCTTGGTAATTTATCTGCAACAAAAGCTCTGTAAGGTTCCATCGCAATATTATTTGCAGCGTCTAAAATCCATAGCAAACTCGCTGCCATAAAAATGGAGCTTGAAAAAGGCATAACAATTAATGCCACACTAGATATTAAGGCTCCAATAAGAAAAAATGGTTTTCTTCTTCCAAATTTTGGCGACCATGTTCCGTCACTTATTGCTCCGATAATAGGTTGTAACACTAAACCTGTTATTGGACCAGCAAGCCACAACATTGGCAAACTTGCCTCATCAGCTCCTAAATATTTATAAATGGCGCTCATATTACTTTGTTGCAAACCAAAACTAAATTGAATTCCAAAAAATCCGAAATTCATGTTCCAAATTTGCCAAAAATTGAGCTTAACCTTTTTGAAGTTTGTCATTTTGTTACTTTAATTAAAAATTCTTGAAAATCGGCATTGTTAGTGAATATCTCTCCATATTTATCTATAACTGGAATTCCAAGATTGTTGGTGCTAATATTAGCTTTTCTCAATTTATTTAACATTTCTGAAAGTGCTGCTTTATCTGTATCAATATCATAGAAAACAAAATCTATTTTACTTTCTATCAATTTTTGTTTGGTTGCAATACAAAAATGACAATCGGCACTTCCATAAATATAGATAACCTTCGTGGTTTTTTCTTTTGGTTTGTCACTATTTAAAATTGTTTGAGCAACCAAGTTAACTTGATTGAAAAACAAAAAAAAGAATAAGAAGAAAGATAATTTTCTCATATTAAAATATATTAAAAACAATTCCCATACTATAAAAGTACAGGAATTGTTCTAACAAAAACAAAAATGAAATCAAATT
Source organism: Bacteroidota bacterium (assembly GCA_947447375.1). Lineage (GTDB taxonomy): Bacteria > Bacteroidota > Bacteroidia > Flavobacteriales > Flavobacteriaceae > Flavobacterium. Next base: position 57,641 of record CANFJB010000001.1, read on the forward strand.
AGAATTTGTAAGTCAAAGCCATAGAAATAGATCTTCCTGGAAATGGTCTTGCTCTTACATAATTTACTGTGTTTTCGGTAATACTTCCTTCTTCAACTTCAGTAACTGCTAAAGTATCAAGTAAGTTGTTTCCTGCAACATTTATTGATAAACCTTTAGTAATTCCAAATTCAGCAAATCCGTTGATTAATAAAAATCCGTTCATAACTAATTGGTTGCTATCTTGAGCAAATGCTTGAGATTGTCCTAAAAAGCTTAAACCTGCTGAATTAGTTTTTGAAAATTTGTATGTAGGAATTACGCTATACATTAATTTAGGTTGTCTTCTTGGAGCATTTCCTGAATTAGCACCTGAAGTAATTTCGGCTTTTGTATAAGTAAATCCACCACGTAAATCAAAATTATTACTTACATTATAAGCAGTTTCAACTTCTAACCCTAAAGATTTGTAGTTATTTTGAGTTAAAACTGTTGGGTTTGTTGCTTCAAAACCTGATTGCTCGTCTGTTTTAGCATAGAAAAAAGTTCCGTAAACATAACCATTTGAATATTTATGTTTGTAACCTAATTCTGCTTGAGCTAAGTAATCTAATGAATTAATTAAATCTCCATTTAAATAAGAAGCTGCTGGTCTTTCAAATAAAATACGATCTGCTTTTGCAGACGCACCTTTACTATATCTAGCAAAGAATGATTGTGAATTATTTAAAGCGTAATTAGCTCCCACAGAATAAGAAACATATTTATAATCATAGTTTACAGCAGTTGTATTAGCTGTATTGATTGAAGAAACACTTGTTTCTGGAGCACTAATAATACCGTCATGATTAATATCGATAGCAGATTGCGAGCTACCTGCAAATGAACCTGTTACTTTCCCCATGTCATAACGAATTCCACCTTCTAATGAAAGTTTATCATTAGCCTCAAGAGATACGTTTAAATAAGGAGCAGATACATTATATTGAGTATCGTAGTTTCTTGTACAGCAATTTCCCCAAGCAGGAACTCCGTATGCATAAAGTCCGTTATCAGATAATAAATTTCCAGCTGCATTTCTAACATTAATTAAACGAGCATTATTGTCTGAAACTTCTTGTAAATAAGAATTCCACATCCAAGACATTGAAATATTTTGGATAGATTTAAAATATCCAGCGGTTAAACCAACTTTATCATATTTTTTAGAAATTTTTAAATCATTCATAAAGTTATTGAAGTCGTTTAATTGAGTATCAAACATGTGAATTCTAGCAACCAATCCATTTGGATTGTTGAAAGGAGTACCTGTATTTGCATATGATAAAGTAGAACCTGCTCCAAAAGAACTTGCTATTGAAGCTGCCGTTCCTACTTCAGAAGGGAATGGAGAAATAAATCCACCTGAGTTAGCTGTAAATCTTCCGTTTTCAGAGATTTTCCAACCATCTTCTAAGTCAAAAGCAGCATTAATTCCAATAGCTTTTGAAATTGGGTTCATTCCGTCAGCAACTTTACCTCTTCTAAGTTGACCATCAGGACCAATTCCTACATTATGAGATAAAAATACCGTTTGTAAAGCTCCTTTTGTAGCGTTAAATCCTGAAACACTTCCCCAATTTGGATTAGCATTAGTTCCAGATACTTGAACTGGCATTGGCATATAAGCCGCAGCTTTATCATCTAAAAATTTAGCATAAACCGTTACACTACCTCTTTCAAATTCTTTTGTAAGATTAAATTTAACTTGTCCTCCATTATTTGCAGTAAAACCAGCTTTTCTAACCCCTTCACCAGATCTATAGAAACCACCGGCATGGAAATACAATCCATCACCAATTTTTGCTCCATAATCTAAGTCGGTTCTAAAATTACTGTAATCTAAACCAAAGCTAGTGCTCATAGAACCACCTTCAACTTTTCCTGTTTTACTAATAAAGTTGATGATACCTCCTGGAGAATTAGAAGATAATATAGAAGCTGAACCTCCACGAATTGCTTCAACTTTGGCTACATTCCCATCAAATCTTGTAAAGATATCTGCTGTTGCAAATGCAATATCTCCAAATAAAAGTACTGGAAGTCCGTCTTCTTGAATTTGTAAATATTTAGATCCACCTGAAGAAATTGGCACACCACGAACAGCGATGTTAGCATTTCCTTCTCCACCTGTAGATTCAGAGCGGATACCAGGAATAGTTCTGAAAATTTCAGCTGTAGATCTTGGTGCCGATTGTTCAATTTGTTTAACTCCTAAAGTCGTAATTGAAACACTCGATTTAATTTTGGTTTTAGGATTTACAACACCCGTAACAAAAACTTCTTCAAGAGCATTTGTTTTGGTAGAATCCGCAACCACTTTAGCATTTTGTGAAAACATTGAATTGGCGAACATAATAGCCGACAATAATCCAAACCTTTTCAGTAAAGTAATTCTTTTCATAGTTTAAAATTATAAGATTAATAATTTATTGTTAATAGTATTACGAAATTAATTTTTATTTGAACTTATTTTTATGAATTTAAATCGAAAACGTTTTCGATTTAACCGAAAACGTTTTCGATTTATTATTAATATTTTTTTATGATATTTGTAATTATGAAAGAAGCTACTTTAAAACAAATTGCAGAAACTTTAGGGATTTCGATTACCACCGTTTCGAAAGCACTGAAGAATTATTCCGATGTAAGCCCTAACACTAAAAAAAGAGTGAATGAACTTGCAATGGAGCTTCAATATACTCCAAATAGTTTTGCAGTAAATTTAAGAACAAAAGAGTCTAAAACAATAGGCCTAATAATTCCTGAAGTAGTTCATCACTTTTTTTCAAATGTGGTTAACGGAATTATTGCCGAGGCTGAAAAAAATGGTTATCTAGTAATTATCCTTCAATCAAACGAATCTTTAGAATTAGAAAAAAAACAAGTTGAATTGTTAATTAATAAAAGAGTCGATGGAATTATAATGTCGCTTTCAAATGAATCTAATGATGACGAACATTTAAAAGAAATTATTCGAAGAAAAATCCCATTTGTACAATTTGATAAAATTTCGAAATTAATTCCAAGCTCAAAAGTAATTATAAACGATCAAAAGGCAGCTACAGAGGCGGTACAACATTTAATAGATAATGGTTGTAAGAAAATAGCTCATATTCGAGGACCTGTGAATCCTCAAAACGCCATTGATCGGTTTATAGGTTACAAAAAAGCATTAGAAAAAAATGATATCCCATTTGATTCAAGTTTAATTTATACCTGCGAAAATGTAACTTTTGAGGAAGGATTAATTTTTGGAAAGAAAATTTTGGAAGACCATCCTGATGTAGATGGTATTTTTGTGATTACTGATTTAGTGGCTGTTGGAGTATTAACTTATTTCAATGAAAAGAAAATAAATGTGCCAAAAGACATTGCAGTCATTGGTTTTAGCAATTGGTTTATGTCGAAAGTTATTACTCCAAGATTAAGCAGCGTGGACCAACCTAGTTATGAAATGGGAATTGTATCTTTTAATTTACTAATGGAAGAAATGCAATGTAGAAAGGAAGATATTCCATTTAGTCCTAAAATAATCGAATTAAAAACTCAAATAATTCCTAGAGAATCAAGCATAAAAAATCAATAATTTTCCCAATTTTAATTTGCTAAATTGTAACTTTGACTTTTTATTCTGACTTTACAATCTCTACACATTTTTATAATGAAAATATTAATTGCAGCGACTTCTTTAAATAATGCTCTTGGAAAAGACAATAAAATTATTTGGCATTTGCCAGATGACTTTAAGCGTTTCAAGGAACTCACTTCGGGACACTATATTATTATGGGTCGAAAAACCTTTGAGAGTTTTCCAAAACCGTTGCCAAATAGAACTCACGTAGTAATTACGAGACAAAAAAATTACAATCCCGATGGTTGTATTGTAGCTAATAGTATCGAAGAAGCCTTTGCAATTTGCCCAAAAAATGAAGATTCCTTCTTAATTGGTGGCGCAGAAATTTACGAGTTAGGACTTCCTTATATCGATAAAATTGAGCTTACACTGATTAATGATACTTTTGAAGCAGATGCTTTTTTACCTAAAATTGATTTTTCAAAATGGAAATTAATACAGGAAGAATTTCATCCTAAAGATGAGAAACACGCGCACGAATTTAGCTTTCAAACCTACCTTAAAAGATAATTAAATACTTACCTTTGCCCAAAATTAATACTAATGTCTAAGAATATTACACCCTATAAAGATTCGGAATTAGGTAAAAAAGAGCAAGTTGCACAAATGTTTGATACCATTTCTGGAAATTACGATGGATTGAATCGTGTTATTTCTTTTGGGATTGACATCAAATGGCGTAAAAAAGTATTGAAACTGGTTTCTGACAAAAATCCGAAAACTGTTTTAGATATTGCAACAGGAACAGGAGATTTGGCAATTTTGATGACCAATACAAGTGCTGAAAAAATTATAGGCTTGGATATTTCTGCAGGAATGTTAGCAATAGGAAGAAATAAAATTAAAGCAAAAAATCTATCTGATAAAATAGAAATGATTTTAGCCGATTCTGAAAATATGCCTTTTGAAGACAATACTTTCGATGCAATTACAGTTGCTTTTGGTGTTAGAAATTTCGAAAATCTTGAAAAAGGATTAACAGAAATCCTACGTGTTTTAAAGCCTAACGGAATATTTGTGGTTTTAGAAACTTCTGTACCAGATCAAACTCCGTACAAACAAGGTTATACTTTTTATTCAAAAAATATTCTTCCTTTTATTGGAAAACTATTCTCAAAAGACAATTCTGCGTATCAATATTTATCAGAATCCGCCTCTGTTTTCCCTTATGGAGAAGCGCTGAACAATATTTTGAGAAAAATTGGGTTTATAGATGTGAAAGCGATGCCGCAAACTTTTGGAGTTGCAACCATTTATTCTGCATCTAAAAATAATTAGGAGTCCTAAAATGAAAAAAATAATAATCCTATTATTAGTTCTAATTTCAAGTATTGGATTTTCCCAAACTAAGGGAATGTTCAGCTATGACCCTTTGGTAAACCTTGAAAACTTTGACAAAGCAAACGTATATTGGGGTTATTTTTTAGGATTTAATTCTTATGGTTTCAAAATTGACTATAAGAGTTATCAAATGGTAGATGTTCAAGTAGAAAGTACTTCCGGATTTAATGTTGGTCTTGTTGGCGATCTTAGACTTCATGAATATTTAAATTTACGCTTTGAACCTGGTTTATATTACACCCAAAGAAACCTAATGTTTCCTTATTTTACTAGACAATTAGATTCCTATAGAGAAGTAAAATCGACTTATATTCACTTCCCATTATTGCTTAAATTTTCCGCATTAAGAACAGGAAATGTGCGCCCGTATTTAGAAGCTGGAGTTTCTAGGACTTTGAATTTAGGAAGTAATTCTAATTCTATAGATGACAATTTGCAACAGCGATTTAGAGTTAAATCTTGGACTTCCAATTATGAATTAGGATTTGGAGTGGATTTGTATTTTGAATATTTCAAATTTTCACCATCAATTAGAGGGGTTTTCGGATTGGAAGACGAGCTAATTCGAGACAACGATCCAAATAGCCCTTGGACATCGAATATTGAATCGATGAAAACTAGGGCAATTCTAATTAATTTTACTTTTCATTAAAGTAAAATTACCTTCTAAATTCACTTAAAATAATTGCGGTTGCAGAAGCTACATTTAAGCTTTCTGTGAGTTGTAAATCTCCAAATCGAGGAATTGTCAATCTATTCTTAATTGTATTTTCAATTTCTGGAGAAATTCCATTCGCTTCATTTCCCATAATTACAATAGCCTCTTTTGGAAGATTTTCCTTATAAACATTGGATCCATCCATAAAAGTACCAAAAATAGGCAAAGTAGTTTTTTGAAGAAAAGATTCTAAATTCAAATAACTCACATTAACTCTAGAAATGGATCCCATAGTGGCTTGCACTACTTTTGGATTGTACAAATCGACCGTTTGCTCCGAGCAAATTACTTGAGAAATACCAAACCAATCGCATAATCTTAATATAGTTCCTAAATTTCCAGGGTCGCGAATGTCATCTAAGGCTAAAATTATTCCTTTTTCAATTATTGGCGTTGTAACAGGTATTTTAAAAACTGCCAAACAATTATTTGGAGTAGATAATGCACTTATTTTCTTTAAATCGGATTCGGATACAATTGATTTTAATATTGGATTAACCTCATCAAATATAGGTTCGGTGCAATACAAATGTTCTAATATAAAGTTGGATTTCAACAATTCCTGAATTACTTTTACACCTTCAGCAATGAACAATTGATTTGTAATTCTATTTTTTTTTAGATGCAAACTCGATATAAACTTTATTTGGTTTTTACTAACCATAGAAATAATGTACTTTTGAATTAAATATTTCACATCAATTGAGAAACCAGACTACAAAAATATCATTATTTATTCTAATTGCAGTAATTATCTCTGCTTGTAATTCTTTGCGAAGAGTTCCAAATGGGAAAATGCTATTAACTAAGAATGAAATTTTAGTAGATGGAAAGAAAGAAAGTAATGAGGAAATAACCAATCAATTGTATCAAAAACCAAACAGTTCATTGCTTGGTTATCGCCTGAGATTGAATATTTTTAACTTGGCATCAACAAATCCAGATTCTATTTACAAAGCAAAATTTATAAAAAATCCAGACAAATATACTGCCATGGCTAAATGGCTGTCGAAAAAGCAGGTGGATCGATTGGGTAAATCTTTTTATTATTATGGAATTCATAGTTTTCTTAAAAAAACTGGAGAAGCACCGGTTATTTTGGATCAAAAAAGCACCGATCGCTCTTTATCAAGGTTAAAATCATATTATTTTGACAAAGGATATTTCAATCTTAAAGGAGATTATAAAATTGATACAGTTAGTGAAAAAAAGGCATTTGTAAAATATACTGTTAGTAAAGGAAGCCCTTTTGTTCTTGACACCATAAATTTAAATATTAAAACCCCAATATTAGATTCACTTTATAAAACTAAAAAAGATTTGGCGTTTGTAAAATCGGGAAAACAATACAACAAAATCGATTTTGATGCAGAAAGAAATAGAATTACAGCCCATTTTAGAAATAATGGAGCGTATTATTTTCAACAAAACTATATTAATTACTCTATAGATACATTAAATTCAAATCATAAAGCAAATATCGATTTAAATATTGAAAATCAAGCTATTAGAGTTGGAGATTCAACTAAAATTGTGCCTTTTAAATTGTATAAAATTAGTAATGTAAATATTTATACGGATAATATTACTACTAAAGCAAATTCAATTTCTTTAGATAGTGTTGCCTATAATAATTTCAATTTATATAGTGTTTCAAAATTAAAATACAAGCCCAAAGCAATCACTGACGCAGTATTTATTTCAAAAGGAAGTACTTTTTCAGATACAAACACTACTTTAACATCAAGGTCTTTGGGAGGATTGCGTGTTTTTAACTACCCACTAATTCAATATGTAGTTGATCCAAAAGATACTGACGCCAACTCTTTAATTGCAAATATTTATTTATCCCCAAGGCCTAAATTAAGTTTCGGTTATAACTTTGACTTTACTCATTCAGCGATTCAAGATATTGGTATCACGGCAAGTACTTCTGTATCTATTAGAAATATTTTTCGAGGTGCTGAAACATTAGAATTATCGGCAAGAGGAAATATTGGTTCATCAAAAGAAGTTTCAAACATAAATAAAAATTTTTTCAATGTTTCAGAATATGGTTTTGATATGAAACTTCATTTACCTAGGGTGTTTTTTCCTATTAAAACAGACCGAATTATTCCTAAAACAATGTTGCCGTCAACCAGTATCGCATTAGGTTATATCAAACAAGAAAATATTGGTTTAGACAAACAAAATTTTACTAGTTCACTGAATTACAATTGGAATCCTAGAGAAAGTGTAAAAGCAAGATTGGAGTTGTTAAACATTCAATTTGTGAAAAATGTAAATACAAGTAACTATTTTAATATTTACAAATCATCCTATTATGTATTAAATTCATTGGCTCAAAATACAAGTTATGCAGTTAATCCAAACTATTTTAACAGCAATCACGAATTGATAATTGAGAGTGGAACCAATGGATTTGCGAATGATGTTTTAGGGCCAAATCCAACAATTATTCCTTCGGCTGAAGATTATAAAACCATTCGAAGTATTGAAGAAAGAAGAAGTAGATTGACAGAAAATGATTTGATAGTTTCCTCTAGTTACAATTATTCTGAAAATACGAAAAAAGATCAAAATGACAATGATTTTATGATATTTAGAGGGAAAATAGAATCAGCAGGGAACTTATTATCGCTTCTTGCAAGAGCTTCAAAACAATTGAATAATCAAGAAAATACTAATAACTTTTTTGAAGTAGAATATTCTCAATATTTTAAAGTAGAGGGAGAATTTATAAAATTATGGGATTTACATAGAAAGAGAATTTTGGCAATTCGAACATTTGCTGGAGTGGCTATACCTTATGGGAATTCCAACAACATTCCATTTTCTAGAAGTTATTTTGCAGGTGGAAGTAATGATAATAGAGCATGGCAATCTTATGGTTTAGGCCCTGGAGCAAGCGGTGGTATTAATGATTTTAACGAAGCAAATTTAAAATTAGCATTTAGCGCCGAACTTCGATTTAATATGATAGGCCAATTAAATGGTGCTCTTTTTGTAGATGCTGGAAATATTTGGAATGTACTTGATAATGTAGAAGATGAAAAATATGTTTTTAAGAATTTTAATTCATTAAGAAACAGTGCGATCGGATCAGGAATCGGATTCCGATATGATTTTAATTTTTTTATTGTGCGAATGGATTTAGGATTTAAAACCTATAATCCTGCAGAAGAAGATAGTAGAAAATGGTTTAAAGATTATAATTTAGATAAATCTGTAATAAATATTGGAATTAATTATCCATTCTAATTTTATAAATTATTAATTTTGCAACCTAATAAATAATAAAACAACACATAATGTCACACAACATCAAAGCTGGAGTTGCAACTGGCGATTCAGTCCAAGCAATTTTTAGCTATGCAAAAGAAAAAGGATTTGCTCTTCCTGCAATAAATGTAACTGGTTCAAGCACGGTAAATGGAGTTTTAGAAACTGCAGCAAAATTAAACGCCCCTGTAATTATTCAATTTTCAAACGGAGGATGTATTTTTAATGCTGGAAAAGGTTTGTCTAATGCAAATGAAAAAGCCGCTATTTTAGGAGGAATTGCTGGAGCAAAACACGTTCATACACTAGCTGAAGCATACGGAGCAACTGTTATTTTACATACTGATCATTGTGCAAAAAAATTATTACCTTGGATTGATGGTTTATTAGACGCTAGTGAAGCTCACTTTGCTGCAACTGGGAAGCCACTTTTTAGTTCTCATATGATTGATTTATCTGAAGAACCAATTGAAGAAAATATCGAAATTTGCAAATCCTATTTGGCTAGAATGAGCAAAATGGGGATGACATTAGAAATTGAACTTGGAATTACAGGTGGTGAAGAAGATGGAGTGGACAATTCTGATGTTGATAGTTCAAAATTATACACACAGCCTTCAGAAGTGGCGTATGCTTACGAAGAATTATTGAAAGTAAGTCCGCGTTTTACAATTGCAGCTTCTTTCGGAAATGTTCATGGTGTTTACAAACCAGGAAATGTAAAATTGACTCCTAAAATCTTGAAAAATTCTCAAGATTACGTTCAGGAAAAATTCAATACAGGAAATAATCCAGTGGATTTTGTATTTCATGGAGGTTCAGGATCTACATTGGAAGAAATCAGAGAAGCAATTGGATATGGTGTGGTGAAAATGAATTTGGATACCGATTTACAATTTGCTTACACAGAAGGAATTCGTGATTATGTAGTGAAACATATTGATTACTTAAAAACACAAATCGGAAATCCAGAAGGTGCTGACCAACCGAATAAAAAATACTACGATCCTAGAAAATGGGTTCGTGAAGGAGAAATGACATTCAACGCGAGATTAGAACAAGCTTTCGCAGATTTGAATAACGTGAACACTTTATAATTAACAATTGATAATTGACAATTAATAATTATCCATTGTCAATTATCCATTATCCATTAAAATTATGTCTTGGTTTAAAAGAACAGAAAAAGGAATTACCACACCCACTGAGGAAAAGAAAGATGTTCCGAAAGGATTATGGTATAAATCTCCAACAGGAAAAATTATCGATGCTGAAGAATTAGCAAGAAACCTTTGGGTAAGCCCTGAGGATGGTTTTCATGTTAGAATAGGAAGTAAAGAATATTTCGAAATATTATTCGACAATAATGAATTTAAGGAATTAGATGCTAAAATGACATCGAAAGATCCTTTGCATTTTGTAGATACTAAGAAATATTCTGAACGACTAAAAGACGCTATGGAAAAAACCAAATTGAAAGATGCGGTTCGAACAGGTGTTGGGAAATCTAAAGGAAAAAACTTGGTGGTTTGCTGTATGGATTTTGCCTTTATTGGTGGTTCGATGGGAGCTGTTGTAGGTGAAAAAATTGCACGTGGAATTGATTATTCTATAAAAAATAAAATTCCATTTGTAATGATTTCAAAATCTGGAGGAGCAAGAATGATGGAAGCCGCTTATTCTTTAATGCAATTGGCAAAAACATCGGCAAAATTAGCGCAATTAGCTGAAGCTGGAATTCCTTATATTTCATTGTGTACTGATCCAACTACGGGAGGAACAACTGCTTCTTACGCTATGTTAGGTGACATCAACATTTCTGAACCAGGTGCTTTAATTGGATTTGCTGGACCAAGAGTAGTGAGAGATACAACTGGTAAAGATTTGCCTGAAGGATTTCAAACTGCAGAATTCTTATTGGAACACGGTTTCTTAGATTTTATAGTTCCAAGAAAAGAATTAAAAGATAAAATTAATTTATATATCGATTTGATTTTAAATCAAAAAGTAAGATAAATTTATATTATAAAGACATAAAAAAACTCAAAGTTAGCTTTGAGTTTTTTTATATTTATTGATTTACATTCCTGTTCGAATCGCTTCAACAGGATCTAATTTCGATGCTGAAATGGCAGGTAATATACCTGAAATTAAACCGATTACGGCAGCTAATCCAGTTCCTAAAAGTACATTTCCAACTCCCAATACAAAGTCAAAATCTAAGGCATTTGTGAGAATTATAGAAATAATCCAAACTAATATAAGTCCGATTAAACCTCCAATTACTGAAAGAATTACTGCTTCAAATAAAAATTGGAATAAAATAAAACGATTTTTTGCTCCTAATGATTTCTGAATCCCAATTAAATTAGTACGTTCTTTAACAGAAACAAACATAATATTGGCAATTCCAAACCCACCAACTAATAATGAAAACCCACTAATAATCCATCCAACAACATTCATTTTAGAAATAATACCATCCAATAAATCAGTGAATCCGGACAATACATTAATGAAAAAGTTGTCTATTTCTCCCGTTTTCATTCCACGGTAATTTCTTAATTTCTGAGTTAATTCTGCCTTATAGGCTTCCATATCAATTCCTTTTTCCGGTTTAATAACTATAACAGGAGTCATAGAATCATTATTATCACCATATAATCTTCTAAGGAAATTAACAGGTAAATAAACTGAAGTGTCGTCGCTATCCCCAAAAATTCCTGCTCCTTGTTTTTTCAAAACTCCAACAACAGTAAATTTTTGACCGTACATTCTAATTTTTTTTCCAATAGGATCCGAACCTTCAAAAAGCCCCTGAGCCACTTCATTCCCAAGAACAACTAATGCCGCTCCTGAATTTGCTTCTGATTCATTATAAAATCTTCCTTCTTGAAATTCTAATCCTTGAATATCAATAAATTCATGTGAAACGGGAACCACATTTACATCACTTACAATATTTGCTTCATATTTTAAGGACTGTCTAGCGGCAAACATTTGAAAACACATTTCTTGAGTATTGTTCATCGAAGATTTTAAATACTCGTATTCATCATATTTTACATTAGGAAATTGCTCCCTTTTCCATTGCGGAATTTCCGAAGGTCCAAATGAAAAACGCATCAAGTAAACGGTGTTTTTATCTAAAGTGCTTAAATCTTTTTTGATTTTTCTATCTAATGAATCAACTGCAGCAAGTACTGCAATTATGGAAAAAATTCCAATCGTAACTCCTAATAATGAAAGTAAAGTTCGCAATTTATTGTTTCGCAAGGCATTCATTGCAAAACTGAAACTCTCTTTTAACAATCGAAAATAAACAATCATGGCTTTAATTTAGTAGTGTAAAATTCACTATTATTTTGTGAAAAACCTAATGAAATTAAGTATAAAAATAAAATAAATAATTGAAGAAAAACGAGTCCATTTATTTATTGAAAAAAAAGGAAAAAAGTTGTTGTTTTCTAATGATTAAATTATAATTAAATCTAATAAAATAACTATTTTTGCACTTTTAAATCTAACTACAACAATGAACACTACAAAAAAAATTCAATCTGCTTTAATTTCAGTTTTTTCAAAAGACGGATTAGAACCTATCGTAAAGAAATTAAATGAACAAAATGTTACTTTTTACTCCACTGGAGGAACTGAAGATTTTATTAAAAGCTTAGGAATTCCGGTTGTTCCTGTTGAAGACGTTACCTCTTACCCTTCTATTTTAGGTGGTCGAGTAAAAACATTACATCCAAAAATTTTTGGTGGTATTTTAAATCGCCAAGACAACGAAAGTGATGTTCAACAAATGCAAGAATTTGAAATCCCTCAGATTGATTTAGTTATTGTAGATTTATATCCATTTGAAAAAACAGTTGCTTCAGGAGCTTCAGAAGCAGACAGTATTGAAAAAATTGATATTGGAGGAATTTCGTTGATTCGTGCTGCTGCAAAAAATTTCAAAGACACTGTAATCGTGGCTTCTGTTAATGAATACAGCTCACTTTTAGACATAATTACAGCTCAAAATGGCGCAACAACATTAGAAGATAGAAAATTATTTGCTACTAAAGCCTTTCATGTTTCTTCGAATTATGATACTGCCATTTTTAATTATTTCAATACTGACGAAACGTATTACAAACAAAGTATTGCTAACGGACAAATTTTAAGATACGGTGAAAACCCTCATCAAAAAGGATATTTCTTTGGAGATTTTGATGCAATGTTCACTAAATTACACGGTAAAGAATTATCGTACAATAATTTATTAGATGTTGATGCTGCCGTAAATTTGATATTAGAATTTAAAAATGAAGATCCTACTTTCGCTATATTAAAACACAATAACGCTTGCGGTTTAGCAACTAGAAAGTCGATGAAAGACGCTTATTTAACCGCTTTGGCTTGCGATCCAACATCTGCATTTGGTGGAGTGTTAATTGCCAATGGAAAAATTGATGTCGCTACAGCAAATGAAATAAATTCTTTATTTTGTGAAGTTGTAATTGCTCCAAGTTACGATGAAGAAGCAATTGCTATTTTAGAACAAAAGAAAAACAGAATTATTTTAGTACAAAACGATGTTGAATTACCAAAAACACAAGTTAGAACTTGTTTGAACGGACTTTTAGTACAAGATAAAAATAACATTACCGATTCAAAATCAGATTTAAAAACGGTAACAATTACCGAACCAACATCTCAAGAAATTGAGGATTTGATTTTCGCATCAAAAATTTGTAAAAACACAAAATCAAATACGATTGTTTTTGCAAAAAACGGAACATTAATTTCATCTGGAACCGGACAAACCTCAAGAGTGGACGCATTAAAACAAGCTATTGAAAAAGCTGATACCTTTGGATTTGATTTGCACGGAGCGGTAATGGCGAGTGATGCTTTCTTCCCATTTCCTGATTGTGTAGAAATTGCAAATCACGCGGGAATCACAGCAGTAATACAACCTGGCGGTTCGATAAAAGATGAATTAAGTATTGATTATTGCAATGAAAATAAAATTGCAATGGTATTTACAGGAACACGTCATTTTAAACATTAATTTGTTTAACTTTGTAAATAATTTATTTTAAACCTAACTAAACCCTTAACTGACTTATGGGATTTTTTGATTTCATGACCGAGGATATCGCTATCGACCTTGGTACCGCAAACACATTAATCATTCACAATGGAAAAGTTGTAATTGATTCGCCATCTATTGTTGCTCGTGATAGAATTACGGGTAAAATTATTGCCGTTGGTAAAGAGGCAAATTTGATGCAAGGTAAAACCCATGAAAACATTAAAACTATTCGACCGTTAAAGGATGGAGTTATTGCAGATTTTGATGCATCTGAGAAAATGATCAGCATGTTTATCAAAAGTATTCCTGCATTGAAAAAAAGAATGTTCACACCTGCTCTTCGCATGGTTGTTTGTATTCCATCTGGAATTACAGAAGTAGAAATGCGTGCAGTAAAAGAATCTTGTGAAAGAGTAAATGGAAAGGAAGTTTACTTAATTCACGAACCTATGGCTGCTGCGATTGGTATTGGAATTGATATTATGCAACCTAAAGGAAACATGATTGTGGATATAGGAGGTGGAACTACTGAAATTGCTGTTATTGCACTTGGTGGAATCGTTTGCGACAAATCAGTTAAAATTGCAGGGGATGTTTTCACCAATGATATCATATACTATATGCGTACACAACACAACTTATTTGTTGGTGAAAGTACAGCTGAAAAAATTAAAATAGAAATTGGAGCGGCTATTGAAGATTTAGAAACTCCACCAGATGAATACTCGGTTCAAGGACGTGATTTATTAACTGGAAAACCAAAACAAGTAGTTGTTTCTTATAGAGAAATTGCAAAAGCATTAGACAAATCTATTCAAAGAATTGAAGATGCAGTAATGGAAACTTTATCTCAAACTCCTCCTGAATTAGCTGCCGATATTTACAACACAGGTATTTATTTAGCTGGTGGTGGATCAATGTTAAGAGGTTTGGACAAGAGAATTTCTCAAAAAACAGATTTACCAGTTTACATTGCTGAAGATCCATTAAGAGCAGTAGTTCGTGGAACAGGAATGGCTTTAAAAGAAATTCCAAGATTTAGAAGTATTTTAATAAAATAATAGGCACAATAGATGCAGCAAATATTCAATTTTATTTTTAAAAACAGCCATCGATTGCTGTTTTTGCTGCTTTTACTGATCTCATTAGTCTTGACTATTCAATCCCATTCTTTTCATAGGAGTCAGGTGATTTCATCTGCTAATTTTTTAAGTGGCGGTGTTTACGAAAGAATTAATGGATTCAGTGAATATTTAACTCTGCAAAAACAAAACGAAATTCTTGCCAATGAGAATGCTCGTTTAAAAAGCCAATTATTCAATATTAAAGATTCTACTTTAGTTCCTAGCATTGACAGTATAAAAGGAGTGGACAAAGTGAATTTGATTGTTTCAAAAGTAATTCATAATTCTTACAATGTTTATGAAAATTATATTACTATAAAAGGCGGTGAAAAAGACGGTATTAAACCAGATATGGGTGTAATTAATAGTTTAGGAATTGTCGGAATAGTAGACAACACTTCACCAAAATACGCTACTGTGATGAGTATCTTAAATAGAAAATCACAAATTAACGCTAAAATTAAAAAAACAAATCATTTTGGATCTCTAATTTGGGATGGAAAAAATACTGGTTTTGTTCAATTAATAGATGTACCAAGATTGGCTGCAATTAGAAAAGGTGACACCATTGTAACCGGCGGGCAATCGGTAATTTTTCCTGAAAATATTAACATTGGTACAATCGATAAAATATATATTGACGACCAAACTAATTACTACACTCTTAATGTAAAACTATTTAATGACATGACTAATTTAGGTCACGTTTATATTATAAAGAGCAAAGATCGTGAAGAAATTATCAATCTAGAAAAACAGAATAAAAATGAATAGCGCTGTATTAATGAGCTTCGTTCGGTTTTTCTTGTTGCTTGCTGCACAGATAATTATTTTCAATAATATCGATTTATTTGGTTACATAAATCCGTTCCCTTATATTTTATTTATCATTTTATTCCCGGTAAACGGTAACAAACAGTTGTTGATTGTTACGAGTTTTTTTCTAGGAATTATTATGGATTTATTCAGTAATTCAGGTGGAGTTCATGCGGCTGCCTGTTTGATATTAGCCTATGCTAGACCTTATATTTTCAAGTTTTCATTTGGATTAAGCTACGAATATCAAACTATAAAAATCAATGATTCTTTGACACCTGAGCGATTTTCATTCCTACTGCTTTCAGTAGTAATTCATCATTTTACATTATTTATTTTAGAAGTTTTCCAATTGAGTTCAATATTTGATATTCTATTTAGAACAATTATTGGAACGCTATTTACATTACTTATGTGTATTATATTAATTTATATTTTTAAGCCAAGTAAACGATGAGAAAAGCACTACTTCCTCTAATTATTATTATTGCAACATCATTGCTATTAATTAGAATTTTTTATCTTCAAGTAGTCAATGATACCTTTAAATTACAATCTGAAAATAACGCGATAAAAATTAAATACGACTATCCTGAAAGAGGTTATATTTATGACAGATATGGTAAATTATTAGTTGCCAATCAGCCTTCATATGATATCATGGTTATCCCTCGTGAAATAAAGCAAATTGATACTGCTGAATTTTGCTTGTTATTAAATATCACTAAAGAATTCTTTGATGAGCGTATGGCTAAAGCAAAAGTTTACAGCCCACGACTTCCATCGGTTTTTTTACCCCAATTAAATAAATTAGAATATGCTGCTTTTCAAGAAAAAATCAGAAAATTCGACGGATTCTATATTCAAAAACGTTCATTAAGAGACTATCAAATTTCGGCAGGAGCGAATGTTTTCGGTTTTATTAGACAAGTAAGTGAAAAAGAAGTAGCTAAAAATCCTTATTACAATAGCGGGGATTTAATTGGAAAACAAGGTGTCGAAGAAAGTTATGAAAAAATTCTTCGTGGAATTAAAGGTGTAAAATACATTCAAAAAGACAAATACAATAGAGAAATTGGTTCTTATAAAGAAGGAAGATACGATACAATTGCAGTTCAAGGTGAAGATATAAATTTATCTATTTCTGCTGAATTACAAAAGTATGGTGAACAATTAATGATCAATAAACGTGGTGGAATTGTTGCTATCGAGCCATCCACAGGTGAAATATTGGCATTGGTAACAGCTCCCTCTTACGATCCTGCAATACTTGTAGGAAGACAACGATCAAAAAATTATACCAAATTATATAATGATTCAATAGCAAAACCTCTTTATGACAGAGGATTATTAGCAGAATACCCTCCTGGTTCGCCATTCAAAATATTGACTGGATTGATTGGTTTGCAAGAAAAAGTAATCGATGAACAAACTACTTTCATGTGTAATCATGGATTTAGTTATGCTCGCGGACGATTCATGAAATGTCACGGATCTGGTCCTCATCAATTACACAACGGAATTTACAATTCGTGTAATGCCTACTTTGGAAATGTGTATATGCGAATTATCAATAAATATTTGAGACCAGAATCGGCAGTGAATATTTGGAGTAATCATGTAAAAAGCTTTGGCTTAGGCCAATTTATGGGATACGATTTGCCAACGGGTAAAAAAGGAAAAGTGCCAACAGGTAAAACTTACAATAGAATGTATCCTGGCTGGCATTGGGATAGTAAAACAATTGTTTCAAATGCAATTGGGCAAGGAGAAGTATTAATGACACCAATTCAATTGGCAAATATGATGGCTACTGTAGCCAATAGAGGTTACTATTATACCCCTCACATTATTAAAAAAATTAAAGGAGAACAAATTGATCCGAAATTTAGAGTAAAGCATCAAACTACAATTGATAGAAAGTACTTTGAGCCTATGATTAGTGGTTTGTTTGATGTTTACAATTTTGGAACTGCAAGTGCTCTTCGAGTTGAGGGAATTGATATTTGTGGGAAAACGGGAACAGCAGAGAATTTTGCAAAAATTAATGGTAAGAAAACAAAACTCCAAGATCACTCGATATTTGTTGCTTTTGCACCGAAGGATCATCCAAAAATTGCATTGGCAGTATTGGTTGAAAACGGTCACTTTGGAGCACAAAATGCTGGACCAATTGCGAGTTTAATGATTGAAAAATATTTAAGAGGAAAAATTACACGAACAGATTTGGAAACTAAAATGTTAAACAAGAGTTTACAAGGAGAATACGACAAATATTATAAAACCAAAGTTGACTCTTTGTTAATACCAAAAACAGAGGAAAGTATAGAGAATTAATTGAAATGAAAAACCAAAGCGTAACAAGTAACTTAGATTGGATTAGTGTAGCTATCTATATTATTTTAGTAATATTGGGTTGGTTGAACATTTATTCTTCTTCCTTGGCTTCCTCAGTTGAGGACGCGTCATTATTGGATTTCACTCAAATATATGGTAAGCAAATGTTATTCATTTTCTTTACTATTCCAATGATTTTTATGATATTGGCCATCGATGGTAAATTCTATGAAAAGTACTCAAGCGTAATTTTTGGAGTCTCTTTAGTTTTATTAGCAGGTTTATTTGTAGCTGGGAAAACTATTGCTGGACAACGTTGTTGGTATGCAATTGGTGGATTTACATTACAACCTTCGGAATTTGCAAAAGCAGCCACTGCTTTGGCATTAGCAAAATATTTAAGTGATGTTCAAGTTAATTTGAAAGATATAAATCGACAAGTTCAAGCTTTAATTATCATCTTTTTGCCAGTAATGTTAATTTTACCGCAACCCGATCCAGGTAGTGCCTTGATATATAGCGTTTTCTTTTTGGTACTTTATAGAGAAGGTTTGCCTGCATGGTATTTATGGACTGGTTTTGTAGCTATAATTTTATTTGTATTGTCGTTACTTTTTGAACCTTGGGCAGTAGCAATTATGGCTCTGATTTTTATAGTATTTCACTATTTAAAAAGTAGAATTGGAAACAGAAATATTATTGCAAGTTCAATCTTGTTTGTGTTAATTTCAGGTTATGTTTTTTCTGTAGATTATGTTTTTGATCACGTTTTTAAACAACACCATAGAGACCGTTTCAATATTTTATTAGGTAAAGAAGTAGACATGAAAGGTATTGGATACAATACCAATCAGTCTGAAATTGCAATCGGTTCTGGAGGTTGGTTTGGAAAAGGGTTCCTTGAAGGAACTCAAACAAAAGGAGGATTTGTGCCTGAACAACACACCGATTATATCTTTACTACCGTTGGTGAAGAATGGGGATTCCTAGGGTCGCTAATTGTAATTGGATTATTTGCTGGACTATTTTTAAGAATAATATATCTCGCCGAACGGCAAAAAACAAAATTCAGTAGGATTTATGGACAATGTGTTGCGGGTATATTGTTTATCCATTTCTTCGTGAACATAGCTATGGTTGCAGGGATATTTCCAACCATTGGGGTGCCGCTTCCTTTCTTTTCCTATGGAGGTTCGGGGCTTTGGGGCTTTACCATTTTATTATTTATTTTCTTAAAAATGGATGCCAATAAAGTGAATGAGTGGTAATATTAAAATGCCCAAGCTTTATAATCACTTTTGCTTTCTAGCTCCTTTTCAATAGTATCATTTAACTGAGGGAAAAAATCAATTCCGGTCATTTTTTCAATTGAATCAACTGAAACTACAAACTTATAAATTGATTCTTTACTCTTTATACTTGGAATTAAGAACGCTACCATTCTATTTTTACCTTTATAATTACAATAGAGTATTTTATAAAAATATTTTGGAATTGCTACTTTTTCTGAGCCAATTGTAGGTAATCCATATTGTAATACTCCTCCCGTAGCAACATAAATACCATTGTATTTGGTTGCCCAAAATCTACATTTTTCTTCAAGTTTTTTCCAAATTCCGTCATTGAAATTGTGCTTTTGAGGAGATATATTTGAGGTAAAAAAAGTCTCATCGTAGGCGCTTTTTGAAAATCGCATATCGGCAGCTGCACATAAATGACCTCTGTCATAACCTGATTTTTTATAATTGTCTGAATCTGCCGATTCGGAGGTAATTTTTGGATCATTGATAAATCTTGGTCTTTTATAATGTCCAATGCCTTCGCTTTCACTTCTTAAAAAATAAGAAACCCATTCGGCTTGTTCGTATTTTTCATTATAAGAAAGTGCAAAATAACTGTGTTTAATTACTTGCTTGGTAGTTGAAGTTGGCAAATAAGCAAATGGATTATTGTCTTGTAAAGTTGCCGATTTGGAAGTAAAACTTACAAATGACGTAAATATAAATACAGATAGACTTAAAAATAATATCTGACGAAAAGTGAATCCCTTTTTCATATTATTTATTTTTTTCGTCTTTGATCAAACCGTACATAACAGATTGTAATAACGATAATACTATACTGAAAATGAATGCCGCAAAGAAGGAATCAACTCTAAAGCCTCCAACAATTTTTGCGCATAATAGAATCAACAAGGCATTAATAACAAGTAGAAACAATCCCAAAGTAAATACCGTTACTGGAAGAGTAAACAAAACAAGAATTGGTTTTACAAATATATTTAGTAATCCTAGTACTATTGCAACAATAATTGACGTAGTAAAATTTTCAACATGAACTCCATTCATTACATTTGAAAGGAACATTACCAATATTGAACTAAAAACAATTTTCATTAATAACTTCATGATCTCTATTTTTTTTATGAATATAAATTTAATAAATAATTGAACGGAAATTACATTTTTAAGAAATTTTTAGTCAGTTCAAAAAAATCTTGAGGTTTTTCGGCATGAAGCCAATGTCCAACATTTGAAATAGTTTCGATTACAGCCTTGGGAAAATGAAAATGAATTCCTTCAAAATCAGAATCAAGAATATAGTTGGAATTTCCACCGCGAATGAATAAGGTTGGATTTTCAAAATGCGCATTTACAGGAAGAGCCGTGCCAATTTGCTCAATTTGGATATTGAAAACAGCTAAATTAAATCGGAATGCCAATTGTCCGGGTTCAACCCAATACAAACTTTTCAATAAAAATTGGCGTGTGCCAAAATCAGGAATGTATTTTGAAATAGTCTCTTCCACTTCGCTCCTACTTGGCTTCAATGAAAAATCTACTACATTTAGACCTTCCAAAATAGTTTGATGGTGTTGTGGATAAAACTTTGGACCGATGTCGGCAACAATTAGTTTTTCAACTAAATTTGGAAATTGAGTTGCCAAAAGCATGGCGACTTTTCCACCCATTGAATGTCCGATGCAATCAATATTGGTTAAATTATTTTCTTTACAATAGTCAACTACATCTTGAACCATAACTTCGTAATTGAAAATATCGGAATGAAAACTGCGCCCGTGATTTCGAAGATCTAGAATATGAACTTGAAATCCTTCTTGTACATATTGAGAACCCAGTGTTTTCCAATTGTCTGACATCCCCATAAATCCGTGGAGAATTAAAAGTGGTTTTCCTTGACCTTCAATTTTTGAATAAAGCATAATTATGATTTATGTTCGGGGTTGCGTGAGGGATGGCAGTGGAAATCCCACGCTTTTTTGCTTGGATTGCAACGTACAGCCCGACCCTTGTGGTCACGCCCCAATTATTATTTTAATTTTTGCAAATACATGTTTACCACATTGTCTAATCCGAGATATAAAGCTTCGCAAATTAAGGCATGGCCGATGGAAACTTCGAGTAAATTAGGTATGTTTTGATTAAAATAGTGAATGTTTTCCAAGCTTAAATCGTGGCCGGCATTGATTCCTAAATTCAATTCATTGGCTAATTTGGCTGCCGAAACATAAGGATCAATTCCCGATTTATTTCCCAATCCGAACTGATGGGCAAAGCTCTCGGTGTACAATTCGATTCTGTCGGTGCCAATTTTTGCTGCGCCTTCTATCATTTCTAAAGTAGGATCTACAAATATGGAAGTTCGAATTCCGTTTCGTTTGAATTCTTGGACCATTTCAGTTAAAAAGTCATGGTGTTTTATGGTATTCCAACCCGCATTTGAGGTAATTGCATCGACAGCATCGGGAACTAAAGTTACTTGCGTGGGCTTTACATCTAAAACTAAATTCACAAATTGAGGCTCTGGATTTCCCTCAATATTGTATTCGGTGTAAACGATATTTTTCAGATCACGCGCATCTTGATAGCGAATATGGCGCTCGTCTGGTCTTGGATGAATGGTAATTCCTTGTGCTCCAAATTTTTGAATATCTGTGGCAACTTTAAGTAAATCGGGCACATTTCCGCCGCGTGCATTTCTTAAAGTGGCAATTTTATTAATATTTACGCTTAATTTTGTCATTGACTTTTTGCTTATTAATTCTTGACAAAAATACAAAGTAAAACACGTTGATTTATGCTAAATTTTGATTATTTTGCAGTCGATTAAACACCAATTCTAAATGTTAGAAATTACCGATTATATAAACAACGATTTTAAGGCAATTAAAAGCTCTGATTCTATTGAATCGGTGATGGATTTCTTTGAAGAATCTCGCTTTTCCCATTTTCCAGTGGTTGAAGATGGCGTCTATATTGGTTGTATTTCATCTGAAGAAGTTGAAACTTATGATTCAAGTAAAAAAATATCCGATTATAGTTATTCTCTAAAAGGATTTTTTGTGCGAACAAATTTGTTTTGGATTGATGTTTTAGAGGTTTTTTCGAGAAATAATACTACTGTAATTCCGGTATTAGACGAAGAAAACAATTATGTAGGATATTATGAAATCACTGAAGTAATTCGAAATTTCTATGACACTCCATTTGTAAAAGACTTTGGCGGAGTGATTATTGTGGAGAAATCTATTTTGGATTTTACAATGAGTCAAGTAGTTCAAATTGTGGAAAGTAATGGAGGGAAAATCTTAGGTTTGTATGTTTCAAATACTACTACTGACAAAGTTCAAGTGACTATAAAAATTGTTTTGGGAGGCATGAATGAAATCCTACAATCTTTTAGAAGGTATGAATACGATATTATTTCGGAACATAAAGAGGATGTTTTTCTGAATGATTTGAAGGATCGATCGGCCTATTTGGATAAATATTTAAGCATATAATAATTAGTTTCCTGTTAATTATCATAAAATGAAAGTAGCAATTTACGGACAATATTATCAAAATAGTACGGAACCAATTATCCGTGACATTTTTGTTTTTTTCAATGAGAATCAAGTTGAAATGGTCATTGAAGAAGCATTTTTGACGCAATTATATGAAAAGCAAATTGTAAAAAAAGAGTATAAAACGTTTCAATCTCATACCGAATTAGACGCGAGTTTTGATATTATGATTAGCATTGGTGGGGACGGAACTATTTTAAGAGCGGCAACTTTAGTTCGTGATTCTGGAATTCCAATTTTAGGCATCAACGCAGGGAGATTGGGATTTTTAGCGATGGTTCAAAAGGATGAAATTGCAGAATTTTTACAATTAATTATTGAGAAAAAATATACTATTTCAGAAAGAACACTAATCAGTTTATCCGGAACACCTGATATTCCTGAGATTTCCGACATTAATTTTGCAATGAATGAAATATCGGTAAGTCGAAAAGATACAACTTCGATGATTACGATTGAAACGTATTTAAACGATGAGTTTTTAAATTCGTATTGGGCAGATGGGCTAATAATTTCAACACCTACGGGTTCTACCGGCTACTCCTTAAGTTGTGGCGGTCCAATATTAACTCCAAACGTTTCAAGTTTAGTAATCACGCCAATTGCCCCTCATAATTTGAACGCCCGACCTCTAGTAATTCCTGACGACACTGTTATTCGATTGAAAGTTACTGGTCGAGAGGAACACAATTTAGTTTCTTTAGATTCAAGAATTGCATCGGTGAAAAACGAATCGGAATTAACGATTCGAAAAACACCATTTAAGATAAAAATGGTCGAAATCCACGAAGAGACCTTTTTAAAAACACTTCGCAACAAACTACTTTGGGGAGAAGACAAAAGAAATTAACCACTATTTTTTGAAAACGGTATACTACAACCGATCTATTTTCGTTTTTTATAATTACAATATGGGAAATTGCCTTTTATTTCAGAAATCATGGGCGATTTTGAACCTATAATTGTTATATTTGCAAGCTATTTTTAAAAAGGATGAATAGAAATTATATCTTATTATTTTTACTACTGGGATTTACAAGTGTAAATGCTCAAATTCATGAAATAGGAGTATTTCTTGGAGGTAGCAATTATATTGGAGATGTTGGCCCTACAACCTATATAGCGCCAGATGAATTTGCTTTTGGACTATTATATAAATGGAATAAAAGTCCACGGCATTCTTGGAGATTTTCCTATAATCAAGCAAAAATTACTTCATCCGATTTAAATTCAGATTCGCCAGGAAGAACTCCGAGAGGTTTAAATTTTGAAAATAATATAAAAGAAGTATCTTTAGGGCTTGAATTCAATTTTTTTGATTTTAATTTACATGTATTTGAGCCAAAAATAACACCTTATATCTATAGCGGAATAAGTTATTTTGCTTATGATGAGTTGTTTTATATAGCCGGAGAACAAAAAACAGATTATAGAAACGGAGCTTTAGCAATTCCAATGACGTTGGGAATTAAAGCAAACGTATTTGAACGTATAATTTTAGGTATAGAAGTAGGTGCGAGATACACCATGACAGATAACCTAGACGGGAGCAATCCAAAAAATAAAATATTAGCGCCATTGAAATTTGGTGATATAAATAGTAATGATTGGTATGTTTTTTCAGGTATTACTTTAACGTATACTTTTGGAAACCAGCCTTGTTATTGTATACACAAATGAGTTTAGAAGAAACAATAAATAAAGACAATCTGCCGAAACATCTAGCTATTATAATGGATGGTAATGGTCGTTGGGCGAAACAAAAAGGGTTTTTAAGAGCATTTGGTCATGAAAACGGAACTAAATCAGTGCGAACAGTTGTTGAGACTTCAGCTAAATTAGGGATAGATCATTTAACATTATATGCTTTTTCAACTGAAAATTGGAACCGACCAAAATTAGAAGTAGATTTATTGATGGAGTTATTAATTAATTCGTTGAAAAACGAGTTAAAAACCCTTCAAGAAAATAATATTAGGTTAAATTCCATTGGAAATTTAGATTTATTACCGAAATCAGCTCAGAAAAAATTACAGGAAGTGATTGAAACCACAAAAAGTAATTCGAGAATGGTTTTAACATTAGCATTAAGTTATGGTTCCCGTGAAGAACTCATAAATGCTGTTAAAAATATAAGCAATAAAGTTAAAAATAATATAATTTCGATAGACAACATAGATGAATCAATAATAAATCAGCATCTTTACACACGTGATTTGCCGGATGTAGATTTATTAATCAGAACAAGTGGCGAACATCGAATTAGTAATTTTTTGCTTTGGCAAATAGCATACTCAGAATTATATTTTACTGATGTACTGTGGCCAGACTTTAAAGAAAATGATTTATATGAAGCGATTATTAGCTATCAAAAAAGAGAACGTAGGTTTGGGAAAACAAGTGAACAAATTAAATAAAGTATTAGTGTTAAATAAAAGCATAAAATTATTGCTTACGATTATATTTTTCGGAAGTATTACTCAAATAGCAGCTCAAGAAAGAATCCCTTTTGACCAAGGAAAAAAATATATACTTGCCGATGTTGAAGTTACAGGAAAAATTAGTTTTAATAAACAAACAGTTGTAACATTTGCTGGACTCGAAAAAGGACAAAATATTACAGTACCTGGAGAAGAAATCAGTAATGCAATCAAGAAATTAGGCAAATTAGGTCTTTTTAGCGAAATAGATTTTTTTGTTACTAAAGTCAAAGCCGATAGTATCTTTCTAGAATTAAATATTAATGAACTTCCAAAATTAACAAAAGTAAAATTCACCGGAGTTAAGAAGAATAAAATTGAAGATTTAATCAAAGAAAATAGTTTGACCCCAGGAAAAGTAGTTAATGAGAACCTGCTAACTACTACAAAAAATTACATCGAAAATAAATACAAAAAGGACGGATATTACAACGCCAAAGTTAATATCAATGTAGTTAATGACACTACAGAAAATAACAGAGTAAAACTTGTTGTAGGTATTGATAAAGGAGAGAAAGTTAAAATTGGAAGTATTACTTTCACAGGAAATTCTAAATTTTCAGACAAAAAACTTCGAAGCGCAATGTCTGATACCAAACAAATAAATCCTATTAGAATTTTTAAAGCTTCTAAATTTATAAAAGATAAATACAAAGCCGATTTAGCTAAAATTATTGACAGTTATAAAGAAAAAGGATTCCGTGATGCCAGAATTGTTTCTGACAGCGTTTACTTTAACAAAGAAAAAAATAAACTTGCCATTAATATTAAAGTTGAAGAAGGAAATAAATATTACTTCGGAAATATTAAATTTTTAGGAAACACCGTTTATTCTGACCAAGGATTAAGAAGTATCTTAGGAATAAGTAAAGGAGATGTTTATAACGGTGTATTACTTGAAAAGAGAATATCTGATAAATCTAAACCAGACGGAGAAGACATTACCAATCTTTACCAAAATAGCGGTTATTTATTTTCAAATATTAATGCTGTAGAGGTTAAAACTGCCAATGACACCATTGATTTTGAAGTTAGAGTTGTAGAAGGTCCTGTTGCCTATTTCAACAAAATAACGGTTGTAGGAAATGACAAAACTCATGACGAAGTAATTTATCGAGAACTAAGAACTAAACCAGGAGAAAAATACAGCAAAGAAGACTTAGTGCGAACCATCAGAGAAATTGGTCAATTAGGATTTTTTGATCCAGAAGCTATCGATCCAAAATTTAAAAACGTAGATTCCTCAGCTGGAACTGTTGATATAGAATTTAATTTGGTTGAAAAAGGATCTAGCCAAATAGAACTACAAGGTGGTTATGGCGGAGGTGGTTTTATTGGAACTTTAGGATTGTCATTTAACAATTTCTCATTAAGAAATATCTTTAACAAAAAAGCCTATACTCCACTTCCAATGGGAGACGGACAAAAAGTGTCTTTAAGATTACAAGGAAGTACTTACTTTCAAACCTACAGTATGTCGTTTTCTGAACCTTGGTTTGGAGGTAAAAAACCAGTTCAATTTAGCACTTCACTTTCTTATAGTAAGCAGTTCCTAAATAATTATGCTACCGGTTCTGTAGATAAAAGCAAAAGCTTTAATATTCTTTCGGCCTCAATTGGAATAGCAAAAAGATTATCAGTTCCGGATGATTCATTTGTACTTTCTCATTCTTTAAGTTTTCAATTTTATGATTTAAATAATTATAACACTGGATTATTTACTTTTGGAAATGGAGCTTCAAGAAATTTTGCTTACACAATTGGATTAAGTAGAAATAACAAAGGGGTAAACCCAATATTCCCTACTTATGGATCTGAATTTAGTGTATCAGCTAAAATAACGCCTCCCTATTCATTGTTTAATAAGATAGATTATGCTAATTTAAGTAATGAAGCTGAATATAAATTAACCAATTCAGGAACTGGATATTTTGATATAAATAATACATGGGTTGCTCCTGGAGATTATATAGCTACACAAGTTGTCAACGGGACAGCGTACCAAGTTAGAGCGACTAGTTATACAACAGCTGACACAGATCAAGGTAAAGTTGACCAGAAAAAATTTGATTGGTTAGAATATTATAAAATTAAATTTAAAGCCGATTGGTTTACCAAAATATATGGAAAATTAGTTCTTCGCTCTTTAGGAGAATTTGGATTCCTTGGTTCTTATAATCAAGCACGCGGTATGATTCCATTTGAAAGATTTTTCGTAGGTGGTGATGGATTAGCAAACTACGCTTTAGACGGACGTGAAGTTATCGGTTTAAGAGGATATCCTAATCAATCTCTAACGCCTACAGATAGTCGTGGCGCTCAAAATGGAGCAACAGTGTACAATAAATTTTCATTGGAATTAAGATATCCACTTACCTTAAAATCATCTGCATCAATATATGCACTTACATTTGCTGAAGGTGGAGCTGCTTATGACTCATTTAAAAATTATAATCCTTTCATTTTACGGCGTTCAGCAGGATTTGGATTAAGAGTGTTTATGCCTGCATTTGGTTTATTAGGTATTGATTTTGGATACGGTTTTGATGCCCTTCCAATTCAAGGTTTAACAAAACCAAATGGTTGGGAAACCCACTTTATTATTGGTCAACAATTTTAATTAAAGTAATAATTTTCTAATAAAATAAAGTTATGAGAAAACAATTTTTACTATTTTTGGCAATTCTATTTACAAGCTTAACTTTTGGTCAAACAAAAGGGGTGAAAATTGGTTATATAGATATGGAGTACATTTTACAAAATGTCCCTAGCTATGCTGAAGCAAAAAACCAATTGGAGCTAAAAGCTCAAAAATGGAAACAAGAAATTGAGGTTAGAAATAATGAAATAACAAAACTCAAAGACGCTCTAAAAGCGGAACGAGTTTTATTGACAAAGGAACTAATTGCTGAAAAAGAAGAAGAAATTACTTTTCAGGAAAAAGAATTATTAGAATATAACCAAAAAAGGTTTGGTCCAAACGGAGATTTAATAATACAAAAAGGAATATTAGTTAAACCTATTCAAGATCAAATTTTTACAATCGTTCAAGATCTTGCGGATTCTAAAAAATATGATTTTATTTTTGACAAATCTTCTGATTTAACAATGTTGTTTGCTTCTAAAAGATATGATTTAAGTGACCTAGTTATTCGAACTTTAACAAGAGCTGAACTTAAAGAGCAATTAACAAAAAAACAACTTAAATTACAGCAAGAAAAAGATGCAAAAGAAGATGCTATAAGAGAAAATCCTGAAATGCTCGAAAGACAGAAAATTCTGGATGATAAGAAATTAGCAAGGCAAAAATTGGCTGCAGATAAAAAAGCTGAAGCAGAAGAAAAGAAAAAATTGGCTGAAGAAGCTAAAAAGAAAGAGCTTGAAGAAAAAGCCGCTGTTTTAAAAGCACAAAATCAAGCTGCTGCCGATGCAAGAGCAAAAGCGATAGAAGATAAAAAGAAAGAATTGGATGGAAAGGCAGCAATTCTAAAAGAACAAAATCAAATAGCTGCTGAAGCAAAAAAGAAAGAGCTTGAAGAGAAAGCTGCGAAAGCGAAATTAGCAAATGAAGCTGCAGCTCAAGCTAGAGCTAAAGCTATAGAAGATAAAAAGAAAGAATTGGAAGAAAAAGCTGCTGCTTTAAAAGCGCAAAATCAAGCTGCTGCTGAAGCCAGAGCTAAAGCAATCGAAGATAAAAAGAGAGAATTAGAAGACAGAAATAAAAAAATTCTAGAAGAACGAGAAGCTGCTAAAAAAGCACGAGAAGAAAAATTAAAAGAAAAACCAATAAATTAATAATTAATACTTAAAATGATGAAACAATTAAAATGCTTATTAATAGCTACCATTTTTTTCCTAGGGGCTAACCAAATTTTTGCTCAATCAAAAACTGCTCACGTAGATGTAAATGAAATTATGTCTAAAATGCCAGCAATTCTTGAAGCTCAAAAACAATTAGAAAAATTAGGAGTTGAGTACCAAGCAGTATACAAAACAATGGGTGAAGAATACCAAGCTAAAGTAAAAAAATACGAAGGTGAGGTTGCAACTGTATCTGAAAAAATGAACATCGAGCGTCAAAAAGAAGTTCAAGATATGGAAAAAAGAATCCAAGAATACGGTCAAACGGCTCAAAAAGAATTACAATCTAAAGAAGCTGAATTAATGAAGCCTATTCAAGAAAAAATTAAAGCAGCGATTCAAAAAGTAGGAAAAGCTAAAGGAATTCAATACATTTTGAACTCTGAAAGTTTATTATTAGCTGACGGTCCAAACTTAACTGCTGATGTAAAGAAAGAATTAGGTTTCTAATCTTCACATAATAAAATATTTAAAAACTGCTCCTAATATGAGCAGTTTTTTTTTACATTTGTTTCTATGTTTAATAATAATCCCATCGGTTTGTTCGACTCAGGAATTGGAGGTACTTCCATTTGGAAAGCCATCCATGAATTAATGCCGAATGAAAATACCATTTACCTCGCCGATAGCAAAAACGCTCCCTATGGAGTGAAATCCAAAGAAGAGATTATCGCCCTTAGTAAAAAAAATACCGAATTATTATTAGAAAATAATTGCAAAATAATTGTGGTGGCTTGTAACACCGCTACCACAAATGCAATAAAAGAACTTAGAGCTACCTATGATGTTCCCTTTATTGGAATCGAACCAGCTATTAAACCTGCAGCAACCCATTCTAAAACTCAAACTATTGGCATTTTAGCCACAAAAGGAACCTTAAGTAGTGAATTATTTAATAAAGCAGTTACGCTTTACCAGGATGTTAATATCGTTGAACAAATAGGATTTGGATTAGTAGAATTAATCGAAAATGGGGAAATCAATTCTCCTAAAATGGAAGAACTATTACAATCTTACTTAAATCCAATGATCGAAAAAAACATTGATTATTTGGTTTTAGGATGTAGCCATTACCCCTATTTAATTCCAAAAATTAAGGATATCCTTCCTAAAACAATTCAAATAATAGATTCAGGTGAAGCAGTTGCAAGACAAACTCTTTCCGTTCTACAAAACCAAACCGGAACCAGCAATTTAGAAAAAGGAAAATGTGAGTTTTATTCCAATATCGATCCGAAAGTACTTAACGATATTCTGGAAAATAAATATTCTGCATTGAAAAAAGACTTTTAATTTTCTTCTTTAAACCAACTAGAATACATAATATAATTATTGGATATTCTTTCGATTTCCCCTGCAAAATCCGATTGGTCAATGTCTTTGACTTTTTTAGCTGGAACTCCAGCCCAAATAGTACCAGATGGAACCACAGTGTTTTGAGTAATAACTGCACCTGCTGCAACAATTGAATTACTTTCAATTATACAATTATCCATTACAATAGCTCCCATTCCTATTAACACATTATCTTGAATTGTACAACCATGAACAATAGCATTATGTCCTATTGAAACGTTATTCCCTATTATTGTTGGATGCTTCTGGTAAGTGCAATGAACTACTGCACCATCTTGAATATTAACTTTATTACCTATTTTAATGAAATTAACATCGCCACGAATTACGGCATTAAACCAAACGCTGCAAGATTTTCCAAAAGTAACATCGCCAACAATAGTGGCATTTTCAGCAACATAACAGTCTTCAGGGATTGAAGGTGATTTTCCGTTTACAGCTTTTATCAACATAGTCTAAAAAAATAGTCCCGACTAATCGGGACTGAATATTTAATATGATATTTAATTAATTGCAGGGCAATTACAGTGGTATCTTTCTGGCTCACAGAATAAATTAAGTCCAATTGTAATTTGATGATAACCAGGGTTGTCAAATTTAATGTCACCAATAACTTGTGAGTAAGTATAAGAAAACATGAAGTTTTTATAATTCACACCTAAAATTGGAGTAAAATATTGTAATTTTTGCTGAGCTATACTATTACCTCTCATGTATTGTGCACCATCAAAACTTCTTCTGTAAGATAATCCACCCCAAATTTTTCCATCTTCGAAATTTTTGTAAGCTTTCAAGTTAAAATCCATTGAACTTTCTTTCGTTTTTTCAACAGATTGAAACATTATTGAAGGTTCCCAAAGTACAACATCTGCATCTCCAAAAGTATATCCTGCACTTACAATAAATTTTCTAAGATTATCACTTTCATAGGCAGTGTAGATATTACGTCTTGTTTCAACAGCATTTTTAACTGTAAAATGAGAGAAAAATTCTAAATAATTGTAAGAAGCGCCTATATCAAAATTTACATAAGACTCCTTTTGAACTATTGTTCCATCAACAATTGGGTCGTAATTTCCTGAATTTCTAAATTGTGTTTCATCCAATTGACTTTGTATAAGAACTCCGCTAATACCGAAAGACAATTGATTCAAATCTGATTCGTCTCTTGAAAACATCAAGTGATGCGCATAAGTAAATTTAACTCCTTTTTGAGAATGATATCCGTTAACATCATTAAAAATGATCATCCCAACACCTGATTTTTCGTTCAATCGACCATTGATACTCAACGTTTGTAATTGTGGAGCATCCTGTTGTTCAAACCACTGTTTGCGTGCTGTTAATCTTATTTTAGTACAACTTGAAGCGCCCGCCATTGATGGGTGAATCAAATAATAATTGTCGGATAAATAATCTGAATATACTGCTACACCTTCTTGTGAAAAAGTAAATTGCGCAATAAACATCAAACCTAAAATGTATAATTTCTTAATATTCATTTTTTATAATTCTTTATGAATTGGAATATAATGGTTATAATAAAACAAAATAAATTCTTCAATGTTTATAATTCTTGAGAGAAATATGAAAATCGAAAAACGACTCCTTTTTTTTATTAAAATCTAAGGTACTCTTTTTTATATCGGTCAAATATATAAATTTTTAAGTTACATATCAAATACAACCTAATATATTTATAGTAATAACAAATATAATAA
The DNA here is from genome assembly GCA_947447375.1 of Bacteroidota bacterium. Lineage (GTDB taxonomy): Bacteria > Bacteroidota > Bacteroidia > Flavobacteriales > Flavobacteriaceae > Flavobacterium. The sequence continues at coordinate 90,288 of CANFJB010000001.1, forward strand.
CGTTTTTAGTTCGTAATTTATTGTTAGCCTATAATTACAAAAATTCATCACAATCATTTTCAAAATTACCTTCAATATTTAATGAATTTATTTACCTTTACATCTCCTAATTTTAAAGGAATTAAACGGCATAAATAAGATGAAAATAGCAATAAAAAGCACTCAAAATCCTACAATTTTAAAATTTGAATTCCCCGATTTTATTACTCAAAACGAGAACTTTGAGTTTAAAAATATCGATGAAGCAAAAGCTTCTCCTTTAGCGCAACAATTGTTTTATTTGCCTTTTGTGAAAACAGTTTACATTTCAGGAAATTTCATTGCAATTGAAAGATATTCTATCGTAGAATGGGAAGATGTTCAAGATGCTGTTGCCGAACAAATCGAAGAATTTGTAAATAATGGGGGTGTAATTGTCAAAGCTGACGAAAACAAACTCAAAAAACAACCCATAACCGTTTATGGCGAAACAACTCCAAATCCTGCAACTCTTAAATTTGTTGTAAGTAGAATGTTGACAAAAAACGGAGTGGAATTTAAAAATATTGACGAAACTAAACCGTCTCCTTTAGCGAAAGAACTTTTCAATTTTCCCTATGTCAAAGAAGTATTTATCGATGAAAATTATATTTCGGTAACCAAATATGAAGTCAATGATTGGAACCAAATTACGCTAGAATTACGTTCTTTTATTAAACTTTTCATTGAAAATGGAGGCACTGTTTTAGATGAATCTTTAATCGAAAATACCGAAAAATTAGAGAAGCAACAAATTAGCAATTTTGATAATTTAGACACTACTTCTCAACAAATTATAAATATTTTAGAGGAATATGTAAAGCCAGCTGTAGCCGCAGATGGTGGAAATATCCTTTTTGATTCCTATGATGAAACAGAAAAAAGAGTAAAAGTGGTCCTTCAAGGTGCATGCAACGGCTGTCCTTCGTCTACATTTACTCTAAAAAGCGGAATTGAAAACATGTTGAAAGACATGCTAAATGATGAAAATATTAAAGTGGAAGCTATCAACGGATAATTCCTAAATTAAAATAGCATTATTTTTTTTAGGAGCTATTTCCAGCTGTTCGCTACAATCCACGCCCAAAAGCGTGGGATTTCCACTGCCATCTGGGCTAAAAAACGTTACCATGAACCAATTAATTTCAGAGACCAGTCCCTACCTTTTGCAACATGCAAATAATCCGGTGCATTGGAAAGCATGGAACAAAGATTCATTAGCTCAAGCTCAAAAAAACAACATACTAATCGTTATAAGTATTGGCTACTCTGCTTGCCATTGGTGCCATGTAATGGAACACGAAAGCTTTGAAGATAATGAAGTGGCAGAAACGATGAATCGCCATTTCATCAATATCAAAGTGGATCGAGAAGAACGCCCCGATGTAGATGCTATTTACATGAAAGCAATTCAAATAATGACTGGTCGCGGCGGTTGGCCCTTAAATGTGGTTGCGCTTCCCGATGGAAGACCAGTTTGGGGAGGAACCTATTTCCGAAAAGAAGAATGGATTTCTACACTTGAAAAATTGCAATACATTTACGAGTCAAGCCCTGAAAAAATGATTGAATATGCCGAAAAATTACAACTAGGCATAAATAGTTTGAATTTTTCAAACACCGAAACAACTACAGATGAATTGAATCAAAATTGTATTGAGCCACTAATTCAAAAATGGCAAAAAAGTTTCGATTTAGATTTTGGAGGTATGGCTCGCGCACCCAAATTTATGATGCCAATCAATTACAAATTTTTAATGCGTTATGGACATCAAAAAAACAATCATGCTATTCTAGATTTTGTAAATTTAACATTGACAAAAATGGCATTTGGCGGATTGTTCGACACTGTTGACGGCGGATTTTCACGCTATTCAGTAGATTTAAAATGGCATGTTCCCCATTTTGAAAAAATGCTTTACGACAATGGTCAACTCGTTTCTTTATATTCAGACGCCTATAAATTAACCAAAAATCCGTTGTACAAAGAAGTCATTGAAAAAACACTTCAGTTCGTTTCTAGAGAATTAGTAAATGTTGAAAACGGATTCTATTGCGCGCTCGACGCCGATAGTTTGGACAAGGATGGACATCTAGAAGAAGGCACATTTTATGTATGGAATAAATCCGATTTAGAAAAAATCATAAAAGAAGATTTTCCTTTATTTAGTCAGGTTTTTAATATCAATGAATTTGGTTATTGGGAAAATAACAATTACGTTTTAATTCAAAATCAAGAATTAGAAACAATTGCAAAAACAAATAATTTAGAACTTTCTGAGTTAATAACTAAGAAAGAAAATTGGGAAAAATTACTTTTTATTGAAAGAGAAAAAAGGAGTAAACCAAGGTTAGACGACAAGTCATTGACTTCCTGGAATGCGCTAATGTTGAAAGGATTTGTTGATGCCTATAAAGCATTGGGCAACGAAAATTATTTGGAAATCGCATTAAAAAACGCTCATTTTATTATTGATAAATTATGGACTCCTGAAGGGAACTTGTTGCACAATTACAAAAATGGAACGGCAACAATAAATGGCTATTTAGAAGATTACAGTTTTGTAATTGAAGCCTTTATTTCACTTTATGAAGTTACCATGGATGAAAAATGGCTTCACCATTCCAAGCAATTAACCGATTATTGCTTCGATAATTTTTATGATGAAACGACACACTTTTTTTCCTTTACTTCAAAAAAAGACGATCCATTAATTGCCACTCATTTTGAAACGGAAGACAATGTAATTCCTGCTTCAAATTCGGTTATGGCTAACAATTTGTTTCAACTTAGCCTCTATTTTAATAATCCGTATTACGAGTCTATTTGCATGAAAATGCTAAAAAAAATAATTCCAAATATTGATTATCCGTCGGCCTATTCCAACTGGCTTAATCTTCTATTGAACTATTCTGAACAACAAAAAGAATTGGGTATTTGTGGTGAAAATGCAATGGAATATCTATCGAAAATAAATCGGGAATACCATCCTAATTTACTGCTTGCTGCTGCAAATAAAAATTCGGAATTGCCATTTCTAAAAGACCGATTTGTTGAAAATGAAATGCTGTTTTATGTTTGCCAAAACCAAACTTGTCAGCTTCCAACCTCAAATTTTGATGAAGTAAAAAAAATGATTTAATTATTTTTTTGAAACCGTAGCCATAAAATCCTTTAGGTAATAAGGCTCAAAATAAGCTACATCTTCCAACTTGTTTTCTTGGAATTTATTATAACTCAATTCACTCATTTCATTTGCCGAAGGATAAATAATTTCCTCGTGAAAAATAAAATTAGATTTGGTTAAAACAGTTTTAGCTTTTTCAGCACAATCACCAACAAAGTGAATTGTTTCAGAAATTTCTTCAAATGAACTTTCAGTAAGTATTTCAGCTTGAACTTCTCTAATTTTTTCCAATTTAGAATTGAAAATCGCAGAATAAACCTCCATCCTTCTCGCATCAATCATTGGAATAATTACTCCATCGGAAATTGATAACTTCGAAGCTAAAACCTGCAAAGTATCTACCGCAATTAACGGTAAATCCAATGCAAAACAAAGCCCTTTTGCTGCAGAAACGCCTATTCTTAAACCAGTATAAGATCCTGGCCCTTGACTAACTGAAATTGCAGATAAATCTTTAAATGAAATATTTGATTCTTTGATGCATTCCTCAATAAAAACATGCAATTTTTCAGCGTGAGAATAACCTGCTTCTGCCATTTCTTTGCACAAAATGGTTTGTCCATTTTGCGAAATTGATACAGAACAATTTTTGGTTGCCGTTTCTAAATTGAGAATGTAAGTCACTCGCTACTATTGAAAGTTATTTCTTTTCTGGTTTATCAATTCCAGAACTCACCACGACTCTATCTCCTGAATTCAGGTCTTTTGTTACAGTAGTATAAGGACCTACAATTACTACGTCGCCTTTTTTAAGTCCAGAAAGTACTTCAATATTGGTATCGTCTTGAATACCAGTTTTGATGATTCTGATTTTAGCTTTATCACCCACTTTTAAGAACACACATTCAAATTTCTTATCACTTTTTGGAGCAATTTTATTGTCTTTATCCTTGGTGTCTTCAACAACAATTTTTGAGGTTGCTGTAGTATCCGATTTAACCACAATTGAACTAATAGGCACACCAATAACATTAACTTTTCTAGTTGTAATAATATCAACAGTAGCTGTCATTCCTGGTCTAAATGGAGAATAAGTTAAAGGTTTTCCTTCTAATAAATCCAAGTAAGATTCTTTCAAAATTCTAACTTTAACTTTAAAATTAGTTACTTGATCGGCAGTTAAAGCAGTGCTCGCAGAATTTGAAATACTGGTTACTACACCTTTGAATTCTTTTTTCAAATAGGCATCCACTTCCACTTTTGCGGTATCTCCAACATTAATTTTTACAATGTCATTTTCATTAACATCAACTTCAACTTCCATAAAATTCAAATTGGCTACACGAAGAATTTCAGTTCCTGCCATTTGTTGGGTACCCAAAACACGCTCTCCTAATTCTACATTTAACATAGAAATAGTTCCGTCAGCCGGTGCATAAATAATCGTTCTTCCCAAGTTGTCTTTCGCTTCATTTACAGTTGCTGCAGCACTTTGAACATTATAATATGCCGATTCTTTGGATGCTTTTGCCACTTCAAAAGAAGCAACAGCTTTATCCCAATCTGATTTAGAAATTATGCCTTTATCATATAATGTTTTGCTTCTGTCAAAGTTGTTTTTTGCTTCTTTAAAAGAGGCATCTGCCTGACTTAAACCTGCTTTTGTTCCAGATAAATTCGAAACAGTTCGGTTCAATCCAGAAGTGTATAAATCAGGATTAATTTTTAATAATAAATCTCCTTTCTTAACCACTTGACCTTCCTTAATTGGCAAATCAATGATTTCTCCTGAAACCATAGAAGCTATTTTAACTTCAGATTCAGGTTGGATTTTACCAGTTGCAGAAACAGTTTCTACAACAGTAATTTCATTCACAGTTGCTATTTCAACTTCTGTTCCTTTGTCTTTTTTTCCAATGACACCTGTTTTAGAAAGTGTTACTAAAATGGCTATTAGTGCAACAGCTGAACCTAATAAAATATAAATTGTTTTCTTTGACATGATGGTTTTATTTTTTAATTATTGGAATTCCAAAATAGTATTCAATTACTTTAACTCTAAAAATATAGTCGTATTTAGTGCGAACCACTTCTGATTGCGCATTTACAAATAGCGACTGAGATTGATTTAAATCGAAGGCGTTTAACATTCCAACAGCAAATTTTTCTTTTGCATAATTGTAGGCTTCTTGTCTTGCTTCTAAAGTTATGATTGCCGACTCGTAGGCTTTCATGGCTCCTTTTGCGTCAGTAAAAGCGGTATAAATATTTCTTTCTAAATCCAATTCTTGTTGGCTAAATGCAATTTTAGATCGGTCTAAAGCTATTTTTGATCTCGCGACATTATTTTTAGTTGCAAAACCGTTAAGCACCGGAATATTCATTTTTAATCCAAACGAATGTCCCTTATTTAAATCAAATTGTTTCAATACAGAATAAGGAGGTTGAAAACTTGGATTTCCAGATTGATCAAATACTACTCTGTCGGCATATCCTGCTCTTGTGCTCAAACTATAAAACCCTTGAATAGAGGGTTGATAAGCCCCTTTTGCAATTTTTACATCGCGCTCAGCAATTTCTAAATTGGTTTTTGCAATTTTCAATTCTACACGTTCTTCCTTTGCTTTTGCATAAATTGCAGCTGGAGTTTGAAGTAAAGTTGCACTTTCTGTTACTGGATAATTGACATCAACAATATCAAAATCCTGAAAATTCTCTAGTTGTAATAATTGTGCTAAACTTAATTTAGAAATTAACAATGCATTTTGAGCGTTTACAATCGCTTGGTTATTTGAGGCAACAGTCGCTTTTATATCCAATAAATCGCCGCGTGGCACTACTCCTGCGTTCACTAATTCTTGTGAACGTTGTAGTTGTTTCTCATTATTGGCTAATTGTTCTTTTTGAACTTTTAGGTTTTCCTTATTAAATAATATTTGCAAAAAAGCGTTGGCGATATTTAAAGAAATATCATCTTTCATTTTTGAAAGCTGGTATTTAGTTGCTATGATTGATAGGTTCGCTCTTCGTAAACGGTTTTGATTTTGCATTCCGTTATAAACATCAATATTTGAATTTAATCCAGCGGCAGTAAATTGTGTGGTTTGGTTTTCTAATAAACCTGTGGTTATGTTTTGGTTCAAACCAATATTCCAAGAATGCGAACCATTGATATTTAGTGAAGGTAAAAAGCCGCCAATAGCAGTAGATTTCTCTATTGCAGCCGATTTTGCATCTAATTCCGATTGTTTAATTGAAATGTTATTTTTGATGGCGTAGTCAACACATTCTTCCAAAGTCCATTTTTTAGATTGTGCTTGTGAAAGCACACTTAAAAAAAGTAAGGTTAAAAATGTGATTTTACTAATAATTGTTTGTTTCATAGGATACAAATTTCTAAATCGATGGATACAACTGCAAAATTAACTTTTTTTAGCAATTTATACTAAATTTAACTTAATCTTATAAGACGACTTATGTGAATTAATGTTACCTGGATTTAGTATTTGCGGAAAATTAAAATTATTTTTGCACTTTAATTAAATACTATAATCCTTTTGAGAACAATTTCAAAAATCAGCCTTCTATTTGTGCTAACTCTTTTTTACAGTTGTGGCACTACTTCAAAAATTACTGCGTTAAAACCTGAACCGGACGATGCTTTGCCATTAGTGTACGATAATACGCCTTCATTTATAAGTATTCCAATAGATATTAAACTGAAAGATATTGAAAATCAGACAAATAAATTAATGAATGGTTTGATTTATGAAGACACCAAAATTGAAGACGACGATATTCAAATATCAATTTGGAAGTTGGCTCCCATTTCTATTACCAATTTAGACGGAAAGATTAAAACTGTTTTACCTTTAAAAGCGGCCATTAAATATAGAATTGGTACTGACAAATTAGGAATTGCATTGTACAGCACTCAAGAATTTAATTTAAACGGGAATATCACTTTATTGAGTGACGTGAAATTATCCAATTGGAAGTTGAGCACCAAAACGGAGTTTAAATCTTTGGATTGGAATGAAAGCCCAACGACAGTAGTTATGGGAAAATCGATTCCGATTACTTATGTAATTAATCCCACTATAAAATTATTCAAATCGAAAATTGAGAGAACCATCGACGAAGCAATTGAAAGTTCCATGGATTTTAAACCAAATGTGCTTGATGCCTTACAGAAAATATGTACACCATTTCAAATGAATGAAGCATTTGAGAGTTGGTTGCGAATTGTTCCAATAGAATTGTACGCCACAGACGCTCGATTTGTAAAAGACAATATTTCGTTGGCAATGGGATTGAAATGCAATATGGAAACATTAATTGGGCAAAAGCCATTGACTAAATATGACAAAAACAAAATAGTTTTAAAATCGGTTACCCAAATGCCAGATAATATTTCGGCTAATATTGTTGCAGTTTCAAGTTATCAAGATGCCTCAAAAATAATCACTAAGAATTTTGCGGGACAAGAATACGGCTCTGGAAGTAAAAAAGTAACCGTTCAAAATGTAGCTGTTTGGCACAAAAACGGTAAAATGGTGATTGCTTTAGACCTATTGGGCTATATTAATGGGACGATCTATTTAGCGGGAGTTCCAAAATATAATGAAACTACAAAAGAAATTTATTTTGACGAATTGGACTATGTTTTAGATACGAAAAGCAAATTGATGAAGACTGCAAATTGGTTGGCTCAAGGTGTTATATTGAAAAAAATTCAGGAGAGTTGCCGTTACTCAATTCAATCCAATTTAGAGGACGGGAAGAAAAGTATGATGGCTTATTTGAAGAATTATTCTCCGATGCCAGGAATTGTTATTAATGGCAAAATTGATGCGGTTGATTTTCAAAAAATACAATTGACCAACAAAGCAATTATTGCCTTTATAAAAGTGAATGGTAATGTGAAAGTTGCTGTCGATGGTTTGAAGTAGGTTCTTAAACCTGACAGGTTTTTAAAACAGGTCAGGTGTATTTAACCAAATTAAAAACAACCAAATCAACTAATTCCTAGCCCCGATTGCAATGGAAATCCCACGCTTTTTTGCGTGGATTGAAATGGAAAGCGGGAATTGCATTTCCTGAAACAGACGGACAATTCGCTTCTAAAAAAACTACTTGATTTTCTTTTTATACATTTTATAGACAGCAAAAAAGGCCAATCCTATCAAAATATATGGGAAAACCATTAGGTAGACGATTCCGTCGTTAATTCCTTTGGCTTTGGCGGTGTTGCCTTCGCTTTCTAGAGCCGCTCTACACATGGCGCATTGAGCATTTGCAGTGACGGAATAGAAAAAAGAGAATAGAAAAAGGAGTGCAGAGGTATTTAAATTCCTGCGACTTATAACATTCAACTTTTGACTTTCGCCTTTAATTAGCATAATAAGGAGAGATCATTAGGTAAACCAAAACTCCTGTTACAGCAACGTAAAGCCAGATTGGAAAGGTGATTTTTGCAATTTTTTTATGCTTATCGAATTTTTCAGCTAAGGCGCGAACATACGTTATTAAAACTAGTGGAATTGTTGCAATTGAAAGCGTGATGTGAGAAATTAATATGAAAAAATAAACATATTTTAAAGCACCTGTTCCGCCATAAGGAGTTGAATCGGTGGTCATGTGATACACGATATAAAGCACTAGGAATACTAGTGAGCACCCAATTGCAATTTTCATAAGTAACTCATGTAACTTGCGATTACCGTTTTTGATTGCCATTACAGCAGAAACTAATAAAACAGCAGTAATTCCGTTTATAGTTGCGTAGATTGGAGGTAATATTGGCATTGGAGAAACGTTAAAACCTAAATCTTTAAGTTTTACTTTGAATAATACTGCTACAGCAACAGGAATTATTATTGATAAAGCGATGATCCAGTTATTGTATTTTTTTTCGATGTTATTCGTTTCCATAATTATTCTTTTAATAAAATTGCTATGTCTTGTTGTAGGGCTCTAACTCCTTCTTTTTCAATTCCATCATAGTAAAGAATTGGATTTCCGAAGTTGTCTTTTCGACAACGAATATCGCCATTTTTATCTATTAATGCAAATAATCCTGAATGTTCGAAACCACCATTCACTTTTGAATTTTGACCAACATAAACATTGAAGCCTTTATTTGCTAGGTCAAAAATTTTAGTTTTATCGCCTGTAAGAAAATGCCAATTTGACGATTTAACTCCTAATTTTTGGGCGTGTTCTTTAAGCACTTCAGGAGTATCATTTTCAGGATTTATGGTAATTGATGCTATTGCAAAATTAGGATTTCCAAAAAAATCGTTTTGAATAGTCAGCATATTCCTATTCATTTTCGGACAAATGCTTGGACAGGTAGAAAAGAAAAACTCTAAAACGTATACTTTACCAGAATAGTCTTTATTGGAAATTAATTTGTTATTTTGATCGGTAAGTTCAAATTTTGGCGCTGGCCCGATGGTTAATAGTTTTGGGTTTTCACTAGAAGAATGATTGGAAACATTATCCAAGCGATCGCCTTTAACTACTTCGCCGTTTTTGATTCTATCAATAATTTTCGGAATGGCAAAGATTCCAAAAACTAAGATTACAAAGAAGATTCCGATGTATGATTTATTTTTTATCATTTTTGAAATTAGATTTGTCGTTCAGCGTTGTGATTTTTCTTCAATGCCGCTCTGTATTCGTATAAAATAATTTTAAAGTCGTCCAACATTATATTTCCTAATTCAGCTGGTGAAGAAGTGTCGTAACCTTCTTTGTATTCGCTTTTTTTCTTTCTACCACGAAGGTTTCTTTTTTTGTCTACTATAAACACGTTTGAAGTTCCAAAATCGGCATTAAGTTTGTTTTGCAATTTCATTTGATTGTAAAATTCTTGAATTTGATCGGTTGATGCAAATACAAATTGCCACTGGGAGACATCGGTAAATTTTGAAAATTGCTCTACAATATACTTGGCGTCTTTTTCTGTTCCTAATGGGCATACAACCACAAATTGCAGGTCTTTGAATTCATGATATTGTTGGTAAATTTTTTGATTAAGATTGAAATAATTTCCTCTATTTTTCAATAAATCAGTTCCTGAAAAACTAAGAATAGTAATTTTATTGTTCAGGGTAATTTTCTTTCCATTCAAAGAATTCCAATTCCCTAAATCAGAAATTTTCGGAGTTAAAGTTGGTAGAGTTGTAAAACTATTTACTCCTGACGCGAAAAATAGGTAAGCAACAATTGGTAGAATAAACAAGACAAATAGAACTATATTTTTTTTCATTCTTTCTATGAGATAATTTGTACAAAAATAAAAAAAGGTACGCAATGCGTACCCTTTTTATGAATTAATATGTTGTTAAAAATTCCATTTGATGGTAGAATTTTTGAAAACTTCAAAAATATAATCTGCTTCGGTTAATAGAATAAACAAAAGGTAGATTACTAAGAAAATTACTGGGATTACTACCACTCTTCTAAGTATTGCTTTTTCTCCTTCCATGTGCATAAATGCCCATACAATATAATAAGCTTTAAAAATAGTTAGAATATAGAAAATCCAATTTAACAAGTTCATTCCTAGAAAACGCGTTAAATGTAATGCTTCTGGTTTTACAATTCCTAAGAATACTTCAACAGTTGTTACTACTGATAACAATCCGAAAACAAACCAAATTCTTTTTGTGTTAGAAACGTGAACGTCTGACATAATATAAGTTTTGAAAAATTAAACTAGATAGAAAACTGTAAATACGAATACCCAAACAAGATCGACAAAGTGCCAATAAAGTCCTACTTTTTCTACCATTTCATAGCTTCTTCTTTTCTCGTAAGTCCCAAGTAGAACGTTAAAGAAAATAATGATATTAATAATTACTCCTGAAAATACGTGGAACCCGTGGAAACCAGTAATAAAGAAGAAGAAATCGGCAAATAATTTACTTCCGTATTCGTTTCTTTTTAGGTTTGCCCCTTCTACAACTAAAACAGCACTTTGTAATCTATGTTCAGATTCTGCTCTTGTAAGAATTGTTTTGTGTTTTATTTTATTTAAAGTAGGGTTATTTTTTGGATCTGCTTTAGAAGCAGCATTATCTTCATAAATAACCTCAGTTCTGATTAATAATTCAGGGTGCGCTTTGAAACCGGCTTGAACCTCAGCGACAGTATAGGTTGGCAAAGAACCTTCTTCCATAAACCATTTTCCTTTGTTTCTTTTTAATTGCTCTCTTTCTTTAGGAAGAGAAGCAGCAAAATCAGAAAGTTTCACTCTGTGACCGGTATTGTCAACAAATTGAAGTAGACTTCCTCCTTTCGTTTCGATAGCTCCGTATTCACCACGAATAAAGTTTGACCATTCCCAAGCTTGTGAACCTACGAATATTAAACCTCCAATAATGGTTAAAAACATGTAAAAAGTAACTTTTGCTTTATTTAGATGATGTCCTGCATCCACGGCTAATACCATTGTTACAGAAGAGAAAATCAAAATAAAAGTCATTAATGCTACATAATACATTGGTGCTGAAACACCGTGTAAAAATGGAAAGTGTGTAAACACTTCATCGGCTAAAGGCCAAGTTTCAATAAATTTAAATCTAGAAAAACCATAAGCAGCTAAAAATCCAGAGAATGTTAAGGCATCTGATACGATAAAAAACCACATCATTAATTTACCATAACTTGCTCCCATTGGCTCATTTCCGCCACCCCAAGTATTTTCTTCACTATTTGCAGTAGTAACTGTCGATCCCATATTAGTTATTCATTAAAAAGTTCCCAAATTTAAGCATTTTTCTTATTTAAAGAAATATAAAAACAAAAACAAATATACCCAAAGGAAATCTAGAAAGTGCCAATACATTGCACCAAGCTCAATACCAAGGGTTTGTGTTGAATTGTATTTTTGTTTAAAATGATTATAAATTATAATTAAAAGTGAAATTAGCCCTCCAGCAAGGTGAGCAAGGTGCACGATTGTTACAATATATAAAAAAGTGGTTGTTATAGAACTCGCACTTCCAGTAAAAAAATAACCGCTATCTACAATTTGACGAAAACCTACAAACTGAAGAATTACGAATACAATTCCGAGTGCAAAAGTAGCTAAAAGAAATGAAGTTGTAGCACTTCTTTTATCTTTTTGTATCGCTTTTTTTGCTAAATGAAAAGTGATGCTACAACAAAGTATTGCAGCGGTACTAAAATAAAAAGCGGTTGGTAGCTGAAAGTCTTTTACCCAATCTGCTCTAGATTTACTAACAACAAATGCGCTTGTTAATCCGGCAAACATCATAAACATACTTACCATTGCAAACAACAAAATCAATTTATATGATCTTGCGTTTCTTTCTTTAACTTCATTGCTTGAACTATCCATAATTATCTTAAAAATTTATCTAAAATATAAACCAATTGTAATAATGTAATATAAGAAACACTAACTAACATTAGCGTTCTAGCTGATTTTGCAGTTCTTGTTTGATATAATTTAACAGCGTAAAACAACATCCAAAGCCCTAATAAAAGCACGCCAATTGCAGTGATTTTTGTAATAAAAAATTGTCCTGTAAAACCTAAAACTGGCAGTAAAGAAGCTATTATCAACCAAAGAGTGTACAATATTATTTGTAGTGCTGTAGAATTATCTTTTTTTCCTGAAGGCAACATAAAGAAACCTGCCTTTTCATAATCTTCATATAAAAACCAACCTATTGCCCAAAAATGAGGAAACTGCCAAAAGAATTGTATTAAAAATAAAGTTCCCGCTTCAATACCAAAATTTCCAGTTGCCGCAACCCAACCCAACATAAATGGAATTGCTCCTGGAAAAGCGCCAACAAAAACGGCTAAAGGAGTAATGGTTTTTAATGGAGTATAAACACAAGTGTAAATAAATATTGAAATGGCACCAAACATGGCCGTTTTTTCATTGATGGTATATAAAAGTACAACCCCAATTATAGTTAACAAAAAAGCAATTGTTAATGCAGCATTTGGAGACATCCTTTTAGAAGGAACTGGACGATTTTTGGTGCGATCCATTAATGCATCTAGCTCTTTTTCAATTACTTGATTGAATGCATTTGAAGCTCCCACCATGCAATATCCGCCAATTGCAAGTTTCAATAAAACCATCCCGTCTAAAGAATGAATTGAAGTAATTCCTAACATAAATCCAGCTATAGATGAAAAAACAACACTTACGGCCAATCTGGCTTTCGTGATTTCTAGAAAATCAGTGTAAATAGATTTAAAGGAAAGTTTGTTTATTGTAGCGTTCAAAGCTGATTTGTTGGTTTTAAAACTGGTGCAAAGATACTTTAAAAAATAGCATTTCACAAAAGTAAAACTATATAAAAAATTGCTAAAATTTTATTTTTATAAAAGTATAGAAATCAATAAGAAACCGAGTCAGATTCGCCACTTGAAATAAGTTTTGCTGCAGAAGTTCCAATTCTTTTTACCCCTAAACGAATCAAATTTATCGCTTCTTCATGATTTCTTACACCACCCGCCGCCTTTATTGGTAAGGGCGATGCGTTTTCAAGCATCATGATAATAGATGGAAGAGTTGCGCCGTTTGGCAAATTGTCTTTGGTTTTATAAAACCCTGTTGATGATTTCACAAAAACATTCGGATAAACGTCTTCTTTGAAATTGGAAATAACAACATTTTTAATCAATGTTGAAAGCTGGATTATCTGTTGGTTGTTTAGGGCTGCAACTTCTATAATCCATTTGATTACTTTATTGTTTTGGGTTGCAAATTCAGTGCATTTTAGAATTTCTTCTTTTACAAGAAGTGTATTTCCTTTTTTAAAAGCTTCATAATTACATACAAAATCCAAGTCGTCAGCACCATCAATAATGGCTTGTTTTGCTTCTTTAATTTTTTTTAAGTAATTGGAATTGCCTTTTGGAAAATCGATAACAGTTCCAATATTGACTTTTGAATTTTGATCCAAAATCATTTTCCTGGCTAGTGATACCATTTCTGGTCGGATCATAACGAGCTTGAATTTCTCATCAATTGCTTCTTGAATACAATTTACGATCAGCTTCTGATTTTCAATCTCGCTGATTCCTGCTTGCTCAGCGGTTTTTAAGTAGGTAGAATCCAAAAAAGATTTTATATCCATAGCTTCGAAATATTTAAGTATGAATTAGATTTCGCTCTTTCTTCTGAAATATTGAAACAATACCAACGTTATTAAAGCTGTAAAAGCTCCTGAAACATTTGAAATTACGTCTAATATATCTCCTTTTCTGGAAGTGGTAAAAGCTTGTTGCGAAAACTCGATTACAATTCCGAAGACCATTGAAACAAAAAACAAAATTACAGGAGCCTTATAGTTAGTTATTTTAGTGTTTGAATTAAAATACAAATACCAAAGTATAATAAACCCAAAGTGAAATGCAAAATGTGCCAGTTTATCAATGTTATTAATTTCAACTTTAGGCAATTCACTTGCTGGTTCTAAACATAGAAGCAAAATAGAACAAGTCCAAATTAGCGCTATTGATAAATAGATATTTTTACGCACCTATTAGTGCTTTATAATCATCACTTGATAATAAATCATCCATTTCTGAAGCGTCAGAATATTTAACTTTAACCATCCATCCTTTACCGTAAGGATCTCCATTTACAGTATCAGGGTTGGATTCTAAATCGTCATTAAATTCAATAATTTCTCCTGATAATGGTAAGAATAAATCAGATACGGTTTTTACCGCTTCAACCGTTCCAAAAACTTCGTCTTTAGCTAAGGTTTGGTCTAAAGTTTCCACTTCTACATATACAATATCACCCAATTCTTTTTGAGCAAAATCAGTGATTCCCACTGTTGCAATTTCACCATCAATACTAACCCATTCGTGGTCTTTTGTGTACTTTAAATTTGAAGGAATATTCATTTTTAATTTTAATTATAATTTATAAATAGTTTTTACAAAGGTATTATTTACAATTCTATTATTTATTAATTTCCGAAATTATATCTAAGTGTAAATCCAGCTCGAATATTTGTCATAGGAAATGAAGTTGAAACCACCGCTTTTGAGAACGAATGGTCATAATAAAATATAGTGGTTAAATTTTTGCTTAATGAATAATCAGCAGTTAATTTAGCTGACCATAAATTCTGCCCTCCCGCCAATTGATTGTTATCGTAATCTAAATAACGAACAATTGTTTGGTTATTTCTATAAGAGAAATCGGCTTTAATATTAATATCTCCTTTTAAAACCCCTTGCGCATTATCGGCAAATTTTGAAGAAATAGCTACGTCTTTAAATCGATATCCCATTCCCACAACATATTCTACACCGCTAACTTCGGTCAATAAATTATTATCAAAACTCATAGACAAGGCTCTGTCTTTTTTCATTTCTGCTAAAAATTTCATTGAATTTTTAAGTTCAAAATCAACTCTAATTAAAGGATTGAATTGTTCTACCAAATTCACATTGGCAATAATAGTTTTATTCAAGAAATTTCCACCTTTATCAACTCCATTTGGATTTAGATTGTATTCTAAATTAGATCTAAATGAATTTATAGTGTAAGATGCTCGGTAACTATGTTGAACTGAGAATCTTTTGAAGTTTTCTTTAAAAAATTCATACCTCATTAAACCGTTATATTTTGCAGTCCAGTTCGGAATTGGAAAATCTCTAAACGCAGATAGAGATACTCCTTTTGCAGATTCTCCAATTTTATCACTTATAGCTCCTGTGTAAGCCGCAAGGAATGACGGAAGTAAAACCGCTTGACTGTTTTTTCCAAATCCAACAGGATATCCTTCAAGATCCAATGGATAAGTTGTAGAATTATAATATTGCTGTGCTAAACGATTGGCAACAATAATTCTATTTCCTCTGAAATCATTAAATGCCGATGATTCATTAATGTCACTATTTCTAAAAGCAGTTTTAATCATTATTGTCGAAATGGCAAAATTACCGGTGCTATAAGGTGATCTAGAATTATATTGACCTGCAGAAACATCAAATTGTTCTGAAAAATTATCGGCATAAGTTCTATCTGCAGTTAAATCAATTTTAAAATCTGGGAACAAATCCATATTCGCAGTTACGTTCAATGTTTTATTAGTTACTTGCGTAAAATTCTGATTGAATTCAGGGTAATTTGTTAACCAACCGTTTTTGGCAGCTTCATATCTCACATCGTCCTGGGATCCAAAAACGAAACCTAATGTAGGCTTAGAAGTTCCTAAAAATCCTAATCCTGGGAGATATCCAGGAAGTGCCGTTCCTTTGTTTTCGGTGTAATTAATTTGTATATTTTTTACGCTTGTTAGAATTCCTTTAAGACCAGAGATAAATAAATTATCGTCAGAAACATTTTGTTGCTGTTGATTATTTACCACTTTTTGACCAGGAATAGGAGCTGTTTTTGGCGCTTGTTGAACTGGTTTTTTGGTATTTTTTACCAATCCTATATATCTGTAAAATGACTCCATATTAAATGAAGTATTTAATTTCTGAGCCGCAGAATTTTGAATTGTATTCCCTAAATTATAGATAGTTCCATCTGTTGCTTCTATTGATGTTAAAGCCGCTGATGATTTTTGCCAACTGTAATTTCCGGTGTAGGAATAGGTCGATTTTATAAAACTAAACAATGGGATTTTATTGATTGGTAAATCATAATTCATTGTCAATTGTTGTGTGTGCTGATTTGGATCTCCCACATCCCAGTATTTGTCCCAAATAGTTACTGTATTATCGGGCATGTTATTGTCATTAATATAATTTCTAACAATATTATTTGATGATGCCGTAAAGTTTAATTTCAATGCTTTGGTCAAATTATAATTGAACCCATATTGGTAATTAAATAAATAATTTCTTCTGTATAATGGATCTAATCCTATACCTGCCACTTCCACCTGACGGAATTCTTGACGGTTGTATTGTCTAATAATATTGGTGCTAAATGAAATATTTGACGGTAAATAATTAAAATTGAATTCACTTAACAACCTCCAATAATCACTTTTCTTGAATAGTTTTGTTTTTTTGAATGGCTCAAATGGTTTTGGTTGAAATGTATAAGCATAATCAACAGTTGTATTTACTTGCTTATCTTGATAGCTTTCTATTTCAAAATTATGACGTTGAACTTCATTGTAAGAATACGATAATGTTACGTTTTCAGGGTCATAAATATGAGGTTTTTGTTTTTCACCTCTTTCTTTTTTTACTCCAATAAAGTTAATACTTCTTCTTTTTGTAAAATCAATTGCTCTGTCTCTAATGTTGTCTCTTTCCGCTTGATTAGAAGTTACATCTAAAAGTTGTTGCAATCTAATATCTTGATTGAACGGATCGTATTCTGGAGTAATCGTTTCTTCTCCAATTGCATAATTAAATGGCAAATTGATTCCCCATTTTTTTGGTAATAATTTTCCAATACTTAAATTGGTAACCAAATTATATTGGAATAAATCTTCACGACTTCTTTCATTCGGACCTTGTTCTAAAGACCCAAAACCAACGGTACTTTTCTTAGTAGATGCTGATATGGTTGCTAAATCAGCTAAATTGGTGTCTAAATTAGCCAAGGCCGCCATACCACCTTTGTTGTCCATTTCGGCTATTCTAAGTTCGTTAAACCAAACCTCACCACGAATATTACTTGTATTTGTTGATTTGTTTTTAATACCAACCATTAAGGTTCTAACCAATCCAAAATTAGGATTACCTCGAATTCCAATTCTTAGTTTCCCTCTACTTGTATTTGTTGCCAATGTAGGATCTAAAACATCGTCATTAATAAATCGGATTCCATTGATATCTTCAGCCGGTGCATTTCCGCTTAATGCTAATACTTTTAACTGAGTTAGTAAATCCAATGGCAAGTTAATTTCATTTAATTCAGGCCATACTTCAGATGGTGAAGACGCACCTTCTGGTGTCACTTTTAAAGGTATTTCAACTTGATAGAAATTCTGTGTGAAGTCATTTCCAAATCTTATAAAACCAACCATTTGATCATTTTGAAGCGGAGTTGGATCTGAAGGTGAAGGAAGTGCTTCAGCATGTAAGAACATTTTTAATTTTTTAAACTGACGCATGTCAACACTGACATTTTTAAACACAGCTCTTGAATCTCCTGGTTGCAATCCGGCGCCGCCAACTCTCATAGCTAGAGATTGTTCGTTCTGATTGATAACAGAATTATTACTATATAATTGTTCTCTTACAACTCCAGGAGGAGACACGTAACGAATAGGACTTCTATTTCCATTTTCTTGAATATTAACAGTAAGAACGTCTAAATCAGTGTTGTCATCAGAAGGATTAATATCAGAAGCATCAAGTGTATTCGTGTAACGTCTCCATTCACCACGAACTAAATCTAATGCACCAAAACGAACGGTCATTTTATCACTAAAACCAGTCATAAACATACGCATGTAACCAATAGATCTGAAATCTGTAATTCCACCAATAACATTTTCTGGTTGTGAAATTGGAATTTTAAATTGTATCCATCTTGCACGAGTTGGATTTGCTCCAGTTGGTAAATTGGCAGCATCAGTTTCTCTAATATCCGTAACATATCGGTCTACGCCAATGGTCATGTTTTTATGTAAATCGATGCTGTATTCAAAATAAGCATTGATTGTGTTCATGGTGTTATCGCGGTTAATATCTTCAACATCAGGCAACGTTGTTGAACCTCTGTTTGCATCAGTTACATCTACAGGAGAGTTTCCTTGTGTTCCATTATAGTTTTTATATCTTTCTTGAACATTTCCTTCTGCAGCTAAATAATACTCATAATCATCGGCAGATGGATCAGGATATCCAGAGAAATTTGGAAATTTAGTTGCTTCTTCATTATTATTTAAACCGTCTAATCCAATATCTTGATTTGATCTATTGGCAGGATTGGTATCAAATGCATAAATTAAAGATTGTGATGCTGGCACATTACCCCAAATAGGCTGGGGAGTGACTAAAACTTGGTCAGCACCAAGTCCGTTTTCAAATTGCTTTCTACCATCTTTTAATACGTCTTCAGAAATTGACCCTAGGTTAAAATAAATTCTTCCCGTGTTGGTAATCGGAGCTTCACTAGATAAATTTCCCGGATCATAATACGGATCCATTAACCAAAATTGTAAATACTCTACATTGCTTTGTTCAAAATTTGTAGAACTCAATGACCTCATTATCCCTCCAAAATTACCCTGTGGATTTGGCAATTGATTTGTAGCTGCAGCAGCAGGATTATAATTATAGGCTCCTCTTTCTTTTGGATAATAAGCTAGGTCTAATGTATTTACAACTTGCGTTTGTCCAACAGCAATGTCGGTAACTGGATAAAGTTCTTCGCTGTAAATTCTTCTTGTTGAATTGTAAGATATGTCTTGAATTGAAACTCCCGATGGTCTTGAAGCATAAAATGAAGGATCAATACTATACCAAGATAATTTTGCTCTTTTAAAACCGTAGCTTAAATCTGTTGCAGAAGCATTAAAATCATAATTACTTCTAGCTGACTTTTCAGGCGTTGATGATAAACTCCATGAAAATGGGGATCTCATGTCGATTGATGTTTGTGAACCTTCAAAATCATCAACATAAATTGTAGATTCTCCTTGAAATTTATCTGCACTTGGAGTATCTGGTTTTAGGAAGGCAACTTCGCCTCTGAAAGATAAATTTGAGGCTACATCAGTATCAACATTTGGCAATTTATTTACTAATCTTGTGAAAAATGGAACTTCAGTAGAAAAATTAGTATTGAAACCAAAAATAGTATTATTCACAGATTCTTGTCCGTAACTCGATTTTTGAGTAAACGGTTTTTCTGATAATTTTAAAAATGTAGCTCCAACTAAAAATTTATCAGAAATTTTATGTTCCACATTGAAGCCCATGAATCTTCTGGTTTGTTGACCAAAAACAGCATTGTTTTCTAATGAAACATTAATTGGGGTATTCGATGCTTGAAGTGAAGGGTCTAAAATTTGAACTTTACCCAATTGATAATTTACGCTATAATCAACTCCTTCAACCAAAACACGACCACCAGCGGTAACTACCACCGATCCTTTTGGCACATTGAAAGCCCCAATTGAAATTCCATCGCCACCTGAAGATTTAAATTTTCCTTTTAATTGAAATTTATTTTTGTCGCTATCTTGCAATGCCGTCGCTTGAGTTTGGCGATACATATTTCTGTAAACATATTTAGTTTGGTTGGCATTGTAGTTCCCAATATTATAATCTTCAGTGCTATTATTTCTTAATTTTTCAAATAAGTGTTTTCCAAAAGGTTCTACTGTTGTAAATATGATTCTTCCATTTTGTGAATCAACTGTAAGTCCCGGGATAAAATCAAAAAAACCATCACCACCAGTTTGCGGATCGTTATTATAATTTAATTTATCTACATTAAATACTTTCAATAATGGCGTGCTTGTTACTAAATCTTGAGGCTGAGGAAGTGGAGATACTAAATTAATGTAGTTTAAAGGGGAAGGATCTGTGTATAAAATATTGAATTTAAAATCGGCTTGTTGCAATTGAAAAGCACCTGGAATTTGATAAATATTTTTCATCATCAAGTTCCAAATTGGCGTTGTAACATGTGTTGTAGGATTTTCTACGCTTGTCAAATTACTTTTCAGCATTTTCAAAATTAAACTCTGCGTTGAAACAGAAGTTGGTTGATTAGTCCCAGGTGTTACACTTCCCGTTTCAGTCGCTTGAACTCCATCAGTTCCAAATTCACCCACTTGGTAAACCACATCGCCAATTGTATATTGATAAGCTACGGCTAAAACTTCATCGTTAGCCAATTTTTGTTGTAACGAAATATATCCTAATTGAGGGTGAAATGTAAATTCTGAAGAAGTCAATTTTCGAGCATTTTCTAATTTAGAATAATCTAAACCTTCACTAACAGTTACTCCGTTAAACCCTGAACTTGCAGTTACAATTTCTCTAATATTTCCATTTAATCTACCGCCATTATCTATTAATGCAGGGTCATATTTATTATTTTTATTATCGGAAGGACTATTTGGTGGAGCAATAAAAAATCCTGTTGAAGGGTTGGCTACAACAATTTCGTTATTATTTAGACCTGTAATTTGCGATTCACCTAAATCTTGAAGCGCAATAATATTTCTTAAATTATTGTTGGTTGTTGTTACTCTATTCTGTCTATTAGTGATCCAAGCTTCAACTCTAGTTATTTGAACTCTACTATTTATAAAAGGGTAGTTTTTTAGTGATTCGTCGTATTTATTTCTGAAATATTGTGAAAGAAAAAAGTGACGATCAGCATCATATTCTAATGCAAATAATTCAAATTCTTGAATGGTTCCTCCGCCCTGAGAAGTTACCGATTTTGTTTGAGACTTTTGTTCAGAGAAAACTCCCGTTACTGTAGTTTTACCAAATTGAAATTGCGCTTTTACTCCAAATAAACTCTGAGCTCCCCGAATTAATGAAGTATTTAGTGGCATACTTACATTTCCAACTTCAATTTTTTGGATAATATCATCTTCATTGGCTTTGTAATCTGGGTTGTATTCTAACTTAATTAAATTTTGAAATGCAAATGTAGATTGAGTGTCATAATTAGCATTTACATTTAATCGAGTCCCTACTTTACCCATTAAACTCATGCTTATTCTTTGATTAAAATCAAATGTTGTGGTTGAACTATTTTGAGTAGAAAAGGAAGGGTTATCCTGTTTTGTATAACGAACTCCCAAATCCATTTCAACAGAACCCGTTGGTTTTACATCGATGGTGTTTCCTCCAAATATAGTTTCAAAAAAACTATTGTTCACATAATATTTAGGCAATAAATCTTTTTTAGCTTCTTCAGAACCTTTCTTAACTCCATCAATTGCATCCAGTTTTTTCTTATAATAATTTCGAATCGATTCCTTCAAAACCATTGATTCGTATTCTTTTGGAGTTAGAAATTTTGGATAATTTATGGAGTAACCAGCTATAGTACTTGTAAAAACATACCGATCGGTTTTTGGGTCATAAACATATAAATTTACAACACTTGGTGGATTGCTCATGCCAATTTGCCCCACCGAATAACCCATTTTGGTTGAGTCTTGAACGGCGGTATTGTCTTGAGCTTGAAGGTTAAACCCAGAAATTAATACAAGCAATAGAATACTTGTTTTAAATATGAAATTTCTGTTTTTTATATATATTGTTTTCAAGAATTATAAGTTTTTTAATGCTAATTTGATGATGTTTTCTACGGTAGCATCTGGGTTCTCCTTTACAATTTTTTCTACCACTCGTTCGCTAGTTTTTCTAACAAATCCCAAAACTTCCAAAGCAGATAACGCTTCATCTTTATTTGTATTGTTTTGCATCATGGAAACTTCGTCCAAATCATACAATTTTAACACTTTATCCTTTAAATCTAATATTACTCTTTGCGCTGTTTTACCTCCAATACCTTTAATTTTTTGTATTGTATTAACGTCAGCTGTCGCAATTGCTTGAATAATTTGTTTTGGTTCTAATGAAGAAAGCATTGTTCTAGCAATACTTGCTCCAATACCAGAAACTGAAAGCAACATTTTAAAAATCTCGCGTTCTGATTTTTCTACAAAACCAAAAAGAGTGTGTGAATCTTCCTTTATTTGAAGGTAAGTAAACAGTTTAATAGCGTCTGAATTTGGTAAAAGAGAATAAGTATGTAAAGATATATTTACATGGTAACCCACCCCATTACAATCTATAATTACTTCGGTTGGATTTTTCTCTACTAATTTTCCTTGTAAGTGTGCTATCATTTTTTAAAGTAATTTCCAAATATAAGAAAAATCTTCTACACTATATTTGCTATTGTTTTATAAATCTGGTGAATATTAACTTATTACTTTAATCTATTTCTTTTTTCCTTTTCTTGAGCATCAACAACAGCTACAGCAACCATATTTACCATTTCTTCAACACTTGCTCCTAATTGAAAAATATGTACGGGCTTATCCATTCCTAACATAATTGGTCCAATTGAATCTACTTTGTACAATTCTTTTAGCAATTTATAGGTGATATTTGCAGATTCTAAATTTGGGAATATTAAGGTATTTACTTTTTTTCCTGCCAACTTAGAAAATGGAAATTTATTTTTTAACATCTCAGAATTCAAAGCAAAATCAGCTTGTATTTCTCCATCTACTTGAAGTTCAGGATGATTGTCATGTAAGAATTTTACCGCATCTCTAACTTTATTAGTGCTTGGATTAGAAGAAGAACCAAAATTTGAAAATGATATCATCGCGATTACCGGTTCAATACCGAACATTCTAACTGTTTTAGCAGTCATCAAAGCAATTTTTGCCAAATCATCAGCTGAAGGATTTGGATTAATCGCAGTATCTGATAAAAACATTGGACCACGATTGGTCATCATCATATTTGTAGTTGCGACTAATGAAATACCAGGTGCTTTATCAATTAATTGTAAAATTGGTTTTATAACTGAGGCATAACTTCTAGAATATCCTGAAACCATAGCGTCAGCATGCCCTTGATTAACCATCATTGCAGCAAAATAATTTCGCTCACGCATCCACTTTTGAGAATCTAAAAGAGAAATTCCTCGTCTTTGTCTCGAATTCCAGAAAATATCAGCATATTCATTTCTCCTTTTATCTTCCTCATTCGTTTTAGGATCATAAATAGGAACTTCAGCAAAAAATCCAATTTCTTCTTTTAATTCTAATATTATTTCTTTGTTTCCTAATAAAATTGGGAAGGCAATATTATCTTCAAATGCTATTTGAGCTGCTTTTAATACATCTAGATGATCCGCTTCCGCAAATACCACTCTTTTAGGTTCTGTTTTGGCTCTATTTGCAAGAAGACGAACCATTTTATTATCAGATCCTAATCTGTCCAACAATTCCTCTTCGTATTTCTGCCAATCTAAAATGGGATTTAATGCCACTCCCGATTCCATCGCAGCTCTTGCTACCGCTGGCGCTACAGTTGAAATTAATCTAGGGTCAAATGGTTTTGGAATGATATAATCTCGCCCAAATATTAATTTTGTTTCACCATAAGCAATGTTTACTTGCTCTGGAACCGACTCTTTTGCTAATGCTGCTAATGCTTTAACGGCGGCCATTTTCATAGCTTCATTTATTTTGGTAGCACGAACATCTAAAGCTCCTCTGAAAATATAAGGGAACCCAAGTACATTATTTACCTGGTTAGGATTGTCCGACCTTCCCGTCGCCATAATTATATCTTTTCGAGTAGAAATAGCTAAATCATAATCTATTTCTGGAATTGGATTTGCCATTGCAAAAACTATCGGGTCTTTTGCCATTCCTAGCAACATATCTGGCGATAAAATGTTACCTGCAGAAAGGCCTAAAAATACATCGGCACCTGAAAGAGCTTCTTTCAAATTCGTATTTTTTTGACCGTGAGAATATCTTTTTTGTAAGTCAGATAAATCTGTTCTATCGCTAGACAAAACTCCATCTTTATCAAACATGATAATATTTTCGGGTTTCACACCCAATAAAACATATAAATTAGCACAAGCTAAAGCTGCAGAACCTGCCCCAGAAATAACAATTTTTACCTTGTCGATTTTTTTCTTGGCTAATTCTAATGCGTTCAATAATGCCGCGGATGATATAATTGCCGTTCCGTGTTGATCATCGTGCATCACAGGAATATTCAATTCTTCTACCAATCGTCTTTCAATTTCAAACGATTCTGGCGCTTTTATATCTTCTAAGTTAATTCCTCCGAAAGTGGGAGCGATATTTTTAACCGTTTCTACAAAGGCGTCAATATCTTTGGTATCCACTTCAATATCAAATACATCAATGTCGGCAAATATTTTAAACAATAAAGCTTTACCTTCCATTACCGGTTTTGAGGCTTCAGGACCAATGTCTCCCAATCCTAAAACGGCAGTTCCGTTGGTAATTACAGCTACTAAATTTCCTTTTGATGTATATTTATAGACGTTATTTACGTCTTTGGCAATTTCCAAACAAGGTTCAGCAACTCCTGGGGAATAGGCTAAAGATAGATCTCTTTGAGTAGCATATTTTTTTGTAGGTACCACCTGGATTTTTCCTGGTGTAGGTTTTGCGTGATATAATAGGGCTTCTCTTCTTTTATTGTAATTCTCCATTTCATTCTTTGTTTTTCAACACAAAGATAAAAGTTAGAATTGAATAATAACCTTTTTACGCCGTTTAGTTTTATTAAAATTCAGTAAAATAATGGTTAAATTGACAATTTATAACTTTGAAAAAGTTTACTTAATAAAGTCAATATTGCGTTTTAAACCTTCAAATTTGGTTCTTTTGACCGCGGAATTTTTGAATACCATTTTAAAAGTTTCCTCTGTAATTTCTTCCCAATCTTTTTTGGTCATTGATAACAGCTCCGGATTTGGATTAAAAAGTGGTTCGCTATGGGATTTTGAAAATTTGTTCCAAGGGCAAACATCCTGACAAATATCACAGCCGAAAGCCCAATCATCAAATTTTCCTTTCATTTCAGCAGGAATATTTTCTTTGAGTTCGATGGTGAAATAGGAAATGCATTTACTACCATCAACAATATAGGGCGCTACAATTGCTTCGGTAGGGCACGAATCGATGCAAGCGGTGCAAGTTCCACAATGATCGGTGGTTGCGTGATCGTATTCTAATTCTAAATCAATTATGAGTTCTGCAATAAAATAAAACGAACCGACTTGCTGGGTCAATAAATTACTGTTTTTTCCAATCCATCCTAGGCCACTTTTTGCCGCCCAAGCCTTGTCAAGAATAGGTGCAGAATCAACGAATGCTCTTCCGTCAACAGCTCCAATATTCTCTTGAATTGAAAATAACAATTCATTCAGTTTTTCTTTGATAACCGAATGATAATCTTGTCCATAAGCGTATTTGGAAATTTTATAGCTTTCTTGATTTTGAAGTTCCGATGGGAAATAATTCAGCAAAAGGGAAACCACACTTTTTGCTCCGTCTACCAATAATGTTGGATTGAGGCGTTTATCAAAATTGTTCTCCATGTAGGACATTTGTCCGTGTTGGTTTTTATTCAACCAATTTTCCAATCTTGGTGCTTCTTGTTCTAAAAACCCAGCTTTGGATATCCCACAAGACAAAAACCCGAGGCGTTTGGCTTCGGATTTGATGTAACTTGTATATTTTGATTTT
The DNA here is from genome assembly GCA_947447375.1 of Bacteroidota bacterium. Lineage (GTDB taxonomy): Bacteria > Bacteroidota > Bacteroidia > Flavobacteriales > Flavobacteriaceae > Flavobacterium. Next base: position 116,659 of record CANFJB010000001.1, read on the forward strand.
GGTTCTATAGGTCTCTAAAAATAAAATGTTCTTGTGAAATCTAACCGTTTTTAGCCCTGATGGCAGTGGCATCCCTCGCTTTTTAGCGAGGATACAACGGACAGCAGGAAATAGCTCCAAACTAAAAGAGTCCTCCTTGAATATTGCCTTTGATTTTACCCAAATGCTTATAGGCTTTTTCGGTAACTTCTCTCCCACGTGGGGTTCGCATGATAAAACCTTCTTGTATCAAAAAGGGTTCATAAACTTCTTCTATTGTTTCGCTACTTTCGGATACGGCTGTTGCCAATGTTGATAAACCGACTGGGCCACCTTTGAATTTATCGATGATTGTATTTAATATTTTGTTGTCCATTTCGTCCAATCCATGGGCATCAACATTCAATGCTTTTAAAGAATATCTTGCAATTTCAATATCGATACTTCCGTTACCTTTTATTTGAGCAAAGTCACGAACGCGACGCAAAAGGGAATTGGCAATTCTAGGTGTTCCTCTGCTTCGACCAGCAATTTCTATTGCGGCTTCCATGGTAATTGGCATTTTTAATATGGACGAACTTCTTTCTACAATTGTGGTTAAAAGTTCGGTGGTGTAATATTGCAAACGGCTTTGAATTCCGAAACGGGCTCTCATCGGTGCGGTTAATAGACCTGATCTTGTGGTTGCTCCAACTAATGTAAATGGATTTAAATTAATTTGAACCGAACGAGCATTAGGACCCGATTCAATCATAATATCGATTTTAAAATCTTCCATTGCAGAATATAAATATTCCTCAACAATTGGACTTAAACGATGAATTTCATCTATAAATAAAACATCTCTTTCATCAAGATTTGTCAATAATCCTGCTAAATCTCCTGGCTTATCTAAAACCGGTCCTGAAGTAATTTTAATTCCTACGCCCAACTCATTGGCCAAAATATTAGCCAAAGTAGTTTTTCCTAAACCTGGAGGCCCATGAAAAAGAGTATGATCTAAAGCTTCATTTCTTTGGTTTGCGGCTTCAACAAAAACTTTAAGATTTTCTAGTATTTGATCTTGACCGGCAAAATCGTCAAAAGAGAGCGGCCTTAATCTTTTTTCAAGATCAAGTTCTTCGGGATTAAAATTTTGGTTGGTAGGATCTAGATTTTCGTTCATATTACAAATATAGGAAAGTTATAAGCAAATAAAAATGCCTTTCATAAGAAAGGCATTTTATATTTAATATTTATATTTTAATGATGAAGCACTTCTTCTCCTTCTTTCATCGGAACGTTTTGAGGAACAAAATCATCATCATGACCTGGTTTACTGTAATCGTAAGGCCATCTGTGAACTTCAGGGATTGCTCCTGGCCAGTTTCCGTGGATGTGTTCGATAGGCGCTGTCCATTCTAATGTATTCGATTTCCATGGGTTTTGCACTGTTTTCTTACCGTAGAAAATACTACTAAAGAAGTTGTACAAGAACACTAATTGGAATACTCCACCGATTAAAGCGAAAGTTGTAATTAAAACGTTTACGTTTTGTAAATCATCAAATAATGGGAAGTTTGTGTTAGTGTAGTAACGTCTTGGTAAACCAGCCATTCCTATAAAGTGCATTGGGAAGAAAACTCCGTAAGCACAAATTGCTGTTACCCAAAAGTGAACATATCCTAAATTCTTGTTCAACATTCTACCAAACATTTTTGGGAACCAGTGATAGATTCCGGCAAACATTCCATAAAGTGCCGAGATACCCATTACTAAGTGGAAGTGAGCAACAACAAAATAAGTATCGTGAACATTAATATCTAAAGTGCTATCTCCAAGTATAATTCCTGTTAAACCACCTGTAATAAATGTAGAAACCAATCCGATTGAGAATAACATTGCTGGATTTAACTGTAAATTACCTTTCCAAAGAGTTGTAATGTAGTTGAAAGCTTTTACTGCGGATGGAATTGCAATTAACAACGTTGTAAAGGTAAACACCGATCCTAAGAATGGATTCATTCCTGAGATAAACATGTGGTGACCCCAAACGATTGTTGATAAAAATGCAATTGCAAGAATTGACATAATCATCGCTCTGTAACCGAAGATCGGTTTACGAGAGTTGGTAGCAATTACTTCAGAAGTGATTCCTAAAGCTGGTAATAATACGATGTATACTTCAGGGTGACCTAGGAACCAGAATAAGTGTTCGAATAAAACTGGAGAACCACCTTGATTGTGTAAAACTTCACCAGCAATATAGATATCTGACAAGAAGAAAGAAGTACCAAAACTTCTATCCATGATCAATAATAATGCTGCAGATAATAATACAGGGAAAGATACTATACCAATAATTGCTGTAATAAAGAAAGCCCAAATTGTAAGTGGCAATCTTGTCATTGACATCCCTTTTGTTCTTAGATTAATAACTGTAACTACATAGTTCAAAGATCCTAATAAAGAAGATGCGATGAAAATAGCCATAGAAACTAACCATAAAGTCATTCCCATTCCTGATCCAGGAATTGCTTGTGGAAGTGCACTTAAAGGGGGATAAATTGTCCAACCAGCGGATGCAGGTCCAGCTTCTACAAATAAAGAGCAAACCATAACCACACTTGAAAGGAAGAACAACCAATAAGATATCATATTTAATGTCCCCGATGCCATATCCCGTGCACCAATTTGAAGTGGAATTAAGAGGTTACTAAAGGTTCCACTCAGAGCTGCCGTTAATACAAAGAATACCATTATGGTACCATGAATTGTTACCAAAGCCAAGTAGATATCATTAGTCATTACTCCATTTGGAGCGAATTTTTCTCCTAAAAAGAAGCTAAATACTTTGAATGATTCTTCTGGCCATGCCAATTGCATTCTGAAAAGCATAGATAAACCCACACCAATAACTCCCATTACAATACCAGTTAACAAGTATTGTTTAGCAATCATTTTATGATCAATACTAAAGATGTACTTAGTTACAAAAGTATCTTTATGGTGGTGTTCGTGTTCGTGATCGTGTTCTAAATCGTGTCCGTGACCTTCTGCTGACATATTCGTTTACTTTAAATTATAAATATTATTTCATGGCAACTTTTACCTCTTTTGCAGGGGTAATTACTGCGGTATCTTTTGCTTTAGCTTCTGTTTTAGCTCCTTCTGCAGGGGCTTGACTTGCTAATTTTTCTGCTTTTACTTCTTGAGTAACTGTAGTTTGTTTTTTCAACCATTTAGCATAATCTTCAGGAGTATCAACTACAATTTTCATTTGCATGTTGTAATGAGAAGCTCCACAAATTTTGTTACAAAGTAATAAGAAATCAAATTCATATGGGTCTAAAGCGGTTTCCCCATTAGCAACTAATTCAGCACTTTTTTTAGTACGAATTGCGTTGATATTAGCAACCTTAGCAACCATATAAGGTAATTCTCTATATTCGGCTGTAGTGTAAGTTGGTTCAAAAGCAAACTCAGTAACCATTCCTGGCACACAGTTCATTTGAGCTCTAAAATAAGGCATATAAGCAGAGTGCAAAACATCTTGAGAACGCATTTTGAAGTGTACTTTTTTTCCTTTTGGGATGTGTAGCTCTTTGGAAACTACATCATCATTAGAATAAGGATCTTCCACATCAACACCTAAAGTATTTACACCTTCAATGTATCTTACATTTGCTTTTCCTAATACATTATCGTGTCCAGCATAACGAGCAGTCCAGTTGAACTGTTGTGCATACAATTCAATTGTTACGGTATCTTCATCGTCTTCAATAAACATAATATTTGTCCAAGCATACAATCCGAAAAGGATTAATCCAGCCAATACAATTGCAGGAATAACTGACCAAATTACTTCTAATTTATTATTATCAGCGAAATACAATGCTTTATTACCTTCTTTACCTCTGTATTTAAAAGCGAAATAATGTAATAATACTTGTGTAATTGCTTGAACTATAAAAATCAATACCCAAGTAACATTCATTAAATCATCAATTAATGGACCATGAGCAGATGCCGGAGTATGCAATACTAAAGGTCCCCATGTAATCAATCCATATATTGTAAAAATATAGATGAATGCTAAAAAACCAAACATTAAATACCCTTGCGTATTATTATCTTTGTCATCTGCAACTTGAGTCTTATTTCTATATTCACCTACTTGAGATAAATCGAAAATCTTGGTCAATTGCCACAATGCAATAGCTAATAAAACTAAAACTATAATTACCAACAAACTTGTCATCTGTTTACTTCTTTAAATATTAATAATGAAAATGTTTACTTTCTTCGATAAATGGATTTCTCTTAGGCACTAAAGGTGCTTTTGTTAATGCAGTAAATACTACAAAAAGGAACAATCCAAGGAAGAAAAATACCGAGCTAATTTCTGGAATACCAATGAACCATTGATCACCTACAGATGATGGCATAATCATATTAAAGAAATCTACATAGTGCCCTAATAATATAACTGTTCCAGCCATAACTAACACCCATGAAATTCTCTTGAAATCAGTGTTGATTAAAATTAACAATGGGAATAAGAAGTTCATAGCAACAGCTCCAAAGAATGGAAGATTGTACAACTCAATTCTTGTTACGAAGTAAGTTACTTCTTCTGGAATATTTGAATACCAAATCAACATGAATTGTGAGAACCATAAGTAAGTCCAAAATACACTGAAACCAAACATAAATTTAGCTAAGTCGTGAATGTGGCTTGTGTTTACATGTTCTAAATATCCTTTAGATTTTAAATATAAAGTGATTAAACAAATGGTAGTAATTCCACTTACAAAGAAACTTGCAAATACATACCATCCAAATAAGGTACTAGACCAGTGAGGATCGATAGACATAATCCAGTCCCAAGACATAATAGACTCAGAAACGATAAAGAATACTAAGAACATCGCTGAGATATTGAAGTTCTTTTTGTAGAAACTATTGTCTGATGCTTCGTCTTGAGCCAAGCAATTTTTTCTTGAGAAGTAACGGTAAGCGTTCCATCCTAGCAAGAAAACAGCTGCTCTTATAATCCAAAAAGGAAAATTCAAATAACCATGTTTATTTGCAATAATTTTATCTGCAGCTACTACTTCAGGATCTAACCAAATAAATAAATGATTATAATGAAGTCCACATAAAATTAATATTACAAAAAAGATGATAGAACCTACTGGTAAATAAGCTGTAATTCCTTGCATTACTCTAAACAATAATGGCGACCATCCTGCTTGTGCCACTTGTTGAATAGCATAAAATGCTAAAACTCCTAATGAAATAAGCATAAAGAAAATACAAGCTACATATAAAGCTGCCCATGGCTTATTTTGCAATTGGTGCAATACATGCTCTAAATGTTCTTTATGTTTTTCAGCAGCAACGGCATCGTTTTCTCCAGCAACTGCATGAGCTTCGTGAGCGTTACTTCCTCCTTCGTGATGTGATTCAGCTGAAAGCATTGTTTCAACTTCTTGAATATCTTTTGGTGCAGTTAAAAAACCATAACCTATTCCAAGTGCTCCTAGAAGTATTAGAATTAGAGAGAATGTTTTTAATTTACTTGAAAATGTGTACATATCTATAAAGATGATTTTGTTCTACAATTATAATTCGCTTTTAAGTTTCATTACATAAGCTGCAACTAACCAACGTTCGTGTGGGTTTAATTGATTCGCATACGAACCCATTGAATTTAAACCATACGTTTGAACGTGAAAAATACTTCCTTGGTTAATTACTCTATCTTTATAACTAGGAACACCTAAAAATTTACCTTGAGTAACTAATTTTCCTTGTCCGTTTCCACCATTTCCATGGCAAATAGCACAATAAATTTCGAAAAGTCCTTTTGCTTTATCCATATCTTCAGTAGATAAAGTATCTATTGGAGATTTTAGATCAGCAGCTTTTACAGCGACTAAAGCCTCTGGAGTATTTGGATAATCATATACTTCATAACCTCTGTTGATTGTTCCTTCAACAGGAAGTTGACCTTCTTTACCGTTTTTGAAAGCGTCAGACTCTGAGTAAGTATTATAACTTACTGGTTCATACATATTAGGCATGTACTGATAATTTGGTTTTGAATTATCGTGACAAGAAGTTACTAATGCAGACAAACCTAATAAAATGGTGATTTTATATATCGTTTTCATATCTTCTATTAATGCTTTTCTATTACTTTAACTTCTACTGCTCCTGTACTTTTGAAGAAAGAAACTAATTCTTTTTCATTATCGTGTATGGCAACTTCCATTAAAAAATGGTCGTCAGTAGTTCTAACATCCGGATTTTCTGCTTCTTTGAATGGCCATAATCTACTTCTCATATAGAAAGTAATAACCATTAAGTGAGCTGCAAAAAATACAGTCATTTCAAACATAATTGGCACGAATGCAGGCATGTTTTGCAAATAACTAAAACTTGGTTTTCCACCAATATCCTGTGGCCAATCTTGGATCATAATGAAATTCATCATAGCGGTTGCTACAGAAATTCCAATACATCCATAAATGAAAGCACAAATTGCTAATCTTGTCGGAGCCAATCCCATTGCTTTATCCAATCCGTGAACTGGAAAAGGGGTGAAAACTTCTTCTATATGATGATGAGCAGCACGTGTTTTCTTTACGGCATCCATCAAGATATCATCGTCGTTATATATAGCGTAAATAACTTTATTACTCATGATGTGAATCTTTATTTGCTTGTCTATCGTTAATATAATTTTGTCCTGTAGCCTTCAATATTGTTTTTACCTCTGCTTGAGCAATTACTGGGAATGTTCTAGCATATAATAAAAATAATACGAAGAAGAATCCTATTGTTCCAATGAAAATTCCAATATCTACGAAAGTAGGAGAAAACATTGTCCATGAAGATGGAAGGTAATCTCTATGTAAAGAAGTTACAATGATCACAAATCTTTCAAACCACATTCCGATGTTTACCACAATAGAGATGATGAAAGAGAACATGATACTTGTTCTTAATTTTTTGAACCACATGAATTGTGGAGAGAAAACGTTACAAGTCATCATTGACCAATAAGCCCACCAGTAAGGTCCAGTTGCTCTGTTTAAGAAAGCATATTGTTCGTATTCTACTCCAGAATACCAAGCAATAAATAACTCTGTAATATACGCAACCCCTACAATAGAACCTGTAATCATGATTACGATGTTCATTAATTCGATGTGTTGAATAGTTATATAAGCTTCTAAATTAGAAACTTTTCTCATAATAATAAGTAATGTGTTTACCATTGCAAAACCTGAGAATACCGCTCCAGCAACGAAATAAGGAGGGAAGATTGTGGTATGCCATCCTGGAATTACTGATGTAGCAAAGTCCATCGATACAATAGTGTGTACAGAAAGTACCAGTGGAGTTGCTAAACCTGCAAGCACCAAAGAAACTTCTTCGAAACGTTGCCAATCTTTAGCTCTACCGCTCCATCCGAAACTTAATATAGAGTAAATTCTTTTTGTAAAAGGAGTAATAGCTCTGTCTCTTAACATAGCAAAGTCAGGTAATAAACCTGTCCACCAGAAAACAGTTGATACCGATAAATACGTAGAGATTGCAAATACGTCCCAAAGTAATGGTGAGTTAAAGTTCACCCATAATGATCCGAATTGGTTTGGAATTGGTAATACCCAATACGCTAACCAAGGGCGACCCATGTGAATAATTGGGAATAAACCCGCTTGAATTACTGAGAAAATGGTCATTGCTTCTGCAGAACGGTTAATTGCCATTCTCCATCTTTGACGGAACAACAATAATACTGCTGAAATCAAGGTTCCAGCGTGACCGATACCTACCCACCAAACGAAGTTAGTGATATCCCAAGCCCAACCTACAGTTTTATTTAATCCCCAAGTACCAATACCTGTTGAAATAGTATAAATAATACAACCTATTCCCCAAAGGAAGGCAGCAAGAGCGATTGAAAAAACAATCCACCAGTGTTTATTTGCTTTACCTTCTACAGGCGCAGCTACGTCTACGGTAACATCGTGATAGGTTTTATTTCCTATAACTAAAGGTTTTCTAATACTTGAATCGTGTATATGAGACATATCCTTTTTAATTTTATTAATTTATTTTTACTTATAAAGTTAGAATTGCAATAGTAATTCACTTTTGCAATGTTCTAAATTTATGAATTTCTAACTTTTACGTGATAGACTACATTTGGTTTTGTACCAACATGTTCTAATAAATGGTATGATCTTTCGTCTTCTACTAATTTAGCGATTGGACTTTCTTTCACATTTATATCTCCAAATGTCATTGCTCCAGTAGAACAAGCTTTTGAACAAGCAGTTTGGAATTCGCCTTGAGCAACTTCTCTACCTTCGTTTTTAGCTTTCAAAATAGTTGCTTGTGTCATTTGAATACACATAGAACATTTTTCCATAACCCCTCTTGAACGAACGTTTACGTCTGGATTTAAAACCATACGACCTAAATCATCATTCATGTGGTAATCGAATTCACTGTTTTTGTTGTATAAGAACCAGTTGAAACGACGCACTTTATAAGGACAGTTGTTTGCACAATATCTAGTACCAACACATCTGTTGTAAGCCATTTGGTTTTGACCTTGACGACCGTGAGAGGTTGCAGCAACAGGACAAACTGTTTCACAAGGTGCGTGATTACAGTGTTGACACATTACTGGTTGGAAAGAAACTTGTGGATTATCCGCTGCTTTTTCCATTTCTCCAAATCCACCTAAAGAACCTTTATCTCCAAATAGACCGTCGAAATTTTCTTTTTTCTCGTTGTCATGAGCGAAAGTATCTTCAGAAGAATAATATCTATCAATACGCAACCAGTGCATATCGCGACTTCTTCTTACTTCAGATTTTCCAACAACAGGAACGTTATTTTCTGCGTGACAAGCAATTACACATGCTCCACAACCAGTACAAGCATTTAAATCGATAGAAAGGTTAAAATGATGTCCTACTGAACGATCAAATGAATCCCATAAATCAACTTTTGTTGCATCTACTTCTTCGTGGTTTAAAGATACTTTTGGTTGTGGATTCCAAACCTCAGCTTCTTTAGTGTTGAATATTTCTAATGTAGTTTCTTTGATAATATCACCTCTACCCATTAACGTTTTTTGACCTTGAACACATGCAAATTCATGTACTCCGTCACCTAAAGCTAACTGTGCAGATTGAACATTATTGAAACCATTATATAGAGAGTAAGCATTAATACCTACCATCATTTCTTCTTTCATAGCCGCTTTACGACCGTATCCTAATGCCAAACCGATAGTTCCTTTTGCTTGTCCTGGCTGAACGATTACTGGAACATTTTCTAGTTTTACACCGCCAACAGTTAAGGTAGCATAACTTCCGTTAAGTCCACCGTTAGCAACGATTTCATTAGATAATTTTAATTTATCTGCATCAAATCTTGAAACAGTTACGTAGTTATCCCAAGATACTCTTGTTATAGGATCTGGTAATTCTTGTAACCATGGATTGTTTGCTTGTTGACCATCACCCAAACCTGTTTTAGTGTATAAAACCAATTCGAATCCAGCTCCTTTTTTAGCAGTCGCCAATGCATTTGCTGCAGCAGAATAATTAAATGCGGTTGCAGTTGCAGTTGGAAGAACCGCAGAAACATGAACTCCGTCATGCAATACTTGGTTCCAAGAAACTCCTTCAGTGTAAGCAGCAGCATTCGCTTTTAGATAATCATAGAAATTTCCAGCCCCACCATTAAATGAGATTAAGGCATCTTGAAATTGTTTTGTATTAAATAAAGGACGAATTGTTGGTTGAGTTAAAGCGTAAGAACCTTTAGTGATGCTAACATCTCCCCAAGATTCTAAATAATGTGGAACAGCCGCAGCAATTGAAGTGATTGAAGCTGTTTCGTCTTCTTTTAATGAAAAGGCAACAGATGTTTTTACTTTTTTCAAACCTGCAACAAATTCCTTGCTATTTGGTAAAGTGTAAACTGGATTTACTCCGCTCATGATTAAAGTGTGAACGCTACCTGCATTCATGTCTTTTACTAATTGAGCAACTTGTTGGTTAGAACCTTTTCTTATTTGTCTTGTTCCGCTTGTTGAAAAAGCTTCACTTGCTAATGTTTGATTAATTGCTAAAACTAAAAGCTGAGCATTTATATCTTGTAAACCAGAAACTAAAACTCCTTTGCTTCCAGCCGCTTTTAATTGTTGTGCTACTTTGGTAACGTCAGCATCAAATTCTTTATCTAATGAGGTGGCTACTGCAGCACCTGTAATTACATTGTATAATTTTACTAATGCTTGTTTTTGATTTGCAACCGACATTGACAAACGTTTATCAGCAGATGCACCAGACAAAGTCATGTTTGCTTCTAATTGATAATGACGTGACATTTTTCCGTTTTGAGGAATTCTACCTTTTGCATATCCAGCACTAAAATTTCCACCTTGCCAATCTCCTAAGAAATCAGCTCCAACAGAAACTATTAAAGAAGCTTTTGAGAAATCATAATTTGCCAATGCTCTTTCTCCGTAAACTGCTTGGAAAGCATCTAAAGCTTCTGACTCAGATACTGCGTCGTAAACAACATGCTTTGCAGTTGGATTTAAAGCGATAAATTCAGCAATTAATTTTTCAGTTGATGGACTTGCTAAAGTATTGGTTAGCACTACTACTTGACCACCTTTTGTTTTTGCTTCAGCTAAACTAGCTTTAACTTTTGCATTTACATCTGACCAAGTTGCATTTTTACCTGCAATTTTAGGTTCTTTCAAACGCATACTATCATATAATGAAAGTATCGATGCGTGAACTCTAGCATTGGCAACAAAATTTGCTCCAGCAATAGTATTGTTATCGATTTTGATTGGACGACCTTCACGAGTTTTTACTAATAAATTAGCAAAATCATAACCATCAAAGAAAGAGGTTGCATAATAATCTGCAACTCCTGGGATGATTTGTTCTGGTTGTAAAACATAAGGAATTGACTTATGAACTGGGCCTTCACATGCCGCAAGAGATGCTGCAGCAGTAGTAAATCCAACGTACTTAAGAAAATCTCTTCGAGTTGTTGCTGATGATGATAAAGATGATTTATCTCCTAAAAATTCGTCTGTAGGAATTTCTTCAACAAATTCGTTATTTCTAAGCGTATCAACAATAGAACTATTTACGTCTAGTTCTTCAACACTTTTCCAGTATTTTTTGTTTGATGACATATATCTTTTAATGTTTATTCGTTTATTTGGTTAATCGTGTGCTTGTGTTTCGGTTAAACAGTTAACCGATTCAACAAATCAACTAATAGTGACATTTTCCGCATTCTAAACCTCCCATTTGTGCGGCTGTAAGCTTGTCAACTCCGTATTTTTTAGAAAGTTCTTCGTGGATTTTTGTATAATATCCATTACCTTCCATTTTAACTTCTGTTTTTCTGTGGCAATTAATACACCATCCCATTGTTAATGGTGCGAATTGTTTTTGAATTTCATAAGTTTGAACTGGACCGTGACATTCTTGACATTCAATTTTGGCTGTCGTTACGTGTTGTGAGTGATTGAAATACACAAAACTTTGTAAGTTGTGAATACGAACCCATTTAACTGGTTCTGTTTTTCCTGTATATTTTTGATTGTCTTTATCCCAACCCACCGCTTTGTATAATTTTTGGATTTCTCCATCGTAGAATGCTTTAGAATATTCTGGCGTAGCTGTAGTATCAGAAACCTCAGAAATATTTTTGTGGCAATTCATACAAATATTTAAAGAAGGGATACCAGCATTTTTACTAACTCTCGCTGCAGAGTGACAGTATTTACAGTTAATTCCGTTGCTTCCAGCGTGAATTCTGTGAGAATAGTGAATCGGTTGAATTGGCTCATAATTTTGATCTACACCTACTTGCATTAAGTAGCCATAAACAAAATATCCACTAGCCAATAATAAGAATATAGAAGTTACTAAAACTAAGAATTGGTTTTTAGCGAAAGCCTTCCAAATTGGAATAGTAGGTTCTGATTTTTCGATTTCGATACCATTTGCTTTAGCTACTTTAGTAAGTACATTGTTAACTAAAAATAACATTATTATTAGCATCAACATTACTACTGCTAGTGCACCAAGAATTACATTACTTGAAATTCCATCTGTATTTGAAGTAGTTCCCGGAGGTGCAGCTGAACCATTTGGAGGCGCTGGAGCTTCCATTTTTGGCTCTGAAGTATAAGCGATAATATTATCAATATCAGCAGTAGATAATTGAGGAAACGATGTCATTACTGAACCGTTAAATTCTTTGCTGATTCTTACGGCTTCTGCATCGCCAGATTTAATCATTTCTTGACTGTTGTGAATCCACTTGTAAAGCCACTCGTTAGTCAATCTTGAAGAAATTCCTCTTAAAGCAGGTCCTGTCATTTTAGCGTCAAGCTTATGACATGCAGCACAATTAGAATTGAAAAGATCTTTTCCTTTTACAGGATCTCCACCTGTGGCTGCTGGAGCAGCAACTGCTGTAGGTGCAGGCGCAGGTGCAGCGGGAGCAGCGGTTTGCGCTAATGAAGTAATTGATAATGTTAGCATTGCTGCAAAACTGAAAATCAAACTTCTTGAAATCGAATTATGGTTACCCACGTTTTTCATATTATATATACTAATTTTCGACTATTATTAAGCTAAATTTTTAATGTAAAATGTCATTTAAAACTATAGCTCCTTCTAAAATTTGCACAAAAATACGACTTAAGAACTATTCTCAAAACCAATATTTGTACTAAAATATTAATTTATATTAATTCTAAATAAGAAAATCAATTTCAAGTATTTTATAAATAGTACATTTGCATAAAAATCACCACTTTATGAAAATTTTAACCCAAAAAACCGCTTTTCAATTTGTATTATTTTTTTGCTTTTTTAGCTTAAATTTATTTTCACAAGAAGAGAATATTACAGTGTCGCAAAATCCAAAATTTGAAAATTTATTGAATGAAAAAAGGAAAATAAATGCTTCAATTACGATTAATGATATATACAAAATTCAAATCTATAATGGTGATATTGAATCTTCTAAAAAAATACTAATCGATTTTAAAAAGGAGTTTTTAAATCTTGACGGAACTATAGTATTTTATACTCCAGCCTACAAAGTTTGGGTAGGAAATTTTAAAACTAGGATTGAAGCTGAGAGAAATTTATTGCTTTTAAAAACGAAATATCCGAATTCCTTGATTATTCAACCGAATAAATAATTAACAAAAAAAAACGTCCCAATTTCTTGGGACGTTTTTTTTATTATAAACTATTTCAATTTCTTTTTGATTGCTACTTCGTGATACGATTCGATAATATCACGTTCTTCAATATCGTTGTATCCTTTAATTTGAATACCACAATCATATCCTTTTGCAACGTCTTTTACATCATCTTTAAATCGTTTCAATGCTAGTAATTCCCCGTCATGAACAACTACTCCATCTCTAATAATTCTAATTTTAGAATTCTTAACGATTTTACCATCCATAACCATACTTCCTGCAATTGAACCCACTTTCGAGATTTTGAAAATTTCTCTAATCTCAGCTGTTCCAAGAACTTCCTCTTTCATTTCAGGAGCAAGCATTCCTTCCATCGCGTCTTTTAAGTCGTCGATTGCCGCATAAATAATAGAGTAATAACGGATATCTATTTCTTCTTTATCAGCTAACTGTCTAGCATTTCCAGCAGGACGAACATTAAATCCGATAATGATTGCATCTGAAGCAGAAGCCAACATTACATCAGTTTCTGTAATTGCACCAACTCCTTTATGTATGATATTAATTTGAATTTCTTCTGTAGATAATTTAGAGAACGAATCAGATAATGCTTCCACAGATCCATCCACATCCCCTTTCAAGATGATGTTCAATTCTTTAAACTGACCTAAAGCGATTCTTCGTCCAATTTCATCTAAAGTGATATGACGTTGCGTTCTTACCGATTGCTCACGCATTAATTGAGAACGTTTAGAAGCAATTTGTTTTGCTTCTTTTTCATCTTCAAATACGTTGAATTTATCTCCGGCAGTCGCTGCTCCGTCCAATCCTAATACAGATACTGGCGTAGAAGGTCCCGCTTCTTTAACGTTATTTCCACGTTCATCGTGCATGGCTTTAATTTTACCATGGTGTTTTCCAGCAAGCATGTAATCTCCTACTTTTAAAGTTCCGTGTTGAACTAATATAGTAGAAACGTATCCTTTACCTTTATCTAAGAATGCTTCAACAACAGTTCCTTGAGCGGCTTTATTTGGATTTGATTTTAAATCTAAAATTTCTGCTTCAAGCAATACTTTTTCTAATAATTCTTTAACTCCAGTTCCTACTTTTGCAGAAATATCATGTGATTGGATTTTTCCACCCCAATCTTCAACAAGTAAGTTCATACCTGCTAATTTTTCTTTAATCTTATCTACATTGGCATTCGGCTTATCAATTTTGTTGATAGCGAAAATAATAGGAACACCTGCTGCTTGCGCGTGAGAAATTGCCTCTTTCGTTTGTGGCATGATATCGTCATCGGCAGCAATCACAATAATTGCAATATCGGTAACTTGAGCACCACGAGCACGCATCGCTGTAAAGGCTTCGTGTCCAGGTGTATCTAAAAATGCTATTTTTTGTCCGTCATCCAATGTTACTCCGTAGGCACCAATGTGCTGTGTAATTCCGCCTGATTCCCCTGCGATTACATTTTCCTTACGGATATAATCCAGTAAAGATGTTTTACCGTGATCGACGTGACCCATTACAGTTACAATTGGAGCTCTGAATACTAAATCTTCTTCCTTGTCTTCAACAACTTGAATGTTTTCTTCAATATCTACGGTGATGAATTCAACATCGTAACCAAATTCATCGGCAACAATAGTTAATGTTTCAGCATCCAAACGCTGGTTCATGGTAACCATGATTCCAAGTGACATACAAGTTCCAATCACCTTAGTAATTGGCACATCCATCATAATTGCAATTTCACCTACAGTAACAAATTCAGTAACTTTAATAGTTTTACTTCCTTCATCTAAAGCTCTTTGCTCTTCATCCGATTTTTGACGGTGCGTGTCTCTTTTGTCTCTTCTATATTTCGCTGCTTTCGATTTACTTCCTTTACCTTGAAGTTTCTCTAAAGTTTCACGAATTTGGTTTTTTACTTCTTCTTCGGTAGGCTCTACTTTTGCAACAATTGCTGGTCTAGCTCCTTTTACGAAACCTGGTCTAGCACTTCTATTTGCGTTGAATCCGCCTCCTGCATTTGGAGTAATTTTATTTGGATTAGCTTCTCCCGGAATTCCTGGAGGCCTTGGAGCTCCTGGTTTTGGAGTAATTCTTTTTCTTTTGTTTTTATTCGAATTAGCAGAACCTGCCGCTCCAGATGCGCCAGGAGTTCCCGGTTTGTTTGGAGTAATTTTTGGTTCTTCTTTTTTCTTTTTTGGTTTATTAAATTGAGACAAATCAATTACTTGTCCAGTTAATGTTGCACCAGATAATTTTTGGTATTGAGTAGTGAAATCTTCAACAGGCGCCTCTGTAGCTTCTGCAACTTCTTTAGCTTTTACTGCTGGAGTTTCTTTTTCAACTTTTTTCTCGGTAACTTCAGGTTTAGCCTTAGAAACAGGTTTAGCTTCAGCAATAGGTTCGGCTTTAGGAGCAGCAGGTTCTGCTTTTTTTGGATTCAAATCCAATGTACCTACTTGCTTTGGCCCAGAAACTGTTCCACGAGCTTTGATCACTTCTTGCTGTTGCTTTTGGCGCTCTTCGTCAAACTTGCGTTTGTCTTCAATTTCTTTTTCACGCTCAATTCGCAAAGCTTCTTTCTCTTTTCTTTTTTCTTCGCTTACTTCTTTAGAAGCTTCTTTGTTTCCTTTATCGCCTGCAAATTGGTTTTGAAGGATACCGAACTCTTTTTCAGAAATTTTTGCGTTTGGATTTGCATCAATAGCAATTCCCTTATCCTTAAGATAATCCACAGCTCTTTCTAAAGAAATATTCAATTCCCTTAAAACCTTGTTTATTCTAATTACTCTATCTTCAGACATAAAACCTTTTTATTATTACCTAATTGTGTGTTGTTGGAAGAAAATTCAACTAGCCTTCAAATTCTTCTTTCAATATTCTCATTACATCTAAAATTGTTTCCTCTTCTAGATCTGTTCTTCTAACTAAATCATTAACATTTTGTCCTAAAATGCTTCTTGCAGTATCCAATCCAATTTTTGCAAATTCTTCGATAATCCAAGCATCAATTTCATCAGAGAATTCTGTTAATTCAACATCATCATCATTTTCAACAGTGCTTCCTTCTCTAATAACGTCCAATTCATATCCAGTTAATTGACCTGCTAATCTGATGTTGTGTCCACCACGTCCAATTGCTTTTGATACTTCTTCTAATTTTAAAAATACTTCCGCTCTTTTTGTTTCTTCATTAATTTTAATTGAAGAAACTTTTGCAGGGCTCAAAGCTCTTGTGATTAACAATTGAATATTATCTGTAAAATTGATTACATCGATATTTTCATTTCCTAATTCGCGAACAATTCCGTGAATTCTAGAACCTTTCATACCTACACAAGCTCCTACCGGATCAATTCTATCATCGTAAGAATCTACAGCTACTTTTGCTTTTTCACCTGGAATTCTTACTACTTTTTTAACCATAATTAAACCGTCAAAAACTTCAGGAATTTCTTGTTCAAATAATTTTTCTAAGAACAATTCAGATGTTCTAGACATAATAATTTGAGGCTTGTTTCCTTTTAATTCAACGCTTTCAATAATTCCACGAACGTTATCTCCTTTACGGAAGAAGTCTGAAGGAATTTGTTTTTCTTTTGGTAACACAATTTCATTTCCGTCATCATCAACCAAAATTACAACTCTTGGGCGAACATGGTGCACTTCTGCAGTATATATTTCACCAATTAAGTCTTTAAATTGTTTGTATAAATTGGTATTATCGTGTTCGTGGATTTTAGAAATTAAATTCTGACGCAAAGCCAAAATCGCTCTTCTTCCCAAATCAACTAATTTTACTTCTTCTGAAACTTCTTCCCCGATTTCAAAATCAGGTTCGATTTTTCTAGCTTCTGTTAAAGTTATTTCAAGATGGTCTAAATCCAAATCATCGTCAGCAACGATAACTCTTCTTTGCCAAATTTCCATATCCCCTTTATCAGGATTGATAATAATATCGAAATTTTCATCTGAACCAAATTTCTTTTTTAATGCGTTTCTAAACACATCTTCTAAAATCGCCATTAGCGTTACACGATCAATAAGTTTATCGTCTTTAAACTCTGAAAACGAATCGATTAAAGCTAAATTTTCCATGCTCTATCTATTAAAAAATTATTATAACTATTGCTTTTTTTATTTCTGAATAAGGGATTTCTTCTCTTTTTTGAACGGTTTCTTTCCCTTTTCCAATTTTTTTAGGCTCTCTTGCCTCCCATTCTAAAACAATAAAATCATCATTAGCAGCTGTTAATTTTGCTTCTATTGTAGTGGTTTGGGTTTCCACTTGAAGTGTTCTTCCAATGTTTTTTTTGTATTGACGAATATTTTTTAATGGCGATGAAACTCCGGCTGAGGCAACTTCTAATGAGAAATCGCATTCTTCTCTATCTAAATTATTCTCTATAGAACGGCTGATATCAATACAATCTTGAAGGATCACACCAGAATCGCCATCTAATGTTACTGTTATTTTAAAACTATCGCTTATGGATACATCAATTAAAAAAAGTGATGGTTTTTCCAACAATGCTTCTTCCAATGAGCGACTTACTTTATCTTTAAATGTCATAGCTTTTATAAAAAGAGGCACGCAATGCGTGCCTCATTATCTAATCTTTCATATAAATAACGATGCAAATATACTATTTTTTTTATAAACCAAAAATCATTCTGCAATCTTATTGTCAAATTGGCTAATTATTAAGGTTTTAGGCATAAAAAAACTCCCCAATTACTTGAGGAGTTTTTTGTTGGTCTACTAGGACTCGAACCTAGAAAGACTGCACCAAAAACAGTTGTGTTACCATTACACCATAGACCAATTCCATTGCTTTAAAGCGAGTGCAAAATTAAACGAAATTTTAAGTTTCACAAATTTTTTACCTAAAAAAAATTAAAAATAAATTTTTAGCATTTCTTTAAGCAAAAAAACATTTTCTTTGTACATCAAAAAAAAGTAAAATTCATACTATATATATGACAAACTTCAATTTTAATAAATGGAATACCATTTTAGGTTGGATCACATTTGCAATAGCATTAACCACTTACACACTTACCGTTGAACCAACCATGAGTTTTTGGGACTGCGGAGAATATATTGCCACAGCAGCTAAACTTGAAGTCGGTCACCCACCCGGAGCGCCTTTATTTCAAATGATTGGAGCCTTTTTCGCCATGTTTGCCACCGATGCAAAACACATCGCATTAATGGTAAATATGATGTCGGTTTTTTCAAGCGCATTTACCATTTTATTCCTTTTTTGGTCTTCTACACTTTTGATTAGAAAAATCGTTAACTCCGTTGCTTTTTCAAATGATTATGAAGGTTCAAATGAGCCAATTTCAAAAAATAACGCTATTGTAATTTTAGGAAGTTCTTTTATTGGTTCCCTAGCCTTTACTTTTTCAGATAGTTTTTGGTTTAACGCCGTAGAAGCTGAAGTTTATGCCATGGCTACCTTATTTATCGCTTTATTATTTTGGCTTGGATTGCGATGGGAACAAGACATGAATACCCCTCGCGGCAACAGATGGTTGCTATTAATTTCATTGATTGTGGGGCTTTCATTTGGAGTTCACTTTATGGCGTTATTGACTATTCCTGCTATTGGTTTCTTGTATTTTTTCAAAAATTATAAAACAGTAACTTTCAAAAATTTCATTATTGCCAATGTTGTAGTAGTGGCAGTTTTACTATTTATTTTCAAATTATTGTTGCCTTGGACCATGGCGTTTTTTGGTAAAGCAGAAATATTTATGGTAAATAGCCTTGGTTTACCTTTTGATTCTGGTACTATTTTCGTGACATTATTATTGATAGGATT
The DNA here is from genome assembly GCA_947447375.1 of Bacteroidota bacterium. Taxonomy (GTDB): domain Bacteria; phylum Bacteroidota; class Bacteroidia; order Flavobacteriales; family Flavobacteriaceae; genus Flavobacterium. The sequence continues at coordinate 135,757 of CANFJB010000001.1, forward strand.
GTTTTATTTTGGAATCAAATACACAAAATCAAAAGGTTATGTCCAAATGAACACTTTGATTTTATGTGTATTATTCATCTTAATTGGATTTTCAACATGGATGATGTTGCCAATTCGTGCTAATGCAAATACCGTAATCAATGAAAATAAACCATCGGATGCGGCAGAAGTTTTAGCCTATTATAATAGAGAACAATACGGAGTTAATCCTTTATTTTACGGTCCTCAGTACACAGATACTTTTGCAGGATTAGATAAAGAAACTCCTTATTTAGATAAAGCACCTAACTACGAAAGAGATTATAAAACAGGTAAATATATTATTACCAATAATTTTAAAAATGCGGAACAAAACAGTGACGACAATCAGAAAGCGTTTTTACCTCGTTTATGGAGCACTGAACATGTTGAAAATTACATGGATTTTACACATCCACCAGAATTCAAAATGAATCCAAATTATGCCTACGAAGACGATTTAGGTCAATATGGAATTGATATAAACCAACTTTCTGAAGAAGATGTAGCTAAAGCAAGTGCTCAATTAAGAGACGAAGTGGAGAAAACCGTTAATGAGTTTAGAGCTGCTTATGCTGCAAAAAAAGTAGATAACGGAGATTACGTTACTTTTTTAAAGACCTATGGCGATTACCTAATAATTGAAAAACCGACAACCTCAGACAATTTCAGTTTTATGTTTGAATACCAATTTGGATACATGTATTGGAGGTATTTAATGTGGAATTTTACTGGTCGTCAAAATGACAATCAAGGAAATTATGATTTGGTTGATGGAAATTGGTTGATTGGAATTGACTTTATTGATGAATTTCATCTTGGACCACAATATGATTTACCATCAGATACTTTAAATAATAAAGGTAGAAATGTGTATTATTTCATTCCATTTTTGCTTGGATTAATTGGATTGATATACCATGCCTATAAAAATCAAAAGAGCTTTTATGTACTTTTAGTATTGTTCCTTTTCACCGGATTGGCGCTAAAAGTGTATTTAAATGAAAGACCTTTTGAACCTCGTGAAAGAGATTATGCATTAGTAGGTTCGTTTTATGTATTTGCAATTTGGATAGGAATTGGAGTTTATGCTATTTATGATTTGCTTAAAAATTACCTACAACCAAAATTTGCTGGGCCAATTGTATTAGCAACAACAATTCTAGGAGCACCGTTATTAATGGCTTCTCAAAACTGGGATGATCACGATCGTTCTGGAAAATTTACTGCTATTGCTTTGGCAAAAAACTATTTGAATTCTTGTGATAAAAATGCAATTTTATTTACCATTGGCGATAATGATACTTTCCCACTTTGGTACGCACAAGAAATTGAGAACGTTAGAACTGACGTAAAAATAGTCAATACGAGCTTGTTTATGACCGATTGGTATATTGATCAAATGAAAAGTAAAACCTATCAATCGGATGGTTTGCCAATTTCTTTTACACACGATCAATATGTAGGAGATAAATTAGATTATATAGTTTACAATCAATTGACTGATACTCGTTGGGACATTAAGAATTTTATGGAATTTTCTAAAAGTAATGACCCTAAAACATTTGTTGATATGCCAAACGGACAAAAGGTACATTTTTATCCAACCAATAAAATCCGATTGTTAATTGATAAAAATAATATCATTAAGAATAAAGTGGTGAACCCGAAATTCTACGATTCTATTGTACCTTATATAGATATCGATATTAAAGGTAGAGCAATCTATAAAAACCGACTTATGATGTTGGATATTTTGGCAAATAATAATTGGAAAAGACCAATTTATTTTTCTCCTGGTAGTTTCGGCGATGACGATTACCTGTGGATGAAAGATTTCCTTCAATTAGATGGTATGGTTTATAAATTAGTTCCTATTAAAACTCCAATCGCTAAAGATGCAAGTCAACATGATATGGGATGTATTGATTCTGATGTGATGTACAATTTGATTAAAAAATGGGATTGGGGTAATGGAGATAGTCCAAATATTTACCACGATAATGAAACTCGAAGGAATAGTATTTCTTACAGAACCAATATGTCGAGATTAATGGAGCAGTTGATTAACGAAAAGAAATTTGCGAAAGCAGAAGAAATCATTGACTTGGGAATGAAAAAAATGCCAATCAGATATTACGATTATTATACTATGGTTGAGCCATTTGCAAGCGGTTATTATGCTATTGGTAAAAAGGAAAAAGCCAGAAAATTATTAACGGAACTTTCAAAAAAATACCAAGAGCAATTAAAATATTTCAGCAACTACAAACCTTCAGAATTAGGAACTGTGGCTATGGAGGTTGTTACCAATATAGAAAGATACAGAAGCCTATTGGAAGTAATGAAAGACAGTAAAGATTTTGAATTCTATAATGAGAATAGAAAAGTATTCAACATGTACAATCAAATGTTCAAACTTTTTGACAGGGATAATGAATAAAAAAAAGTAAAAAAAATATCACCTTAATGAAAAATAGGGTGATATTTTTCATTTTTAGTATAAAAATGTACGGAAATTGCTTTTTTTTGATCTTAAATTTGGTCTTGAACCAAGCTAATAATTGTGTTAGCATCAAGCTCACCAGATTGTCTCCAAACCATCTGACCTTGTTTGTAAATCATTAAAGTAGGAAGTCCTTTAATTCGTAAAGCATCGGCTAATTCTTGATTTTTATCAACGTCGATTTTTATCACTTTCGCTTTGTCACCAAGGGCTGCGGCCACATCTCTGATAACAGGATGCATAGAAACTGAAGGCTCGTTCCATTCTGTGTAAAAATCAATTAGCACTGGTAATTGAGTATTTATAAGTTCTCCAAATTTTGACATAAAACCAAAAAATTTAATATAATTTAGACTTCTAAATAGAGATTATACGGTACAAATATAAGGAATTTAACAAATTACACTGTATATTTTCCTTTTTTTAGTTCTATAACAGTAATTTCTGGCATAATTCCAACGCGTCCAGGATAGGCATGAAAGCCAAATCCTCTATTCACATAAACGTATCTTCCTTTATTTTCGTATAATCCTGCCCATTGTTTATACACATATTGTGCCAAACTCCATTTGAAATACCCAGGGATTTCAATTCCAAATTGCATTCCGTGCGTGTGTCCCGATAATGTTAAGTGGAAATTTTTCTCGTGATTTTTAACTTCATATTCCCAATGCGAAGGATCATGAGACATTAATATTTTGAAATCATCCTGAGTTAAATTGGCGGAAGCCTTATTAATATCTCCTGCTTTTTTGAAATTATTACCCCAATTTTCAACTCCAACTAGTGCAATTTTATCATCGCCTTTTTCAATAAAAGTATGTTCATTTAGCAGCAACTTAAAATCTATTTCACCATAAAGGTTTTTAATTGCCTCAAAATTTTCATCTTTTGCTTTTTGTGATGGCCAAGTTACATATTCCCCATAATCATGATTTCCAAGTACTGAAAATTTGCCATAATTATGTTTTCTAATTCTGTTAAATGTATCTATCCAAGGGTGCATTTCTTTAGCGTGTGTATTCACAATGTCTCCTGTAAACAAAATCATATCCGAATTTTGCTCGTTTACCAAATCAATCGCGTAATTTATTTTATCGGGATTGTCAAAACTACCACTGTGAATATCTGAAATTTGAGTAATAGTAAATCCGTCAAAGGCATCTGGTAAATCAGGAAAAAATACTCGTTGCTTGATGACTTTGTAATTGTATTTTCCAAACGTCATTCCATAAATTAATGACGCAAATGGAATTGCTGCCAATCCTAAAGCGATTTGGCTTACAAATTTTCTTCTTTGCGGAAAAAAAGTGGCGTCCTTACTGTAATTTGAAAAATAATTTGAAGTCCCTGCAAATAATCGGTAAATGTCTTCAAAAAGTAATATTATAGACAATAGAAGTTTAGGAATTAAAACCAATAATAACAATCCTAAAGTGATCATCGTCATTTTGGTTTGACCCACACTTCTATCGAATTTTGTGAATTGATAAGCAATAAATGCAATAACTGAAATAGAAATTACTAGATATAATGTTATAATCCATCTCACTTTTGTAATAGTTTTCAGAGCTTGAAAAGCATAAAGTTCGATAATAAAAAAAATAAGACAAAAGAGGATGATGCGGAATGCCATTCAAAAAAATTTTATACAAAAGAACGAATAAATTATACAAATGTAACTTCTATTAAATAAAAATTAACTTGAATTGTATTCTTTAAATTTCGATTGATTATTTTTACACATTAAAATACACCTTACAATATATGTCAGCTCAAAAACGATTGTTCCTATTAGATGCTTATGCTTTAATTTTCAGAGGATATTATGCCTTTATTAAAAACCCTAGAATCAATTCAAAAGGACTTGATACTTCTGCGATTATGGGTTTTATGAATTCATTAATGGATGTCATCAAAAGGGAAAAACCGGATCATTTAGCTGTAGCTTTTGATAAAGGAGGAAGTGATTTACGAAATGATATTTTTCCGGAATACAAGGCCAATCGTGATGCAACTCCCGATGCTATTAAAATTGCTGTTCCTTATATACAAGAATTATTGAAGGCCATGCACATTCCTATTATTGAAGTAAAAGGATTTGAAGCTGACGATTTAATTGGCACCATAGCAAAACAGGCCGAAAAACAAAATTTTAAAGTTTTTATGGTTACCCCCGATAAAGATTTTGCCCAATTGGTTTCAGAGAATATTTTTATGTACAAACCCGCAAGAATGGGAAATGGAATTGAAATATGGGGAATTCCTGAAGTACTTGAAAAATTTGAAATTGAAAGACCAGAACAAGTAATTGATTTCCTAGGAATGATGGGCGATGCAGCCGACAACATACCAGGGCTTCCAGGAGTTGGAGAAGTAACGGCGAAGAAATTTTTGAAAGAATTTGGTACCATGGAAAATTTATTGGCCAATACCGATAAGCTTTCAGGTAAAATGAAAGACAATATTGAAGCCAATAAAGAGAAAGGAATATTATCAAAAAAATTAGCAACTATACTTTTAGATTGCCCAGTCGTTTTTGATGAAAATGACTACGAATTATCCACTCCTGATGTTGCAAAAACAGATGCGTTATTCAATGAATTAGAATTCAGAAGAATGGCAGAACAATTTGACGCCATATTTAAAAAAGGAGGAACACCTGCGCAAATTAGTCCAGTGGATGAAGCCAAATTATATAAAAAACCACAACCGAAAAACGACGATCAATTTGACCTTTTTGGAAGCACACTTCACGACGTAACATCTGATGAAACGCGCCATCAATATTACAATTCTTTAGAAAATACCGAACATTTTTATCAAACAATTCAAGGAGATTTGGCAGTAAAATTGCTGTTGCAAAATTTACAAAATCAAACTTCTGTATGTTTTGATACCGAAACTACAAACATAGATGCCTTACACGCCGAATTAGTAGGAATTGCATTTTCCTATGAAAAAGGCAAAGGTTTTTATGTTCCCTTTCCTGAAAACAAAGAGGAGGCAACGGTTTTAATTGAGAAATTCAGGCCGTTTTTTGAGAATGAAGCAATTGAAAAAATCGGACAAAATTTAAAATACGATTTAAAAGTTCTTTCTAATTATTCAATTCAAGTTAAAGGCAAATTGTTTGACACGATGATTGCGCATTATCTAATTAATCCTGATATGCGTCATAATATGGATATTTTATCAGAGACTTATTTAAAATATTCTCCAAAATCAATTGAAGATTTAATTGGTAAGAAAGGGAAAAATCAGCTTTCAATGCGAGACGTTCCGTTGGAAGACATAAAAGAATATGCAGCTGAAGATGCCGATGTGACTTTTCAATTAAAAGAAAATTTTACCTTACAATTAGATAATACGGGGACCAAAAAACTCTTTGATGAAATTGAAATTCCATTGGTGAAAGTATTGGCAGCAATGGAGAAAGAAGGAATTCGAGTAGATGTAGATTTCTTAAAATCACTATCTCACGATTTAGGCAATGATATCCAAAAACTGGAAACTACCATTTATGAAATTGCAGGTGAAAAGTTCAATTTGGCTTCCCCAAAACAATTAGGAGACATATTATTTGACAAATTAAAAATTGGCGGTGCAAAACAAAAAAAGACAAAAACTGGGCAGTATGCAACCGGCGAAGAAATTTTAAATTACTTGGTTAAGGAGCATGAAATTGTAAAAGCAATTTTGGATTGGCGACAATTAGTAAAATTACAAAACACCTATGTTGATGCATTGCCAAACCAAGTTGATTCGACTACCAATAGAATTCACACCGATTACATGCAAACTGTTGCTGCTACAGGAAGGTTGAGTTCCAATAATCCTAACTTGCAGAATATCCCGATTCGAACTGAAAGAGGCCGTCAAATTCGAAAAGCATTTGTAGCTCGCGATGAAAATTATACCTTGGTTTCTGCCGATTATTCTCAAATAGAACTTCGTATAATTGCGGCTTTAAGCGGGGAAGAAAACATGATTCAATCTTTCCAAAAAAATGAAGATATTCATAAAGCAACGGCATCTAAAGTATTTAATATTCCGCTGGAAGAAGTATCTCGCGAGCAAAGAAGCCATGCTAAAACGGTAAATTTTGGAATTATTTATGGCGTTTCTGCCTTCGGGTTGAGTAACCAAACTTCCCTTTCTAGAGCGGAAAGTGCAGCATTAATTGAGGCATACTATCAAACCTATCCAAGTTTGAAATCTTATATAAATAACCAAATTCAATTTGCAAGAGAAAACGGTTATGTGCAAACAATTCTTGGAAGACGTCGCTATCTAAAAGATATCAACTCGCAAAACGCCATTGTTCGAGGTGGTGCCGAAAGAAACGCGGTGAATGCTCCAATTCAAGGAAGCGCTGCTGATATCATAAAAATTGCGATGATTAATATTCATGAAAAACTGACAAGCGAAAATTGGAAAAGTAAAATGCTTTTGCAGGTTCATGATGAGTTAGTATTTGATGTTCATCACTCAGAATTAGAGAAAATCAAACCGATGATAAAGCATGAGATGGAAAATGCATTTACCTTAAATGTTCCGTTGATTGTTGAAATTGGTGAAGGTATCGATTGGTTGGCAGCACATTAATTATAAATTATTATTCAAAAAACACTATGTTTTCACTTACAGAAAAGTCCATCAAAACGATAAAATCAATTACCAATAGTCAGTATTTAGATGTAATTGGGTTAGTAATTGTACTCATTGGATCAATATATTTAGGTTATCATAATGCAGAAGTTCCTTTTCAATTTAATTCAAAAACCTATGTCTTCCCACTAGGATTTTTTTCAATTATTAATGTTGGTTTTTCAATGATTTCAACTCGTTTGGTGACCAAAAAAAATAACATCGGAAATTTCATTGGAACATTAAATACTGCTTTAAGCGGTGTAATTGATTACTTATTAGGAAATATTGCGGCAATATTGACCTATCCAATTTCATTTTTTGGAAATTATTTTGCTTTTAGAATTTGGAAAGAAAAGAGAATTCTAAATAGCATTGATGGAATTTTCTATAGAAATTTATTTTTTGGAATGGCATTATCGCTTGTTCTAAATTACATTGGGTTTAAGTATTTAAGTGACAAACCTATTGATTGGGCATTGTTTTTTGCAATTGCGGTTCCAGCGGGAATTAGTTTTGGAGGAACTTTTAATAATAGTAGAATGTATCCTGACAATTGGATTATGTGGCAAACTTATAATTTATCGAAGATTGTTCAGAGTGTTATGATAATGAACGTCGCCAATGTGATAAAATATTTATTCTACCTTATTAATGCGATGTTGGGTTATGTCACTTGGAAAGACGACAAGAAAAAAGGAATTATTTTGCCTACACATTAGATATAAAAATTATAACATCGCCAAAATAACGAAAATCCATATTTGACAATTGGATTTTTTTTATATATTATTGTAGAAAATTTTTAATAATTATGATTTTCTATATAGTACTATTAGGAATAATTCTTTGCTTTAATTATCTCACTTTCTTTTTTTTAAAATCGTTAAATGAAGACCCAACTTATTCAGATTTAACGATTAAGAAATTGACGGCAACTTCAATTTTCCCTCCACTTGGAATAATTATTACAATAATATTAATTAGCTTTGGATTTATCTTAATAATTATTGAAACGATAAACAACCGTATAAAAAATTAAAATTAATGGAAACAATAACATTTGAAGGACCTTTTCATTTTGAAGAAATTAATAAAATAGAAAAACTAAATAACCCTGGAATTTATATTTGGGGATTTATGTATAATAAAAAAAATAATGAAATAATTGATCCAACTGATTGTAATGTGGGTAGTAACAAAAATTATGACGAATCAAAAATGCAGTTGATTCCTTATTATGTTGGGATTAAGAAAAAATCAATAAAGGATAGACTAATAGAACATCATAATATCACAAAAGGCGATAGAACTAAATATACTAGACTTTCAAAAGAATATATGAAAGAATTCTACAAAACTCGTGAATTTCCTATTAACTATAAAAAGAGTGATGGTAGACTTAACAGGTTGATTAAACTTAATACTAATTCGGATGAAATTAAAGTTGTCTATTTTAACAATAAAAATTTCTTAGAAAGCACCTACCCGAATATATTTAATAACATTGAAAAAAATGAAGCTATTGATTTTCCAATTAATTTATTTAATGGGTTAAAACAAAAGGACACTTTAAAAGAAATAATAATTGACAAGAATAATTTTTGGTTTTGTTTTGCTAATTACGATAAAAAGCCAGGAGTTAGTTTTGAATCATTTGAAACATTAACTTTTCATTCACTGAAAGGAAAAACGATTAGTAAAACTGGCATATTTAAAAATTTAAAAAATAATCTTAAAATTATAGACAATACAACAGCAAATATCTTTAATAAAGATAGTAATAATAACGTATCTACTTTAGATTTTGAGAACATAAAAGAAATTCCAGGTTACTAAATCATCTTTAGTTCTTTTTCCAAATACCTGTCTGAGTTTTTTATAAAAGCAATGAATTCAGAAGGTTCAATAAACGTTTTGGAAATTTGATTATCGGAAATTGTAAAATAAATGTCGGGATTTTGAATTAGAGAGTTAAGTATCGAAAATGACTTTGGCGGAGTATTTTTATTTATTATCTCTATAAAAGATACAATCGTTTCTATATTAGTAAGCAATAAAATATCATTCCACCAAATATTTTGAACCCTGATAATATTATCAATTAATAAATCAAATTCAACAATTGGTTCACTGTTAAATATTAAATCGGAAAAAACGGGAACAGTAAACTCTTGATTTTTAATAGAATTATTATCTAAGCCATCAAACACCAGTTCGTTACAATGAATAACATCGGATTTACTTATTAATTCAAAAATTGTAATTTCAACAGGGTCCAAATACAGTAAATAGTGAGAATCTAATTTCCCAAAATAAAAATCGGCCATTTTTTTTATGCAATAATATACAAAAAAAAACCACTTGTCAAATATAAACTAATACTAAAATGAGTCAAATTAAATTAAGAGATATAGCTAAAAATATCATTTATGAACTTTATGGAACTCCGGAAACCAATGAATTTAAAGGTGAAGATAGTTACGAATCGGTAAAAAATGTTTTGCCTAGATTGTGTAATGTCGATGAGATAAATTTTTATCCTGGTTTTAAAAAAGTCTCTTGTTGTGAAGGGGCAATTTTTTTGAGCTTAAAACACCAACCAAAACGCACCAACCTTTCAAGAAGTGAAATGAAATCTCTAAAAGTTACTCTGGAAAATATGGTTCAACACCTACTTGGAGAATGCATGAATATAACGAAAGAAGTAATATTAATAACCGATTCAATTGAAACAGATACAATTAATTCGTGGCTTGAAACTTTAATATCAATTCAAAGAATGAATTGTTCAATCGAAATTGTTTATGTAAGAAAAAATGGAGAATTTGAACTTACAAACAAAGTCCTAGGATTGTAAATTACTGAAATTTGGGAGGAATTATTTTGCCTTCTTCGTAGATTCTCTATCTCTTAACTCCGTTTTAATGACCGTAGTTTTATAAACGCGATCTTCGTCGAAGTTGGTATTTTCTAATCTTTCAATTAGTAGTTTTGCTGCTGCTTCTCCAATTTCTGGACCGTGCTGACTAACGGTTGTTAGACTTGGAGATAAACGTCGGGAGGCCAAAATTCCATCTGCGAAACCAATTATAGAAAGGTTTTCTGGTATTTTGTATCCAAATTTTAATCCGAATTTTAATGCTGCAACAGAATCATTTTCATCTAATGCAAAAATTCCATCGATTTTATGTTTTTCAAAAAGATTTTGAATTTTTATCTTTGAATCTTCCTCTGATTCGGTTCTAATAATTAAGTTCTCATCAATTGGAAAGTTATTGTCTTGAAGCGCTTTTAAATAACCTTCATATCTTAGTTTTCCAACACTTAAATTATCAATTGATGAAAATAATGCAACTTTTTTACACCCTAAATCAATTAAATGTTGGGTTGCGTTTCTAGCAGAATCAAAATCGTCCACAATTACTTTGTCGCAATCCACTTCGTCAGAGGTTCTGTCAAACATCACAATTGGAGTGCCGTCGTTTATTATTTCCTTAAAATGCTCGTATTCATTTAACTTTTGTGCTTCTTTAGAAATAGACAAAATAAATCCGTCAATAGTTCCATTACTTAATATTTCCAATGCGTGAATTTCCTTTTCGATAGATTCATTAGAAATACACATTATTACATTGTAACCTTTGGATTCGGCAACTTTCTCAATTCCGGTGAAGACTTTTGCAAAAAAGGAATTTAGAATATTAGGAATAATTACTCCAATAGTTTTCGTTTTTCTACTTTTTAAATTAATCCCAATAACATTTGGTTTGTAATTTTTAAGTTTTGCATATTCTTTAATTCTGATTTTAGTTTGGTTACTAATTTCAGGACTATCGTTCAAAGCTTTAGAAACTGTAGAAACAGAAACTAGAAGTTCTTTGGCAATTTGTTTTAAAGTAGCTTTTGATTTCATTGGAATTAAATTAGTTGTAAAAGTACGAAAATTGAATAAAATATTTAAAAATAAAAACTCTTTTAAGTTAAATTGGGAATTAAAAGCAGATTATATTTAATTTTACAATAAAAATTGATTTTATAATAAAGTAAAGATTTAGAGAAAAAAGCGGTTAAATTTTACTCCATGTGGTAATGAAAATTAGAGGTAATAAATATTTTTAAAATAATCTTAATCAGGTATTTGTATTTAAAATAAATAATTGTACTTTTGCAACCCCTTTTTATTGGGGATGGAATGTTTAATTAAAAAAATATTATGGACGCATTAAGCTACAAGACACAATCAGCAAGCAAAGCCACCGTTACAAAGGAGTGGGTCATTGTTGATGCCGATGGGCATAACTTAGGTCGTCTTGCTTCAAAAGTCGCAATGATTTTGAGAGGTAAGTACAAGCCAAGTTACACACCACACGTCGACTGCGGAGATAACGTAATTGTTATCAACTCAGAGAAAATTAACCTTACAGGTAAAAAAATGGATGACAAAACGTACATCCGTCACACTGGTTACCCTGGAGGACAAAGATCTTTAACTGCTAAAGTATTGCAATCAAAAAATCCTGCATTACTAGTAGAAAAAGCCGTAAAAGGTATGTTACCTAAAAACAAATTAGGAGCAGAACTTTTCAGAAATTTAAATGTTGTTGTTGGTTCAGAGCACAAACAAGGAGCTCAAAAACCTAAAACTGTTAACCTAAACGATCTTAAATAATGGGAGTTATTCACAAAATAGGTAGAAGAAAAACCGCTGTTGCACGTGTTTATGTTACAGAAGGAACAGGAGTTATCGTAGTAAACAAAAAACCGTTTGCAACTTATTTTCCAACAGCTACTTTACAATACAAAGTATTACAAGCAATGTCATTAACTGACAACGTTTCTAACTTTGATGTAAAAATTAATGTTTATGGAGGAGGTTCAACTGGTCAAGCAGAAGCTGTGAGAATGGCAATTGCGAGAGCAATGTGTGAAGTAGGCGAAGGAAACAGAGCTGTATTGAAACCAGAAGGTTTATTAACTAGAGACCCAAGAATGGTTGAACGTAAAAAATTCGGTCAGAAGAAAGCTCGTAAGAGATTTCAATTCTCTAAACGTTAATATTCACTATCTTGTTTTTATGAACAAGATTTCGATAATTTATTTGAATTAAAAACAATGTTGTTGTTGTCAAGCAAAAGCTTGAAATTAGTTTAGCATCTAAATGAAGCCAACTGCAAACAGCTAATCGCTAATCGCTTTTTGGACCATTGCTAATCAACAGAACGTAAACTAAACAAAAAATGTCAAACAAAGTAGAAGTAAAAGAATTACTAGAAGCAGGTGTTCACTTTGGACACATGACTAGAAAATGGGATCCAAATATGGCTCCATACATTTATATGGAACGTAATGGAATTCACATTATCAATCTATATAAAACTGCAGCAAAAATTGAAGAAGCAAATGACGCTTTGAAAAAAATCGCTGCATCAGGTAGAAAAATATTATTTGTTGCTACCAAAAAACAAGCAAAAGATATCGTTGCTGATAAAGCAAAAAATGTAAACATGCCGTACATCACTGAAAGATGGCCAGGTGGAATGTTGACTAATTTCGTTACTATTCGTAAAGCTGTTAAAAAAATGGCTACTATCGATAAAATGAAAAAAGACGGAACATTCATGACTCTTTCTAAAAAAGAGCGTTTACAAGTTGATCGTCTTCGTGCAAAATTAGAGAAAAACTTAGGTTCAATTTCTGATATGTCTAGACTTCCTGCTGCATTATTTGTAGTAGATATTAAAGCAGAACACATCGCAATTAAAGAAGCTCATAAATTAAACATTCCAGTTTTTGCAATGGTAGATACAAACTCAGACCCAAGAGAGGTTGATTATGTAATCCCTGCAAATGATGATGCTTCAAAATCAATTGAGAAAATTTTAACTTTAGTAACTGCAGCAATCACAGACGGATTGGCTAACAGAACTTCTGATAAAGAAGGAGATGCTGAAGCTACAGTTGCTGAAGAAGCAGTTGAAGCTGTTGAAGTAGCTGCTGAAGTTGAAATAGTAGCAGAAGTAACTGAAGAAGTAGTTGCAGAAGAAGCAGCTCCAGCGGAAGAAACTCCAGCAACTGAAGAATAATAAAAATAAATTTAAAGATTGAAAGATTTAAAGATAACTTAAAGTGTTGATTTCAAATTAACTCTAATTTTATCCTTTAAATTTTTCGATCTTTTAATCTTTAAATTAAATAATTATGGCAACAATTACTGCTGCAGACGTAAATAAATTAAGAACAATCACAGGTGCAGGAATGATGGACTGCAAAAAAGCATTAGTAGAAACTGATGGAGATTTTGATTTAGCAATTGAAAACCTACGTAAAAAAGGTCAAAAAGTTGCTGCAAACAGATCTGACAGAGAATCTACTGAAGGAGCTGCAATTGCAGTTGTAAATGCTGACAAAACTGTTGGTGTTGTAATCACATTAAACTGTGAAACTGATTTCGTTGGAATGAACGAAAGCTTCGTGAAAATGGCTTTTGATATGGCTAATTTGGCTTTGAATTTCAATTCAAAAGAAGAATTTTTAGCTGCTGATTTCAACGGAATTACTGTTGCTGAAAAATTAATTGAGCAAACAGGAGTTATCGGAGAAAAATTAGAAATCAGAACTTTTGAGAAATTAGAAGGTGCTTTCATCGGATCATACATCCACTCTGGAAACAAAATCGCTACAATTGTAGCTTTATCTGCTAACATTAATGGTGCTGAAGAAGCGGCTAGAAATGTAGCAATGCAAGCTGCAGCTATGTCTCCAATTGCTTTAAATGAAGAAGGTGTTGATTCTGAAATCATCGCTAAAGAAATCGAAATTGCAAAAGATTTATTACGTCAAGAAGGAAAACCTGAAGCGATGTTAGAAAATATTGCAAAAGGTAAATTAGCTCGTTTCTTTAAAGACAATACTTTAGTAAACCAAGATTATATTAAAGATAGCAAAATGAGCGTTGGTGCTTATGTTCAATCTTTGGATAAAAACTTAACTGTTACTGGTTTCAAAAGAGCTTCTTTAGGATAGTTCATTTAAGATTTTTGAATTTAGATTTAAGAATTCTAATTCCATATAAATTCCATTTCAAATTTCTTTGAAATGGAATTTTTTTATATTTGAAAAAGTAAAAAACAAATACAATGCAAGAAAAAAATAGATGTAGGTGGTGCGTAGGTATTGAAATATATGAAAAATACCACGATGAAGAATGGGGAGTTCCTGTTTATGACGACCAAAAACTATTTGAGTTTCTAATATTGGAAACATTCCAAGCAGGTTTGAGTTGGATTACAATCTTAAAAAAGAGAGAGAATTTCCGATTGGCATTTGACCACTTTGATTATTTAAAAGTAGCTGATTATTCTGAAGTAAAAATTCAAGAATTAATGCAAAATGCAGGAATTATTAGAAACCAATTGAAGATTCGTGCGGCAGTAACTAATGCCAATTCATTTATAAAAATACAAGAAGAATTTGGGAGTTTTAGTAATTACATTTGGGCTTTCACCGATAACAAACCCATTGTAAACAAACCAAGCAGTTTAAAAGAAGTTCCTGCAACATCTGCCATTTCAGACAAAATAAGTAAAGACTTAAAAAAAAGAGGATTTAAATTTGTTGGTTCAACTGTAATTTATGCTCACATGCAAGCCACCGGAATGGTTGATGATCACGTAGCTGATTGCTGGAAAAGAAATTAAGATCCTGAATTTAATATCTCCATAAAAAGTTCTCGATCAATTTCTTTACAACCAAGGCTATCCAAGTGGTCGTTATAAACTTGACAATCCAACAATTTATAATTTTCTTTTTCTAAATGCTTTGCCAAAGTGATAAATACAACTTTGGAGGCATTACTTACCTTTGAAAACATACTTTCTCCGCAAAAAACAGTCCCCAAATCTATTCCATATAAACCGCCAACTAATTCGTTACCTTTCCAAACCTCAACAGATTTAGCAATTCCCATTTCGTGAAGCTTACAATAAGCATCAATCATATCTTGGCTTATCCAAGTATCTCCATGTTGCCCTTCCCTTTTTACCGAACTACAATTTGAAATTACCTCCTTGAAATTTTGGTTAAAAGTAATTTTGAATACATTTCTATTTAATATATTTCTCATACTTTTAGAAACCACCAAGTCTTCAAAGTACAATACCATTCTTGATTTTGGAGCCCACCAAAGTATCGGCTCACCAGGATTAAACCACGGGAAAATTCCGCTTTTATAGGCTAGTAATAATCTCTCCGAAGATAAATCACCACCCTCGGCAAGTATTCCTTGAAAAGAGGCTTGAGAAACAGGAGGAAAATATAATTCGGAAGAAATTTTATACATTTAGATCGGAAAATTGTTAGAATTTATTTGTATTAATTTAATATAAACAAAAATAGCAATATCTTTATCAAAAAAAATTTTAATGAGAAAATTAGTAATTTTACTATCACTATTATTTACTTCAACTGTAGTTTTATCTCAAATAAAAGACAGCATTTCAAACGATAATAAGTTTCAAAGTTACACCAATGCAAATGGTGAAATTTACACCTATAAAAAACCTCGCTTTTTTAAAATGATTACCAATATTCCAAAAAATGTTTACAGCACAGTGAATGATTTTGGATATAAGGAAAACTTAATTGCACTAGGAGGAGCAACAGTAATGACGGTTGCAATAGTTCCTGAAGACCAGCATTTACTTGATCAATCCAGAATCATTGGGGAACGAATAGGACTTAAAGATTTTGCGAAATATAATAATTTTGGGCCTTTGAACAATGTGCCATCCGATATAACATCGGCAATCTATTTAATTGGAAATGGTACCACGCCTTTGTTAATGAGTATGGGATTCGCAACCTATGGATTAATAAATAAAGATTATCGCTCACTAAATACCTCCACTGGATTAGTTGAAAGTCTTTTGGTTTGTGGTGTTTTTAGTCAAACTATAAAACGAATTTCTGGCCGACAAAGTCCAGCACCAGCAATTATTGACGGGAATCCAGGAGGGGATTGGAACCCATTCCCAAGCTTTAGTGCTTACGGAAAGAATACTCCAAATTATGACGCGATGCCGTCTGGTCATATGATGACTGCAACAGCTGCTCTAAATGTAATTTTAGGCAATTACCCTGATAAAAAATGGATAAAACCTGTTGGTTACAGTCTAATTGGACTTTTAGGGTTTGAGATGGTTCAAGCCAATGTTCACTGGTATTCTGATTATCCAATTGCAATGGTTATGGGTTATATTATTGGAAAAAACATAGCTAATAGCAAAATTACCAAAACCAATTCCAAATTGGAGGCTCCAAAGAAATATACCTTTAATGTTAATGCTTCAAGAAGTTATGGATATAATTTTATTGGGGCAAACATCACTTTTTAATTCATTGAAATGAAAGAAAAAATAATTATTATTCTAGCTTTTCTTATCTCATTAAATGGAATTGCTCAACAAAAAGACACTATTTCTTTATTGATTAAAGAAGAAAAATTGACTTATAAGCAATTTGTAATTCCAGCAGTGTTGATTTCTGGGGGACTATTGATGAAAAATACTCAAATGAATTCTAATTTACAAAACGATTTTAGAAAAGTACTTGGCCAAAATTTTCATAACAAAATTGATAACTATCTTCAATATGAGGCAGTATTGCAAATATACGGAGGTCGTTATTTAGGATTAAAACCAAAACATGATGTGCTTCACCAAACTATAAATATTGCGATTTCTAATGCAATTATGGGGGGAATTGTAACATCAATGAAATACTCATTTAAAGAATTACGCCCAGATGCTTCTGATGAATTGAGTTTTCCATCTGGACACACAGCTACCGCTTTTACCAATGCTTCAGTGTTATTTTACGAGTATAAAGATGCCAATATTTGGTATGCTAGTAGCGGTTATTTATTTGCAGCAGCAACAGGATTTTTAAGAATTGCTAATAATAAACACTTTACTTCGGATGTTTTGGCCGGTGCTGGAATTGGAACAGCGGTAGGACTTGCAGTTTCTTATTGGAGTCCGTTTAAATCGCTAACTTTTGGAAAAAATAAAACCCATGCCTTAATTTATCCTCAAATAGGAACAAATTACGGCATAGGTTTATTAATTAAAAATTGATATTAATCAATTATAATATTAGAACGGCAAATCGTCGTGCTCTTCTTCTTTAAAATTTTCAGCTGGAGCAAATGTTTCAGCAGCAGGCATTGGAGCAGCTTGTGCAGGAGCAGCAGCACCTAGTTTTTCTACTCTCCAACCTTGAATTGCATTGAAATATTTTGTCACTCCTTGAGGATCAACCCATTCGCGACCTCTCAAATTGATAGAAACTTTTACAGCATCTCCAACTTGGTAATTATTTAATAAATCACATTTGTCTTGAACGAATTCAACTAAAATGTGTTGTGGATATTGCTCGTCGGTAGTAACCACTAATTCTCTTTTTAAGAAACTTCCGCTTCCTACATTTTTTGATTCCCCAAGCATTTTAATTTTCCCTGATACTTCCATTTTACTTCTTTTATTTTATTATGAATTATTTTGCTAATAGTACTTTCCAAGCGGAATCTACGTCATTTTGATCTAAATATTCCTTTGCTTTTTTAAATTGTTTTAATTGATCATCAGAACTCAAAACACCTTTCACAGCAAAATTCTGTTTTACAAATATATTAATTTCTTCGGTTGTAGGCAACGCTTCGATATTTCCTAATTTTCCCAAATCGTTTCCGTCAAAAATAGCACTTTCCTTAACAAAATTTGGTATTTGATCCACACCTATTCCTAATGTTGTAATTGGTTTAGCAACTTCAAACAAACCTTGATTGGCTCTTGAATACCAGTTTCCTCCCATTCGTGAAACCAAATCAATTTTAAAAGGATCAATATTGCCATTTTCATCCAAAACAGATTCGCTAATGTGCATTTTTAATATTTCACAAATAACTAAATTACCAGCTCCTCCTTGAGTTCCCAGACTAATAATTTCATTTACTTTGCATTCAAACTGAACAGGTGATTGTGCCACACGATAAGGTTTTACCGTTTCAGAAGGAATTGCAGTAAATCCTGCTTTTACAAATTCATTTACGCCATCAGGATATTCAGAACTTGAAAGGGATGTTTGTTGAACTATATCAAAATTAACAACATTAATTACCACTTCACGAGTCGCTTCTGCATTAATTAAAGTGTGTTTTATTGTATTGTCGCGAACGCGTCTGGCAGGTGAAAATATCAATATTGGTGGATTCGCACTAAAAATATTAAAAAAACTAAACGGCGATAAATTTGGAACTCCATTTTTATCAATAGTACTAGCAAAAGCAATAGGCCGCGGACCTACAGCACTTTGCAAATAGCCCTGTAATTTAGCAGAAGAAACGTCTTTTGGATCAATACTTAACATAAAAATCAATTTAAACAAATATAATAAATTGGTTTCAAAAATGCAGCAATATTGATTCTAATATTGATAATGAAATTACAATTTGCTTTTCTGTTATCTTAATCATATTATTTTATTATATTTATCGTTATTATTACTTTCAAAAGTAACTTATGCAGTTTTCAAACAAACGAAATTTTACTCGGTGGTTTATTATATTTTCCTCCTTTATTTTCATAGTTTTCATACTTTGGAACACCTACTCCTTTTTTCAAATTTTTAAAAATGAAGAGCGTTTAAAAATGGTGTATTGGGCCGAAGCACAAAAAACAATCATTAACGCTGATATCAATACCGAAATCGAACTGCCAATTAAAATTATTGGAGATAATAAAACAATTCCAATTATATTAACTGATGAAAAAGACAGTATTATCGGCCATAACAATATTGAAGAAAAGTTAATGTCGATTCCTAATGAAGCGAAAGCAATTTTAAAAAAATTAAAAAAAGAAAACGAACCCATAAAATTTGAATACGTTCCAGGGAAATTCCGATATATCTACTATGGAAATTCCGATCGATTGAACAACCTCATCTATTTTCCAATAGCATTTTTATTGATTATTTTACTCTTTGCCCTTTTAGTCTATAATTTTTATAGAAGTACCAAAATGGCTACAGAAAACAAGCTATGGGCTGGAATGGCTAAGGAAACTGCGCATCAAATTGGAACTCCCCTTTCGTCATTAATTGGTTGGTTAGAAATATTAAAAGCAGAAAATGTTGCTGATTCTACAGTAGCAGAAATTGAAAAAGACATACAAAGGCTTCAAAATATTACAGATCGATTTTCAAAAATTGGTTCAGAACCTATTCTAGAAACCAAAGACATTATCTCAGAAACTGAAAATTCTTTTCAATATTTACAATCTAGATTTTCTAAACAAGTTGAGTTTTCATTTAAAGCTCCCGATTTCCCGGTTATGGTTTCGCTAAATCCAATTCTATTCAGTTGGATCATCGAGAACATTGTAAAAAATGCAATTGATGCTATGAGAGGAAAAGGAAAACTAGCTGTAGCGATTACTGTAGAAGGTGAATTTGTAAAAATAAATGTAACCGATTCGGGAAAAGGAATCCCAAAGAAGCAATTCAAAAAAATCTTTGAACCTGGTTTTACAACTAAAAAAAGAGGTTGGGGATTGGGACTTTCTTTAACGAAAAGAATTGTTGAAGAATACCATGACGGAAGAATAAAAGTACTGAATTCAGAGGTTAATAAAGGAACTACTTTTCAAATTAGCTTTAGAAAAGCAAAATAATTTTAAAGCTTTTTCTTGGTTTTTCTAGCTTTACTTTTATTGATGAGAGTGGCTTTTTCACCATTCCATTTATAATACTCTTCCTCATTTAACATGTTATAAACGTGGTCTGTTTCCTCAATTAATTCTGCTACTTCAGTTTTTTTGATAATCATATCGGGCTTTCCTCCTTTTTCAGACGGAAACAAAAACTCTTCTGAATGGTAAAAAACATCAGCATCTGCTACATTCATTTTTTCGGGCAATGTCAATAATTTGCTACCATTCCATCCAAAATAATAATGAAATGTTGGAATTCCACATGCTTCACCACTGAATGAAATTCTATAAATATTTTGCAATTTTGATAACCCTAAATGGCCTATGGTTTTGTTTTCAAAATAGGAACTTTCAGACAAACATTTTTTAATTGTATTTTCACCCAATAACTGGTTTTCCTTATCTAAGATTTTTACAGTAATAAAAAAATTCTCATTGAAATATTCTTGAGATTTTATTTTTTCAATTTTATCAATGGTAGTTAAATAGGTAAATGTGCCGTTTTTGACGTAATTCAAAGCTAATAATCCCTTCCAAACGAAGCCTATTTTGGTTTCTCCCGCTTGATTTTTATATTCTATATCAACCCAAGAAATATTAATTCCTTTCATTTTATGAAGAGATTCTGATGTGCTTTTAACCATTACTTCAGTTCCTAATTGAAGGGAATCTAATACAATCGATTTGATGTTTGGACTTTTACGAACATAACATGTAGGAAATCCAACAATTGCTTTCGTATTGTCTTGAAAATTCCAATAGTAGTTGTGGTTGTATTCGTCCTGAGAGTAAGAAAATGTTACAAACAACATTAATAAAACAATAAATAATTTTTTCATGTGTTTGTAGTTTAAAGGAACAATGGTATTATTTATAAATTTCCTTGGATTTTAAGTGCCAAAGCAAGAAATTCTTCTTTGGATAAAGTAACTTTCTTTTGGAAACGAATATCATCCATTTCATTCAGTGGGATCAAATGAACATGGGCGTGGGGAACTTCTAAACCGATAACACTCATGCCAATTCGCTTACAGGGAACAGTTTTTTCCAACGCAATAGCCACTTTTTTTGAAAATTGCATTAAGCCTATATAAAGTTCCTCCTCAATGTCAAATATCTTGTCAATTTCTTTCTTTGGAATGCATAAAGTATGTCCTTCAGCATTTGGATTTACATCTAAAAACGCTAAAAAATTATCATCTTCAGCAACTTTGTAACATGGAATTTCTCCGTTTACGATTTTTGAAAAAATACTTGACATTTTGAAATGATTAATTGTTTAGTCTCTAGAAACTTCCAAAATTTCAAATTTCAAAACACCGTTTGGCACAGTAATTTCAGCAATTTCTCCTACAGATTTCCCTAATAAACCTTTACCAATTGGTGATGTTACAGAAATTTTTCCCGATTTTAAATCAGCTTCACTTTCCGCAACCAAAGTATATTTTAATTCCATAGAATTGGTTAAGTTTTTGATTCTAACATTTGATAAAACCAAAACTTTTGAAACGTCCAATTGAGTTTCGTCAATTAATCTAGCGTTTGAATGTACCTCTTCCAATTTAGCAATTCTCATTTCTAACATTCCTTGGGCTTCTTTTGCAGCATCGTATTCGGCATTCTCTGACAAATCACCTTTATCTCTAGCATCAGCAATGTCTTGAGACGCTTTTGGTCTCATCACATTCTTCAAATAATCCAATTCTTCTCTTAATTTCTTTAATCCTTCAGCGGTATAATAAGATACTTCACTCATAATTTAATCGTTTATATAAAATAGAAAAAATCCCATCGGGACGGGATTTCTTTTTACAAAGATAGTTGTTATTTTTTTTATTCAAATAAATATATGTTAATCATATATAATTCAAAGTTAAATAATTTAAATTTGTTACCACTATTCTTTTAATAAAATTTCATTATGAAAAAATACCTTTTTATTCTTTTGATATTTATTCTTTGCAATTGCAGCAATGATAAATTTAATAATAGCAATCCGTTTATTCCAAATTATAACTTTACAATAGATATAAATACCGATTTGCCAACCTACAATAATCTGAAATTTGTAAGTAACGGAATGTATATTCCTAATGCTGGCGCGCGAGGAATTATTGTTTTCAATACAACGGGTACTGCCTATGTGGCCTACGATGCGGCATGCCCTAACCAAGCTTTAAGTTCTTGTTCTACAATGGTTGTAAATGGAATTAATGCAAAATGCAATTGCGATAATGCCGAATACAACCTATTTTCTGGGCAATGCCCAGGCAAAGAATATCCCATGAAACCTTATCGTGTAGAAACATTAGGCGCAATTATTCGAGTTTATAATTAAAATTTCAACGAAATTCCAGCTAAGAAATTTATTCCTGCTTGAGGATAATATCCAGCTCCGTCCAACGTAATTGTATTTCCTGGATTGGTCCAAGTGTCATCATAAGTATAATAATAACCATTTGAAACGTATTTAGTATTCAAAAGATTATTCACTAAAACAGAAAACAACACCGATTTAAATACATTTTTTGGTTGGATTTCATACGATATATTCAAATCGTTTACGAAATAACTTGCCAATTCAGAATTTACTGAATCAATATTTCCCATAAATTGTTTGCCAACAAATTTTGATAAAATACTAAATTGAAGGTTTTGGCTTGGCGCAAATGTCACACAATTTCCTGCAACAATATTTGGAGAAAAAGCAATGTTTGTATTACCAAAATTGATAAGATTACCGTCTTTTTGAAAATAATAATTTTGATTTTTATTTTTGCTTAAAGCAATATTTGGGCGAAGCAACCATTTCTCAGAAAGGTACAAAGTAGCATCAATTTCCAATCCTAATCTGTAGCTATCACCAACATTTTCGCGCAATGGCGAACCTACATCATTCAAACCGCCAGTTAAAACCAGCTGGTTTTTATATTTCATATAATAAGCCGTTACATTGAATTTTGATTTTTCAAAAATCGATCTCCAACCCAATTCAAAATCATTCATTTGTTCTGGTTTAGGAGTTCCACTTGCATAATCATCACGATTTGGTTCTCTATTAGCTCGGGCGAAAGAAAAATAAAGGGTGTTTTTAGAATTTAAATCGTAGTTTAATCCTGCCTTTGGATTGAAAAAATTAAAATTATCATTCACAATCCCTGTTTCTATACTATTTGCTTTGTAATGAACATTTCTAATTTGCAAATCTCCATAAAGACTGAATTTTTCTGACAATTGGAAGTTCGCTTTCGCAAATAAATTCCCGTCTGTTTTCGTAGCAAAATCATCATAATAACGATCTCCTAATTCACTTTGAGAAGCAAATCGAGCCCAAATTACTTTTCCGAAATGAGCACCTTCGTATTTATTATAAGCACCACCGATTATCAAATTGATTTTTTCCGATTTATAATTGGATGAAAAAGTAGTTCCATAGAAATCGTTGTCCAGCCATTTTTGGCGAATTAAATCGGTTGAAACTTCTGTTCCAACAGGTGTTAACCCATAATCTGCGAAAGCCGCATCTTCTTTGTAATTTTCATAATATCCCTTTCCTTTGGTGTAATGAAACGCCAAATTGGTATTCCATTTATCTGAAATCTTTTCGTTCCAATGCAATTGATAATGATCTTGCTGGTAGTTATCGGTTTCATTATCGTAAAAACGAATGTTACCAAACTGGTCGGTAAACATTCCCGCAGAGTTAAACGTTCTATTACTTTCCATAGTAGCCAAATCAATTCCATTCCATGATTGATAGGTTTTTTCTTTTCCCCCAAATACCAATGCTTTTATTAAGGTTGTTTTTCCAACATAGGTTCCTTGTAAAAAATACGATTTTAAATCAGAACTTGCTCGATCAATGTATCCATCAGATTTTAAAACTGACATACGACCGGCAATTTCAAATTGGTTATTCATTAAACCAGTGCTAAATTTTACGGTGTTTTTTCTAGAATTAAAACTCCCACCTGAATTTGAAATTTCTCCGCTACTCGTTTTTGAATAATTATCAGTAAGCATGTTTAAACTTGCTCCAAAAGCACCCGATCCATTTGTTGAAGAACCAACGCCACGTTGCAATTGAACACTCTCTAACGATGAGGAAAAATCAGGCATGTTTACCCAATAGGTTCCGTGGCTTTCTGAATCGTTATAGGGAATTCCATTTATAGTAATATTTACTCTTGTTGCATCACTTCCACGAACACGAATTCCAGTATAACCAATCCCGTTTCCAGCATCAGAAGTAGTAACTACAGACGGTAAATAATTCATCAAAATGGGAATATCCTGCCCTAAATTTCGAGTTTTAAATTCTTTTTTATTCAAATTTGTAAATGTAACCGGTGTCTTTGAATCTATTCGAATTGCTGAAATTAAAACAGCGTCAAGCTCGTTGATTTTTGTAGAATCTGACGGTTTTTGTTGCGAAAAAGCACCAAAAGAGATAAGAAAAAAGAAAATAGTTAATAGAAGAAGAGAAGATAGATTAAAAAATCGTCTGCAATTTGGTTGTAATTTGAAAATAATTTTCATTCGTAAAATAGTTACGAATAACAAGGGGTAAATTATTCAATTGATAATTTATTGTTCATTTAAAATAGAGATAAATAATCTATTTTCATTATTTCCCTTGGCAGCATTACCTGCCCAGGTTCTTTGGGTATAATCTCAGCCAATATTCCGTTTAGGAAACTAGCACCCCTTTGAGACGGGACAAAATTAAATATAAATAATGGATAATGAATTACGAAAAATTAAAATTCTGGTTTTTTCCGATTCTTTTTTGTTTCTGACAAATTCTTTTTATCCTTTAATCTTTTTCTAATAACTGATTTAGGGATTTTAGTCGCTTTACGAATTTTTGGAATGTACAATCCTTGCTCTACAATTGCGAGAAACCTTTTGATTATAATTTCTTTATTTTTGAGTTGGCTTCTATCTTCATCACAATTCAATATCAGAATTTGATCGTTGGTGAGTCGGGATGATAAATTGGTTTCTAAAAGCAATTTTTCTTCATTTGAAAATGCATTAGAATTTTTTACATCAAATGAAAGCACCACTTTTGAAGACACTTTATTTACATTTTGTCCACCTGCGCCACTACTTCGGACTGCTTTAAATTGCAATTCGGAAATCAATTTTTCTTTTTCCATTGGTGAATTTAATGATTTTGATGTGCGGGTTTCAATAAATCATTGACCGTTTTCACTGGGTTAAATGTAATTAACGGTACTTCAACAAAAATAGTAATCCAATTGGCCATTGCTCCATTCCATAAACCGGGCAATTCATAGGCTTTAATTGGTTTTCCGAATTTAGTTTTTTCCACGATAAAGCCACTGTTGTGATCGATGAAATTTCTAAAGTCAAACTTTGAGCCGTTGTAATCTTTAAGTCCGCAAACCAAATCCACCGGGTTAAAATGACTTGCATTACTGGCAATTAATGTCTGTTTTTCATTACTGAAATCAATTTGCGCCGATTCAACAATTTGCAAAGTGGTATTTCCATTGGCATCGGTTACCCAAAATGGGCCTCCACCTGGTTCGCCTTCATTTTTTACCATTCCGCAAACCCGAATTGGGCGGTTCAAAATTTCTTTTAAATAGCTAATTTTATTTTCTAATGTATATTTTGAAAAATCAGGATTTACTTTATAATTCAACTGGTTTTCAATAAAATTGATCAATTCTGAAGTTTCATTTTCAATAATCGAATCAATTTTTAACAAATAAGAATTTACTTTTCCTTGTAATTCAATTAAAATTCCGGCCAAACCTCTTTTATAAAATGCGATTGTTTTCGCTTCATTTTGAATCACATTATCGATGTTTTTTATAAAAACAATATCGGCATCCAATGAATTTAAATTTTCAATTAATGCTCCATGTCCGCCCGGTCTAAAAACCAATTCTCCATTTTCAGTTCTGAATGGTTTGTTTTGAGAATCTACGGCAAGGCTATCTGTATGCTTTTTTTGATGTGAAAAAACGATGCTTATTTTAGTTCCTGAAGTTTCTTCAATATTACTTTTCACCTTTAATAAAGTACTTTCAAATTGGGATTTATGTGTTTCTGAAACGGTGAAATGCAAATTTGAAACCCCATTTGCAGAAGCATACAAAACACTTTCTTTTAAATGTTCCTCTATCGGAGTTACACTATGATTCTGGTATTGATGAAAAGGTAAAACTCCTTTTGGTTTGTTAGAAAAATTAAAGTGATTTTCATCCAACATCAATTTTATAAAATAATAATATTGTTGGTCTTTGTTCCAAGATTTAAAATCGGGAAAATCTTCTAATAACTTATTTTCAATGGCTTTATAGAAAGTAAATTTTTCTAGTCCAGCTAAGAAAACGGTTAGTTCAATTGCGTTGTTCCGATTGATATAGGCATTTATAGTTTCGTTTTTTAGATCAAATTCATTTAGAAATTCGTTTAAAAACTTGAACATTCTGCTTGCCGCACCCGATGCAGGAATAAACTTCTTAAGCTTAAAATTGTCTTTTTTAGAATCAAATAGTGAGGAATAGCTTTGAAATTCTTCATCGTTTAACTTTAAAATTCCGTCATTAATGATTGCGGGACGATTTAGATTGGCTTTTGGAATTCCGTTTTTATAAATTGAAAATTGCTTTTCAATTTCGTTAATTGGAACTTCCGAATCTAAAATCTGAAGGAAATCGTGTGAAGAAAATCCGAGTTTTTTTGCTTTGGAAAAACCTTCAATTATCGCAATTGCTTTTTCAAATCGGGTTTCTGGATTTCCTGATAGAACAATAAATGGTTTGTTATTTTCAATTAGTGCCTGCTTGAATTTTTCAAATGTGATTTCTCTGTCATTTGGAGAATCGCGCAAATCGTCTTGTTCCCAAGGCACATCAATATCGGTTAGGAAAAACAAATCGTATTGGTGTTTTCGAGCGGCTTTATCTAATTTAGAATCACAAAAACCATAATAAATTTCCGAAAAAACTTTGGTGGTCATTAAGCATGTATCTACAAAAAGGTAATTGTTGGCTTTTTGTAAGGCACTATTTTCAAGTTTGATTTGTCCGATGGCGATTGGCAATAAATCATCAGGAGTACAAATTTCCTTTTTAGAATCCCATTTTTGTTGCAAATAATCACGCGCAAATTCCGGAGCCCATTCCGTATTGAAATGAACAGCTAACTGATTGGACAAGGTAGTTTTCCCTGTGCTTTCAGGCCCGTAAATGGCAATTTTAATTATGTCGTTTCCAGGGAGCTGGAGTTGTTTAAGGTTTTCTTCCATTCTAAATAGCCGTATATGGCGATGATTGTAAATATAATATATTGAATGCTTGTAAAGGTATATCCCTTATAAAAATACATTGGAACGGATATTGTATTTCCTATAATCCATAAGGTCCAATTTTCAATTTTTCTTTTCGCCATGAGCCACATTCCTACAAAGAAAATCCCTGTAACAATAGTGTCTACATAGGCTGACCATGTTGTAAATTTATTAAAAAATAAATAGACCGCAACAACGAACGCAATTGTTAACGAAAATATTACAAAAGCAAGCCCTTTTTCCTTTTTAGAAAGTCTTGAAATTGGGAATTCATCGGCGCCTTCTTTTTTTCGTGTCCAAACATACCAACCGTAAACACTCATCACAACGTAGTATCCATTGATCATCATGTCGCCCAATAAGGACCATTTCCAAAGCAAATAAACATAAATTGTAGTATTAATAATTCCTGTTGGAAATACTAGAATATTATTTTTTTTAGCAAACCATACGCTAAGAATTCCGAATATTACGGCTGTAATTTCAAGATAGATTTCAATTGTTGGGTAATTGTCGTATTGATGAAAAAGGTATTCTAACATTGATTATTGATTTTGTTGAAACGCATAAACCAAAGTAAAGTTATCTATTTCAATGAAATGATACTTGAATTGGATTGATTTGTTTTGAAAATGCAAATCTGCAATTCCTGATTGGTCTTTTATTTCAAATGGATGCACGTGAATATGATCTTTAAAACTAATTCCGGCTTCGTTTCTAATTTTGAAAATAGATTCCTTCACGCCCCAAATAACAGTTAGCTTTCGGATGTAATCTTGGTTTTCTTTATCTAAAAATTCCCATTCTGGTTCAACGAATTTATCGGCAATTCTGATGATTTTATCTCGTTGTAATTCAATATCGATTCCGGTAATTTCATCGCTTATAATTATTGTTGCATATTCGTGGGAGTGGGAAATAGAAATGTGTTTGCCGTCATTTAGATGTGGTTTTCCAAATTGATCGTATATTAAATCAAAATCGGTGTAGCCTTTCAATTGCAATAATTTACGGACACTTAGAAACGCACGTTGGTGCAATTCTGACTTCATTCCGTTGAATCTTTGTTGGTTTTTTGGATTTAAGGTGACTTCTGCAGACAATTCCGCCAACGATTCGGTGATTTTCCAAAGGAGAATTTCGGTGGTTGGGTTACAATTTATTGTTTTAAGAAGTGGCATTAGATTAATTGTGAATTATGAATATTAAATTATGAATTTTGTTTGTGAATTTTTTGATTACGATTCCTGCTAGCCCTGATAGCAGCGGTATCCTCTTGTGGCGGGGTTCGCCAGAAGAGATATAGCGGATAGCAGGAAATAGCTCCAAAAAACCGAAATAGGCATTATATTGATTTAAAATTCAAGTCTTTACAAAATAAACATTTCATAAAAAGTTGTGAAAATTATTAAATGACAAAGTTAATACCTAAATTTGCAAAAAATTTCAAATACAAATATACTATAAATGAGTACAGCAACTATGCCTTATGTGGCTTTCAAAGTAAAAGATATTTCTCTAGCTGCTTGGGGAAGAAAAGAAATTGAATTAGCAGAAGCTGAAATGCCAGGATTGATGGCGCTACGTGCTGAATACAAAGACGAACAACCGCTTAAAGGGGCTCGTATTGCAGGATGTTTGCACATGACGATTCAAACTGCTGTTTTAATTGAAACATTAATAGCTTTAGGTGCGGAAGTTACTTGGAGTTCTTGTAATATTTTTTCTACTCAGGATCAGGCTGCTGCGGCTATTGCTGCTGCTGGAATTCAGGTTTATGCATGGAAAGGTCTTGACGAGGCATCTTTTGACTGGTGTATTGAGCAAACGTTATTTTTTGGTGAAGACAGAAAACCATTGAATATGATATTGGACGATGGTGGAGATTTAACGAATATGGTTTTCGACCGTTACCCAGAATTGATTCCTGGAATTAAAGGTTTATCAGAAGAAACTACTACTGGAGTTCACCGTTTATATGAAAGAATGAAAAACGGAACTTTGTTTATGCCAGCAATTAATGTGAATGACTCGGTTACAAAATCGAAATTTGATAATAAATACGGTTGTAAAGAAAGTGCTGTAGATGCAGTTCGTCGTGCTACAGATATTATGTTGGCTGGAAAAAGAGTAATCGTTTGTGGTTATGGAGACGTTGGAAAAGGTACTGCTGCTTCATTTAGAGGTGCTGGATCTATTGTGACTGTTACTGAAATTGACCCTATTTGTGCTTTACAAGCTGCAATGGACGGTTTTGAAGTTAAAAAATTAGATACGGTTATTAAAACTGCCGATATTATTATTACCACTACAGGAAATAAAGATATTGTTTTGGGTTCTCACTTCGAGAAAATGAAAGACAAAACTATCGTTTGTAACATTGGACATTTTGATAACGAAATTGATATGGCTTGGTTGAACAAAAACCACGGTGCTTCAAAAATCGAGATCAAACCACAAGTTGACAAATATACTATTGCTGGAAATGACATTATTATTTTGGCTGAAGGTCGTTTGGTAAACCTTGGTTGTGCTACTGGTCACCCAAGTTTTGTAATGAGTAACTCGTTTACAAACCAAACTTTGGCTCAAATTGAATTGTGGAAAAATAGCGCGGCATACAAAAATGAAGTTTATATGTTACCAAAACATTTAGATGAAAAAGTGGCGATGTTGCACTTGGCAAAATTAGGAGTTGAATTGGAAACTTTACGTCAAGACCAAGCGGAATATATTGGTGTGGAGGTTCAAGGACCATTCAAACCAGAATACTACAGATACTAGATTTAAGAATTAAGAATTTAGATTTAAGATTGTCAAACCCGACCCGTTTTAAAAACGGGTCGGGTTTTGTTTTTAAGAACTATAACAGTAATATAGGGTTTTGTTTACCCCAAAACTTCCAATTGCATTTTCTTGGTAAGGCTTTTAAACACCAATTCGTAGGAATGGTCAATCAGTTCTTTAATTAAAGAATCGGGGATTTCACGATTTATTTCAATTGTGTTCCAGTGAATTTTACTCATGTGCCAGCCCGGTTTTATGTCGTCATACTCCGCTCTTAACTCTTCGGCATATTCAGGATTGCATTTCAAGTTTACAGACGGATTTCCCTTTTCCCATTCGTTTAATGAAGATAAAGCAAACATTTTTCCGCCTACTTTAAACACTAAAGTTTCTTCGTCAAAAGGAAAATGTTCGGTGACGCCTTTTTTTGAAAGACAATATTCGTAATAGGTTTCTAGGTTCATTTTTTTATTTCAAATAAAATCGGTTTGCTAGGACTTGCATCATTTTCAAATGACGCGATTTGCAAATTCAATAAATAACTGCCGTCTTTCACTTCATTATTTACAAAAATCATTTCTGTAATAGTGGAATTTATTCTAGCATCGTCATTTAATTGGATTACATTTTTCACATTCCAAAAAGCTTTGTGTGCCAATAATTTTCCTTCATCGTGTTCTTTATCCACGCTTGGTAAATCGATAAGCAAATGTTGGATTCCGCTTTCGCAAATAAAAATCGCAGCTTCTTCTGACAAATACGGTGGATTGGTATGAGAATATTTCTTTGATACTTTATCGGAATTATTAGGCAGCGTTCGGATGATAATGGCTTCAGGAGAACTTCCTTTGAGGGCATTTTCAATTTGATTTTTGGTGATTACCAAATCGTCTTTTTGGGATTCTAGTTGGACTGAAATCAATTCAGCCATAAAGAAAAACTGCTTTAGCGATTGGTTTATCGAGTAAAAATCGTTAGTTATATGTCCCAAACATTCGGTGTGTGTTCCGTGTCCGTGAGGATTAAAAAAGATATTATTGAAATTTGTTGAGGACTTCCCTTCTGAAACTTTCCCAATCCAATCGCCAAAAACAACCGGTTCAATTACAGGTTTTTCAATGTACCATGCAATTGGATTTTCATCGGTATTGGACAATGAAATGGAGATATCAATTGGTTTTGATAAGTCGACTTCGAAATTATTTATTTTTGCTAGCATAGTAATTAAACGCAATATTATGTAAATATTCTTTTTAAACTCATTAAATGTAACACATCTTTTTAACCGCAAAGTACGCAAAGGTTTACGCAAGGGTCGCAAAGAAAAAGCCTATTAAGAGAACATAAAGTCCACAAGGATTTATAGATTATTTACAACTCTTTTTATTCCATTTTTGATTAAAGCTACATTAAAATTCATTAACATCCCAAGTTTGCAATTAGTTAATTTTAAATATGTTAGCAATTGGGCGAAATGAATATCATTTAAAGCTTCAACCGATTTTATTTCTAAAATTAATTTGTTTTCGATTATAATATCAATTCTATATCCAATATCAAGCTTTACTTCTTCATAAACTAAAGGCAAAGCTTTTTGCTTTTGGATTTCTAACCCCGTCTTATTTAGTTCGTAAAATAAGCACTCTTCATAAGCACTTTCTAAAAGACCCGGACCTAAATTTTGATGGACTTTCAAAGCACAATTAAATACTATTTTAGATAATTCATTTTCTGTTATCATATTAAATTTCATTTTTATGGCTAATACTAATTTAGTTTAATTTGCTTAAATCCTTGCGAACCTTGCGTAAATCTTGGCGAACCTTGCGGTTAAAAAACTTAGCGGTTAAGCTATTCCAAATTTAAGTAAAATAAATCTGATGCAATTCCATCTGTCAAAAACTTGCCTTTTTTTGTAGGTCTTAAAATGTTATCTTTTATAATTACCAAGTCGTCATTTAGGAATTTCTGAACTTGTTTCATCAAATAATCCAGATAGGTAATACCAAATTCTGTTCCGATTTTATCCAATGAAACTCCCCAAATAGTTCGTAATCCCGTCATAATATATTCATTGTATCGATCGGATATTGTCAGGGTTTCCTCTTCATTTGGAAGTTGGTTTTCTTGAATTGCCTTTATATAAAGTGAATTATTAGATACATTCCAACTTCTAGAAATCCCATTATAACTGTGTGCTGAGGGACCAATTCCGATGTATTTTTTTCCTAGCCAATACGAAGAATTATTTTTAGAAAAGTAATTTGCTTTTCCAAAATTGGACAATTCATAATGTATAAAATCATTTGCTTCAAGCAATTCTACTAAAATAGAAAAGTGTACTTGCGCAACCTCATCATTTGGATTTTCGATTGCGCCAGATTGAATTAACTTTTGAAGGGCAGTTTTAGGCTCTACCGTTAAAGCATAACTTGAAATATGTGGAATACCAAAAGACAAAGCGATTTCTATATTTTTTTTCCAAATTTCATTTGTCATTCCTGGGATTCCATAAATCAAATCGAGTGAAATAGTATCGAAATATTGGGTTGCGATTTCCAAACATCTTTTTGCTTCCTTTGCATTGTGAGCCCGATTCATCAGTTTTAAATCGTCCTCAAAAAAGGATTGAATTCCAATGCTCAATCGGTTGATTTTAGTTTTTGACAATTCGATTATTCGGTCTTCGGATAAATCATCTGGGTTGGCTTCCAATGTAATTTCGGGGTCTTCTATAATCGAATAATTATCATAAACAGTTTCAATCAGAAATCTTAAATCTGCAATTTGCAAAATTGAAGGTGTTCCGCCGCCAAAATAAATGGTTTCTACAATTTGATTTTCAAATTCTTTTTTACGCAACTTTATTTCATTGGCAAGAGCCAAAATCATTTCGTCTTTCTTTTTCATGGAAGTCGAAAAATGAAAGTCACAATAATGACAAGCTTGTTTGCAAAAAGGGATATGAATGTAGATTCCGGCCAAAAATTAAATATTAAATGTAATAAAGACTATTTTTAGTGTTTATAATGAATTAATAAAATGGATTGTATTCTGATTTGAAGTTGCCGTTTTCAACAGTAATAACATCACTTGGATTGGAAGGATTTACTCCTGTAAAATTATACGTTCCCTGGATACAATAATTCCATAAATTAATAAATATTATTGTTCCTGAACAATTGTAATAGGTATAGGTCATCGTTGACTGATTGTATTTAGCAATCTGTACTTTTTTAATAACATCTGTATTTGTAAAATTATAAACTCCTGGCAATGTTGTATTTCCGTTTTCATCTCGAAATGAAATCATTATTTTATAGATTTCATCATTTACAGATTGTAAAGTAATATTGTGAAAATTCCCAACTTCCCTTGTTTGAAAAGTGTTTGTAGCTCTCCAATAAACTCCATTGATCTTGGCTTCATTAATAATATTATAAATTGGTGGAACATATTCCTTGACGGGCAAATCGAAACTTCCATTAATGAACTTTGACTCGGAGTTTATATTTGTAGGGTCAAAATAGATGTATCCTGAGAAATTAGCTTTTACCCTTTTATTCACAGCATCATACGATATTAATTGAAAATTGAAGTTACTTGAACTGTTGTCTCTAAAGGTGGTGAATTTCTTGAAAGCCCCGCTTATAGGTTCTTGATAAGTATAAATAATTTTACCAAAATGGCCATTTTCATCAAAGGAGATTAAAAATGAGGTGTCATTTTTATCGGTTCCTATATGAATTGTATGCGTTTTTTTATATGCGGATGTAAAAGTATTTGTTGTTAAAATCCCATTGACAGAAAATTGAAAATTGGCAACAGTTGTCTCAACAATACTATCTTCTGTATTGTTTCTTGAACAACCAAAGAAAATAAAACCGAAAATGAAAAGTAAATAATATCTCTTTTTCATAATTACGTTTTTAAAATTGTTGATACGATCTAAAAACACCATTTGTCACCTGAATAATATCGGCAGGATTATTTGGATTAGTAGCGGTAAATGAAAAAGTTCCTATAAATGAATAATAGGTGCTTCCATGATATTCTCTATAAGTGTATCCAACTTGACCTGTTATATTATAATAATCGTAGGTCATAGTAATTGGATTGTACTTAGAAAATTTTACATAATTATCAGTACTTAAAGAATTGAAGTTGTAATTACCTGGAGTTGGAGAATTGACAAAATGGGTTTCAATTTTATAGCCTCCTTCATCGGTAAATGCACTATAACTATTTTCGAATCTAGCAAACCAAGGAGCTGAATTAATATTCGCTCTACAATATTGTTCAATTCCATTAACAACTAATGGATCAGATTGGTTTCCATTATCAGTATAGGGCAAATTTAATTGTCCCGAAAGGTTTCTAGAATCTGAGGTTAAAGAATTTTTATTTTCATATAATTTACCATCAAAATTAATCTTAACTCTTTTGTTCACTTCATCTAGTTCTAAAAGTGTACAATTGAAAAAATTGGAGGTGAAGTCAATAAAATTATTATATCTTGGGTTGTAATAATTAAAGCTATTAAAAAAAAGAGTCCCAGAAATAAACTTTCCGTTTTTAGAAAAATTCAAACTTAAAGTTAACGCAGAATCAGTATTATTAAAATCACCATTATAAACTCCAAATTGAATAATATCGCCTTTTTTGTAAACAGAAATCACGTAATTTACATCTTGACTTGTAGGCAACCCCAAATTAACACCATCAATTACTAAATTAAAGCGATCTTGTGAAAGAGAATTATTGTTTGCGGAATCATTATTTGGTGAAGTACAGCTAGCAATGAAAAATCCAATTATGAGAATTAATAGTCTGCTTTTCATAGAAAATTTCTTTAGGCTAATTTAGTTATTTTTTAATTCTATTCTCGTTATTCTTCACAAAAGAATCCCAACCAGTATAACTTTTTTCGCCAATTGTTTTTCCAGAATTGAAAAAATGACAAACTGCAGCTGCTAATCCATCTGTAGAATCTAAATTTTTAGGCAATTCTTTAAGTCCTAAAAGTTGTTGCAACATTTTTGCAACTTGCTCTTTGCTGGCATTTCCGTTTCCGGTGATGGCCATTTTTATCTTTTTAGGTTCGTATTCAGTGATAGGAATATCTCGCGAAAGTCCTGCAGCCATTGCCACCCCTTGTGCTCGACCTAGTTTTAACATGGATTGCACATTTTTTCCAAAGAACGGTGCTTCAATTGCAATTTCATCGGGATGGTGGGTTTCAA
Source organism: Bacteroidota bacterium (assembly GCA_947447375.1). Taxonomy (GTDB): domain Bacteria; phylum Bacteroidota; class Bacteroidia; order Flavobacteriales; family Flavobacteriaceae; genus Flavobacterium. Next base: position 171,061 of record CANFJB010000001.1, read on the forward strand.
TTAACTCGATTGTTCTCTCAAAAATGATTTTTAATCGTTGGTAATGATTGTCATATTTTGATAATTGCAATTCATTTAATTGCAAAAACTCCATGTTTTTACCCACGACTTTAATCAAGCCGAATCCCATGATGGTGGTTCCTGGATCTATTCCTAATATGATTCTTTCTTTTGTCAATTTTGAATTTGTTTCGTGGTTTATTTAGTACTTTAGCCCAATATTAAATTGCACTTTTTTTTCATTTAGAATATACTGATGCTATCAATTTCACACAAAGCTAAACAATTACTTGTTCTTTTAATCAAACTTTTAATTGTTGGGTGTGCATTTTATTTTATTTATGACCAATTGGCCCATAATAAGCAACTGAATTGGGTATTATTTTTAGAGAAATTCAATAAAAATAAATCGGTTTTAGGAATTTCCTTCCTATTGTTATTGAGTCTATTGAATCGGTTTTTTGAAATTCTAAAATGGCAAAATTTAGTTTCTTTTATCAAAAAAATATCACTTTTTGAAGCTACAAATCAGGTTTTGAGCGCTTTAACCGCTGGGTTATTTACTCCAAATGGTGTTGGCGAATATGCTGGAAAGGCCTTGTTTTTTGAAAAAGCACAAACAAAGAATATTATTTTTTTGAATTTGATTTGCAATGGCGTTCAAGTATTGGTGAGTTTGTTTTTTGGAATTATTGGATTGTTCTATTTGGGTTATTTCAAATGGGATTTAATTTTGATCGCCACCATAATTGGAATCTTAACCCTTGGATTTACTTTGAAGAGTTTTGATATTAAAGGGTATTCAATTGAAAAATTAATTCAAAAACTGAATGAAATTCCAAGAAAAATTCATCAAAAAAACTTCTATTTAGCTGTTTTCAGGTATTTGGTTTTTTCTCACCAATACTACTTTTTATTTTTAGCTTTTGATGTTCAACTGCCCTATTTTACATTAATGGCAGCGATTGCAAGTGTTTACTTTTTAGCGTCTTCCTTACCTACTTTTCAATTTTTAGATTTTGCGGTGAAGGGAAGTGTGGCTTTGTATTCCTTTGGAATATTAGGCGTAAACGAATGGATTGTAATTTTTATAAGTACACTATTTTGGTTTTTTAATTTGGTAATTCCAGCGGTTATTGGCAGTTATTTTGTATTAGCGTTTAAACACAAATAACTATTCTGATTTTATTATTACCGGTAAAATAAATTGTGTTTTAACGGGAAGTCCCCTTTTTGTTGCGGGATTAACTTTAGGAAAATTGACCAATCGAGATTTTAAAATACTATCGATTTTAATGGTGTCGTAAGTGGTGCTGTCTTTCGGAAATTGAGGTTCGAATTTCATTGTTGAATTTGGGAACACAGTTACTTTCACTTCAATTGTATCTAATTCTGGGTATAAAGTAGCCAGTGTATCTGAAGTTAATTTCTCTTGAATAGTTTGAGTTAGAAACTCGAAAAAACACTGTTTTTGCATTCTCTCATCTTTAATTTTATCACATTCTGAAAAGGACGGAAACTCATCAACTTCATTCCAATTGATGGCATTCAGCTCCTTATCCAATAGCTCTTTTTTTGACGGAACTTCACCACCAAAATATTGGCAGGAAGAAATCAAAATAAGAAATAGTAAAGCGAGGGCCTTTTTCATTTGTAATAACAATTAATATTTCAAAATTAAGGAATTAATATTTGGCATACCAACAAATGCTTTAAAAAGTAAAAACCCTCGATGGAGGGTTTTTAAATTCTTATAATTATAATTACTTAACAAGTAATTTCTTAACTACTTTAATATTGTTTTCGGTTTGAACTTCTATAAAATAAATTCCAGGATTAACCGATGATAAATCTACTGTGTCAGTTGTAATTGAATCGTGGGCTGTTTTTTGTAAAATCATTTTTCCAAGTACATCATAAACAGAAATAGTGGAAATAGAATTGGTACTGTCTTTTAAAGAAACAGTCACAAAATCTGACGCTGGATTTGGGTAGAATACAAAACTTCCATTTTCAAATTCATCTACAGCTAATGCTGCTACAAATTGGGTGTGGAAAGTATTGGTAATAATTGCTGGGTTGTAATCAAAAAAGATTGAACCGGTATTTGGAATTATATCTCCAACGGCATAACCAGGTTTTGGTTTGATTTTAAATTGAATATAACCTTTTGATCCTGAAGGATTCATTGAAGTTGCTGGTAATTCGATATTATCAAATCTCCAATTGATGTTATTTCCTATTCTATCCATCACATAATCGTGACTTGCACTTTCCATTTTAATAGAATTTTCGTCTAATTTAGAATCTAAAACATCATTAACACGAACATTAATTGCGCTTGAAGTTCCTGTATTTTCGAAACGAATTGTGTAGGTTAAATAATCATTTGCTGTAAAGCTAGAATGCAAAATTTGTTCTCCATGTGCTTCCATTTTATCATTTGGATCATAAGAACCAACGACAATTTGACAAATTGAAGCAGCATTATTTGCTGGAACTACATCTCCAGTTAAAGGAGTTATTGAAACCGAATTGGTCAATAAATTTCCTAAAGCAACTGTTGGAATTGTTGGTACTTGCATCGTAACGGTCATCATTCTTACTTCAAATGGCAACAAGTTGGTGAAGTCATAAGTAAAACCTGTTGGAGTTGCTACAGTTCCTGTTTGTGTATTTCCAGTTATAGTAACTCGCGCATCTTTATTAAATGTTATTGTTCCTGAAGCTACCGTTTGAGTTCCTAAATTGGTATAAATAATTTTATTAGTATAAGTAAATCCTGGTCTTGGCTGTTGCGTTGGCACTAAAATAGTCGCTATATCAGCATAGTTGTTGGTAACTCTAACAGGGAAATTGTAAACCTGCATTCCAGAACCTACAACCACATTCACATTAGAATATGAAGCTGGTGTAACGGTATAATTAGCAGTATAATTAGCATTTACAGTATAACTTAAATTGTATGAATTGGCAGGATTTATATCATAAATATTATAAACCCCATTTGGCGCAATTATGTGGTGTGTATTTCCATTTTGGTTCATTACATAATGAAATTGTCCTAATGGGAAGTTTTGTTCCCCAGTATCTTGAGTTCCATTTGAATTACTGTCTAAAAACGCATTCAAACGCAATCCTGAACAGTTGATAGCTCCTACCGTGGTTGACATTTCTGTGATTTTAATAAATCCAGCGCGATTACTGAAATTGGTAGTCATAATTAAATAATACTGACCTGGCAATGCGTTTGGAATTACAGGATATTCATTTGCAGAAGCAGAAAAGCTACAGCTTACAATTTTATCAGCGGTTAATTGCCCGTTACAAGGCGTTGTTGGACTAGTAAATGGTCCGTAACAAATGTAATCTACGTCCAAACTTCCCGCAGTATTCATAAAGCTAATGTCGGTGCTTTGTTGGATCATTAAATTAATGTTTCCAGCTCTACTTATTGGTAAATAAAACCAGGTTGGATTTGGTCTTGAACCAAGACATCCATAACTGTTACCAGCCTCAGCTTGAATTCCTTGATGGGTGTTTGCAAATGGAACTCCTAAAGCGCTACACAATGAATTAGCGGTATTACACACATAGGCATTGTTACAAACTGCGTAGGCAATAGCATTAAATTTATAAATAATATCGCAAGTAGTAGGATTGATTTCTCTCACAAAAATTGCCGTTGATGGCGATTGTGTACCTACGTTAAAAATCGCAGGATTAGTAACTGGCACGACTCTATTTTGTGCGTTTGCCAAAGAAGTATAATACTCTAATGTGTATGAAGAATTGATTTGAGCTTGAACGTTAGTTAAATTAAAAGTAACCACTGTATCGTTATTGTCGTCACATTGGGTCATATCTGTAAGAACTCGAACTGTTGACTCATATTCAGTAGCAACAATTGAAAAACCAATTACTTGGAAAGTGTTATCCGTTGTATTTGTTATCCTTGCAAAAATAACTTGAGAAGCTGTTGTTATACAATATTGACTAGGATTTGTAATAACATTAGTATTATTTGTAGCATCTGTTTGTGATGTAAAATAAGTAACAGAATACGTTGCAGGATTTAAATTGGCTAAAATAATAGAAGTATTCGATGTTAAATTAAAACACGCCTGCCCATTATTTTGACACTGAGTTAAATTTGCAGGTTGCCCAATTGCTGGTCCACATGGCAATGTTGTAATTGTCATCGGTCCTGTCCATGCACTATTCCCATTATTTCCACAAACCGTTCTAACGTAGATTGCATAAGCAGTTCCACAATTTAAATTGTTTAACACAAATGGCGTCGTAGATACCATAGTTCCCTGACTAGTAGCTAATGGCGGTGTAGTTCCTGGTAAAGCAGCATATACTTCATATTGATTGGATGCGCTTGAGCCTACCCAATTAAATACTGCAGAAGTAGCTGTAATATTTGATGCTGTTAATGCCGTTGGACTTGTACAAACTACCAGACAAGACTGAACCATTAATACCAATTGTGACACACAGAAACAACCAGCGCTAGTTTGCACTCTAACATATAGTACTTCTTGGTAAGGAGTAATATTAGTGTATGGTGTGGTTTGAATTAAAGCATTTGTATTTGCTTGCGCATCTGCTTGAGTTCTAAAATAGGAAACAGCATATTGATTATTCGTTGAAAAATACGGATTGAAAGTAGACAATGGGGAAGTAGTTGTTAATCCATTTACCGTTCCATCGTTGTCACAAATATTCATTGAATAGGTAATCACTGCAGGTCTTGGGTTTACCACTAAATTATAAGTAATAATTTGGCTTTGATTAGTAGTAATATTAATCACTTTTGCAAAAATCATTTGAGTATTTACAACCGTATTAATGTAAGTATTCGGCAACGGATTAGCTCCTGTTGCGGCATCACTTTGAGATAAATGGTGAGTAACGGTGAGCGAAGGAGTTATTTGACCTACAATTTCCCCTGATATTGCTGCCATTGAAAACGATGCAAACCCGTCATAATTATCGTCACAAACTTTATTATTAACCGTTGGTTGATTTAATCCTGAGATTTGTCCGAAGAATGCTACTGAGGAAAAAAGAAATATAAATAGTATAATTTTTTTCATATAAATAAAATTACGAATTGTTTAAATAGGGTTTGATTTTAAAAGTAATCGGTTGCAAGATACGAAAATATTTAAATAAAGTAATTTATTTGGGTTTTTGAGGGATATTTCAGCGTGAATTATTCGGGAATAAAAAACCCTAACTATCTTATTTATAAGTAGTTAGGGTTAATAAATGTACCCGAAGCCGGTCAACCTAAAAAGGTTTGACTCGCTTCTGAAAACGAAAAAAGCCCTTCTTTTCTTCAGCGCTTTTGTACCCGAAGCCGGTCAACCTAAAAAAGTTTGACTCGCTTCTGAAAACGAAAAAAGCCCTTCTTTTCAGAAGAGCTTTTGTACCCGAAGCCGAAGTAAATTCATTAATTTTATTTAATAATAATTAAGAAAATAAACCTCTGTAAACCCTTATAAATAAAGGGTTTTAATGGAAATTAATCATTCTTAATAAACTCAAATTAATCAAGATTAAAAAAAAATCCGTGAATTATCCGTGAACATTAATTATCTTTATGGCTTACATCAAAATATATGGCTACTATTCAATTTAAAGCATTAGGGAAGAAATCTCCGGTAAATCTAAATCTTCGTTTTTTTCATAATAAAATAAATTGCTATGCTAAATCTAATATTTTCATAAATCTAAATGATTGGAATACAAAAACAAATAAAGTAAAACCATCAGCTAATGTTAAAATAAAAGATTCAGTCAACAATAAAATAAAGAATATGTCTGAATTTATTATGGAGCAATTTGTTTTAGATTTTAATATTGGGAGCCAAATTGATACAAATTGGTTAATAAAAAATGTTAATCAATTTTATAATAAACCAACTGGAGATAGCGATTATAATCATTACTTCACCCCTTTCATTTCAAAATATATTGAAGAATCAAAGACAAGAATAAATCTTAAAACGGGTAAGAAAATTGCAAACAAAACTATTGCTAATTATAATATAACATTGTCCAAAATTGAAAATTATGAAGCTAAATTAGGTCGTAAATTAAGGATTGAAGAAATCAATCTAAACTTCCACGAAAGATTTACAAGTAAACTTAAATTAGAAGACAAATTATCAAACACATCTATAGAAAAGTTTATTAGTCAAATAAAAAGTTTTATTAAAGAAGCAAAATTGAGAGGGTGCAAAACAAGTGCTGATATTGAAAGTAAAAAGTTCACATTTAAAAAAGATGAAACAATTGACACCTTCTTAAACATTGATGAAATAAATATAATTTTCAACTTTGATTTATCAAATAATCCAAATTATGATAAAGTCAGAAATCTATTAATTATTGGTGTATGGACAGGTTTAAGAATATCCGATTTAAAGAGAATAAATGATTTTAATAAAACAACTAATAGAATTAAGATTCTTAGCACCGAAAAAACAAATAGTAGTGTTGAAATTCCAATACATCCCCAAGTAAAAAAAATATTAGAAAAATGTAACTATGTATTGCCAAAAATAACTGAACAAAAATTTAATAAAGATGTTAAAAAGATTTGTGAATTAGCAGGAATCAATGATGAAATATTAGGATATATAAAAGACCCAGTGACTAATAGAAAGGTAAAAGACATTTATCCAAAATGGAAGTTAATATCAAGTCATACTTGTAGAAGGTCATTCGTATCGAATCATTATGGTAAATTAGATGATAAAACTATTATGGCAATAACAACTCATAAAAGTCATTCTCAATTTATGGATTATGTTAAAACCTCATCTACTCAACACGCACAAAATCTTGAAAATTATTGGAAAGACAATCAATAATTATTTTAATAAAGTAAATAACCCCCAACATAAGTTCATTAGCTTACATTGGGGGTTATTTATTAGAGGAAAATTTATTATAAATCTACCTCAACATTTAATGTTTTTGAGATACGTTGGATTGCTGAATTGAATCCTTTAATATCTTTATTAGTTACTACATAAATGTCATTCAAAGGTTTGTATAATTTGTATTTTAATACTGATTCAGGTAATTCTTCATAGTTTAAACAAATAGTTCTACCCAATGCATATGTAGCATCTTTTTTTGATGCAAAATGACCGTGTTTTCCTTCAAGAACATCTTTCACCAAGTCATAGTATGCCATAGCATATGACTTATTGTTGTATTTAGTGTTGTTGAATACGAATTGAGAGTCAGAGAATAAAGATTTGAAAGTTGTTGTCATAATAATTGATTTTTAAATTGTTCGATAAATGTGTTTAGAATGGGTGGCGCCTCCTGAATTCTTTGACAAATTTATACCCTATATCATTGACATACAGCATAAAATAAATTTTTTTATTTAGAAAGTTTGTACAGCATTAAAATGAAGTTAAATAGAGATAATTTAAGTAAATCAACTTTTAGGTTTATTTCTAGAATTAAATTAATAATTTTAAAATTCTATATTATTTATGTAATATTTCATAAAAATATCTAACTTCTTTAGATGAATAAATCGCCCCATCTTTATCATATATTATATTATATTCTTCAAGATGGATTCGGGACTCATATAATGTGTTTGGTTCACATATGATAGTTAGTTTATCTTTAATATCATTCTGTTCAATCATATCTCTTGCACAATCAATCAAAAAGTGGGAATGGTAGAAATTGTCGTTTGAATTCTTTTCAATAGAATAATAAAGAATTATTTGGTTTTTCTCCATTTGTAAAGATTTAAGTTCATCAAATAAGAATCTCATCTTATTTTTTAAATCTTGAATGGTTGAACTTACCGGCACAATATTTCCAATGAAGTTCCAATAATGATTCCTTACCCATTTAATTGTTTGGTTAAATTCTTTTGAACTTAATCTTCTTCTTTTTCTAAATAGTTCATCTAATATGGATTGATGTATTAATCTTGTTGGAGAACCTGATTTAGAATTAATAAATTTTGTTTTAGAGGAATCAATATTTTTAATTCTCTTTTTGTAGGTTGCTAATGAGAGGGGATATAATTCTAGTATCTCTTTTTTGTTGTACCATTCTTTTGTTTGCATAGTAAATCTATCTCTATTTAATAAAGTTTTATTATTGAGAATTATTTCTATGATATAATTAAAATAAGAAATTAGATAATTATTAAAGAATTAAGTAACCACTTTATATTTTGACTATCATCAACCGAGTATTTCTCTTTTTAATAAATATCAATAGATTATGAAAAGTCAAACTGATTTTAAATTTATTTTCAAAAAAATCAAAATCAAATAAAGAAAATACCCCAAACATTAATTTAACCTCAAGCGAAAACGCAATAGGTTGTTTCAATTTAATAAGCGTCTCAAAAAAATAGCTTTCATCGGCGCCGACATATAGGTTTTCCGCTGTATGTTAGCCTAATAGAAATCCAAAGGATAAAATTGAGACATTATGATAAAAGCAGTAATCTATTCCAGAGTAAGTTCGGAAGGTAATCGTCAGGATAATGAAAGACAAACAAATGAACTTATTGAATATGCCAACAAGATGGGTTACAAACTCGTTGAGGTATATGAAGAAAAAGTTAGTGGTTATAAGAAAAATGAAGACCGACCAATATTTTCAAGAATGTTAGAAGAAATTGAAAAGGGTGCAATTGATAAAGTATTAGTATGGGAATTAAGTAGAATTGGTCGTTCAGTAATTCAGTCTCTACAGAACATTCAACTATTGACAGATAAAAAAGTATCCATCTACATTAAGAACTTCAATTTGGAGACATTAAACGATGATAAAACCCCCAATTCGTTATCTATGTTTATGGTTCAGATTTTGTTTAGTGTTGCTAATATGGAGGCACAACTAACTAAAAGCAGGATGGTTTCCGGCTATCGTAATCATATTAAGAATGGCGGTAAAGTGGGAAGAAAATCAGGTTCTATTGAAACCGAAGAAGAAACAATTCAAAAACATTCGGATGTATTAAAATTATTAAAAAAGAAATTATCAATCAGGCAAATATCCGGATTAACAAATAAATCAACAAATACGGTTTTGAAAGTGAAATCAACCGCAAATAAACTTCAAATGATATGAAAGAATATCCTATATCTATTTCAAAAGTTTATGTCCTATTAAATAAAGTATTGAATACTTTAATAAGAAGAAAGTTTGGTAAACATTATTCCATTCGTTTAAACTCATTAACTTTTATTTCTAACCGAAGTAATGTAAATTATTTTCAAACTTCTTCAGAGAAAATTACTATAAAATCGTTAAAACCAATTCAATTGAATGAACTACTATTGATTAAAGAGTTTTTATTGTTTAATATCAATACTGCATTATTATGTATAGATAATGTATATTATATTGAAGTTGTGGAACTTGACCTTAAAATAGCAACAACCAATAATTATTTATTAAACAATTTTAATAAAAAAGACTATATTTGAAATAAATAAAGTAAGATGGTAGTCATACCAATCTACCCTTTTTGGGGTGGCTTTGTATGATTTTGTCATACATATATACAAGTTAGCGGTCAGGCTATGACGACGCCCACAACCTACAGACAACGAAACGAAATAATAGATGAAAGAATTAATAATATTGACAGTAATTTCAGGACTTGCTTTTTTGCTTTTTCTCGTGACACTCATATTGGGTTTGACGAAAAAAAATAAGAAACTTAAACTGACATCGTTGTTATTGTTTTTTGCATTTATCGGTTTGACAGCTTGGACAGGTTTTAAGTTTGTAAGCAAGACATATAACAAAGTAACAGAAACTTTAAGACCCAGGACTGGTGACGAAATTTATGACGCACTGTTTGACAAAAAACAAACGGACTGCATTAAAATTTTGAAATACCAAGACCAAGTTGTTCCTAAAATTGACTATGCTATTTGGTTGCATTTTGAAACTTGCCCAGACGAATTAAAACGAATTTTATCCAAACATCAGTTTTCATCAGAAAAACTATCGACAGCAAAATGGGACGGAAAAATTCCTTATGGTGAGACATTAGACTGGTTCAATCCAACGACTTTAGGTGACACAATTATGGTTTATGAATATTCAACCAACGACAATAAAAATATTCAAACAATTTGGACTAATTTAGACAGCACAAAAGTTTTTGTAAGAGACATATTTGACTAAAATGAATTCTGTAAATAGACAAGATATTGACACTGAAAAAGAAGCCCGAACCGCTAACACGGGTTTGGCAAAAGTGGCGGTTCAGTGCTCCGCAGACACATTTGTGGTTAATCAAAGTTTGGTTCTCCGCATCAACATTTATGGTGAAAATCGCCACCTTAGCCAAGCCCGAAAACGTTAGCAGTCAGTTTCACAAAACTAAGATTAAACTACAATATTTTGGAAGAAGAAGAATTAGATAACATAATTGCGAAAATTGAAAATCAAAACCCAAAAGAGAAAGCTTTTTTTGGTGTCTACGACTTGAATGAAGACGGAAATGAAGCAACAATTAAAGCAAATAAATATGGTTTGGAATTGTTTGCTTGTGAATTATTAAAAGCGTCGAGAAAAGCAAACGAAATTATTGAAGATTCTGAAAAAAATATTATTGTAATTGATGCAAAAGAAAAATGGATAACTGGTGATATCTGGTTAGGTTATATTGAACCGAAATCTGAAGACAGACTAGATTTAGAAGAAGAGCCTGTAAAAGAGAATTGGAAAGATAAAGTCGCGAAATATGGTTGTTTCGCAACCATTGGAATTATAATAGTAATCTTCATCGCTGGAGTTGCATCAGTTATTAGTTGGTTTGAGTGAAAGGTGACATAACCGAACCGCTAACAGCCGTTTCTCGCAATTGCGAATTTTGTGGTAAGTTCACGTTTACGTTTCGCAAAATTTTTTATCTTTAACAGAAAATAATTAGTTCCGAAGTTCGCAACTGCGTGAAGCGGCGGAACGTTAGCAGATATTGTAATGAGACAAACCACAAACATATTGACCATACTTTTTATTATCTTGACAATTAGTTCGTACGGACAAGTTGACAAGAGAAAGAATTATTTCCCAATTTGGACTTTTCATAAGGATAGTATAAACATACACGGAATTTCTGTTGGACTTTGGTCTTTTAATAGTGAACCGAGATTTACGAATACGAACGGAATTAAAATTGAGTTAATTGGGATAGGAATTGGAATTCCCTTAATACCAAGAAGTCCAATTGTAGAAACCGACAGTGCATTTATAAAGTTAAAACAAGAACCTTTATCTGAGAGAATAAACGGACTAAATTTATCAGCATCTGGTTCTGCTTGTCATTGTTTGACAAATGGTTTGACTGCAGGATTTATTGGACAAATACACTTTCAAGTTAACGGCATTTCGACATCTCTTTTTATGAACTTTACACAAAAACATAATGGAGTAATGACTGCGTTATTTAATGACGCTTACTATATGAACGGTTTACAAGTAGGATTTTCTAACAATGGTTACAAAACAAAAGGACTTCAAGTTGGTATTCTTGGGAACAACGCAGATGAAATGAATGGACTTCAAATCGGGCTATTCAATAAATCAAAAAAACTCAAAGGAGTTCAAATCGGACTTTGGAATGTAAACCAAAGACGAAAATTACCTTTGATAAATTGGAATTTTAAACAAGACACAGAATGACGGAATATAGAACAACATCTGCTAACATCGGTTTGGCAATATGGCGGCTGAAGTGCTTCTATGAAACATTTGTGCAAGGTTCAACAGCAGTAATTCTATTTAACTTTTGTACTAAAAATCCGCCACTTCGCAAAGCCGCAAAACGTTAGCACCAATTTGAAACACACATTAAATGAAACAAATTCTTTTCCTATTCACTTTATTTCTATTTTGCAGTTGTGATACTAAAAGGTATCCGTTAGATATGCCAAATGACTTTGCAATTAAAATAGATTTTGGACATCAAAAATATAATTCAAGAACTGGAATTCTTACAAGGGAATTTATGAGAAGTCCTGATATGCATATTAGAATAAATCTGACCGTTGAACAGAAAATTGAAATTTATAACTATTATAAAAAAGTAGATTTTTTATCCTTTCCTTCTGAATTTGAATGTGATACATTAAAACCTGGTGGAGTTATTCCATCCTATGGTTTTGAAATAGAAATAACATCAAATAAAATTGTCAAAAGTTCTAGAACAAGTGATTATTGTCAAAATAAAATCGAAAAAGAAAAAGAGAAGAATTTAATAGTATTAGAAAATATGATTTTAAAAATCATTGAAAATGACGTGAAATATAAAAAAATGCCTGATACTGATTATATAAGATTATAAAAAACTGTTGCTAACAGCCGTTTCTCGCAATTGCGAGTTTTGTAGGAAGTTCGCGTTTGCGTTCCGCAAAATTTTTTATCTTTAACAGAAAATAATTCGTTCCGAAGTTCGCAACTGACGAGAAGCGTCGGAACGTTATATTTTATTACTTCTTTTAATATCTCCAAACACTTCTGTTTTTGGTTCGTATTGTTGGTAAAACTCCCTTTCAAAAGCCAATTCAAATTCATATTCTTTTTGTTCTTTAGTCCCGATACTAATTTCAAGATAGGGAACTATTTTTTTTGCCCTTGCTCTAAATTCTATTTCATTTAATTTTGCTTTAGTTTCCATTACGAATGATAAAACAATAATATCCTTATTTGGAGTAAAATCATAAAATCCGGAGGGACTCAATTTGCTCCACCATTCCCGGTTGGAAGATTGACCTACTAATCCTGTTTTGGAATTGGATAATCTCTTATAGAACTCACTAACACTATTTACTCTTCGGTAAAATGTTTCAGTTGAAAAGGTAATTGTCGCAACATACCAATACCTATTTTCTTTTTGTTCTTTTATTTCACGAAGTAATGACTTTATCTTCTGTTGTAGCTTATTCATAAATATTGATTGATTGTTGTAATGGGTATAATCCCCCAGACCTGTTATAGACCGATTTTAGTTTATTACTTTAATATTACTAGCGGTGTTTCCCAGCAAAAAAGGTCAGTATTCATCCCATTAAAGGTATTAAAATGGGAGTTCTACGCTCTTTAACATACGCATTTGTTGAGGGAAGTCAAGGATGTTATCCCCATTTTCAATATCAAATACTACCAATTCCATTGGGAAAAAGGACATTATTTGTAGTTCTAATGGATTAACATATTTTTCCAAATCTGATAATCTTTTTTTGGTAAACTGTTTGGTGTTCTCATAATATATAAAACAGGATTCTATCATATCCTGAATATCCATAATTTCCATAATTTCCATTCCAACATCTTCTGAAACTTGATAAAAATGGATGTGAAGATTGGGGTATTTAGCTTTTTTGTTATATTGAACTTCCGGTTTTACAAAAGTTATTTTATCTATTAGTTTGGATTTATTCTCCTCAACAATTTTTTTAATTCCATCAATTCTAAAATAATTCATAATTGTAAATTTATCTGTAGGATTGATAGTTACCATCCAATGTTTCAATCGCAGAGGGAATTCAATCTTGCTTTCAACTATCTTTAACTCCTCTAACCGGTTATACAGCTTTAGGCAATTGTCCCGCTGTTGAGGAAATTCACAATCTACCTCTATTGAAATTAATCCTTCTCCGTCTGATTTACATCCAAATCCAAATAATGGCTTTAACTTTTTCATAATACTCTTTTATTATAAGTATTCGTAAAAATGGGAAAAGTCATTTTTTGACTAAATTTTTCTATAAATTTTTTAAACGGGTTTTGGGTTGTTTAAGGTATTATCACCCCTATATGAGAACTTTTGAAGGGAGGGAAGGAAGGGGTGGATACCGCAAGGGTTTACCGGAGGGGGTATGGGGATATACTTGTATTTGGGATATGCTTTTTTATTCTTACATTGCATAAAATTTATTAATGTATTAGATATGAAAAAAGATAATTTAAATAAACTTGATTTTAGAGGATTTTTTAACCATCCGACGCAATCTGAAATCAAAAGTATTTTATTACCAATGTCTATTAAATCATTTAATGACTTTTGCAATGACAATAAACAAATTATTGAAACCTATAACTTTTGGAAAGAGAAGATTGATGAACTTCAATATAGATTAAATTACACCTACAAATTATCTGTTGTTAAGAATAGGGATGCAGATAAAAGTATATTAGCAAGGGTTAAATGGCAATATAAATACAAAGGGGAATATAGAAAACCTGCATATATTGGAGTTTATATAGGTTCACTAAAAGATTTTCCAAAAGGATTGAATGAAAACAATATAGATGAAGTCGCAAAATTGAAAATTGAAGAGTATTTTAAGAATAAAATTCCCATAATTCTTCAAGATATTTATGGAAATGAATATCAATTATAAAATAATTCAATAATTTTATTATACTTAAACCGCTGTAATTCAGCGGTTTTTTAATTTTATAAAAAAATATTTTCATTATTACATTGCATATTAAAATAGAATGTACTAGATTTGTACCCGAATAACAATACTAACAAAGTTTAGTTATTTAAGTTCTTTATAATTTTGACTATTAAAATTTTTAGATTTATTTATTTTTTTATAATAAATCTATTGACGAAAGAACCGTCTTTAAACCCTGTCTTCAGTGAGGACTAACACTTCAAAAACCCGTTTCAACCAGTCGTAAAGGTTCATTTTTTAACTCTAAAATCTGAACTTATGAAAACAATTTTTGACCAAAGTGTGGTAAGTGTAGCCACCAATAAATTACACAAAAACGAACTCTTAAGTTCGATTTATCTTGTTCCTGAAAACTATGATGTAATTAAAAATAATATCAAAGATTTTGGGCTTCTTACCCCTTTATTAGTGGATGAAAACTATTGTGTTATCTCCGGAAATCTTCGCCTTCAAATTGCAATAGATTTAAAGATGGGAAAAGTTCCTGTGGTATTTGTATCCACACCATCTGAAAAAAGTGATGTAATCGCATTGGCTACAAATCAATTTAGAAAAAAATCTTGTATTGAAATTCTTCGTGAGATTGACTTTTATGCAAAGTATTACTCTATTAAACCAGGAGGCAGAACAGATATAAATCCTGAACTAAAATTAGCGAAGCAAGAAAAGGATTTGGCTTACAAAGAATTGGGAACTTACAAAGTGAGAAAATTAAAGTCCATCCAAACATTAGGTGCTCAACTTTATGGTAATGATTCTGCTAAAGTGGATGAATTATTATTAAAGGTGGATAAGGGAGCATTAACTTTAAATAAAGTTGAGGAGAGATTAAATAATGAAATCATTAAAAAGACAAACAATGAAGTAGTTCCAAAGGTTTATGATTTTATAACAGAGAAGGTTAAAATTTACAACCATACTTGTGAAGTAATGTATGAACTTGAAAACAGTTCAATAAATACGATTGTGGTTTCCCCACCGTATTTCGGAATGTTTGATTATGGAACCGGAAAAACTCAACTTGGATTTGAAAAGGATGTTGAAGAGTTCGTGGATAAATTGGTTATTATTTTCAAGGAAGCATATAGAGTATTAAAAGAGGACGGTTCCTTGTTTGTTAATTTGAATGATTGTGTTAGAGAAGGACAATACCAATGCGTACCTGAATTGTTTTTGATTAAAATGATTCAAACAGGTTTATGGAGATACAACGATAAATTAATGTGGTTAAAAAATAATAGTCAATATACTTTTGGTGATAGAAGTGTTAGAAATTTTGAACCAATATTTCACTTTACAAAATCAGCAAATCATTATTATGATGCTACTTGGTTAGAATCATTTATTGATGAAAATAATGCAATTTCAAATGGAACAACCGGAATTAAACCAAAATTAATTTCCACTATTGATTTTAGAGATGGAGTTCTTCAATCAAATGCTTCAAATACATTAGAATTAAGAAAAAAATGTGCAGAAAAAGGATTCTATATGGAACACTCTTGTACATTCCCAATTGATTTGCCATTAATTTGTGTTCTTTCTACAACAAGACCTGGTGATACTGTTTTGGACTTGTTTAATGGGACTGCAACAACTGGAGAAGTTTGTGTTCTTACAGATAGAAAATATGTTGGATATGAATTGAATCCTCAATTTGTGATGGCATCAGAGGTTAGATTATCAGATTATGAATTAGGAGAAGTAGCATAAAAAAATATAAACGAGGAAACCGAATTAAACCCCGCAACAGGTATGGCGAATATTACCTCAATTATAAAAATATAAAAATTATGATAGAGTCAAATTTCAGAGTATTAGAATTTTCAAAAGATGAATTTGAAAAATTAATTCGTAACACCGTATCTTCAGAACTACAAAAAATATATGGTATGGTAAATAATTTCCAACAAGATAAACCAAAATCTGACTTACTGACAAGAGAAGAGGTGAGTAAACTTTTAAATGTTTCATTAGTTACATTACACAATTGGGAAAAGAAAAGATATCTTATGCCGAAGAAAATTGGCAAACGAGTTCTCTATTTAAGAGAGGATGTTTATGCTAAAATAAACCAATATTCATAACATATAAACCCGCTATTTAAGCGGGTTTTTTCATTTAATACAATAAAAATATTATAAGTAATTCATTGTGATTAAACCTTATTAAATGAGATAAATTGAAAAAAATCCGTGAATTATTCGGGAATAAAAAACCCTAACTATCTTATTTATAAGTAGTTAGGGTTAATAAATGTACCCATCAATGTCGTGTTGTCGAACCAATTCATACATGATTTAAAGTTACTTTCTAGTGCTTACAAGGCTTTATTAGCGAAGAAAAGATTCAAATTGCACATACCATTATCATTGTTTCTATTTATTGTTTTCAAATAAAGTTACTTGTCGACCAACTCTTTCGGCAACAAAATGAATTATTAATTTATAGAGTTTAAAAAAATACTCAATTTATGAGGGTGGGTATCTATGTCAAAATCAAAAGTCTATCTCAAAATGGAACAGGCAAATAACGGAATAAATTTAAAACTCGACTAGAGTATAAATAGTGATAGAATATGGAAGAAGAATTACAAAAAAAGTTGGAAATTTTTGTGTTTGAAAAGCACAAAGAATTATTAGGTTACGGATTAAAATGGCAAATGGAACTTGTGGTGGGAATCGATGGTTCAATGTACAGTAACCCATTTCATCCAAATTATAGAACATCTTATAATTGGTTTGAAAAAATTACAAAAGGAAAAAAAAATGGAGAATATATTCATTTTACTTTTCATCGAAATTTTGACCCAAAAAATATTGTTACTTGGATGACGAAAGATTTTCTAACAATGACCAGAGAATAACGGAAATCAACACATTACTTCTATTCTGTCCAAGAATAGTTTCAGCAAAACAACACATGATTCAACAAACCTAAGATTGGTTTTTTAAACCAATATGGGAAATCTATGTGTAAAAAAACAAATAAAATAAATGTAAACAATTAAAAAAGAGCAGTTCTCAAGTTAATCAAATGATTTGGTGAGCTGTGGAGTATTTGATTTTCCTTTGATGGTATTTATAACCTAATTTAAATTGTTGAGTATTTGTTTGTAATGCTTCTCAACTGTTGACTTAGCAACACCAGACACCTCTTGAACTTTCCTTATTGTCACTTTTTTGTTTTCCGATAATAAAGTTTTGATAGCCTCGGTGATAACTTCAATTTTTTCATCTCTAACCAAGTTGTTTTTATTTTGTCCTACCCTTATACTGTTTTGCACTACATATACACCTTTGTGCTGTGTGTCCTCTTTCTCTTCTTCTATTGAATAAATGTTTATATATGTGGTGCAATTCGGATAAGGTGTAGGACAAAATTCTTTTGTTGAAAAAGACATGAGTCTTCCAAGAAAGGCATAGCAGTTATCGTTTATAATTTCCATTACTGAATCAGTATCCTTCTTAAACACAACCAATGCATCATGAATCGGGATAACGAAAAGACCTTTTTTAACCAAGTCTCTGGTGATATTATTTATAAACAACTCTGATTCTTGCCGTTGAAGGTCTTGTGCTTTGCTTACATTGATATCAATATTAACTAAATGCTGAAATGTAATTGGAAAAAGTTTCTTGAAGGCTATTCCATATATGCTGTTGGCAATTACACTTGGATTTTGGTTAAAAATAACAGTATTAAAAAACTGTTTTTTAAACTTATTTCTAGCTATATCAGATGATATATCAACTCCGATTTCGTTGGCAATAATTTGGTATATCTCTCCACTGTAAACAGCATCATTAAAAACTTCATCGTCATTGTACCGATTGGAAAGCATAACCAACTGTGCACCCTTACCATCAATTTCAATAAGTCCATGACCATCAATATGTTTTAAATACATACGATGCTCACGTTTTAAGCTAGTTAAAGTATGGAACAACCTTCCTGTGTTTGGTGATTTAGTGATATAAAGTTTAGGTGTTTCTATAGCTGAAGGCAGTTGCAGTTTTTCGATATTAAAAAGCACTTGTTTTTCAACTTCGTTTAGACTACTATAGTTGGTGCTATGAAAGAAATTGATAGTATTTATTAAGCTATTTGAGGTTATTTCATAACCGATAAGATTCTTTACAGAAGCTAATAACATATATGTATAATATGGATAACGACGACCATCTTGATAATTTAATTGGCGTTCAACAATACCTTTTTTTATAAAGTATTCGATTATTGACGTGTAGGTTCTATCACCAAATGTTCTTTTTAGGAGTGCAGATGATAAATATTTTGCTTTTTTATCAGCTCTGTTTCTGATAAGGGTATCAATGAAATAGAGGTGTTTGTCTTTTAGGGTAATTTTTTCGTTAAAATCAGAATCAACTAGTTGTAATATTTCTTGAGTTGATTGGATGGAATAAGTTGGCATTTCTCATAGTATTCTCGCTTTATGTTATTTTACTCGCATTTTTTTGAAGCTGGGCGAGAACCAGATGGAGCAACCCATCTGGAACCAGCTAATCCGATATAATCAGATATTAATAAATATAACGAAAAACAAAAAGTTGTCAAGTCTATTTAACTTCCCTCCCTTCCTACGGGAGCACCCTCCCCCGTTACCACCCGTAGTCTCCTTCCCCCGTGTTGCTGTAGCATTGAGTATGATGGGGTTCTTGAAATTTTCCTGGCGGGGGAAAATTGAAATCAATACTTGAAAATCGAATATTATTGGAATTTTTTTTTTGATATTTTTTAGGTACAAGATTCAATCTTTCAATCTATTCAGAGCAAATGTATGTTCCGATATTTTCAATGACAGCCAAGTAAATCGAGGTAGGTATAGGGGTGATATGCCTGTGAATCGTTTGAAAATTCCCCTTTCGTTTAAAGGTTCTCAGACAACTAGGGTCAATTTCGGCTATGAAATATTTTTATCTCATTTTATGTTGGTTTTTTCACTATATTGTACCCAAATAATGCACCGATGAATCGTATCAAAGAAGTACTTAAAGATAAAGGTATCAAACAGGTTTGGCTGGCTGAAAGGCTTGGAAAATCCTACAACATGGTCAATGGTTATGTTAGCAATAAGCGACAACCATCGATTGAAGTACTTTATGAAATTGCCAAATTACTACAGGTGGATGCAAAAGAATTATTGAATTAAAATATTACATATCAACATATTAAATGAAAAACGTAAAAGAATCAGCAAATTTTATATGGTCAATTGCAGACCTACTTCGAGGTGACTATAAGCAAAGTGACTATGGGAAGATTATTTTACCGTTAACAGTAATCAGACGATTGGATTGCGTGCTGGAAAGCACCAAATCGGATGTACTTAAAAAGTATGACCAGCTGAAAACAACCAACGTTGAGAACCTTGACCCGATTTTAAACAAAACGGCTGGTTTCAAGTTCCACAACAAAAGCCAATTCGACTTTGAGAAGCTGATTGCTGACCCAAATAACATTGCTTCGAATCTAAGAAACTACATCAACGGATTCTCAGAAGATGCCAGAGAAATCATTGAACAATTTGAGTTTGAAAACCAAATCAACAAAATGGATGAAGCCAACTTGTTGTTTATGGTGGTGAAGCGTTTCCAAGAAATTGACTTGCACCCAGACCATATTTCAAGTATGGAAATGGGATACATGTTTGAGGAATTGATTCGAAAATTCGCTGAGATTTCGAACGAAACCGCTGGGGAACACTTTACACCAAGAGAGGTAATCAAATTGATGGTGAACATTTTGTTCTTGAATGACCGTGATATTTTAACCAAAAAAGGTATTACCAAAACGATATACGATTCTTGTGCGGGCACGGGCGGTATGCTTTCTGTTGCAGAAGAATACTTACATGAACTCAATCCAGATGCACGTTTGGAGGTATTTGGTCAAGAACTGAATCCAGAATCGTATGCGATTTGTAAGTCGGATTTATTGATTAAAGGTCAAAACGCATCCAACATCAAAAAAGGGAACAGTATATCCGAAGACCAACTATCCAACGAGAAATTTGATTACTTGATTACCAATCCACCGTTCGGTGTGAAATGGGAAAAGTTTGGAAAAAAAGTTAAAGAGGAACATGAACAGTTGGGTCACGGTGGACGATTTGGAGCTGGACTGCCATCGGTAAGTGATGGTTCGTTTCTGTTTTTGATGCACTTGATGAGCAAGATGAAACCAGAAGGTTCTCGATTGGCTATTGTATTCAATGGTTCACCACTTTTCTCTGGCTCTCCAAGCAAAACAAAGAACGAGAGCAGTATTCGTCAATGGATAATCGAAAACGACTTCCTAGAGGCTGTAATTGCGTTGCCAAATCAGTTATTTTACAATACAGGTATTTCAACCTATATCTGGGTAATATCCAATCACAAACCAAAAAATAGAAAAGGCAAAGTTCAGTTAATAAACGGTGCGGATTTCTTTAAGAAAATGAGCAAATCATTGGGTGACAAACGAAATGAATTATCCGATGACCACATTGCTCAAATAACAAAAATATACGGTGAATTTAAAGAAGGACATTACTCAAAAGTATTTGACAACAAAGCTTTTGGTTATGCTAAAGTAACGGTAGAACGACCAGAACGCAACGCAAAAGGACAAGTAGTGACCGATAAAAAAGGCAATCCAAAACCAGATTCATCTTTGCGAGACACGGAAAACATTCCGTTACTGATGGATGTACAGGAATACATGGAGAAAGAAGTGTTGACACATGTTCCAGATGCTTGGATTGACCACAGCAAAACCAATGTAGGATACGAAGTAAACTTTACCAAGTACTTCTATCAGTACAAGCCTTTACGTTCGTTGGACGACATAAGAAAGGACATAATGGCTATCGAGCAAGAAACGGAGGGATTATTAAAAGAAGTTATCGGATAAACTATGAAGAAATACGATAGCTATAAAGATTCGGGTATTGAGTGGATTGGAGAAATTCCAAGTCATTGGGATGTAACTAGAATTAAATATAAATTCCAAATTGGAAGAGGAAGAGTTATTTCAAATGAAGACTTGGTAGAAGATGCAATTTATCCTGTTTATTCATCACAAACTCTCAATAATGGTTGCCTAGGACATATTGAAACATTTGATTTTGACGATAAATTAATCACATGGACAACTGATGGTGCAAATGCTGGAACAGTATTTTTAAGAGAAGGGAAATTTAATTGTACAAATGTTTGTGGTACACTAAAAGGAAAATCCGATGATGTAATACCAGAGTTTGACTATTATTTTTTACAATACGCTACTCAATTTTACAAGCGACCAGATACGAATGGTGCTAAAATTATGAATAATGAAATGGCTGTGATTTTGTCGTTAAAGCTATCAACTGAAGAACAAACAGCTATCGCCAAATATCTCGAACATAAAACAACTCAAATTGATAAGCTAATTGCAAAGAAAGAGCAGTTTATTCAATTGTTAGAAGAAGAACGTGTTGCTGTAATTAACCAAGCAGTAACCAAAGGTCTTGACCCGAATGTTTCAATGAAGGATTCTGGTATTGAATGGCTAGGACAGATACCAAAGCATTGGGAAGTGAATAAGATTAAGTCTGTCACTAAAAAAATCGGGAGTGGAGTTACACCTAAAGGCGGAGCAGAAATATATGAGTTAACAGGTATTCCATTACTCAGAAGCCAAAATGTTTATTTCGATGGATTCCGCTTGGATAATGTAGCATACATAACAAGAGAAATACATGATTCTATGAAAAATAGTCAAGTACTTTTTGGTGATGTTTTGTTAAATATTACAGGTGGTTCAATAGGTAGATGTTACTATGTTACCAATGAATTTGAAGAAGCAAATGTTAATCAACACGTCTGTATTGTTAGACCAAACGAAAGAATAATTACTGAATTCTTATACTATGTATTGAGCTCAACTTTAGGTCAACAACAAATTGATTTGTGTCAAACTGGCGGTAATCGTGAAGCATTAAATTTTGAGCAATTGAAGAATTTTTTCTTGATTTTACCTTCTGTTGAAGAACAGTACGAACTTATTTTACAACTTAAAAAATCGTTAAAAGCAGTTAGTTTAACAATCATTAAATCAATCCAAGAAATCGAGTTGTTAAAAGAATACAAAACGGCTTTGATTAGTGAGGTTGTTACTGGTAAAATTGATGTGAGGAACGAGAAGTTAAACTAATGAGCGAAAATAACGACTACAGGGCAAGTTTGGAGCACGCAATTAGTGGCTCAGAGGACGATTTTGAAAAAAACTTAGTGTATCTGAGTGCTGGTTCATTAGTGCTGTCAATTGGATTTATTGAAAAGATTGTTCCAATGGATAACGCAAAATACACAGGGTTTCTGATTGTTTGGTGGTGTTTAATTGCATTAACATTGTTGTTGAACCTTGCATCGTATTTGATTTCTGCTGATAATGGAACAAAAGCAAGAGAAGATTTAGACAATGATGTACTTGACGATAAAGAAAGATATGAAAAAGTGAAAAGTCGAAACAAAACAATAAGAAAGGTAAATTGGACTAGCTATACTCTGTTTAGCCTCGGTATAATTTCAATGATAATTTACTGTTCGATAAATGTTGTAATATGAGTGAAAAAAAACCAAAACAGACACCTAAAGCAGTTCAAGTGAAGCTTGGTAAACAAACACCAATGCCAAAACCTGTAACAAATCAAACAAATACAGAAGTTAAACCAACAGATAAAAAATAAAACTATGACAGCAATAGAGGTTACTAGACTAATAAACAGTATTCGAGAGTTTCAAAACAACAACATACCAAAAGCAGAAGCTGAATGGTCAAGTTTTGAAAATGGTTTTAAATACGAAGTCATTCACAATGGGGATGTTTGTGTTTTTGAAGTCACTAAAGTTGGTGATGAAAGTTTAGCCAAAATTAGAGTCGGTGATTATAGAGCAAGTCATTTAGAAGGTACTGAACTGTATACTTTGATTTCTGAATTCGCAATCTGCATGTAAATAATTCAACGGATAACAAAATTTATTAATGAAAAAAATATTAGGAGCACCGAAAAGTATTAGAGAGTTATTTACTGGAGTTAAATACAGCATTCACTATTATCAAAGAGAGTACCAATGGCAACGCAAACAAATTGAAGAGCTGATTGAAGATTTAACAGGTGAGTTTTTGGAGTATTATTCCGAAACACACGAACGAAATGAAGTAGAAAAATATGGTCACTATTTCATGGGGTCTGTAGTACTCACTGAGGATGAAAATGCAATTATTGATGGACAGCAAAGGCTAACATCTTTGAGCCTAGTACTGCTTTTTATTACCAAACACCTTCAAGATACAAACGATAAAGCAGAAGTGTTAAACCTAATTTATTCTCAGAAATATGGTAAAACTACTTTCAATATCAACGTTGAAGAACGAACGGAATGCCTAGAAGCGATTATTAATGATGTTGTTTTTGAGCCCGAAGGTCATCCAGAAAGTGTTCAAAATATTTGGCACAGATATAATGACATTATTGAGTTGATGATGGATGCTGTTCCAGAAGAAGCATTACCATTTTTCAAGGATTGGTTGATTGACAATGTACAATTCATAAAAATTGTTGCACAAACGGAACAAGACGCACATAAAATATTTGTTTCGATGAATGACCGTGGTCTTAGCCTAACTGCAACCGAGATGTTGAAAGGGTATTTGCTTTCGGAAATTGCTGACAATGATGAAAGACTAAAAGCAAACGAGCTTTGGAAAGCTAAAATGTTAGAATTAAAAGCTTTGGGTAAGGAGCAAGAAAGTGATTGCATAAAAACATGGTTAAGGTCACAATATGGCGAAACAATCCGTGAACGTAAAAGAAATGCTACACCAGGAGATTTTGACATTATTGGTACTGCATTTCACAAATGGTTGAGAGAAAACGGAAATAATATTGGACTTAAAAAGTCAGTAGACTATAGTGATTTAGTTCAGAAAGAGTTCATATTGTTCTCCAACACCTACATTAGAATTGCGGAATATTCGGCAAAGTTGACTGAAGGGTTTGAGTACATTTTCTATAATGCAGACAGAAACTTTACATTGCAACCTCTTATACTATTGGCAAGTTTGGACAAAAATGATACAAAAGAAATCATTGATGCCAAACTGAAAATTGTATCGTGCTTTTTAGACCAATACATTTCAATTCGAATATTCAACTTCAAAACACTTGATTATTCAGCAATGACATATACAATGTTTATGCTTGCAAAAAAGATAAGAAGAAGAAGTTTAGGTCAATTGGTAGGATTTTTAACCGAAGAGATTGAAATCATGGAGTTCAGCTTAGATGGAATTGAACGATTTAATTTAAGTGGCTGGACAAAACGATATATGTTGCACCAACTTGCCAGAATAACTCATTTTGTAGAAGAACAAAGTGGAAAAGACACCAAATTTGATGTTTATGTTAACCGTTCGATTAAAAACCCATACGACATTGAGCATATTTGGGTTGACCATTTTGAGAGGTATTCAGACGAGTTTGAATCAGAAGAAGAATTTCAAAGAACAAGAAATATGTTCGGTGATTTAGTTTTGCTTCCGCAAGATATAAACAGGAGTTTAAATGATTCAACGTACTCGAAAAAACTACCAAAATATTTTGGTCAAAATTTATTAGTGTCATCACTTAACGAAAATTGCTACGAAAACAACCCAAATTTTTTACGTTTTGCCAATGCGAACAATTTGAAATTTAATCCGAGCAATGACTTTACAAAAGAAACGATTAAGGAAAGACAAAACCTTTATTTAGAAATAGCAAAATTGATTTGGAATACAGATAATTTGCGAAAATATGTGATTTGATATGGCAAAAGGAATTCATACAGAGCTAACATTTGAACAGGCAATCGAATCCAACTTGTTGGAGCACGGTGGTTATGTAAAAGGGAGTTCAACAGACTTCGATGTGCAACAGGGATTGTTTCCTAGTTACATCACTGATTTTTTGAAGGAATCACAACCAAAGGCTTGGGATAAACTAGTTACTATACACAAGGACGAAGCTGAGAAAAAAGTAATACTACGTTTGGTCAAAGAAATTGATTTGCGTGGTGTATTGGACGTTATTCGCAAAGGATTTACTGATTATGGAGTGAAGTTCCAGATGGCATATTTCAAGCCAGAAAGCACTCTAAATCCAGAAGCAGACGAATTGTATCTTACCAATCATTTGTCGGTGACCAGACAGCTATATTATGAGCGTGTGGGCAAGAATTCATTGGATATGGTACTTTCATTAAATGGATTACCAATTGCTTCCATAGAGCTTAAAAATCAGTTTTCTGGACAGTCTGTAGAGAATGCCAAGAAACAGTATGTTTACGACCGTGAGCCAAACGAACCGATATTTCAATTCAAGAAAAGAACATTGGTTCACTTTGCTGTGGATACCGATGAGGCTTTCATGACAACGAAGTTAGACGGAAAGAACACTCGTTATTTACCTTTCAATTTAGGTTACAACAATGGAGCTGGTAATCCACCCAATCCAATTGGATACAGAACATCGTATCTGTGGGAACAGGTTTGGACGAAAGATAGCTTCATGGACATCATTGGCAAGTTCCTTCACCTAAGCGTAGAGGAATTTGAGTTGAATGGTGTAAAAAAGAAGAAAGAAACAATTATTTTCCCACGTTTCCACCAAATGCAAGTTGTTCGTAAAGTGACAACTGATGCAAAACAAAGTGGTGCTGGCAAAAACTATTTGATTCAACACTCAGCTGGTTCTGGAAAATCCAATTCAATCGCTTGGTTATCGTATAGGCTATCTAGTTTGCATGATGAGGCTAACAATAGAATCTTTGATTCGGTGATTGTAATTACTGACCGTAAGGTTTTGGATTCACAGTTGCAGAATACTATTTACCAATTCGAACACAAGGATGGTGTAGTTCAGAAAATTGATAAAGATTCAACACAGTTGGCAAATGCCATTTCAGCTGGTTCAAATATCATCATTACTACGCTTCAAAAGTTCCCATTTATTCTTGATAAAATTGGTGAAATTCCAGCTAGAAAATATGCTGTAATCATTGATGAGGCTCACAGTTCGCAAGGTGGTGAAGCAACCAAAAAAATGAAGGAAGTATTATCAGCTCAATCATTAGAAGAAGCTGAAAAGGATGAGGCTTACACAGGATTGGAAGAAGATGCAGAAGATGAAATAAGAAAGTCGATGTTAGCCAGAGGTAAACAGAACAACCTTAGCTTCTTTGCGTTCACAGCAACACCAAAACCTAAAACAGTTGAAGTATTTGGGACGATGGGTGCTCATGGTAAGCCAGAACCGTTTCACCTGTACTCGATGAAACAAGCTATTGAAGAAGGATTCATTCTCGATGTATTAAAGAACTATACCACATATAAAACCTACTTCAAGTTATCCAAAGAAATTGAGGACGACCCGAAAGTAAACAAGAAGAAAGCATCCAGAGCAATTGGACGATTCATGTCATTGCATCCACATAACCTTGCACAGAAAACCGAAGTAATGGTGGAGCATTTCCGCCAAGTGGTTTCTAAAAAGATTGGAGGGAAAGCAAAAGCGATGGTGGTATCGAGCTCACGTTTGCATGCAGTGAGATATAAAGAAGAATTTGATAAATACATCAAAGACAAAGGTTATAACGATGTCAAAACCATTGTAGCATTTTCTGGAAAGGTAATCTATGGTAACGCTCCAGAAGGTGTGACCGAAGTTGAGCTTAATGGTTTTGCAGAAAAGGAACTTCCAAGAAAATTCGCATCAGATGAATACCAATTGTTATTGGTTGCGGATAAATACCAAACAGGATTCGACCAACCGTTGTTACATACCATGTATGTGGACAAGAAATTATCTGGCGTTAAAGCTGTACAAACACTTTCCAGATTGAACCGTATGTGTGCTGGGAAAGAAGATACGTTTGTATTGGACTTTGCAAATGATACTGATGAAATATTGGAATCATTCCAACCGTATTATGAGCTTACATCCATCAAGGAGAATTCAGACCCAAATTACCTATACGACTTGAAGGCTGAATTGGATAAAGCAAATGTGGTTTGGGAAACTGAGGTAAACAATTTCTGTAACCTATATTTCAAATCTGCTAAATCATTGACAGTTTCTGACCAAGCAAAGTTGAATGCTTACATTGACCCAGCTGTGGAACGATTCAAACAACTTCCAGAAGAAAGCTCAGATAAGAATGTAATTGGAACTGAAGTCACTCAAGAAGATTTCAAGAACACCATGCAGAGTTTCAATAGAACCTATTCGTTTTTAACTCAGATTATGCCGTTCTCAGATGTTGACCTAGAGAAGTTATTTACTTATACTCGATTCTTGTACAAAAAACTACCTAGAACTAGCCAGAATGATAAATTCAAGTTGGGTGACGAGGTTTCTTTGGAATACTACAGACTACAAAAGATTGCAGAACATAACATCGTTATGGAAAGCCAAAGTGTATATGAATTAGAAGGTGGTGGTCAAGCTGGATTACGTTTAACGAAAGAAGATGAAGCAAATTTATCTGAAATTATAGAAGTACTAAACAAGAAATTTCAGACCGAATTTAATACCGCAGACAAGCTATTCTTCGACCAGATAGAAGAAGATATGGTGCTGGATGAAAAGTTAGCAGAACAAGCTAAAAACAATCCAATTGAGAACTTCAAATTCGGATTCGATGACATATTTATGGATGCACTTATTAGTAGAATGGAGCAAAACCAAGATATTTTTGGTAAAATGATGGATGATAAGGAATTCGGTGGATTGGTGAAAGGATATATGTTGAAGAAGGTTTATGATAGGTTAAGTAAATAGAAACAAATAATTATGGTAGAAAACATCCTTAATAACAAGCTTGAACTTCACTATTACTTTAGTGAAGATGATGATTCACATTCAATGGATGCTTATACCAGAAATAAATGTGAACATGAGCTGTTGCAGATTATTTCCGAAATCACAAAAGAACTTGAAATCAATAATAGGGTTGAAACGGAAGCATTCAAAGAAGGCGGACTTAGTGAGACTTGGACATTTTTAAATACTGATAATGGTCAACTTACATTAATAATGTCTTTATTAACCTTAGTTGTTTCCAGAATTCCAGTGAGGAAAACAAAGTTGGAAAAAGAAGACTTGAAACTAAGTATTGAAGAGCGTAAACTCAACATCGAAAAGTTGAAATCGGAATTGGAATCAAAAGGTGTTCCATCTGAATTTAACTTCGAAAAAGCTACATTAATCCTAAATTATAACAACAAAATAATCAAACATAAATCGAATTTTTATAAACAACTTTACAAGTATCCAAAAGTTAAAAAAATATCAACTACAAAACTTAATAACAAAAAGGAAAAAATTGAAGAACCAATCTTTATTGAACGAAAAGATTTCTCAAAGTTCATTCTTGAAAGTGACAATCTTGATTCAACTACTGATGATAATGCTACAATTGAAATTATCTCACCAGTTTTAAAAAAGGGGAAATACAAGTGGAAAGGTGTTTATGATAAACTCGGAACAGTGATTGATTTTGGAATGAAAGATAAGGAATTCAAAAACCACGTTGTATCAGATGGAGTTCCTTTTAAGAATGGAACTTTCATTGAATGTGTTCTGGAAATTGAAAGAAAAATAGATGATTTAGGAAATGTTTTTAACTCGAATTACTCTGTATTAACTGTTCTAAAACAACATGACGAAGGAACATCAATCGAAACACCTCAAGGTAAAAAATATCAGACCCAAAAAAAACATTTACAATCGCAATTAAATCTTTTCAATCAAGAAGGTGTTAGTGAAGAATAGCATTAGAAAGGGAGTTCACACTAAATATTAATATTCATAGCGTACTTATCCCAGTCAAAATCTTTTAAAACATCTTCAATCAATTCTGAAACTGAAAAGTTTATAATACTTTCAATAGTTCCAATTATAACCAGTTCACTCATGTCGAATTGGTTTTTTGGGTCATTCACACTTTTGTTTGATTCCAACCAAACATATACGATATAAGGTAAAAACTTTTTTTTATCCAAGTCGAAACTCTTCATTGAGAATACACACTTTCTAGCATACCAATTGGCTGGAACATCTAAACTATCATAAATTCGAATATTATCTTCAAGTGTTGGTTCGCCAGCAAGAATTTCAGCATAAGTCGTTTCTATTTGAATACCTCTTATGGTCAACTCATGACCATTCTTAAATTTTATCACTTCATTTTTCATATTTATTTCTTTAGAAATAAATATCTCTAAAAAGGCAAAAAATAATTTTATTTAATTGAAATCCAGGATAATAGACAAAAAACTTGCGTATTAATAAATTGCCTGGCACATTTGCAACAGATTAGACTATAGCTCTTTTTTAAAACCTAAATGATAACACACAACCCAATAAAAACGGTGAGTAGGTTTCAAAATAATTGAGCATCTAAATCTGAAGCGATTATTAACCAAAAAGGAAAGATTCATGAATTATTACTTTTATTCCAGAACATCAACAGTTCTTCAAAATTCGGCTAGACAAATTGAAACATTCAAAAATCATGAAGGTTATGACCCTTCAAAATTGTTTGTTGAACGTATCCAAGGTAACGTGCCCTTTATGGAGCGACCAGAAGCAGTGAAATTATTTGATGAGATAACAAATAAATTAGAACCATGCACAGTAGTTGTTGATAGCATTGACCGTCTCGGAAGAAACCTTTTGGACATCCTACATACAATTGAATTATTTACCAAAAACAAAATCAACTTAAAATCCATCAAAGAAGGTTTTAATACACTTTTGGACAATGGTGATGTCAATCCAATGGCACAGCTAGTCATTAGCTGTATGGGCTCTATTGCGGAAATGAATCGAAATCAAATTAAACAAAGAGCAATGGAAGGTATTAAAGTAGCACAGGCATTAGGAAAATTTCAAGGTAGAAAAATCGGTGCTGTTCAATCTGATGAAAAATTGTTGCAACGTCACCAGACAATTGTAAAGAAACTCCAAAAAGGTATGCCAATGAGAGATATAACTCAGATAACAGGTTCTTCGAGTGCTACCATTTGCAAAGTGAAAAATGTTATGATTAACCGAAATATGATTTAGTATGCATTTCATCCAACTGAACAAAATCTACATGGAGCTCGCAAGAAGGTATAAGTGCCACCGTTTTGAAGTTTTCAGCAACATGAATAGAACTGGAACATCACCAGTTGAAAGCATGATTGAATTTCGATTACCGAAAGACACGCAAGTTGACCAAAAGAAACTTGCTTTAATATTGGAGAAACATATCAGCAACGTAAAATTTTTCTATTTCGTAGTTGAATTTGATTCAATCTTTTTGATTTTGAATTTCCATAAAAATAAGAACATGTTAGGAATTGAGTATGAATTTAGTTTGAACTAAAATGAATAAGCAAAGGATAACTATTACTCATCAACTTGAAAAAACGAAACATGTTTTTTTGGTAGTTGAACCGAAAAAACTTTCAAGAAATGAGGTTGAACATATCATGAAAAAGATGGGTGTTTCGATGCTTTTTGTCAACGGAAAGCTTTACACAGGATAGCATGTAAAAATCTGATTTTTAATTGATTGAAAATCAGAATGATAAAATTATTTTGTAGAAAAGTTGGTTAGTCGACTTGCATCCATGTAGATAAAATCGTACCTTTGTAACATATTGAGGCATAGGGTATAAACTACAAAAGTAGCTCCTGTAACTCTTTTTTACTCAAAATCCGCAGAGGACAGTAATTCTGTTTAGTCGTATAACAAATACTCTCCACTTTGTTTTTTAAAAAGTGGTTTTCAGCAACATTTTTTTGATTTGAAGGCATCTTTGCCTCACGGGGATATGTGCTCTATGCATAATATCTGTGTCTGATTCGCCATGGTCGTGCGTTTCGGAATGGTCATACTTGACTAAAAAATAATTCTTCCGCCATAGTAAAAAATGAAGATGGGCGACAGAATGTAAAATGTTATCAATTACAGAATGTAAAAAAAAACTAAACAGAAAAGGTGTGCATTTCAACGATAGAGAAATTGAAATAATTCGAAATGTATTATACAATTTGGCATCCATTTGCCAAGAAAACATTACAAAAACTAAAAAAATTTAACAAAATGAAAAACGAAAACAAAAATGAAAATGTAATACTCTATTGCAGAGTGAGCTACAATAATCCAAGTGACTTATTTATTGACAAAGACGAACAAATGAATCGCCTTTTAAGGTTCTGTAATTTATACGGTTATAATGTTGTAAAAGTCTTTACAGACTACAATACTCAAACAAATAAGAATAAGCAACAATTGCAAAACATGATGGATTATGCAAAAAATAACGTTGAAACTGTATCAGCAGTACTGTGTGAAAGCTTTGACAGAATCTCAAGAAATTTTGAAGAAATGATGGAGATTATGATTGATTACTGCAATATTGGTATGGAGGTAATCTCGATGAAACAAATAACAAACAATAAAAACAATTCAAATGAACAATAATACAAACAACAACTTAAATGTAATACTTTACTGTAGAGTAAGTACGGATGAACAATCAGAAGGATTTAGCCTAAATTACCAAGAAGAATTTTTAAAAAGATACTGTGCTGAAAAGAGTTACAATATCGTAAAAATATATAGGGATGACCATTCTGCAAAGAACTTTAATAGACCAGAATGGAAGCAGTTAAAATCGTATGCAAAAGCAAATAGAAAATCTGTCGATAAAGTTTTATACACTCGTTGGGATAGATTTTCACGGAACATTGAACAGGCTTTGAAAGAAATTCGAGAATTTGAAACTTTAGGAATAGAATTAAATTCTTCTGAACAGAACCTTGATATGTCAAATTGTGACAATAAAATGGTATTATCAATATATTTGACTGCTGGCGAGGTAGAAAGGGACAAAATTTCTAGTAGGACTATAAATGGAACCTACCAAGCCAAATGTGAAGGATACTATGCTTCAAGAGCACCTTATGGCTATGACAGTTACAGAGATGGGTCAAGAACAGAACGAGGTGTTGCAAAAGGCAAAAGAAGTAAGCTAATACCAAATGAGAACGCTCATTTCGTCACTAGAGCGTTTCAAACAGTTGCTTTGGGCATTGAACCCGCTGAAGTTGTGCGTAAAAGATTGAAAAAAGAAGGGATGACCTTAGAGAAAAGTTCTTTCAGCTTAATGTTGAAAAATATTGTTTATGCTGGTAAAATTGAAGTTCCAGAGTTCAAAAAAGAATCTGCATTTGTGGTTGATGCTGTTCATGAGCCATTGATTGACTTGGATACTTTTTTGAAAGTGCAAGAGGTTTTCAAAAATAAACGATGGAAAGGATTGAAGTCAAATCAAAAGGTATATGACTTCCCTCTAAGGCAATTTCTAACCTGTGATATCTGTGGTGAAACCATCACAGGTAGCTACTCCAGAGGAAGAAATGAAAGATATGGATACTACCATTGTAGAGGTAAATGCCAAACTAGAGTTCGCAAGGAAAAAGTAGAAACAAGAATTGCTGATTTACTAACTTCCATCCAAATCAACGCAAATATTAAAGATGCATTTATTGACGTAATGAGTGATGTTGTTAAGAAATCTAACAGCCATAAAGCAGTTGAACTAAATAAAAAGAAAGAAAGAAGAAAGCAAATCCTTGAACAATTGGAAAATGCAGATGACATGAGGCTTACTAATCAATTACCAGCAGACCGATACACAAGTATCGTTGACCGATATAGTTCTGAACTAAGAAGATTGGAGCTTGAAATCGAAGCTTTGGAGCTTAATAACGAAAATGTTAACGATTATCTGGAAACTGGTTTAACTTTAGTTGAAAACCTTGATATACTGTTCAATGAAACAGATAATGAAGGAAAAAAAATGCTCATTGGTTCACTGTTTACGGATAAGCTAATTTTAGGGAATGAGTGTTGTCGAACCACAAATATGAATGAAGTAATCAACGTTTTAACCAGAAATAGCAAGGGTTTGGAAGGTGCTAAAAAAGGAAAAGCTGTCAAAAATGACAGCCTTTCCGTTTATGTACCCGAAGCCGGAGTCGAACCGGCACGGTTTCCCACAGGTGTTTGAGACCAGCGCGTCTACCAATTCCGCCATTCGGGCTTGACAGACATAAATAATAGTTATAAAACCACTATTTAAACGCAATAAAAGAGAAAATGGTTACGAAAACTACCTTTAATTCCTTTAACACGGTGCAAATGTAGAAATTATATTTACATTTAATATACAAAATACTCTAAATTTTCCTTTCCTAGTTCAATTTTATTACTAAATTTGCAGCTCGGTAAAACGAAACACAACTAACTAACTACATCCGAGGCATTTATAATTAATAGGTCTGTTTTTATAAAATAGCCTAATTACAAAGGGTGTCAAGGAATAAAACAACAGATTAAAATGTCACATCAAGAACCAGATGCAAAAATATTTGCGTGTTCCCAAAGTGTATATTTGGCGGAACAAATAGCCAAAAGCTATGGAATGCCGTTAGGTAAAGTTACGTTCTCTAAATATAGTGATGGTGAATTCCAGCCTTCTTACGAAGAGTCAATAAGAGGAATTCGAGTTTTTATTGTTTGCTCTACTTTTCCAAGCTCAGATAATCTGATGGAATTATTGCTAATGATAGACGCTGCAAAAAGAGCCTCGGCAAGACACATTACTGCAGTTATTCCTTACTTCGGTTG
The DNA here is from genome assembly GCA_947447375.1 of Bacteroidota bacterium. Classification (GTDB taxonomy): domain Bacteria; phylum Bacteroidota; class Bacteroidia; order Flavobacteriales; family Flavobacteriaceae; genus Flavobacterium. Next base: position 205,331 of record CANFJB010000001.1, read on the forward strand.
GGCAAGACAAGACAGAAAAGACAAGCCAAGAGTTCCAATTGGAGCGAAACTAACTGCAAAATTGTTAGAAACTGCAGGAGCTACAAGAATCATGACAATGGATTTGCATGCAGATCAAATTCAAGGATTCTTTGAAAAACCAGTAGATCACTTGTTTGCGTCAACTATATTTTTACCTTACGTAAAAAGTTTAAATTTAGATAATTTGACAATAGCTTCACCTGATATGGGAGGTTCAAAAAGAGCTTATGCGTATTCTAAATTTTTAGAATCTGATGTTGTAATTTGTTACAAACAAAGAAAAATCGCCAACGTAATTGATACAATGGAGTTGATTGGTGAAGTTAAAGGTAGAAATGTAATCCTTGTAGATGACATGATTGATACCGGAGGCACATTGGCGAAAGCCGCAGATTTAATGATTGAAAAAGGAGCTTTGAGCGTAAGAGCCATTTGTACTCACCCAATTTTATCAGGTGGTGCGTATGAGAAAATCGAAAACTCAAAATTACTTGAATTAATAGTTACCGACTCAATTCCTTTAAAACAGGAATCAAATAAAATAAGAGTCCTGAGTTGTGCGCCACTTTTTGCGGAAGTAATGAAAATGGTACAAAACAACACTTCCATTAGTGGAAAATTTTTGATGTAAATTAAAAGCATAAGGCCTAAAGCTTTTTGCCTAAAACAGTATTTTATAATTATTAACTATATATTTTTACAATGAAATCGATTACAATTAAAGGATCAGAAAGAGAAAGCGTGGGCAAAGTGTCAACTAAAGCCTTACGTAATGCTGGAGCGGTTCCTTGCGTGTTATACGGAGGAGATCAACCAGTTCATTTCTCAGCAGACGAAAGAGCATTCCAAAAGTTGATTTACACTCCTAACGCACACACAGTTGTGATCGAGGTAGGTGAAGGTAAATCATACAATGCAGTTTTACAAGACGTTCAAGTTCACCCTATTACAGACAAACTTTTACACATTGACTTCTTTCAATTATTTGATAACAAAGAAATCACTATGGAAGTTCCTGTGAAAATTACAGGGGTTTCTCCTGGAGTATTACTTGGAGGGGTTTTACGTTTAAACACTCGTAAATTAAAAGTAAAAGCATTACCAAAAAATCTTCCTGATTTTGTTGAGGCTAACATTTCTGAACTTGAAATGGGGAATAAATTATATGTTACGAAATTAGTTTCTGACAATTATAAGTTAATGCACCCAGACAACACTGTTGTTTGTCAAGTGAGAATTTCTCGTGCGGCTATGAAAGCAGCTCAAGAAGCAGCGAAAGCAGCAAAAGCTCCTGCAAAAGGAAAGAAAAAATAATAGTATCCAACTATTTTTCAAAAGCATCAGTTTCACGACTGGTGCTTTTTTTATTTAAAGGCACAAAAAAAACCGTTCAATTAGAACGGTTTTTTTATAGTCTAAACTATATAAGATTTAGGATTGTAAAATTTCAATAAAGTGATTAATATCCACCTCTATTGTTTCCTCCACCATATCCACCTCTTGAGTCTCCTCCACGGTTGTTGTTAAAACTTCTTCTTTCACCTTCTGGTTTTGGCTCAGATTTGTTTACCACAATTGCACGACCTTGAACAGTTGCACCATTCAACTCATCGATAGCTTTTTGAGCTTCCTCATCGTTTGGCATTTCAACAAATCCAAATCCTTTACTTCTTCCAGTAAATTTATCTGTAATAATTTTAACTGAGTCAACAGCTCCATAAGCCTCGAAAGACTCTCTTAAATCTACTTCCTCAATACTAAAAGGAAGGCTTCCAACGAAAATATTCATATGTACTTTTTTATAATAATGCTCAAATGTAGTCTAAATAATATCGATACCACTATCATTTCGTTTATTTATGATAATATTAAGGCGAATTACCCAATTCTGTCCGTTTTTATTAGAATTTAAAAGAAATTTGAACTCCTTTTTAATATTTAATTACCTTTGCAAAAAACAATTCTTGATTCCAACTTCCGACATATTCAGCATTTCAAACCAAAAACAATTTGAGAAAATAGCGCTTAAAGTGTTCCGTTTTCAATATGAAAATAACTTGGTTTATAAAGAGTTTTGCGATTTTATGAAAGTGAAAGTTTCAGCAGTTAAATCGCTAAAGCAAATTCCGTTTTTGCCAATTCAGTTTTTCAAAAGCCATTCGGTTGTTTCCAATACCAATCCCATTAAGGAAACTTTTACCAGCAGCGGAACTTCAGGACAAATCACTAGCCGCCATTGCGTTACCGATATTTCAATTTATGAAGAAAGTTACCGAAAAGGCTTTGCTCAATTTTATGGCAATATTGAAGATTATGTAGTTTTGGCCTTGCTCCCATCCTACCTTGAGCGCGAAGGTTCTTCCTTAATATATATGTTTAAGGATTTAATTGAGAAAACTAACCATCCCGAAAGTGGTTTTTACCTCAACGATTACAACGCTTTAACTGAAAAATTAATTTCCCTTGACAATTCAGGTCAAAATGTACTATTAATTGGTGTGACCTACGCTCTTTTGGATTTAATTGAGCAACATAAATTCCAATTAAATAATACTTTTATTATGGAAACAGGCGGCATGAAAGGGAAACGTAAAGAAATGATTCGCGAAGAATTGCACGACCAACTTTGTAAAGGTTTTGGAGTTACGGCGATCCACTCTGAATATGGAATGACCGAATTATTGTCGCAAGCTTATTCTTTAGGTGATGGTGTTTTTGAATGTCCTTCGTGGATGCAAGTCTTAATTCGAGATACCGAAGATGCGCTTACTTACGTAAATGATGGAAAAACGGGTGGAATAAATGTTATTGATTTGGCCAATATCAACTCTTGTTCTTTTATTGCCACACAAGATTTGGGTAAAAAAAATCCCAATAACTCATTTGAAGTATTGGGACGTTTTGATAATTCCGATATTCGAGGTTGTAACTTGATGGTTTATTAAAGGGTTTAATCGGTTATTTGGTTAATTGGTTAACCGGAAACCGACGCTTCGATTAAACGATTAACCGATTAAACAATTCAACAAATCTTCCAACTAAACCACTCGAATTACAAAATAATTTTTCTTTCCGCTTTGCAATAATACAAATTGGTTGTTGATCAAATTCGCATTGGAAAGCCTAAATTCTTCCGTTACTTTTTCCTTATTTACAGCAATTGAATTGGCCGATAACGCTCTTCTCGCTTCTCCATTGGATTTAAAAAAGCCTGTTTTTTCATTTAATACCGATACAATATCAATTCCATTGTCAATTTCATTTCTTGAGATATTGGCTTGTGGAACACCGTCAAAAACTTCTAAAAATGTAGCTTCATCTAATTGTTTCAAATCTTCAGAAGTAGCATTTCCAAACAATATTGCCGATGCTTGAATTGCTTTTTCTAAATCGGCAGCAGAGTGAACAAAAGTAGTTACTTCTTCTGCTAATTTTTTCTGTAAAACTCTTAAATGTGGCGCTTCATGGTGCGTTGCAATTAAGCTATCAATCGTGTTTTTATCTAAAAAAGTAAAGATTTTAATGTACTTTTCCGCATCAACATCAGTAGTGTTTAACCAAAATTGGTAGAATTTATAAACCGAAGTTTTATCGGCGGTAAGCCATACATTTCCACCTTCGGATTTTCCAAATTTAGAGCCGTCAGCCTTTGTAATTAAAGGGCAAGTCATGGCAAATGCCTTAGCTCCTTCGGCATTCATTCTTCGCACTAATTCCGTTCCCGTTGTAATATTTCCCCATTGGTCTGAACCTCCCATTTGAAGCAAACAGTTGTATTCTTTGTGCAAATGATAGAAATCGTAACCTTGAATTAATTGGTAAGTAAATTCTGTAAATGACATCCCTTCGCCCTCGCCTGAAAGTCGTTTTTTAACCGAATCTTTCGCCATCATATAGTTCACAGTGATTCGTTTTCCAACATCTCGAGCAAAATTGATAAAGGACAATTGTTTCATCCAATCGTAGTTATTTACTAAAATTGGTGCATTTGAAGCCGAAGAATTGAAGTCTAAAAAGCGTGATAAAACGTTCTTGATTCCCTCCACATTATGATTTAAAGTAGCTTCATCCAACAAGTTTCTTTCGTCAGATTTCCCCGATGGATCGCCAATCATTCCGGTAGCTCCGCCAACAAGTGCAATAGGCTTATGACCAAAATTTTCTAGGTGCACCAATAATATTATAGGCACAAGGCTACCAATGTGCAAAGAATCAGAAGTTGGATCAAATCCAATATAGGTCGTTGTCATTTCTTTCAACAATTGTTCTTCAGTTCCCGGCATAATATCGTGAACCAGTCCACGCCATTGCAATTCTTCTATAATATTCTTCATTTTCAATCAATTTGTGCAAAGATAGTAATTCGAAAAGCAATCACAATATCAATAGCAATTTCAATGTAAATAAATACACCATCGCAAAATTAACTATATTTACAATATGATATTAATAACTGGTGCAACGGGTTTAGTAGGTTCTCATTTGGCATTGCAATTGCTAGAAAATGGGGAGAAAATTCGAGCTATTTATAGAAATGAAGCTTCTATTTTGGCTACGAAATCGCTATTCGAATGGTATGAAAAAAACCATTTATTTGATAAAATCGAATGGATTCAAGCCGATATTGCCGATATCCCTTCCTTAGAAATCGCTTTTGCAAATGTGGTTTCGGTATTTCATTGCGCCGCGTTAATTTCATTTGACCCTAATGATGAGGAACTACTAAGGAAAACCAACATTGAAGGAACTGCAAATATTGTGAATCTCTCTCTTTCAAATGGTGTGAAAAAAGTAGGATTTGTAAGTTCGATTGCCGCTTTGGGAGATTTAAAAGAACACGAAACAATTATCACCGAAGAAACTGAATGGAATCCTGAAAAACACCACAGCGATTACGCCATTTCAAAATATGGTGCCGAAATGGAAATTTGGCGAGGCCAACAAGAAGGACTTCAAGTGGTGGTAATCAATCCGGGAATTATTTTAGGTCCTGGGTTTTGGAAACAAGGCAGCGGAAAACTTTTTACGGCTGTAGCCAATGGATTAAAATTCTACACCAAAGGGACTTCTGGGTTTGTCTCAGTCAACGATGTGGTGAATTTATTGATTATGGCAATGTCAAAAATTGATGAAAAAGAAAACGGCCAACGCTATATTGCCATTGAAAATAATTATTCTTACGAAACAATATTTAATGAAATTGCGATAGCTTTAAATGTTGGAAAACCCAAATTCTACGCTGCATATTGGCAAACGGAATTGGCTTGGAGATGGAATTGGCTGACCTCAATTCTATTGAATAAAAAAAGAATGATTTCGAAAGAAACAATGCGCTCCAGCCACCAATTGGGTTGCTATTCCAATGAAAAAGCAAGGCATCAATTTGATTACGAATTTAAGAGAGTACCTTTGTATATTAAAGAGATTGGGAGGTATTATTCATTTATTTCATAAAATAGTCTTCCGTCAATTTTTAAACAATTTTTATTGCCTTCAATTGATTCTAAAAACTCAAATTTTGCTTCCTGTGGCAAAGATTTTATTTTTTTAGTTACTAGTTTTCCCCCTTCAATTGCCCAAGAATCTGATTGAGTTGTAATCATACTTCTTTCGATTTTGTTGCCAATTAACTCTGTTATAGAATTTACGTAGAATACTATTTTGGCATTATGTATTTTATAAGTTCCAGCTATTTTTACTATTGTTTTTAATCCGTCATACTGAGAAGGTTCAAATACAAATTTATTATTCTTATAAAATCTATAAGTGTCTAAGTAAGCTGAGCTAACTTCATTCGTTTCTGCTTGCCAAATACCAATTATACTTTTGTTATTTGCTGAAGTTTGGCATAAAGAATTTAAAGAAATCAATAAAACAATAATTATAAATATTCTTTTCATAAGCTATTTAAAAATGATTTATAACTACTGAACAGGCGCAGGTGCCGGTGAAGTATTGAGTTTTTTTGACGCTTCTATTTGTTCTTCGATTCTTTTATTTACCGCATCAAAAATTTCCTTGTATTTTTTTACATCTGAAGCGTAATACTTATCGCTATTGGCAAACTGAAGACTATCAATGTTGTATTTCTTATAAATATACGTGTTTAGATTGATCTTATTGGCCTCTAAAACTAAGGTAGTTTGAGATTTCATGGCTTCCAAAACATTGATATCAAACATAATATCGACCATTTTATCTTGATCAATTAAATTGTCCGGTTTTTCAATTGGAGCATTTTGGCAACTTCCAAATAGTGCAAAACAAAATAATAAAACGCCTACATTTTTCATAATTGAAATTTATAAAATACTAACGGTCAAACAATAATCTTTTTCCACGACGAATATCTTTCACTTTAAAATTGTGATATACCAATTCGCCATTTACAAAGGTATGGGTAATTCTCGATCTAAAAGTAAAATCTTCAAATGGTGACCAACCGCATTTTGCAAAAATATTGTCTTTTTTAACGGTCCATGGCAACCCAGAATTTACAATTGCCAAATCGGCATAATAACCCACTTTTACGAAACCTCTTTTTTCAATTTTAAAAAGAATCGCAGGATTATGCGCCATTTTTTGTACGATTTTCTCCACTGAAATTTTCCCTTGAAGATACGCCTCAAACATTGCTACCACTGCATGTTGCACCAAAGGACCTCCCGAAGGAGCCTTTAAATACGACTGTTGTTTTTCTTCCAATGTGTGCGGCGCGTGGTCGGTTGCAATAACATCAATTCTATCATCAAGCAAAGCTTCCCAAAGTGCATTTCGGTCGTTTTCTGTTTTTACCGCAGGGTTCCATTTTATAAAATTCCCTTTGGTATCATAGTCTGCATTGGTAAACCAAAGATGATGAATACAAACCTCAGCAGTAATTTTCTTTTGTTCCAACGGGATTTTATTGGTAAACAAATCCATTTCTTTCGCAGTCGAAAGATGGAAAATGTGCAATCTCGCACCCGTTTTTTTCGCCAAAGAAATTGCTTTTGAAGAAGATAAATAACACGCTTCCTCGCTACGAATTAAATGGTGCGCTGAAACAGGAATATCCTCGCCATATTCGGCCTTGAATTTTTCTAAATTGTTTTTAATGGTCGTTTCATCTTCACAATGAACGGCAATTAGTAACGGCGTGCTTGAAAAAATACGCTCTAAAACTTCTTCATTATCCACTAACATATTACCGGTAGAAGAGCCTAAAAATATTTTAATTCCAGCAACATTTTTAGGATTCGTTTTTAAAACCTCAGCTAAATTATCATTGCTAGCGCCCATCATAAAAGAATAATTTGCAAATGAATTGTTCTCTGCAATTTGGTATTTTTCTTCTAATATTTCTTGAGTTAACGCATTTGGAATAGTGTTGGGTTGCTCAATAAACGAGGTGATTCCTCCGGCAACAGCAGCACGAGATTCCGATTCGATATCGCCTTTGTGAGTCAATCCTGGTTCTCTAAAATGAACTTGATCATCGATAGCGCCTGGAATTAAGAAATTTCCCTCGGCATCAATTATTTTACAATCGGAAGATTTTGCGCTAATGAAATCCGCAATTTCGACTATAAATTCATTTTCTATTAATACATCACCTTCAAAAATTGATCCTTCATTTACAATTTTTGCGTTTTTGATTAAAATCCTGTTCATTGTTTATTGCTTATAATCTATTAAATAATTGACGTATTCTTAAGGAAATAACTCCAAAAATAGCTTCTTTTATTATTGAATTACTCATTTTTGATTGCCCCATTGTTCGGTCGGTAAAAATAATTGGAACCTCAACTATTTTTAATTTTTTACAATAGGCTCTGTATTTCATTTCTATTTGGAAGGCATATCCAATAAATTTGATTTTATCGATATTTATGGTTTCCAATACTTTTCTTCGGTAACACATAAATCCTGCGGTGGCATCATGAATTTTCATGCCGGTGATTTTTTTAACATAATAGGAAGCAAAAAATGATAGTAATACTCGGCTTAACGGCCAGTTTACCACATTTACTCCCGTTACATATCTTGAACCAATTGCAACTTCTGCACCTTCTTCACAAGCTTGGTATAACTTTTCTAAATCGGCTGGATTGTGAGAAAAATCGGCATCCATTTCAAATATGTAATCGTAATTTTTGTTTAAAGCCCATTTGAACCCAAAAACATAAGCCGTTCCAAGTCCTGCTTTTTTTTCTCTATTTTCTAAAAATAATTGGTCTTTAAATTCCGATTGAAGTTCCACTACTTTCGCAGCAGTTTTATCAGGAGAATTATCGTCAACTATGAGAATATGAAAAGATTTATTCAACGAAAACACCGCTCTTATGATGGTTTCAATATTTTCAATCTCGTTATAGGTAGGAATTATAACAATACTATTACTCATAATTAATCTGACAATTTCTATGCAAAAATAAACTTTTTATGTTTTAAGAATCATAATAATACTATAATAAATGAAACAGTTGAAAAATTTAGTAATTTTGCACCGTTATGATGGAACATGTACTACATCCTCGAATTGTTGAAAATAAAGATTGGGCAACCGCTTTGTTTCTTTTTTCATTAGTGTTAATTGCCTTGTCAAAAACGCTTTTTGAAAACAGATTTAGTGAGTTTATTAAACTTATTGTGTCTGATAAATACATTAAAGTTTACAAAGATTCAGGGCTGATGATGAGTTGGTTTACTGTCTTTTTATTTATTGTTCAAATAGTCTCATTTTCGTTTTTTATACATTTGCTATTAACTAGTTTTGGATATACTGTAAAAACCGATTGGATTTCATTTATTCAGGTATTTACTTTCTTAACCGTTTTCATTTTATCGAAGTACCTAATTGAAAAAATTATAGGCACAGCATTTGATATTGAGGAATTTGTGGAACAATTTAACCTTCAAAAAGTTAGTTATCGAACATTTATTGGGCTTTTTCTACTTCCAATTAACTGTTTTTTGTATTATAATGGTTCTATTTCACATTATTTTATTTTGTTCCTTCTTTCTATTATATTGATTGTCAATGTGTTAACTTACTTTTTGTCTATAAAAAATTATCAGGACCTACTCATTGGTAACTTATTTTATTTTATTTTGTATCTTTGCGCACTTGAAATAGCTCCCTACTATTTTATGTATTATTGGTTTACAAAAAATTAGCATATTAGAAAATGTCAAGTATGAAAGTGAAAACAATTTTGGTGTCACAACCAGAACCTAAAGTGGACAATTCCCCTTACTTTGATTTGCAACAAAAACACAAAGTAAAAATTGATTTCAGACCTTTTATTCATGTAGAAGGGGTTAATGCAAAAGAAATTAGACTTCAAAAAATTGACTTAAATAATTTCAGCGCAATCATTTTAACAAGCAAGAATTCTGTTGATCATTTCTTTAGGGTAGCTGATGAAATGCGTTATAAAATACCTGAAGGTTTAAAATACTTTTGTCAGTCGGAAGCAGTAGCTTTCTATTTGCAAAAATATGTGGTGTACAGAAAACGTAAAATCTATGTTGGTCAAAAAGATTTTATCGATTTAACTCCTTTATTGAAAAAATACAAAGAAGAGAAATTCTTATTGCCAGCATCAGATCAATTGAATGCAGAAGCAAAAATTATATTGGATAATCTAAAAGTAAATTGGACACAAGCAGTATTTTACAAAACTGTAATGAGCGATTTAACGGATTTATCAGATGTTTATTTTGATATTTTAGCGTTTTTTAGTCCAACAGGAATAAAATCGTTATTCAAAAATTTCCCTGATTTTAAACAAAATAATACTAGAATTGCTGTATTTGGAAGTTCTACTCAAAAAGAAGCTTTAGAACACGGACTTCGAGTAGATATTATGGCTCCTACGCCAGAAGCACCTTCAATGACAATGGCAATTGATAAATATATTGCTAAGGCAAATAAAGAAAAATAATCATTCCAAACATAAAAAAAGCTTTCAGTTTCCTGAAAGCTTTTTTTTGAATTAATAATCTCCTACAATTGTGGGCCGGCTTTAACTAGGTTTTTACCTTCCTCATTATCAGTATATTGAATAAAGTTCTTAATGAATAGTTGTGCTAAATCACTTGCTTTGGAATCCCATTCTGAAGCATCCGAATAAGTAGTTCGAGGATCTAAAATTTCTGAATGCACTCCTTCTAATGTAACTGGAACTTCCAAATTAAATATTGGAATAATATGACTTTCGGCTTTTTCAATTGAACCATCAAGAATTCTATCAATAATAGCGCGCGTATTTTGAATGGAAATTCTTTTTCCTGTGCCATTCCAACCCGTATTTACCATATAGGCAGTGGCGTTGTGTTGCTCCATTTTTTTAACTAATTCTTCTCCGTATTTTGTGGGATGCAAACTTAAAAACGCTTTCCCAAAACAAGCTGAAAAAGTAGGCTCTGGTTTGGTAACTCCTCTTTCTGTTCCTGCTAATTTAGCAGTGAAACCCGAAAGAAAATAGTACTTTGTTTGTTCCGGAGTTAACTTTGAAACTGGTGGCATTACCCCAAAAGCATCTGCTGTTAGAAAGATAACTTTAGAAGCATGTCCCGCTTTTGAAATGGGTTTGACAATATTGTGAATATGATCAATTGGATAAGAAACTCGAGTGTTTTGTGTTACAGAACCGTCTTTGAAATCAATTATGCCATTTGCGTCAAGCGTAACATTTTCAAGTAAGGCATTTTTTGTAATTGCACCATAAATATCTGGTTCGTTTTCTTTACTTAAATCAATTGTTTTCGCATAACAACCGCCTTCATAATTAAAAACGCCTTCATCGTCCCAACCGTGTTCATCGTCACCTATTAATTCCCTTTTCGGATCAGTAGATAAGGTGGTTTTTCCCGTTCCAGACAACCCAAAAAAGATAGCTACATCGCCATTTTCTCCTTTATTTGCAGAACAATGCATTGAAGCAATTCCTTTCAACGGTAAATAATAATTCATCATTGAAAACAATCCTTTTTTCATTTCTCCTCCGTACCAAGTTCCTCCTATTAATTGGATTTTCTCAGTTAAATTAAAGGCAATGTAAACTTCGGAGTTTAAATTATGACACTTATACTCTTTGAAACTAGTTTTTGAGGCATTCATAACCACAAAATCGGGTTCGCCAAAATTTTCTAATTCCGCATCTGTTGGTCGAATGAACATATTTTTTACGAAGTGAGCTTGCCAAGCCACCTCCATTATAAATCTAACTTTTAATCTGGAATTTTCGTTAGCTCCGCAAAAAGCATCTACGACATATAGTTTTTTGCCCGAAAGTTGCTCGGTTGTAGTGTCTTTCAAAGCGTTCCAAGTATCTTGAGAAATGGCTTTGTTGTCGTTTACAGCTTTATCTGAAGCCCACCAAATGGTGTCTTTTGTAATTGCATCATTCACAATATACTTGTCTTTTGGGGAACGACCCGTAAAAACTCCTGTCATTACATTTACAGCGCCCAACTCTGATAATTGTCCTTTTTCAAATCCTTCTAAATTTGAATTTAATTCTTCATTATATAATAATTCAAATGAGGGATTATAAATTATATTTTCGCTGTTTTTGATACCATATTTTCCCAACGAAATCGATATAGTAAATTGGCTGTAGTTGTGCATAAATTTGGCTTTATGATAAATATTTATTCTACAAAAGTAAATATTTAAATCAACCTATTTTGCATTTTTATCAATTATTAAAGATTTTTTCTGTAAAAATTAACAAATAACCAAAACCAAGCGGTTAAAAATAGCAATCCTCCAATTGGGGTTACAAATCCAAATGGTTTAAAATTGAACGGTAAGAAGTTATTTAAGGCTAAAAGATACAACGATCCTGAAAAAAGTAGAATTCCAGACAAAGTGGCTAAATAAATAACTTTTTTTGCTGACTCAGAAATTATATTCGTAGTTCCAACAAACAATAAAAATAGCGCATGGTACATTTGGTATCTTACACCGGTTTCAAATGTATTGAGTTCCAAAACGCCAACCATTTTCTTTAAACTATGAGCCCCAAATGCTCCAAATGCAATTGCTATAAATCCTAAAATTGCTGCTGTTTTTATAATTTTTTTATCCATGATCTATTTTATAGGTTGATACAAAAATAAGCTTATATAATTTATTATTGAAAATATACTTCATTATAACATTCAAAAAATAATTACTTTTTAAATATTATATAGTTATAAATATAACAAATTCATACATTTGTGTTATAAATTTAAATATGAGAAACATCTTAATCATCGGAGCTGGACGATCTGCTTCTTCGTTAATTCAGTATTTACTAGATAAATCGGTGGATGAAAAACTGCACCTAACTATTGGAGACATCTCATTGGATTTAGCCAAAAGAAAAACCAACTCACATCCCAACGCAACAGCAATTGCCTTAGATATATTTGATGAAAATCAAAGAAAAAATCAAATTCAAAAAGCCGATATAGTCATTTCAATGTTGCCAGCACATATGCACATTGAAGTCGCAAAAGATTGTATTTTCTATAAAAAACACTTAGTTACCGCTTCCTATATTAGTGACGCAATGCAAAGTTTAGATGCTGCGGCAAAAGAAAATAACCTTGTTTTCATGAACGAAATTGGGCTTGACCCAGGAATAGACCACATGAGCGCCATGAAAATCATTGATGAAATTCGTGATAAAGGAGGGAAAATGATCTTGTTTGAATCGTTTTGTGGCGGATTAGTAGCCCCAGAATCAGATACCAATTTGTGGAATTATAAATTCACTTGGGCGCCAAGAAATGTAGTTCTTGCTGGACAAGGTGGCGCAGCAAAATTCATACAAGAAGGCACTTATAAATACATTCCCTACCAAAAAGTTTTTAGTAGAACCGAGTTCATGGAAGTGGAAGGTTACGGCAGATTTGAGGCTTACGCCAATAGAGATTCGCTGAAATACAGAAGCGTTTACGGACTAGATGACATCTTGACTTTGTACCGTGGAACCCTGAGAAGAGTTGGTTTTTCAAAAGCGTGGAATATGTTTGTTCAACTCGGAATGACTGATGATTCCTACATTATGGACGACTCCGAAACGATGAATTACCGCCAATTCACCAACTCCTTTCTGCCCTATCACCCAACAGATTCTGTGGAAATCAAATTGCGATTGAACTTAAAAATCGATCAAGACGATGTCATGTGGGACAAATTAGTGGAATTGGATCTTTTTAATCCAAACAAAATCGTAGGATTAATAAATGCCACTCCAGCTCAAATTTTAGAGAAAATACTAAGCGATAGTTGGACGTTACAGCACGATGATAAAGACATGATTGTGATGTACCACAAATTTGGGTATGAAATCAACGGGGAAAAAAAGCAAATCGATTCCAAAATGGTTTGCGTTGGCGAAGACCAAACCTATACGGCAATGGCAAAAACCGTTGGATTACCCGTAGCTATTGCCACTTTACAAATATTGAACGGAAAAATCACCACTCCAGGCGTACAACTCCCAATTACAAAAGAAGTCTATTTACCCATTTTAGCCGAGTTAGAAACCCTAGGCGTTGTCTTTAAAGAAGTAGAAATGCTTTATGAAGGTTACAATCCCAATAGTGTATTGAATTAATAGTTTTTTCATACTTTTGCTTTTCAATTATAACCAAAATCATCACTTTGGTTGAAATAGAAAAGATATGAAACTCAATTCACAAACAGTAGAAATAGACGGAATCGACAAAGAAATCCTAAGAGATTTAATGGAAGATGCCCGCAAACCAATCCTTCAAATTGCCAATAGAATCGGAATTTCGGGTGCGGCAATCCACCAAAGGTTGCGTAAATTAGAACAATCGGGAGTAATTTCAGGATCAAAATTCACAGTCAACAACAAAGTTTTGGGCTACAGTACAATGGCATTTGTAGGAGTTTACCTCGACAAAGCCGCTCGAAATTTAGAGGCCGTAAAAGAACTTAGAAAAATTCCGGAAGTTTTAGAATGTCATTATACAACAGGAAATTGGTCAATTTTAATTAAAATTATTTGTCGTGATAACGAACATTTAATGAATCTATTAAACACTAAAATCCAAACTATAGAAGGAGTCTCAAGAACAGAAACCTTCATTTCCTTGGACCAGCAAATTGAACGACAAATACAATTGTAGGGAAGTTGATTCGGTTATAAAGGGAAGTTAATTTGGTTATGCGTTGATGCGGTTATTCGTTGATGCGGTTAATCGTTGAATCGGATATAAAATTTAAAAAAAATTCGTGCCGATTCGTGTAATTCGTGTAAAAAAATGGGGAACAGAAATAAATCTGTTCCCCATTTAATTAATTTATAAGCTAATTATCGTCTGTTATTGTAAATCATGATATAGTACAATAATGTAGCGATAGAGCCAATTGCAGCAACTACATACGTTCTTGCAGCCCATTTTAAAGCATCTTTTGCGCCAGCTTGTTCTTCGCTAGTCAGCATGTTTTTGTTTTCCAGCCAAGCTAAAGCTCTGTTACTCGCATCGTATTCAACTGGTAAAGTAATAATTGAAAACAAAGTGGTTGCAGCAAAAAGTACAATTCCAATTAATAATAAACTAGGGAATGTTTTCATCATGAAAATTCCACCAATTAATATCCATTGAACATAATTTGAAGCAATGTTTACTACTGGAACTAATTGAGAACGAAATTCTAACCAACTGTAAGCCGTAGCATGTTGAACAGCGTGACCACATTCGTGAGCAGCAACAGCAGCCGCAGCAGCATTCCTTTGATTGTAAACCGCCTCACTTAAATTCACAGTTTTATCCGCTGGATTGTAGTGATCCGTTAAACGTCCAGGAGTAGAGATTACTGTAACATCTGTAATTCCGTGATCGGCGAGCATTTTCTCAGCGATTTCAGCACCCGACATTCCGTTATTCAACTCTAATTTTGAATATTTTTCAAACTTATTTTTCAATCGACGGCTCACCGACCAACTGAACAACATAATTAAACCTGCTAATAATAAATACATACTATTTTATTTTAAAAAGATAAATTTACAAAATCTACAGCAAATTACAAGCCAAATTTTTTGGCTGTAATTTTGTCACTATCCCACTAAGTTTATTACCTTGCCAGGAACAATAATTACTTTGTTTGGCGTTCTTCCTTCTAATTGTTTGATGGTGCGCTCATCTTTCATAATGATTTCCTGAATTTCAGCAACCGATAAATCCAAAGACAATTCAATGGTAAAACGCATTTTTCCATTGAAAGAAACTGGATATTCTTTGCTGCTTTCCACCAAATATTTCTCGTTTACCACAGGAAAATCAACAGTTGAAATTGATTCAGAATACCCAAGCTGAGCCCATAATTCTTCTGCGATGTGAGGCGCATAAGGTGAAATTAATACTGCCAATGGTTCTAAAATGGCGCGTTCATGACAATTTTGAGCGGTCAATTCGTTTACACAAATCATAAACTGAGAAACTGACGTATTGAAAGAGAAATTCTCAATGTCTTCATTTACTTTTTTGATGGTTTTGTGCAAACTTTTCAAACTGTCTTTCGATGGTTCGTTACTGGTTACAACCCAACCGTTATTTTCGTCGTTATACAAACGCCATAATTTTTTTAAGAACCCAAAAACTCCCGAAATCCCAGCAGTATTCCAAGGTTTTGCTTGTTCCAATGGGCCTAAAAACATTTCGTACAATCGCAAGGTATCTGCGCCATATTCAGCACAAATATTATCTGGTGTAACTACGTTGTATTTCGATTTTGACATTTTTTCAACTTCGCGGCCAACAATATATTTCCCATTTTCTTCAGTAATGAAAACTGCGTCTTTGTATTCCTCTCTTGAGTTTTTGAAGGCCTCAATATCTAATTCATCAGAAGTGTTTACTAAAGAAACATCTACGTGAAGTGCTTGAGTATTTAAGCCCGCAATCTTACTTTTTGTATAAAACGTATTGGCGCCTTCCTCTCTGTAAACAAAAGCACTCATTCCCAAAATCATTCCTTGATTGATCAATTTTTTGAACGGTTCTTCGGTTGGTGCAAAACCTTTGTCTTTTAGAAATTTATTCCAAAAACGAGAATACAATAAATGGCCAGTTGCATGTTCGCTTCCGCCAATGTATAAATCTACATTTTGCCAATAATCCAATGCCGATTTATTTGCAAATTCGTCATTATTGTTTGCATCCATATAGCGCATCCAATACCACGAACTTCCCGCCCATCCTGGCATCGTATTCAATTCAAGTGGAAAAATCGTTTTATTGTCAATTGATTTTGTGTCAACTACTTTATTATTTATGGTATCCCAAGCCCAAACTGGAGCATTCCCTAATGGCGGTTGTCCATCTTCGGTTGGTAAATATTTTTCGACTTCTGGTAAAGCAATTGGCAAGTATTTGAAGTCAATCATTTGCGGCAAGCCATTTACATAATATACTGGGAAAGGCTCGCCCCAATAGCGCTGACGAGAAAAAACCGCATCACGTAAGCGGTAATTGATTTTGCCTTTTCCTTGGTTTATTTTTTCTAATTCTTCAATGACTTTCTTAGTAGCTTGCTTATAATTCATCCCATTTAGGAAATCTGAATTGGCAATAACCACATTGTCTTTAGATCCGTATGCTTCTTTTGAAATATCAACATTGTCAAAAATATTTTTAATTGCTGGCATTCCGTTTTGACCTTTAAAGAAATTGGCGAAAGCATAATCTCTTTCATCGCCACAAGGAACCGCCATTACAGCACCCGTACCATATCCAGCAAGAACATAATCGCCAATCCAAACGGGAATTGGTTCTTTCGAAAAAGGATGTTCGGCATAAGCACCAGTAAAAACTCCCGAAATGGTTTTCACATCTGCCATTCTCTCGCGTTCCGATCGCTTTGCAGTTTTTTCAATATAGGCCTCAACTTCCTGTTTTTGCTCCGGAGTTGTTATTTGGGAAACCAATTCGTGCTCTGGGGCCAAGGTCATAAAAGTAACTCCGAAAATGGTATCGGGTCTTGTAGTAAATACAGAAATGGTTGTTGGTTGTTGGTTGTTGGTTGTTGGCATTACATTAAAAGAAACCATCGCTCCCACCGATTTTCCAATCCAGTTTCTCTGACTTTCCTTGATGCTTTCGCTCCAATCGATATCGTTCAACCCTTGCAACAATCGTTCAGCATAAGCAGAAATTCGCATGCTCCATTGGGTCATTTTTTTTCTAATAACAGGAAAACCACCACGTTCAGAAACACCATTCACAATTTCATCATTTGCCAAGACGGTTCCTAATCCTGGGCACCAGTTAACTTCGGTTTCTGCCAAATACGTTAATCGGTATTTTAAAAGGATTTTTTGTTGTTGCTCATCAGAAAATGATTTCCAATCTGCAGCAGTAAATTCCTGAATTTCATCATCGCAAACTGCATTTACATTGGCATTTCCTTCATTTTCAAAAATTGAAATTAGGGTGGAAATATCTTCTGCTTTATCCGAATTATTATTGTACCAAGAATTGAATAATTGGATGAAAATCCACTGCGTATGTTTGTAATAATCGGCATTTGAAGTTCGAACTTCTCTTGACCAATCAAATGAAAATCCGATTTTGTCTAATTGTTCTCGGTATCTTGAAATGTTTTCTTTCGTTGTTTTGTCAGGATGCTGCCCAGTTTGAATAGCATATTGCTCGGCTGGCAACCCAAAGCTGTCGTATCCTTGTGGATGCAAAACATTGAATCCTTTGTGACGTTTAAAGCGCGCATAAATATCGGAAGCGATATATCCTAATGGATGTCCAACGTGCAATCCAGCGCCTGAAGGATACGGAAACATGTCCAAAACGTAATATTTTGGTTTGTCAGAAATGTTTTTAGCAGCAAATGTTTGGTTTTCAGACCAATATTTTTGCCACTTGGATTCTACTTCGTTCGGATTGTATTTCATCAAATTTAAGTTCTTTTTATTTATGCTATTTTGCTTTTGCAAATGTGAATCTGATTGCAAATTTACATTTATTGTACGAAAATTGAAACTTTGGTCGTTATTAAGTTTATTTAAAGAAATTCTTTGTTATTTTTACACTTTAATTTTATGATATATGAGTTCTTCGTACGATAAGTTTCAAAAACGCAGGTTAATTTCTTCCTATTTTTCAGTAGTACTGAGTGTATTTTTAGTATTGTTTTTAGTTGGTATTTTAGGGTTATTTGTTCTGAATTCCAAGAAATTATCAGATGATTTTAAGGAGCAAATAGCAATGACTGTTTTCTTTAAAGAGGAAGCTCACGATACCATTTTAAAAAATTTCGCTGCTGAATTAAAAACGGCAAAATATGTAAAATCTAGCGTTTTTGTATCAAAAGAAGACGCAGCAAAAGTGCACACCGAAATAATTGGTGAAGATTTCATGACGTTTTTAGGAGCAAATCCATTACAAAATTCCTTCGACATTCACTTGAAAGCCGATTATATTGATTCCAATAATATTCGGAAAATCGAAAGTAAACTTCGTGAAAATCCTATGATTTCTGATATTGTTTATGACAAACAATTAGTTAACTTAGTAAACGACAATATTAAAAAAGTGAGTATGTGGATTTTAATAATCAGCGGATTTCTAAC
Source organism: Bacteroidota bacterium (assembly GCA_947447375.1). GTDB lineage: Bacteria > Bacteroidota > Bacteroidia > Flavobacteriales > Flavobacteriaceae > Flavobacterium. The sequence goes on from CANFJB010000001.1 coordinate 223,954, forward strand.
ATTAGTTGCCGTATTATTAATAAATAGCTCGATGAGATTGTCAATTCATTCGAATCGTTTTATTATTAAAACCATGCAAATGGTGGGAGCTACAAAGGCATTTATCAGAAAACCATTCATTTGGAAAAGTATAAAATTAGGGTTGATTGGTTCTGCATTAGCGGTAGTTTCTTTAATTATAACCCTATTGTATTTAGATTCTAGTTATCCGAATTTGGGAATATTAGATGAAAAATTCCTTATAACATTAGTGCTTTTAGGAGTTGTAGCTGTTGGAGTAATCATCACTTGGGTTAGTACTTATTTTGCCACTCAACGTTTTTTAAATTTAAGAACAGACGACTTATATTAATGGTTATTCGTTGATTTGGTTATTCGTTTAATCGAAATAAAACCATTCAACATTGTAAATAAAAAACATATGAAAAACAACGATCAAAAACCAGAATTTCTATTTGAAAATATAAATTACAAAATCCTTTTAATCGGAATTGGAGTAATCGCATTAGGATTCATTTTAATGTCGGGTGGAGGAAGTGATGATCCTAAAGTTTTCAATGAAGCCGTATTTAGCTTCCGAAGAATTCGCTTGGCGCCAACAGTGGTTTTAATCGGTTTTGGAATTACAATTTTCTCTATTTTCAAAAATCCTAAGAAATAATTGATGACTACAATTCAAGCATTTATATTGTCAATTATTGAAGGAATAACAGAATTTCTTCCTGTTTCTTCAACCGGTCATATGATCCTTGCAAGTAGTTTTTTCGGTATTGAACACGACGATTTTACCAAACTTTTTACCATCGTAATTCAATTAGGAGCCATTCTTTCGGTTATCGTTTTGTATTTCAAACGCTTTTTTCAAACATTTGAATTCTATTTCAAAATAGTAGTTGGTTTTATTCCTGCTGTTATTTTAGGATTACTTTTTGCTAAAAAAATAGATGCTTTATTAGAAAACCCCGTTACCGTTGCTGTTTCCCTATTAATAGGTGGAATTTTACTTTTGAAAGTGGACGATTGGTTTGGAAATTCATCCGAAACAGAAATTACCTATCCTACCGCACTTAAAATTGGTTTGTTCCAATGTATCGCAATGATTCCAGGTGTTTCAAGAAGTGGAGCAAGCATTGTTGGCGGAATGTCTCAAAAATTAACACGTTCGGCAGCAGCAGAATTCTCCTTCTTTTTAGCAGTTCCAACTATGTTTGGCGCAACTTTAAAAAAATGTTACGACTATTATAAAGACGGATTTGTCTTGACACACGATCAAATTAATTTTCTAATAATAGGTAATGTAGTAGCTTTTATTGTAGCATTAATTGCAATTAAAACTTTTATTGGTTTCATAAGCAAAAATGGTTTTAAAGTTTTTGGTTATTACCGAATTATTGCAGGAATAACTTTATTGATCATACACTTTTTTGTTCATTCCTTGACCATTATTTAATGACTTCCGAAGACTACCAAAACGGACAGATTTTATTAATTGACAAGCCATTGAATTGGACTTCCTTTCAAGCGGTCAACAAGATTAAATATGCCTTAATTAATAAAGTTGGTCTTCCAAAAAAATTTAAAATAGGTCACGCAGGAACGTTAGATCCTTTGGCATCGGGACTTTTACTTATTTGCACAGGCAAATTCACCAAAAAAATTTCCGAATTACAAGGACAAGCTAAAGAATATACAGGAACATTCTTCATTGGTGCAACAACTCCATCGTACGATTTAGAAACAGAAATTGACGAAACTTTTTCGATTTCTCATATTGATAACGAATTAATTCATGAAACTGTAAAACAATTTTTAGGGAAAATAAATCAAAAACCGCCTATTTATTCTGCAATAAAAAAAGATGGCGTTCGACTTTATGAACACGCTAGAGCTGGTGAAATTATTGAAATTGAATTCCGAAAAACTACAATTCACGAATTTGAAATTACAAGAATCGCATTGCCAGAAATAGATTTTAGAGTAGTTTGCAGTAAAGGAACCTACATCCGTTCGCTTGCATTCGATTTTGGCAAAGCACTAAATTCAGGCGCTCACTTAACCGCATTAAGAAGAACAAAAATTGGTGATTATTCTATTGAAAATGCAATAGATGTTATTGAATTTGAAGCTAGTTTATGAAGAAAATTATTACCCTTCTACTCATAATAATTGTAAGTTCGTCATACTCACAAGAAATTAAAAATCGATATTATCAAGCTGAAATTGCTACTCCATTAATAATAAATTCAACCTATGGCGAATTTGACACATTGGGAAATCGAAGTGATTATTGGTTCCTTCCTGATGGATTAAGTTTTAAATTTGGCGTGGGAGTTCATCAAAAAAAATGGGTAGCGGTAGGAATTCATTCAGGAATTGATTGGCTTGGAAGTAATAAACTAGTTGTTGTTCCAGTATTTGCCAATTTTAGATTGAGTCCGAAAATAAGTCAGGATTCACGAATATATATGCAATTTGGATATGGAAAAACAATCGGACTTGGCAGAGGAAGTTTAATTGGCGATTACAAAAAAATCAATTTTGGAGTTGAAAATGAAGATGGATTATCAATTTATATTCAATTGGCAAACTTCGGAATTCCATTTAAAAATTTAGATTCGGTTGGTAGTTTTAGTATTGGAATTGCATTAACAACATTTTAATAATTCGATAATTTCCTTCTGTGTTGAAAGTCCTTTGTCGTGTAAATACCACATTTGCAATTCTGCTTTTATAGTATCGTCAATAACTCCAAATTTCTCTTTATAATTTTGAATTAATTCAACTGCGCCTTTTGGTCTAGGTCCCCAATCTGCAATAACTTCCAAAGAAATTTTATCTAAAATTATCAATTTTGGTATCGACTTATTCCCATTGGTAAGAAATAAATTCATCAACGACTCATTTTCATCACGAAAAACAATTTTTAAATCAATTTGATCAGAAACTTCACTCATTTTATTGAATATTGGAAGTATTTGAGCGGCATCTCCGCACCAACCTTCAGCAATAACTAACCAAATGTGTTGAGATTGAATTGACTTTAATTTAGAAATTATCGCTTCATCAACAATCATAGTTTTGTCTAAACGATGCATTCTTGTTTCGTTTAACCGACTATAATTGACCAATGCTTCCGTTTGCGAAGCACCTGAAGTCATGCCTTCTTTTAGTAAATCGGCAATTGTTTTTCTATAATCTTGATATGAATAACTATTGTTTAAAGCAGATTTAAATATCTCTTTCATAAAATTGTTTTTACAAAATTACGAATTACCCGAATTTTATTTATGATAAATATCACATTCAGTTGAAATGTAACTATTTGATAAAGGAGAAAGTTCAAAAAAAAGAAGAACACTATTTAATAAAAAAAGAATATGTCTATATTTGCATCATACAACTCAATAAATTATGAAATACAAAAGAATTCTTCTGAAACTAAGCGGTGAAGCGCTAATGGGTGACCGACAATATGGAATTGATCCGTCAAGATTGGCAGAATATGCCGAAGAAATCAAAAAAATTCACGATCAAGGAGTGCAAATTGCAATTGTAATTGGTGGTGGAAACATATTTAGAGGAGTTGCTGGCGCAAGTAATGGAATGGATCGTGTTCAAGGCGATTACATGGGAATGCTTGCTACTGTTATAAATGGAATGGCTTTGCAAGGAGCTTTAGAAGAAAAAGGAATGTTAACCAGATTGCAAACTGCTTTAAAAATTGAAGCAATTGCAGAACCTTATATCAAAAGAAGAGCTGTTCGTCATCTTGAAAAAGGAAGAATTGTAATTTTTGGAGCTGGAACTGGAAATCCCTATTTTACAACCGATACTGCAGCAGTTTTGAGAGGTGTTGAAATTCATGCTGATGTGATTTTGAAAGGAACTCGTGTGGATGGAATTTACACTGCAGATCCTGAAAAAGATACAAATGCAACCAAATTTGATTCTATTTCATTTGACGATGTAATCAAAAAAGGGCTGAATGTAATGGACTCAACGGCATTTACATTAAGTCAAGAAAACAAATTACCAATTGTAGTTTTTGATATGAACAAGGAAGGTAATTTACTAAAAATTTGCGAAGGCAAAAACATTGGAACAATAGTAAACGTATAAGTATATTGCTGAAAGGCAATAATAAGTTAGAAAAAAATGACCGAAGAAATTGAATTTATTTTAGAAAGTACTGAAGAATCTATGCAAGGTTCTATTGCGCATTTAGAAAAAGAATTTCTAAATATTCGTGCTGGGAAAGCTTCTCCAGCTATGTTGGGAAGTGTTTTTGTGGATTACTATGGAGCAGCGACTCCACTTTCACAAGTTTCAAAAATTAGTGTTCCCGATGCTAGAACGATTACGCTTCAACCTTTTGAAAAAAACATGTTGCAAGCAATTGAAAAAGCAATTATGATAGCAAATATTGGATTTAATCCAATGAATAATGGGGATGTAATTATCATTAGCGTACCGCCATTAACCGAAGAACGAAGACGAGAATTAGCAAAGCAGGCAAAAGCGGAAGCAGAAGATGCTAAAATTGGTGTTCGAAATGTTCGTAAAGATTCGAATAATGAAATTAAAAAATTAGAAAAAGACGGAACTTCAGAAGACGTTTGCAAAAGTGCTGAGGACGAAGTTCAAAATTTAACGAACAGTTTCATTAAAAAAATAGACGAACTTTTAGCTGAAAAAGAAGCTGAAATTATGAAAGTCTAATTTCAATAAAAATTTAAATCCGCTCAATGCGGATTTTTTTATAAAAAAACCCATTTCTTTCGAAATGGGTTTTTAATATTTTGGGAAAATCTAGTTTATTATGCTTCGAATGGAAGAATAGAAACGTATGATTTATTTTCACCTTTTTTCTGGAACTTAACAAGACCATCCACTTTTGCATGTAGCGTGTGATCTTTACCCATGTAAACATTTTCACCTGGATTGTGTTTAGAACCTCTTTGTCTTACGATGATGTTACCAGCAATAGCAGCTTGTCCACCAAAAATCTTAACGCCTAAACGTTTTGATTCTGATTCTCTACCATTCTTCGAACTACCGACACCTTTCTTGTGAGCCATGACGTATAAGTTTTATAGTGTTATTATTCTTTTGTGTCTTCTTTTTTAGCTTTTGGAGCTTTTTTTACTTTAGGTACTGCTACTTCTTCAGTTGCTTCTACTTCTACTGCTGCTTTTTTAGGAGCTGCTTTTTTAGGAGCTGATGTCGAAATTCCTTCTATTACAATTTGAGTAAGATACTGACGGTGTCCGTTTCTTTTTTTGTAACCTTTTCTTCTTTTCTTTTTGAAAACGATTACTTTATCTCCTTTTAAGTGTTGTAACACTTTGGCTTCTACTGAAGCACCTTCTATAGCTGGGGCGCCTAAAGTGATTGTACCGTTATCATCTAACAAAAGAACTTTGTCGAAAGTAACTTTCGATCCTTCTTCACTTGCTAAACGATTAACATAAACCTTTAGATCTTTGCTAACTTTAAATTGATGCCCTGCTATCTCTACGATTGCGTACATAACAATATTGTTTAATTAATTTTTAAGAGTGCAAATATACCAATAAATATTTAATGTGCAACCCATTAAGTAAAAAAACCAAAATAACCCATAATTATTAGGGTTTTCATCAATGCAAAACTTTTATTTGATTATTAAAAAGTTAAATTCTGTTAAATAAAAAGGGCTTTGAGCAACTTGTAATTGAAAAAAAGTTATTTTTGAGCTACTATTTATTAGAAATAGAAAAATTTCAAACCAATTTATTAATCTTTTATGAAAAAATCATTAATGGCTCTAGGTACAATGCTTATGCTAGGCGGAGTTGCTTCAGCGCAAAAAGTTGCATTTGAGGAATATACATTAGACAATGGTCTTCATGTTATTCTTCATAATGATGCTTCGGCACCGGTAATCATTACTTCGGTAATGTATCATGTAGGTTCTAAAAACGAAAACCCAGAAAGAACTGGATTTGCTCACTTTTTCGAACACCTTTTATTTGAAGGAACAGAAAATATTAAACGTGGAGAATGGTTTAAAATTGTTACTGCCAATGGTGGAACCAATAATGCCAACACTTCTGAAGATAGAACTTACTATTACGAAGTATTCCCATCAAATAGTTTAGAATTAGGACTTTGGATGGAATCAGAAAGAATGATGCATCCTATTATCAATCAAATTGGTGTAGATACTCAAAATGAAGTTGTAAAGGAAGAAAAACGTCTTCGAGTTGACAACCAACCTTACGGAAGTTTGATTGCTGAAGTAAAGAAAAACATGTATGTAAAACATCCTTACCGTTGGGCTACAATTGGTTCTATGGATCATTTAGATGCAGCAAAATTAGAAGAATTTCAAGCTTTTAATAAAAAATTCTATGTTCCAAATAATGCCGTTTTAGTTGTTGCTGGAGATTTAAATGATATCCCAAAAACAAAAGAATGGGTTAATAAATATTTTGGTGCCATCCCAAAAGGTAAAGAGGTTGTAGTAGAAAAATTTGTTGAAGAACCAATTACAACTGCATTAAAAGCAAGCTATCAAGATCCAAACATTCAAAAACCAATGATTGTTGCATCATACAGAACTCCATCAATGAAAACTCGTGATGCAAGAGTTTTGGATATGATTTCTACTGTATTAAGCGAAGGAAAAAGCTCAAGATTGTACAAGAAAATCGTTGACGACAAAAAAATGGCGCTTCAAATTGGAGCTTTCAATTACAGTCAAGAAGATTACGGTTTGTACATATTATATGGAATGCCACAAGGAACTTATACTTCTGAAGATATCGTAAAAGAAATCGATGAAGAAGTAGTAAAACTTCAAACCGAATTATTGTCTGATAAAGAAATGCAAAAGCTTAAAAATATCTATGAAAATAATTATGTAAATGGTAATTCAAATGTAGAAGGTATCGCTGAAAACTTAGCATCTTATTATCTTTTACACGGTGATATTAATTTGATAAATACAGAAATCGAAATGTATCGCTCTATAACAGCTCAAGAAATTAGAGATGTTGCCAAAAAATATTTAAATCCAAATCAGAGATTGTTATTGGATTATGTTCCATCAAAAGACAAAGCTCAAAACTAAGAAATTATATCATGAAAAAAATAATTATAGTATTATCAGGCTTGTTTTTAACTTTAACTATGCAAGCACAAGATCGAACTCAGCCAAAACCTGGACCATCTCCAGTAATAAATATAAAGAAACCTCAGTCATTTACACTTCCAAATGGATTGCAAGTATTGATTGTTGAAAACCACAAACTTCCAAAAGTTTCTTTCAGTTTAAATATTGACAATACTCCGTATGCCGAAGGTGCAAAAAAAGGAGTTTCAAGTTTAACAAGTAGCCTAATTGGAAATGGAAGTAAGAAAATTTCTAAAGATGCTTTCAACGAAGAAATTGATTTTCTTGGAGCCGATTTAAGTTTCTACGCTTCTGGAGCTTCAGGGAGTAGTTTGTCTAAATATTCAGGAAGAATATTGGAATTAATGGCAGAAGGCGCTTTAAATCCAAATTTTACTCAAGAAGAATTTGATAAAGAAAAAGACAAATTATTAGAGAATTTAAAAACACAGGAGAAAAGTGTAGCTGCTGTAGCAGGAAGAGTTCAAAATGTATTGGCTTTTGGAAAAGACCATCCTTCAGGAGAATTTTTGAGCGAAGAAACAATTAAAAATGTAACTCTAGCAGATGTTGAAAATAACTACAACACTTATTTTGTTCCAGAAAATGCTTACCTAGTTATTATTGGTGATGTAAAATTCAAAGAAACTAAAAAAGCAGTTGAAAAATTATTTGGATCTTGGGTTAAAGCAAGCGCTCCTTCTGTTAAATATACTGATCCTATAAATGTTCAATATTCTCAGATCAATTTTGTGGATATGCCAAATGCAGTTCAATCGGAAATTGCTTTGCAAAACACGGTAAATCTAAAAATGACTGATAAAGATTATTTCGCAGCAATTGTTGCAAATCAAATTCTTGGAGGTGATTTTAACAGCTACCTAAATATGAATCTTCGTGAAGCTCACGGATGGACCTATGGTGCTCGTTCAGGTATTGGCGGAAGCAAATATGTTTCTACTTTCAAAGCTTCAACACAAGTAAGAAATGCTGTTACTGATAGTGCAGTTGTAGAATTTTTCAAAGAACTTAAGAAAATTAGAACTGAAAAAGTTACTGATGAAATGTTGGCGAACGTGAAAGCAGGTTACGTGGGTAAATTTGTAATGCAAATTGAGAAACCACAAACCGTTGCTGGATATGCTTTACGTATAAAAACCCAAGGTCTTCCTGAAGATTTCTATGAAAATTACATCAAAAACATAAATGCAGTTACTGCAGAAGATGTTATGGCTGCTGCCAATAAATATTTCTTAGATGATAAAATTAGAGTAATAATTGTTGGTAAAGGAAGCGATGTAATTCCTGGTTTAGAGAAGTTGAAGATCCCAATGTTCTATTTTGACAAATTTGGCGCTCCAACAAAAAAACCAGTAATGAAAAAAGCAGTTGCTGCTGGAGTTACGGTAAAAACAGTTTTAGACAATTATATTAAAGCCGTTGGTGGTGAAAAAGCAGTAAAAGGTGTTAAATCTATAAGTACTGTTTCTGGCGGAGAAATTCAAGGAACTGCTTTAGAAATGACTTCAAAAGTTACATCTTCTAATAAACTTGCCCTAGAAATGAAAGCAATGGGAATGAGTATTATGAAACAAGTAGTTAATGATAAAGGCGCTTACGTTATGCAACAAGGTCAAAGAAAAGACCTTGACGGTGAAAAACTTGCTGACACAAAAGAAAGTGCAATGCCATTTCCTGAATTAACAATGGCTGAAAAAGCTACAGTTGCATTAGACGGAATTGAATCATTTAATGGAGTTGATGCTTATGTTGTTAAAAACGGGAAAACTACACTTTATTTTGATGTAGCCACAGGTTTAAAATTGGGTAAAGCGGTTGTTCAAGAAGCTAATGGTCAAAAAATGACTCAAATAACAAACTACGGTGACTATAAAGAAGTGAAAGGAATTAAAGTTCCATATAAAATTTCAATGGCATTTGGTCCACAAGAAATTGAATTCAAAACATCTGATGTTAAAATCAATGAAGGTGTTTCTGATGCGGATTTCCAATAATAAATTAAAGTAATTACTTGAAAAGGCTATCTGAAAAGGTAGCCTTTTTTATTTTTTTGAAGATAAATAAACTCCGATTAATATTATAAAAGCCCCTAAAAACTGAATTGGAGTAAGCATTTCATTATCTAATAATCCCCAGAAGAAAGCAACAATTGGAATTAAATAAGTAACAGAAGTTGCGAAAACGGGAGAGGAGATTTGAATTAGTTTAAAGAAAATAATATTTGCAATTCCTGTTCCAATAACCCCTAACAATAAAATAAAAAAGATAGAATGTTGTGTTTTCTCAATAGCAATAGTATCACCAATTCCTGAAAAAGTCAAAATTAAAAATGCTGGTAAAATCATGACTGCAAAATTCCCCGTTGTAATGGAAAGCGGACTTAAATCGGACAAATATTTTTTAATCAAATTAACATTAAGGGCATAACAAATGGAAGCTATTATTACAAAAATTGAAAAATAATAATTTTGATCTGGGTGATGAATCGCACCATTAAAAACCAATAATATACTTCCTATAAAACCAATAATTACACCATAAATTTGTGTTCGTTTAAATGTCAATCCAAATGACAAAGCTCCTAAAATTAGAGTATCCAATGGGGTTAAAGAATTTAAAATTGCACTAATAGAACTGTCTATTCTGGTTTCAGCAATTGAAAATAAAAAAGCGGGGATAAAAGTACCAAATATTGCAGTTAAAGCGATGTATTTCCATTTTTGTTTAGGAATGCTTTTTAATGAATTAAACCCTATTGAAAGCAAAAATAATCCAGCGAAAATTATTCTAAAAGCCCCTAATTGATAGGGATTCAATCCAACTAATCCTCGTTTTATAAGTATAAATGAACTTCCCCAAATTAGGGCTAAAACAAGCAAAAAAAACCATTTGGTTTGTTTCGAATTCATAGTGGTGATTTATTGTGCAAATTTGTAATAATTTTATGAATATCACCTTTATTTTTTAGTTATTTTTGTAATATAAATCCAACTCAGTTTTTGGATATAACCCTAATAAAATTAAAATTATGCGTTTTACTCCCTCATTAATAGTAATTTCTTTATCAGGTTTATTGTTTACTAGTTGTAATAAAACAGCTACACCACCAACAAAAATAGTTACAGAAATAACCACGAAAAAAAATACAATTGTTGCTGCTGCAAAACCAGAAGTAGCAACTTTTAATATTGAAGGGATGACTTGTGCTATTGGATGTGCAAAAACTATTCAAGAAAAATTAGCATCAATGGATGGCGTTCAAAATGCAACGGTGGATTTTGATAAGAAATTTGCAACAGTAGAATTTGACGCATCAAAACAAACACCGGAACTTTTATTAAAAGCAGTTCAAGAAACTGGAGACGGTAAAACTTATGTGGTTTCAAATATGAAATCGGAACCCTTGAAAAAATAATTTATTTCGCTTTTAGTTTTTCTAAAACGTCATTTTCAATTTTTTCTTTGACTTTTACAACCTCATCTGAATTGTCGTTTGGCACTGTCATTGACAAAACGTAATGGGCAATCTTCCAATTATTTCCTTCTTTGATTAATACTCCTGAACCTCTACATATTTTCATGTGGGTGTCTAATAATTCGTCGAACCAAGCCGTATTTTGTGTTTTATCAAAATAAATATTTCTCTGCAAAGAAGTAAAATTCCAAGCTTTTCCTTTATCAAAATAGGGTTTTGCAAAAGCTTTAAACGCATCTATTTGCCAATTTTCTGTTGCGTCAGTTCCAATAAAAATTCCGTTCGAGGTCATGAAGGAAAAATAGTTGTCAAACTCCGCATTTGCAGCAGCTTTATGCCAAGAATCAAGTGTAGAATTGATCTTTTTTCTATCACTATCTGTGTTTTGTGAAAATGATTTTGATCCTAACAGCAAGATACAAAATAGAACTATCGATTTTTTCATGTTTTTATAATTTAATTTGATTCAAATATAATTGCAATAGCTTAATATTCACTTATTATTTTCTGATTATTTTTTATTAGCATTCTTAATTCTTAAATTTGTTTCCCTTAAATAATCAAAATGCTAAAAAAATACTTCTACTTTTTATTAATTATCGGCTCATTTGCTAACGCTCAGGTTAAAATTTTATTTGATGCGACCAAAGTTCAAATGGCTGGAAGTGCAGATTGGGTTATTGATGCCGATGTTCATAATTTATATACCAATAATACCTTGACCACAACTGGAACTGAGTCAAATCCTCAACGAATTCCTACTCCTGCTCAATCCACAATAACGGCTTCTACTCCAGAAACTTACTGGGATGGGGCTTTGTCTCATTGGGCTATTGATTGCGCTAGACAAGGTTATACCGTTGAAACTCTACCTTGGAATGGCCGAATAACTTATGGTGACGCTACAAACACCCAAGACCTTAGTAATTACAAAGTTTTTATTGTTGACGAACCAAATATATTATTCACAGCAACTGAAAAAAACGCAATTGTGAATTTTGTGAAATTTGGTGGTGGATTAATGATGATTGCTGATCATACTATTTCTGATCGTAATAATGATGGCTCTGATTCCTTAATGATATGGAACGATTTGATGACGTCCAACACAGTTCAAAATAACCCATTCGGAATTTCTTTTGATGCGGTTGATATTAGTCAAACTACAACATCAGTAGCTAATTTACCAACAAACCCCATTTTACATGGACCGCCAGCACCTACAACATGTGCCGTTTGCGGGAATGTTACCCAAGCAAAATGGTCAAATGGAACTACAATGACTTTAAATACAACCGCCAATTCATCTGCAACGGGTTTAATTTATAAATCAGGTTCAAGTACCGCGGGTACTACAAATGTAATGTGCGCTTCGGCAATTTATCAAGCTGGTAAAGTGGTTGCTGTTGGCGATAGTTCTATCCCAGACGATGGAACTGGAGATCCAAATGATACTCTTTATGATGGTTATATTACCGATGCCGCTGGAAATCATCAAAAATTTTTAATGAATGCGACAATCTGGCTGGCTACCAATTCAACAATGAAGAACGATGATTTTGAAACTTCTTTATCCTCTTTAAGAATTGCTCCAAATCCGATTGCTAACAAAGAATTAAAATTGTATTTCAATAATGCTACCAATTTAGATTCTGAATTTACAATTTATGATACCACAGGAAGACTCGTGAAACAATTGCATTTCTCTGATTCAAATTGGCAAAATAAATTTCAATCAATTGACTGTCAAGAACTTAATTCAGGTCTTTATTTTGGTAAATTCCAAATAGGTGCTGCTTCTAAAACTATTACTTTTAGCATTTTAAATTAGATTCAAAGAATCTCTAAAATTTAATTAAACCTTTTTATCTTAAATTAGTCTTAAATCAAACATTAATTTAATTGTGTATGATGAGATTACAATTTAAGCGTTTTCCAATTTCTATTGGTACACCCATTTTAATTTTATTATTTGGAATAGGAGTTTTGAATTCCGCTTATTCCCAAGTAAAATCGATAATTTTAGGTCGTCCTACGAATACTTCGGTAACTGCAAGTATTTTATTTGACCAAAACGTGCAATATTATTTACAATATGGCACTACTTCTGGAAATTATCCTCAGTCAACTGCTACTTTATCCAACGTTTTGAATGTTCCCGATGAAGTGGATTTAACTGGCTTGTCAGCAAATACCAAATACTATTATAAATTACAATATAAATTAGTTGGAGCAACCGCTTTTACTAGTTCTCCCGAATATAGTTTTACAACCCAACGTGCGCCTGGAAGTTCTTTCACTTTTACCGTAGAATCAGATGAACATTTGTATGACATAAAAGGAAATCGTAGCATGTATCAAGTTTGTTTGGCAAATCAAGCTTTAGACAATCCGGATTTTATGCTTTCATTAGGTGATATTTTTGGTGACGATCATACGCCATTAACCACTACAAGCGCTGATATGGATGCTTTACACAAAGATTACCGACAGTACTTAGGTCAGATTTGTCATTCAATTCCATTTTATGTTTGCCTAGGAAATCACGAAGGTGAAAACGATTATTATTTAAACCCAAATGGCATTTATACAACAGCAACAAATCCTTTGCCGGCTGCGCCAAATGGAATTGGTGTTTGGGGAACTTTATGGAGAAAATTTTATTATCCAAATCCTTATCCAAATAGCTTTTATACTGGAAATACATTATCAGAAAGTTATGGAATTAACACTCCCGAAAATTATTATTCGTGGACTTGGGGAGACGCATTATTTGTAGTTTTAGATGTTTACAGAACTGAAATCGCTCCAGGTACAACCCCTGCCGATCCTGCTAAACCAACCAATTGGGATTGGACTTTAGGAAGAGCACAATACGATTGGATGAGAAGTGTTTTGGAAAATAGTACGGCAACTCATAAGTTTGTTTTTGCTCATCATACTCGAGGACAAGGTCGCGGAGGAATTGGAACAGCAACGCAATTTGAATGGGGAGGAATTGATGGCAATCAAAATAAATTCAATCAATATCGCCCGGGTTGGGGAAAACCAATTCACCAAGTTTTTGTAGATACAGGAGTTGATGTTTTCTTTCAAGGTCATGACCATTTATTTGCAAAAGAGCAACTTGATGGCGTCGTATATCAGGAGGTTCCGATGCCTAGTGATATTACCTACACCATTGGATATACTGCAAATGCAAGTGCCTATCCAAATGGAAATGCGATGGACGGAACAGGCCATATTCGGGTGAGTGTTACTCCTTCTTGTGTAACTGTAGATTATGTAAAGGCTTTTATTCCAGGAACTACGGGATCTGCAGGACACAACAATCGTGAAGTTGCCTTTTCTTATTCTATTGGAAGTTGTGCGCTTGGAAACAATGAAATTGCACCTGAAAATCAGATTAAAGTTTATCCAAATCCTACTAATGCAAAATTAAATATCGAATTCAACACTAATTCTGATAATCATCATTCGAAAATATTAAATATGATGGGGCAAACTATCTTTGAATCTGATTCAAATGAAATAAATACCTCAGCAATTCCAAATGGTATTTATATTTTAAAAATGGATGCCTTGCCAAATTATTCTAAGAAAATCATTGTAAAACATTAATTATCATTCTATGAAAAAGTATTTATTTTTAATTGCTTTAATGAGTATTTGCATTGTAAATGCACAAAATATAACTCAAACAGAAATTGTAGGGCGACCAACAAACAATAGCATCACGATTCAAGCTTTTTTTGATGCTGCTGTTCAAGTTTCAATTCAATATGGAACAGTTTCTGGGACTTATCCAAATCAAACGCCGTGGCAAAGTTTCGTTGTAAATGATCCTGCAGAAGTAGTCATTTCTGGATTGGCTCCAAATACAAAATACTATTATAAATTAAATTATAGGGCTCCAAATGCAACTACATTTACATCGAGACCGGAGCATTTTTTTCAAACACAAAGACCTCCAGGGAGTTCGTTTTCGTTTGTAGTTCAAGCCGATCCTCACATGGATGAGCAAAGTTCGTTACCAATATACGATCGTTGTTTGCAAAACCAATTGGAAGACAATCCTGATTTTATGATTGATTTAGGTGATTTTTTAATGACTGATAAATTGAAAAATCTTACTACAAATCAAATACCAAGAGACACAATTCCGTATCGTTGTAGATTACTTAGAAACAAATACGAAGCTATTTGCCACTCGGTTCCTTTATTTATTTCGTTAGGAAATCATGAAGGAGAAGCGGGATGGAATTTAAACGGAACCGCTGATAATATTGCAGTTTGGGGCACCAACGACAGAAAAAAATATTTTTTAAATCCTGCTCCAGATAATTCATTTTACACGGGTGATCCTACAAATTATAATTTTGTTGGACAACGTGAAAGTTACTATTCTTGGCAATGGGGAGATGCATTGTTTATTGTAATTGATCCTTATTGGTTTACCAATCCAAAACCAACAGCCACAACTGGATGGCGATGGACATTAGGGCAACAGCAATACAACTGGTTAAAAAACACATTGGCTACAAGTACCGCTAACTATAAATTTATTTTTGCACATCAAATTGTGGGTGGAAATGTTGACGGTCGTGGAGGTGTTGAATTTGCAGATTTATACGAGTGGGGAGGAAAAAATCAAGATGGAACTCCTGGATTTGCTACAAATCGTCCGGGTTGGGATATGCCAATTAAAGATTTATTAACTCAATATCGAGTGAATATCTTTTTTCACGGGCACGATCACTTTTTTGGAAAACAAGAGAAAGATTGTTTAATTTACCAGGAAACTCCTCAGCCAAGTCATATGAACAATACAACAAGTTCTCCTACCTATGCTTCAACTCCTGATTATGGTTATACACAAGGGCAAATTCTGCCAAATACCGGCCATATTCGTGTCAATGTGAGCCCGGCGGGAGTTCAAGTAGATTATGTACGAACTTATTTAGCATCACAAGAAAATGCGACAAGACATAACAAAGATATTTCAGCAAGTTATTTTATTGGAGCATCAAATTGCTATAATTTAAGTACCAATCCACCTATGATTTGGAATGCAAATTACAATGATGAAATTGTATATCCAAATCCATTTTCTAGAGAAACAACAATCGAATTTTCATTAAATGAAATGGAAAAAGTATCGGTTTCTATTTATAATGAGTTGGGGCAATTAGTAAAAAATCTATTAATGAGTAATTCCATTAATCCTGGAAAATTTCAAGTAATTTGGGATGGAACTGATAATTCTGGAAGTGACGCTGCTAACGGAAATTATTTTTACTCTATTTCAACTTCTAAAAAAGTAATTAAATCAGGGAAAATTTTATTAAAACGTTAAGCTAATTTTTAGATTATAATACAAGAAAAATCAATATATTTCGTCAAATAATAAAATGCAATATTTATGAAAAAAATAATCCTTCTCTTAATTTGCTTAATTGGCAATTTCGTTTTTTCACATACCATCAATTATGAAAATGTTGTATTGAGACATTGGTCTATCGAAAAAGAACACAAATTTATTGATGGCTCTTTTATGATGTATAAAAATGGGGTCGTATTTATTGAAGACGCTAATAATGCCATTTCAAAAGTAGCTTTTTCAGATTTATCAAATGAAGATCAAAAGTTTGTAACTTCTAAAAACAGTTGGGTGAAAAATTTGAATACTATTGCCCCTGAAAAAAAGGAAAGTACTCAAAGTATTTTAGATTATAAATTTTGGTTAATTCTATTGTCATTAATTGCTTTTGGCTATAATATTTTTACTATTTCTGATAGAAAAAAACTAAAATTTCTATATCCTGTTTTGTTTCTAGGAATACTTACGTCTTTATATAGTTTCACAAAAAAGGCTATGTCCACAACTGATCCTGCCTTTTTAACCTCGGCATTTGTACAATTTGCTTCAACGGTTAGCACTACTTATGATGCTAATTTTTTCTACGTGAATTCAACTGGAATTCCAAACCACACCATGATGGTTGGTATTTCAAATCATGGATGGCAACAGCAAGTTCCAACATCTAAATGTTATATCAATGCAAGTCATTGGACAATTCCATTAAATCCAGTAATTGCAACAACACCAGTGCCTGTTTCTTCTACACATTTCTTGAAAGGCGCCATTGCGATGGCAGTTAATGGAGTTCCCATTTTTAATTATCATACTAATACTGGAGTGGATAGTTTCACTGACGGGCAATTAGATAATTATGGCGGGCATTGCGGTAGAGGTGACGATTATCACTATCATATCGCACCATTGCATTTAATAACTTTAGGACAAGCATCTGCTACTTTACCTATTGCTTTTGGTCTTGACGGATATGCTGTTTATGGAAATTTAGAACCTAATGGAACAGCAATGACAACCCTTGATGCCAATCATGGTCATTATGGAACCAACGGTGTTTATCACTATCACGGTACTGCTTCAGCTCCCTATATGATTGGAAATATGGTTGGTGTGGTAACAGAAGATGCCAATTTGCAAATTATTCCTCAACCACAAGGAACGGCAATTAGAACTGAAAATTGGACCCCATTGGCTGGAGCCTTAATTACCTCTTGTGTTGCCAATGCAAATAATGGTTATAATACCGCCTATACTTTAAATGGCGTTTCAGGTTATGCAACTAATTATACTGCAACTGCAGCTGGATTATACACTTTTCAATATGTTACTCCAACGGGAACTACTTCAACAAATTATAATGGTCCAGCGCAATGTACTGTGCCAAATTTAGGTTTTGACGAAGTTGCCTTTTTAGATAATGCCTTTACAATTTATCCAAATCCAACAAGCGATGTATTAAACATTAAATTAAGAAAAGACATCAATGAAAAAGACATTCTAGGAGTTTCTATATATGATTTAAAAGGAAGTTTGGTCTCAAAAACTTCCGATTTTAAATCAAATATTGACATAAAAAATCTATCTAAAGGTTCTTATGTTGTTAAAATTGAATTTTTGAATTACCTGATTTCTAAAAAAATAATTGTAAAATAATGTTGTCATTTTTATGATGAAATATTTAAGTATATTTTTATTATTTCCATTTTTTTCAAGTGCTCAATACCTTGGAACAGGATCTGTTACACAAGGTTTGGCAACGGCAACTTCAGGCAATCTTTATACTTGTGCAAATGGTAGAATTGCTGCTTTAGGAACCATTACTGCAACGGATAATACCGTTTGGACTGTTCCTGCAGTAACCAATTTTACAAATAATTCATTCCCATTTGCTTCTAATTTATACAATGAATGTACGGGAAATTTATATGCGAATTCAACTACAGCATTAGCCGCTTTAAATGGTTCAGATATTGTAACAATTGATCAAAATGGGGAAGTTATAACTGCCTATATTTTTGCTGATAATTATTTTGAAATGTATATTAATGGCGTTCCGGTTGGAAAAGATAACGTGCCATTTACCCAATTTAATTCTAATATTGTCCGATTTAAAGTAAACCGTCCTTTTACCATCGCAATGCTTTTAGTAGATTGGGAAGAACGATTAGGTGTAGGTTGCGAAACCAATGGAGGTTTTACTTATCATTGTGGCGATGGTGGAATGGTAGCCGTTTTTAAGGATGCCAGTAATAATATTATAGCAAAAACAGGAAGCGATTGGAAAGCACAAACTTTTTATACTGCTCCAATAATGAACTTAACTTGCCCATCAGAAGTGGGTACTTCACGATTATCTTCAAATTGTAGCTCTGCCGATTCAAATGCTGGGACTTCCTATTATGGATTGCATTGGGCTCGACCAACAAATTGGACTCAAGCGTCTTTTGATGACAGTTCTTGGCCTGCAGCTTCACTTTATGCAAATGCTACAATTGGTGTAGATAACAAACCTGCTTACACTAATTTTACAAATATTTTTGACGATCCTACTAATGATGCACAGTTTATTTGGAGTAAAAATGTAGTTTTAGACAATGAAGTTATTGTAAGAAAAACAGTTTCTACTTTATCGATTTATGATTTTGAAAACGTAAATTCAAAAATTAAAATTTATCCGAATCCAGCAAAAAATCAATTCAATTTAGATTATGATGCTACTGTTTTTCCAATAAATAAAATCCAAATAATTAATACATTAGGTGAATTAATATTTGAAACAAATACCATTTCAAATAACATTTCATTTGGTGAAATTCATCCCGGAATGTATTTTGTGAAAATAATTTCAGAAAAATTTGAGATAACAAAAAAATTAATCGTTGAATAAATAGCTATTTGAAATGATAAAAAAATTACTTTTTGGGTTCCTCCTTCTAAATTCAACTTTGTTTTTTGGTCAAAGTGTTTCTAAAACAATTCAGTTGTTACCTGATACGGGTCAAACAACAAGTTACACAACCCTATTTGGCGAAGACCATGACTATTCAATAAATACTCCTTCTTATACCAATAATGGAAATGGAACTATTACCGATAATGTTACCGGATTAATGTGGCAGCAAGTGGATGGTGGTGAAATGACTTTTGAAAATGCTATCACTTATTGTAATAATCTGACATTAGGAGGTTTGTCAGGTTGGCGCTTACCAACACCAATTGAAGCATTTAGTATAATGAATCTTCAAAATTCAAATCCAGCTTTAAATACTACCTATTTCAGTTCTCCTGCAACTCCCGGCGCCGATTATTGGTGGACTAGTACAACACAATTTGGTGATGCAACGAAGGTTTGGTGTACCAATGCTGGTGGTGGAATTGGAAATAAACCAAAAGCAGAAACTTTAAGCGCAGGTGGAACTTTTAAATACCATGCAAGAGCAGTAAGAACAATTACTACTCCAACAACCATTGCCAATCACTTTACAGATAATGGTGACGGCACGATTACCGATAATTTAACTCAGTTGGTTTGGCAAAAAATTCCGAATGCCAACGTATTAAATTGGGAACAAGCTATTATCTATGCTGAAGGTTTAACTATTGGTACAAATTCAGATTGGAGGCTACCAAATATTAAAGAATTGCAGTCTTTAAATAATGAATTAGCTACAAATCCATCTGTTTTTACTCCCTATTTTTCAAATTTAGGAGTTCATAATTATTGGTCTTCTACCACATTGAAACCGAATACTGCAAACCCAAGTAGCGCCTGGTATTGGAGCACTCAGTTAGGCATTACAACCTATGACTTAAAAACAAATACTAATTATGTTCTTTGTGTAAGAGGGAATCCTACTTTATCGTCTTCAACTTTTTCTGATGAAAATAGTATTGTAGTTTATCCAAATCCTGCGACTAATTTTGCAATGATTAGTTTGCCGAAAAACATTGAATCATATAAAATAGAAATCACTGATTTATTAGGAAAAATAATCTATTCAGAGGAAGTTAAAGCAAAAGTAACCGAATATAAAATTGATCTTGAAGGATACAAAGACGGAATTTATTTTGTAAAAGTTACAAATGAAAAAATAAAAAAGTCATTTAAAATAATTGTAAAAAAGTAATCCATGCCAAAAAAAATAACACTACTATTATTGTTTTCATTAGTAATTTCAGGCTATTCTCAACGCAATGTAGTGTTGATTATTGCGGATGACTTAGGTAAAGATTATTGTGATATTTATTCCGATCATGGTCCTAGTGTTGTTAATTTAACCAACGTAAGAAGACTTTTAACACGCGGCGTTGTGTTTAATAACGCTTGGTCAAATCCGTTATGTTCCCCTACAAGAGCAGGTATTTTAACTGGAAGATATAGTTTTAGAACGGGTGTTGGTGATGTAGTCGATGGCTCAAATACAAAACTGAGTCTGAATGAAACTATTATTCCTAAAATGCTGAATTTATATTCTCCAAACGGAATTTCAAAGGCTTGCATCGGAAAATGGCACGTGACTACTTCTGCTCCAGCAGGATATAATTATCCAAATACAATGGGTTTTGACTATTTCGAAGGAGATCTTGCTGGTGCTTTAGGGCAGCCTGGTCAACTAGCTATTGGTTATAATAATTGGACAAAAATTACCAATGGGGTGAGCTCCAATTGTACGAATTATGCCACAACAGAAAATGTAAATAACGCAATTTCATACATCAATAGTCAGCCGGCAACCAAGCCGTTTTATTTGCATTTAGCATTTAATGCGCCTCACACTCCGTATCATTTACCCCCAGCAAATTTGATTACCAATACCTCTCTTTCTGGTTTACAAGCAGATATTACCGCAAATCCTGTTCCCTATTTTCAAGCGATGGTCGAAGCGATGGATAAAGAAATTGGTCGCTTTTTTGACTATTTAATAAGCTCTGGAAAATGGAATACTACCGATATTATTTTTATCGGCGACAACGGCGATGATCCATTGGTGGCGCAATCAAGTCCTTCAAAAGGGAGTATATATCAAGCTGGGGTTACTGTTCCGTTTATAATTTCAGGTCCCGATGTGGTAAACCCAAATAGAACTAGCAATGCATTTGTGAATACTGTAGATATTTTTGCGACGATTTTAGAACTTTTTGGTGACACCAACTGGAGAACCAGAATTCCAACAACAACAGTAGATAGCAAAAGTTTGATGCCTATATTATTAAACCAAGCTACAACTGTAAGACCTTGGGAATTTACAGAGATTTTCAAACTAGCACCAACATCTGGTGATGGAAAAGCGATCCGAAATGCAGATTATAAATTAATGAAATTTGATAACGGAACAGAGAAATTTTTCAATTTAACAAATAGCCCTCTTGAAACTGCCGCTCGCGATTTATTAACCGGAACTTTAACAACAACGCAAATTACCAATTACAATTATTTGTGTAGTGAAATGACAAATTTAGTTGGAGGAACTTCGTTTTGTAACACTTTAGGGGTAAATAACGCTGAATCACAAATTAATGTAAGCCCAAACCCATTTCATAATTTTATCACTATAAAGTCAACTTCAGGAAATGAGAATTATAAACTGTATTCTAATTTAGGTCAACTTATTTACGAAGGGAATGCTATTGAAACTCAAGATTTTTCTTCTTTAGCAAATGGAATTTATTTCTTGAAAATAATTGATAAATCCACTTCAACAATTAAACTAATAAAAGAATAAATGACCTGGTTTGAATCGATTATTACCTATTTTCAACTAGGTTTCTCACATGTTATTCCGTTAGGTTTTGATCATATTCTATTTATATTGACATTGTTTTTTTTGAGTTCCAATCTAAAAACGATGTTGATTCAATGCTCCATTTTTACTCTTGCGCATAGTTTTTCATTGGCTTTAGCCGCATCGGGATTGATCATTCCAAATGCAAATATTGTGGAACCTTTAATTGCACTTTCTATTTTATTCACTGCAATTGAAAACATCGTTCACGACAAAATAAACCCATGGAGATTAGTTTTAATATTTGGTTTTGGATTAATCCACGGATTAGGATTTGCGAAAGCACTAAATGAAATCGGAATGCCAAAAGGTCAATTTTTCACTTCACTTTTGTCTTTCAATATTGGGGTTGAAGTGGGTCAAATTACGGTCATTGGAGCCGCCTATTTTTTAATTAGCAAATGGTTTAGTAAAAAGATTTGGTATAAAGAAAGGATCGTTTATCCTATTTCTACAATAATTGCCTGCATCGCTTTGTATTGGGTAATTGAAAGGATTTTATTTCCAATTTAGTTTTTTACAATCAATAATGGAATGCCTATTTTATGGCGTAATTTATCTACGGTAGTTCCGAAAAGTAAGTCTTTAAATCCTGTATGCCCGTGAGTCCCCATTACTAAAACGTCAAAATCGCCTTCGTTAATAATTGCTGGAATCACAGAATTTGGTTTTCCAAAGCCTAATTTTATAGCAACATTAATTCCTTTTTTAGATAATATTTCTTTGTACTCTTCCAATAATTTTTCGTCAATTAAGGTTTCATGGTCGTCAATATTATCGCCATAAACCATTGCTCCTACCGTTTCTACCACGTGAATCAAAGTATATTTTGCTTCAGCACCACCCAACTGAAAAGCATTATTTAATGCTGATTCATCGGCACTAGAGAAATCAACTGCAACAGCAATATTTTTTCGAGTGTAGTTTTCGTTTTTAGAAAATTGTAACTTTAAATTGTGTGGCGAATGATTTAAAATCGCGAGTTTTGTTTTAGAAATAAACGGTTTAAATACTATGTAAAGTAACAATAGTAAGAATCCAAAAGCGATTGGAACTACCGTAAACCATAATAAAGTAGGGTTCTCCGAATTGATTAACCAACCATTAATTTCATCAAATACCAATTTTATATTCAACGAAACGATTATAATTGCCACCAACCAAGATGCTATTTCTGTAGTTCGACTGATGTGAAATCCTTTCATTTTACTTTTATCACTCACAAAATGGATCAAAGGGATAATTGCAAATCCGAGTTGTAAGCTTAAAATTACCTGACTGAAAATCAATAGTTTTCCAGTAACCGCTTCTCCAAAAATGGTGATTATAATTACAGCTGGGACAATTGCAATTAATCGGGTTATTATTCTACGGACCCAAGGTTGAATTCTTAAATTCAAATAGCCTTCCATCACTATTTGACCTGCTAAAGTACCTGTAATTGTTGAACTTTGACCCGCCGCAATTAATGCAACTGCAAATAAAATGGGAGCAAATTTACTTCCTAAAAGTGGTTCTAAAAATCGATAGGCGTCTTGAATTTCAGCCACTTCAAACATTCCATTTTTGTAAAATGTGGCTGCAGCCAATATTAAAATAGCAGCATTCACGAAAAAAGCTAAATTGAGCGCGATAGTAGAATCTATTAAATTGTATTTCAAAGCTTGCCTAATTCCTTTGTTGGTTCTTTCGAATTTTCGAGTTTGTACCAAAGAAGAATGCAAATATAAATTGTGTGGCATCACGGTGGCGCCTATTATACCAATGGCAATATACAAAGCTGCTGAATTGGGCATCGAAGGAATTAATCCATAAATAACCTTACCTACTTCAGGTTGTGCTAAAAACATCTCTATTAAAAAGGAAATTCCAATTATTACTACTAAAACAATCACAAAAGCTTCCATTTTTCGAATGCCTTTATTAATTAGAAATAGTAATAAAAAAGTATCTAAAACAGTAATTAAAACCCCTTGAATTAAAGGAATTCCAAATAATAAATTGATCCCAATTGCCATACCTAAAACCTCAGCTAAATCACAAGCGGCAATAGCAATTTCGGCTAAAAAGTATAAGATGTAATTTACAAACGGAGAGTAGGTTTCTCTCGAAGCTTGCGCCAAATCACGCTGGGTAACGATTCCCAATCGTGCGCTCAAACTTTGTAATAACAAAGCCATTAAATTACTCATCAATAAAACCCAAAGTAGTGCATAACCAAACTGACTTCCGCCAGCAATATCTGTAGCCCAATTTCCGGGATCCATATAGCCCACACTAATTAAATAGGCGGGTCCAAAAAAAGCAAGTAACTTTCTAAACCCCGTTTTTTTATTTTGGGTAGAAACCGATTCGTTAACTTCTTCGAGTGATTTGCTCATATATAAATAATTACTCCAAATATACGAAACGATTTAAATTTCTAATTACTATTTTTAACACATAAAATAATCAAATCTAAATTGACTAATTTTGCATCATTAGATTCTAATAAATGAAACATTACAATTACATTTTTGCAGGAGCAGGTTTGTCAGCTTTAATGACGGTGTATAAGATGGTGAAATCGGGTAAATTTTCCGATAAAGCCATTCTTTTATTAGATGAAAATCCTAAAAAAACAAACGACCGAACTTGGTGTTTTTGGCAAGAAAAAAATGAGACTTGGGATGCAATTATAACAAAAAAATGGAATTCAGCGCTTTTTGCCAATCAAAATCAATCGGTTAATATCGATTTAACTCCCAATAAATACAATCAAATTCGAAGTGTCGATTTTTATAATTTTGTTTTAAATGAAATTTCAAAACACGATAATATCACATTTGAAAATCAAAAAGTAGTAGATTTTGAAGAAAATGAAGCTTCAATTGTTCTAAAAACGGAAACCGATTCTTATTCTTGCGATCAATTGTTCAATAGTATTCTGAATCCGTTTGAAGTTGAAAATCAAAAGCAATATCCGCTTTTGCAACAGCATTTTATTGGATGGTTTATTGAATCCGAACAAGAAGTTTTCAATTCTGAACAAGCAACATTCATGGATTTTTCTGTTGAACAAAAAGGAAATACACGTTTTATGTACGTACTTCCAACCTCAAAAACAGAAGCACTTTTAGAATATACGCTATTTTCAAAATCGATTTTAGAAACTAAAGAATACGAATCGGAAATTGAGATTTATTTAAAACAGTTGGGGGTTACCAACTATAAAATTGTAGAAAAAGAACGCGGAAGTATTCCAATGACGTGTTTCCCATTTTGGAAAAACAACACCAAAAGGCTACTAAATATTGGTTCTGCAGGCGGTTGGACAAAAGCGAGTACTGGATACACTTTTAAAAACGCCGATAAAAAATCAACGCATCTAATCCAATTTCTTCAAACTAAAACCGACTTTAGACAATTTCATAAAATAAATAAATTCTGGTTTTATGACTTGCTATTATTAGACATTTTAAATAGAACTAATGAAATGGGTTCAAAAATATTCTCCGCACTATTTACAAAACCCAATCCACAGTTGAATTTTAAATTCTTAGATGAAGAAACAACCTTTGCCGAAGATTTAAAAGTGATTTGGAAATGTCCAAAACCAATATTCATCAGAGCCTTTTTTAGAGTTTTTCTAAAAATTTAGCGTTTGTCAATAGCATTATAACAAAACTTTATAATTGAAAATTATTTCTTGATTCTAATCTTTGTAACTTTGCAGAACAAAAATAAAATCAACAATCTAAATCATAAATAATTATGTATCCAGAAGAAATGGTACTTCCAATGCAAGCTGAACTTACAGCGGCAGGATTTCAAGATTTACACAGCGCCGATGCTGTAGAAAACGCATTAAAAGCAGACGGTACAACACTTGTAGTTGTAAATTCTGTGTGTGGTTGCGCCGCTAGAAATGCACGTCCAGGAGTTAAAATGAGCCTTGAAGGCGCTAAAAAACCTGCTAATTTAGTAACTGTTTTTGCCGGAGTTGACAAAGAAGCCGTTGATGCCGCTAGAAAACACATGTTTCCTTTTCCTCCATCATCGCCAAGTGTTGCGTTGTTCAAAAATGGAGAATTGGTTCACATGTTGGAACGCCACCACATCGAAGGTCGCCCAGCAGAATTAATCGCGGAAAACTTACAAGACGCTTTCAACGAATATTGTTAATTCGAAAACCTACTACAAAAACCTCTTATTATTCATTGATAAGAGGTTTTTTTATTTTCAAATGGGTTCATTTCCAAATTTTCAAATTATCTTTGCCTTCGAATTCTACTATTTAGATTCTACATCATTTTCTTAACTTAAATTGTTTATAGCATGCAACTGTACAACACCTTAAGCGCAGAAGAAAGAGCCATCATGATTGATGATGCCGGAAAACAAAGACTAACTTTGTCGTTCTATGCTTATGCGCAAATTTCAAACCCCACTCAATTTCGTAACGATTTATTCCTTGCTTGGAACAAACTCGATGTATTAGGAAGAATTTATGTTGCCCATGAAGGGATTAACGCCCAACTTTCATTACCAGCAGATAATTTTTATGAATTCAAAGACACCATCGAAGTTTATGATTTCATGAAAGGTATCCGATTAAATATTGCCGTAGAGCAAGACGATCTTTCCTTTTTAAAATTGACTATTAAAGTACGTGATAAAATTGTTGCCGACGGTTTGGTGGACGAAACTTTCGATGTTACTAATATAGGAATTCACCTAAAAGCTAAAGAATTTAATGATTTACTCGAAGATCCAAATACGATTGTGGTCGATATGAGGAATCATTACGAATCAGAAATTGGTCATTTTACCAATGCTATAAAACCTGATGTTGATACTTTTAGAGAAAGTTTGCCAATTATTGAAAACCAACTTTCAGAACACAAGCAAGACAAAAAATTATTGATGTATTGCACCGGAGGAATTCGATGTGAAAAAGCAAGCGCCTATTTTAAACATAAAGGTTTTGAAAATGTGTACCAACTCGAAGGAGGGATTATAGAATACACTCGACAAGTAAAAGCCGAAGGTTTAGAAAGTAAATTCATCGGGAAAAACTTTGTTTTTGATCATCGATTAGGCGAAAGAATCACTGACGATATCGTTTCGCAATGCCATCAATGTGGCGCTCCTTGTGATGTTCATACAAATTGTGCCAACGAAGGTTGCCATTTATTGTTTATACAATGTGACTCTTGCAAATCCAATATGGAAGGTTGTTGTTCAACAGAATGCGTGTCGATAATTCACCTTCCGGAAGACGAACAAAAAGCTATTCGCAGAGGAATAAAAAACGGAAATAAAATATTCAAAAAAGGAAAATCTGAAGTATTAACGTTCAAAAATAATTCAGATAACCAAACTGTTTTTGGAACCAATGAAAAAAAACCAATTGCAACGAAAACTCCAAAAATTAAGAAATTATACATTGGAAAAGGAGAACACTATTTTCCAAAATCAAACATTGGACAATTTTTAATTGAAGAAAATGAAATTAATATTGGCGACCAATTATTAATAAAAGGAATTACAACTGGAGAACAAAAAATTGAACTTACAGAAATGTTAGTCAACGGAACCGATTCAAAAAAAGCGGTTGCTGGTGAAACTTGTACCTTTAAATTGCCCTTCCGAATTCGATTATCTGATAAATTATATAAAATCATTGAATAATTTCTGTAATTAATTTCAAAAACCGCTATTACTACTATTGTTATAGCGGTTTTTCTATTTTAGAAAAAGTTTAAACTTTTAAACTTTTAAACCTAAAATTAAAATAATATCTTTACACATTAATCGTTATGAACTTACGTTGTGCAAGTCACAACACCACAATATAATTATGGCATGTACAAGTTGTTCAACTTCTGATGGCGGAGCGCCAAAGGGTTGTAAAAATAATGGGACTTGTGGCACCGATAGCTGCAACAAATTAACCGTTTTTGACTGGCTTTCAAACATGAGTTTGCCTAATGGTGAAGCTCCGTTTGACTGCGTGGAAGTACGTTTTAAAAATGGAAGAAAAGAATTTTATAGAAATACTGAAAAACTAACTTTAAGCATTGGAGATATTGTGGCAACAGAATCTTCTCCAGGTCACGATGTTGGAATTGTTACCTTAACTGGTGAATTAGTAAAAATTCAGATGAAGAAAAAAGGGGTCAATCACACTAGCCCTGAAATTCTAAAAATATACCGCAAAGCATCCCAAAAAGACATCGATATTTGGTCGGCAGCGCGAGATAAAGAAGAACCAATGAAAGTTCGAGCTCGCGAATTGGCGATTGCTCAAAAACTTGAAATGAAAATTTCTGATATCGAATTTCAAGGCGACGGACTGAAAGCTACCTTTTATTATACTGCCGAAGCAAGAATTGACTTCCGTTTGTTAATCAAAGATTTTGCTAAAGAATTCAATACTAGAATTGAAATGAAGCAAGTTGGTTTTCGTCAAGAAGCCTCTAGATTGGGAGGAATTGGTTCATGCGGGAGAGAATTGTGTTGCTCAACTTGGTTAACCGATTTTAGAAGTGTAAATACCTCAGCTGCACGTTACCAACAGTTGTCACTAAATCCTCAAAAATTAGCAGGACAATGTGGTAAATTGAAATGTTGTTTGAATTATGAGTTGGATACCTACATGGATGCGCTGAAAACTTTCCCTGATTTTGACACAAAATTAAGTACAGAAAAAGGAGACGCCGTTTGCCAAAAGCAAGATATTTTTAAAGGATTAATGTGGTTTGCTTACACCAATAATTTTGCCAATTGGCATGTATTAAAAATCGATCAGGTTAAAGAAATTCTAGCTGAAAATAAATTGAAAAAGAAAGTTTCATCTCTTGAAGATTTTGCACTAGAAATAGTTTCTGAACCTGAAAAAGATTTCAATAATGCTATGGGACAAGAAAGTCTTACGAGATTTGATCAGCCTAAGAAAAAGAAAAAACCAAATAGAAATAACAAACGTCCGGGTGAAAATGCAATAGTGGGGAACAACAATAATAACAGACCTCAGCAGAATAAAAACCAAGGAAAACCTTTTGGAAATAACAAAATCAGACCGAACGAAAATAAAATTAAACCTAATAATAACAATGAGCCTAAAGAGTAGTTTTCTTTTTATTATAATTGCCGGACTCTTAATTTCTTGTGATAAAAAAAGGGTTTTTGACGAATACAAGTCAGTTGGTAACGCATGGAATATGAAAAAAGAAGTCATTTTCGAACTTCCGAAAATCGATACTTTAAAAAAATATAATTTATTTATTAACCTTCGAGCAAACGACGATTATAAATTCAATAATCTGTTTTTAATTGTTTCGATGGAGCAGCCAAATGGGCTAACCAAAGTAGATACTTTAGAATATGAAATGGCCGATGTAGATGGCGCTTTACTTGGCGATGGATTTAGCGATATTAAAGAAAGTAAATTGTATTATAAAGAAAATGTGAAATTCAAAGCATCTGAAAATAATAAAATTCACATCAAACACGCAGTACGTCAAACAGGCAAAATCGTGGGAGTTCAAGATTTAGAAGGAATTACCGAAGTTGGTTTTAGAGTCGAATCAATAGAATAAAAATATGGCAGCGAATAAAAATAACAACCCTGTTAAAGACATCAATTACTACAAAAAGAAATTTTGGAAAGTCTTTTTTTATAGTCTGATTGGAATAAGTGTATTTTTCCTTTTTGCCTCTTGGGGACTTTTTGGATCAATGCCTTCATTTGAAGATTTAGAAAACCCAGATTCAAATTTGGCTACAGAAGTAATCTCTTCTGATGGGGTTACCATCGGTAAATTTTACAATGAAAATAGAACTTCAATAAAATACCAAGACTTACCAAAACACCTCGTTAATGCATTGGTAGCAACCGAAGACGAGCGTTTTTACGAACATTCAGGAGTTGACGGAAGAGGAACTTTACGTGCCATTGCAAGTTTTGGAACTTCAGGAGGAGCGAGTACTTTAACCCAACAATTAGCAAAACAATTGTTTCACGGTGAAGGATCAAAATTTTTACCTTTTAGAATAATTCAAAAAGCAAAAGAGTGGATAATCGCCATCCGATTAGAACGCCAATACACAAAAAATGAAATCATAGCGATGTATTTCAACAAAGCCGATTTTATAAATACAGCAGTAGGAATTCGCTCTGCGGCAAAAGTATATTTCGGAAAAGAACCTCGTGATTTAACCGTTAGCGAAGGCGCAATGTTGGTTGGAATGCTAAAAAACCCATCTCTTTTCAACCCAATAAAAAGATTAGAAAAAGTACAAAATCGTAGAAATGTTGTTTTAGGACAAATGGTGAAAAATCATTTTTTATCTGAAGAAGCAAAAACAGCATTAGAAAAACAACCTATTGTTTTAGACTTTCACCCAGAAAGCCATAAAGATGGAATTGCAACCTATTTCCGCGAATATCTTAGAGAATTCATGAAAAATTGGTTGAAAGAAAATAAAAAACCTGACGGGTCTGAATACGATATTTACAGAGACGGACTAAAAATTTATACCACCATCGATTCAAGAATTCAAGCTTATGCTGAAGAAGCGGTGACTGAGCATTTAACCAATTTACAGCAGGAATTTTTTGACCAATCTAAAAACAATAAAAACGCCCCTTTTGTAAATATTTCTAAAGACGAAACCGATAAAATCATGATGCAAGCCATGAAATCTTCTGATCGTTGGAGAGAATTAAAATTACAAGATAAAAGCGATGAAGAGATCATTAAATCTTTTAGCTTGAAAACTAAAATGACCGTTTTCACTTGGAAAGGAGAACGCGATACCATAATGACGCCATCAGATTCTATTCGTTATTACAAACATTTCCTTCAAACGGGATTGATGTCGATGGAGCCACAAACCGGACATGTAAAAGCGTGGGTTGGTGGAATAAACTATAAATATTTCCAATACGATCACGTAGGTCAAGGCGCGCGACAAGTGGGTTCAACCTTCAAGCCGTTCGTTTATGCAACCGCAATCGAGCAATTGAATATGTCTCCTTGCGATTCCATTATCGATTCGCCATTTACAATTCCTGTTGGTCGTCACCACGTTACAGAAACTTGGACGCCTGCCAATTCCGACAATAAATACCGCGGAATGGTAACCTTAAAAAAAGCATTGGCCAATTCCATCAACACCGTTTCGGCTAAATTAATGGACAAAGTTGGTCCAGAAGCTGTGGTTGAATTAGCACATAAACTGGGTATAAAATCAGAAATTCCTGTACAACCATCAATTGCTTTAGGCGCCGTAGATATTACCGTTCAAGACATGGTTGCCGCCTACAGCACTTTTGCCAATCAAGGGGTTTACATCAAACCGCAGTTCATCACAAGAATTGAGGATAAAAATGGAGTAGTACTTTACGAACCAATTCCTGAATCGCACGATGTATTGAATAAAGATGTGGCTTTTGCAGTAATAAAATTGTTGGAAGGAGTAACCGAAGAAGGCTCTGGTTCTCGATTGAGAACCCAAGGCGGAGGAAACGGCTACAACAGAGTTACCGGGTATCCGTATGTATTTACGAACCCAATTGCCGGGAAAACTGGAACCACACAAAATCAATCCGACGGTTGGTTTATGGGAATGGTGCCCAATTTAGTAACCGGAGTTTGGGTAGGTTGTGAAGACCGTTCCGCCCGTTTTAAAAGCATTACTTACGGACAAGGAGCCGTGGCAGCATTGCCAATTTGGGGCTTAATGATGAAAAAATGTTACGCCGACGAAACCCTAACCCTTTCAAAAGAAGACTTTGAAAGACCAGATAATTTAAACATAAAAGTCGATTGTTGGTCGCCACCAGTCAAGAAAGATTCTACAGAAACTGAACAAAATACAGACGAATTTAGTCTATAGTTTTTTGGAGCTGTTTCCGGCTGTACGTTGCAATCCACGAGATTGCTTCGTGCCTCGCAATCACGTGGGATTTCCACTGCCATCCGGGCTAGGGATTTATAGTAAATAAATTATAGAGAAACACATGAAGGTAATTATATTTATTTTAGGAATTTTTCTTTTGGTTTCTTGTGTAAATTCAGATAAAATACTTTATCATGAATATTATGAAACAGCTAGTGATTATGATATAACCAGATGGAATATAAATGATACTGTAAAAAATAAATGTTATATTAAAGAAACTGTTGATGAAAAAGGCAGAGTAAAACAATTAGATTTTTTATTAAATGGTAAATATGTAAGTGGTTTATGTTATTTAGCTAATAAAGTCACTTATGAATATATTGGGAATAAAATCATAGAAAGGCTTTTTATAAATAATGAACCAATGTTAGGAAATGATTGTGAAGTTAGTTATAAAAGTATATATCATTTAGATAGTGAAAAATACATCACAAAGATTGAAAGATACTCTGCTTATGACTCAATCAATCTGAGTAGATCAGAATTAATAAAATGGAAAAAGTGGGTACCTGAGTATTCTGTAGAAGGATTAAATTCTGAACAATTATCAATAAATTATTATTTATATTCTTATGCAAAAATGAATGGGTTATATCCAGTTTCAATAAATTATAAAATATCTACGGAAAAGAATTTTGGAGATCAGCCTGAAAAAAAATCGATAGAAATTGGAATCTCTAAATACAAAAAAGGAAATTAATTAAATACAAACCTTTTTTTGTATTTAATCTATAAGTAGCCTCAAAATCATAATTTGTGATTTTGAGGCTACTTATTTTATAGAAAATTAGGAAAAATTGATTAATAATTCGTTATTTTTGAAGTAAGAAAAACTAAGAATAAACGAACAATGATTAATAAAAAAGTACCTACCGTTCAAGAAGCCCTAAATGGTGTTGAAAACGGAATGACTATACTACTTGGTGGTTTCGGATTGTGTGGAATTCCCGAAAATTCCATCGCCGAATTAGTAAAAAAAGGGAATCACAACCTAACGTGTATTTCAAACAATGCCGGTGTGGATGATTTTGGACTCGGTTTACTATTACAGAAAAAGCAAATCAAAAAAATGATCTCTTCTTATGTTGGTGAAAACGCTGAATTTGAACGTCAAATGTTGTCTGGCGAATTGGAAGTAGAATTAATTCCACAAGGAACACTTGCCGAAAGATGTCGCGCTGCTCAAGCTGGAATTCCGGCGTTTTTTACTCCCGCAGGTTTTGGAACTGAAGTCGCTGTTGGAAAAGAAACACGAGAATTCAATGGCAAAATGCACGTAATGGAACATGCCTTCAAAGCCGATTTTGCAATTGTAAAAGCTTGGAAAGGCGACACCGCAGGAAACTTAATTTTTAAAGGAACCGCCAGAAATTTCAACCCTTGTATGGCAGGAGCAGCGAAAATTACAGTAGCTGAAGTTGAAGAATTGGTAGAAGCGGGATCGCTAGATCCCAACCAAATTCATATTCCAGGGATATTCGTACAACGCATTTTCCAAGGTGAAAAATATGAAAAGAGAATTGAACAACGCACCGTGAGACAAAAGTAATTTGAAAATTATCTAATTTGAAAATTTGAAGAGGAGAAACGATAAGGACAATCTAATTGTGAAATTAGGATTCAAAAATTAAAACTATGGCTTTAGATAAAAATGATATCGCAAAACGTATTGCAAAAGAAGTTAAAAACAACTATTTCGTGAACCTTGGAATTGGAATTCCAACCCTTGTAGCCAACTACGTTAGAAAAGACATTTCAGTGGAATTTCAAAGTGAGAATGGCGTTTTAGGAATGGGACCCTTTCCATTTGAAGGCGAAGAAGATGCCGATGTAATTAATGCAGGAAAGCAAACGATTACCACATTAGCTGGAGCGAGTTTTTTTGACTCTGGAATGAGTTTTGGAATGATTCGTGGGCAACATGTCGATTTAACGATTTTGGGTGCGATGGAAGTTTCTGAAAATGGTGATATTGCCAATTGGAAGATTCCTGGAAAAATGGTTAAAGGAATGGGTGGCGCAATGGATTTAGTGGCTTCTGCCGATAATATTATTGTGGCAATGATGCACGTTAACAAAGCCGGAGAAAGTAAAATTCTTAAAAAATGTACGTTGCCATTAACAGGAGTTGGATGCGTTAAAAAAGTAGTAACTGAATTAGCGGTTTTAGAAATTACCCCAAAAGGATTTAAACTTTTGGAAAGAGCGCCAGGCGTTTCTGTAGAACACATAATTGCTGCCACCGAAGCCAACTTAATTATAGAAGGTGAAATTCCCGAAATGGTTATATAATAGTTTACGGTTACATCTGACCCGTTTTGAAAACCTGGTAAGTGTTTCTTGTTCACGAGCGAGACCCTCGTGCTAGCGGGTGGAAAACACTTTTATTAGGCAAAAAATTGAAAATTAACCTTTTTAATCACAACCAATTCCAAATAAATCTAGGCCTTCTGCCCAAAGAGTTTCTATTTCTCCGTTTTTCTTTAATAGGAAAATAGCTCTTGTTGGATATAGACATTTTGATTTTTGCGGATTTTTACCCCAAACAAAATCATCGTTGTAAGTGAAATAAATTGAATCTAAATTGGCAAAAACTCTAGTTTTTATTTTGTCCGTATATTCGTAATTTTTTGATTTGTTATAATTTTCGATTAAGGTTTCAATAGCATTATAATTTTTTTTATACTCTAATTTGAATAATTTATTGGAACACAGTAATGGATTTCCGTTTTTAATCGTGTCGAAATTTTTAATAGTCAAGCCAATTATATTCGTTTTGCATTCGTCAAGACCTAAAACAACATCATTTATTTTCATTTCTGAATACCCTTTTGTTCCATAAATGAAATATTTTGCATCAACTTTTTTTCTAATTTCTTTAGTTAAAATAATATTGCTTATTAATTTATATTCTTTCAAGGTATCAACAAAACTGATATTTTTGGATTCTTTTGAATTATTATAAAAATCATTTGATATTGAATTTTTCAAATCTATTTTTTCAAATAATTCATCAAATTTGGTTGGTTTTTCTGTTTCGTTTAAGTTGATAACTATTGCGGTTGTTTTATCCGATAAATCGTAAACTGACATAAAAGTATTTTCGGAAAAATGGAGTTTCAGTGTTGCATTATCTTGATTTTTTTCAACATTTGTAGTTTTATTACTTTCTTTTTTACAAGAACTCATCGATAAAATAATAGCAATAAGATAAAATACTTTTTTCATTTTTGATTTCAATTAAAAGGCATTTTTAAATTTTAGTTTATAGTTGACTCTATGCGTTGGATTCTATTCTTTTCTCTCTACACCTGACCCGTTTTGAACACCTGTCAGGTGTTTCGTGTTCACGAGCGAGACGCTCGCGCTAGCGGGGGGGTCTCTTATTATTGGTCTGCCGGAATGTTTTTTTCCTTGCAATATTTTTCCACTTCTGTGTCGTTTGCAAAATAGTCGTCACAAAATTCGTCAAGTTCTTTTTCTGCTCCAGAAACATACTTTTCGTCTGCAGTCATTAACTTTTCGGTGTGAACAATAAATGATTTAAATTTATCATTCATCTTACAAAGTTTGTCAATTGTCTTAAAATCCAAATTGCGAAACTTAGGTTGAAAGAGAACTTTGCTTTGATATGGATTTGAATTTAATTCAATAACCCCAATGCCAAATGCCTGATTTAATCTTTCAATTTCTTCTATTAAACTGTCGCTGAATTCAAACGCAACTAAATAACCGAAATTTGCCCAACTTGAATTTGAAACTGCTTGAAAGTAGGCTTTTTTTAGTTCACTATCACTATTAATTTCCTTTTTAATCTCATATGAACTAATTTTAAAAGTGTCAACTTGATTAATTGCTTTTAGAAAATTTTGACTTTCTTTCGTTTGTAATTTTAAAAACTGAATGCCAACCATATCGGGATGCGTCCAAATTTGATTGTTATCAATTCCTGTTTTAGATTCTTCGTGGAAAATAGTTTTTGAAAAGATTCTTGTATTTTTAAGATAGCTGCTTAGTAGTTTATGCAAATCTCTTTCGTTGTAGCTGGCAACTTTATCAGCTTTTTTAGAAGCCACTGCAATCGTTTGAACTGTTGCGCCGCTTAAAATATCTAGCCCAATAGTTTCTTCATTTTTTGTTAAATAATAGCCGTAGCCCCCACCTTCTTGCTTTATTCTTTTTACACGTGTGTCACCTTTCCTGATATATTCTCCTAATGCAGCAGATATTGTCGCTGCAGGCGTCTTTGCTGTACCAAAGTCGAAATACTTTTTTTTGATAATGTTATTACAAACTTCTTGGTAATTAGTCAGTGCATCTAAGTCTTCAAGACTCCTTAATACAGCTTCCTTTATTGTTAATGTCATTTCTCTTTGATTTTTATTACTAAAGTTTTTGCCTTACCATTGGGCCATAACCAATGTAAAGTCACTACTTATAACTTATTATTTCTTCCAAATATACTATTTATTTAAATCCGAATCTTAAATCTAAAACCTAAAATCATAAATCTGCGCTCGCGTGAGGGAGTGCAGCGAAAAGCCCGCTGTAAAGTGGAACGCAGTGGAACTTTGCGAGGACTTGTAGCGGAAAGCCCGACCCGGAGTTTTTACGGAGGGGCACGCCCAAAAAAAGCCAACTCACAAAATAAAATATCGGATAAATCGTTTATTCTAGACGAGGAAAATTGGTCGAAATCCATTATATTTGCATCTAATTATGATGGTTATTTTAATATTATTAGATTTTCAAGATGAAACATACCAAGGTTAAAGATTTATTGAATAGTACCAAAACGTTGCATGAAGTGAATGCCAAAGGATGGGTGCGCACGTTTAGAAACAATCAGTTTATTGCATTAAATGACGGATCGACTATAAATAATATTCAGTGTGTAGTTGATTTTGAAAATACCCCAGAGGAAACCTTGAAGCGCATTACGACTGGAGCGGCGGTTTCAGTTACGGGAACTTTAGTAGAAAGCCAAGGTGCGGGACAAAAATTTGAAATTCAAGTTACGAAACTTGAAATCTTAGGCGATTCTGATGCGGAGAAATTCCCAATGCAACCTAAGAAACATTCCCTAGAATTTTTGCGTGAAAATGCCCATTTAAGAGTTCGTACCAATGCTTTTGGAGCGATTATGAGAGTTCGTTCGGTATTGTCGTTTGCGGTTCATAATTATTTTCAAAACAACGGTTTTGTATATGTAAATACACCAATTATTACAGGTTCGGATGCGGAAGGTGCAGGAGAAATGTTTAAAGTTACGGCTTTACCATTTGAAAATACCCCAAAAACAGACGACGGAAAAGTAAATTATAAAGAAGACTTTTTTGGTAAAGAAACCAACTTAACTGTTTCGGGCCAATTGGAAGCAGAAACTTACGCGATGGCTTTGGGTCAGGTTTATACTTTTGGACCTACATTTCGTGCTGAAAACTCGAATACTTCGCGTCACTTGGCCGAGTTTTGGATGATTGAGCCGGAAGTAGCATTCAATGATTTGAGTGACAACATGGACTTAGCGGAAGATTTTATCCAGTATGTGATTAAATACACGATGGATAAATGCCATGACGATTTGAAATTTCTTGAAGGTCGTTTAATCGATGAAGAAAAGGTAAAACCGCAAGCGGAACGAAGTGAAATGACGTTATTAGAGAAATTGAATTTTGTTTTAGAAAACAATTTCAAGCGAGTTTCATATACTGAAGCGATAGATATTTTAAGAAATAGCAAACCAAATAAGAATAAGAAATTCAATTATATTATTGAAGAATGGGGCGCTGATTTACAATCGGAGCACGAGCGTTATTTAGTTGAAAAACACTTTAAATGCCCTGTAATTCTTTACGATTACCCAGCCAATATTAAGGCATTTTACATGCGATTGAATGAGGATGGGAAAACCGTTCGCGCCATGGATATTCTATTCCCAGGAATTGGTGAAATCGTTGGTGGATCACAAAGAGAAGAGCGCTACGATGTATTAATCGAAAAAATGAAAGTGCTAGGAATAGACGAAGAAGAATTATGGTGGTACTTGGATACCCGCAGATTTGGAAGCGCGGTACACTCTGGATTTGGACTTGGTTTTGAAAGATTGGTGCTGTTTGTAACGGGTATGACTAATATTCGCGATGTAATTCCTTTCCCAAGAACTCCTGGAAGTGCGGAATTCTAAAAATTTGTTTGAAGTTTAAAGTTTAAAGTTGTTTAAAATGCTGCAACCTTAAACTTTAAACATTAAACTTTTAAACAATAAAATGCAAAAGCAATTTCTAAGTTTAAAGCTATCTCAAAAATTATCTCCACAACAAATTCAGTTGATGAAGTTAATTCAATTGCCTACGCAAGCTTTTGAGCAACGTTTATTGGAGGAAATGAATGAAAATCCTGCCTTAGAAACAGGTACGGAAGACAATTATGAAGCGGATGAGTTTGAAAATGAAAACTATGACGATTATGATGATGCCGAAAATGATCGAATTGAAGCCGATGACATCAATATTGACGATTACCTAACCAACGACGAAATTCCCGATTACAAAACCCAATCCAATAATTATGGTGATGAAGATTCCAATTTAGAATCGCCATTGGCATCGCCTGTTAGTTTTCACCAAGATTTAATCAATCAGTTGAATACTTTTATTTTGAATGATAGCGAGCGTGAAATTGCAGAATTTTTGGTTGGCAGCATTGATGATATGGGTTATATTCGAAGAAGCATTCAAGATATTGTTGATGATTTAGCGTTTACTCAAGGGATTTATACCGATGAAAAAACGGTTGAAAATTTATTGCACGTTATTCATGAATTGGAGCCTTCAGGCGTTGGAGCTCGCGATTTGCAAGAATGTTTGTTACTACAATTAAAGCACAAAACACCAACAGAATCAGTGGCATTGGCGACTTCAATTTTGTCGGAACAGTTTGATGCTTTTACAAAAAAACACTACGATAAGTTAATTCATAAGTTCAATGTTTCGAATGACCAATTGAAAAAAGCCATTCATGAAATTGAAAAATTAAACCCAAAACCAGGCGGATCGTTCACCGGGAATAATAAAGTAACTGAAAATATTGTCCCTGATTTTGCGATTAGAATTGTTGACGGTGAGTTAGAACTTACGTTAAATGGTAGAAATGCTCCTTCGCTTCATGTTTCCAAAGATTATCAGGAAATGATGCAAACCTATAAAGTTTCCAAAGACAAATCGAATTCTCAAAAAGAAGCCGTTCAGTTTATTAAGCAAAAATTGGATTCAGCAAAATGGTTTATTGATGCCATCAAGCAACGCCAAGAAACATTGTATGTTACGATGAATGCAATCATGCATTTTCAAGAAGAATTTTTCCTTGATGGAGAAGAAACAAAGATGAAACCGATGATTTTGAAGGATATTGCCGATATGGTAGGTCTAGATATTTCTACGATTTCTCGTGTTGCTAATAGCAAATATGTAGAAACTCCATACGGTACAAAATTGATCAAAGAGTTCTTTTCTGAGGCAATGAAAAACGATCAAGGAGAAGATGTTTCCACATTAGAAATAAAGAAAATTCTACAAAATGTAATTGCCGAAGAAGACAAACACAAGCCTTTGCCAGATGATCAATTAGCAGAAATATTAAAAGAAAGAGGTTACCCAATTGCGAGAAGAACAATTGCAAAATACAGAGAATTGCTAGATATTCCTGTGGCTAGAATGAGAAAAAAAATGTAATCTATTTATAATTTTGAAAAAAATCATTGCCCTTTTTTCCTATATTTTCCATCCGATATTCATCCCGATGTTTGGAACGTTATTCTATTTTTTTATTAGCACTTTTTATTATACCAATCAACAGAAATACCTCGTTTTATTGCAAATAGGCGTAGTGACAATATTAATTCCAATTGCGTTTTTCTATTTTTTACGTTCCTACGATAAGGCAGATAACGTAATGGTTCCTGATTTAACCCAACGTAAAATTCCTTTGATTTTTCATGGAATGATTATCTATTTATTACTTTCGAATACCATTAAAGAAAACATTTTACCTGAATTATATTACTTTTTGTTGGGGGGATTTATTAGTACTATTATCTTGTTTGTATTGGTATTCTTAAAAATAAAAGCAAGCATTCATATGGTTGGAATTAGCACATTA
The DNA here is from genome assembly GCA_947447375.1 of Bacteroidota bacterium. Lineage (GTDB taxonomy): Bacteria > Bacteroidota > Bacteroidia > Flavobacteriales > Flavobacteriaceae > Flavobacterium. Next base: position 263,877 of record CANFJB010000001.1, read on the forward strand.
ACTGTTTTTGTTAGTGCGTTAAGTTTGCATTTTGAGGTAAATGTTATTTATGGAATTGCCGTTTTAGTAGGGTTAAATGGATTAGTCGCCACTTCAAGATTGGAGTCAAAAGCGCATACTAATAGAGAAATTCTAATTGGATTTTTTATAGGATTTATACCGCAACTGGTTTTAACTTACTTCTGGCTATAGAATGTAAAACATAAATCCGAAATTCAACGAATTCGTTTCTATCGCTCTTCCGTTCAATTCCGCCGATTTAAATATTGGATTTAATCCATAATAAATATTAAAATTAACGGTGTTATACCCAACGCTAAGGTAGGTTCCGTATTGGAATTTGTTGATGTCGGGGTTTCCAGTTATTAAATAGGAAGTTTGGCTGTCCTCATATTTTGATTGTGTATAAAACAAATAACTCAATTTTAATCCGGTATAAATTCTCCAAAATTTGTGAGTTTCTGGTACAGAAGTTCTCCATCTATATTCTATTGGAATATCTATAGAATGCAATGATAATTTATTTTTGTCGAATAACGTTCCGTCTTGAATAACGCTGTATTGAGGTTTCCCATTGATTTCAGAAATCAATATATTCTGATTGTAATTGTTCCAAGAATATCCCAATCCGGCCGCAATTGCTTTGTTTCTTGCTTTATTTATTGGCATGTCCCTCAAAATTCCGATAGAAAAACTGGGTGTAAATTTATTTTGGGTAACACCAACTGGCCTTTTTTGAAGCGTATTGTAGGTAATACTAATATAAAATTGATCTTCACGATACAAAGAATCTACCGCTTCAAAATCGGGAACCGACTGAGCAAAAACGGAGCAAAAAGATAGAAAAATTAAGCAATTTATCAGAATACGCATATCTCTTATTTTTGTGGTTTAAAGATACGAAAAAGTAATAGAAATACTTTTAATTCTTTTTGTTGATAAAAAACAAAAACTCTAATATCTTAATTAATAAGTTATTAGAGTTTGCATTCATTCTTTGCAGAGAGGAAGGGATTACTTTGTTATCCCGGGAGGAGGAACTCACAAAGAATTATTGTTGGCATAAATGCCAAATCATTTTTTATTTTCTAAGCAGGAACAAACTAAAAAGTTTGTCCTGCTTTAAAACAAAAAAGCTTCCCTTTCAGGAAGCAATCATTCTTTGCAGAGAGGAAGGGATTCGAACCCTCGATATGTTGCCATATACACGCTTTCCAAGCGTGCGCCTTCAGCCACTCGGCCACCTCTCTATTTGGGATTGCAAATAACTAAAAAAAAAGTCGTTAATAAAAGTTAATTAGAGAGATTTATGATATTTCCCCACGGATGGAAGTTTCAAAAATAGTTTTGAAATCTTTTGCAGGAACTTTTTGTCCCAATAGGAACATTAATTTGGTAACGGCAGCTTCAGTAGTGATGTCTTTACCAGAAATTACCCCTATTTTTTTCAAAAAAGTACTCGTTTCATAATGACCCATCGTAACACTTCCGCCTGAACATTGGGTAACATTAACAATGTGTAAGCCACTTTTAATTGCTTTTTTAAGAAGCGAAATAAACCACTCGTCTGTTGGGGCATTCCCAGATCCATACGTTTCTAAAACAATTCCTTTTAAGTTTGGAATATTTAATATTGCCGACAATACCGATTCGTTAATTCCGGGAAACATTTTTATTACCGCTACATGATCATCTAAATCGGTGTTGATCTTGAATTTTTTACTTGATTTAGGTAATAAAAACGGAGTATTTATTTTCAAATGCACACCCGATTCAGCCAATTCAGGATAATTTGGTGAAGCAAATGCATTGAAGTGTTCTGCGTTGATTTTCGTAGTTCTATTGCCACGATACAACTTGTATTCAAAATAAAGACCTACTTCTGAAATAACAGCTTTATTTTTTGTTTGTAAAGAAGCGATTTGAATTGCAGTAATTAGATTTTCTTTGGCGTCCGTTCTTAAATCTCCAATTGGCAATTGAGAGCCAGTTATTATTACCGGTTTAGTTAGATTTTCAAGCATAAAACTCAATGCTGACGCCGTATAGGACATGGTGTCTGATCCATGTAAAACTACAAATCCATCAAAAGAATCGTAATTATTCTTGATACTATTTGCAATAGAAATCCAATGAATTGAAGTCATATTGGAAGAATCCAATGGCTTTTCAAATGAAATCGTTTCTATATCGCAATCCAATTGTTTTAATTCGGGAATTTTAGAAATTAACTTACTGAAATTAAAAGCTTTCAAAGCGCCCGTTTCGAAATCTTTCATCATTCCGATAGTGCCACCTGTGTATATTAATAATATTTTAGCTTTAGATTGCATCTTCTAATTTCATTTTATTGACCACCGGATTGGCATACATAGCAAGGAAACTTTGCAATTGAAATTCATCAGAATGATCAATTCTCATTTCTAATCTTCGTTCGAAAAGTGCTTTTTCATCTGCCGTATACAAATGAGAAAACTGAGTCGTGCCGTTTAACATATCGTAAGCAATATAGTTGGTTGGCCATAATTTATAGTTCTTTATAATTGCATCATCTAAAACGTGAGCCAATGCTTGGATTTGCTTATTGGCATTTTCAAATTCTGAACCTATAGCATCCAACTCGGTATCTAATATTTTTCCAACACTAATATGGATTCTTTTCTTCGGACCCATGATTCCGCTTAATAGCGTATTAAAATCTTCATTTTTTGCTTTTACATAGACTTCATTATTTGCTTCAGCAATTAATTGAGGCATTTTTAAAGCGTCGGTAGGGTCGTATTCGTAGGAAATTGAAATAGGAACAATTCTAATTTTCTTAAAATATTTAATACTATTTTCCTCTTCAGAACCCATCGCAAGCATTTTTAATACTCCTGGATGTGTCGCGTCATTTCCATCTTTGGTGCGTCCTTCTCGTTGTGCAATCCAAACCGATCGGTTTTCTCTCAACAATAATTGGGCAATATATTCCGACAATAACTTCGAACTTTGTAATAATTCTCTTGGCGGTAATCCTCTTAAAACAAGGAAGTTTCTATTGATTTTCGCTAAGATATTCATGAATGACTTTTTAACCAAGTTATCTCCAATTGCTGAGGCAGTCATCAATAATCCATGGTCAAACAAGCAGCCATTTAAAATGGAAGTATCTAAAATTATATCTCTATGGTTCGAAATAAATAAATAGGAAGTATTTTGTTCTAAATTCTCAAATCCAGTTGTCGTTACACCTTCCGATGTCAATTCTATAACTTTTTGTATAGAATGGTAAATAAAATTACTTTGAAAATCTCTAGTTGAATACGTCTTTCTAAGTTGTGTTTTCCAAACTTCTTCATCCACTCCAGGAAATGTAAATTCCATTAATGCCTTCATCATTGGATGGTCCACTGTTTCTTTTAAAGCACCGTTTATTTCGGCGTCATAATAGGGTCTTATAGAATCAAATTTTGACATTTACATTTTTATTTTATTCACAAATGAACGAAATTTTATCGAATTTATACTTTTAAAAGTGATTAAATCCCAAAAATAGCTTTCGAATTTTCGGTAGTTTTTAAAGCAATTTCTTCTGATGATAATCCATAAAGTGAAGCTAATTTATCAACTACATTAACAATGTAACTGCTTTCATTTCTTTTTCCTCGAAAAGGAATAGGTGCTAAATACGGTGAATCTGTTTCTAAAACGAGGTGCTTCAAGTCGATTTGATTGATAAACTGATCGATTTTGCCATTCTTGAAAGTTACCACGCCTCCTATTCCCAATTTCATGTTGTAGGAAATGGCTTGTAATGCTTGTTCATAGGTTCCTGAAAAACAATGAAAAATCCCAAATAAATCGGCTGATTTCTCTTCCTCTAATATTTCAAATATCTCATCGAAAGCCTCACGACAATGAATTACAATAGGTAATTTATATTTTTTTGCCAATTGGATTTGTCTTCTGAAGGCAATTTGCTGTTCTTTTAAATGGGTTTTATCCCAATACAAATCAATTCCGATTTCGCCAATTGCATAGAATTTTCTGTTTGCCAATTCCTGTTCTACAATTTGCAATTCGTCCAAATAATTGTCTTTTACATACGTTGGGTGCAATCCCATCATCAAAAAAACATTCTCGGGGTAATCCGATTCTAATGCATACATTTTTTGGATATAATTTGAATCTATTGCGGGAATAAAAAAACGAGTTACTCCATTATTTATGGCACGCTGCATCATTTCATTACGATCAATGTCGAATTCTTCAGAATATAAATGGGTATGTGTATCGGTGATTGTCATTTTAATATATCAAAAAAACAAAGGTACTATTTTGATTGGTTTTGAATTCAATTTACAAATAAAATCCCGTTTAGTTGATACTAAACGGGATTTTTATATATTGTCATTCAAATATTACAATTCAAATGCTTTTTTAGGATTATTATCACATAACAATTCTACTGGATTTTCTAACGCTTCTTTAACGGCAACTAGGAATCCAACTGACTCACGTCCGTCGATGATTCTGTGGTCATACGATAATGCAACATACATCATTGGGTGAATTTCAACTTTACCGTTCACCGCAATTGGGCGCTCAATAATATTGTGCATTCCTAAAATTCCTGATTGTGGCGGGTTGATAATTGGCGTACTCAACATACTTCCAAAAACGCCTCCATTGGTAATCGTAAAAGTTCCTCCTGTCATATCGTCAACGGTAATTTGTCCGTCACGCGCTTTTATTGCTAATCTTTTTATCTCCGCTTCGATACCTCTGAAAGTTAAGTTTTCGGCATTTCTAACTACAGGAACCATTAATCCTTTTGGTCCAGAAACGGCAATTGAAATATCACAAAAATCATATCCAATTTTGTAATCTCCGTCCATCATTGAGTTAACATCTGGGAATAAAGCTAAAGCTCTGGTAACTGCTTTGGTAAAAAAGGACATGTATCCTAAACCAACTCCATTATGTTTTGCTTTGAACGCATCTTTGTATTCATTACGCAATGTGTTAATTGGCGTCATGTTTACTTCGTTGAAAGTGGTTAACATTGCGGTGTCGTTTTTTGCAGCTACTAATCTTTCCGCTACTTTACGACGCAACATTGATAATTTAGTTCTTTCCACACCTCTAGAACCTCCAGTTGGAGTTCCCATTGAAGGAACGGCATTTACAGCATCCTCTTTAGTGATTCTTCCGTCTTTTCCAGTTCCAATAATATCTGAAGGTTGGATATTTTTTTCGTCTAATATTTTTCTAGCTGCTGGTGAAGGTGTTCCAGACGCATAAGTTGCTGCTGCAGGAGCGGCTTTAACTTCAGCTGCTGCTGGTTTTGGTGCTTCAACTACTTTTGGGCTTTCTGCTGCTGGTGCTGCTCCCGATGGTTTCCCTTCGGTATCAATTAAGCAAACTACTGCTCCAACGGCTACTGTATCGCCTTCTTCTGCTTTTAAAGTGATGGTTCCACTTACCTCAGCTGGTAATTCAAGAGTTGCTTTGTCAGAATCTACTTCAGCAATAGCTTGGTCTTTTTCTACATAATCGCCATCTTTTACTAACCAAGTTGCGATTTCAACTTCCTTAATTGATTCTCCCGGTGAGGGAACTTTCATTTCTAAAATCATAATTTTTTGTTTAAGGTTTGAATTGTTTAAAGTTTAAAGTACTATAACAGAAACTTTAAACCTTAAACTTTAAACTATTTTCTTATCTAAATAAATCTTTATCAAATACCATTCTTAAGGCATCTGCGTGGCGGCGTTTTGCTCTTGTATAACTTCCTGATGCTGGTGCGGCGTAGGCTCTTAATGAGGCCAATCTCCATTTTACCAAGTCAAAATTCATTAACATAAAGCTGTAAGCTCCCATGTTTCTTGGTTCTTCTTGTGCCCAAACATAATCGTCAGCATTTGGATATTTTGCTATTATTTCTTTCAATTGTTCCGCTGGAAATGGAAATAATTGCTCGATTCTAACAACTGCCACATCTTTTCTTCCGTTATTTTCTCTCTCAGCAGTAATGTCGTAATAGAATTTTCCGGTACAGAAAACCAATGTTTTTACGTCTTTCTTATTTACGGTAGTATCATCGATAGTTTCTTGGAAACATCCTTTTTCGAAATCTTCAATTGGTGAAACTACTCTTGGATCACGCAATAAACTTTTTGGTGAAAACACAATAAGCGGCTTGCGGAAAGTAGTTTTCATTTGTCTTCTCAACAAGTGATAGAAGTTGGCTGGCGTTGTACAATCGGCAACATACATGTTATTTCTAGCACAAAGTTGTAAATAACGCTCCATTCTCGCAGACGAATGTTCTGCTCCTTGATTTTCATATCCGTGAGGCAGTAATAGTACAATTCCGTTTTGATTGTTCCATTTATCTTCACCACAAGAAATGTATTGATCCAACATAATTTGGGCTCCATTACTGAAATCTCCAAATTGAGCTTCCCAAATAGTTAGTGTTTTAGGGCTTGCTAATGCATATCCGTAATCAAACCCTAAAACTCCGTATTCTGATAAAAGGGAATTGAAAACGTTGAATTTTCCTTTTTTACCTTCAATATTATTCAATAAAATTACTTCTTCCTCTGAGTTTTCAACCTTTACAACCGCATGACGATGAGAGAAAGTTCCTCGCTCCACATCTTGCCCTGAGATTCTAACATTATACCCTTCTTGTAAAAGCGATCCGTAAGCTAAATGTTCGGCCATAGCCCAATCCAACTTATTGGTTTCAAAATACATGGTTTTTCTATCGTTTATTAATTTTTGAATTTTACTAATAAACTTTTTGTCTGCAGGCAAATTACAAACGGCATTGGCAACATTGGTAAGTCCTTTTTTAGGGTAAGAAGTATCTACTTTTTCAAGCATTTTAACGTTGGTGACTTGCTCGAAGCCCAACCATTCGTTTTGCATGAAAGGAGTAATTATAGTAAGATCTTTTTTACGAGATTTCTCTAAATTTACTTCTAATTTATCTTTGTAAGCTGCTTCTAAACCTTTGATATAATTGGCATCAATAACGCCCTCTTCGATCAATTTTGCAGTATAAATATCTCTTGGGTTTTTGTGACTTGCTATTGTTTTATACAATAATGGCTGCGTAAATCTTGGTTCATCACCCTCATTGTGTCCGTATTTTCTATATCCTAATAAATCAATAAATACGTCGCTACCAAATTGCATTCTGTAATCCAAAGCAAATAACATGGCGTGAACCACCGCTTCTGCATCGTCAGCGTTTACGTGTAAAACAGGCGATAAAGTCACTTTTGCAACGTCTGTACAATAGGTTGAAGAACGTGCGTCTAAGTAATTTGTGGTAAAACCAACTTGATTATTAATAACAATATGAATGGTCCCTCCGGTTTTGTAACCGTCCAATTGCGCCATTTGAATAATTTCATAAACAATCCCTTGACCAGCAACAGCGGCATCACCGTGAACGGCAATTGGCAATACTTTTGAGAAATCATCTGGGAAATATTTATCTTGTTTTGCTCTGGTAATCCCTTCAATTACGGCACCTACCGTTTCTAAATGCGAAGGATTTGGAGCTAAATTGATGTTAATGTGTTTTCCAGTTCTCGTTTTTCTATCAGAGGTTAAACCCAAATGGTATTTAACATCGCCATCGAAATATTCTTGATCGTAATCTTTTCCATCAAATTCTGAGAAAATATCTTGTGTAGATTTTCCGAAGATGTTGGCTAAGATATTCAAACGACCACGGTGCGCCATTCCCATCACAAATTGCTCAACTCCTTTTTCAGCAGCAGCTTCAATTAATGCATCTAAACCTGGAATTATCGATTCTCCACCTTCAAGTGAAAAACGTTTTTGTCCAACATATTTTGTATGTAAGAAATTTTCAAAAGAAACCGCTTCGTTTAATTTATTTAATATCACTTTTTTCTCATCTACAGAGAAAGTAGGGGTGTTATCATTTACGCCTAATTTTTCTTGAATCCATTGAATTACCTCAGGTTTTCTGATGTACATGTATTCAACACCAATGTGCTGGCAGTAAATTTTATCTAAATGAGCAATAATATCTGTTAAAGTACAAGGAGCTATATAAATAAGCTTTGCGGCATCAAAAACAGTGTTTAAATCGGATTGGTTTAAACCAAAATTCTCTATTTCTAATGTTGGAGAATAAGTTCTTCTATCGCGAACAGGGTTTGTTTTAGTAAACAAATGTCCTCTAGTTCTGTAGGCTTCAATTAATTTTAGTACTTGGAATTCTTTTTGAAGTTTTGCAGAAACAGCACTAAAATCATGCCCTTCGGCAGATGTTGAAAGTGACCCTTCAGTCAAGATTTCACCATTTGATGAACTCAATCCAAAGTCAAATCCTTGAAAAAAACTTCTCCATGAAGGCTCAACGCTATCAGGGTTTTCTAAATATTGATCGTATAGTTGTGCGAAAAATTCGGTGTGCGCTGTATTTAAAAAGGAAAACCTATCCATAATTTTTGAATGTCCTGATTTGTAAAATAGTTACGCAAAAGTACAATAAATGAAATATAATATTAAATATTTTAGATACTTTTATGTTTTATTAATCAATTTTTTAAAATCGATGAGAAAATCTTACTTTTTCTTAGTGTCAAAAATGAAATTTACTTATTTAACGCTTTTATTTTCGAGTGTGTTGTATTCACAATCTCCGGGAAATGTTATACGCTCCTCACAAAATTTTTGGCAAAATGTTCAATTTGGAGGCGGTTTTGGTTTAAATATAAATTCTCAATTTACAGAAGTTAATTTAGCGCCAGGAGCCATTTATCGTTTTAACCCAAAAGCAGCTGCAGGAATTGGACTTCAAGGTAGTTTTGTTTCAAATGAGGGAGAATATTCTTCGGCAATTTATGGTTTGAGTGCAATTTCACTGATTAACCCAATTGATAATTTTCAAATTTCATTTGAAATTGAACAATTAAGGGTAAATAGAACTTTAGTTATGATTGGAGGTCCTAATAAAACTGACAATTTTTGGAATACTGGTTTGTTTTTAGGTGGTGGATACGGTTCTGATAATGTTGTTGTGGGAATTCGATACAATTTGCTTTTCAAAGAAACAGATTTTATTTATTCTAGTGCAATGATGCCTTTTATAAGGGTCTATTTTTAAAAAAACAGCTAATTTGTTTACTTATTATTTCCATTAAAGTAATATTAAGAACGTAACTTTGTATAAAATAATTTAATATGAAAAAAGTATTTGTCGCTTTGTTGTTGTTTCAATTTTCAATTTTGTTTTCTCAAAATAATTTGCTTCAATCGGGCCCTATGGTGGGTTATTGCGAAATGAAAGAAGCAATGATTTGGGTTCAAACAACCAAAGAAGCAACTGTTAGAATTGATTATTTTGAAATAGATAATCCAAAAGAAATTTATTCGTCAGCAACAGAAAAATCTCAAAGCGGCAAAGGATTTACCAGTCATATTATTTTAAATCAATTACAACCGAGTAAGCAATACCATTACGATGTTTTTCTTGATGGTAAAAAAGCGGTTTTACCCTATGAAACTACTTTTTCATCTAAGAAATTATGGCTCTATCGTGAAGACGCTCCCGATTTTACAGTAGCATTCGGAAGTTGTAATTATATTAATGAAGAAGCGCTCGACCGACCAGGAAAAGGGTACGGAAGTGGATATGAGATTTTTGAAAGTATCCATTCTAAAAAACCAAATATCATGATTTGGGGTGGTGACAATATTTATTTACGAGATGCCGATTGGGATAGCAAAACAGGAATTTATCATCGTTACACTCATACAAGATCCATCAAAGAAATTCAACCTTTATTAGCAAGTACGCAAAATTTTGCTATTTGGGACGATCATGATTTTGGACCAAATGACGGAGATCGAAGTTTTTATAATAAATATGAAACTCAAAATGCATTTAAAAACTTTTGGGCAAATAAAACCTACGGATCTGACTCCAATCAAAAAGAAGGTATTTATTCCACTTTTAATTGGGGTGATGCTCAATTTTTCTTACTTGACAATCGGTTTTTTAAATCTCCCAACGACCGCATAACGGGAGAAAGAACAATTCTTGGGAAAAAACAATTGGAATGGTTAATTGATGCTCTTTCTAGTTCTAAAGCTCCTTTTAAAATTATCGTTATTGGAGGACAGGTATTGAATACTTCAGCAAAATTTGAAAATTATGAAACCTATCCGGAAGAAAAACAAAAATTACTTTCAGAAATTGAAGCAAATAAAATAAAAGGCGTTTTATTTCTTACTGGTGACCGTCATTTTTCTGAACTATCAAAACTAAATCGTGAAAATACCTACCCATTGTTCGATTGGACAGTTTCACCATTTACCTCCGGGATAGGGGATTCCTATAAAAACGATGTGAATAAAAACAGAGTGGAAGGAAGTTTGTTTGCTAAAAATAATTTTGGAATTCTCTCTTTTTCTGGAAGCAAAGACAATCGTCAGTTAAAATTAATCTTGTTTGATGTTCAAGGGAATGAGGTTTGGAATAAAGTAATTACAAAGAAAGAACTAGAATAAGATAGTCTTCAATTATTAAAAGCTTATAAATCTATACAACTTTGTACCTTTGCCTTTCAAAAAATTGAATAAAATGATCGAAGATAAAAACCCACAACGAACCAGTATTTCACAATTAGGTGAATTTGGACTTATAGAACATTTGACCAAAAACTTTAAAATAAACCATCCTTCTACCTTAAAAGGAATAGGTGATGATGCTGCGGTTTTGGACTTTGCCGATAAGAAAATAGTGGTTTCAACGGATTTATTAATCGAAGGTGTTCACTTTGATTTGGCTTACATGCCATTGAAACATTTGGGTTATAAGGCGGTAGTTGCCAATGTTTCCGACATTTGTGCGATGAATGCAAAAGCAACTCAAATTACTGTTTCAGTTGCTGTTTCCAATAGATTTCCTTTAGAAGCATTGGAAGAATTATTTGACGGAATTACAGTTGCTTCTCAAGAATACAATGTTGATGTTATTGGCGGAGACACTACTTCTTCACAAAAAGGATTGATAATTAGCATCACCGCAATTGGCGAAGCTGATGCAAATGAATTGGTATATAGAAATGGCGCGAAAGAAACTAATTTATTGGTAGTTTCAGGTGATATTGGAGCTGCTTATATGGGATTACAAGTTTTAGAACGTGAAAAGCAAGTGTTCCAAGTGAACCCAAATTCGCAACCAGATTTAGAGGCATACACTTACTTAATTGAACGCCAATTACGACCAGAAGCTCGAAAAGACATTCGAACTTTATTGCATGCCTTGGAAATAAAACCAACAGCTATGATTGACATTTCAGATGGATTGTCATCAGAGATTATGCACATTTGTAAACAATCAAAAGTGGGTTGTAATTTATATGAAGACAAATTACCGCTCGACCCTCAATTGATTAATGTGTGTGAAGAATTTAATATTGATGCTACAACGGTTGCAATTAATGGTGGTGAAGACTACGAGTTGTTATTTACCATTGCCATTGAAGATTTCGAAAAAATTAAAGGAAACCCAAATTTCACAATTATTGGACACATGACTTCTGAAAATGAAGGCATTCATTTAGTTACTCGTGCCAATACTAAAATCCCATTGAAAGCCCGTGGTTGGGATTCTATTGCTGAAGAATAATTGTTATATAATATGATCAAGAATTTTTTAATAAAATATAAAAAACCTATAATTATAACCATTGGCATTACCTTATTAAACCTCTATTTTGGGTTTGATGCCAGGTTTACAATTATTAATTTATTATGGTTATTGGTATGAAAAAAATCTTAGTTCTTTGTACAGGAAATTCTTGTAGAAGTCAGATGGCGCATGGTTATTTGCAATATTTTGGTCAGGATAAAGTAGCAATCTACAGTGCTGGCGTTGAAATACACGGGCTCAATCCGTTTGCGGTTGGAATCATGTCGGAAGACGGAATAGACATTTCAAAAAACACCTCCAATCACGTTGATGAATATTCCAACATCATTTTCGATTATGTAATTACGGTTTGCGATAATGCTAAAGAATCTTGTCCATTTTTCCCAACGCAAACAAAAACCATTCACCATAGCTTTGAAGATCCGTCTAAATCATCAGGCACTGCAAAAGAACTAATTGCTGAATTCCGAAAAGTGCGGGATCAAATAAAAGAATACTCAAAAGCCTTTATTGAAAATTTAGAAGCAATTTAACATTCTTGTTTTATAAAAAGAATTAGATTTGTTCGAATATAAACAATTATTTATGAGAAACATTCTAATTATTACTGTGTTATTTGCTTCGGTTTTTGGATTCGCACAAGAAAAAGAAAAAGACAAAGCTTCTGTTTTTAATAGAAAACATGAACTTAAGGTTGGCGCTATTCACCTTCTTGGTGCATCAACACTTGAAGGCACTTACGAATATATTTATTCTAAAGATTTTACTTATGGAACCTCATTATTACTGAGTTTTGATAATAAAAATTATTATGACGAGGAATTCTCAATCACCCCATTTGCAAGATTTTATTTCCAAGAAACTAAAGAATATGGTGCTCAAGGTTTTTTTGTTGAGGGATTTGGTAAATTTTTATCTGGTAAATACAGCCCATTATTTTCTTCCGATACACCTAAATCCTATTCAGCAGCAGCTTTAGGGCTTTGTCTTGGTAAAAAATGGACCAATTCTAGCGGATTTGTTTTTGAAATTCTTGGTGGAGGAGGAAGAACAATTGGTGGAAGTAACAAACCAGATGGTATTTTTAGAGGAGATTTGCTAATCGGTTACCGATTTTAAATAAATTATATAATAAAAAAGGCGCTATTAATAGCGCCTTTTTTATTAACGATTAAACAAATAACCGATTAACCTATTTTCTACATTTTCATTAACCAATTTTTCATAGAAACTTCATTTTCTATAATTCCTTTTAAATCGGAAATTTTCACGCGGTCTTGCTTCATGGTATCTCTATGACGAATGGTTACCGTTTGGTCTTCCACTGTTTGGTGATCAACTGTAATGCAAAATGGAGTTCCCAATGCGTCTTGCCTTCTATAACGTCTTCCCACGGCGTCTTTTTCATCATAAGAAACGTTGAAATCCCATTTCAAATCGTCAATAATTTGATGAGCAATTTCTGGCAATCCATCTTTTTTAACCAATGGAAAAATAGCTGCTTTTGTTGGCGCAAGAACTGAAGGCAATTGTAAAACTGTTCTTACAGATCCGTCTTCTAAAGTTTCTTCTTTCAAAGAACTAGAGAAAATTGCCAAGAACATTCTGTCTAATCCAACCGAAGTTTCTACCACATACGGAGTATAATTGGCATTGGTTTCTGGGTCAAAATATTGTAATTTCTTACCTGAAAATTTCTCGTGTGCTTTCAAATCGAAATCGGTTCGAGAGTGAATTCCTTCCAATTCTTTGAATCCAAAAGGGAAATTAAATTCAATATCTGCAGCAGCATTCGCATAATGAGCTAATTTTTCATGATCATGAAAACGGTAATTTTCTTTTCCTAAGCCTAAAGAAACGTGCCAACTTAAACGCGTTTTTTTCCAATGCTCGTACCATTTCATTTCATCACCAGGTTTTACAAAAAACTGCATTTCCATTTGTTCAAATTCACGCATACGAAAAATAAATTGTCTTGCAACAATCTCATTTCTAAATGCTTTCCCAGTTTGTGCAATCCCAAATGGGATTTTCATTCGCCCTGATTTTTGAACGTTTAAGAAATTCACAAAAATTCCTTGAGCAGTTTCTGGGCGTAAATATAAATCCATTGCGGTATCTGCTGAAGCGCCTAATTTTGTTCCAAACATCAAGTTGAACTGACGCACTTCGGTCCAATTTCTAGAACCTGATTCAGGACACGCAATTTCTAATTCTTCTATTAACGCTTTCACATCGTCAAGATCTTCATTTTCTAATGATCTTGCCATTCGAGCTAAAACTTCATTTTTCTTCGACAAATATTCAATCACTCTGGCATTTGTGGAAACAAATTCTTCGCGGTTAAAAGCATCTCCAAAACGAACACTCGCTTTCTCAATTTCCTTTTCCGCTTTTTGATTTAGCTTTTCAGCATAATCTTCAATCAATACGTCGGCTCTATATCTTCTTTTCGAATCTTTGTTGTCAATTAATGGGTCGTTAAAGGCATCAACGTGGCCGGAAGCCTTCCAAGTAGTAGGATGCATCAATATTGCGGCATCAAGACCTACAATATTTTCATTCATTTGCACCATTGATTTCCACCAATATTCTCTGATGTTTTTCTTTAATTCAACCCCGTTTTGAGCATAATCGTAAACTGCACTCAAACCATCGTAAATTTCGCTTGACGGAAAAATAAATCCGTATTCTTTTGCGTGCGAAACTACATTTTTAAATAAATCTTCTTGTTTTGCCATAATGTTGCAAAAATATAAAAAGTGAAATTAATAAATGCATATAAAATGTACTTTGAGCGTTACTTTTAGTTATTTTTATAGATTAATCACAAAATAGATGGTAAATAACCTCATTAATTTATTTTTTCCGAAAGTTTGTCTTGGTTGTAAAGGGTTTTTATTGTCTGAAGAAAACGTAATTTGTTCCTCTTGCCGGCATGAAATTCCACTTACGCAACATTTTCTGAATGAAGAAAATGAGGCATTAATGAAATTTTACGGTAAAATCCCTGTGGAACATGTTTCGGCATTATTTTATTTTCATAAAAAAGGAATAGTCCAAGAAATTATCCACGGATTGAAATACCACGGACATCAAGAAGTGGGAACCGTTATTGGTGATTGGATTTCGGAGGAGCTGATTTTACTACCAATTTCAACTCATTTTGATACCGTTATTCCTGTTCCACTTCATAAAAAACGACTACGAGAAAGAGGTTACAACCAAGTTTCCAATTTTGGTATTGCTATAGCAAATAAGTTAGAAATCAACTATAATGATTCGTTATTACAAAGAAATGTATATTCAAAAACACAAGTGAAAAAGGATTTATTGGGAAGAATTTCGGTTATTGATTCCCTTTTTGATGTTACTTTTGATGAAAATGATCACAACAAACACTTCCTATTAGTTGATGATGTATTGACTACGGGAGCCACATTAGAAGCATGTGGAAGAGCCTTATTAAAAATCCCGGGAGTAAAAATTAGCATCGTTTGTATGGCAATGTCCCATTCATAACTTTTATTAATAATTAAGCTTTTGAAAACTTTGCAGTTGTTATTGTTTATTTGTTAATTTGTTTTGAATTTGAAACTATTAAAAACACCAAAAAATGCTTAGGATTTATTTATTGCTATTCTTTTTGGTTTCCCAACTTCAAGCGCAAACGACTATGATCATACCACCAAATTTACAAAAAGGAGATACTATTGCAATTGTGGCAACTGCCAGAAAAAATATTGTAGATAATTTAAAGCCGGCATTAGATTTGGCTAAAAGCTGGGGATTGAATGTGGTAATTGGTAAAACTATTGGTTTGGATAATCATCAATTGGCGGGAACCGATGAAGAACGAGCAGCCGATTTTCAAGAAATGATTGACAATCCAAATGTTAAGGCAGTTTGGTGCGTTCGTGGAGGATATGGAACAGCAAGAATGGTTGAATTAGTTGATTTTTCAAAATTTAAAGCAAACCCAAAATGGATTATCGGATTTAGTGATGTAACTGTTATTCACAGCCATTTGAATACGCTTGGAGTAGCAACAATTCATGGAATTATGCCTGTAAATGTGGAAAAGGCATCGGCTAAAGTAGAGGAAACGTTACGAAAAGCACTCTTTGGCGAAAACTTAAAATATACCGTTCCTTGTCAAAATGAAAACAGATTAGGAGTTGCTCAAGGCGAATTAGTGGGCGGAAATTTGTCTATTTTGTACAGTATGATGGGATCTGAATCGCAAGTTGATTGCAAAGGGAAAATCCTATTTATAGAAGATTTAGACGAATATTTATACCACATCGAT
The DNA here is from genome assembly GCA_947447375.1 of Bacteroidota bacterium. Taxonomy (GTDB): domain Bacteria; phylum Bacteroidota; class Bacteroidia; order Flavobacteriales; family Flavobacteriaceae; genus Flavobacterium. The sequence goes on from CANFJB010000001.1 coordinate 279,881, forward strand.
CGAATGATGCTGAGCTTAAAACGCTGCGGTTGCTTTGATGGATTGCAAGGATTAGTAGTGGGAAGTTTTATAAAAATGCACGATAATGAAATTCCGTGGGGGAAAAATGCCCACGAAATAATATTGGATATAACAAAAAAATATAATTTCCCAATCGTTTTTGATTTTCCGGCAGGGCATATTCATGATAATAGCACCCTTATTTTTGGAAAAAAAGTGAGTTTAGAAATTAACGATAAAGAAACGATCTTGAAATATCAAAACTAAACTACAATTTAATGGCCGATCATAACGATTTAGGAAAATTAGGAGAAGAATTGGCCGTAGAATTTTTAGAAAAAAATGGCTATTCTATTTTAGAAACCAATTGGACTTTTCAAAAAGCAGAAATAGATATTATTGCAAAAAAAGAAAATATATTGGCCGTGGTAGAAGTAAAAACCCGCTCCAGTATTGATTTTGGTCTTCCCCAAGATTTTGTTAAACCAAAAAAAATCCAACTCTTAGTTAAAGCAATCAACGAATATGTGATTTCAAATGATCTTGAAGTGGAAGTTCGCTTTGATATCATAGCACTTCATAGAGAAGGAAAAGGATTTAAAATGGAACATTTAGAAGATGCGTTTTATTATTTTTAATGTTATATTTATAACAATTTGTTTTTTATTGATACATTTGCATCGCATTTAACCATCATTAAAAAATGAAAACGGTATCTTCAATTGTAGAAAATTACATCAAAACAAAGCCTTTTTTATTGAGTGCTTTATCCCAAAACATTATCAATTTAACTTCATTATCGAGAAATATGATGATTGAATTGGAATCGGAATTTGGGAAAGAGGTGAAGCAAGGTGCCATTGTAATGGCGCTTAAACGCCTTTCAGTAGATTTAGATTTTAGATTGAATCACAAGATTTCAAAAGTAATGAAAAACTTGGGTGAAATTACAGTTCGCTCTTCTTTAATTGATTATACGTTTGCAGTTTCAAGCACCATTTTGACTAAACAGGCCGATTTAATTTCGGAAATCAACAGCAATCCCGATATATTTTACACCTCCTCAAAAGGGGTTAGCGAAACCAATATCATCGTGAGTCAAAGTGTCGAACATCTAGTAGAAAAGCATTTTGCAACTGAAAAGCAAATCCAAAAGTTAGAAAATCTAGCTTCCATAACGGTAAAATTACCAAAAGAAAATACCGTAATTCCTGGGATTTACTACTTTATTTTTCAGCGTTTGGCTTGGGAAGGAATTATCATAAATGAGGTAATTTCAACTTCAAATGAATTCACTATTTTGGTTAGCGATGACGAAGTAGATATTGCTTTTAGGGTAATTAAGGATTTGAAATTGTTGTAGGATATTGCTTGAATAACTTATTTACACCTGTCAGGTTTAGAGTGGTTTTTGTAAAATTTATTATGAAAACAAAACGTAGTTTCTAGCCCCGACAGTAGCGGCATCCCACGCCCTTGCGTGGATATAGCGAATGGCGGGAGGAAAAGTGAGGGTGTAAATAAAACGAGTGCTTCAAGAAAAAAATCGAAACTATATCATTTGGATCAGCTCCAATGCCTTATTTATCGATTTTACGTTTTCAAAAGTCAGTAATAATCGCAATCCATTTGGGGTTTGTTTTTCCTTCATGGTGCACAATTTTGATTGGGTTTGTACAAATTGCAATACTTGGCTGAATCGCCCCGATTGGTAGTAACTCGATTGCTGGTCGGACACAAAATAGCAAATCATTTTGCCCTGTTTCATCACCAATTTTTCAATTCCTAATTGCGTGGCAACCCATTTTATTTTGATGCTATTTAACAACGAAATGGCTTGTTTTGGTAATGGTCCAAAGCGATCAATTAGTTTGTTTTCAAATTCTAATAATCCGTTTTCGTCTTTAATTACGCTCAATTCATTGTACAATTTAAGGCGTTCGGTAATGTTATTTATGTATTCATCTGGAAACAACAATTCGAAGTCGGTATCCAGTTGAAGGTCTTTTACATAGGTTTTTTCAATGTCTTTATTTTCGTCAGAATACAGCTCTTTGAATTCGTTTTCCTTCAATTCATCAATGGCTTCATTCATTATTTTTTGATAGGTTTCAAAACCAATTTCATTGATAAAACCACTTTGTTCGCCTCCCAATAAATCTCCTGCACCACGAATTTCAAGGTCTTTCATGGCAATATTTAGTCCGCCACCCAATTCGCTATATTGCTCTAAAGCTTGGATTCGTTTTCTAGCATCGTCGGTCATCGCGGAATACGGCGGACAGATGAAATAGCAAAATGCTTTTTTGTTGCTACGCCCTACTCGACCTCGCATTTGATGCAAATCGGAAACTCCAAAATTATTGGCATTATTAATGAAAATCGTATTGGCATTTGGAACATCCAAACCACTTTCGATGATGGTTGTAGCGACTAAAACATCGAATTCGCCGTTCATAAAAGCCAACATTAATTCTTCTAATTTCTTGCCGTCCATTTGGCCATGACCAATTCCAACTCTTGCGTTTGGCACCAATCTTTGGATCATTCCAGCTACTTCTTTGATGTTTTCAATTCTATTATTAACGAAGAAAACTTGTCCGTTTCTTTGAATTTCATAAGATATCGCGTCACGAATTAATTCTTCGCTAAACCCAATTACGTTGGTTTCAATTGGATAACGGTTGGGCGGCGGAGTAGTAATTACTGATAAATCTCGGGCAGCCATCAATGAAAATTGTAGTGTTCTCGGTATTGGAGTTGCGGTTAATGTTAGCGTGTCAATATTGGCTGCAATCGTTTTTAGCTTGTCTTTTACGTTCACCCCAAACTTTTGTTCTTCGTCCACAATCAGCAATCCCAAATCTTTAAAAACTACATTTTTGTTTACCAATTGATGGGTTCCAATTAAAATATCGAGTTTTCCTTCTTCTAAATCTTTTAGCGTTTCTGCTTTTTGTTTCGCGGTTCTAAAACGGTTTAAGTAACCAACAGAAACCGGCATGTCTTTCAATCTTTCGGTAAATGTTCTATAATGTTGGTAGGCCAAAATAGTTGTTGGTACTAAAACAGCTACTTGTTTTCCATTATCTACAGCTTTAAATGCAGCTCGGATAGCCACTTCTGTTTTTCCAAAACCTACGTCACCACATACCAATCGATCCATCGGGCGATCGCTTTCCATATCGGCTTTGACTTCCTGAGTAGCTTTATTTTGGTCGGGCGTGTCTTCATAAATAAACGAACTTTCAAGCTCTAATTGCAAATAACTATCAGGGCTAAATTGGAATCCTTTTTCCAATCTTCGTTTGGCATACAATTGAATTAAATTGAAAGCAATGTGCTTAACTCGGGCTTTAGTTTTTTGTTTTAAAACCTTCCAAGCATTCGATCCTAATTTGTAAATTTTGGGAGGAGTTCCGTCTTTCCCGTTGAATTTTGAAATTTTATAAAGCGAGTGAATACTCACATAAACGATATCATTATCGGCATAAACCAGCTTAATAGCTTCTTGGGTTTTGCCTTCCACCTGAATTTTTTGTAAGCCCCCAAACTTCCCAATTCCGTGATCAATATGAGTAACATAATCGCCAACCGATAAATTGGTCAACTCCTGAAGGGTAATGGTTTGCTTTTTTGCATAGCCATTTTTGATACTAAATTTATGATATCGCTCAAAAATTTGATGATCGGTATAACAGGCAATTTGAAGTTCTTCGTCAATAAACCCTTGAAATAAAGGTAATTTTATAGTGTCATATTGCTTTCTAATACTTTCGTGATTGGCTTCATCCAAGGTTTGAAAAATATCGTGAAAGCGTTTTGCCTGAGCTTCATTGGAACAAAATAAATAATTTTTTATCCCATTAAAATGATTGTCATTTAAGTTATTTAACAATAAATCAAATTGCTTATTGAATGACGGCTGGGGAAGAATATGAAATTCAAAAGTTTTGTTGGAATTAAAAATAGCTTTGGAACCCAATTCAACTACATTAAAATCGAGTGCTTTTTTTAGAAATGCTTTTTGGTTTAAAAATAATTGCTCGGGTGCCAGGTGTTTTACCGTTCCTGATAATTTACTGTAGGCTTCTTCTGCTTTCGCAAATAAGGAGTCCAATTTTGAAAGTAGGGCATCCGTATTTTGAATAAAAAGAGTCGTATTCGAGGAAATATAATCCAAGAAACTCTCGCGGTCTTCTTGAAAAAACTTATTTTCTACATTTGGAATGATCGTAATTTTATTCTTTTTTTCAATTGATAATTGCGTTTCCACATCAAAACTTCGAATAGAATCAACTTCATTTCCAAAAAATTCTATTCGGTACGGATTGTCATTTGAAAAAGAAAAAACATCAATTATTCCTCCTCGGACGGAAAATTCACCTGGTTCAGTAATGAAATCTACTCTTTTAAATTCATATTCAAAAAGTACTTCGTTTATAAAATCGATTGAAATTTTATCTCCAACAGCTACTTTCAAAGTATTCTTTTCCAACTCTTTTTTGGTCACTACTTTTTCAAATAACGATTCGGGATAAGTAACAATTATAGCTGGTTTTTTTCGAGAATTGATACGGTTCAAAACCTCAGCGCGAAGCAAAACATTGGCATTGTCAACTTCTTCTACTTGGTACGGATTTCTAAAAGAACCCGGATAAAAAAGGACTTCTTTATCACCGATTAATTGTTCAAGGTCGTTTAAATAATAGGCGGCTGCTTCTTTATCTTCAAAAATCATTAAAAATGGAAGTTCGCTTTTATGAAAAAGTGAGTTTACAACAAACGATAACGAAGAACCAATTAACCCCTTAAGGTGAATTTTATTTTCTGATTGTTGTAAAATTGCTGCAATTTGACTGACCTTGGTGGCTTTGTCGTATTTTTCTACTACTACTGATTTGCTCAACTAAAATATAATTTTATCGGGTTGGAATGGCTCTTGAAGTATCTAACATTTGAATCAAATCGGATTCTCCTTCTTCTCTAGGAATGGTGCTTTTTCTCACAATTTCATCCAATTGTTTTTGAAGTGATATCAATTCGATGTTAATTTCTATAATTAACGCAACCACTTTATCGTCAGGAATTTCATCTAAATTGATGTAAAGATTAAGTGAATTTATTTTACATATCAATACGGCAATTCGGCTTTTTACCTCCGGTTTATTGTAAGCCATAGGAATATTATTGTTCAATTCAAGTACTTTTTTTGAAAGTTCTTTGGCTTTTTTCTGGAATGCTCCAATGGTACTTTTAGGTTTGCTGTTCAATTCCAATAAAAAACCACGCCATTCCGGCCACATAGCGACCAATCCTTGAGCTGCAGGATTTATTGGATTGGCATTAAAGTTCCAACCTTTATTGATATTATTAAAAATCGTTTCTTTCTTTTTAGCGTCTTTAGCATTTTCAATTAGGCGTTGCTCCTTATTGTCTTGACAAGAAAAAAGTAATAAAAGCGCTATTAAAAGAACCGTATTTTGCAGTTTCATCTTTATAATTATTTGATACAAAGTTACAAAGGTAATTCAAGAAATACGAATTTTGAATAATTCTCATAAAAATGATTTTAAAATCCGAAATTGTTATATTTGTAGTCTAAATTTATCAAATGGCTACAAAAATTCTAATTATCGGTGCTTGCGGACAAATCGGAACTGAGTTAACTCAGAAATTACGTGGAATTTATGGTGTAGAAAACGTAATAGCTTCGGATATTAGAAAATTAAATATCGATGTGGTAAATTCTGGTCCTTTTGAAGTCATCAACGCATTGGATTTTAATCAAATTCAACATCTTGTAGAAATTCACGAAATTGATGAAGTTTATTTGATGGCCGCTTTATTATCTGCAACAGCGGAAAAAAACCCTGCATTTGCTTGGGATTTAAATATGAATTCTCTTTTTCACGTGTTGAATTTGGCGAAAGCTGGAAAAATTAAAAAAATATTCTGGCCTTCAAGTATCGCCGTTTTTGGACCTACTACTCCAAGAGAAAATACGCCTCAATATACCATTATGGAACCGAGTACGGTTTACGGAATTAGCAAACAAACGGGAGAAAGATGGTGCGAATATTATCACAATATCTATGGTGTAGATGTGAGAAGTATTCGATATCCTGGTTTAATAAGCTGGTCTTCGCCTCCTGGTGGTGGAACTACAGATTATGCAGTTGATATATTTCACAAAGCTATTGCTAAGAAAAAATACGATTGCTTTTTATCTTCAGAAACTAAAATGCCAATGATGTATATGGACGATGCAATTGCTGCAACAATCCAAATTATGCAAAGTCCTAAAGAGCAAATTAAAATTCGTTCTTCCTATAATTTAGCTGCAATGAGTTTTACACCAACAGAAATTGCTGAAGAAATTAAGAAACACATCCCAGAATTTACGATTACTTATCACCCTGACTTCCGTCAAAAAATTGCTGATAGTTGGCCGGCAAGTATCGATGATAGCGCTGCAAGAGAAGATTGGAATTGGAATCATAAATTCGACATTTCAAGCATGACAAAAGACATGTTGGACCATTTGAAAAAATAAATAAACTTATTTTTCGTTTACATATTCCATAATATCTCCGGGCTGACAGTCCAATACTTTACAAATCATTTCTAAGGTTGAAAAACGAATTGCTCTCGCTTTACCTGTTTTTAATATTGACAAATTTGCCGTTGTAATCCCAATTGAATCAGCTAGTTCATTGGAACGCATTTTTCGTTTGGCGAGCATTACATCTACATTTATAATAATTGCCATAGTTATATTGTTAGTTCGCTATCTTCTTTAATTCGTTTTCCAATGATAAAAACTTCTGATAATACTTTGAAAAATAAGCCGAGCGCCATTAAATATAAAAAGGGACCAAAACCTAAATTTATTGAAATTGTACTATTTGAAAAAGCACCTAGTAAGTCAGAAATTAAATATAAACTTGCAGAAAGAATAACCAAATTACCAATTTTATCTAATAATTGGAATGATTCGGAGTCAAAAATTATTTTTTTTCTGAAATTATTTAAAAGTGATTTGAAATTATAAATTGCAAAAAGTATAATTACAAAATTCACCATACTAAATACCAATCCTATTTTACCAAATGTAGTTGTTGCATTTAAATTAATTCCAGAAATATTTATAGGAATATCAATTGGTTCATTTGAAAATAAAGCAAAACCAATAAACACAATTAACAATGGTAAAGCAATAATTGACATTATCCAAACGTAATCCACTATGGTTTTTAAAAAAACTAATTTTCTCATCTTTTTTAATTTTAAAGTTGTTACAAATATAAATAAATTATTGATAAACAATAATTAAATACTAAAAAACAATATTTTTTTACAAATAAGAACAAAATAAAGTTGCTTACTTTTGTATCACTATGAAAAGGATTCCAAAATCATTAACATTAAAATTAGAGCAACGCGAGCAAAATAATTCTTTGCGAAAATTAGCATTGCCCAACCATTTAATCGATTTTGCTTCCAATGATTATTTAGGATTTTCCAAATCAGAAGCTATTTTTAATAGAACGCATTCCTTTTTAATTGATAATAAAATTATTCAAAACGGAGCAACTGGATCCCGATTATTATCAGGAAATCATGCTGTTTATCAAGAAGCTGAAAACTGCATTTCAAAATTTCATCATTCTGAAAAGGCTCTGCTCTTTAACTCTGGTTACGATGCCAATGTGGGATTTTTTAGCGCTGTGCCGCAACGAAATGATGTAATTCTTTACGATGAATTATCTCATGCTTCGATTCGGGACGGTATTCAACTTTCCAATGCAAAATCATACAAGTTTCAACATAACGATTTCGAAGATTTAGAACGAATAATTCTGAAACTATCAAGCGACAACCAACAATCAATAACCATTTTTGTTGTTACCGAAAGTATTTTTTCTATGGATGGCGATACTCCAAACTTAGAAGAACTCGTTCAACTATGTAATAAAAACAACTGTTTTTTGGTTGTGGATGAAGCCCACGCTTTGGGAGTTTTTGGCGATCATGGCGAAGGTTTGGTTCAAATGCTGGGCTTACAAGACGAAGTTTTTGCAAGAATTATGACTTTCGGAAAAGGACTAGGATGTCATGGCGCGGCTATTTTAGGCAGTCAGAAACTAATTGATTATTTAGTCAATTTTGCTAGGAGTTTTATATACACAACTGGGCTTTCGCCTCATTCAGTAGCTACAATTTTAGTGGCTTATCAGCATTTGCAAACCGAAAAAGAAGCTCTTCAAAAACTTAGAGAAAACGTAATTCATTTCAATCAAGAAAAAAAACAATTGGGTTTAAATCCTCTTTTTGTGAGAAGTAAATCGGCGATTCAAAGTGCGATTATTCCAGGGAATCAAAAGGTAAAAAACATTGCAAACCAACTTCAAGGAAAAGGTTTTGATGTAAAAGCTATTTTATCGCCAACAGTTCCTGAAGGACAAGAAAGACTTCGGTTTTGTTTGCACACTTACAATTCGAAAGAAGAAATCTCGGAAGTGTTACGATTGTTGAGTACCTTTGTTTTTTAAAACTATGGGAAAATCTGTTTTTGTACAATTAATTAGTTATCAATATTCATCTGAAGCGATTATCATAAAAGGAAAATTGGAGTCTGAAGGAATTTCAGTTTTTCTTCGTGATAATAATACTATTGACACCTATCCTCTATATAGCAACGCTGTTGGAGGTGTTAAACTGTTTGTTAAAAATGATGATTATATAAAAGCTAATGAAGTTCTTTCTCAAATTAGCGAATATTCTATGGACGAAACAAACCAATTAGCGAATTGTCCAAAGTGTAATGAAAAACAAATAAAAATGACCACTTCAATAAATGATACAAAATCACTTCTTGCATTTATTTTTTCAATGCTATTCATTATAATGCCTTTTTATTCTAAGCATAAATATAAATGTACTAAGTGTAAGTTTGAATTCAGCTAAATAATTTATTTGTTGCGTTACTTTTTATATCAATATTAACATCAATTACCTTGCGAACTTTGCGATTTCTTTGCGAACTTTGCGGTTAAACAAATAAAATGAAATTTTTTATAACAGGTATATCAACCGATGTAGGAAAAACAATCGCTTCAGCTATAATAACCGAAGCGCTTGAAGCCGATTATTGGAAACCCATACAAGCGGGAGATTTAGACAATTCTGACAGTCATAAAATTCAGAATTATATTTCAAATGATAAATCGGTTATTCACGAAAATAGCTATAAACTAAATACGCCCGCGAGTCCGCATTTTGCAGCTGAAAAAGAGGGTATTACAATCGATTTAAAAAACATCATCGAACCAAAAACTAAAAATCATTTGGTTGTGGAAGGCGCTGGTGGTGTTTTGGTTCCTTTAAATAGTTCCGATTTTATTATCGATTTGGTTCAATCCGACTACAAAATTATAATTGTTTCAAGGCACTATTTAGGAAGTATCAATCATACACTTTTAACAATTGAAGCCATAAAAAACAGAGGGCTCACTATTGCTGGAATTATTTTTAATGGTAATGAAAATAAGGCTATTGAAAACTTAATTTTGAATTATTCGAAAATAAAATTCATTGGTAGAATTAACGATGAACCGTATTTTGATAAAAATGTGATTGCTGAATATGCTGATTTGTTTCGAGAAAACATTTTAGAATGTCAATAGAAATGGGAAGAGCAATGTCAATGGCAATGACAATTTCAATTTCAATGGCAAAAGCAATATAAAAAGCAATTGCAATGGCAAAAGCAATAGCAATAATAATAAAAATAGAAAATTATAATTATTAAATGGATTTAACCGAAAGAGACGGGCTTCATATTTGGCATCCTTACACACAGCATAAAACTTCCAAACCGCCAATTGCAATTGTGAAAGGGAAAGGAGCATTGCTTTGGGATGATTCCAATAAAGAATATATTGATGCAATCGCGTCTTGGTGGGTAAATCCGTTTGGGCATTCCAATACAATTATCGCTGAGGCTATTTATAAGCAATTAACCACTTTAGAGCACGTTTTATTTGGTGGTTTCACCCATGAACCAGCTGTTGTTTTATCTGAAAAGCTAATTAAAATCTTACCAAAAAATCAGAATAAAATTTTCTTTTCTGATAATGGATCGACAGCAGTTGAAGTGGCAATTAAAGTGGCATTGCAGTATTTTTTCAATAAAGGGGAAAAGAAAACTACCATAATCGCTTTTGAAAATGCCTTTCACGGAGATACATTTGCAGCAATGGCAGCAAGTGGAATATCATTTTATACACAAGCCTTCGAGGGGATGTTTATTGATGTGGTTCGTATTCCAGTTCCAGTAAAAGGGCAGGAAGAAGCAAGTTTTCAAGCATTGGCTCAAGCCATAAAAAACAATAATTGTGCAGCATTTATTTTTGAACCTTTGGTTTTAGGTGCAGCGGGAATGGTGATGTACGAACCGAAAGAACTCGATAAATTAAATGGAATTTGTAAAGAAAATAACGTTCTAACCATCGCCGATGAAGTAATGACGGGCTTTGGTAAAACAGGAAAAACGTTTGCTTGCGATTATTTAGTTGCACAACCTGATATGCTATGTTTGTCGAAAGCCTTAACAGGCGGAACGATTCCAATGGCAATTACCACATTTACTGAAGAATTATTTGAAGCTTTTTACAGTGATGATATCAATAAAGCTTTGTTTCACGGACATACATTTACAGCAAATCCAACAGGATGTGCGGCTGCATTGGCGAGTTTGGCAATCTTGGAAACTGATCAAATGCAAGCCAATATCGCCAGAGTAAATCAAAGTCATTTGGTCTTTCAAACACACATTAAAAATCATCCTAAAGTTGAAACTACGAGAGTTTTGGGAGTGATTTTTGCATTAGAAATAAAAACCGAATCCCAAGCAAGTTATTATGGAACTTTGCGAAACAAACTCTATGATTTTTTCATTGAAAACGGAGTAATTTTAAGACCTGTAGGAAACATTATCTATATTTTACCGCCTTACATTATAGAGGACGACCAACTGCAAAAAATATATACTGTAGTTGAAAATGCATTGGATATAGTTTAAGAGAACAGATCGCTTTCTTTGTGAACTTTGCAATTAAATGAGACCAAAGATAATAGACCAAGAGATAAAAGATTTTTATCTTTGCTATAAATTTTTAATAAATAACAACTTTGCCAAAAACGATTTCTATTACCGCAATTGCTTCTATTTCTGGGTTAGGAAATGAACCGAATTCTATTTGGCAAAACTATTTGAATGATAAACATTGTTTTATTGAAACTAGTATTGGGAATCAAAATACCGCAATTGCCCCTTTAAATTCTGATTGTAAAAAACAAATAAGTGAATTAAAAAAATCGGATAATAAATACAAATCTCTAGATAATTCCGTTTTATTTGCAATAGCAGCCTCAAGAAAAGCGATTGAAAAAGCAGGATGGCAGAACAATTCTACTTTCGGAATCAATATAGGTTCGTCACGTGGAGCGACGGAATTATTCGAAAAACACCATTTGGATTTCATCCAATCTGGGAAAGTAGAACCGCTGGCCTCGCCAACAACTACGCTTGGAAATATCTCGTCATGGGTTTCTCATGATTTACAAAGTCAAGGTCCAGAAATTTCTCATTCTATTACCTGCTCAACGGCTTTACACGCATTATTAAACGGCATTGCTTGGCTAAAATCGGGTATGGCTGATCAATTTTTGGTTGGTGGCAGCGAAGCTCCGTTAACCGATTTTACGATTGCTCAAATGCGAGCTTTAAAAATTTATTCTAAAAATAATGCCGATTTCCCTTGTCGCGCATTAGACTTAAATAAAAAACAAAACTCCCTTGTTTTGGGTGAAGGTGCTGCCGTTTGTTGTCTTGAAATTGGTAGAACCGATAAAACTATAGCGGTTATTGAAGGAATTGGTTATGCAACTGAAATTTTAGAACACAATGTCTCTGTTTCTGCAGAGGCTACTTGCTTCCAAAAATCGATGAAAATGGCTTTGGAAAATACTAAATTATCGGATGTTGATGCAATTGTAATGCACGCTCCGGGAACAATTAAGGGCGATTTATCTGAATACAAAGCGATTCAAAAAATATTTGGAGAAGAACTTCCATTTTTAACTACTAATAAATGGAAAATCGGCCACACCTTCGGAGCTTCTGGAATGTTGAGTATTGAAATGGCCATTTTAATGTTACAAAATCAAACGTTTATCGGAGTTCCATTTGCGGAAGCGGGAGCAAAAACACAACAGAAACCATTGAAAAAAATCTTAGTAAATGCAGTTGGTTTTGGTGGAAATGCGGTAAGTGTTTTGTTGGGTTTGTAAATTTTATTTAAGACAAAAGATAATAGATGAAGAGATAATAGACTTGAAAATTTGTCGAATGTCGAATGTCTAAAGTCATAAAGTAGAGCCATCTCTAACGATTGATAATTTATTTTCCTTGCGAACTTTGCGTAAATCTTTGCGAACTTTGCGGTTAATTTTTAGAATTTTTTTCCAATTCTTTTACTTTTTCATAAACCATATTGCTTTCAAATCCCTTTCGGAGTAAAAAATCACAGAATTTTTTTCGCTTTTTTAAACTATCATTCTCTTTTATTATTTTCCAATGGCGGTCCGCAATAAAATGAAAATTGGTATAATATTCCTCTTCAGATATTTCTTTAAGTGCGGTTTTTATATTGTAGGAAGAGATATTTCGGAACTTCAATTCGTTTACAATTCTAATATTTCCCCAATATTTAATTCGGTGTTTCCCTCTTGCAAAACTGCAGGCAAAACGTTCTTCGTTTAGAAAATTTTGATCGATAAGGTGCACAATTATCAAATCGATAACTTGCGGAATCATGTTCATTCCTCGAAGTTTTTCAACCACTTCTTTGTGACAACGCTCTTGATAGGCGCAGTAATTCTCTAACTTGGATTGGGCTTCCTGAATGGAATAGGTTTTATGAGAATTATTTTCCAAAATTTATTGATTGTCTATTGAGAATAGAAACAAAAAACTAGGCATTTGTTTTCCCTGAGGCTTCTAAATTCTTTTCGATTTTATGTCCTGGTCTAGACCATTTTGGCTTTTCTCCTAACGATTGGTATTGAGAATCTTCGGCTTCAACGGTGGTCGGTTGAGAAACTTTCACGAATGGCTTTTGAGGAATTAACCCTAATGTTTCAAACATTTTCATGTCTTCGTTAACATCTGGATTTGGTGTAGTCAATAATTTATCGCCGGCAAAAATAGAATTTGCTCCAGCAAAGAAACACATCGCTTGTCCTTCACGGCTCATGTTCATTCTACCTGCAGAAAGACGCACTTGAGTTTCAGGCATTACAATTCTTGTGGTGGCAACCATTCGGATCATTTCCCAAATTTCAACTGGTTTTTCTTCTTCTAATGGCGTTCCTTCTACTGCAACTAAAGCATTTATTGGCACCGATTCTGGCTGCGGATTTAAAGTAGAAAGTGCAACTAACATTCCTGCACGATCTTCAATAGATTCTCCCATTCCAATGATTCCTCCGCTACAAACGGTAACATTGGTTTTTCGTACATTTTCTATAGTTTGAATACGGTCTTCAAAACCGCGTGTAGAAATTACTTCTTTATAGTATTCTTCTGAGGTATCAAGGTTGTGATTGTAGGCATATAAACCAGCTTCTGCCAAACGATGGGCTTGATTTTCAGTGATCATTCCTAAAGTGCAACAAACTTCCATATCCAATTTATTGATGGTGCGTACCATTTCTAAAACTTGGTCAAATTCAGGTCCGTCTTTTACATTTCTCCATGCTGCACCCATACAAACACGAGACGAACCACTAGATTTGGCTCTTAAAGCTTGGGCTTTTACTTGGCTCACCGACATTAAATCGTTGCCTTCAATTTCAGTGTGATAACGAGCTGCTTGCGGACAATATCCACAATCTTCTGGGCATCCACCTGTTTTAATAGATAACAAAGTAGAAACTTGAACAACGTTTGGGTCGTGTGATTTTCTATGAATAGAAGCTGCTTCAAAAAGCAAATCCATCATAGGTTTATTGTATATCGCGATAATTTCGTCTTTTGTCCAATTGTGTTTAGCAATGCTCATAATACCTTTTTTATGTTGCATCAAAAGTAGTCAAATTGTTGCAAAGAAGCAATATTGTATAATTTATATCGAGGTTAAAATCGTTACAAATTATATTTCAAACTAAAAATGATATACCTCGGTTGGATTGTATACTGAGATGTTCTTGTTGAAAATTGTGTAAAACTATCGTCGTTTAAAGTAGTTGTATTTAATAGATTGGTAGCCGCGATTTTATATTCTAACTTACTGTCTTTTGTTTTTTGATAAATCAAACTAGCACTTAAAAAAGCATATTCGTTATTGACGGTTTGTTTGTTATTTGTGTAATGATAATACTCATATTCTGACACAAAAGAGAAACGCTCTAAAAAGAAATAATCCAATTTTGCAGATGGAGTATTTGTATAAAACTTAGTCCCATTATAATCATTTGTTGATAACGAATATCCCAATTCTAAGTTCGGTAAATCTTTATAATTGGTTGCTACTTTTAATGTATAATTTTGGGTTAGAGATTCTGTTGTTACAAAAAGGCTGTTTTGAATATTATTAAATTTAGACCAATTCAATCCAAAATTCAAAGATGCTTTGTAATTTTTAGCAAATGACCTTCCATAATTAGCATTTCCAGAAAATGATTCGTCTGCAAAATTTGAATTTATGGATGATGAAACTTGGTTTATTCCTGTAAAAACAGCACTTGATTTAACAGCATTTAAACGTTTTGTATAATTCACGTTGGCAAATATATTTTCAAAATTAAACATGTTATATTTGAAATAACGTAAGGAATGACTTTCAGACATTGCGTTTTCTAGGTTTCTGTTACCTTGAAATAATGAATTATAATTTGTAAAAGTATATCCTGCAGTCAACTTATTAATATCTGTAAAATCGGTTGTTATTGAGTAATTATAAGTTAAAGTTTCCGCTTTTTTTATTTGATACAAAGCATAAACATCTGGTAAAACACGATAAAAATTATTGTCTACTTTTGTACCTAATTGCTGGTTGTACGTTTTATAATAATGGGTTGAAAACCCTGGATTCACAGTCAATTTACCAGCTATAAATTTGTAATGCAACCCTAAAAATGCATCATTAAAATAGTAGGCAACATCATTATTTGTATTTGCAGAATTCAAGTCGTTATTGGTTCCATTATCCAAAATTTGGAAAATATGAGAATTGAAATTTTGAAGTGAATAAGTATTCCCAAAAGTGAAATTAATATTGCTTTTTGGTGTTACCATGTAATAGTAATCCACTTTTGCATCTAATTTATTTGTTTTTACAAATCGATTTTGATTGATGTTGTATCTACTTTGATTTTGCAATCCTAATATTGGGAATGGATTCTGACCTAAATTAGCATTATAAAATGGATCTTCATCTTGGTATAAATGTTGGATTTCAACATCGTAAACGCTTTTATCGCTTTTAGTGTAATACAAACTCAAATTCTGAGTTAGCGTAATTGGATTCTGTTCCTTGAAAGTGGCAATATTTTGATCTGGAATTGCCGGAGGTGTTCCGTTTGTTGCTGTTGCCAATGATTGTGTAAACAAACTATTGTTTTCGTCTTGCTTAGAATTTTTCAATAAAGCATCATAATCAAACTGAAGATTTGTTGTTGGCTTATAGCTTGAACTAAATTTAAAAAGACCTAAATTACTAATTTGATGAGTTGTTTCATTGGTTTTTTGATAGGTGTTTAAAGTTCCTAAAGGGCTTCCAGTGTCTGTTCTATTTGTTTGAGAAACCGTTTCTAAATCGGTTAGCGTTTTAGAAACAATTGCAAATCCACTTAAATTCCAAGCTTTAGTAACATTGTAAGAAAAATTGCTTGCGCCAAATTTGGTTTCAATTTCCTTTGCTCTATTATTTCTAAGCATCGAAATCCCTAAATCATTAGAAGAAACATTGAAATTGGTTCCTCCTTTTTTCATCATTCCTCTAAATCCTCCAGTAAATTTGAAATAATCCTGAACCGTAAAAGGCAATTCACCAATATTATTATAATTTGAAATTAAATTAATACTGTATTTTGGGCTGTAATAAAAGAGTTTTGGATTGGCAACATAACGATTATTATTGTTTTCTTTTCCGTATCCTGCATTAATATCTCCAAACCAAAAGTTCTTTTTTCCTTTTTTAAGTTTGATGTTCATTCCAATATTTTCATCTGAATTTTCAAGTCCTTTCAAGGCAGAAACATCATTAAAATTTCTTAAAACTTGTACTTTATCAATGGCGTCAGCTGGAATATTCTTAACTCCTAATTTGGTGTCTCCATCAAAAAAGTCTTTTCCTTCAACCATTAACTTAGTCACTTTTTTGCCTTCAACTTGAATCTCACCGTCGGCATTTACTTCAACTCCTGGTAATTTTTTTAGAACGTCTTCTAATTTTCTTTCTGTACCTGATTTAAAAGAATCGGCGTTGTAAACTATCGTATCTCCTTTTATCGAAACTGGCATTTCATGAACAATTTCAACTCCTTGAAGTTCAATTCCACCCGATTCTAAAGTAATATTTTGATTCATATTTAAAGTCGAAGTTGAAATGGCAAGTTCTTTGGTTTGCATTCCTAAATAACTCACCTTTATGGAATAACTAGAATTGGGTTTTAAATTCAATAAAAATTTTCCTTTGTCATTGGTAATGGCATAAGAATCCATTGCTTTAGTAACGGTATTAACCGCCATAACGTTGGCCATTTCAAGTGGCGATTTTCCAACGTCTTGAACAACGCCCTCAAATTTTATGATTTGTGAAAATGAAACTGAAGAAATAAATAATAATAGTAGGAGGGATTTTTTCATTATCTTTTTATTGATTTTTTTAAAATTTATTTGAGATTAACGTCCCATTCTAATTTGCATTCCACCATTTCCGCCTCTTCCTTGGTTCATTTGTCTGAACTCTTCCATTTTCTTAGTTACCGTTTCATCGTATTCTTTTTGAGAAATTTCTTTACCATTTGTTGGCGCTTTAATTTCTACTTTTTCCTTAGAATTTAATACAATTTTAGAACACAAAACAACTGTTTTTCCGTCACTAACTTCTAAAATTAATCCAGGTAATCCCCAGTAATTTTCAGGCCCTTGACTAATTGGAATTTCAGGAGTGTACCAAGCAGTAATGGTTACTTCTTTTGGCAATTCAAAATCCTCCATGAAGTTGGTTTTCTTAACTTCGCCTTCAGGCTTCTTAGTTTCGTCTTTGGTTTCGTCTTTAGATTCTTCTTTTTTCTCTTTTCTAGGTCTGAAATTTCTAAAATCAGCTTGGCTAACTGGTCGAACGGTTGTTGCTTTAAAGCAATTGTAACCTCCAATTAATTTGGTTTCACCTTCTAACTTCCAAGCGTAATTTGGCAAAGAATCTTTAACTAGAAATTCTTTCCCCATAAATTCTTTATCAACGGCATAGGTTTTATCCTTAATGTTTTTAAAGTTGGTTCCGCCGCCGCCCATCATCGAGCTCATCATTCTCATTCCACCGCCTTGACCGCCTTGACCCGGAGCGTCTAACTTTTCTTCTTCTTTGTAAATCGAAGTTGTTTTTGAAAAATTCAGGATAAATGTTTTCTCAAACATTTTTTTCATTCTTTCTTCAATCATTTTTTGCATGTCGGGAGTCATATCTTTATTCCCTTCAAATCTAGCTTTGAAGTCGGAAGTACTAGTTTTAGATTCATAAACAGCAACTCCTTGAAAATCTTGTGCGTGAACTTGTGTAAATGCTAATGCACCAAATACAAGTGATAATATTGTTTTTCTTAACATAAATTCTGTTTTTAAATAATAAATTTAACTTTAGGGACTTAATAGTTATAAAAAATAGCAATTTTTAATATGCAAATATGACGATTTAGAATAATTAAAGTTACAAATTTTATGTTAAAATAAAATTAGAATTGCTTAATACCTATAAAGTAAAATTGTAATTTAGCATTTAATGAAACCATTTATTCAAATAACTAGCTTGTTTCTCTTTGTAGTATTTCACTGCCAAGGACAAATTATCAATGCCAATTTATTATCATCTGAACCTATTTCCGCAAGTCGTTTTTTAGCTATTGATGTTTTATCCAATTATTATTATGAAGAAAATGGCGTTTTATTTAAGAAAAATGAAGATCACACTTGGCAATATAAAAACCTTGCTTTTGGAAAAATAGTAAAAATTGATCCCAAAAATCCGCTAAAAATTGTAGTTTTCTTTGAGGGTTTTAATTCAGTGGTTTTATTAGACAATCAGTTAAATGAAATTAAAAAAATAACATTCTCTGATATCAATAAATCCTCCATAATTACCAGCGCTGTTGGAATTGCAGCCCAAAATAAAATATGGTTTTACGATACTAATTCTCAAAAAATTGGACTTTATAATTATGCAAATGAAGATTTCAAATTCATTTCAACTTCTTTTCCGGTTAATTTCAAACATTATGAATCTGATTTTAATAATTTTCAATGGATTGATAAAGATTTAAAATGGTACTCTTGTAACTTATTTGGTGAAATTAAATTAATTAGACAAGTGCCCGATTTTGATAAAATTCAACTAATAAATTCCGATTTGATTCTATTTTCAAAGGGAGAAAGCTTGTATTTTCTAGATTTTAAATCAAATAAAACTCTGGAAGTGCAAAATGTTAATAAAAGCTTTGATTTTTTTATTTATAAAGACCAAATTTTATCTATTTTTACCAATCGACAAATTAAGAATTATAAAATACTATTACCGTAATGCACATAGCTATAGCAGGAAATATAGGAGCGGGAAAAACATCATTAACTCGCTTGTTAGCAAAGCATTTCAAGTGGGATCCTCATTTTGAAGACGTAGTTGACAACCCTTATTTAGATGATTTTTACCATCAAATGGAACGTTGGTCGTTCAATTTACAAATCTATTTCTTGAATAGTCGATTCAGACAAGTGCTTCAAATTCGCGAAAGCGGTAAAAAAATAATTCAAGATAGAACTATCTACGAAGATGCTCATATTTTTGCTCCAAACCTTCACGCTATGGGGTTGATGACCAATAGAGATTTTCAAAACTATAGCTCCCTTTTTGATCTAATGGAAGGGCTTGTTGCTCCGCCAGATATGCTAATTTATTTGAGAAGTTCTATTCCAAATTTGGTTTCACAAATTCACAAGCGCGGCCGCGAATATGAAAATTCAATTTCTATTGAATATTTAAATCGTTTGAACGAAAGATATGAAGCTTGGGTTTCTAACTACACCAAAGGAAAGTTGGTGATTATTGAAGTTGATAATATCGATTTTGTAAATAATCCTGAAGATTTAGGAATGATCATTAACAAAATAGACGCTGAATTAAACGGTTTATTTTAGTTTAATAATTATTTCGAAACCAAACTTTCATCATATATATTTTAATTTTTAAAATACTTTATATCAGTAATTTAACTTTTTAAATTTGACTTTAAAAAGAACACAAACGACACAAAAACGACACCAATTATTTTTGTTATTATTATTTTTTAATTACTTTTGAATAAAGAATTGAAAAAATGACAAAATCAATAATACTTCATCAGATAAATTTAGAAAACAAAGGAACCCTTTTCATTAGATTTTTTGACGGACACGGAAACAAAAAACTTATATCATTAAAATTCAAAATGTTTAAAACGGATTTTGAAAAATCGTATAATAAGGAATTCTTATTGTTTAGTAGAAACCAAAATTTTAATCATACTGAAATAAATAATAAGATTAAAGAGTATGAGAACTTCAATCCTTTTTTACAAACATATACTGGAACTAATCTTACTTTAACAGAATATTTCAATAGAGATATTCTTAATACCGCAAAACAATCAACCAAAAACACAAATAAATATGTTTTAAACTCATTAAAAGAATTTAGAAAAGTTATTTATTTTGAGGATTTGAATAGAGATTTTATGGGTGCGTATAAAAATCATCTTCATCAAAAGAGAACTACAAAACCTATTAAAAATTCCACAATAAAAAAATACATTACCGTATTAAAAACAATTTGTAATAAAGCAAAACGAGACGGATATAAAATAAACGAAAGCACTTTTGATATTAAGATAAGTAAAGATGAAAGGATAAATAATAAAGTTTTAACCAAAGAGGATATAGATATATTATATAATATTGAAAAGGGTCAAAAATACTTTTTAGAAAAAAATTTGTTTCTCTTTTCTATATATGCCCAGGGGTTAAGGGTTTCGGATAGTTTATTCATCAAAATTGAAAATTTTAAACAATCTCACATTGAAATTGGAATGACTAAAACTAAAAATAATTTACAAATCCAATATTCAGATAAAATTTTAGATATTCTAATGGAAGTTTTTGACGTTCCAAATCCTATTAAAAAATTCAAAGCACAAAATGCAAAAATTTATGTTCGACAACAGACAGAAGAAACCTTATTAGATAGATATTCCAACAATATAAAGAAAAAAAGACTAGTGCAAAAAGAGGTTTTAAATAGTTTGTTAAAAAACAAATATCAGGAGTTTAAAGTCAAGGAAAATATATTAAAAACCATAAGAGAAAATCACAAGCCAAATGAATTTGTTTTTAAAGGACTATTGAATGAATACTATTGTAAGAACTCGAATAAAGTAGAAATTGATTATGATGCTTGGAAAAGTTCGCAAAATGCAGTAAAGGGTTTCAATCAAAGGTTAAAGATAATGTCTAAACTATATAAACTATCTATTGGAGATAATATAAGTTCCCATTCTGCTAGATATACCTTTGTAAATCTTTTACTTGAAAAAAACACAAACATATACCTCATCAGTAAAGCACTGGGTCATTCAAATCTTGGAATTACAGAGCGATACATTAAAAGGAATTTTGGTGCAGAAAAACTTAATATATCGGAAACACTTGCAAATGTTTTCGATTAAAGTGTATCAAACCCTAAAGTGTATCATTTTAATCAATAAAGTTATGGTTTAATGATACACTTTCCGTATCTTTGTAATATAAAATAATAAAACGATACATTATGAGAGTGGTTATATATTCTAGGGTTTCAACAAATAGTCAAGATTATAAAAGACAAACAGAAGAATTATTAGAATTTTCTAATACAATGAACTATGAAGTTGTTTCTACTTTTGAAGAAAAGATTTCCGGAGGTAAAACAAACGAAGAACGTCCAGAACTAATGAAAATGATAAACTATATCAAATCTAATAAAATTGATAAAGTTCTTTGTTGGG
>CANFJB010000002.1 GCA_947447375.1 Bacteroidota bacterium
AGCTTGTTTTTCAGGATATCTCTATTTAATATTTACTAACAATTATTCTGAAAACGGACAAATATCTGTTTGCATGATTAAAAATGCGACCGGTTATGCTTGTCCGTCTTGCGGAACAACTCGGGCGGTTCAAGCACTTTTTAAAGGTGATTTGATAGGTTCGGTAGCATTTAATCCATTCGGGTTAATTGTGAGTTTCGCCATGTTGATTTTGCCTTTTTGGGTTGTCTTTGATTTAGTATCCAAAAGACAAACGTTTTATGAGGCTTACAATAAAATGGAGACTGTTTTAAAACAAAAAAAAGTAGCTATACCTTTAATTATTCTAGTTGTTCTCAACTGGATTTGGAACATTTATAAAGAATTATGACACAAGAAACAACGTTTAGTTACAATCCCACCGAGCACGAAAGAGAAAAGGCTTCCAATAGTTATTTAATGTCTTTAGTTGCAGTAATTGCTGGGTTGCCTTTGCCAATTATTAATTTGTTGGCCACTTTATTTTTCTATATTGGAAACCGAAAAAGCACCTACTTTGTGAGATGGCATTGCATTCAGGCCTTGCTTTCGCAAATGGTTCTGCTTTTCGCAAATAGTTATAGTTTTTGGTGGACCGTTTCCATACTTTTTACCGATGAAAAAGCCACAAACAACTATTTTGCCTATTTATTTACGGTGATAGTTTTTAATATCTTGGAAATTATTTCAACTATATATTGCGCCGTTCAAACAAGAAAAGGGAAGCATGTTCAAGTTTTCTTTTTTGGAAATGTTACTAATTTAATCTGTAGATCGTAATGGTAAAGAAAATTATACTTCCGGGACTTATTATTGTAATCGCTTTCTTCGGTCTTTTTTATGGACTCTCTCAAATTGATTGGGTTACAGAATTTAATGTAAAACAAATTCGAAGTTCATCAGAAAATAAAATTGGAGACTTAATTTGGGATGAAATTTCATCAACAGAAAAAGTAATTACGAACGATTCCATTAGTAAAACATTGGATAAATTACTAGAGCCTATTTGCAAAAACAACATTATAGAAAGAGATTCTTTGAAGATTCATATTGTAGAAAAAGACGACATTAATGCGTTTGCACTTCCAAATAATCACTTAGTAGTTTACACCGGATTAATCACTGAATGTAAAAATCAAGAAGCTTTGCAAGGTGTTTTAGGTCATGAAATTGCTCATATTACCAACAATCATGTCATGAAAAAGTTGTCGAAAGAAATTGGTTTGTCTGTGTTGCTTTCGGCAAGTACGGGAGGAAAAGGTAGCGCTGTAGTCAAAGAAATTTTGAAATCGCTTTCTTCATCTGCTTATGACCGAACTTTGGAGAAAGAAGCCGATATGACAAGTGTTGATTATTTGCTAAACGCCAATATTAACCCGGAACCATTAGCCGATTTCATGTTTGAATTGGCGCAGCAAAAAGACACCTCCGATAGCTTGTATTGGATTTCTTCACACCCAGAATCGGAAGAGCGTGCTAAATATATTTTGGATTATTTGAAAGATAAAAAGTATAAAAAGCAAGCTACCATTTCAATTAGTGATTGGGAAAACTATAAGAAATTAATCAAAGAAAAAACGAATTAATTCTAATAAAAAAAGCGACCGTTAAGTCGCTTTTTATTTTTATAAATCTCCTTTTTCGGATAATTTTCGTTCTAATTCCGCTTGAAACTCTTCCATAACGGGCTTAACGGTGCTGTCAGGAATGTCAGAAATCCTGATGTACATCAATCCATCAACTGCATCGTTAAATAATGGATCGACATTAAAGGCAACCACGCGGGCGTTTTGCTTGATGTATTTTTTAATCAAAACTGGTAGTCTTAAAGTTCCCGGTTCTAATTCATCAATAATTTTATCAAACTTATTTAAATCGGATTCCGCTTCATTGAAAACAAAATCTTTATCGGCATCTTTAAGTTTAACTTTGAAAGCTTTTTTAGGATGAATGTATTGCGCAATATAAGGATCATAGAAATTAGATTTCATGAATTCTATCATCAACGATTTTGAAAATTCTGAAAATTGGTTGCTAATACTAACTCCTCCAAGCAAAAATTTATGCTCTGGAAATCGCAATGTAGTATGGATAATTCCTTTCCAAAGTAGGAAAAGCGGCATCGGTTTTTGTTGGTATTCTCTAATTATAAAGGCGCGTCCCATTTCGATAGATTTAGACATCATATCGTGTAATTCAGGTTCAAAACGGAAAAGCTCATTTAAATAAAAGCCATCCATTCCATATTTTGGATAAATTTCAGATCCCAATCCCATTCTATAAGCCCCAGCTACTTTTTTAGCATCGTCATCCCACAAAAACATATGGTGGTAGTATTTATCAAATTTGTCAATATCGGTGGATTCATTTGTTCCTTCACCTACTTCTCGAAAAGTAATTTCACGTAAACGACCTAATTCATGCAAAACATTTGGAATTTTATCGGCTTGCGCAAAAAACACCTCGTAATTTTTGCTTTGCAGCAAACGGCAATCATCAGCTCTTAACGCTTCAACTTCTTGAATCATGTTTTCAACAGAAGCGCCAGTAACTATAGCTTTAGGGCCTTTTTTAGGAAGTTTGATTTTTGGGGTAGGCAAAAACGGTTTCTCTTTTACAAATGCTTTTGAAAGCATGTAGGTTTTTTTACGTAAAAATTTTGAGTACTCATCGATAGTTTCATATTCATTTTGCTCGCTTACAGAAATCGGTTTCCCAATTCGAACTTTTATAACTCTATCTTTTTGAGAAAATACTTCCGAAGGCAATTTAGCGGTGCGCAGCGTGTCGCCAATTTTAGATAAAAAGTAAAATAATTGGCTGTTTTTAGCGTGGAAATAAATTGGCACTACCGGAACTTGGGCCTTTCTAATAACCTTTATCGCTCCCACTTCCCATGGTTTATCAACTACTAATTTCCCATCTTTATAGGTTGAAACTTCCCCAGCAGGAAACATTCCTAGCGGTTTTCCTTCTTTTAAATGGATCAATGTTTCCTTAATTCCAATAACACTCGACTTCGCGTCTTTGTGATTTTCAAAGGGATTAACCGGCATTATGTATTTTTTCAAAGGGGCAATTCGATGCAAAAGAAAATTGGCTATAATTTTGAAATTTGGTTCTCTTTCGAGCATTAATTTCAAAAGTAAAACTCCGTCAATTCCTCCTAAAGGGTGATTTGAAATGGTAATGTAGGCACCATCTTTTGGCAAACGTTTAAAATCTTCTTCTGGAATTTCAAATTTAATTTCTAAATCATCCAAAATGGCATTTAAAAACGCAACATCTTCTAAATGCTTATTTTTATCGTAGAACTTGTTAAGCGTTGATATTTTTAAAACTTTCATCAGTAACCATCCTGAAAAAGTTCCTAAAAAACCATACTTATCAGCTTTTATTGCTTTTGCGACTTCTTTAGCGGTGACTAAACCCATTGATTTATATATTTAAAACCTAAAAACAAAGATAGAAAAAAAGTTAAGTAACCAATGAAATTTTGAGTCCAATTTCTTCACATTTTCTGCAATAATCGTTAAGTTTTTTATTACTTTTGGTGATATAAATATTGAATTATAATAATGAGAATCATTTCCTATAATGTAAATGGAATTCGAGCGGCCATTTCTAAAGGTTTTATTGAATGGTTGCAGCATTCTAATCCAGATGTTATTTGCCTTCAGGAGATCAAAGCCACTGAAGATCAAGTTCCCTATTTAGATATTGAAATGGCAGGATATCCCTATCAATATTATTTTCCTGCAACAAAAAAAGGATACAGCGGGGTAGCAATTTTATCAAAAGTTAAACCCAATAATATCGTTTTTGGAACTGGAATTGAACACATGGATTTTGAAGGTAGAAATTTACGTGTCGATTTTGATGAGTTATCGGTGATGAGTTTGTATTTGCCTTCTGGCACAAATATTGATCGATTGAGTCATAAATTCATGTTCATGGATGATTTTCAAAATTACATTAATGAACTTAAAAAGGAAATTCCAAACTTGGTGATTTGTGGTGATTATAACATTTGCCATAAGGCGATAGATATTCATGATCCTATTAGAAACGCCAATGTATCGGGATTTTTACCACAGGAAAGAGAATGGCTTGATCAGTTTATGAAAAATGGATTTATTGATAGTTTCCGTTTTTTCAATGACCAACCCGATAATTATAGTTGGTGGAGTTACAGAGCCGGCGCTCGTGGAAATAACAAAGGCTGGAGAATTGACTATTGCCTTGTGAGCGAAACATTAAAAGATAAGTTAAAAAGGGCCTTTATTTTGCCAGATGCAAAACATTCTGACCATTGTCCCGTTGTAGTAGAAATAGAATAATTTAACCCTCGTAATAAAAAATTAAAATGATAAAAAAAATTTCAATAGGATTAGTGCTGATTGCTTTATCAAGCTCTTGCGTATCGAAAAAAGTTTTTAATGAGTTAGAAACTAAATTTGCCGATTTAAAGAAAGAAAATAGAAAAACTCAAGACTTATATGATAGCATTTCGAAAGCTAAAAGTCAGCTTGACATCGATTATTCTTCTCTAAAAAAGGACTATGAAAAAACAAAAGCTGAAAGGGATAAACTAGCAATTGACTTTGCTGCAGCAGATAAAAATCTGAAAACGTTGCAGGCTTCTTACACGGCATTAGAAAAAAATAGCGATGAATCTTTAAAGGAAAACATGGCTAAAAACAGAGAGTTATTAGCGCAATTGGAAGCGAAAGAAAAAGCCCTTGCGGCTGAAAAAGAAAGGCTAAATAAACTAAGTGCTGACTTGAAAAAAGGGACTGACCGTGTGAATGAATTAGAGAGTATCATGGCGGCTAAAGAAGCAGCGATGAAGAAACTGAAAGACGCGCTTTCAAAATCTTTAAAAGCATTTGAAGGAAAAGGATTAACAGTAAATCAAAGAGATGGTAAAGTTTATGTTTCTATGGAAAACAAATTACTTTTCGAATCTGGAAGTTGGGCTGTAGGTCCAGAAGGTAAAAAAGCAGTAGTATTAGTAGCATCTGTATTAGCTCAAAATCCTGATATTTCAGTGTTGATTGAAGGACATACCGACAACGATAAATTTGCTGGAGCGGTTGGACAAATTGAAAACAACTGGGATCTTTCTACCAAAAGAGCAACAGCAATCGTAAATATCTTATCTGAAAATAAAGGCGTTAAAAAAGACAATCTTACTGCGGCTGGAAGAGGAGAATTTGCTCCATTAATGAGTAATGATACTCCTGAAGGAAAAGCAAAAAATAGAAGAATTGAAATTATTTTGACACCAAAATTAGATGAAATATCTAAAATGTTGAACGAATTGTAAAAAGGTTCAAAGTAAAAAAGGTTCAAAGGTTCAGAGTTTCACTTTGAACCTTTTTTATGAAAACCAATCCAAAAAATAGTCGATCGACAAAATGAAATACAGTAATTTACCAAATACAACTACCAAAATCAGTAAAATTGCACTTGGAACCATGACTTTCGGGCAACAAAACACCGAAGCTGAAGGTCATGCGCAAATGGATTATGCACTAGAAAATGGCGTCAATTTTTTTGATACTGCAGAGATGTATTCTGTCCCTGCAAAAAAAGAAACCTACGGAAGCACCGAGAAAATAATTGGAACTTGGTTTAAAAAAACTGGAAATCGTGAAAAGGTAATTCTTGCAACAAAAATCGCAGGACCCAATAGAAACCTGAATTACATGCGTGAAGAAAATGACTTTTCACCTGAAAGTCTGACTTATGCTTTGGATCAAAGTTTGAAAAGACTACAAACAGATTACATCGATTTATACCAATTGCACTGGCCAGAAAGAAAAATGAATATGTTTGGAGTGCTTGGATTTAAAGTTCAAGAAGATCCTTGGGAAGATAATTTCCAATCGGTTTTAGAATGTTTACAAGGATTTATCAAACAAGGAAAAATTAGAAATATTGGTGTTTCAAATGAAACTCCATGGGGATTAATGCGTTTTCTTGAAGAAAGTAAGAAACACAATTTGCCAAGAATGGCAACTATTCAAAATCCATATTCATTAGTCAATAGAAGCTTTGAAGTGGGAATTTCAGAAGTTTGCCATCGAGAAAATGTTGGCCTTCTCGCCTATTCCCCATTGGCTTTTGGAGTATTATCAGGAAAATTCCTAAACGGCGCAAACCCTCCAAATGCGAGAATCAACTTATTCCCTCAATTTGCTCGCTACAATAGTGAAAATACTAGAGAAGCAACTAGAAGATACAACGAAATTGCGAACGATTTTGGACTTACATTAACTGAATTGTCGTTGGCATTTGTAACACAACAACCGTTTTTGTCAAGCACCATTATTGGAGCTACAACAATGGAACAATTAAAAGAAAACATCAATACAATTAAGGTGACTTTGAATGAAAATATATTGGAAGAAATAGAAAAAATTCAAAATATTTTTCCAAACCCAGCGCCATAATCTATTTGAAAATGAAAACAATAACTCCCCTTTTTTTACTAATATTCATCTTGAATTTATTTTCTTGCAACGCACCTAAAGAAACCATTTATGCCTTACCACCTCAAGAAATAAAATCAATAACATTTGAAAATTGGACTGCCGGGAGAATGGAAAGTGGTAGCGGAACCGTTTTTATCATTGAATTAGAAAAACCACTTCAAAGCGATATTCACTTTGAAAAAATTTATTACCAAAATCTGGAAACCGAATTAGTTCAAGCAAATGAAACTAAATTCAGAGCCAATTTTCATTACAATGCTGTAACTCAAAAAAACCAAACCTCAGCAATTGCAAGCAAAGATTTTCGTTTAAAAGACAATGAAGCCGTTATAGAATACCTGAAAGACAATAAAAAATTCTGGTATAAATGCACCCAAATAAAAGAAATTACTCCAAAAGAATTTCCCTAGAAAATGTCCTAAAAATTACTTATTTTTGTTAATTACAAATCACAATCAGCAATTTTGAGTTTATATAAAAATCTTTTCAAACAAACTGCAATTTACGGACTGGCTTCAGTTTTGCCGCGCATGTTCAGTTTTTTATTAGTGCCATTATATACCGATTTACTTCCCAAAGCTGCCTATGGAAAAGTGACCATCGTATTTGCGTGGATGATTTTCTTTAATGTGATTTTGGCCTACGGAATGGAAACCGCCTTTTTCCGATTCTACAACAACGAACCCAATAAAAAAGCTGTAATAGAAACCACCACCGTTTCTATATTTTGGTCCACTTTATTATTCCTTTGTTCAGCTTTATTATTAAAAAATTACCTGGCCGATTGGTCTGGAATCGACGTGCAATATATCATTTACACCATTTGGATTCTCGTACTGGATGCTTTGGTAATTGTGCCGTTTTCCAAACTTCGAGCGTATCAAAGGCCTATGGTTTATGCCGTCGTTAAAATTGGTAATGTGCTAGTTTACCTATCATTAAACGTATTTTTCCTAATCTATTTGCCAAAAATAGCTCAAGCAAATCCTGACAGTTTTCTGGGTTCTTTATACACCGAAAACTTTGAAGTGGGTTATATTTTTGTCTCCAATATCATCGCCAGCTTCCTTACCTTTTTGGCATTATCACCAAACTATTTTCACGTCAACTGGGAGTTTGATTTTGCACTTTGGAAACGAATGATGCGCTACGGATTGCCAATTATGGTGGCCGGAATAGCCTTCGCAATCAACGAACAATTTGACAAAATTCTTTTAGGAAAATTACTTCCAGCCAATATTGCCGAAGCTGAAGTTGGGGTTTATTCAGCTTGCTACAAACTCGGTTTGTTCATGGTTTTATTCCGAACCGCCTATACTTTGGGAATAGAACCCTTCTTTTTCAGTCATGCTAAAAATGAAAACGCACCCCAAACCTATGCTACAATAACCAAATATTTCGTCATTTTCGGTTCATTTATTTTACTTTCTGTAATCGTTTTTGCCGACGTTTTAAAATATATTATGCTTCGCGATCCCTCCTATTGGGAAGCCATGAAAGTGGTTCCGTTGATTATTTTAGCCAATTTTTTCCTTGGAATTTATACCAATTTATCGGTGTGGTACAAGCTAATTGATAAAACTTACATCGGTGCTTATATTTCAATTGTTGGAGCAGCAGTAACCTTAATTTTGAATTTCGTCTTAATCCCAATTATGGGGTATTATGGCTCGGCAATAGCTACAATTGCGGCCTATGGAAGCATGATGACAATTTCCTATGTTCTCGGAAATCGATATTATCCTATTCCCTACGACTTCAAAAAAATTAGTGGTTATATGGGGTTATCGATCCTTTTTTCTATTATTTCCTTCTATTATTTCCGTGAAAATTATTTCGTAGGAGTGCCTTTATTGCTAGTATTTATGTATTTTATATATCACAACGAAAAAGAAACTTTAAACAGAATTTTAAAACGTAAAAATAATTAGAAGCTATTTCCCGCTATCCGCTGTATCCACACTAAAAAGTGTGGGATGCCGCTACTATCGGGGCTAAAAACGCTTGGATTATCAAACATAATTTTAGGTTACAAAATGAAAATAAACATCATTAATAAATCACAACACGAATTACCAAACTACGAAACGATTGCTTCCGCAGGAATGGATTTACGTGCTAATTTAACTGAATCTATAACACTAAATCCTTTGGAAAGAACCATCGTAAAAACGGGACTTTTCATTGAATTGCCAATTGGTTATGAAGCGCAAGTGCGCCCAAGAAGCGGATTGGCAGCCAAAAAAGGAATCACAGTTCTCAATTCCCCAGGAACTGTAGATGCCGATTATCGTGGAGAAATAGGAGTGATTTTAGTAAATTTATCCAGCGAACCATTCGTTATCGAAAATGGCGAAAGAGTCGCTCAATTAATCATCGCAAAACACGAACGTGCCCAATGGATCGAAGTTCAAGAATTGTCAGAAACGGCAAGAGGAGAAGGCGGTTTTGGAAGCACTGGAGTAAAATAATAAATAATAACCGGAACGAGATTGCTTCGTTCCTCGCAAAGACTAAATATGAAAATAATAGTGCCAATGGCGGGCCGTGGCTCCCGATTAAGACCACACACATTAACAGTTCCAAAACCATTAATCCCAATTGCAGGTAAACCAATCGTTCATCGATTAGTGGAAGATATCGCAGGGGTAATCAATCAAGAAATTGAAGAAATCGCCTTCATTATCCATAAAGATTTTGGAAAACAAGTAGAAGTGGAACTTATTGCAATCGCCGAAAAATTAGGTGCAAAAGGAACTATTTGCTATCAAAATGAAGCTTTAGGAACGGCTCACGCTATTCTATGTGCTAAAGAATCAATGCAAGGGCCAATTGTAGTTGCCTATGCCGACACCCTTTTTAGAGCCGATTTTTCTCTTGATACCTCAGCCGATAGCGTGATTTGGGTAAAACAAGTGGAAGATCCAAGTGCTTTTGGAGTAGTACAATTGAATGAAAATAACCAAATTGTT
Source organism: Bacteroidota bacterium (assembly GCA_947447375.1). GTDB lineage: Bacteria > Bacteroidota > Bacteroidia > Flavobacteriales > Flavobacteriaceae > Flavobacterium. The sequence goes on from CANFJB010000002.1 coordinate 9,491, forward strand.
GACTTCGTAGAAAAACCAAAAGAGTTTGTGTCTGACCTTGCAATAATCGGAATATATTATTTTAAATCAGGGGAAACTTTACGTGCCGAATTACGATATTTATTAGATAATAATGTTGTTAAAGGTGGAGAATATCAATTGACAGACGCACTTGAAAATATGAAGGTAAAAGGATTGAAATTTGTTCCCGGAAAAGTTGATGAATGGATGGATTGCGGAAACAAAAATGTAACTGTAGAAACCAATTCAAGATTACTAAATTTCCTTCATGCCGACGGTGAAAATCTAGTTGATTCTTCTGTTATTTGTGAAAACAGTACCATCATTCAGCCTTGTTTTATTGGTGAAAACGTAAAACTGATAAATGCGACTGTTGGACCAAATGTTTCTTTAGGGAAAGGATGTACAGTTCAAAATGCAACAATAAAAAATAGCTTAGTTCAAAATCAATCTACCGTTAAAAACGCCAATTTAGACAACGCAATGATTGGTAGTTTTGCAAGTTTTGATGGAAATTTTACAAGTATCAGTATTGGAGATTACTCCGTTTTAGAATAAATGAAAAAACTATTTCTTATATTACTTTTTTCACTTTTGCAATGCAATACGGCATCACTTTGGGCGCAAAATCCCGCAGAAGATGTGGCATTGGAAAAAGATGATTTTCAAGATTCGTTCTTTGAATCTTTGAAGCAAAAAGGAATTGAAAATTACGATAAAGCAATTATTGAATTAGAAAAATGTTTGAAAATTCAACCCAATAACGCTACTATTTATTTCGAACTTGGGAAAAACTATTTGGAACAAAAAGAGTACAAAAAAGCCTACGAATCATTTGAAAAAGCAACACAAATAGATCCAACTAATCGCTGGTTTTGGGTTGGAATGTACGATGTGTGTTTTGAAACTAAAGAATTTGAAAAGGCAATTCCTATTGTTTTAAAATTAATAGAATTCAAAAAAGAGTATAAGGAAGACTTGGTTTCGCTTTACATGAACACAAATCAATACGACAATGCATTGGATTTAATAAACGAGCTGAATGATCAAGTTGGAAAATTAGAAATGCGAACACTTTATAAAGCTCAAATTCTAGAAGATCCAAAATACCATAGTTCAGAACGAATAAATTTATTGGAACAAATTAAGAAAAATCCAAAAGAGGAATCGAATTATGTGGCTTTAATTTTTCTATACAATAAACAAAACCAAGAAGAATTAGCACAAGAAATTGCAAAGAAATTAGAAGTAGAAATTCCAAATTCTGATTGGGCGAAAGTGAGCTTATTTAAATCGTATTTAAAAAATAACGATGGAGAAAATGCAGTAAAAGCAATGAATTTCGTTTTAGGAAGTTTAAAAATCGATCAAAAGATAAAACATAGAATGCTGAATGAATTTTTACTTTTTATCAAAGACAAACCGCAATTTGATTCAGATTTAGAAAAGGCAATTTCCTATTTTGATAAAGATAAAACAGTTGAAGTTGCGAAAGAAATAGGTAAATTTTATCATAATAAAAAGAACTGGGAAAAAGCAATTCGATTCTATGAAATCCAATTGAAAAAAATGCCTGACGATTTAGAAACGGCATTACTTTTGTTTGAATGTTATACTGAAAAAGGGGATTTTGACGTTATAGAAAAGAAAGCGGATTCGTTTATACAAATTTACCCAACTCAACCTGAATTTTATTATTATTTAGGGTTGGCTTGTAATCAAAAAGGGGCTTTCAAAAAAGCAAAAGACATCCTTGAATCTGGTTTAGATTTTGTTATTGAAAATCCAAAACTAGAAATTAATTTCAATATTCAATTGGGAGAAGCGTATAATGGTTTGGGCGATATGAAGAAAAAAGAGTACTATTTTTCAAAAGCAGAAAGTGCTTTAAAAAACAAAAATTAATGAAAAAATATATTGGTTTACTGTTATTTGGTTTCCTTGTTTCCTGCTCAGCAAAAAAAGCTGTAATAGCAGAAACAACTGCTAATGACAAACTATCAGCTGATAAAATAATTGAAAATCATTATAAAAATAAATTGAATTTCAACACTTTGTATATTAAATCTAGTGTGAATTATCGAGATCCAAGTCAATCTCAAAATGTAACTGCTGAAATCAAAATTAAGAAAGACGAAATTATTTTAGTAAGCATTCGAATATTAGGAATTACAATGGCTAAAGCATTAATAACTCCTGAAAAAGTGCAATATTACGAGAAATTAAATAGCAGCTATTTCGATGGGAATTATTCGGCTTTAAGCAAATTGTTGGGCACTGAATTGGACTTTCAAAAAGTTCAAAACTTACTTTTAGGACAAGCATTTGATAATTTGAAAACAGGAAAATACAATTTGTCTTTAGAAGACAATAGGTACAAATTGGAATCCGTTTCCAATACAGATAGTATCAAAACGTTTTATTTGTCGGGTAATAATTATTTAATTAATAAGGAAGAAATTTCACAGCCAGCATTAGAACGAATGTTACAAGTAATTTATCCAGATCGTAAATCGGCTGAGGAATTTTATTTGCCAACAGGAATTGCAATTGAAGCCAATCAGAAATCAGAAAAAACAACAATAAATATAAATTATAATAGTATTTCCTTCAACGAAGAACTTTCTTTTCCATATTCTGTTCCAAATTCGTACGAAAGAATTTTTATTAATTAAATTTGCAAAAAATAAGCTTCAATATGTCAAAATTTATTTATAGTTTTTTAATCCTATTCATTTCTTGTTCCGTTTGGGCACAACCAGAAGACCAACAAAAAAAATTGGAAGAACGAAAAGCGCAAATCCAAAAAGAAATTCGTGAAACCGAAGAACTGTTGCAAGCCACCAAGAAAAAAGAAAAATCGGTTACTACACTTATTGTAATCCAATCGAACAAAATAAAACTGAAAGAGAAATTAATAAATACAACTGAAAAACAAACAAAGTTGTTGAGTAACGACATGTATTTGAATCAGTTACAAATAAATAGATTGAAAAGAGAATTGGAAATCCTAAAAAAGGATTATGCCGCAATGATTGTTAAATCCTATAAAAGTAGGTCGGAACAAAGTCGGGCAATGTTTTTATTATCGTCAGAAAATTTCCTTCAAGCCTATAAAAGAGCGCAGTATATGAAACAATATGCCAGCTTTAGAAAGACGCAAGGTGTTGAAATTAAAGATAAAACAGCAGAACTTACAAATTATAATGAAAAGATTGTAGTTCAAAAAACAGCAAAACAAAAATTGATTGAAGAAAACGAAAAAGAACGTTTAGAGCTTCAAAAGGAAAGAGAAGAACAAGAAGCATTGGCAAATTCTATCAAAAAAGATAAGAAAAAATATACCGCTGAAATCAAGAAAAAGCAACAAGAAACCCGAGCAATCGATCAAAAAATTGACCGATTAATTCGTGAAGCAATTGCGGAAGCCAACAGAAAAGCAGCGGAAGCCAATAGAAAAGCGATTGAAGCAAGTAGAAAAGCAACCCCAAATAATACTAAAATACCAACAAAAGAAGCTGTAGTTGCTGAAACTAAAGCTATAGAATCGTCAGCTAAAATCGTATTAACAGCAGAAGGGAAAATCATCGCCGACAACTTCAAAGCCAATAAAGGGCGTTTGCCTTGGCCGGTTGAAAAAGGATCGGTTTATTCTGCTTATGGAGAGCATCCACACCCAGAATTCAAATCGCTAACCATAAAAAATAGTGGTGTAGATATTGAAACTGAAAAAGGCGCGAATGCTAGAGCCGTATTTGGTGGAGTGGTAACCAGTATCATGGTGTTTTCACCAGTGAATACTGCGGTTATGATTCAACATGGAGATTTTTTCACAGTGTACCAAAATCTAAGTTCTGTTTCTGTTAGTAAAGGAGATAAAGTTTCTATAAAACAGAGTATTGGTCGAATAAGAACTAGTGGCGATTCAGGAAAAACAATTCTAAAATTCACCATTTCACAAAATACCACCTATTTTAATCCGGGAAGTTGGTTGTATAATATGTAAAAAAAGGGAGTCAAAATTGACTCCCTTTTTTTTAATCAAAAAGTGCTTTTAATTCGGTTGCTTCATTTGGTTTCATTTTTCCAGCTAAAACCAAACTCAATTGTTTTCTTCGTAAAGCAGCATCAAATCTCGCTTTTTCTAATTCAGTTTCCGGAATAATCGGTGGTACTTCAACAGGTCGCCCAGAATCATCAACCGCCACAAAGGTATAAATCGCTTCATTGGCCTTGCTCCTAGTTCCCGTTTCTCTATCTTCAATCCAAACATCAATAAAGATTTCCATGGAACTTTTGAAACTTCTGGACACTTTCGCTTCAACGGTAACAACGCTTCCTAAAGGTATCGCCCTATTGAAAGCCACATGATTTACAGAAGCCGTGACTGCCACTCTGCGCGAATGTCTTCTCGCTGATATACTTGCGGCTCTATCCATTCTTGCCAATAATTCCCCGCCAAAAAGATTGTTTAGAGGGTTGGTTTCACTCGGTAATACTAAATCGGTTAATACCGTTAAAGATTCTGAAGGATGTTTTGGGTGCATATTTATTTTTTTTACAAAGGTACAACTTAGAAGCCAAAAAAAAATCCCGAAATTATCGGGATTTAATATTTAAAATTGTTCAATCAAGATCCAAGCATTTGGATTTTCTGATTTTTGAATGTCTGATTTAATTCTCTCAGCCTCCTCAAGTGTTGGGAAACTTCCGTACAGCACAGGAAATAATCCGTTTGAATTTGGAGCTAATCTTTTTGCTTTAAACCCTTTTCTGGTAAGTCTTTTATATACTTTTTCAGCATTTTTTTCAAGTCTAAATGCGCCCGCAACAATATGATAAGGCATGTTTTCCTCTTTTACAGATAACGTTACTGTAGGAAGTGGATTGCTAATTACAAATGTAGCTTCTTGAATTGTATTTTGAACTTGTTTTTGAACTTCTGTTTGCACAATTAATGTATCTGAAGCTACTTTATCTTGGTATAATTTTAGTCCCATTATTCCAGAACAAGAAAGTGACAATACAATTAATGCTGCATATTTAAAGTAAGTACGACCAATATTTCTATCTGGAACCAATTGGATTACGTCTTCTTCTTTTGCATCTTCGAATAAATGTTCAATAACTTCTCTCTTTATTGAAGGCGCTATTAAATTGGTTAAACCAAATGAACTTGCTAAATAATTAACTTGCTCGAAAGGAGTAAAAACAATATTTTTTTCAGAATTTAAATTGAATTCACCAATGCTTTTGAAGGATAATTTATTTGCAGTTTGCAATTCGTTTTTCCATTTGGCGATTTCATTTTCAATAGAAACAACCGCAGATTCATAAGAGATTTTCTCGTTCTGAGCTATATGATTCGCTAACAATCCGTCATTATTTTTCAAAAACGAATTGAAAGAAATTAATTTCTTCGGTGGGTAAAAACCATTGCTAGCTTCGTGCCATTGTGCTGATTGAATATCAGTTAAAAAGGCACCAAAACCAGGAATCGTTACACATTGATATCGATATAATAGCTGAGAGATGTAATGTTCTAAATTCATAATAACAAAGTTATACAATCAAAATAGTTATCAAAATTTTATTCACAAAATTTATTAACAATTTTCAAAAAAATTCCTATATTACTAAAATAAATCTATGCCATGAATGAAACCGAATTATATTACCTATTAGCATTACAAAAAGTAGAAGGTGTGGGCGATATTGTTGCCAAAAAACTACTTACCCATTGTGGAGACGCAGCTTCAATTTTCAATTCTAAAGCTTCTCAACTTGCGTCAATTGACGGAATTGGCTCGGTGTTAATTTCAAAATTGAAAGATAAATCCGTATTTGCTAAAGCAGAAGCAGAATTAAAATACATAGAAAATAACGAAATAAACGTTTCGTATTTCCAAGATAAAACCTATCCTGAGCGACTAAAACATTGCATTGATGGTCCGTTACTTTTATTCTCAACAGGAACTATTGACTTTAACAATAGGAAGATTATTAGTATTGTGGGTACAAGAAAAATCACCTCTTATGGGACTGAATTTTGTAAATCATTAATCTCAGAATTAGCACCCTTGAATCCAATAATAGTAAGCGGTTTTGCTTATGGTGTTGACATTGTTGCTCACCAAGCCGCAATTGAAAACGACTTGCAAACGATAGGAATTGTTGCGCATGGGCTGGATCAAATTTATCCTAGTCCCCATAAAAAATACGTTGCAAAAATGGAACAAAACGGAGGTTTTATGACCGAATATTGGAGCGGAACCAATCCTGAAAAAGAGAATTTTGTAAAACGAAATCGGATTGTAGCCGGGATTTCTGAGGCTACAATTGTAATTGAATCTGCAATAAAAGGAGGTTCCTTAATCACTGCCAATTTAGCCAACGATTACAATCGAGATGTTTTTGCTGTTCCTGGTAGAACTTCCGATAAATTAAGTTTAGGATGCAATAATTTGATTAAAACTCAAAAAGCAAATTTGCTAACAAGCGCTGCCGATTTAGTTTATATTTTAAATTGGGATATCGAAAAAACTACTCGATCCGTTCAAAAGAAGTTATTTGTTACCTTAGAAAATGAAGAACAAAAAATTTACGATTACCTATTAAAATCAGGTAAAGAAATCCTGGATATTATAGCATTGGAATGTGATTTGCCCATTTACAAAATATCGGGAATTCTATTGAATATGGAATTAAAAGGCGTGGTTAGGCCTTTACCGGGGAAACTATTTGAAGCAATTTAAAAACTAAATCCTAGTTTTTGACGGACTCTTTTTAAAACTCCATTGGCAATTGCCGAAGCCTTTTCTGCTCCGCGAAATAATTCTTGGTCAATTTCTTGTAGATTGCTCATGTAGTAATTGTACTTTTCACGCTCTGTTTTGAATTTATCAATAATCAATTCGAACAATTCTTGTTTGGCGTGGCCGTAACCATAATCAGCATTTGCATTAGCATAATTTTCTCTCATTTTCTGAATTTGAGAATCGGTTGCTAATAATTTATAAATAGCAAATATGTTACAGGTTTCCGTATTTTTTGGCGCTTCTAGCGGAGTACTGTCGCTCTCAATTGACATAATTTGCTTGCGCAGAGATTTGTCATCCAAGAAAATATTAATAATATTATTTGCCGATTTACTCATTTTTCCACCATTTGTTCCTGGAACATATTTAGTTTCTTCTTGAATATAAGATTCTGGTAATACGAATGTTTCCCCCATTTGGTGATTAAAACGAGCCGCTACATCACGAGTAATTTCTATGTGCTGCAATTGGTCTTTTCCAACAGGTACAAATTGTGCGTCGTACAATAAAATATCAGCTGCCATCAACATTGGATAAGAAAATAATCCTGCATTTACATCTTCTAATCGATCGGATTTGTCTTTAAATGAATGGGCTAATGTCAATCTTTGGTAAGGAAAAAAACAGCTCAAATACCAAGCTAATTCTGCCGTTTGAGGAACGTCGGACTGGCGGTAAAAAATCACTTTATTTACATTTAAACCACACGCTAACCAAGCAGCAGCGGTACTATAAGTGTTTGCTCTTAAAGTTTCGCCATCCTTAATTTGGGTTATAGAATGCAAATCGGCAATGAAAAGAAACGATTCGTTTTCTGGTTTATTAGACAGCTCAATTGCTGGAATAATAGCCCCTAACAAATTCCCTAAATGCGGAGTTCCTGTACTTTGAATACCTGTTAAAATCTTTGACATTATTTTCTAATTTATCGCAAAGTTAAACCTTTGTATCAAAAATAACAGAGAAATATGTATTTTTGACATTATGAAATTAATAAAAAACACATTCTGGTTCGTTTGGCGAATCTGGTTTCACGTTATGTTGGCTTTGCCATTAGTAATAATGGGACCAGTAATGTTCCTATTTCTGCTTAAAGAAAAGTGGTATCCGTATTTCTTTGTTTTGGCAAGAATATGGGCAAAATCAGCACTTTTTGGAACTGGTTTTTATTATAAAATTGACCGCGAACAGAAATTTGAGGCGAATAAAAGTTATATGTTAATTGCCAATCATACTTCAATGACCGACATTATGTTGATGCTTGCAGTTTCAAACCAGCCTTTTGTGTTTGTAGGAAAAATTGAATTGGCAAAGATTCCGCTTTTTGGATTTTTCTATAAACGCAGCTGTATTTTAGTCGATAGAAGTAATTCTAGAAGCCGAATGGAAGTATTTGAACAAGCTCAAAAAAGATTAAAACAGGGATTAAGTATCTGTATTTTCCCTGAAGGTGGAGTTCCATCTGATGAATCTATCGTTTTGGCCGATTTTAAAGATGGTGCATTTCGCTTAGCAATTGAACATCAAATTCCCATAGTGCCAATAACTTTTCCTGACAATAAAAAGAGAATGTCTTATACCTTCTTTAGCGGAAGCATGGGGGTAATGAGAGCAAAAGTTCACCCATTTATTAATACAACGGGGATGACAATTGAAAATAAAAATGATATTCGAGAAATAAAAACACAATCTTGGAATATCATCCACAAGCAACTTTTAGAATATAACGGATAAAAAAAATGCTCATTTTCATGAGCATTTTTTTATTTAAGCATTAACTTCTTTAATGTGTTCTTTAATTTTATGTTCTAATTCGTCAGCCATTTCTGGGTTGTCTTTAATTAGAGCTTTTACAGCATCACGCCCTTGACCTAATTTAGTTTCACCATAACTGAACCAAGAACCCGATTTTTTAATTATTTCAAATTCTACCGCTAAATCTAAAATCTCTCCGGATTTAGAAACTCCTTCACCGTACATAATATCAAATTCGGCAACTTTAAATGGTGGCGCAACTTTGTTTTTTACGACTTTAACTTTCGTTCTGTTTCCAATAACATTGTCACCGTCTTTGATTTGAGTAGAACGACGAATATCTAACCTTACAGAAGCATAAAATTTCAATGCATTTCCTCCAGTTGTAGTTTCTGGACTTCCAAACATAACTCCAATTTTCTCTCTCAACTGATTGATAAAGAAAACAGTACAATTTGTTTTACTGATAGTTCCAGTTAATTTTCTTAACGCTTGAGACATTAAACGAGCGTGTAATCCCATTTTTGAATCACCCATTTCTCCTTCAATTTCACTTTTTGGAGTTAAAGCAGCCACAGAGTCAATTACAACAATATCAATTGCTCCAGAACGAATTAAATTCTCGGCAATTTCTAATGCTTGTTCTCCATTGTCTGGTTGAGAAATAATTAAATTCTCAATATCAACACCTAATTTTTCAGCATAAGTTCTATCAAAAGCATGCTCTGCATCTATAAAAGCTGCAATTCCACCCGCTTTTTGAGCTTCGGCAATAGCATGTAAAGTTAAGGTTGTTTTACCTGAAGATTCTGGACCATATATTTCAATAACTCTACCTTTTGGGTATCCATTTACTCCTAAAGCTAAATCCAATCCTAATGATCCTGATGAGATTGTTTCTACTTCTTCAACGGCTTTGTCCCCCATTTTCATTACGGTTCCCTTACCATAAGTCTTGTCTAATTTGTCTAATGTAAGTTGGAGGGCTTTTAATTTGGCTTCTTTTTCTGAACTCATCTTTTCTTTCATTTAGTTTCACTTATTTTTAGTAAAAATAGTGCTTTTTTTTGAAGTTGCAAGTGTGAATTAATAAAGAATTTAGAATCATAAAAAAAACTTCTGCAAAATAATAATTTCGTACTTTTGACCGCAATAATAAAGCAATGGAAAAAATAATATCCTACCCGATTTCTATAATTAGCCTACTTCTGTTTTTGCTAACAATAGTTATTTTTCATCCTATTCAATGGATTTGCTTTAATTTATTTGGCTACCAAGCCCATAAAAAAAGCGTTGATTACCTCAATTTTATTTTGCTCAGAATCGCACATTTATTGGGAATAACATTCAAAATCGAAAATCGAGAGTTAATTCCTAAAGGTGTCCCAATTATTTTCGTAGCCAATCACCAAAGCATGTACGATATTATCGGAATCATTTGGTTTTTGAGAAGATTTCATCCAAAATTTGTAAGTAAAAAAGAATTAGGAAAAGGAGTTCCAAGTATTTCTTATAATTTAAATCATGGTGGATCGGTATTAATTGATAGAAATGACCCCAAACAAGCAATTATCGAAATCAAAAAATTATCTGAATATATTGAAAAAACAAACCGATCGGCTGTAATTTTCCCTGAAGGAACGAGAACGAGAACGGGAAAACCTAAAGAATTTGCCAAAAGCGGATTAAAAATTCTGTGTAAATACGCGCCTTCAGCATATGTTGTGCCAATTACTATTAATAATTCGTGGAAATTCTTTAAATTTGGCTTTTTGCCCTTCGGCCTCGGGATTAGAATAAAGTTTACTATTCACGAAGCAATTTCTGTTAAAAATTCAAATATTGATGAATTAACTAATATAACAGAAGACGTTATAATTAAAAGTATAATTACTTAATAAATTTGATTTGTAGCTCTAATAAATTTGGGCTATACATCCAAAATAAAAAATTATGTCAATAAAAAACATGCGTCTTGAAGTGATGCAATTTCTTGAAAAAAATGTAGACACTTTTGTAGACAATTACCTTATTCCTGTAGAAACTATTTGGCAACCAACCGATTTTTTACCTAATTCGCAAAGTGAAAATTTCTATGAAGAAGTTAGAGAATTAAGAGAAATAGCAAAAGATTTACCTTACGATTTTTGGGTTACTTTAGTTGGTGATACCATTACGGAAGAAGCTTTGCCAACCTATGAATCTTGGTTAATGGACGTGGAAGGTGTTGATCAAGTTGAGGCTAACGGATGGTCTAAATGGGTGCGACAATGGACTGGTGAAGAAAACCGTCACGGAGATTTATTAAATAAATACCTTTATTTGTCGGGCCGTGTAAACATGCGTGAAGTAGAAATTACAACCCAACATTTAATTAATGATGGTTTTGATATTGGAACAGGAAGAGATCCTTACAAAAACTTTGTTTATACTAGTTTTCAAGAATTAGCTACTTATGTTTCTCATAATCGTGTGGCGCAATTAGCAAAATCGTACGGTGATAATAAATTATCTAAAATTTGCAAAATGATTGCCGGTGATGAAATGCGTCACCACCATGCTTATAGCGAATTTGTAAATCGTATTTTCCAGGTAGATCCAAGTGAAATGATGCTTGCTTTTCAATACATGATGAAACAAAAAATTGTTATGCCAGCACAATTTTTAAGAGAATCAGGCGAGAAAATAAGCTCTGCCTTTGAACATTTTTCAGATTCTGCTCAAAGAATTGGGGTTTATACAGCAAATGATTATGTGGAAATCATGCAAAAATTAATTGATAAATGGGAAATTGATAAAATTTCAAATTTAACTGACGAAGCTGAAAAAGCTCGAGATTATTTGATGAAACTTCCTTCTAGAATGGCTAAAATTTCTGAAAGATTAATCATTCCACAAGAATCTCAAGTGTTTAAATGGGTTGAACCAGCAAGAATATAATAAAACAACTTAGTATACTAAATGTTGGATTTTGAAGAAACTCTTTAAGATTCAACATTTTTTTTAAATATTATTTTATGACAAATCAAAATCTAATTAACGATACGATCGCATTTGTAAAAAAAGAGCTTGAAAATGCAGAAGGTGGTCACGATTGGTTTCATATAGAACGCGTATATAAAAATGCTGTGCTTATTGCAAATGGAGAAAATTGCGATATTTTAATAGTACAATTGGGTGCTTTACTTCACGATATCGCCGACAGTAAATTTCATGACGGTGACGAAAATGTGGGTCCAAAAAAAGCTAGATTGTTTTTAGAAAGTAAGAATGTTCCTGAAAAAACGATTACTAATGTGGTTAACATTATTGAAAATATTTCCTTTAAAGGCGGTCATGAAACCAGAAAATTTAGTTCATTAGAATTGGATATTGTTCAGGATGCCGATCGTCTAGACGCGATTGGAGCGATTGGAATTGCTAGAACTTTCAATTATGGCGGATTCAAAAACAGAGTAATTTACAACCCAGAGATTAAACCAAATCTCAACATGAGTAAAGAAGAATATAAAAATTCGGATGCTCCCACAATTAATCATTTCTATGAAAAATTGTTGCTTTTAAAAGATAAAATGAACACTAAAACCGGTAAAGAAATTGCGAACCAACGTCACGATTTTATGGAACTATTTTTAACTCAGTTTTATGCGGAATGGAACGGTGAAAAATAATTTATTCTCCTTTAAAATCCGGCTTTCTTTTTTCTAAAAATGCCGTCGTTCCCTCTTTAAAATCAGCGGTTGCGAAACATTTTCCAAATGCTTCAATCTCCGTTTTATACCCATTTACGCCTTCTTTAAAATTGGCATTTATGGCTTTTATGGCATAGCCAATTGCAACTGGAGAATTTTTACTGATTTTTTGTCCCATCTCCTTACAGAAGTCCAAAAGGGTTTCTTGTGGAAGAACATAATTAACTAAACCATAGGCCTTTGCCTCTTCTGCATTTAACATTCCAGCAGTAAGAATCATTTCCATGGCTTTCCCTTTTCCAACTAATTGTGGTAATCTTTGCGTTCCTCCATAACCTGGAATTACACCAAGGGTAACCTCTGGCAATCCCATTTTGGCGTTTTCAGAAGCCACTCTAAAATGACAAGACATCGCTAATTCTAATCCTCCGCCCAAGGCAAATCCATTAACTGCGGCAATTACCGGTGTAGATAAATTTTCAATTAAATCGAATAATCCTGTTTGTCCTTGTAAAGCCAAATCGGCTCCTTCACTTTCAGAAAAATGAGCGAATTCTGAAATATCAGCACCTGCAACAAAAGCTTTTTCGCCACTTCCTGTTAGAATTATTACTCGAATTTCTTTGTTTTTTTCCAAACTCGTGAATGCGTGTTGCAATTCGATAATCGTTGCTTTATTCAAAGCGTTCAATTTTGTAGGACGATTTATTGTTACTGTCGCGCTGTTTGTTTCTTGAGAAACTAAGATATTTTCGTAGTTCATTTTTGCTGATTTTATGAATTAATTATTGGTAAAGAAACGGTGAAAGTCGCTCCTTTTCCATATTCTGTTTCAAATGTAATTGATCCTTTATAATTTTCAATAATATTCTTAATAATTCCTAATCCCAATCCCATTCCGCTATTTTTGGTGGTGAATTTAGGTTCAAATATTCGATCAATATTTTCGGCTTCAATGCCAATTCCATTATCTTTTACCAATATAAGAACGTTGTTTTCTTCTTTCTTTACCGATACTAAAATGGTTTTTTCCGATTGATTTTCTGGTATTGATTGGATCGCATTTTTAACTAAATTAGTAATCACACGAATCAATTGAGCGCGATCCATTTTAGAAATAATTTCTTTTTCTTCGCTTTCAAATACGATATAATCTTCATTGAAAATATCCAATGTCAATTCAACAACATTTACCACATTTAAAGTTTCGTTTTGTTGCGCTGGCATCGATGCAAAATTTGAAAACGCTGACGCAACTGAACTCATGGTGTCAATTTGCTGGATTAAAGTTTTAGAATAATCGTTTAGTTTTTGCTTTAAATCTGGGTCGTTGGGATCAAATTTTCTTTGGAAACTTTGTACCGTTAATCGCATTGGCGTAAGCGGATTTTTAATTTCGTGAGCGACCTGTTTCGCCATTTCGCGCCAAGCTTCTTCTCTTTCGCTTTGGGCCAATTTTAAGGCGCTTTCCTCTAATTCATTCACCATTCCGTTATAAGCACGAATCAACAAATTGATCTCTTTGCTATTTGCTTCAAGCACAATTTTCTCGTTTTTCTGGTCTAAACTAGTGTCTCGTAACTTGTCAGAAATTGTTTTTAATGACTTGGTGATATAGGTTGAAAGGAAATAGGCAACTCCAAAAGCAATAACCAACATGAACGCGTAAACCTGTCCTAGTTTGATCAAGAAATTTTGTAGTTCTGCTTCATAAAAACTATCGTCTTCCACATACGGAATGTTTAAAATTCCTAGTGGTTTAAACTTTTCATCTTTAATAATACTATAGGAAGAACGGTTTTTTACTCCGTCGATATTATTAATGTCAACGTATCTTTTTTCAATGGAAGATTGAACCAATTTCAATATGTATTTCGGAATCGGAGGCGCAACGGGATCTACAGAAAAAGAAGCTTTTGACGATTTTAATAATTTTCCGTCCAACCCAAAAATATTGATTTCTAAACCGTGGATTTGAGACAATTCATGGATTTTATCTTTAAAAATCAAATCTAAATTATTGGCCGAAAGTGGATAGGTTGTATTGGCAAGGACATAATTTATATGTTCGTTAATTGCCATTTCCTTACGTTCTAAACGCTCTTGATGGTAAACTTTGGATTCGTTTTTAAACTGAATAATCGAAATGGAAGCCATTAAAATAGAAGCTATCAAAACCAATACAATCATCGATAGGAAAATCCTAGTTCGAAGTGAAAGCATTGACATTTTGAATTTAGCTGCCATAATTTACGACTTGTTTTTCTCTCGAATTCGTTTGTACATTTTAAATCCTAGCATTATTATTATTGAAAAAAGGAAGATTCCTACCACCCCATAAATCCAGTTGAAAGCATTTTTTAATACAACTAAAAAAACAACTGCAAACAGAATTATTGTCGCCCCTTCATTCCACAAACGCATAAAATTAGACGTATATTTTACTTCGTCATTTTGCAATTCTTTATAAATGGAATGGCATTTAAAATGATAGATAAACAATAAAACTACAAAAACTAATTTTACTTGCATCCATGACATTTCTAAAAAAGCAGGATTTAAATGTAATAATGAAAGCGCAAATACAGTTGCTAAAATCGCACTTGGCCAAGTAATAATGTACCACAATCGATACGTCATTATCTTGTATTGTTTTTGCAAAATCTCCTTTTCAGGCGATGGCTTATCGTTGGCTTCAATTTGGTAAACAAATAGGCGAACAATGTAAAAAAGCCCTGCAAACCATGTGATTACAAAGATGAGGTGTAGCGATTTTAGGTAGTTGTAGTATTCCATTTACTAAATTATATTAATTTTTGGCCCAATTTTCAATCCAATTCGCAACAGTCTGGCACCATTCGTCACCATCATTCATACAAGGAATTGCCATGAAATTTTCCCCACCGTGCTCTTTGAATTCGTGGCTGGCTTCCATCGCGATTTCTTCTAAAGTTTCCAAACAATCCGATACAAATGCAGGAGTTACCACGGCTAAATTCTTAATTCCTTTTTCTGGCATTTTGTTCACTTCCACATCAGTGTAAGGCGTTAACCATTTGTCACCAGCCAATCTAGATTGAAAGGTTTGGCTGTATTTTCCTTCTGGTATTCCTAAGTATTTCACCACTTGTTTTGTCGTTTCATAACATTGGTGACGGTAACAAAATTCATGCGCTGGTGAAGGCGTGTTACAACAAGATCCATCGATTTTGCAATGTGATTTTGTGATGTCCGTTTTACGAATATGGCGCTCCGGGATTCCGTGATACGAGAACAATAAATGATCGTATTCAAATCCTTCTAAATGCTTTTTGATAGAATTGGATAAACTTGAAATGTAATCTGGTTTGTTATAAAACGCAGGGACAATGGTGAATTTCATTTCAGGAAAATATTTTTTTCTGTGCTCTTCGGCCAATTCTAAAATGGTAGTTGTAGAGGCCATCGCGTGTTGAGGATATAACGGAAACAACATTACTTCGTCAACTCCTTTGTCTTTCAATTCTTGCAATCCTTTTAAGATGGACATTTTACCATAACGCATCGCTAAACCGACAGGAATTGAAGATAATTGCTGAACTTTTTTCTGCATCCTTTCAGAAATTACTACCAATGGCGAGCCTTCTTCCCACCAAATTTTTGCGTAAGCGGCAGCTGATTTCTTAGGTCTTGTTTGTAAAATAATTCCACGAACCAATAATGCACGAAGCAAAAAAGGAACATCAATTACATATTTATCCATTAAAAATTCATCCAAATACGGCTTAACATCTTTTGGAGTTGGGCTTTCTGGAGAACCTAAATTGACTAATAATACACCTTTCATATTTTTATTTTTATTTATAAAAGTAAATTAAACTTACTTTCTATTATTATGATTTACTAATTATTTTGAATTATGTGTTGGGATTGATTGCCATCAAATATTTTTTTGGCGTGGTCGCAAATTTCTTTTTGAAAGCGGCAATAAAATGACTTCCCGTACTGTAACCAATTTTCAAACCAACTTCATTTACATTATAAGAACCGCTGTCCAATAATTTACGAGCACATTCCATTTTGTAATCAAAAAGAAAGCCATAAACGGTATCCCCATAAATTTGTTTGAAACCCATTTTTAATTTCTTCAAATTCAAACCTACTTGGTCAGCTAATTCTTGTAATCCTGGTGGTTCTGCCATATTTGCAATAACAATTTCCTTCGCTTTTTTAATTTTCATGACATTTTCTTCGTCAATTAAAAACGGACATTGCTCGGCATTTGGATCTTCTGAACGATTGAAATACAAACTCAACAATTCATATCCTTTACCTTTATAATAGAGGTTTTTAATGTTTGGATGTAAATTATAATGAAACAATTGACTCAATACAATTGCCATTGAAGGGCTGATATCACTTTCGTTGTAATATTTTTTATCTTGGTTTTCGCCACTTAAAAATGGAATATAACTGGCTTCAGTAGAAAATAAAGCGTGAAATTTTTTGATCGAAATGATTACAGAAATCACCCAAGTTTGAGGTTCCAAAAACAAATTTAAAGGCAATTCTTTTTGAGGATTATAAAGCAAAAGCGCTTTTTCTTCCTTTAAATCCAAGGTGTAATTTCCTTGGTTAAAAATAAATTTCGCTTTTCCTTTTATTCCAAAATGAAATTGGATTAGCCCTTGACTGATTTGTTTTTCAACATGAAAAGGTTCATTTTCATCATTTTGAAAGCGAATTAAGATAAAATCATCTTCAATTTTTATTACTTCTTGAGAACCCATAGCGATATTTTTTTTATTAAAAAAACACTGATTTGATATCTTTTTTATTTAGAATGCATCTAAATAAACTGCCTTAAACTATACTAATTTAGTACAAAAATAGAAATATTAATGCAAAAATAACGAATTAAAGCCGAAAAATCTCTTAGCGACACAAATAGTCCTTTAAGCGTTGTTTTTATAAAAACTATAGATATAATTTTGCTGAACTTTATTGAAAGTCAATTTATGAAAAACAAACAATCGAAACAGCTCTATTTTTATTCTGTAGGATTAAGCTATAAAAAAGCAGATGCCGAAATCAGAGGAAAATTTAGTTTGGATTCCGCAGCCAAAACTCGTTTGCTAAGACAAGCAAAACAGGAAGGTATTGAGAGTTTGATTGTGACTTCAACCTGCAACAGAACTGAAGTTTATGGTTTTGCAGAACACCCATTCCAACTGATAAAACTAATTTGCGAACACAGTCAAGGAACTGTTGAAGGCTTTCAAGAATTTGGTTTTATCTACAAAGGACAAGAAGCAATTAATCATATTTTCCAAGTGGGAACTGGCTTAGACAGTCAAATTCTTGGAGATTTTGAGATAATCAGTCAATTGAAATTGAGCTTTGCCGAATCCAGAAAACTAGGTTTGATAAACACCTATTTAGATCGATTGATAAATGCTGTAATTCAAGCGAGTAAGAAAATTAAAACCGATACCGAAATTAGCTCAGGAGCAACTTCAGTTTCATTTGCGTCGGTACAATATATTATCAAAAATGTAGACGATATTGGAAATAAAAATATTTTACTTTTTGGTACAGGAAAAATCGGAAGAAACACCTGTGAAAATTTGGTTAAACATACCAAAAACGAACAAATTACCCTCATAAATAGGACTAAAGATAAGGCAGAAAAACTGGCTGGAAAATTGAATTTGATCGTTAAAGATTATGCCGAATTGCATTTGGAACTTCAAAAAGCCGATGTGGTTGTGGTGGCAACTGGCGCTCAAAATCCTACAATAGACAAGGCTATTTTGAATCTTAAAAAGCCAATCTTAATTCTAGATTTGTCAATTCCTAAAAATGTTCATGAAAATGTAACCGATTTAGAAGGCGTTACTTTAATTCACATGGATCATTTATCACAAATGACGGATGATACTTTGGAAAGAAGAAAGCAACATATTCCTGCAGCAGAAGCGATTATTGAAGATTTCAAAATGGAATTTAATATTTGGATGAACGGTAGAAAACACGCGCCAACTATTCATGCATTAAAAGCAAAATTGAACGATATCGTAGAAAACGAATTGACTTATCAACGCAAGAAACTGCCTAATTTTGATGAAGAACAAGCCGAATTAATTAGCGCTAGAATTATTCAAAAAATCACCAATCATTTTGCAAGTCACCTAAAAGACGAAAACACTTCTGTTGATGAAAGTATTGAATTCATTGAAAAGGTTTTCCAAATTGGGAATCAATTACCAGTTAAAAAAACTTCAGAAATAGAAGAAAAATATAAAATTACACTATCCTAAAATCTTGAAGTAAAGATTTCAAAACTACTTAATAATGGCTCAAAAAGTGATACGTATCGGAACTCGTGATAGTGAATTAGCACTTTGGCAAGCGCACACCGTAGAAAAAAAATTAAACGATTTAGGTTATAAAACCGAAATTGTTGCGGTAAAATCTACAGGAGATATTATTTTAAACAAACCTTTATATGAATTAGGAATTACAGGGATTTTTACAAAAACCCTTGATATTGCTATGATTAATGGTCAAGTTGATATTGCCGTTCACTCCATGAAAGACGTTCCTACCGCTTTACCTGAAGGAATTGTTCAAGCAGCAGTTTTAGAAAGAGCCAACGAAAAAGACCTTTTGCTTTACAAAACCAATTTAGATTTTCTTTCCCAAGAAGCCACAATTGCCTCAGGAAGTTTGCGCCGTCAAGCGCAATGGATGCATAAATATCCAAATCACAAAGTGGTTGATTTACGTGGAAACGTGAATTTGAGAATGCAAAAACTGAATGATAATTATTGGAACGGAGCCATATTTGCGGCAGCGGGATTAGAAAGAATCGGGCTTAAACCAATCCTCTCCCCAGCCCTCTCCAAAGGAAAGGGAGAAAATGGGAGTCTCTCTTACATAGATTTAGACTGGATGATTCCAGCGCCTGCTCAAGGCGCGATGGTAATTTTAGCGATGGCAAAAGATGAATTTTGCTGGCAAGCAGTTTCAGAATTAAACGATTTAGAAACGGATATTTGTACCTATATAGAAAGACAGTTTTTGCGAACATTGGAAGGCGGATGTACCGCGCCAATTGGTGCAATTGCAAAATTCACTGAAGACACCATCGAGTTTAAAGGCGCGCTTTTCTCCATTGATGGAACTCAAAAAATTGAAGTTGAAAAAGTAGTTCCAATTGAACAATGGAAGAAAATCGGATTTGAACTGGCTAAGGAAATTTTAAGTAATGGCGGTAAACAACTGATGATTAACATTAAAGAAACTCTGAAAAAAGATGAGTAGCTTGGTTCCAATATTGTCTACAAAAGTGCTTTCTCCATCTCAGAGAGCAACTTTAGAAAACGCCTATTTTTCGGTTATTGAAGCAGATTTTATTGCGACAAAAAATCAAAATTTTGAGCTTACTGAAATCAATTCCAACTTAATTTTCACGAGTCAAAATGCGGCTCAAAGTGTTTTGCTTCATCCTAAATGCCAAGAATTAAAATCGAAAAATGTTTTTTGCGTTGGCATAAAAACAAAGGCATTATTAGAAGAAAACGGATTTAATGTTATCGTTTACGTTGATTACGCGGCTGATTTAGCTGAAA
Organism: Bacteroidota bacterium; assembly: GCA_947447375.1. Lineage (GTDB taxonomy): Bacteria > Bacteroidota > Bacteroidia > Flavobacteriales > Flavobacteriaceae > Flavobacterium. Next base: position 29,369 of record CANFJB010000002.1, read on the forward strand.
TCATCACGTTGATTTATGCCAATGAAAGCTACACTTTTTTCAGTGGAAATTTGCGAAAAGAAACCTTACCAATAGCATTAAAAGAAGTGAAAATTAAGTTCAATGAGATTCAGGTGTACGAAACATCGTTGACCCCAAAAAAAATAAAAGAAGCGGTAGAAGCCATTTTATTTTTTAGTCCGTCGGGAGTGGAAAGTTATTTAATGGAAAACAAATTAAAAAAGGAAATCTGTTTTTGCATAGGTGAAACTACCGCGGCAGCTTTGCCAAATACAGTAAAAAATATAATAGTTGCAAATCAACCTTCTATTGAAGAAGTGATTGAGGATGCAATTGCAGAATTTAAATAAATAAAAATTAGCTTAGAGCATTTAGCTTTTAGCATAAAGCAAAATAAATGATAAAGAACGACTTATTTTTAAAAGCATTACGAGGAGAAACGGTGGAGCGCCCACCTGTTTGGATGATGCGTCAAGCGGGAAGATACTTGCCAGAATTCATTGCATTGCGTGATAAATATGATTTTTTCACGCGTTGTCAAACTCCAGAGTTAGCGGCCGAAATTACCGTTCAACCCATTCGAAGAATTGCTCCAGATGCAGCTATTTTATTCTCGGATATTTTGGTTGTTCCCCAAGCAATGGGAATTGAAGTATTGATGAAAGAGAACATTGGGCCGTTTTTACCAAACCCAATTCGAACCATTCAAGATGTCGAAAAAGTTATTGTTCCTAATATTCATGAAACTTTAGGTTACGTGATGGATGCAATTAAATTGACCAAAGAAATGTTGAACGATGAGGTGCCATTGATTGGTTTCGCAGGTTCGCCTTGGACGATTTTCTGTTACGCTGTAGAAGGAAAAGGCTCCAAAAGTTTTGATACTGCCAAAGGATTTTGTTTCTCCAATCCAGTTGCAGCGCATGTTTTATTGCAAAAAATTACTGATACCACTATTTTATATTTGAAAGAAAAAGTAAAAGCAGGTGTAGATGCCGTTCAGATTTTCGACTCTTGGGGTGGAATGCTTTCGCCAGTTGATTATCAAGAATTCTCTTGGAAATACATCAACCAAATTGTTGAAGCTTTGGCAGATGAAACCCACGTTATTGTTTTCGGAAAAGGATGTTGGTTTGCCTTGGGAGAAATGGGAAAAAGCAGGGCTTCGGCATTGGGAGTGGATTGGACGTGTTCGGCAAGAAACGCAAGATATTTATCGGGTGGAAACATCACTTTACAAGGAAATTTTGATCCAAGTCGTTTGCTTTCGCCAATTCCGGTAATCAAGAAAATGGTTCACGAAATGATTGACGAATTCGGAAAAGACAAATACATAGTAAATTTAGGCCACGGTATTTTACCAAATATTCCTGTAGATCACGCAAAAGCATTTGTTGATGCGGTGAAGGAATACAAAAAATAGCTGTCAGCAGATAGCTGTTAGCTTAAAGCTTAAAAAAAATGAAAAATAAATTCTACCACTACATACAAAACCTTCAAGACCAAATCTGCGCAGGATTGGAAGCTGCTGATGGCGCAACTCAATTCCGTGAGGATCTATGGGAACGACCAGAAGGCGGAGGCGGAAGAACACGCGTTATAGAAAACGGAGCGGTTTTCGAAAAAGGCGGAGTGAATATTTCGGCAGTTCACGGAAAATTACCGGAAGCCATGCAGAAAATGTTTGGAGTTGGCGAAGCTGATTTTTTTGCCTGTGGATTGAGTTTGGTTTTGCATCCAAAAAATCCTATGGTGCCAACAGTTCATGCGAATTGGCGGTATTTTGAAATGTATGACGATAACGGAAACGTGATTCAGCAATGGTTTGGTGGTGGTCAAGATTTAACGCCTTATTATTTGTTTGAGGAAGATGCAAAACATTTTCATCAAACGTGTAAAACCGCTTGCGACAAACACAATCCAGATTTTTATCCGAAATATAAAAAACAATGTGACGCCTATTTTTGGAATGCACATCGCAATGAGGCTAGAGGAATTGGGGGTTTATTTTTCGATTATTGCAAAGCAAATGAGCATATGTCAATGGAAAATTGGTTCAGTTTTGTATCCGAAGTCGGTAATAGTTTTCTGGAAGCCTATGTTCCGATTGTCGAAAAAAGAAAGAATTTATCCTATTCTTCAGCACAAAGAAAATGGCAAGAAATTCGTCGTGGAAGATATGTCGAATTCAATTTGGTACATGACAAAGGCACGCTCTTTGGCTTAAAAACTAATGGCAGAATCGAAAGCATTTTGATGAGTTTGCCACCACATGTTCAGTGGGTTTACGACCATCATCCTGAAAAAGGAAGTGAAGAAGATAGATTATTATCTATTTTAGAGAATCCAAGAAATTGGATATAAATTTTGAGGAATATCATTGAAATATAGAACTGTATGAATCCTGAATTGGACAATTTTTTCGAAGACTTGAAAATTAGAAAAGAAGAATTGATTCTTTTAAGATCTATTATTCTCCTTACTGATTTAAAGGAGGAACTAAAATGGAATTTGCCTTGTTATACTTTTCAAAATAAGAATGTTTGTATGATTTTCAATTTCAAAAATTCTTTTGGTGTTTCGTTTTTTAAAGGAGCTTTTATTAATGACTCCTATGAATTATTAGAAAAACCTGGTGATAACACCCAAAATGTGAGGATGATAAAACTATCTGAAATTGAAGATTTAGACAAACACAAAAACGCGATCATAAATTATATCAATCAAGCAATTGAGCTTGAAAAAATAGGTGTTAAAATTTTAAAAACAGCAGAGGCAGAAATTGAATTTATTGAAGAACTAAAAATTGCTTTTGACAAAAATCCAAAGCTCAAAACTGCTTTCAATTCTTTAACGCCCGGCAGACAAAGAGCCTATCATCTATTTTTTGCTGCAGCAAAACATTCTGAAACAAGATTCTCAAGGATTAATAAATTTACAGATCAAATTATAGATGGAAAAGGAATGACTGATTGTACTTGCGGGCTTTCGAAAAAAATGCCACAATGCGACGGTTCACATAAAATACTAAAATAAACTAAAAATTATGTTCCCATTACAAAGAGGCCGAAGATTACGCGTGAACGAGAGTATTCGTTCATTAGTTCGTGAAACAACATTAAGTCCAAGTGATTTTATGTTTCCAATGTTCATTGCAGAAGGCGAAAACGTAAAAGTTGAAATTCCTTCAATGGTTGGTATTTACCGTCGTTCGATTGATTTAACCGTTGAGGAAGTCAAAGAATTGTTCGCTTTAGGAATTCGCGCCGTAAACATTTACGTAAAAGTCGACGAATCTCTAAAAGACAACACCGGAAAAGAAGCTTGGAACCCAAACGGATTGATGCAACGCGCCATCAAAGCCATCAAAGCCGCTTGCCCAGAAATGATTGTTATGCCCGATGTGGCTTTGGATCCGTATTCTATTTATGGGCATGACGGAATTATTGCTAACGGTGATATAGAAAACGATACCACCAATGAAGCCTTAGTAAAAATGGCAGTTTCTCACGCACAAGCGGGAGCCGATTTTGTAGCTCCAAGCGATATGATGGATGGTCGTGTTTTGCGTTTGCGTGAAGGATTGGATGCGGCAGGATTTCAAAATGTGGGAATTATGAGTTATTCGGCTAAATATGCTTCGGCATTTTACGGGCCGTTTCGCGATGCTTTAGACAGCGCCCCTGTTGATAATGCGGATATTCCAAAAGATAAAAAAACCTACCAAATGGATTATGCCAATCGCATCGAAGCCATCAAAGAAGCCTTGATGGATGTCGAAGAAGGCGCCGATATGGTCATGGTAAAACCAGGAATTGCCTATTTGGACATCGTTCGCGAAGTCAAAAATGCAGTGAATGTTCCCGTAACCGTTTTCCACGTTTCGGGCGAATACGCCATGATTAAAGCCGCTGCCGAAAGAGGTTGGCTCGATCACGACAAAATCATGATGGAACAATTAATGTGTATAAAAAGGGCAGGAGCCAGCTTAATTTCGACCTATTTTGCCAAGGAAGCAGCTATTCTATTAAACCAATAACAATGAAAAAAGTCGCTTTTTTAATTTGTTTATTAGTTCTTATTTCTTGTAAAAAAGAAACCGAAGAAACTTTTGGGCAACCCAATCCAACCGAAGTTTCACAAACGCCAGAGCAACTTGGAAAATCCATTTTTGAAGGAAAAGGGAATTGTGTTGCGTGTCATAGAATCGATGAAAAGCTAGTAGGGCCAAGCGTTAAAGACATTGCTAAAATCTATAAAACACAAAATGGTGATTTAGTTTCCTTCCTAAAAGACGAAGCAAAACCAATTGTTGATCCTCCACAATATGAAGTAATGAAAACCAATTTAGCGCTTACAAAAGAAATGTCGGATGAAGAATTAAAAGGTTTGGAAGCGTATATTTATAGTAAAACAAAATAAAAGTCATTGCGAGTTACGAAGTAATCAGAAGCTATTCCCGCCATCCGCTATATCTCTTGTGGCGAACACCGCCACAACAGGATGCCGCTACTGTCGGGGCTAAAAATCAGTGTAATTATGAACACAGCTACTTTCAAAACGCCACTAGGAATCGCCACAATTGCTGGTGATGAAAATGGAATTGCTGTAATTTCAATTGCTGATCATGGAGAAGTAACGACCGAAATCCCAATTGTTTTGCAAGAAGCAATCACTCAGCTTAACGAATATTTCAATAAAACCAGAACAAATTTCACCTTCAAATTAAACCCAAAAGGAACCGATTTCCAACAAAAAGTATGGAAAGGGTTACTCGAAATTCCCTACGGAAAAACAATGTCTTACCTAGAATTATCAAAAAAATTAGGAGACGTAAAAGCCATTCGCGCAGTAGCTTCAGCCAACGGGAAAAACCCACTTTGGATTGTCGTTCCTTGTCACCGCGTCATCGGAAAAGATGGTTCTTTAACAGGTTATGCAGGAGGTTTATGGAGAAAAAAAGAACTTTTGGAGCTTGAAAATCCTAACATTCAAAACAGCCTAGATTTTAATTAATTTCATAAAATCATATCTCAACGTTTTTATGTATATTCGTATAATTAGAATTTAACAACCAAATAAACTACCACCTTATGAAATTACTTAAAAAAATTGCGCTGTGGACAGTAATTAGTCTGTCGTCATTAATTGTTTTGGCCTATGTTTTTAATGTCGATTATTTATTAAAAGCAATTCGAACCATCTATTTAAAAGGACATCAAACCGCTTTTTTAGAAGATTACAAAGAATTTGATAACGACACCATTTCTAAAAGTACTATCGCTCAACCATGGGCAATTCATAAGAATTACAATAAGGTTAAAGCTACTTCAACATTAGAAAATCTACATAAAGAAATTGGTACCGTAGCTTTTCTTATTATAAAAAATGACAGTATTTGGCACGAAAGTTATTACGACGGTTTCGATAAAAACTCCAAATCCAATTCCTTCTCCATGGCGAAAAGTGTAGTTTCAGCTGCGCTAGGAAAAGCCATCATGGAAGGAAAAATAAAAAGTTTAGACCAATTGGTTTCCGATTTCTTCCCAGAATTTAAAGAAGGAAAATCAGCAACAATGACTGTTGGTGATTTGTCTTCTATGGCTTCTGGATTGAATTGGGATGAATCGTATTATAGCCCATTTTCAATTACTACTCGCGCCTATTTCTCTGATGAATTGGACAAAGTAATACTAGGATTAAAAGGGGTTGAAGAACCGGGGAAAAAATACAAATACCTAAGTGGGAACACCCAACTTTTAGCCATGGTAATTGAAAAAGCAACGGGGGAAAAATTACCAAAATACGTTTCTAAAAACTTCTGGCAACCAATGGGTGCTGAAAACGATGCGCTTTGGCAAACAGATAAAAAAGGCGGAGTTGTAAAAGCATTTTGCTGTATCGCAAGTAATGCAAGAGACTTTGCTCGCTTTGGGAAATTGTACAAACAATATGGAAAATGGAACGGCAAGCAACTTTTAGACAGTACGTTTGTTGCAAAATCTATCACGCCAAGGTTTAAAGAATCTCCAGAATATGGTTATGCATGGTGGTTGAGCGACTACAAAGGCAAGAACATATTTTATATGCGAGGTCATTTGGGACAATACGTAATCGTGATTCCAGAAGACGAATTAATCATTGTGCGATTAGGAAATCGTGTGAAAAAATCTAAAAATTCACCACACAGCGAAGACTTCTTTGTTTACATTGATGAAGCCTACAAAATGCTTGGCAAATGATAGAAAAAATACTCCTCGAAAACATTCTTTTTCTTGATATAGAAACTGTTCCTGAAGCTTCCGATTATAACGAATTGGATGCCGAAATGAAAGCTCTTTGGGAACACAAAACTCAATACCAACGAAAAGAAGAATATACGCCAGAAGATTTTTATGACCGAGCAGGAATTTGGGCCGAATTTGGAAAAATCGTCTGTCTTTCTGTGGGTTATTTTACCATTAAAGGAGACATTCGACACTTCAGAGTGACTTCGTTTTTTGGAGAAGAAAAGAAAATTCTTCACGATTTTATCAACCTCTTGAACAATCATTTCAACAAGCCGCAGCATATTTTGTGTGGGCATAACGCCAAGGAATTTGATATTCCGTTCATAGCGAGAAGGATGATTATCAACCAAATTGCCATTCCAAACAAGCTGAATTTATTTGGCAAAAAACCTTGGGAAATTCCCCATTTGGATACTTTAGAATTATGGAAATTTGGCGATTATAAGCATTACACCTCTTTAAAATTAATGTGTAAAGTGCTTGGAATTCCTTCGTCAAAAGGCGACATCGACGGCAGTCAAGTGGGACATGTTTATTATGTAGAAAAAGACATCGATAGAATTGTAACCTATTGCGAAAAAGATACGATTGCCGTTGCGCAAATTTTTCTGCGTTTGCGCCGAGAAGACTTGTTAATTGAAGAGGAGATTATTCACGTTTAATTTGAAATTGCAATTGATTTTTGACATTGAATTTGATTTATTACATTTACTAAAAAAATACAAATTATGGTTTTAAGTAGGTTTTGGTTGGTTATTTTTATCTCGTCAATTGCATTTGTATTAATTAGCTTGTTTTCTGGCAACAGTTACACGCTCGATTTTATGATAAATGGGAAAAAGGACGATCCAATTATTATTTCTGAAAAATACCTAAATCAAGTTCCACTTTTCATAAAAGATAGTATTGAAAAAGCACCGGATCAAACGATTGTAATCGACAATGTCACTTCTAATCCCGATACGACTTATGTTTATTCGGCGAAAACCGTAAAAATCTTTAGCGGTGTGCAAAAATCTGATGGTTTATTGCCTACCTGTAAAAGTACTTTATTGGATTTAATCCTGCCGCTTTTGGCTTATCTCGCCTTTTTCTGCGGATTAATGGAGCTTCTAATTATTTCTGGAGCATCAGAAAAACTAGCGAAATTGCTGAGTCCAGTATTTGTAAAAGTATTCCCAAGCGTTCCCAAAAATCACCCGTCAATTTCTTTTATGACCATGAATTTTGCGGCAAACTTCCTAGGATTGGATTCTGCAGCAACTCCATTTGGGTTGAAAGCAATGGAAAGTTTACAAGAAATAAACCCCGATAAAGCCAAAGCCAGCGATGCTCAAATAATGTTCATGTGTTTGCATGCTTCTGGGCTTACCTTAATTGCGACTTCAATAATTGGTTATCGCGCTGCTGCAAATGCTACGAACCCTGCCGACGTGATGCTTCCTTGTATCATCACTTCATTTATTGGCACCATTGCAGCCTTTTTAATTGTAGGAATCAAGCAAAAAATCAACTTTAAAAGCGCTTCTTTAGTGGTGGCATTAATGACATTAATTGCTGCCATTGTAGGATTATTGATGTACGTAAACCAATTGGATATCATTGGTAAAAATTATTTTACTTCCAATTTATCGGCGTTGATATTGATTACTATTATTGCATTTACCTTACTATTTTCATTTTATAAAGAAAAGAAATTTGCTGAAGCCAACACCACAGTTTTTGAAGCTTTTGTAACTGGAGCCAACAATGGTGTAAAAACGGGAGTTACTATTTTTCCTTATGTTTTGGGAATGTTAGTTGCCATTTCGTTATTCAGAAACAGCGGATTATTTGAAATTATTAGTGAATGGATTGCATTTGGATTTTCGAATATGGGTGTGAGCAAAGAAATCACTGATGCTCTACCAGTTGCATTGCTAAGACCATTTAGTTCAGCGGGATCACGAGGGTTTTTAATAGATTCTATGAATACTTTTGGTGCCGATTCCTTAACGGGAAGATTAAGCAGTATTTTCCAATGTAGTGCCGAAAGTACGTTTTATGTAATAGCCGTTTACTTTGGTTCTGTGAATATTAAAAACACGCGTTATGCGTTGAGCACAATGCTTTTAGTGGATTTAATTTGTGTGATTACGGCAATATTTGTTGCCACTTGGTTTTTTTAAAAATCAAATTTCAATTGGACTACAATAGTTTTCTTGATTTCGGTATTCAAATTACTTAAGGAAATACCCAACAATCGAACGGAATCTTTCATGCGTTCTTGAAACAATAATTCTTTTACGGTATCGAATAATAGTGATTTATCCGAGATAAAATAAGGCAAGGTTTTACTTCGCGTTTGCTGTGTAAAATCGCTGTATTTTATTTTTAAGGTTACCGTTTTCCCAGCAATTTTGTGTTTTTTCAATCGGCGGTCCAATTCGGCGGCGATGGTTTCTAAACGCTCTTGCATAAAAATCTCAGAAGTTAGATTTTCATCAAATGTGTGTTCGGCAGCAACGGATTTTGTAATCCGATTGGGTTTTACTTCACTGTTGTGAATGCCACGAACTACATAGAAATAATAGGTTCCTGACTTTCCGAAATGCTTTTCTAGGAATTCAATGGGCTTGCTTTTTAAGTCCAATCCTGTGAAGATTCCCAATTGGTACATTTTTTCTGCGGTTACTTTTCCCACACCATAAAATTTTCGAATGGGTAACTCCTCCAAAAATGGAATTACCTCGTCAGGTGAAACCGTTTTTTGGCCATTGGGTTTGTTCACATCGCTGGCGACTTTAGCGATAAATTTATTAACCGAAATTCCTGCTGATGCTGTAAGTCCCACTTCGTTGAGAATTCGCAATCGGATTTCTTGAGCAATTAGTGAGGCGCTAGGGTTTCCTTTTTTGTTTTGCGTAACATCAAGATACGCTTCGTCAAGAGAAAGTGGCTCGACCAAATCGGTGTAGTCGTGAAATATTTTTCGGATTTTTTGGGAAATTTCTTTGTAACGATCAAAACGAGGTTTTACGAAGATTAAATCGGGGCAATATTTTTTTGCCAATGCGCCACTTAATGCACTTCGAACACCAAATTTTCGCGCTTCATAACTGGCTGCTGAAACTACGCCACGAATTTCATTTCCTCCAACAGCCACTGGTTTCCCTCGTAAATCGGGATTGTCCATTTGCTCGACAGAAGCATAAAAAGCGTCCATGTCGACATGAATGATTTTTCGTAATGGAGTTGTTTCAGACATCCTACAAATTTAATAAAAATGGCTCGAGTACCTTGTTTATTGTGATGAAAAAGAAATTTGTTTTTAAAAAAGAATTGGTACATTTGAAGAACGAATTAGCCCAGATTGCAGCGGCATCCCACGTGGTTGCGAGGAGGCACGACGAAGCAATCATGTGGATATAGCGGAAAGCTGGATAAAGCTCCAAAAAGAAAAAAATGATAGAAATAGAACGCAAATTTTTAGTAAAATCGGAGGAATTTAAAGCAATTTCATTTGCAAAAAATGAGATTTCTCAAGGGTATTTAAATTCCAATCCCGAGCGAACTGTTCGAGTTCGGATTAAAGGAAATCAGGGCTATTTAACCATTAAAGGGAAAGGCAATGAAACGGGATTGAGCCGGTTGGAATGGGAAGTGGAAATCCCAGTTGATGAGGCTAAAATGTTGCTAAACCTATGTGAAAGCGGCGTGATTTCTAAAATGCGTTACGAGGTGAAATTCGGAAATCATATTTATGAAGTCGATGAATTTTTTGGTGAAAACGAAGGTCTTGTTTTAGCTGAAATTGAATTAAAATCGGAGGAAGAAGCCTTTGAAAAACCAGATTGGCTGGGTGAAGAAGTGACCAATAACGAAAAATACTACAACTCCTATTTAAGTAAAAACCCTTTTAAAAACTGGTAATTAGTTTTCTATAATTTCCAATTTTACATTTATAGAGCCGCTGTTTTTATTGGAGGCAATTTCCATAAAAGCGCGTCTTGAAAGATCTATTTCACGACCTCTAGAAAAAGGTCCGCGGTCTATTACCTCAACAATTACCCATTTCCCATTTTCTTCATTGGTGACTTTTAGTTTTGTGCCAAAAGGCAATTTTCTATGGGCAGCAGTGTATTTGTCATTACTGAAACGGATGCCGCTTGAAGTTCTTTTACCGTTGAATTTATTGTGATAATAAGACGCGTGTGCTTTGGTCTTAAAAGCCTTTAATTTTAATTTGGTATTTAGGGTATCAGCGGCAACAGCTTTATTTTTAGCAGTATCAATTGCGACTTTTTGAGTCGTTTTTTTGCTAATTTTTTGAGCTTGTATTTGTCCTCCAAATAAAAAGAGGCACAAGATTACGGTGAATACTATTTTATTTTGTTGCAACATAAAAGGTTGTTTGAAAGAAATGGTTAATTATAATTAGAGGAAAGTCAAAATTATTAAAACCATAAATGCCATGGAATTCTGGCTAAAATTAATAGTAGCCCTAGAGTATAAAATACAGCAAACGATTTGAATTTTAATTCGCTTGTAGCGGCTTTTTTATGTTTCGACCAACCGATAGTAATTAATACCAAGGCAATAACATTAATTAGCGGGTGTTCTAGCGACGTTAATCTTGCTTCCGCAACTTTCATGCTAAATCCTGCTAAACCTAGCGGAGAAACGAAATAAAGAATTAAACCTACTAATAATTGAATGTGTGCTCCTATTAATCCGAACAAAGCTATTTTGCGGTCATTGGCAGTAAATTCTTTTTTGGAGGTAAATCCAATAATTGCGTTAACAACGGCTACAACTAGTAATAATAGAGCTAGATAAGCCCAACCTTTGTGAAAATGTCTTAAGATATCGTATAAATTCATGGTGTGTGTTTTTTTTTTGAATAACAAATATAAAGAAAAAAGCATAAAAAAACGGCATTCTTTTCAGAATGCCGTTTTAATAATATATAAATTACTTCTTTCTGATTAGAAATTGTAGCTTAATGAGAAGTTCCAAGTTCTACCGAATCCGAAGAAAACAGTGTTTGCTGTAGCAACTCCATTATATAATTTACCTGATGAAGCGTAAGTTGGTCCAGAAGTTCCTGTTACGTAATCATCTGCAAATCTATTAGTGCTTGATTCAGCAATGTATTTAGTATCTAATAAGTTGTTTACATTAAATCTAAATTTTACTGATTCTTTAGAATTAGCTAAATCCCATTTGTAAGAAACACCCGCATCAATTAAATCGTAGCTTGGTAATTGTAACGTTCCTTTGTTAGTTGCACTAGAGAATGAATTCGGAGAAATAGCTGCGAATAATTTATCATTGAAATTATAGTTAGCATCAAAAGACATGTTTTTAGTAACATCAATTATACCTCCTAAAGCAGCAGTCACTTGAGCTGTATTACCCACTTTTACATTGTCTAGGAACAAAGTTGTAACAGTACCTCCTGCAAATGCAGCACCATTTTGATCAAAACGGTTACTGATACTGTTTCCTTTGTAGAACCAGTTTCCGTAAGAAACCATTCCGTTTAATTTAAAGTGAGAGAACAATTTATATTTTGCTTCTAACTCTAACCCTTGGTGAACTTCAGTAATTCCTGAGAAATCATAATATCCGTTTGGATTATTTACAACATCAGCATCATTAGATCTTTGGTATCTGTCTTTCCATTCTGTACTATAAACGTTCACATTAACGTTTAATTTAGCATTTCTAAAACCATAACCCGCTTCAAATCCTAAAATTTTCTCATTAGTCAAGTTAGTGTTAACCAAGTTGGCATTGTTTGGGAAAACTGCAGTGAAGAAAGGTTGTTTAGAATAGTAACCCGCATTTACAAATACGTTGTGGTTGTCATTGAAGTTGTAGTTTGCTCCTGCTTTAAAGTCACCTCCCATTAAGCTCTTTTTATCAGAGTTTTGTATTGGATTGCTATTTGCATAAACAAAATAATCTTGTCTTTGGAAGCTTTGTTGAGAAACCGCTGCTTGAACAAAAGCAGTTAAGTTGTCTTTAGAATATTCAGCTTGTCCGTAAGCACCCATCCAATTTACGTTTCCAATCCAGTTTCTTAAAATTGGAGTCCCTTGAATTGCTTGGAAAAATGGGTTTAAAGAAGGTGTAGGTGAAGATGTTTCACTAGTGTAAACTCCTGCAGGGTTATTTATATCAGCTACATCTTTAAATGTTGAACCTCCTAAAAGATCATTTAAATATCTAACGTGAATTCCTTTGAAAGTTCTTAAATCCACACCGAAATTAAGAGAAAGGTTGTTTAATTTTTTATCTAAATTAACAATTCCTCCGTACCAGTCATGAGAGTTAATTCCAGCAATTTTAGAAACTCCATTGGTAGCTTCAGAACCTGCAGTGTTAACATATAGTCCTCCAACTTGTGCTCTTACAGCAGGTGCAAATGTTGCAAAAGCTGATGATGTAGATACTGCAGTTGTTGGCAATTGAACCGTTTGTCCTGAGTTGAATGCATATAATTTATCAAAATCAACTGTTCCAACTCCATTAGCTGAAGTTCTCCATCTGTCATCATTGAAATTTAAACCAGCTGCTTTACCCCAAGCGCCTGCTCCACCTCCACGACCCCAAGAACCGTAAACAATAGCAGATAATTTTGTAGTTTCATTGATTTTATAATCCCAGTTGATAGAAGCAATTGGTTTATTATAAAAGTTTTGATTCATATTGTACTGGCTTCCTTGTAAGAATCCCCAATCTCTGTTGTATTTAATTGCTGGAGTTCCCCCGCCTGCAGTTAAATATTGAGCTAATGAAATTGCAGTACTTCTTTGGTGGTGCCATTGCGCCGCTCCAGTGAAAGTAAATTCAAATTGGTGTTTATCACTTAATTTATATCCAAGACCGATGAAATAGTTAGTCCCTTCAAAGTTGGTCCCGTCAACATATCCATCTCCTCTTGTTCTGCTTAATAAGAATGACGCAGACAAACCGTTTTTCATTACTCCTGTAGAATAAGAAAAAGAAGATTTAAGGAAGTTATCATTTCCTACCGCAGAAGAAATAATTCCCCCTTCTTTCATGTCAGATGTTCTTGTTACTACGTTAATAGTACCCCCAACAGATGCAATAGCTAATTTAGAAGCTCCTAAACCTCTTTGAACTTGGATAGAAGATGCTACATCAGACAATCCACTCCAGTTACTCCAATAAACAGCACCGTTTTCCATGTCGTTAACTGGCATACCGTTAATCATAACCGCAATGTTTTCTTGAGCGAATCCTCTAATATTAACCCTAGAGTCTCCGTAACCTCCTCCACCTTTTGAAGCATAAACAGAAGGCGTATTTTTCAATAAATCTGGAAATTCTTGATTTCCTGCTTTAGCTTGTATTTCTGCCGCTTTAATAGTAGAAACAGCCACTGGCGTTTTTCTTTCTTTAGCAACGTCAATAATGCTACCTCTTACAACTACTTCATCTAGTTGATTTGACTTAACAGTGTCTTTCTTAACAGCTTGCGCGAACGAAGCAGTTACAGAGAAAAACAGACCAAAAAATAAATTAATTTTAAAATTTTTCATTTGTTGTTTGTTTAAATTTTTTGCAAATTTCAGTATTAAATTTGTCCTATATGTTAATAAAATGTTAAATGATAATTATTTGTTAAAATCTAGTCTTCATTGTTAACAAAATACAAAAACCAAATAGGATGCTAGCTTAATTAACAATTTTCCTAAGTAATTAACTAAATAATTGGCTGTTTAATAAAATATATCATTTATTTTAAATAGTGATTTAAAAGAAAAAGGGTAGAACTATCGTGTTTTTTAACAGTTTTAGTGTGCATTTCATCCAAAATAGAATTGGCCAATTGCTTTCCAAGCTCCACTCCCCATTGGTCATAACTGAAAATATTCCAAATTACCCCTTGAACAAATATTTTATGTTCGTACATGGCAATTAAAGAACCTAATGACTCTGGAGTTAATTGGTCAATCAAAATGGTATTCGTAGGTTTATTTCCTTCAAAAACTTTAAACGGAGTTAAATAATCGGCTTTTTCTAATGAAACTCCTTGTTTGTTAAATTCGTCACGAACTTGGGCTTCGGTTTTACCGTTTAATAATGCCTCTGTTTGTGCAAAGAAATTGGACATCAACTTATCGTGGTGGTCTTTATTTCCATACAATGAATTAACAAATCCGATGAAATCTGTTGGTATCAATTTAGTTCCTTGGTGAATTAATTGGAAAAAAGCGTGTTGGGAATTGGTTCCTGGTTCGCCCCAAATAATCGTTCCTGTTTGATAATTAACTGGTTTCCCATCACGCCCAATACTCTTTCCATTGCTTTCCATGATTCCTTGTTGAAGGTACGGCGCCAGCTTTTGCAAATATTGAGTATAAGGTATTAACGCCTCGCTTTCGGCACCAAAGAAATTATTGTACCAAATGCTTAATAATGCCAACACTACCGGGATGTTTTTATCGAATGAAGTAGTTTTAAAATGTTCGTCCATTTTATTGGCTCCTTTCAAAACTTTGTCAAAATTATCAAATCCTACAGCAAGGCTAATTGACAATCCAACGGCGCTCCATAAAGAAAAACGGCCTCCAACCCAATCCCACATTGGGAAAACATTATCGGCATTAATCCCAAATTCAGTTACATTTTTAATATTGGTGGAAACCGCAACAAAATGTTTAGCGACATCTTCTTGCTTGGCTGATTTCAAAAACCAAGAACGAATAGTCTCTGAATTCGTTAACGTTTCTTGTGTGGTAAATGTTTTAGAAACAATTACAAAAAGGGTGGTTTCGGGATTTATTTTTTTGATGATTTCGTTCACATGATCGCCATCAACATTGGAAACAAAATGAACGTTTAAGTGATTTTTATAATATTGTAACCCTTCCACAATCATTGCTGGACCTAAGTCGGAACCTCCAATTCCAATGTTTACCACATCGGTGAACGCCTTGCCGGTATATCCTTTTCTAACGCCATTCACGACTTCATCGGTAAAGGCTTTTATTTTGTTTTTAACTTCGTAGATTTCTGGAATTACATTTTGTCCGTCAACAGTAACCACTGAATTTTCAGGCGCACGTAAAGCAGTGTGAAGTACGGCTCTGTTTTCGGTTTTATTTATTGCTTCCCCATCAAAATAAGCCGCAATTGCTTCTTTCAAATGCACTTCATTGGCTAAATTAATTAGTAAATCCATGGTTTCTTGATTGATTCTGTTTTTAGAATAATCGATCAAAAAGTCGTTCCATTGAATATGAAATTTCGATGCTCTTGACGGATCTTCTTGAAACATATTTTTCATGGAAACCGTTTTCATAGTTTCAAAATGTTCTTGAATTGCTTTCCAAGCAGCTGTTGAGGATGGATTTGTATTTTGTAAGGCCATTATAGGAAGTCTTAATTAATTATGTTTTTGAATTGCAAATTTACAAATAATGTTTGTAAAGTAATTGTGAAGAATTATTATCTGAAAAATAAATTCGCTAAGTTTTTTAGCCACGAATTAACGAATTAACTCAAATTATAAGTCTCTCGTCTATTATCTATTGGTCTATTATCACTTAAATTCGCTAAGTTCTTTAGCCACCAATTACACGAATTATACAAATTATAAGTCTATTTTCTATTATCTATTCGTCTATTTTCTCTTAAACTCTAAAGCTGCAACTCTATCCAATTCTTTCTTCAATGGAGCCATTTGTTCCATAAAACGAGGTAAATTATTTTTGCTCATCGGTTCAGAATTGGGTAATTTCAATCGCAGAGCGTCCACTTGAACTCCATTTTTCCAAAATCGATAACACACGTGTGGGCCTGTTGCGAGTCCAGTGCTTCCCACTTTCCCTATAATATCCCCTTGGTTTACTCTTTGCCCCCGACGCGCAATAATTTTTGACATATGTAAATATTGGGTCGAATAGGTTTTATTGTGTTTTACTTTAACAAAATTTCCGTTTCCTGCGGTGAAGCCGGTTTGTTCCACGACGCCCGAAGCAGTAGTCATAATAGGGGTTCCGTATGGCGCTGCATAATCGGTTCCTTTGTGGGCTTTCCAGATTTGTTGCACCGGATGAAATCTATTTTTAGAATAATGAGAGGTAATATTTACAAATTTCAAAGGTGCTTTAAGGAAAAAGTTCTTCAGCGCTTTTCCTTCCTCATCAAAGTATTCTAATTTATTGGAATTGGCATCTTGCGAAAATGGAAACGCATAAATTAATTTGCCTTTGTATTCAAAGAAGGAACATTTCAAGCTATCCACACCGTCATAAATCGTATCGTTTATGTAGCGTTCTGTAAATGTCACGGCAAATTTATCGCCTTTTTGTAATTTGAAAAAATCAATTGACCAAGCATAAACTTTAGAAATTGAAACTGCCAATGCTCCGTCAACTCCTTTTTTTACTAATGTTTCTGATAAAGATCCGTCTAATTTTCCCGCAATAGTTCTTCTTCGAATGGTAACGGGTTCAATGTGTTTATAGACTTTGATAGAATCTTTTAAATCGATCACATAATAACTTAAACGATCGGGTTGGTAAATAAACGCACGGATTTTTTTTGATTTTCCTTTTCCTCTTAAAATGGTATACGGCTTATCGATTCTCATCATTCGAACGTCAAAAGTATCTTTTACTTTTTCAACTATTTCATGAACTTTAAGGTAGCCTAAATTTTGTTTTTCTAGGATGCTTCCAAAGGTATCGCCGTCCTTAATGGTGTCATGTACAACATCAAAATGATTGAGTGTAAATCCAAAAGCTACAACAATAGGTTCTTTACTAATAGCCTTGTCCTTTTCCGATTTATTACAGGAAAACAATGTTGCTATTAGTAAAAGTATAATGCTAGCTTTTTTCAAACCGTCGTTTTAAGTATTAATTTTCCGCGCCCCAATTTTTCAATTCGTCTTCGCTCCACAATTCAGGGAAAAATATTCTCCTTTGGTATTTTGGGTGCATGTATTTTTTCCAATCGCTTCCGCCTGTTGCTTCACCATTTCCTTGTCCGCTTGACTCAATGTATTTTCTTGCAGCGTTTAAGTGTCCCATTACCCAGGTAATATTTACGGTGTGGTCGTAATGGCGCATTGCTTTGATTAATTCAGGATTTTTTTGATCGGATTCTGGCAATTGTTTGAATTTTTGCCACAAATTAATCGTGTTGTATTCCTCCATTGATCGAAGAAATTGCGCTTTGTATTTTCGTTCAAACTCTAATATTAAATACGACTTTTCACCCGTTGCGTGGTCTTTTCCTCCGGCTTGCCAATACAAATGTTCTAATGCGTGTTCGTAAGGAGTATTTCGATCTATTGTAGCTCTAAAACGATAATCAATTAAGTTGATTAGATCGGTAGAAGCAAATTCTATATGGCGGTATTGCGCACTTTGAAACCCACTTGCAGGTGTTAATGTATTTCTGAATTTCATGTATTGATCTACTTCCATTCCGTCGCCCATAATGTCAAACGAAGTGGTAAGCATGTCGAAATAACGACTAATTCTCATTAATCTATCCGTGAAAAATGCAGTTTCTAAATTATCATTTTTGCAAATTTGCTCTATTTCCCACAATATCATTTTGAATAACAATTCGTTTACTTGGTGGTACATGATAAATACCATTTCGTCAGGAAGTGTGGTTCGTTGCACTTGCAAATTTAAAAGCGCGTCTGTTTGAATGTAATCCCAATAGGTAATTGGTTTCGACCAAAGCAGTCCTTCCAAATGGGTTTCGGTTTTTTGATTGATCTTTTGAAATTTATCTTCTAATTTTTGAAGGATTTCATTCGATATATTGTGGTTTTCCATCGTTAATTTACTTTAATTGTGAAAGAATTTTTCAATCCTTTAAAACCGTCTAAATCTGCTTTTATTGATCCTACGGTTAAATTCGCTTGAATTCTAACTGGTATTTTATTATCGTCGTCTGAAATCCAAACGGTAAGTGCTTCTTGTTCTTTAAAAACTCTACCCGATTGAACTAATGGGCGAAAAATCATGGTTGGGATTACTCCAAATTTTGTTTCGATATCTTCTCGGCCGATAAATTTAAGCTTAAATTTTGTAGTTTCCTCATCAAAAAACATATCTATTGAAACCGATTCCCCCACTTTTAACTTATCTATGGTTGGATAATTTCTCAAATAATAAAAAGTAGAAACGATGTCTTGAGTATTATTAGGGATTACAAATGTTCTTTCGGTTTTGTTATCATAATCTTTAACCAAAACTCGATCTGAGGCTTGATTGAAAAAACCTTCTTGGTTTTTGGTATAACCGCCTTCATCAATTTTTCGAACGTATTTGTAAGGATTTCCGGTAACTTTATCAAAATAACTTTCATAAAGGTCGTCCACTTTAAAAAAGAATCTTGACATTCCGGTAGAATATCCTTTTCCGATTACATGATATACTTTTTTGTTATTTATTACGCCGTCTTGAACTTCAAGGGTTGCATATCCGGCATTAATCATTCCGTAATGAACTCGGAATTTAAACCATTCACCGGTTTGAAAAGCGTCTTCACGTTGCGTGTCAAAACTAAATAGGAGAGGAAATATTAGTAAGATTGCTAATTTTTTCATGGTAATGGTTTTTATTTTAATTGCATGTACAATATTTGTTCCAAATGTAATAAAAACAAAAAAACTCAGTCAAATAATGACTGAGTTTTTATGCTATTAACCAACCAAAAAATTATAAATTATGAAAATTTATACAAAAATGAGGAAACCACTCCTTATTTCTGAGTACAAAGATATTCAAAATGTTGAATTATAATTAGCAAAAAATGAACTTTAACATTTATTTTGCAAAGATAATTCTCTTTCGGTCGATTTCTTTATGAAAAATTTAAGAAAATCAAATATATTTTATAATGTTCCTCTTAAAGATTGCTCTCTTTCAATAGATTCAAAAAGCGCTTTGAAATTTCCAGCACCAAATCCTTTAGCGCCCATTCTTTGAATTATTTCGAAAAATAATGTTGGTCGGTCTTGAACTGGTTTGGTGAAAATTTGCAATAAATAACCATCTTCATCGGCATCAACCATAATGGCTAATTTTTCTATTGCGTTCAAATCTTCTTTCATCATTTCCATGTGAACTCCTAATCTTTCAGGAATTGCTTGATAATAGGCATGTGGTGGCGCTGATAAAAATTCTACTCCACGCGCTTTTAATTGAGTAACTGTAGCGATAATATCGTCGGTAGCAATGGCAATGTGTTGCACTCCTGGACCGCCATAAAAATCTAAATATTCCTCAATTTGAGATCGTTTTTTTCCTTCTGCTGGTTCGTTGATTGGGAATTTTATACGTCCGTTTCCGTTCGACATTACTTTACTCATTAATGCAGAATATTCGGTGTGGATTTGCTTGTCATCAAAAGACAAGAAATTTACAAATCCCATAACGTCTTCGTAGAATTTTACCCATGTATTCATTTCATTCCAACCTACATTTCCTACCATGTGGTCAATGTATTTCAATCCAACCGCTTCAGGATTGTAATCGGATTTCCATTCTTTATAACCAGGTAAGAAAATTCCGTTGTAGTTTTTTCTTTCTACAAATAGGTGAACGGTTTCTCCATAAGTATAGATTCCAGAACGAACTACTTCACCAAATTCATCTTTTTCAACTGTAGGTTCCATGAAAGAAACGGCACCTCTTTTCATGGTTTCCTCATACGCACTTGTAGCGTCTTCAACCCAAAGAGCAACAATTTTTACACCGTCGCCATGTTTTCTTAAATGGTCATTTATTGGAGAATCTTGGTTTAAAGGTGTGGTTAAAACCAATCTGATTTTGTCTTGTTTTAGCACATAGGAAGTTCTATCGCGAACACCTGTTTCTAATCCGGCGTAAGCCAACGATTGATAACCGAAAGCTGTTTTATAATAATGTGCCGATTGCTTTGCGTTTCCTACATAGAGTTCTACATAGTCGGTTCCTAGTAAAGGTAGGAAATCTTGTGCTCCTTCAAATATTTTTTCTAATCCGTATTCTACAGATGTTACTTCTTTTTTTGACATTTTGATATTTTATTATGAGGTAAAATTGTTCCTCTTATTTCTAAATTTTGTTAATTATCGGAAACCCTAGCCCTGATAGCAGTGGAAATCCCCTATTGTTGTGAGGCACGAACAACAAGATGGATTGCAACGAATAGCAGGAAATAGCTCCAAATTATTCAGTCCAAGATTGATAATACTTTCCGTCGTCAAGGCCCATAGCTTCTTCGGTAACCATTAATGGTCTGAAAGTATCTACCATTACGGCTAATTCTTCTGTTACGGTTTGTCCAATACTTCTTTCCATTGCTCCTGGCGCTGGTCCGTGGGGAATCCCTTTTGGATGTAAAGTTATGTGTCCTTGCTCGATATTGTTTCGGCTCATGAAATCGCCATCTACATAATAAATCACCTCATCGCTATCTATATTGCTGTGATTGTAGGGCGCTGGGATTGATTTTGGGTGATAATCGTACAATCTAGGAACGAATGAACATACTACAAATGTGGCTGTTTCAAATGTTTGGTGTACTGGTGGCGGCTGGTGAACTCTTCCGGTTATAGGTTCGAAATTGTGAATGCTGAAGCCGTAGGGGAAATTATATCCGTCCCAACCTACTACGTCAAATGGATGCGTTGCATATACAATTTCATGCATCATTCCTTCTTTTTTGATCTTGATTAGGAAATCTCCTTTTTCATCATAGGTCTCCAATTCATTCGGCAAGATAAAATCGCGTTCGCAAAATGGGGAATGTTCTAGGTGTTGTCCTGATTCATTTTTATATCTTTTTGGGGTATAAAATGGCGTGAAAGATTCTACGTAGAACAGTCGGTTATCGGAAGTTTCGAAATCTATTTGGTAGATTATGCCTCTAGGGATTATTAGATAATCGCCATATTCAAATGGGATATTTCCTAACATGGTTCTCAATTTTCCTTTTCCTTTATGGATGAAAATCATTTCATCGGCATCGGCATTTTTATAGAAATAGTTGCGAAGTGATGTTTTTGGTGCTGCCAAACCGATTGTACAATCTTTATTGACCAACATGGGTTTTCTACTATCTAGAAAATCGTCTTCGGGCTTTACTTCAAAGCCTTTTAGCAATAATGCTTTTATGTTTTTCCCAATCGCAATTTTAGGTTCAACTGAATAAGATTTCAGAATTTCTTTTACTTGCGTTGGTCTATGAACGTGATAAGAAAGTGAAGAATGTCCGTGAAATCCTTCTGTTCCAAATAATTGTTCATAATATAATCCTCCTTTAGGATTTTCAAACTGTGTGTGTCTTTTTTGGGGAAACTCTCCGAGTTTATGATATATTGGCATCTTTTGTTGTTTAAAAGTTAAGAATAAAGTTGGTTTAACTTCAAATATTTATTTAATCAAAAAGATATAAAATCATTCTGGGTTTCTCTTGATGAGAAATTGCAAATAATCTAATAATCCAATCCATGTTGTTTTCATATAACAAATATCGGAAAAAATTAATTTTAAGCTCTAATTATTGCGAAATATTTATAAAAAAGAAAAGGCATTAAAGAATTGTGTCTTTAATGCCTTTTTTTTGTTTATTAAAATTCGGATTATTTATCTGGGTGGTTTAATTTACTATGGTTTTTGCTATAAAGGAAGTAGATTACTAATCCTAAAATCAACCAAACTCCAAGACGTAACCAGTTGGTCCATCCTAAACCGTAAATCATAGCCATACAAACAATAATTCCAAGAATTGGTACTAAAGGAACGAAAGGTGTTTTGAATTCACGCTTTAAATCTGGTTCTGTTTTTCTTAATACGATTACAGAAACGCAAACCAGAATAAAGGCAAATAAAGTTCCGATACTAGTCATATCTCCCACAATATCGCCTGGGATAAATGCTGCGAATAAACCTACGATAACTAAAATTACTAAATTCGCTTTGTAAGGAGTTTTGTATTTAGAGTGTAAATCTCCGAAGAAACTTGGCAACAATCCGTCTTTCCCCATTGAATAAAAAACTCTAGATTGTCCTAATAACATTACTAAAATTACAGATGAGAATCCAGCTAAAATTGCTATTGTAACAAATTGAGCAAGCCATTCATATCCTATCATGTATTTGTTTATTGCAAATGCTACTGAAGCTTCTTTACCTCCAGTTCTAAAATCTTCTACTGTTGCAACCCCTGTTAAAACGTGTGCAAAAAGTATATATAAAACGGTACAAATTGCTAAAGAACCAAGGATTCCAATTGGCATATCGCGCTTTGGATTTTTAGTTTCTTGCGCTGCGGTACTCACGGCATCAAAACCGATAAAGGCAAAAAATACTGTTCCGGCTGCACCTAGAACTCCCATAATTCCTCCAAAATGATGCCCTATTCCTTGATCATCGGTATAAGTTGACTCAGCTGGAATATAGGGAGTATGATTTGCAGGATTGATAAAATGCCAACCAAATCCGATAATTAAAATTACGATTGCCACTTTTGTAATAACAATTAATCCGTTGACAAATGCTGATTCTTGAGTTCCTTTAATTAATAGTAAACTGATTATGGCAACGATGAAAAACGCTGGTAAATTAATAATCCCATTTGAAACTACTCCAGTAACTGGATCAGTAAAATGTTGAAATGGGGAGTGCGACAACGAGTATGGAATTGGACTCATATGGAGCACGTTGACCAGTAAATTATTAAGATATTCACTCCAAGCAATTCCCACGGTAGCAGCTCCAACGGCATATTCAAGAATTAAATCCCAGCCTATAATCCACGCAATAAGTTCTCCCATGGTAGCATAAGTATAGGTATATGCGCTTCCAGAAATTGGAATTGAAGAAGATAATTCTGCATAACATAATCCTGCTAAAGCACATCCAATAGCTGCTACAATAAACCCTAAAGTAACTGAAGGGCCGGCGTTTTGTGCCGCTGCGGTTGCAGTTCTAACAAATAACCCCGCACCAATAATTGCTCCAATTCCAAGGGCTATCAATGACCATGCGGTTAATGTTCTTTTTAATCCTTTCTCAGATTCTGATGCTTCACCTAATAACTGTGTAAGTGATTTTTTCTTCCAGATTGACATATTTAATTATTTAATTATTTTATATTTTCAAATATATAGAATTTTCTACAACAATGTACATTTTAACTCAATTAGAATAAAATAATATTAAAAACTGAACCCAATTGAAATTAGAGTATATCCTTTATTTAATTCTGGCGACCATGTATATTTAATTTCGGCAGGGCCAACAATAGTTTCCAACCCATATCCTAATGCATATCCTGAATAGTTAGGCTTTGAAATCCAATCGGTAGTTTGAAATAATTCATTACTAACTTGTGCGAAATTTCCAGAAAAGTTTAAGTGGTTTTTTTTGTAAAATTCATAATCTAAGGTAAACGCCGTTTTGAAATAACTATTCCCAGTAATGCTCAAAAAGTCATAGCCATAAAAAGATTTTATATTGTTAATTGGATTAAATCCAAAACCTCCCAAAGCAAAATCAAAAACGGACCCGCTTCCTTTTCCGAATTTTAATCCAGCATCAACTTGAAATTCAATTGTGGCTTTTTTGAAAAATGATTTAACTACGCTGAATTCACTTTTTGCGATAGAAAAGGGTTCAAATTGTGTTTCAAAATTGGAAGAACTCAAATAGGTATTAATATTTATTGCAAAAGACCCTCCTTTCTTAGGAAAATATTTATTATCAAAAGAATCGAATTTTAAAGACTCAAAAACACTCCAGTAATTATTGTTTTCTAACATCGAATTTGCATTGGAAATTGTTTCTGAAGTAATTTTTAGATTTTTGTTTTCAACCCCAATTCCCAATAGAAATTTTTGGAAAGAAACGGTTTGAACATAAGCTTGATTGGTAAAGTCTATATAATCTATATTAAGTGTATTTATCCCCAGCTGTGAGTTGGTGAAATTGGATAAAAAGCTGGTTGAAACATTTTTTGAAAAAGCGCTATATTTCGATTTTATTCCAAAACTCCAGTGGAACCCATTGTCAATATAGTATTCAAAGTTGTATCGGAAATTATCTCCCAAGCCTACATCTATAAAGGCTACGTCGTTTTTAGAAATTATTTTTTTTTGAGTTAAATTAACCAATAGCGCACTTTTGAATAATCCGTCATAATGCAATCCAAATTTTAACAATGTAGTTTGAGGACTTTCTACTAAATTGATATTTAAATCGTTTCCGTTTTCATTTTTGTCAATTGTATAGGTTATCGATTTAAAGTTTTGAGTGGCGCTTAAATTATCCGTTCCTGCCCGAAGATCGTCATAAACTATTTTACTATTTGCATTGAATCCTAATTTCCCTAATACATACGATCGGGTATAATTAGGCAAAAAATTGATATTGATGTATTTGATATGAAGTGAATCATTACCAACTATTAGCTTTTCTTTTTTATAATTTTCTATGGGATAAGTTAATTTTTTTATTTTATCGATTTGGTCATTTGCCGCTTTTTCACCTCTATTAATAATATCTCCGATAGCATCAAATGAGATAATTCCATATTGATTTACTTCAGGTTTTATGTAAATATCTGTTGCCGCTTTATTGGATTTCATTTTTTCAATCATCTGAAGATTGTTAATTTGAACCAATATTTTTGTCGCGTCATTAAGGCTGTTTCGGTCTTTTATTTCGTCCTGAACATCCACTCCAATAATGATGTCCGCACCTAGTTTTCGAATTTCATCAACTGGAAAATTGTTTGAAACTCCTCCATCTACAAGCAGTTTCCCATCTAATTCAACTGGTGAAAATATGGAAGGAAATGCAGAACTCGCCAACAATGCCTTGGCCAAATAGCCTTTGTCTAAAACAATTTGTTGTCCAGTTTCAATATCTGTTGCGATACATAAAAAAGGAATTGGTAATTTATTAAAATCATGAACATCTCTTACATTTTTGAAAAGCCTATTTAATAAATTATAATTGTACATTCCTTTTGAAAGCGACATTGGAATTCCAACTTTAAAATTATTTACTGGTAATGAAAAGGCATACAATTCATCATTCCTTTTTGCATAAAAATTCTTTGATGAACGGGGAATATAGTCTGTTATAAGATTATTAAAATCAGTATCTCTAAATATAGAATCCAATTGAGTTGCATTGTATCCCGATGCATAAAGCGCTCCAATTACCGATCCAACACTTGTTCCGCCAATATAATCGATTTTCACTCCAGCGTTTTCAAGTACTTTTATCACGCCAATATGCGCAAATCCTTTCGCTCCACCGCCGCTTAAAACCAATCCAATTTTAGGTCGCGTTTTAATAGTATCTTGTGAGAAAGTGTTTTGAGTTAAAACAAAAATAAAGAGAAAGATGGCGGCTATATTTTTCATTTTTAGGCTTTAAATGGTTTTGTAAAAGTCGGTAATTTTTTTGGCTTTTGAAACACCTACCACCTCTGAAATTTCTTTTTCTGATGCTAATTTCAATCTTTTAACACTTTTGAAGTGCTTGATTAATGTCAACATCGTTTTTTCACCAATTCCTGGGATGGTTTCAATAGAGGAATTTAGCGCCGATTTACTTCGCTTATCCCTATGAAATGTAATCCCAAATCGATGGGCTTCATTTCTTAAATGCTGAATTACCTTTAAAGTTTCCGACTTTTTATCTAAATATAATGGAACAGAATCTCCGGGATAAAAAAGTTCTTCTAGCCTTTTTGCAATTCCAATTATGGCAATTTTACCTCGTAACCCCAATTCGTCAATGCTTTTCAATGCTGATGATAATTGCCCTTTTCCGCCATCTATAATAATTAATTGTGGCAACGGTTGGTTTTCTTCTAGCATTCTCTTGTACCTTCTAAAAACAACTTCCTCCATCGAAGCAAAATCATCGGGCCCAACTACCGTTTTAATATTGAAATGTCGGTAATCTTTTTTGCTAGGTTTTCCATCTTTAAAAACCACACAAGCAGAAACAGGATTGGTTCCTTGAATATTGGAATTATCAAAACACTCAATATGGCGTGGCTCTTCAGAAAGTCGTAAATCTTTTTGCATTTGAGCCATAATTCGGTTAGAATGCCTTTCAGGATCTACAATTTGAAGCTGCTTTAATTGATCAATTCGGTAAAATTTGGCATTTCTAATCGACAAATCTAAAATTTGCTTTTTATCTCCCAATTGCGGAATGGTGATTTTTATGTTTTCCCCTAAATTTACATGAAATGGAACAATAATTTCTTTTGATAATAAATGAAATCGGTCTCTCAATTCAATAATGGCAAGTTCCAATAACTCTTCATCGGATTCATCCAATTTCTTTTTAATTTCTAATGTATGGGAACGAATTATCGAGCCGTGAGAAATTTGCAAGAAATTCACAAATGCTGCGCTTTCATCAGAAACGATAGAAAACACATCGATATTAGTGATTTTTGGATTTATTATTGTCGAACGAGATTGATAATTCTCTAAAACATCGATTTTTTCTTTGATTTTTTGAGCTTCTTCAAATTGCATTTTGGAAGCAAAATCATTCATTAATCTTTTGAACTCTCTTTGGCTTTCTTTGAAATTTCCCTTCAAGATTTCACGAATTGCATCTACTTGCTTTTGATAATTTTCAGTTGTTTCATGTGCTTCGCATGGACCTTTACAATTCCCAATATGATATTCTAAACAAACTTTGAATTTATTGTTTTCAATGTTTTTTTGACTCAAATCATAGTTGCAAGTTCGTAACGGATACAATTCTTTTATTAAATCTAAAATAGTATTTACGGTTTTGAAACAAGTATATGGGCCAAAATATTCCGATCCGTCTTTTACCATTCTTCGAGTAGGAAAAATTCTAGGAAAAGCTTCTTTTTTGATGCAAATCCAAGGATAGGTTTTATCGTCTCGTAACATCACATTGTAACGTGGCTGTAATGTTTTGATTAAATTGTTTTCCAATAAAAGGGCGTCCGTTTCAGTAGGAACGACAATGTGTTTTATGGTAACAATCTTTTTTACAAGGACATTCGTTTTGGCGGTATCATGAATTTTATTAAAATAGGAAGCCACTCTTTTTTTAAGATTTTTGGCTTTCCCTACATATAAAATTTTATCCTCTTTATCATAATATTGATACACCCCAGGGCCATCGGGTAAAGTTTGTATCTGAAGTTGTAAAGAAGGATTTTGCATTTATAAATTATTTCAATCCAAATAAAACGATTAGTATTTTATTGGTTTTCAAATTTACAAAATCTCACATTTAAAAGCGAAAAACAAACGAGAACTTCTGATTTATAACCCATAATTTTCTACTTTTAACGTTTTAACAAAATTATGAGTACTTTAGAACATAAAAGCATCACTATTTTTAAGGAAACTGTTTTGCCCGGTGAAAGCAAAACGATCAATATGGAAATTGCAACTTTGCATACCATGACCAAATTAAAAGTCCCGATAATTGTAGAACGATCCAAATTCAGCGGTCCAACAATTCTACTTTCTGCTGGATTACATGGAGATGAAATTAACGGAATTGAAATCGTACGACAAATAATTACCAAAAATATCAACAAACCAAAAATAGGAACCATCATTTGTATTCCGGTGATAAATGTATTTGGATTTGTCAATCAAACTAGGGAATTTCCTGATAAAAGAGATTTAAATCGAGTTTTCCCTGGAAGTAAAAAAGGATCCCTAGCCAGCAGATTTGCCTTTTATCTGTTAAAGGAAATTATGCCACACATTGATTATGCGATTGATTTTCATGCCGGTGGCGCCAGTAGATTCAACGCTCCGCAAATTAGAATTGTTCCAAAAAATGCCGAATTAAAACAATTGGCCGATATTTTTAATGCCCCTTTTGGATTGTATTCAAAAAATATTGCTGGGTCATTTAGAAATGCTTGCGATAAATTGGGCGTAAAAATGTTGTTGTTTGAAGGTGGAAAATCGGTGAATATTAATGAAGAAGTAACGCAAGAAGGAATTGAAGGAACAAAGAGAGTATTAGACCATCTTGGGATGCTGAGTGAAAAAAAAGAAGTTACCTATCCTGAAAAACCAACTATCTATATCAGTAAATCGAACTGGATTCGGGCTAAATATTCAGGAATGTTTCACGGTTATACCCAAATTGGAAATTATGTTACCAAAGGACAATTGCTAGCCACCATTTCTGATCCCTACGGGAAAATTGAATTTACCGTAAAAGCACCCAATTCCGGATATATAATCAATGTAAATGACGCGCCAATTGTTTACCAAGGTGATGCCATTTATCATATTTCAACCCAAATTAGCGATGTTTAAAAAAGAAATTCGTTTAAAATACAAGGAACTTCGTCAGGCTTTATCTGAAAATCAGATTGAAGAATTGAGTTTGGCTATTGCCAATGAAGTCTTGTCACTTCCAATTTGGGAGAAAACGTATTTTCATGTTTTTCTTCCCATTGAAGCACAGAAAGAAGTCAATACCGAATATCTTTTACATTTATTATCTGGAAAGGACAAAGAAATTTGTATTTCGAAAAGTGATTTTGAAACTCGAAAAATGACTCATTTTTTATTGACCGATAACACAAAAATCAAAAAAAACGAATACAATATTCCTGAACCGGTAGACGGAATTGAAGTGCCTTCAAACAAAATGGAAGTGGTTTTTATTCCTTTACTAGCATATGATAAAAATGGAAATCGCGTTGGTTATGGAAAAGGATTCTATGATAAATTTTTAGCTGAATGCACTCAAAATACGATTAAAATTGGATTGTCGTTTTTTGAACCAGAAGAATTAATTTCAGATGTCAATGCCACAGACATCCAACTCAATTATTGCGTAACTCCAAAAAGAACAATAAAATTCTAAAATTACTCTGAAACCTGAGTTTTAGCAAATGCTTTTTTATTGAAAACAATTAAAATCCCCACTCCTGTTGAAATTGCCATGTCGGCAACATTGAAAATAGCATTGAAGAAAGTAAAGAATTTTCCGCCCCAAAATGGTAGCCAAGTTGGTAAATTTCCTTCCCAAATAGGGAAATAAAATAAATCTACTACTTTTCCATAAAATAATTTACCGTAGGGTTTGTCTGAGAATAAAGTTGCAACAGTATGGTAACTGTCATCGAAAAATACACCATAGAAAACTGAATCGATAATATTCCCAAAAGCGCCTGCAAAAATGAGCGCTATGGCTACAATTAAAAAATTGGAACTTTGTTTTTTTACAGCATCCCAAAGCCAGTAAGCGATTCCTGATACGGCAACTAATCTAAAAAGGGTAAGGATTATTTTCCCGTAAGATCCTGGAATTTGAGTTCCCCAAGCCATTCCTTCATTTTCAATAAATAGAATTTTAAACCAATTGAAAACCACTACTTCCTCTCCTAATACAAAGTGAGTTTTAATGTAGATTTTCGAAATTTGGTCAACTAATAAAATAATGAAAATTAGTAAATAGGCTTTCTTTAATGACATTTTGTAAATTTTGATACCGCAAAAATAATACTATTTTTAATACAAAACGCCCCTAGAAAGGAGCGTTTATAATTATTGTGAAAATTTTATTATCGCTGCAAATTCTTAGCTTCAATACTCATTGTTGCGTGAGGAACTACTAACAATCTTTCTTTGCTAATTAATTTTCCAGTTACTTTACAGAAACCGTAAGTTTTATTTTCTACACGGAAAAGCGCGTTTTTCAAGTCACGAATGAACTTTTCTTGACGAATTGCTAATTGTGAGTTTGCTTCTTTTGACATCGTTTCGCTTCCTTCTTCAAATGCTTTGAATGTTGGAGACGTATCATCTGTCCCGTTATTTAAATCGTTCATATAAGCACTTTTAATCAACTCTAAGTCGGCTTGTGCTTTGTGTATTTTATTTATTATCAGCTCTTTGAACTCTGCTAAATCTGCATCAGAGTATCTTAATGTATCATCTGCCATTCTATTCTTATTTATTAATTGCTATTCTTGTTGTTATTTCGTCAAATTCAATTACAACTCCACTTTCTAATTCGTCCACAAAAACCAATATATCGGTTAATGTTTCTGATTTTATATAAGCCTCATTATTTAAAACTGCTGTTTCCAAATCTCCATTTCTTTGAATTTGGACTTTGATTTTATCAGTAACTTCAAATCCTGAGTCCTTTCTAATGTTCTGAATTCTATTTACTAATTCTCTTGCAATTCCTTCCTGATGCAATTCCTCAGAAATTGAAATATCTAGTGCCACTGTAATTCCATTTGAATTGGCTACCAGCCAACCTTCAATATCTTGTGACGAAATTTCAACTTCTTCTAATGTTAAAATTATACTTTTTTCTTGAATAATAACACTAATTTCCCCTTCTCTTTCAAATTTATTAATTTGATCTGATGAAAACCCTTGTATCTCCTTGGCAATCAAGCCCATATCCTTTCCAAATCTCGGCCCTAATGTTTTAAAATTAGGCTTAATTTGTTTCACCAATATCCCTGATGCATCGTCTAAAAGTACAATTTCTTTCACGTTTACCTCGGCTTTTATTAAGTCGGAAACTGCTTCAATTTCAGCACGTTGACTCTCTTCAAGTATTGGTATCATTACCTTTTGTAAAGGCTGACGTACTTTTATCATTTCCTTTTTTCGAAGCGATAATACTAATGAGGAAATGGTTTGTGCCTTCTCCATTTTACTCTCTAACGATTTATCAACATACTTTTCAACGCATTGAGGAAAATCAGCCAAATGTACACTTTCAAATTTTTCTGATTGTGTTGCTAATGTTAAATCTCTGTATAATTTATCCATGAAAAATGGAGCAATTGGAGCGCCTAATTTGCTTATCGCCAATAAACATTCGTACAAAGTTTGGTAGGCAGCAATTTTATCTTGAGCGTATTCGCCTTTCCAAAAACGTCTTCTACACAAGCGAACGTACCAGTTACTTAGGTTTTCCTGTACAAAATCAGAAATTGCTCTAGCTGCTTTCGTAGGCTCGTAATCTGCATAAGCAGCATCAACTGTTTTTATCAAAGTGTTCAATTCTGAAATGATCCATTGGTCTATTTCTGGGCGATCACTTACTGGAATTGGAGCTTCTGAATATTTGAAATTATCAATATTAGCATACAAACTAAAAAACGAATAGGTATTGTATAACGTGCCGAAAAATTTACGTCGAACTTCTGCAATTCCTTCTAAATCGAATTTTAAATTGTCCCACGGATTGGCATTTGAAATCATATACCAACGAGTTGCGTCTGGTCCGTATTCTAATAAAGTATCAAATGGATCGGCGGCATTTCCTAATCGCTTTGACATTTTATGTCCGTTTTTGTCTAATACCAATCCGTTTGAAACTACATTTTTATAAGATACTTTATCAAAAACCAAAGTTGAAATAGCGTGTAAAGTATAAAACCAACCTCTCGTTTGATCTACTCCTTCCGCAATAAAATCGGCAGGAAAGGCTTTGTTTCCATCAATTAAATCTTTGTTTTCGAATGGATAGTGCCATTGAGCATAAGGCATCGCTCCGGAGTCAAACCACACATCAATTAAATCGGATTCTCTTTTCATTGGTTTCCCAGTTGCAGAAACTAAAGTAATTTCGTCAACTACATTTTTGTGTAAATCAACCAAATCATAATTGTCTTCAGCCATATTCCCAACTTCAAACCCTTCAAACGGATTTGTTTTTTGGAATCCTGCAGAGATTGATTTCTCAATTTCTTTATATAATTCTTCTACAGAACCAATTAAAATTTCTTCTGCCCCGTCTTCACTTCGCCATATTGGCAATGGGATTCCCCAATATCTAGATCGCGATAGGTTCCAATCGTTAGCGTTTTTTAACCAGTTTCCGAAACGTCCTTCGCCTGTTGCTTTAGGTTTCCAGTTGATGGTTTCATTCAAATCGAACATTCTATCACGTACTTTTGTAATTTCTATGAACCAAGAATCCAATGGATAATACAAAATTGGCGTATCAGTTCTCCAACAATGTGGGTAACTGTGAACGTATTTCTCAACTTTAAAGGCTTTGTTTTCTTCTTTTAACTGAATGGCGATTTCCACATCGGCAGAACGTTCTGGGGCTTCGCCTTCGCTGTAATATTCATTTTTAACATATTTCCCAGCATAAACACCGGTGTGAGAAGTGAATTTACCTTGCAAATCTACCAAAGGTCCAGGGTTACCATTTTCGTCCAATACTAACATTGGAGGAACTTCAGGAACGGCTTCTTTTGCCACTTTAGCATCGTCTGCACCAAAAGTAGGCGCAGTATGAACAATTCCTGTTCCATCTTCAGTAGTAACAAAATCTCCAGAAATTACACGGAATGCATTTTCAGGATTTTGATACGGTAATGCTAATTGCATTAATTGTTCGTAACGGATTCCAACTAAATCTGACCCTTTGGATTCGGTTAAAATTTTAAATGGGATTTGTTTATCCCCCGCTTTAAAATTATCAAAATCAGATGGGTCTTTGCTTTCGAAAAAGCCTTTTGAGAATTGTTTTCCAACTAAATTCTTAGCCATAATTACTTTTGAAGGCAAATAGGTGTATTGATTAAAAGTATCGACTAAAACGTAATCTATTTTTGGTCCTACGGTTAATGCTGTATTACTTGGTAAAGTCCAAGGGGTTGTGGTCCAAGCTAAGATATAGATATCGCCAAATTCCTTTAAAAAACTAGGTAAAGTTTCGTTTAGTGCTTTAAATTGAGCTACAACAGTTGTGTCGGTAACGTCTCTATAACTTCCTGGTTGGTTAACTTCATGAGAAGACAATCCAGTTCCAGCTTTTGGAGAATACGGTTGAATGGTGTAACCTTTATACATCAAATCTTTATCATAGATTTGCTTTAAAAGCCACCAAACCGATTCCATGTACTTGGATTTATAAGTTACATATGGATCTTCCATATCAACCCAATAACCCATTTTTTCAGTTAAATCGTTCCACACATCGGTGTAACGCATTACTGTTTTTTTACATGCTTCGTTATATTGTTCTACAGAAATTGTTTTTCCAATGTCTTCTTTGGTAATTCCAAGCTCTTTTTCGGTTCCTAATTCTACTGGTAAACCATGAGTGTCCCAGCCCGCTTTTCGCTTTACTTGGAATCCTTTTTGAGTTTTATATCTACAAAAAATATCTTTGATAGCTCGGGCCATCACGTGATGAATCCCTGGTAAACCATTTGCTGATGGTGGTCCTTCAAAAAATACGAAAGGCTGATTGCCTTCGCGAGTGGTAATACTCTTCTCGAATATGTTTTCTTTTTTCCAAAAATCAAGTACTTCTGACGCCACATTTGGCAAGTCAAGTCCCTTGTATTCAGTAAATTTAGTGCTCATTTTATCCTTTTCTTAAATCGTTTTGCGAAAGTAATAAAATAATATCGAAAGTAGAAAGTGAAATCTCGAAAGTTGTGTTTTTAGGGGGTAATTAAAATGAAAAAGCCGAGTTTAGAATTATCCAAACTCGGCTTTAATATTTAAAATA
This sequence comes from Bacteroidota bacterium, assembly GCA_947447375.1. Taxonomy (GTDB): domain Bacteria; phylum Bacteroidota; class Bacteroidia; order Flavobacteriales; family Flavobacteriaceae; genus Flavobacterium. The sequence continues at coordinate 63,183 of CANFJB010000002.1, forward strand.
ATTGTTTATTTCACAATTAAGAATTCAGAACGTCTGTTTTGAGCGTGCTCTTCTTCGGTACAAGCTTCTTTACAATCCACTTTTGGTTCGCTTTCACCAAAACCTTTTCCTGTAATTCTTCCTGCAGCAATTCCTTTAGAAAGTATATATTGAACAGTAGATTTAGCTCTTCTGTCAGATAAATTCATATTATAAATATCACTACCTCTATTATCGGTGTGAGATTTAGCAAATATCACTAGTTTGTCATTTGCATTCATCACTTGCACTAGCTTATCCAATTCAAAGGCTCCTTCTTGAGTAATATTGCTTTTATTGAATTCAAAATAAATAGGATTTAATACAATTTCTGTTGGCTTAATAATAATCTCAATTGGATTAAGTGGTGTTGGAACAGTTAGCTTTCCTCCTTTATTTTTAGCTATACTAAATACGCCACTTTCATAACCGTCTTTAGCAACTTGAAGGCTGTATTCAGTGTTACATTCTAAAATAAAATCAACATTCCCGTTTGCATCTGAAATTTTAGTTTCAATAATATTCTTTTTATCATCTAAAATTGCCACACTTGCTCCTTCTAGTATAACACCAGAAACAGCATTGGTTACGTGAATTGTAGATTCTACGCTACAAAGTGGTTTTGCAATATATAAATCATCTGATTCTTCACGATTACTTGAAAAGAACCCCAGGTTGCGTTTAGTATTAAACGAAAAAGAGAAATCATCTTTTTCACTATTAACTGGTTTTCCAAGATTTTGAGCGTCTTCTGATTTACTCAAATTGATAAAGAAGATGTCTAATCCCCCAAGACCTTGTCTAGAATCTGATGAAAAGTAAAGTATGTTATCATCAGTTATAGAAGGGAATTGTTCGTTTCCTTCTGTATTTATTTTTGATCCTAAGTTAACTGGTGTGCCATAAACATCGCCTTCAGAAACATCTACTTTCCATATGTCATTTCCTCCAAATCCACCTGGCATATTGGAGTTAAAATATAGTGTTTTCCCGTCAAGACTTGTACTTGGGTTACTTATAGAATACGTTTTATTGTTAAAAGGCAATTGTTTAGCCTCAGTCCATTTATTATTCACCTTTGTAGCCTTAAAAAGATACATTTGGCTGAATTTAGTTTTTATGTTTTTGATGTCTTCATAATCATCAATTACACGGCTATCTCTTGAAAAATAAATTGTATTTCCATCAGAACTTACGCAAGCGGGACCATCATGCCAAATTGTATTAATGTCTTCTACTTCAGTTGGAGCGCTTAATGAATCATTTTCAAACAAAGTGGCTTGATAAACATCTAAATAAGATTCCTCTTTCCAACCCGTTTTTTTCTTGGAAATTTTTCTTGAGCTTGAGAAATACAATGTGTTATCATTGGTCAACTTAGGACCAAAATCTGTATATTGACTATTTATAGTAACAGGAACGATATTAAATATTTTTTGTTTGCTAAGTAATTTAGGAATGTAATTTGGGTTTTCGTTAAATAAAATTGCTCTAATGTCTTTTGGGTTTTTACTAGCAAAAATTGCCATTTGAGCATTTGATTCTTCATATCGCCCAGCAGCTTTTAGCATTTGTGCATATTTAAAATACGTTTCTGCCTCTTGTGGCTGAGTTAGAGAAAGTGCATACCATTTAATAGCTTCAGTAGTATTAAACATATTGTAATAACTTTCGGCAAGTTGGTTGTATATATAATTTTGTTTCATACCTGTTCCCACTAGTTTTAGATATTCTTTACTAGCATCTAGATATTCAAATCGTTTAAATAATTTATCAGCCCAAGCGGTTTGGCTGTCCTGAGCTTTAACAGAAATTGTGCTAACAAACACAAAACTTAATATAAGAAATATTTTTTTCATTATAGATGTTATTTTTATTAGAAATATCTAGGTGAATGTGATACTTTTTTCGGCACATATAAATCAAATAATAATATGATTTCATGTGAAGATGGAGTAGTTACATTTAGGTCAGAAACGATATGGTCATAAGCATATCCAACTCTCAAAGAAGGATTGATTGCATAGTTCACCATTAATCCAAAGGAGTCATTTAATCTATAGGTTGCTCCGGCTTCAAATTTTTCTTGGTACAAAAAGTTTGTTGAAAGATCAACTGATGCCTGAGTTCCAACAGCAGATTTAATCATTCCAAAAGGTTTAAACTTCAAGTTAGGATTGATATCAAATACATATCCTCCAGTAAGAAAATAGTGTTGTGTTTCTGTTCCATACTTTCTTCCATTATAATCAAGATGCACTGATTTTAACATATTAGGCATAGAAAATGCTAAATAATAATGGTCGGTATAATAGAATAATCCTGAACCGATATTCAATTTAGAGTTATTGGTGTTTTCGTGAAAAGCGCCATCATTTGGATCAGGAAGTGTTGGTTGAATAATACTTCTTAAACCGATTTTTTGAAATGTTACCCCTGCTTTTAAACCGAAGGCCAATCTAGATTCTCCTCCTAAATTCAATGTATAAGAGAAGTCTCCATAAATATTGTTTTCTTCAACCGGCCCGATTCTATCCGAAAGAATTGATAGCCCTAAACCAACATTTTTTCCAACAGGTGAAGATCCCGAAAATGAGAATGTTGTTGGGGCATCTTCAATTTGAATCCATTGCTTTCTGTATAATAATCCAAAAGATAAATTTTCTTTTGAACCAGCATAAGCAGGATTTATAATGTTCATATTATACATGTATTGTGTATAATGTGGTGTCTGTTGAGCATTAACATCAAGAAATGACATTAAAAATAAAATTGCTAGTAAAAATATTTTTTTCATAAGGGTAAAATTTAGGATTAATAAGCGCTGAAGAAATCAGCGCTTATAAAATCTTAATATTATCGATTAATATAGATCCATCCAGTAAATGAATTTCCTGAATTTCTTGTAATTACATAATAATATGTTCCATCAGGAAGTTCGCTTCCGCTTTCAGATTGACCGTGCCATTGATTCGTGTAATTTTCTCCATGGCTATAAACTTTTGTTCCATATCTGTTAAAGATACTTAAAGATTTCACATCAGATAATATGAATGCTTCGTTATCGCCATCACCATTTGGTGAAATTCCTTTTTGAATAGTACAAGTAATTCCGTCCACTTGTTGAGTAGTTACATATCTACATCCATTAACAGTAACTGTTGAAACATATGTTCCAGGAGTGCTAATTACAATAGAAGGATTTGATGTTGGTCCAAATGTAAATCCATTTGGTCCACTCCATTCATAAGTAGCATTTGCAGGGTTAAACGATCCTGATACTGGCAATGCAGTAATTGTAAAGTCTGGCCCAACACAAACTGCAGTTAGCTGAACGTTGATTTGTGGAATAATAGTAAACGATGTTGTTGCAGTTACTTGAGGACATCCTCCAGCAGCAGCCATAGTATAAGTTACTGTATAAGGGCCGGCTGTACTAGTGCTCACATTAAACGATCCTGAAGTAGCACTAATTGACAAACCAGAAGGAGTAGCACTAAATGTTCCACCCGTTGTTCCTGTTAATGTTACTGTTTGTGTACCAGTGTTGTTATAACAATAAAACGAATCACTGTAAGCAATTGTCGCAGCAGGTAAGTTAGTAATTGTTACTTGCGCAGTAGCAACCACAACTGGACATCCTCCTGAAGCTGCAATAGTATTTGTTACAGTATAAGTTCCTGCTGTACTTGTTGCTAAATTAATTGCCCCAGTTGTTGCATTGATACTTAAACCTGTTGTTGAAGTAAATGTTCCTGCAATACCACCTCCAGTAAATGTAGGACTTGGATTTGTTCCGTTTTTACAATATGGAGATCCAGTATAACTAAATGTTCCTACTTGAGGTGCCGTAATTGTTATTGCAAATGTAGCAGTAACTGCACTACAACCAGACGCAGCAGCAATAGTATTAGTAATTGTATAATTTCCAGGTGTACTTGCAGACAAGTCGATAGCTCCTGTAGAACTATTTAAAGATAATCCTGCAGTAGAGGTAAATACTCCAGCTGAACCAGTTAAAGTAATAACAGGGTTTGCACCTGATTTACAATAAATAGCTGAATTATAACTAAACGTTGCAACCGGAACTGCTGTAATTGTAACTTGAGCTGTTGATTGAACTTGCGCACAACCATTTGCAGCAGCAATAGTATTTGTAACAGTATATGTTCCTGCTGTACTAGAGGCTAAATTAATAACTCCAGTTGAAGAATTAATAGATAATCCCGCTGTTGAAGTAAAAGTTCCGGCAACACCTAAACCTGTAAATGTAGGAGAAGGGTTTGTACCGCTTTTACAATACGGAGTTCCCGCATAGTTAAATGTAGCAATTGGAGCCGCAGTAATTGTTATTGCAAATGTTGCTGTAACTCCTGGACAAGCAGAAGTCGCAGAAATTGTATTTGTAATAGTATAATTTCCTGGAGTACTTGTAGACAGATTGATTGCTCCAGTTGTGCTATTTAATGTAAGCCCAGCTGTAGAGGTAAATACCCCAGCTGAACCAATTAAAGTAATTACAGGATTAGCTCCTGTTTTACAATAAGTTGAAGCATTATAGTTAAATGTTGCTACCGGTGATGCAACCACTGTAACTGACATTGAAGTTGTATTTGCACATTGATTAGCAGCAGGAGTGAACGTATAACTTGTTGTTGCAGCAGTTGCTGTATTAATCACCGCATTCCAAGTACCTGTTATAGGAGGTGTATTTGTAGAAGTTATAGGCAATAATGGTGCCGTACTATTCTGACATAAAGTTGGAACTTGCGTAAATGTAGGAGTTCTCATTGTACTAATTAGTACGTTTCCAGTTGCTGGTAAAGAAGAACATCCTAAACCTGTAATTGAAACTGCATCAATAAAGTTTCCTACAGTTAGGTTTCCTGAACCTGAGCTCACAGATACGAATCTAACAGTGTAATTGGTAACCCCATTGTTTGGGAATGTATAATTGATACTATTAAATACCCATGCACTTGGTGTAGCTGAGAAGTTTCCTAAACTTATGTATGGTCCACCAATTGGTCCAATTTCTACTCTCATTACATCAGTTCCTGAAAAACGACCTCTGTGTGCAAATGAAATATTAACAGAAGAACCAGGTATAATTGAAATATCTTGGTACAATGTAGAAACTTGATTGGCGTTTAATTCAATAAATTGGGTTCCTGAATACGCATTGGTGCTTTCAGTTCCATTAGTCCAAACTTCAATCATTCCATCTGTTGCAGTTGTTCTCCAACATTGGAAATTACTGTTATTAATAAATCCTAATGACCCCATTGCAATTCCTGTAGGGCTTTCAAAATCTGAATTACAGAAATTGTTTTGTTGAGTAATAACTACACTATATGCGCCTGATACTGTTGCGTTAAATGAAGGAACGTTACCTGGGTTTGTAGCTCCAGTCGGAACTGTCCAAGCATACGAATAATTCCCTGCAAGTGCTGGTGTAGCCGTAACTGTAGCCGAAGCGCTTGAACATACTGTTGGACTATTTACAGTAACCCCTAAAGCCGGATTCACTATAATTGTTTTAGTTGCTGTAAGTGCACATTGCCCCGAGGTAGGTGTAAATGTGTACGTAGTTGTTGCAAGATTATTTAAGGCTGGCGACCATGTTCCAGTTACTCCATTTTGAGAAGTAGTTGGTAATGGAGATAAACTACCTCCATTGCAAATTGGAGCTATATCTAAAAATGTTGGGGTCAGACCTAATGGGTTTACAGTAATAGTCATAGTTGCAACACTAGAACATGTACCTGCACTTGGAGTAAAGGTATAAGTTGTAGTAGTGGTATTATTAATAGCTGGCGACCAAGTTCCTACTACTCCATTGGTAGAAGTTCTTGGTAAAGCTGCTAAAGTTGCTCCTATACAAATTGGAGCTACTTGTGTAAATACAGGGGCTACTGTTCCAACTTGAATAGTCATAGTTGTTGTAGTTGCACATTGACCTGGATTAGGTGTAAATGTATAAGTTGTTGTAGCTGCATTATTTATAGCCGGCGACCATGTTCCTGTAATTCCTTCTAATGAAGTTGTAGGCAATGGTGCTGAAGTTCCTCCTGCGCAAATTGGTGGTGCTGGATTAAATGTAGGAACCGGCAATACAATGTTTACAGTTGCTGTACTTACCGCTCCGGGGCAACCCAAAGCTTGAGGTAAGTTATAAGTAACTACATACGTTCCAACATTACTAGTACTTGGAGTAAATGATCCAGTAGTTGTGTTTAATGATAAACCAACAGCTGGAGCTACAGTATAATTTCCACCTGTAGGACCTGTTTGTGTAATGTTTTGTACGGTAGTATCTGTTTTACAATAATTTGGTGAACTATAATTAATATTAACTGTTGAAGGCGGAACCGTTATTGTAATTGCCCAAGAATCATCATCAGGAGGACATGTTCCTGAAGCAGCAATAATATTATGAACCACATAAGATCCTGGGGTACTTGCAGCTAAATTAATTACCCCGGTAACTGGATTAATAGCTAAACCTGTAGAAGGCACGGCAGAAAAAGTTCCTGCAGTTGCAAGACTTACAAAAGTTGGACTTGGATTTCCTTCATTTTGACAAAAGAAATTTTTAGGATAAGTAAAATTACCAAATGGGCAACAAATTGTTGGAATAGGACCTGCTGTTTGAGTAATTCTAACGAATCCTTTTCTTCCATTAAAGTTGGTAATCATGATAACATATATCTCACCTGCAATAGCATTGTTTACTCCAAAGTTTTCAGTAAAAGCGGCAGAGTAACTACATGAAATACCTGTAGCGGGTGCGTTTGCAGTAGAAATTCCAGCGCAAGCTGCTGCATTAGACGCATAAGGCCCCCATGCTACGAAATCCACGTCAATACCAGTACCATTGAAAGCACTGCTAGTATTTTGCTCTAAAAAGAAATTGTAGTTTCCATTTGTAGGAATTTGTAAATAATAGAATGTTGGAGACGGTGCAGTTCCTAGACATCCCACAGTTGTACTAGTTGTTGAAAAAGGACTAATTGGATTTGGTAAGGTAGGAACCCCAACATTATTTGGTATAATAATAGGATTGATAGCACAAAGCGGCAAAGCCGTTGCGCAAGTCCCAACATTTGTTCCAACACAAAGTTCAAAAGTCGTTGTTGAAGCAGTTGATCCTGTCGAATAAGCTCTAATATAATAAGTTTGACCAATGGTTAAACCTGTAGCGGTATTGTTATTTGCCGTAAAACAAGTTCCAAATTGAGTCAAGTTACCACAAGTACCAGTATAAAGTACAAAGTTGATATTTGTAGGAGCAACAGAATAGTTTACTCCTAAAATAGTAATATAATGACTAGTTGCCGTTGCGGTAAATTTAAACCAAACATCATCATCATCAATTGTACCACCACATGAATTGGCTTCTGGAGAACCAGTTGCAAATGCAACACTTCCCATTACTGTTTGTAAACAGTTTGTGTTTTGATTTACCGCAATGTCTATAGCTCCAGTACATTCATCATTTACAATTAATGTGCTAAAACTAAATGGCCCTCCAATAGAACTTGCGTCTGTAGGAGAACAAATTGCTCTTACATAATAATCGTAACAGGTGGCAGAGTTCAACCCTGTAACATAAAATGGATTAGAGTTGGCATTTCTCCAAAGAGGCGACCCAATGGCAGGCACCCCTGATCCACAAGGAACTACTGCTATTTGCCATGCTGTTGCAAAACTTCCATCAGGATTAGCAGGTTGTGTCCATCCTAATAAAGCGGTAGATTGAGTTATAGTAGTTGCCGTTAAATTTTTTGGCTTAGTACATGTTGGAGGCGGTCCACAAGCAACACTTGCGTCCCATCCTGCAGCGACTCCAGATCCATCAGATGTAAATACAAATGTTAAACATCCTGAGGCAGTTGAAGCAGTAAAAGGTCCTGGAATAGTAGTCCCAGAGAAATTTCCTAGCAATGTCCCAGCGGTACTATTTCCATCGTATACTTTTAAAAAGTCAAATCCGCTTTCAGTTGCAAATGAGTTAAAAGTAACTGTTACTAATTGCCCTGGAATTGAAGGACAAATCGTTGTGGTTCCGGCAGCCGCAGTTATACTATTAGCATAGTTAGCATTTGGTCCTCCTGGATCAAAAAACGATCCACCACAACCAGGTAAAGTTACTACTGAAACAGGTAGTAATGACCATGAACTTAAATCAGTTGCAGAACAAGCTGCTCTTACATATATATCATAGCAGGTGCCCGAAGTTAAGTTTGGTGCTACAAATGGATTTGAAGTTGCCGATAGCCATCCTGTTGCAGTAGCAGTTGGAGCTGTTGATCCACATGGCAAAGCAATATATTGCCAAGCTGTAGCTGTAGTTCCACTTGGATTTGCAGGTTGTGTAAACCCAATAGTCACTGAATTTGCTGTAATTGCTGAACTTGTTAAAGTATTTGGTCTAGTACAGGTTGGAATTGGTGCACATGTAATATTTGCTAACCATCCTGCACCAGTTACAGTATTATCTGAAGTAAATACAAAAGTTAAACAACCATTAGCAGCTGTAGAAGTAAATGGCCCAGGTAAATTTGCTCCGGTTAATGTTCCGGAATAAGTTCCCAAAAGGGTTCCTGTAGCACTATTCCCATTGTAAACTTTAAGTAAATCTAAAGTAGCCTCGGTGGCAAAAGAGGTGAAGGTTACAGTAACTGCATCTCCAGGTGTTACTGGACAAATTGTAGTTGTCCCAGTTGCCGCTGTTGTGTTGTTTGCATAAGTTCCTGAAATTCCTCCAACGTCAACGTAATTTCCTCCACAAACTGCAGGTCCAGGCGCCGTTGTAAATGGAAAAGGTCCTGACCAAATACTCCCTGAAAACGCACATTTAGAACGTACATAATATTTATATTGTGTTAAAGGTAAAAGTGGCGCAAAAGGAGCGGCAGTTAATGTTGTAGCGGTATAAGGATTTGTATTTACAACTATTCCAGCTCCTGTAGGTGTTAATTGTGTTGCAGGAATAATTTCAATTTCCCATTGATTACATGTGTTCAATCCGGCTCCAGTTAAAGGATTTGGATTGGTCCAACTTAAAACCGCGCTATTTGAAGTAATTGTTCCTGTTGCCAAAGTAGTTGGTTCTAAGCATCTAGAAACTACTAAAACATCATCTAAAAATAGATCATCTCCTTGGAAAGGTGAAGTTTGATTGATCTCTGATACAAATGCAATATATACTTGGGTTCCTGCAGGAAAAGTAGCGGGCGGAAAATCAACCACTTGTTCTTCATAAACAATTGGAGCCGGAAAAACATTCGTACTTAATTGAGATTCTGAAAACGTTTGGAGCGTGGTGGTATAAGCGGCTTCTGTCGTTTGGTTTGCGGCTGATGCCCCAGAAGCAACTTTAATTTTAAACACTCCCCCTTGATCTCCTTGTTGGCTAGTTTTTACCCAAAAACGTAACTGCCCATTCAAGGGAATTGTCACCAATGGAGTTGCTAAATAATATTTTGCTGAATTCCCTACTCCAAGATTTTCTCCAAGAAGCATAGCATGTTTTGTTCCGGTATGAGGAGCAGTTCCATCGGTATACCAAATTTCTCCTGCAGCTCCACTTTGAAATCTTGCCCAGTTGGCAGGGATTCCAAATGCAGTTGTAGGGGTTTCAAATCCTTGCAATAAGGCTTGTGAAAAACCAGTAAATGAGAATAAAAGTGTAATTAATAAAAGTGTAATTTTTTTCATAAAATGAAAATTTAAGATTATAATAGGTAATTTGGTTTGCAATTTAGCTTTCAAATTTAACAAAAAAAATTAAAAAATAGCTTTTAATTGGATTTTTAACTAATGAATTTTAAAATTTATTAATTATAAGTCAGTAAATCTAGATTTTTCATGCAAATAAATTAGATTTGCAGTATATATTTTGATATGCTTGAGAAAGAAACTAAAAAGATTGAAAAAACAGTAATTGTTGGTATTATTACTCAAAAACAGGACGAAGAAAAATTAAATGAGTACCTTGATGAGTTGGCATTTTTAACCTATACAGCTGGAGGGGAAGTCGTTAAAAGATTTTCACAAAAAATGGAGCGCCCCAACCCAAAAACTTTTGTTGGAACAGGAAAAATTGATGAAATAAACCATTTTGTAATTGAAAATGACATTTCAACCGTGATTTTTGACGACGAACTTTCGCCATCCCAACAAAAAAATATTTCTAGAATAATAGCATGCAAAATTCTTGACCGAACTCACCTTATTTTAGACATATTTGCCCAAAGAGCAGAAACTTCTTATGCAAGAACTCAAGTTGAATTAGCACAATGTCAATATTTACTTCCAAGATTATCAGGAATGTGGACCCACTTAGAACGTCAAAAAGGAGGAATTGGAATGCGTGGACCAGGGGAAACTGAAATTGAAACCGACCGACGAATTGTTCGAGATAGAATTGCTTTATTAAAAGAAAAAATAAAAACTATCGACAAGCAAATGGGGGTTCAACGAAGTAATCGAGGTGCCATGGTTCGTGTAGCTTTAGTTGGTTATACCAATGTTGGAAAGTCAACTTTAATGAACGTGGTAGGAAAAAGTGATGTGTTTGTAGAAAATAAATTGTTTGCCACTTTGGATACTACAGTGAGAAAAGTAGTGATTAAAAATTTACCATTCCTGCTTTCTGATACTGTTGGATTTATCCGAAAACTGCCAACGCAATTAGTTGATTCGTTTAAAAGCACACTTGATGAAGTTCGTGAAGCCGACTTACTTTTACATGTAGTAGATATTTCTCATCCTGATTTTGAAGACCATATTGAATCGGTAAACCAAACATTGGCAGACATTAAAAGCAATAACAAAACAACCATAATGGTGTTTAATAAAATTGATGCTTTCAAACACTTAACCATTGATGAAGACGATTTAATAACTGAAAAAACTAGAAAACATTACACTTTAGAAGAATGGAAAACCACTTGGATGAATAATGTAGGTAAAGAAAAAGCGATTTTTATTTCGGCAACCAATAAAGAAAATTTTGAAGAATTTAGAGAGCGTGTTTATGAAGCGGTTCGAGAAATTCACATTTCAAGATTCCCCTACAATAAATTTCTATATCCCGATTTTAAAGATGCAATTGAAAAAGAAGAAGAATAATTAGTTTTTTTTCTTGTATAGCGGAACTGCCGAACATGCTTCGCCATACATAATACTTTTAGCAAAAGGCTGTAAATATTGAGCTGCGGCTACATAAGCGCTACTTGGAACTGGCTTTTTAGAACATCCTTTTATGATAACCGACTTGTTTTCATATTTGGAATAATCAATATTTGGAAGAATTTCTTGGTATAATAAAGTATCTAAATCTTCTAAATTACCATCAACAATTTTTTTTGCAAATGGAACTAAATAAATGGTAACCAAAACTGTAGCCCAAGCTGGAAGAATTGCATCGGTACTACAAAAAATAGCTACAAAATGATCTTGGTATTTTGTCCAATCGTGTTGTTTTAAATGCTCCCGAAAATCTTTTTCTTTCAAAATAAAACCATCTGAAAGCCACTGCGAAATATCGATTTGTGTACGAATTCCTATTGGATAATAATCCTCCAAATCAAAAACTTCTAGTGAACTATTGGCAACTTTATTTATGATTTCGTCCATTTTAAAAGGTTTAAAAAGTTTAAGGTTTAAAATTAATCTACCCTAAACTTTGAACAAATTTTACAACATCCCTAATTCTAATTTTGCTTCCTCGCTCATTAAATCTTTGCTCCAAGGTGGATCAAATGTGATTTCAACTTCACAGGATTTTACCTCATCAATTGTCTGTACTTTCTCTTCCACTTCGCGCGGCAATGACTCAGCAACAGGGCAGTTTGGCGAAGTTAATGTCATTAATATTTTAACTTCATTGTCTTCATTAATCATCACGTCGTAGATAAGTCCCAATTCGTAAATATCAACCGGAATTTCAGGGTCGTAAATGCCCTTTAGTTTTTTTACTACGTTGTCTCCTAAGTTTATTGTATCGTTAAATTCTTCCATGTTTTTTATTTTTTTAAATATTTTTAACCATATAAGGCATATAAGTTTTTCATCCTTTTTTATTCGTCTTCTAATCTGCTGAAAATATCATTTACTATTGTTTTTTGTCCTTCGTAATAAATATTTCTTACATTAAAATTAATCAATAATCCTATTGGAGCATTTAATAAGTTCATATAAGTAAGCAATTGTGCATCAAAAATAGCATTCATTTCGGTTACTGCTTTTAGTTCAACTACAAGTGTATTTTCTATAAATAAATCACATCTAAGCTTTGATTCTAACTCGAGTCCTTTATAATTTAGCGGAATCGAAAACTCTGATAAATAGTTTATTTTTCGTAACTCTAATTCCTTTTTTAAACATTGGTGATAAACACTTTCTAAAAGACCAGGACCAATATTCTTATGTACTTCAATTACAGCACCATTAACTTGATAAACTAAATTCTTTAAATAAGATTTTGTCATGTTTTTGTTTTATACACCAATGATAAATCATCAGTTATGGCTTATATATCTAATTTTGGGCGCTATTTTAAATCAAATTCTTATAAGTTAAATGAACTTATATGACTTATATGTTTAAAAAATCCTTAAACACTTATATGACTTTTATGCTAAAATAAATTTAATTTTTTGACTCAAATGCCAAAGCATACATTTTAATGTTTTTTATCATTGAAACCAACCCATTAGCTCTCGTTGGCGACAAATGTTCTTTCAAGCCTATTTCATCAATAAAACCCATATCGGCAGCTAAAATATCGGCAGCCTTTTGATTCGAAAAAGCACGAATAAGAATCGCAATAATACCTTTGGTTAGAATTGCATCACTATCGGCAGTGAAAACAATTAAATCGTCATTTTGTTCTCCTTTTAACCAAACTTTAGATTGACATCCCTTGATAATATTGTCATCAGTTTTAAATTCCTCATTTATTAAAGGCAACTTTTTTCCTAACTCAATAATGTATTCGTAGCGCTCCATCCAATCGTCAAACATAGAAAATTCATCTACAATTTGGTCTTGTATTTCTGTAATTGTCATTCTTCTGGTTTAAATAATAAATTTACCATTTCAACTACTCTTTTTATTTGCATTGGAGGAAACCCATGATCAAAATCGGTAGTTTGATAGGTATTCCCTTTATAAATTATCTTTAAATTGGCTATTGCCGCTCCGTCATAAAATCGCTTTTCTGTTGGGGCTTTAAGATTAGGTAAATTCTCTAAATCTACTTTATTAATTTCATCATTTAATGCGCTCCAATCGGCATCAGTAACTTTTTGAACAATAGGATTTTCTTTGCCGTCTCTATCATTCGTTGAAGAAATTGTTGCGTTTTTTAAAACCAATTTGTTATAAAAACCTCTTGTATTTGCTTCATATTGAATTTCAATATCTTTCATTTCAATACTCGTCCCAATAGCATTTTTCTGGCTATTACAACTTCCTAAAACAAATACTAATACCGATAATATAGATACTATTCTCATATAAAGTGTATTTACGATAGCATTAATTTAGCTCTTTTTAGGGCTTCAACAAATATATCAATTTCTTCTTTAGTATTGTAAAATGCAAACGATGCACGAATTGTTCCTGGTATATTGAAAAAATTCATAATCGGTTGCGCGCAATGGTGGCCTGTTCGAACTGCGATTCCTAATTTGTCAATTATGGTTCCAATATCGTACGGATGGATTCCCTCAATATTAAACGAAATTACCGATGTTTTATCTTTAGAAGTACCATAAATTTTCAAACCTTCTATTTCTAATAATCGTTTGGTGCCGTATTCTAACAATTCTTTTTCTTGAATTTGAATGTTTTCAAAACCTACTTGATTCATATAATCAACCGCTGTTCCAAGGGCAATTCCTCCGGCAATATTTGGAGTTCCAGCTTCAAACTTATGAGGTAATTCAGCATAAGTAGTTTTCTCAAAAGTCACTTCTTTTATCATTTCCCCTCCCCCTTGATAAGGTGTCAATTTGTTCAGCCAAGCTTCTTTTCCATATAAAATCCCGGTTCCTGTTGGCCCACAAATTTTATGCCCTGAAAACACATAAAAATCACAATCTAATTCTTGTACATCTGGCTTCAAATGGGGAACAGCTTGTGCTCCGTCAATCAAAATTGCAGCTCCAAATTCGTGTGATTTATCAATCATGTATTTTATAGGATTGACTGTTCCTAAAGCATTTGAAATATGGTTTACAGTTACAATTTTAGTTTTATTGGAAAGTAATTTATCAAATTCTGAAAGGATCAATTCGCCATTTTCATCCATTGGAATCACTCGCAAAATAGCGCCTGTTTTTTCGCACAACATTTGCCAAGGAACAATATTAGAATGGTGTTCCAATGCTGATACCAAAACCTCATCACCCGATTTTAAAATGGACGCTAAACCATTGGCTACCAAATTAATTCCGTGCGTTGTTCCGGAAGTAAAAAGAACCTCGTGAGAAAATTTTGCATTAATATGGTTTTGGATTTTCCCTCTAGAAGCTTCATAAGCATCTGTTGCCAATTGACTTAAAGTGTGAACGCCACGGTGTATATTGGCATTAATTTCTTGATAATATTTTGAAATTGCATCAATCACAACCTGAGGTTTTTGCGAAGTTGCGCCATTGTCAAAATAGACTAATGGTTTCCCGTTTACCTTTTGAGAAAGAATAGGAAAATCGGCACGAATAGCATCAATATTAAAACTCATTTTTTTTATTTATTTAAGTCAAATGACATTAAAAAACTACAAATCGAATCCCAATTTTACCCCCAATTTGGTTGCGATAATTTTAGTAATTCGTTGTTTCAATTCTGGAATTTTGATGCTTTCAATCACAGCATTTGAAAAGGCATACATCAATAATGCTTTTGCTTCTTTCTTAGGGATTCCGCGTTGCTGCATGTAAAACATTGCCGTTTCGTCCAATTGTCCAATCGTACATCCATGAGAACATTTCACATCATCTGCAAAAATTTCCAATTGTGGTTTGGCGTTAATGGTGGCTTTATCGCTTAATAAAATATTATTGCTTTTTTGAAAGGCATTGGTTTTTTGAGCTTCCTTTTCAACATAAATTTTACCGTTGAAAACTCCTGTGGAACGATCAGAAAAGATCCCTTTATAATCTTGGTGGCTTTCACAATTTGGTGTTGAATGCTGAACTAATGTATAATGATCAACGTGTTGCTTGTCGCCTATGATGGTAATCCCATTCAAATTACTAACAATTCGCTCTCCAAAATGATAGAAATTCAAGTTGTTTCTGGTTAAATTTCCTCCAAACGAAAAGGTGTTTACAGAAACATTGGTTTCTTGTTTTTGAGAAACATAAGTATTGTCAATTAAGTTGGCCGCCAAATTATCATTTTGGATTTTATAATAATCTACAATAGCCCTTTTTTGTGCGAAAATCTCGGTCACCGAATTCGTTAATACAGGGTTTTCATTCAAACTTTGATGTCTTTCGATAATTTGAACGTGAGAATTTTCACCCACAATTACCAAATTTCTTGGCTGAACCAAAAGTGCTGCTTCGCTTCCAGTAGAAAAATACATAATTTCAATTGGCTTATCAACGACTTTGCTTTTTGGAATATTGATGTACGCACCTTCATTGGCGAAAGCCGTATTTAACGACGTCAAACTTTCGTCTAAATTGGCAATTTTATTGAAATAATTGTCAATTACCATTTTGTATTTCGGCTTGTTTAAAGCTGAAGACATCAAGCAAACATCAATTCCATCATGAGTTGTAGAAGATAAAAACGAACTGAAAACGCCATCAATAAACACTACTTTATAGGTGTCAATTTCATGAAGAAAATATTTTTTTACATCGGCAAATTCGATATTATTTTCGCTTTTTGGGAAAACCGAAAAGTCATTTTTCAACACCGAATTTAAAGACGTGTATTTCCAAGCTTCCTCTTTTTTAGTTGGGAACCCTTTATTTTCAAAGTTTTTTATTGCCGAAGTACGCACCTCATGTAAATCAGAATTTACATCAATTTGCTCTTCAAAAGCCATAAAAGACGATACTAATTTTTCTTTTAATTCCATATGTGGTTAATGGTTAATGGTTAATGGTTGTTGGATTTCAAAAACTGACAACCAACAACCGACAACCGACAACTCTTATACTTCTTGTTCGTTTTTAATCCAGTCGTACCCTTTTTCTTCTAATTCTAATGCCAATGAGGCATCGCCAGATTTCACGATTTTACCATTGTATAAAACGTGAACAAAATCAGGAACAATATAGTCTAAAAGTCTTTGATAGTGTGTGATTACAATGATTGCATTTTGATCACTTTTTAATTTATTTACACCATTAGCAACAATTCGAAGCGCATCAATATCAAGCCCTGAATCGGTTTCATCAAGAATTGCCAATTTAGGATCTAACATTGCCATTTGGAAAATCTCATTTCTCTTTTTCTCTCCTCCAGAAAATCCTTCGTTTAAGGAACGCGACAAAAATTTACGATCAATCTCCAATAATTCCGATTTCTCACGAATCACTTTTAGCATTTCATTAGCGGGCATTTCCTCTAAATTATTTGCTTTTCGAGTTTCGTTGATTGACGTTCTAATGAAATTGGTTACTGAAACTCCGGGAATTTCTACAGGATATTGAAAAGATAAGAACACCCCTTTATGTGCTCTTTCTTCAGGAGCCAAATCCGCAATATCTTCTCCTTCTAAAAAGATTTCTCCTTCGGTAACTTCGTAGTTTTCGTTTCCAGCAATAATTGCGGAAAGTGTACTTTTACCGGCTCCGTTTGGTCCCATAATAGCATGGATTTCACCTGCTTTCACTTCAAGGTTGATTCCTTTTAGGATTTCTTTATCGCCAATTGATGCGTGTAAATTTTTAATGCTTAACATGTCGTCTTAATTGTTTAAAGTTTAAAGTTTAAAGTTCTCGTATTACTGAAACTTGGTGCCTTTAAAATCTTTCTTGTTTAAATATGATATAAAATTGTTTATTTTTCCACTTAAATTCTCGTAATCAATTCTTAATGTAATAAATTTTTCTTAATTAATATAATTGAAATCTAAAACCCTGTAAAGTTGAGATCTTGTTTCTCCAGCTGACCCTTTAGCGATTGATAAAAATTGACGAAACTCGAGGTTCCCATTTCTTTCAAATCCTTCAGCAATATTATCCATTACTGAGCCTGAAGCTGCTTTTATTTGATCTCTAAATCTAAAATCTGTTTTTAACTCGGTTTCTATACTAATAAAATGTATTTCTTTAGCTAATCTTCTGGCTTCCTGCCAAATTTCTAAATCTTCAAATCGAGTAATTGTTGCCATAATATTTTGCTTGGTTTTTATTCGTTTAAAGTTACTAATCGAATCCGGTTAAACAACTTTAAACTTTAAACAAATTTTTACCCAACACTTCCTTCCAAACTAATCTCCAACAACTTCTGCGCCTCCACAGCAAATTCCATTGGTAACTTATTTAAAACGTCTTTGCTAAATCCATTTACAATTAATGCAATCGCTTTTTCCGTTGGAATCCCACGTTGGTTGCAATAAAAAACTTGGTCTTCCCCAATTTTACTCGTAGTTGCTTCGTGTTCTATTTTGGCTGTTGTGTTTTTACTTTCGATATACGGAAAAGTGTGTGCACCACAATTATTTCCCATTAATAATGAATCACATTGTGAAAAATTTCTAGCATTTTCGGCTCCAGGGCCAATTTTTACTAGACCTCTATAACTATTTTGTGATTTTCCTGCTGAAATCCCTTTTGAAATTATAGTCGATTTGGTGTTTTTACCAATATGAATCATTTTTGTTCCCGTATCGGCTTGTTGGAAATTATTGGTTACCGCTATAGAGTAAAATTCCCCTACAGAATTATCGCCTTTTAATACCACTGAAGGATATTTCCAAGTTACTGCAGATCCTGTTTCAACTTGAGTCCATGATATTTTTGCGTTTTTCTCACAAATTCCTCTTTTGGTTACAAAATTGAAAACCCCACCTTTACCTTCTTTATTTCCTGGATACCAGTTTTGAACAGTTGAATATTTAATTTCGGCATCTTCCATAGCGATTAATTCTACAACTGCAGCGTGCAATTGGTTTTCATCACGACTTGGCGCCGTACAACCTTCAAGATAAGACACATAACTGCCTTCATCGGCAATTAAAAGTGTTCTTTCAAATTGTCCCGTTCCCGCTTGATTAATTCTGAAATAAGTTGACAATTCCATTGGACATTTTACCCCCTTTGGAATATAACAAAACGATCCGTCAGAGAAAACAGCTGAATTTAATGCAGCATAAAAGTTGTCTTTTTGAGGCACAACGGTCCCTAAATATTTTTGAACTAATTCTGGATATTCTCGAATTGCCTCAGAAATACTCATGAAAATAATTCCTTTTTCGGCCAATGTTTTTTTGAATGTGGTAGCAACAGAAACGGAATCGACAACGATATCCATGGCCACATTGTTCATCATTTTTTGTTCATCGATAGAGATCCCCAACTTTTTGTACATTTCTAAAAGTTCTGGATCGACATCGTCTAAAGTTTTGTTGGGATCTACTGCTTTTGGAGCAGAATAATAAGAAATCGCTTGAAAATCGGGTTTTGGATAATTCACATTTGCCCATTCTGGTTCAATCATTTCTTGCCAAGCGTGGAAAGCCTCGATACGCCAGTTGGTCATCCATTCAGGCTCTTCTTTTTTAAGGGAAATGGCGCGGACAATGTCTTCATTTAAACCAATTGGGAAAGTCTCCGATTTTAAATCGGTATAAAATCCGTATTCGTATTCCTTAGTTTCAAGCTCGATTTTTAAATCGTCTTCGGTATATTTACTCATTTAATTTTAAAATTTAAAGTGAGAAAGACTCCCCACAGCCGCATGTTCTACTTGCGTTTGGATTATTAAATACAAATCCTTTTCCGTTTAAACCGCCTGAAAATTCTAAAATAGTCCCTGCTAAATACAAAAACGATTTTTTTTCAACTGCAATTCGAACGTTATTTACTTCAAAAACTTTGTCGGTTTCTCCAATTTCTTTATCAAATTTTAATTCATATGATAAACCTGAACAACCACCACTTTTAACGCCAACACGAACATAATCAACGGCTGCGTCAAAACCGTCGTCTTTCATCATGTCGACAATTTTTTTACTCGCTGTATCTGAAACTTGTATCATTTATTGATTTATTTTGAAAATTAAACCCTAGGAAAATTCCTTATTTTGATTTTGTCTAAATAAAGGGCAAAGATATTACAATAAAATGTTTTTCTCCAATTACTTCAATACTTTTTAACGAATTATTAAATATAAAAATCGATTTTCATCGGAATAAAGCCATTGATATTTCATAAATTGCAACACAAAATAAATTAAAGAGCATAAATCATGAAATTATATCCCATTGAAGCTGGAAATTTTAAGTTGGATGGCGGTGCTATGTTTGGCGTTGTCCCAAAAACCATTTGGAATAAAACCAATCCTGCCGATGAAAACAACCTAATTGATATTGCCGCAAGGTGTTTATTAATTGAAGAGGGCAATCGCTTAATTTTGATTGATACTGGAATGGGAAACAAACAATCGGAGAAATTTTTCAGCTATTATTCTCTTTGGGGAACGCATTCTATCGATAAATCATTAGCAAAATATGGATTTCACCGAGATGATATTACCGATGTTTTTATGACGCACTTGCATTTTGATCATTGTGGTGGAAGTGTTAATTGGAATTCAGACAAAACGGGCTATGAAATTGCTTTTAAAAATGCCAAATATTGGACTAATGAAAATCATTGGGAATGGGCTACAAAGCCAAATTCTAGGGAAAAAGCGTCGTTCTTACATGAAAATATTATTCCTATTCAAGAAAGCGGTCATTTGAATTTTATTCAAAAACCAAACAGTGATTTTATTGAAAATTCTGAACTTGGGTTTGGCATTTTCTTTGCCGATGGACATACTGAAAAACAGATGATTCCACACATTAAATTCCAAGATAAAACGATTGTTTTTTGCGCTGATTTATTGGCAACAGCCGGACACATTCCGATTCCTTATGTAATGGGATACGACACAAGGCCGCTGTTAACATTGGACGAAAAGTCGAAATTTATGAATGCAGCAGCAGAAAATAATTACTATTTATTTTTAGAACACGATGCGCACAATGAAATAATAACTGTCGAAAAAACCGAAAAAGGGGTTCGATTAAAAGAGGTGTTTTCTTGTAATGACCTCTTAAAATAGTGTTAATCAATATCGTAAAATTGAATATCTTAAAGTATTTTTGAATCATAATTTTAACAAAACCAACATGAAATTAATTAAATTAACTTATTTATCGCTAATTGCCGCATTAACCTTGTCGCTTTCAGCAAATGCACAAACGACAGAAAAAGTTGCAGTAGCAAAAAAAGGAGCTTTAACTGAAAATGAGCTTAAAAGATGGAGCCATCTTGATTTAGTGAAAGACAGTATTCCTGGAATGAGCGTTGACAAAGTATATTCTGAATTATTAAAAGGAAAAACTTCAACTCCAGTAATTGTTGGAATTGTAGATTCTGGAGTAGATATCGAACACGAAGATTTAAAATCGGTGATTTGGACTAACAAAAAAGAAATCCCAGGAAATAAAATTGATGACGATAAAAATGGTTATGTAGATGATATTAATGGTTGGAATTTTTTAGGAAATATTACCAAAGAAAATCTAGAATACGAGAGAATTTTAATGAATAAAAAATTAGTTGATGAGGCTACCTATTTAAAAGCAAAAGCGATTAATGACGGGAAAATTGAAGAAGCCAATCAAACGAAATTTCAAATTGAACTTGCTTTAAATGGAACTAAAAAAGCAGATGAAAAGTTAACGAAATTATTGGGAAAACCAACTTATACAGCTGAAGAATTAGACGCAATTGATTCTACAGATCCTGAAGTAGTTCAAAGTAAAGCAATTATGAAACAAATGCTTGCTTATGGATTAAGTGTTGCCGATTTGAAAAAAGAAATCGAAAAAGAATTGGAATCCTACATTAAAGTTCAAAGTGGGGAAAATTTAAAAACCAATTACAGAAAAGTATTAGGAGACAATCCTGATAATATTAAAGACACAAAATACGGCGACAATAATGTTATGGGGCCAGACAAAGAAGAAATTCTTCACGGAACTCACGTTGCCGGAATTGTAGCTCAAGTGAGAAACAACAAAATTGGTGGTGACGGAATTGCAAACAATGTTCAAATTCTTACTGTTCGTGCGGTTCCTGATGGAGACGAGTACGATAAAGATATTGCTCTAGGAATTCGTTACGCAGTTGATAACGGCGCTAAAGTAATTAACGGAAGTTTCGGAAAAGCATTTTCTCCTCACAAACAATGGGTTTACGATGCAATTAAATATGCCGAATCTAAAGATGTATTGATAGTTCACGCTGCAGGAAACGACGCAAAAGATATCGATAAAGAAGAAAATTTTCCAAACGATTCTGACGATAAAGTAACAGAGTTTGCAGACAATATGATTACTGTTGGTGCGCTAAACTATGAATATGGAACTAATGTAGTTGCCGATTTCTCCAATTATGGAAAATTAAATGTGGATGTTTTTGCACCAGGTGTTAAAATTTATGCTTCTACACCAAATAATACTTACCAATTTTTACAAGGAACTTCAATGGCTTCGCCAAATGTTGCCGGAGTTGCAGCTTTAATTCGTTCGTATTATCCAACGTTAACTGCTAAACAAGTAAAACACATTTTGATGGAATCTGGAACAGCAATTACAACAAGTGTAGCCGTTGGAGGGGATCCTGAAAAAAGCCGTCTATTTTCTGAATTGTCACAATCAGGAAGAATGGTAAACGCATATAATGCAATGGTAATGGCTGAAAAATTAGCTAAAAAACCAGCTCCAGTAAAAATAAAAGGATAAAAAATAATTCAACTTACCAATAAGCTTGCGGGAATTTTATATATTTCGGCAAGCTTATTTTTTAATAGTAACACCATTAGTCCCTTATGAAAAAATTGTTTGTGATTTCCCTAATTATTATGAATATTGGGAATATTGTTTCTCAAAATACTAACTATTGGCAACAAAAAGTAGATTACAAAATGGAAGTTTCCATGGATGTAAAAACCTATTTATATAAAGGGAAGCAAGAGTTAGTTTACACCAATAATTCAAATGATACGCTAAAAAAAGTATATTATCATTTGTTCAATAACGCTTTTCAGCCGGGCAGTGAAATGGATATGAGATTGCAAAACATCAAAGATCCTGATGCTAGAATGGTAACCAAAGTTAAAGTAGGTGACAAAGAAATAAAAGAAAGCAGAATAAAAAGCTTAAAGCCAAATGAAATTGGGTTTTTACATGTTACTAATTTTAAACAAGATGGTGTTGCTGCTGCTGCAAAAGAAGTGGAAACAATTCTAGAAGTAACATTGGCAAAAGCCCTATTGCCTGGAGAAAAAACAACATTTTCATTGGATTTTGAAGGACAAGTTCCTGTTCAAATACGTCGTTCTGGACGAAATAATAAAGAAGGCGTAGCGCTTTCGATGGCACAGTGGTATCCTAAAATTGCCGAGTTTGACTTTGAAGGTTGGCATGCAGACCCCTACATTGCTAGAGAATTTCACGGAGTTTGGGGAAATTTTGATGTAAAAATCACAATTGATAAAGAGTATGTTTTGGGTGGTTCTGGGTATTTGCAAAACAAAAACGAAATTGGTCACGGCTATCAAGATGCGGGAATAAATGTGGTTTACCCAAAGAAAACGAAAACCCTAACTTGGCATTTTATAGCACCAAACGTACACGATTTTACTTGGGCCGCCGATAAAAATTATCTTCACGATATAGCGCAAGTTCCCGGAGGAGCGACTTTACATTTCTTATATAAAAACAATCCTAAAATTATTGAAAACTGGAAAAAAGTGCAATCTAAAACTGTTGAATTGATGCAGTTTTATAATACTACTGTTGGGAAATATCCTTACGAACAATATTCTGTAATTCAAGGTGGCGATGGCGGAATGGAATATGCAATGTGTACTTTAATTTTAGGTGAAGGTACATATGACGGACTTCTTGGCGTTATTGCGCATGAAATGGGACACTCGTGGTTCCAACACATATTGGCATCCAATGAAAGCAAACACGGATGGATGGACGAAGGATTTACTTCTTTTATAGAAGATTTAGGAATGAATGAATTGGCTGAAAAGAAATCGGAAAACCCATTTGAAGGAAGTTATAAAAGCTATATAAATATGGCCAATTCTGGCAAGGAACAACCGCAAGGAACTCATGCTGATCGATTTGACGAAAATAGAGTTTACAGCATTACTTCCTACAGTAAAGGCGAGGTTTTCTTGGCTCAACTTCAATACCTCATCGGAAAGGAAAATTTATATAAAACATTGAAGCGTTATTATTCAGAATTCAAGTTCAAACATCCTACGCCAAATGATATAAAAAGAACTGCCGAACGAGTTTCGGGAGCAGAATTGGATTGGTATTTGACCGATTGGACGCTTACAACAAATACGATTGATTACGGAATAAAATCAGTTATTGAAGAGGGTGATGCTACTGTAATTAACTTGGAAAGAATAGGTAGAATGCCAATGCCAATAGACTTAGAAGTGGAATATATAGGTGGAAATAAAGAAACATTTTATGTGCCTTTACGAATGATGAGTTTTGTAAAAGACAATCCATCCCGAAGCGACGGGACTGCGATGAAAAGAACGAATTTGAACGATTGGGCTTGGGGAAATCCAAACTATCAATTTAAAATTCCAACTAGTAAAGCCAACATAAAAAAAATCACAATTGACGCGAGTGGCTTTATGGCCGACGTGAAAAAAGATAACAATGTTTATGAATTGAAATAAAAATATCCCTATTTGTTTAGCATTTTATATCTTTGATTTCAAATAACCAACATGCAACTATCTTCAAATAAAAAAATCTACTTTGCATCCGACCAACATTTTGGTGCGCCAACTGCGGAATTGAGTTTTCCTAGAGAACAAAAATTTGTAGCCTGGCTTGACGAAATTAAAGTGGATGCGGAAGCTTTATTTTTATTAGGAGATTTATTCGATTTTTGGTTTGAATACAAAACCGTTGTTCCTAAAGGGTTTGTTCGAGTTTTGGGTAAACTTGCCGAAATTCGCGACAGCGGAATCCCAATCTATTTCTTTGTTGGAAACCATGATTTATGGATGAGTGATTACTTTGAAAAAGAGCTTAACATCCCTGTTTACCGCGATAATAAAGAATTTACTTTTAACAATAAAACTTTCCTAATTGGCCATGGCGACGGAAAAGGACCTGGCGATAAAGGCTATAAAAGAATGAAACGTGTTTTTACCAATTCCTTCTCAAAAACCCTATTCCGATGGCTTCATCCTGATCTTGGCGTGAAATTAGGTCAGTATTTATCTGTAAAAAACAAGCTGATTTCTGGCGATGAAGACGTGAAATTTTTGGGTGAAGAAAACGAATGGTTGGTGCTTTATTCCAAAAGAAAATTAGAAACAAAACACTACAATTATTTAGTTTTTGGCCATCGTCATTTACCTATGAAAATTAACGTTGGTGAAAACTCCGAATATGTGAATTTAGGAGATTGGATTGGCTATTTTACCTACGGCGTTTTCGATGGAGAAAATTTTGAGATTAAGAAATTTGAAACCAAATAAACTATGACTTTAATAATTATTTTTTCTGTATTTGGATTTTGCTTTTTGTATGAACGATTAAATCCAGGATGGAAATTACCAGATGTTCCTACATGGACAGTAAGAGTTTTGGCTGTAAATTTTATTCAACTTGGGATTGTAACCCTTGCTGGTTTTACTTGGGAAAAATGGTTTTCACAATACTCGGTATTTCATTTGTCAGAAAATGTAAGTCCTTTTTTTGGAGGGTTTATTGCCTACTTTATAGCAACTTTTATTTTCTATTGGTGGCACAGATGGAGACATAAAATCGATTATTTATGGACTCATTTTCATCAAATTCATCATAGTCCACAAAGATTAGAAGTAATTACATCATTTTACAAACACCCTTTGGAAATGACTGTAAATTCCATAATTGGAAGTATTCTTGTCTATTCTACTTTAGGGTTAAGTCTAGAAGCCGGGGGAATTTATACCCTTTTTACAGCACTAGGGGAGTTTTTTTATCACACTAATGTAAAAACGCCTCAGTGGATTGGATATATATTTCAAAGACCTGAAATGCACAGAATTCATCATGAATATGACAAGCACACCAATAACTATGGTGATATTGTTTGGTGGGATATGCTATTTGGAACCTATGAAAATCCAAAAGAATTTAAATCTAATTGTGGTTTTGATAACGAAAAAGAACAACGATTATTTGACATGTTGAAATTTAAAGATGTGCATAAAGAATAGATTATTCTTTGTTTTTATCATTCGAGATTAGTTTGAAAATAGTAATAGAAACAAAATAAACTAAAGTAAAAAAAGGAACTGCCGTTAATAACCATCCTCCAAAACCACAAAGCAGTTCAAAGGAAAGGCGGGAAAGTGTCCCAAAAAAACTCTCCTGAAAAGAAGCAATAATTTCCTGAGCCGAATGATTGGATTGAGGAATTGAAAAAATAAATTCTCCAATATTTATAAAAGGAATAATCATTAACAATTGAATGGGCCACATAATGTAGCTTATGGCAATCATAATTGGTAAATTCAGCTTTCTTTTTATTGAAAGAACCGTTAACAAAAAAGTACTTACTCCAAGAATTGGAATAATTGAGATTAATGCCGAAACGAGAATGCATTGCGTTAATTGAATTGGTGTTAAACCTTGTTTAAAAAGCGCAACTGTTTTTGATTTTAAAGCTCGAAAATTCCAATTACTGCTCGTCGTTTTCATCGATGTCTTTTTGCAAGTCTAATTTTCTAAATGATGGGGAAGCAAAACCTGTAAAAACTACAATAATTAACGTCATTGTTCCGCCAAAAACTACCGAAGTTACTGTTCCCATTAGCTTTGCTGTCAATCCGCTTTCAAAGGCACCGAGTTCATTTGAAGAACCCACAAAAATTGAATTCACGGCCGAAACTCGTCCTCGCATGTGATCGGGAGTTTTCAGTTGTAAGATAGTTTGTCTAATTACAACAGAAATTCCATCCACGACACCGCTTAAAAACAATGCTATCACAGATAACCAAAATAACGTTGAAATTCCAAAAACGATAATACATATTCCAAAGGCAAAAATGGAAAATAACAACTTCATACCAGCGTTTTTATTCAAAGGTACATAAGCAGAAATAAACATCGTAATAAAGGCTCCTAATGCTGGGGCGGCACGTAAAACGCCAAATCCTTCGGGACCGACTTTCAAAATATCTTGTGCGTAAATAGGCAATAATGCTACTGCGCCACCAAATAATACGGCAACCATATCTAATGAAATTGCGCCTAAAAGAGTTTTGTTATTATAAACAAATTTTACTCCTTCTTTCAGACTTTGCATTATGGGTTCGCCAATTTTTGGATTTAAAATGGGCTTTTTGCTAATTTGACTTAATATAATTAATGCCAAAAAGGAACACGCTAAAACAAATAACATCGATCCGTGAACGCCAATTATAGTTATAGAAAATCCAGCAACTGCGGGACCTAAAACGGAACTTATTTGCCATACCGAGCTGCTCCAAGTTGCGGCATTTGGATACAGATTTTTTGGAACTATTAAAGATAGTAACGAGAAAATAGTAGGCCCTAAAAATGCTCGAACAATTCCGCCAAGAAACACTAAAAAGTAAATTGAATATAAAATTGTTTTGCCCGATAAATTACCTCTAAATGGTTCCCAAGTCAATAAAAACAAACCTAAACTAATAATTAAAAATCCAATTATGCATTTCAATAGCAAGCCCTTTTTTTCATTCTGATCGACAAAATGACCAGCAAATAAAGCCATAAAAATAGCGGGAACCACTTCCATTAAACCTACAATTCCAAGTGAAAGAGCGCTTTTAGTCAAACTATAAACTTCCCACTCAATTACAATAAATTGCATGGACCAGGAAAAAACCATAATAAAACGAAGCAACAAGAAAATATTGAATTCTCTTATTCTCAACGCTGCATAAGGATCATTTTTTGCCATTTATGATTCGTTGTTTTTAATATCTCTCAATCGTAATTGAATTGAAACGGTGCCGTTCCACTCGTTTTCATCTATGCAATAAGCTGCATCGAAAGGCTTTTTATTGGCAACTAAATTTAATTTATTTCCCATTCCGAAACCAATTGAGGCAATTCCCTGAGAATTATTTTGCTTTACAAATAGTTTTAAGTGCGATTGATCGGCGCCCATTAATTTTGGAAAACCAGTGTCATAAATGTTTTTTGAAATAAAAATAGGTGTCATATTCAAAGGTCCAAAAGGTTCAAATTGATTGATAATTCGAAGAAATTTTGGAGTAATTTGTGGAAAATCAATTTCTAAATCGATCGAAATTTCAGGTAATAAAAGTTCTGGATCAATGGTTTCTGAAACCACTTTTTCAAATGCTTGTTTGAAAGCCGCGTAATTTTCTTCTTTTAATGTCAATCCCGCCGCATACATGTGTCCGCCAAATTGTTCCAAATGTTCCGCACACGCTTCCAAGGCGTTATAAACATCGAATCCTTTTACAGAACGCGCCGATGCGGCTAATTTATCTCCGCTTTTGGTGAAAACCAATGTTGGTCGATAATAGGTTTCCATCAATCTAGACGCCACAATTCCTATAACTCCTTTATGCCAATTTTCTTGATAAACGACAGTGGTAAAACCCTCGATTTCGTTATTTTGTTCTATTTGCGAAAGCGCTTCAATGGTAATTTGTTTGTCTAATTCCTTTCGGTCAGTGTTGTTTTTTTCTATTTCTAAAGCAAATTGTTGGGCTTGCTCAAAATCAAATTCTGATAATAATTCTACTGCATGATTTCCGTGTTTGATTCTCCCGGCAGCATTAATTCTAGGCGCGATGATAAATACAACATCCGTAATATCAAGCACTTGCTTTTTTATTTGATAGGTAAGCGCTTTTATTCCTGGCCTTGGATTGGAGTTAATTACCTGCAGTCCAAAATACGCTAGCACCCGATTTTCTCCTGTCATTGGAACGATATCGGCAGCAATTGCGGTGGCAACTAAATCAAGGTATTCCGTTAAATTTTCGATAGTTTGATTTCTGTTTTTCCCTAACGCTTGAATCAATTTGAAGCCAATTCCACACCCACACAATTCGTCATAAGGATAATTACAATCGTCTCTTTTTGGGTCTAAAACGGCTACTGCATCTGGCAGGAATTCTCCTGGTCGGTGGTGATCGCAAATGATAAAATCGATGTTTCGCTCTTTGGCATAAGCCACATGATCTATCGATTTTATTCCGCAATCTAGTGCAATTATTAATGAAAAATCATTGTCGTCGGCGTAGTCAATTCCCTTAAAAGAAATTCCGTAACCTTCATCATAACGATCTGGAATATAAGTAGCTACATCGGAATAATAGGATTTTAAATAGGAGGATACCAATGAAACTGCGGTCGTTCCATCAACATCATAATCACCAAAAACGAGAATTTTTTCTTGTTTGGCTATAGCCAATTCAATTCTTGCAACCGCTTTATCCATGTCTTTCATCAGATACGAATCGTGCAAATGGTCCAAGCTAGGTCGGAAAAAATCTTTCGCCTCATCAAAAGTTTCAATACCGCGTTGCACCAAAAGATTGGCCACATAATCTTCAATATTAAGGGCATTGGCAAGTTCGGTAACTTTTTGAGGATCGGGTTTTGATTTTACTTTCCAGCGCATAGTGTGATTTTGAATGGGTTTACTATCTAATTTACTTCGTTGATTTTCCTCCTACAATTACTACAATTTCCCCTTTTGGAGGTTTGTTTTCAAAGTGAGTGAGGACTTCTCGAACGGTTCCACGAACATTTTCTTCATGCAATTTCGACAATTCTCGAGAAACGCAAATAGGTCGGTCTTCGCCAAAATACGTAATGAATTCCGTTAAGGTTTTGACTAATTTATGAGGCGAAACGTATAAAATCATCGTGCGCGTTTCTTCGGCTAAAGCCAAATATCGGGTTTGTTTTCCTTTTTTGTCAGGTAAAAATCCTTCAAAAACGAATTTGTCATTGGGTAATCCGCTGTTGACTAATGCGGGTACAAATGCAGTTGCGCCAGGCAAACATTCAACCGCAATTCCATGTTCAACACAAGCACGTGTTAATAAAAATCCGGGGTCTGAAATTGCTGGTGTTCCTGCGTCTGAAATCAATGCCATTGTATCGCCCGCTTTCAATCTTGAAATTAAATTCTCAATTGTTTTGTGCTCGTTGTGCATGTGGTGGCTGTGCATGTGGGTACCAATTTCGAAATGCTTCAACAATTTTCCACTGGTTCGGGTATCTTCAGCCAAAATTAAATCGACTTCTTTAAGCACTCGAATGGCACGAAAAGTCATGTCTTCCAAATTTCCAATAGGCGTGGGAACGATATATAATTTTGACATAAAAATAAATTAAATTCAAACGGTATTGGTAAATTTAAATGGGAATTAAGCGAATTTCTTCTCTACTATTTCCATAAATCGAGTTACATATTCTTCTTTTCCTTCCCAATTATCGTAATCGGGTTTAACCATGTCTTCAATGAAGTTTTGGGCTTCTTCAAAAGTATCAAAAGTGCTCAACTGAGAAACTACGCGGTTTAAATCTTCACTGCTTCCAGCAAATAATTGTTTTTCAAATGCAATTCTGTCGTTCAATCCGAAGGTTATTGTTTTTGCAAAAGCTTCGTTGATGCTTATTTCTTTATCAAATTCAAAGTTGGGAATCTCTTTTTCTACCTCTTCAATTTCTTCTGAAGCTTCCATTTCAAAAACTGGAGAAAATACAGTTTCTTCAGCTTCTGTTTCTTCTTCTTCTGCCGATTCTTCCTCAACTTCTTCTTGAATTGGATCAAAAACACGTTCAAAAACTGGCTCAGAACTAGAACCTAATAAATCTTCAAATGAAATTTGTTTTGCCTCGGTTTTTGGTTTTTTATCTTCAACTTCTTCCACATTGAAAAGCTCAAAGTGAGGCTCGAATTCTCCTTCTTCCTCCTCAGACTCTTCTTCGTTTTCTTCAGATTCTTCTTCGTCAAATTCTTCCTCTTCAGTTTCCTCTTCTTCCTCGGAATCCTCTTCAGATTCTTCTTCGTCAAATTCTTCATCTTCTTCCTCCTCCATTTCATCTTCCGTTTCTTCCTCTTCTTCATCAGAAAAATCATCTTCTTCAACTTCTTCCTCGATTTCTTCAACTAATTCTGGTTGGATTTCGATTTCTTCAGGAGCAACGGCAACTTCTACTTCTTCAACTTCTTGTTCATTTTCTAGTGCGTCGTTGACTAATTCTTGAATGTTAGAATTTCCAATAGTTGGTTTTACATCCGAAAAGTTCTCTTCAACAAATTTCAAAACCGACAATTTTTCATATAGTTTTTGAGTTTCTAAATGCAATTGCGCAAGATCTTCTTTGTTTTTTAGCTTTAAAATTCGGTGTGCTATACTGATTAAATCAGCTTCCAACTTTTTTTTCATAACAATAGTATTATTTTGTGTGAGGTTGTTTCAGTTTAAAATGTCTTCTTTAATCTATTATTTACGCAAAGGAAGAAGTAACCTTTGATAAAAATTTTCTACATTTGAATCGACGTAAAAGTATAAAATTTTCATATCGATTCGTTAGCGTTACAAAGTAATAAAAACTATTCATTTTAAGAGCAAGAAAAGTAAAAAAATGTTTCTCGAAAATACAGTAAATCATAAAGAACAATTTGGTTGGATCGAAGTCATCTGCGGATCAATGTTTTCCGGTAAAACAGAAGAGCTAATTCGTAGATTGAAAAGAGCGCAATTTGCAAAGCAAAAAGTAGAAATTTTCAAGCCTTCAGTAGATACTCGCTATCACAATGAAATGGTCGTTTCTCACGATGCCAATGAAATTCGTTCTACTCCGGTTCCTGCTGCTGCAAATATTGCAATATTGGCTCAAGGATGTGATGTGATTGGAATTGACGAGGCGCAATTTTTTGACGATGAAATTGTAAAAATCTGTAATGATTTGGCAAACCAAGGAATTCGAGTAATTGTTGCTGGACTGGATATGGATTTTAAAGGAAACCCTTTCGGCCCAATGCCTGCGCTTATGGCAACCGCGGAATATGTTACCAAAGTGCACGCCGTATGCACAAGAACAGGAAATCTGGCCAATTATAGTTTTAGAAAAGCCGATGGTGACAATTTAGTTTTACTAGGGGAAACCGAAGAATACGAACCGCTAAGTCGTGCTGCCTATTTTTATGCGATGAAAGAAAATCAAGAAAGCGCAAAAGCGGCTAAAAAACCAAAAAATAAATAATTTAGACTTGAGTTTAAACTCTGAAAATATAGCCCAAATTTTGAATGCCAATTGGTTTGGATCTTCAAACACTATCGAAATTTCTCATATTTCAATAGACAGCAGATCGATGCAAAATGGCGTTGGGACTTTATTTTTTGCATTGGTTGGACCCAATAATAACGGACATAATTACATTGCAGAATTAATTCAAAAAGGAGTTCAAAATTTTGTAGTCAACTCAATTCCGGATAATTTAAACGGAAAAGCGAATTTTCTTGTGGTGGAAAACACCCTTGACGCGCTTCAAAAATTTGCTGGTTATTACCGAAATTTATACCATTTCCCAATAATTGGAATCACAGGAAGTAACGGAAAAACGATTGTAAAAGAATGGCTGAATTTTCTTTTGAGCCCCGATTTTTCAATTATTAGAAGTCCGAAAAGTTATAATTCTCAAGTGGGTGTTCCGTTGTCAATTATTTCAATAAATGAAAATCACAACCTTGGAATATTTGAAGCTGGAATTTCTACCACCAACGAAATGAGTAAGCTGGAGCAAATTATCAGACCTACAATTGGGATTTTAACTAATTTAGGTTCGGCTCATGACGAAGGATTTGCCAATTTTGAACAAAAAATTAAAGAGAAAGTTGGGCTTTTTGCAAATGCTGAAATCTTAATTTATAAAAAAGACAAATTGGTTGACGCGTTTTTAAATTCCAATTTGAAAACCTTCTCTTGGTCTTTCCACGATTCAACTGCTGATGTATTTATTTCGCAAAAATCACTTTCCGATAAAACGATTCTTGAAGTCAATTTTTCAGGGAAAAAATTCGAAATTACCATTCCATTTAAAGACAATGCTTCAATAGAAAATGCCATTCACTGCCTGATGGTTTTATTGTATTTAAAATACGATACTTCGGTGATTCAAAGCCGTTTGGAATTGCTTTATCCGGTGGAAATGAGATTGAAAGTAAAAACTGGAATTCATAATTGCACGCTTATTGACGATAGTTATAGTTCTGATTTTCAATCGTTAAAAATTGCTTTGGATTTTCTTGAAAGTCAAAAACAACATGTCAATAAAACGATAATTCTATCTGATATATTTCAAAGTGGTTTGTCAAATGACGATTTGTATTCTAAAGTTTCAGAGTTAATAGTTTCCAATAAAATCAATCGTGTGATTGGTATTGGAGAAACTATATCCGAGTATAAAAACAAGTTTGTAAACTGCATTACTTATAAAAATACCGAAGCTTTTATTGCCGATTTTAATTCGCTTAATTTTGGCAGTGAAACCATCTTAATTAAAGGTGCAAGAGTATTTGAATTTGAAAAAATCGTGCATTTATTGGAAGAAAAAACACACGAAACAGTACTTGAAATCAATCTAAACGCTATTAGTCACAACTTAAATTATTACAAATCTAAGTTGGAACCTGCTACCAAAATTATGGTGATGGTTAAGGCTTTTGGCTATGGAAATGGAGGGTTTGAAATTGCAAAATTATTAGAACACCACCATGTAGATTATTTAGGAGTGGCTTTCGCCGATGAAGGAATTACTTTGAAAAATGCAGGAATTAAGTTGCCAATTATGGTCTTAAATCCAGAAAGCACTAGTTTTTCAGCAATTATTCAACACCATTTAGAACCTGAAATTTATAGTTTGAAAGGATTGAGTTCCTTTTTACAAATAGCAAAAAACAATCATTTGGAAAATTATCCAATTCATATAAAATTGGATACCGGAATGCACCGATTGGGATTTGAAGAAGATAATATTGAGGCGCTAATTTCAATTTTGAAAGATAATAAATCAGTAAAAGTGAAAAGTATTTTGTCGCATATGGCAACCAGCGATTCTATGGATAATAGAGATTTTGCTCTTTACCAAATTCAATTATTTGAAAAATTATCTTCAAAAATTATATCTGAATTAAATATAACACCGATTCGTCATTTATTAAATACTTCGGGAATTAGTAATTTCCCAGAAGCACAATTGGATATGGTTCGCCTTGGAATTGGATTGTATGGCGTTTCAAATGACCCTCAAGAACAACGGTTTTTAGAAAACGTGGGGACATTAAAATCCATAATTTCTCAGATAAGAATTTTAAAAGAGGGAGAAAGCGTGGGCTACGGCAGACGATTTATAGCTCAGAAAGAAACTACTATAGCTACAATTCCTATTGGTTATGCCGACGGAATTTCTAGACATTGGGGAAATGGAGTGGGATTTGTAACTATTAACGGTCAAAAAGCTACAATTGTAGGAAGTATTTGTATGGATATGTTGATGGCCGATGTTTCCGAAATTGATTGTCGTGAAGGCGATGAAGTTGTTTTATTTGGTGAAAACCCAACGGTGAGTTTCATTGCTGAAAAATTAGGAACGATTTCATATGAAATTCTAACCAGCATTTCCCAAAGGGTAAAACGTGTTTTTTATAGAGAATAATTAAAAACCATTTTTATGAAAATGATATCTGAATTTAAGGCCTTTGCGATGAAAGGCAACGTGATTGAATTGGCAATAGGGGTTGTAATTGGAGCAGCATTTGGAAAAATCATCAGTTCTTTAATTGACGATGTGATTACGCCACTTATTTTAAAACCTGCATTAGAAGCAGCAAAAATTACGGAAATTGATCAATTGGTGGCTTTTGGAGGAGTGAAATATGGAGTTTTTATTTCGTCGTTAATTAATTTTATAATCGTTTCATTCGTATTGTTTTTGGTGGTAAAAGCTGTAAATGTTTATAAAAAGAAAAACGGAATTGACGACGATCAAGAAAAGAAAGGTCCAACTCAAGAAGAATTACTAACAGAAATTCGAGATTTATTAAAAAAATAATACCGCTACATTATATATTCTAATTTAAACCACGCCTTGAGCGTGGTTCTTTTTTGTTATATCCATAACAATTGTTGGATTTTTGTTAAGCTTGTTATTTTGAAATGAAGATTATGTACTTTTGCAAAGCAAATTAATTAAAATTAAAAAAATATGAGAATTGCAGTTGTTGGCGCTACAGGAATGGTTGGAGAAATTATGCTAAAAGTTTTAGCCGAAAGAAATTTCCCTGTGACTGAATTAATTCCAGTTGCTTCTGAAAAATCTATTGGAAAAGAAGTGGAATTCAAAGGAAAATTCTACAAGGTTGTTGGCATGCAAACTGCGGTTGATATGAAGGCAGATATCGCCTTGTTTTCTGCGGGTGGCGATACTTCTTTAGAGTGGGCTCCAAAATTTGCTGCAGCAGGAACAACGGTAATCGACAATTCTTCGGCGTGGAGAATGGACGCTACAAAAAAATTAATTGTGCCTGAAATAAATGCTTCAGAGTTAACAAAAGAGGATAAAATTATTGCAAATCCAAATTGCTCAACAATCCAAATGGTGCTTGTTTTGGCCCCATTACATAAAAAATACAACGTGAAACGCGTTATCGTTTCAACTTATCAATCGATTACTGGAACTGGCGTTAAAGCGGTTCAGCAATTGGAAAATGAATATTCTGGAGTTCAAGGTGAAATGGCTTACAAATACCCAATTCACCGAAATGCAATTCCTCAATGTGACAGTTTTGAAGACAACGGGTACACAAAAGAAGAAATGAAATTGGTTCGTGAAACTAAAAAAATATTAAGCGATAACTCAATAAACGTAACCGCAACAGCAGTTCGTGTGCCTATTGTTGGGGGACATAGTGAAGCAGTAAATGTGGAATTTTCTCACGATTTCGACATTAAGGAAGTGCGTTCTATTTTAGAAAACACAGCTGGAGTTGTGGTTCAAG
This sequence comes from Bacteroidota bacterium, assembly GCA_947447375.1. Lineage (GTDB taxonomy): Bacteria > Bacteroidota > Bacteroidia > Flavobacteriales > Flavobacteriaceae > Flavobacterium. Next base: position 98,536 of record CANFJB010000002.1, read on the forward strand.
ATAGCACTGACAATTTTAGTTATCCAATGCCTATTTATGCGGAAGGTAAAGACGAAGTTTTTGTAGGTAGAATTCGTCGTGACGAAAGTCAAGAAAACACTTTAAACATGTGGATTGTAGCTGATAATTTAAGAAAAGGAGCCGCAACAAATACGGTTCAAATTGCAGAATATTTAGTAGCAAATCATTTGGTGTAATAACCCGTTTTGCACCCATTGAATAAATAAAATACGAAGGTTGAAAAAGAATAAAATACTTATTAATTTTTCTTTAGTGATTGCGATATTGTTTTCAATATTGTTTCAATCACACGATTCGTATGCTCACTTTATTAAAGAAAAAGCAGAGGCAGAATGTAGCCATAAAAGTTCATCGAAACACCAAATCACGCACCAACACCATTCATTGGAACACTGTTTTGTGTGTGAATTTGCTTTCAGTTCGGCAGTACCATTTTCTGCTTTTGAATTTAACCCACAAAAAATATCGTTTAAAACGCAGCGTAGTTTTTACTATTCTGACGTTGTCATAGCCTTTGATAAAAATTCCAATCTTCTTCGAGGACCGCCTGTTTTTAATGTTTAAAAATTGATAAATCAGTTAAAGTGGCTGATTTAAACTAAAATTTCAACATAAAAAACATAAAATGAAGAAGATACTAATTGCCCTTTTCATAGGTTTTTCAGCATTTGTAAATGCGCAAAATAAAATATCAGGAAAAATTACAGATAAAGACAATAACCCAATAAAAGGGGTGAATATATTCGTTTCAGAACTACATAAAAGTTCAGAAACAGATGAAAATGGAACGTACTCGATTAATAGTATTCCCAATGGAACTATAAAAATTACCTATACATTACTCGGTTTTGCATCTCAAAATAAAACGTTTTTGGTTCAAAACGGGGAGAATAACTTGGACATCGTTTTAGAACCCACTTTGTTTCAAATGGACGAGGTAATTGTGGCCACTTCATTTCATAAATTACAGTCTCAAAATGTGATGAAAGTGGAACACGAAAGCATGAAATCGTTACAACAAAAAGGGGCGGTTACCTTAATTGAAGGTTTAGCAACAATTCCAGGAATTTCTCAAATTTCAACAGGGACTTCCATTGGTAAGCCAGTAATTAGAGGGTTAAGTGGTAATCGAGTTTTGGTTTATTCTCAAGGCGTTCGTCTTGAAAATCAGCAATTTGGAGACGAACACGGATTAGGATTAAACGATGCTGGAGTGGAAAGTGTTGAAATTATTAAAGGCCCAGCGTCTTTACTTTATGGCTCAGATGCCTTGGGCGGGGTGCTGTATTTTAACCCAGAAAAGTTTGCAAAATCAAACACATTTGAAGGAGATTTTAGTCAAAAATTATTCTCAAACACCTTAGGAAGTAACACTAGTTTAGGTTTAAAAAAGTCATCCGAAAATTGGAAATTTTTAGTTCGAGGGAGCTATAACGTTCATTCCGACTATAAAATTGCTGATGGAAATCGGGTGACAAATACAAGATTTAATGAAAGTGATTTAAAAACAGGTGTTGGTTATAGCAACTCCATATTTTCATCCGTTTTACGATATAATTTTAACAAACTGGATTTAGGAATTCCTGAAAATGGAATTGCAGAACAAACCTCGAGTTCCACGACCCAGTTTCCAAAACAAGCGGTTGCCAATCATCTTTTAAGCTTAAATTCTACCTTGTTTTTCAATACCTCTAAAATAGATATTGATATGGGATTTATTTCCAATAACCGCAGTGAATTTGAGAATAGCGCTGTTGCAAATTTGAAAATGAGATTGAATACTTTAAATTATGATTTGAAATACCATTTGCCGAAAATGGGAAATTTAGAATCCATTTTTGGGTTTCAGGGAATGGCGCAAAATAACGTAAATTCTGGAATTGAATACTTGATCCCTAATGCTAAAACCAATGATTTAGGGGTGTTTGGAACGGCAAATTACGAATGGAATTCAAGTGTGTTCCAAGCGGGAATTCGTTTCGACAATAGAAATATAAACACCGAAAGCTATGGCATTTTGGGTGAAGAAGGTTCCTTTGGGGCGGTTGCTAAAAACTATAATAGCTTTAATGGATCGCTAGGTTACAAAACTGATTTAACTAAAAAATTTACGTTGAGAGTTAATGTAGCTTCCGGTTTCAGAGCGCCAAATTTAGCAGAATTAACTTCAAATGGGGTTCATGAAGGCGCCAATCGCTATGAAATAGGAAATAGCAATTTATCCACTGAACAAAACATTCAAACGGATTTAAATTTAGAATATCAAAACAGCCATTTTGAGTTTTTTGCCAACGGATTCTATAATAAAATCAATAATTATATTTATTTAAATCCTTCCCCGATTATAATTGCAGGTTATGATGTGTTTAATTATTATCAAACCGATGCCAAGTTATATGGTGGAGAATTTGGTCTTCATTTTCATCCACATCCGCTAGATTGGCTGCATTTTGAGAGTAATTTTGAAACGGTAACAGGTGAAAAACAAAATGGAGATTTTTTACCGCTTATTCCTGCAAACAATTGGAATAATAGCTTGCGAGCTGAATTCAATGTCAAAAATTGGCTTAAAGACGGGTTTGCAACATTGAACGTTTCCAATACATTCGATCAAAAGAAAGTTAGTGGTTTTGAAACTTATTCGGAGGGTTATACCTTGGTTAATTTAGGATTTGGAGGGCAAATTAATATTGGGAAAACCCATTTTAACTTTATTATCAATGGAAACAATCTGTTTAACAAAAGCTATGTTGCCCATTTGTCAAGATTAAAAAATGATGGTATTCCAAATATTGGAAGGAATATTGTATTAGGAATAAATTTTAATATTTAAAGAAAATTGAGCTCCTTTTAATATTCTATTTTTCCCACATACCGCATTGCCTTAACAATTCTTCCTTTACGTTTGTTGATATAAACCGTGGAATTGGTGGCTTTGTATTTTCTTGGGTTGGGCAAAATCGCGGCAATTCCGGCAGCTTCTCTTGGAGTAAGACTAGATGCGCCTTTGCGGTACCAATATTCCGTTGCGGCTTGTGCTCCATAAATTCCGTCGCCCATTTCAATTGAATTTAAATAAACCTCCATAATCCTTTCTTTGCCCCAAATTAATTCAATTAAAACGGTGAAATAGGCCTCAAACCCTTTACGAATGTAACTTCTGCCTTGCCAAAGAAATACGTTTTTAGCGGTTTGTTGTGAAATGGTGCTTCCACCTTTTATCTTTTTCCCTTTTTGGTTGTTTTTGAGTGCCAATTTCATTGCAATAAAATCAAAACCATGGTGTGTTAAAAAGGTACCGTCTTCACTTGCAATTACTGCTTTTTGTAGGTTTTTTGAAATGTCTTCAATAGGAACCCAGTCGTGGTTGCAAACCATTTCTTTTCCATCAAATTTCATTTCAATTGCTCTTGTAACCATTAAAGGTGTGAATGGAACAGGAACAAATTTGAATAGCACCACTATACCAATTGATATTCCTAAAAACCAAAGAAAAACCCTAAATGCGATTCGGACAAATTTTTTCCACATATAAATTATATTAAATCGGCCAATTCTGTGCCTATTAAACTGCCAATTGCAACTCCCATTCCGCCCAATCGAACGCCGCAAAATACATTGTTGGAAATGGCTTCAACTATTGGATTTTTTGAAGCGCCAAGTCCCATAATTCCGCTCCAACGATGATCAATTTTAACTTCTTGATTTGGTAAAATTACTTCTTTTAATACCATTTCCAAATGGTTTTGAATTAATTGCGTTTCACCAAATTCATCGGTTGCTTCGCCTTGAAAATCCAAGTTTCGGCCGCCGCCAAATAGAATTCTATCGCCAATATTTCTAAAATAATAATAGCCTTTGTCAAAATGAAAGGTTCCTTTTAGGTGTAAATTGGGTATTGGCTGAGTTATTAAAACCTGAGCTCTCGCTGGATTAACTTCGCCTTTGGTTAGTTCTGAAGCGAATCCATTGGTGGCAAATAACAGCTTTTTTGTTTTGAATGAAAAATCTCCAAGCGCCACCTCAACATTGGTTCCATTGTCATTAAATGAAGTCACTTTTTGTTGGTTCAAAATCAAGATGTCATTTGCAGCAGCTTGTTTTAATAATTCTTGCATCATATTTCCGGTGTCAATTTGGCCCTCAAATGGATTGAAAATTACACTTTCAAATATTCCGTTGAACCCAAAGCGATCTATTTCTTTAGAATAAACATCCGCTTTAAATAGGGGTTGCAAAATTTCATTGATGAAAGGAAGTTTATTGATACATTCCAAATAATCCGATTCGTGTTCTTTTAAAAACAACTCGTATCCGCCAAAAGGCTTGAAATCTAATTTTTTATCACCTACGCGTTTTCTTAATAATTTTAAGCCTTCCCAGCGTTTTTGAATCAAATTAATTACTTCTTCTTCCGAATGGGATTTTAGGTCGTCAATAATTTCAGACAAGCTTCCAAAACAGGCAAAACCAGCATTTTTAGTACTTGCTCCTTGAGGTAAAACGCCTTTTTCAAGCACAATTATTTTACTATTTGGGAATCGCTCTCGAAGTCGTAATGCGGCGTGAAGCCCAACAATGCCGCTTCCTACAACGGTATAATCAACATTGGTAAACCAATTTTTTATTTCCCAATAACTGAGCTGCATGTTTTTTTATTTCAAATGTAATTAATCTTGGCAAATAAATATAATGTTAATCGCTAAACCCTACTTTTTGATAGTCAGAAAATAAATATATTAGAAAAATTGAGTACTTTTAAACCTTGAAAAATAATTATAACTATGAAAAAATTACTGATTTTAACTTTAATTACTATGAGTGTAAATGCGGTTGTAGCTCAAAATGTAATGTCGCCAGAATTACTTTGGAAATTGGGTAGAATTTCTCCATTAGGAATTTCTAAAGACGAGAAAAATATTATTTATAAAGTTTCAACGCCTTCAGTTGAAGAAAATAAATCGAATTCTAAGTATTATTCTGTTCCTGTAAATGGCGGAAATGCTGTTGAAATTTCCGATTACAAATCTTTATTGGCTGATAAAAATGTATCTCCAGATGGAAAATTTACGGTTTACAACGAAGAAGTAAAAATCGACAAAGTTCACGGAAAAGATTTTTATCCTAATTTGGATAAATCCAATGCTCAAATCTATAATGGGTTGGATTACCGCCATTGGGACACTTGGAATGAAGGAAAATTCAATCACGTTTTTTATAAATCAAACGATGAAAAATCGGTTGGAATTGACATTATGAAAGGCGAAAATTTCGATTCTCCTCAAAAACCATTTGGTGGTGATGAAGATTATATTTGGTCACCAGACAGCAAAAGTATTTTATACGTGTGCAAGAAAAAAGCAGGAACAGCTTATGCGATTTCTACGAATACAGATATTTACGAATACCACATTGAAACTGGAATTACTGAAAACAGAACAGAAGGTAATTTAGGTTATGATACCGCTCCAACATTTTCTCCAACGGGAAATTTAACTTGGTTGCAAATGAAACGCGACGGTTATGAAGCCGATAAAAACGATATTCTAGTTAGTTTTAAAGGAACAACTATTAACCTTACGGCAAATTGGGACGGAAGTGTAGAAAGTTTTATTTGGAGTAAAGACGGAAAGAAAGTTTATTTCCAAGCTCCGGTTGATGGAACAATTCAATTATTTGTTGTTGATTTTCCAGGTTTAACCAAAAAAATGCCTCAAGTTGTTCAAGTTACCAATGGTGATTTTGACGTTTCAGGATTGGTAGGAATTGTAGGCGATAAATTCTTCGTTACCAGATCAGATATGAACCACGCTGCCGAATTGTACTCGTATGATTTGAAGAAAAAAGTATGGAATCAATTGTCAAATGTGAATACAGCAACCTACTCCACATTGGCGTTAAGCAAAACCGAACGAAGATATGTAACCACAACCGACGGTAAAAAAATGTTGGTTTGGGTAATTTTGCCTCCCAATTTTGATGCTTCAAAAAAATACCCAACGCTATTGTATTGCCAAGGCGGACCACAATCTCCGCTGACACAATTTTACTCTTTCCGTTGGAATTTCCAATTAATGGCCGCTAACGGTTACATTGTTGTGGCACCAAACCGAAGAGGAATGCAAGGGCACGGTGTGGAATGGAATGAGCAAATTAGTAAAGATTGGGGAGGACAAGTAATGAAAGATTACCTTTCAGCGATTGACGATGTGGCTAAAGAAAGCTATGTTGACAAAGCTAGATTAGGATGTGTTGGCGCTAGTTATGGCGGTTATTCTGCGTTTTATTTGGCTGGAATTCACAACAACAGATTCAAAACTTTTATAGCTCACGATGGTGTTTTTAACACGCAAAGTATGTTTGGAACTACCGAAGAAGTTTTCTTTAACAATTGGGATTTTGGTGGTGCATATTGGGAAAAAGACAACAAAGCGGCTCAAAAAACTTATACCGAATTTAATCCTGCAAGCCACGTAGATAAATGGAATGCACCGATATTGATTATTCAAGGTGGAATAGATTTTAGAGTTCCTATTGGGCAATCGCAAGAGGCATTTCAAGCGGCACAATTGCGCGGAATAAAAAGTAGATTCTTGTATTTCCCAGAGGAAAACCACTGGGTTTTGAAACCTCAAAATGCACAAGTTTGGCAAAAGGAATTTTACAACTGGTTGAAAGAAACACTTTAATTATTTGTTATTTTAATACAAAAACCACGGGATACGTTCCGTGGTTTTTTATTTCAAATGCATTCGTACCTTTGTAAATCAGAATTAGAAATTAAAAATGAACTTCACCTATTCAAAAGCCGAAAAACTAAAAAGCAAAACGACTATTGATTTACTTTTTTCAAAAGGAAAATCGGTGTCGAAATATCCGTTGCGATTGGTTTATATTGAAGGTGATTTTGGTGAAGGAATTCCAATAAAAATGGGTGTTTCGGTTTCTAAAAAACATTTTAAAAAAGCGGTTGATAGAAACTATTTTAAAAGAGTACTTCGCGAAACGTATCGCCTCAATAAGCATTTACTTTTAGATAATTTATCGGCGCCTTTTTCGTTTATGTTTTTATATCAAAGCAAGGACAGATTGCCATTTGAGGAAATCAATAAAAAGACAATTCAGTTGTTTGAAAAGTTTTTGGAAGCACAAAAAACAGAAATAAAATAACCCGTTGGATGTAATTAAATAAAAAATAATTTTGACGCGAATTTTCGAATTTTTCGATTTTATTCGAATTTTCATCAAAGATGAACAAATTTTTGCGCCATTTTTTCTTAGATATTCGAAAATTCGTGGCAAAAAGAAATAAAATAAATAAATTCTATGTATAAATACCTTAAAAAACGATATGTAATTCCGGTATTGGCAAGCGGAATGCTGTTTATTGGCGTAAGCTTTAAAGACGATTTTTTTGAAGTTGCCAAGCAAATAGAAATTTTCACGACCTTATTCAAAGCGGTAAATAGTAATTATGTCGATAATGTAAATCCTGGTGATTTAATGGATAAAGCCATCAAAAGTATGTTGGCGGAATTAGATCCGTACACGAATTATTTCAATGAACAAGATGTAATAAAATTCAAAATAAATAATACTGGAGAATACACTGGAATTGGAGCGGTAATTACTCGAAAAGCTGAAAAATTAATCGTAAAAGAAATCTACAAAAATTATCCTGCAGATAAAGCTGGACTTAAAGGCGGTGATCAAATTATTGAAATTGGCGACATCAGTTTAGCCGATTATAAAGAAGATGCAAGTCAATTGTTGAGAGGTGGAAAAAACGCTAAAGTAGACATCAAGTTCATTCGCCAAGGCAAAATACTAACAGCACATTTAATTCTAGAAGAAGTTGAAGTAAAAGCAGTTCCCTACTTTGGAAAAATAGACGATAAAACGGGATATATTGTGCTTAACCAATTTACAGCTAAGGCCTCAACTCAGGTTAAAGAGGCGTTAGAACAATTAAAAAGAGAAGGCGCGGAGAAAATCATTTTAGATTTAAGAGGAAATCCTGGAGGTTTAGTGAATGAAGCGGTTAGCATTTGTAATTTATTTGTTCCAAAAGATGAAATTATAGTTACTACAAAATCAAAAACTGAGAAGAATAACGTTACTTTCAAAACCACGAGAGAGCCTATAGATATTGAAATTCCATTGGTGGTAATTGTGGACGGAAAAAGCGCTTCGGCATCTGAAATTGTATCAGGCGCATTACAAGATTTAGATCGCGCGGTGATTATTGGAAGTCGAAGTTTTGGAAAAGGATTGGTTCAACGACCAATTGATTTGTGTTACGGAACGCAAATTAAAATCACCATTTCTAGATATTATACTCCTTCTGGAAGATGTATTCAGGCATTGGATTATTCTCATAAAGACAAGGACGGAAAAGCAATTCGTACTGCTGCGACCGATTATAATGCCTTCAAAACTAGGAAAGGACGAACCGTTTATGATGGCGGTGGAATTCTTCCTGATGTAGTTTTAGAAGAAACAAAAATGAGCAATATTTCAGAGTCATTGGTAAAAAACGACGGTATTTTCAATTTTGTTACCGAGTATTATTATAAAAATCCGAATTTAGGAACGACTATTCCTGTAATTTCTGATGCAGACTTTGCCGAATTTAAAGCGTTTTTAAAGCGTGAAAAATTCTCATTTGATACAGAAACCGAGTTGGCACTAAAAAAGACTTTAGCGGCCGCAAAAAAGGAGAAAATAGACGCTTCAATTGCAAATGAATACCAACAATTACTTTCGGCCTTGCAAAAAAGTGAAGAAAATATGCTGAATCAAAATCAGAAGGAGATCAAAAATCTAATTCTCGATGAGATAATCAAGCGTTATCAATACAAAGAAGGGCTTTATTTGTATTACACCAAAAACAATTCTGAAATTAAAAAAGCGGTTGGAATTTTGAATAATGAAATCGAATACAAAAAAATTCTAAACTAGAATTTACTTCCTGATTTTCATTTCAATGTGTGGAATATCGTCTTCTAAATACGTTTCTGAAGTCGCAACAAATCCATGTGATTCATAGAATTTCTTCAAATACAATTGCGCTGAAATAGTGATGTTTTGAACATTGAATCGACGATTGATTTCTAAGATTGATTGGTCAATTAATTCGTGCCCGAAATTTTTATCTCGGTGTTTTTCAGCAACCACAACTCTTCCAATAGAGGAAAATTCAAAATAATCGCCAGGTTTAAACAATCGGGAATGCGCAATTATTTCTCCTTCAACGATTCCAAATAAATGCAATGCTTTTTGGTCTTTGTTGTCGATATCTTGGTAAACGCAATTTTGTTCAACCACAAATACTTCCGATCTTAATCTCAATATTTGATATAATTCTTGCGTTGAAAGTTCGTCGAAAGTTTTGGTTTTCCAGCTAATTGACATCTTTAACAATTTATTTTTTAATGAATTTCACCGATTTTATGATCGCTTCCAATTCAAACATTAAGTCTCTTTTTTTCATTGAAGGCGCATAACAAAATCCTTCTAAAACCACAATTCTACGGTTTCTATAATCTTTGATACAGTAATTAATGAACGGTCCCGACATAAAGTCGTTTTTCATTTCCCAGGTTCCTTTGGTTTCAAAAGCAGTTCTTTTTGCCAATTTTGTTTTCATGAAATACGGCGCATAAGCTTGCTCGGTTATCATTTTGGAATACCTTTCTGTGCCATGAATATATAGCGCCCCAATAGAATCTCTGGTTCTAATAATATTCTTTATTAAACTGGATTTATAACTGGATTCAATGTTTTGAATTGGTATTTGATAGATCAAAATGCTGGTGCTTCCGCCAGTAATTTCCTTTTTGTACCACATGAATTTCTTTCTAGATAAAACGCTGTTGTACCCTTTTGGAATATTGATATCAATTTTAAATTTCTTTTTTATTCGGTCCGATTTTATAATCGAAGTATCGATAACTCTTTGGTTTTCGACAATTTCCGTTTCCCGCATCAGCTTGATAATTTCAGCGGTATGTTTGTCAATAACATCTAAAATTTCGTAGGTGTTTCTGCCGGAGATATAGAAAATGTTTTGGGGTGTGGCAAATTCATTTTTCTTAATTTCAAATTCGCTTGCGGCAGCTTTTTTTATAACAATACTGTTTCGGCTATTTACAACATACCCTTCTAAAAACTTAATAGGATATTGATTGATGGTGAACTGCGGTTCTTCTTGCGGGAGTCCAATTACTGAGGAAGCAAATTTATTTCTAATCGTATCCCCGATTTCGCCTTTCCATAGTTGGTCGTCAATTAAAACAGAAATCGTATTGATGTCGCCAGTAGTTTTTTCATTGGCGTCGTCACCTTTGTTTTTGCAGGAAATGAAAAACAAAGCTGTAAGCAGCAAAAAAAAATGGACTTTATTCATATTGTTATAAATGAATTAAAGTCCAAATTTAAGTAAAGATATTGTATTAACCGCTAATTTTTAATTTCATTCCCGGTTTAAGATTTTCATTGCTAATGCCGTTCCATTTTTTAATATCAGAAACGGTTATTCCTGGATATTTTTTGGCGATTTTATAAAGTGAATCTCCTTTTTGAACGTAATAATGTTCTTCTTTTACTTTCGTTTTAGAAGCCGATTTGTCTTTTTTAACTGTTTTCTCAGCCACCAAAACTTCCGTTTTAGAAACTATTAAAGTACTTCCCAATTGGATATTATTATCGGTAAGGTTGTTCCACAATTTAAGATCGTCAGTAGAAACCTTGTGCTTTTTTGCAATGTTTCCAAGGTTATCGCCTTTTACAACCACATATTCCTGAGTTTTATATTCTGTTTTTGAGGCTACTTCAGTATCGGAATTTAAAGTGTCATTTTCATTTTCAAATGCTAATTTCAGCTTCAATCCCAACGCAATATTTCCATTTGATAAATTATTCCACTTTTTAAGATCGTCTATCGAAACAGCATATTTCTTAGCGATGTTGCTCAAATTATCTCCTTTTTGAACTACATAATATTCCGGAGTTTTTGATTCGGCAACTGGAGTTTCCTTTTCAGTTTTAGTCGCTTTTTCATTTGCGGCAAGCGCTTCATTTTTAGATTCAGCTGCTTTTTTATCGGTTTTTATTTCTTTTTTAACTTTTGAAACTATCTTTTCAGTTGTATTGATTTTCAAGACTTTCCCTGCAGCAACGCCATTCTTTTTTAGGTTGTTCCATTCTTTAATGTCTGAAACTGAAACGTCATATTTATTGGCAATAGAACTTAAATTGTCCCCTCTTTTTACCTTGTATTTTTTGGTGGTCTTTTCATAGGAAACCACTTGTTCCTCCTTGAATTTAGGTTCGGCAACAACTGGTTTAACCTCTTCAACTACGGGTTCTTTTTTAACCTCAGCAACTTCACTCGACTCAACGTCTTTAGGATTTACAACCACATTATCGTAACTGTAAATTTTCAACATTTTTCCTCGTGGAGCGTAAGTTCCTCTAATTCGATTCCATTTTTTAAGCTCTGATACAGAAACTCCAAATTTATCTGCGATTTCGCTTAAGCTATCGCCGCGTTTTATTTTATAAAATTTAGTTTTAGTAACTTCATGACCGTCAGCAGCTTCATTAACTTTGGATGCGTAACGGCTTTCGTAAGGGCGTTCTCTTTTGCTAGTTTCATAATTCACATAAGCATAGATTTTATCCTCATTGGAAGTATAAATCGCCACTTTGTCATTTGGCATACGCAAATAGTGATTTTCCCCCTCAATGAAAGGAACTACATCTCTTTTATAAGCAGGATTTAGCAATTGCAATTGCGATACTGGAATGTCAATTAAATCGGAAATTTGCTTGAACGTAATTTCTCTTTTTACCATTATAGTGTCGGTTGCAAAGTGCTTAATTGCCGCTCTATTAGGAACAATTCCGTGCTCTTTATGGTATTCGTAAATGTACATTGTCGCTAAAAATGCAGGCACATATCCTTGTGTTTCTTTTGGCAAATGCTTTCTAATATTCCAAAAGTTTTGCTGCCCTCCCGATCTACGAATGGCTTTCGCTACATTCCCTGGGCCCGAATTATAAGACGCCAAAACCAAGTCCCAATCACCGAAAATTTTATACATATTCGACATGTACAAAGCCGCGGCATCACTCGCTTTTAGTGGATCGCTTCGGTCGTCAACATAAGTATTAATGTTTAATCCGTATTGTTTTCCTGTTTGAAACATAAATTGCCACAAACCTGTAGCGCCCACTCTTGAAACCGCTTTTGGGTTCAATGCCGATTCTACTACAGCCAAATATTTTATCTCCAAAGGCACGTTTTGTCTCGCCATCGCTTCTTCAAACATGGGGAAATAAAACTCTGAAATAGCCATTAATCTTTCAAATGATTTCTTTCTGTTTTTCAAAAATGATTTGATGATATTTTCAAGCCCTTGATTGTATTCGATATTAAAAGGCGATTTCGCGTCCATTTTGGCCAACCTCGATTTTAATAATTCCGTAGGCAATTCAAAATCTACTTTTTGATCAATGTTTATGTTTTTAATATCGACAGACAGGTCGTTGTACAAGTCCAAATTTGACAATTCTTTCATCCACAAACTATCAACGCAGGAAGCAATATTATCTTGAACAAAGGTGGATTTTATAGAGTCGAGGTAAGCGTTTTTCGTTTCCTTTTTCAAAGTCCATGTTGGATCTTGAGCAAATGTATTTAAGGATAATAAGAGAAAAAAGCGGAGTGTAATTTTTTGTATATTCATAAATATTAATGTCAAAATGCTACATATCAATTCATTAGATATTGTGCAAATTTAATAGTAATAAACGTAATTAATCTGAAATTAGTGTTAAAACTACTATTTATTCTAATATTGCTGCAACTCCTGGTAAGGTTCTTCCTTCCAACATTTCAAGCATGGCGCCACCTCCCGTAGAAACGTAGCTCATTTTTTCTTCCAAACCAAATTGCTTCACTGCCGAAACAGAATCGCCACCACCAACTAATGAAAAGGCACCATTTGCAGTTGATTCTGCAATATAATTTCCTAAAGTTATCGTTCCATTGGCGAAAGCCGGTAATTCAAAAACCCCCAAAGGACCGTTCCAAAGGATCGTTTTCGACTCCATAATTACTTTTCCAAACGCTTCTAACGATTTTGGTCCCGCGTCAAGTCCTTGCCATCCGTCAGGAATTTCTCTCACATCGACGATTTGGGTATTTGCGTCGTTTGAAAAAGCGTCTGCGGCAACCACATCCACAGGAATATGAATTTGCACGCCTTTTTCTTTAGCGATTTTCAAAATGGCTAAAGCCAATTCCATTTTATCGTCTTCGCAAATAGAATCACCAATTTTTCCTCCCAACGCTTTCACGAAAGTGAAGGTCATTCCGCCACCAATAATCATGTGGTCTATTTTATCTAAAATATTCTCGATAACAGTAATTTTTGAAGATACTTTTGAACCTCCAAGAACTGCGGTTACTGGTTTTTCGCTGTTTTTCAAAACTCTATTCAAACTCTCAATTTCTTTGGTTAGTAGCGCGCCAAAGCATTTTTTACCTTCAAAGAATTGAGCTATAATTGTGGTTGAGGCGTGGGCTCTGTGGGCAGTTCCAAAAGCGTCGTTCACATATATATCGCCTAAAGAAGCCAATTGTTTTGCAAATGCTACGTCGCCAGCTTCTTCTTCAGCATAAAAGCGAAGGTTTTCAAGTAATAAAACTTGACCTGGTTGTAAATTTTTAGCTGCCGATTCAGCAATATCCCCCACGCAATCCGAAGCGAAAAGCACTTCAGTGCCTAGAATTTTCGAGGCCGTTTTCACGATGTGTTTCAATGAATATTTAGCTTCAACTCCCTTTGGTCTTCCAAGGTGGGATAGTAATATTACGCTTCCGCCATCGGCAATAATTTTGTCTATGGTTGGTTTTGCAGCTTCAATTCTGGTGGTGTCTGTAACTTGGAAATTTTCGTCTAGAGGAACATTAAAATCTACTCTAATTATTGCTTTTTGGTTTTTAAAATTGAAGTCTTGAAGCGTTTTCATTGAAATGGGTTTTATTAGAAATTAAATTCGGCGCAAAGATAGTAATTTTAGATTTCTCATTTTAGATTTCTGATTTCTGATTTTAGATTTCTGATTTTAGGAAATGTGTTTAAATTCATAATTAAATAGCTATTGGACGATTTATGGTTTTATATTTATATATTTGAAATGAATAATGCGAAACAAAGCTTCGCCCATCTACCCAAATTTGGGGTGATAAGCGAATGTTTGTTTCGCCTATATACAAGTTACAAGCAATTATTCCGATGATTGTAAAAAATACATAGTAATGAAACCAAAAATATAATGCTTAAAAAAAGTACAATACTATTATTATTATTATCGATATGCTTTTTTGCAAATGCGCAGCAAGTAACCACAATTACTGGTTTTCTGGGTGGAGGATATGAAGACGGTAGTTTGGCAACAGCCAAATTTAGTGGACCTTATGGACTATGCTTAGACAATTCTGGTAATATTTATGTTGCTGATACTTTTAATAATAGAATTAGAAAAATAGATATTGCAACTGGGACGGTAAGCACGCTGGCCGGAGGCACCGAGGGTTCTGCAAATGGAATTGGTAGCAATGCACAATTCTTTCTTCCTAGAGATTTGTGTTTTGATAGTAATGGTTTTTTATTCGTAGTTGATGGAAATAACAACAGAATTAGGAAAATAGATGTTAGTACCCAAACGGTAACCACATTTGTAGGCTCAATACAGGGTTATGCTGACGGCAACGGCACTAATGCTAAATTCAACGACCCGTTTGGAATTTGTATAGACAGCAACGATAATATTTATGTTTCGGAATATTTAGGAGGAAGAATTAGAAAAATAACCCCTTCAGGACGGGTATCTACTTTTGCGGGAAGTGGCCTAGCAGGTTTTGCAGATGGTGTGGGTACTGCTGCAATGTTTTATTCACCAGAAGGACTATGCGTGGATCCCCAAAACAATATTTATGTAGCGGACACATCAAATTTTAAAGTTAGGAAAATAACCCCAGATGGAACTGTTACTACGATAGCAGGCGGAACTTACGGCTATCTTGACGGGCCTATTGCAGATGCAATGTTAAAATCGGTGAATGGTATTTGTATGGATACTCAAAACAATTTATATGTTACTGAAAACAATAAGATAATCAGAAAAATTGACTTAAATGCTAATGTAGCGAGTACTTTTATGAGTGAAAGTAGTTTGCCAGGAGCACCCTTTGGAATACGTATTAATAATGGCGCTATTTATTTTACAGAACTTGGTAGTTGTAAAATAAAAAAAATAACCAATTTGCTAAATCCTACAACTTTAGAAGAAATTGATTTTAACATTTATCCAAACCCAAATAATGGGATTTTCAATATTGAAAGTAAAACGAGTATAAGTTCAATTTATATTTATGACACCAGAGGAAGAACTACCTACAAAAATGAAAAAGTTAACGCAGATAAAGTGGAAATTAATTTAACTGCATTTGCTAAAGGATTGTATTTAGTTAAAATAATTGGAGAAGAAGGTAAGATAGTTAACAAAAAAATAGTAAATGACTAAAATTATAAAGCAACATTAATTTCAACACCCAAAATAAAAATTATAACTGCTTGTAACAGCCGTTTCAAGCAATTGCGAGTTTTGTGGTAAATTCAAGTTTGCGTTTCGCAAAATTTTTTATCTTTAACAGAAAATAATTAGTTCCGAAGCTCGCAACTGCGTGAAGCGTCGGAACGTTACTCAGTAAAAAACTTTATTAATATTTCCCAAATTGGGAACTTTTAATTATCTTTGACAAAAAATCAGCCAATGAGAATAATTTCTAAAAAAATATTGCGCGATTTTTGGTCAGCTCATGCAGATTCAGAACAACAACTTAAATCTTGGTTTCAAGAAACAAGCAACGCTGAATGGAAAAATCCAAACGATGTAAAAAAAGAATATCCAAGTGCAAGTATTTTAAATGATAATCGCATCGTTTTTAATATAAAAGGAAATAGTTACAGATTGATTGTAAGGATAAATTATAATTATCAAATGATTTGGATTCGATTTATTGGAACGCACGCAGAGTATGATAAGATTAATGCTAATGAAATTTAAAAGCTATGGAAATTAAACCTATAAAAACAGAAAAAGATTATAATCAAGCATTGGAAAGGTTGGAAACAATCTTTGATGCAAAACCCGGTTCAGTTGAAGGCGATGAACTTGAAGTTTTGGGAATTCTCATTGATAAATATGAAAACGAACATTTTCCAATTGGCTTACCAGATCCTATCGAAGCAATAAAATTCAGAATGGAACAAATGGGTTATAATCAAAATGATTTAGCGAATATTGTTGGGCTGAAAAGTCGAGCAAGTGAAATCCTAAACCGAAAAAGGAAACTATCATTAGAAATGATTCGTCAACTTCACGAGAGATTGAATATTCCAACCGATGTGCTAATTCAAACCTACTGACACAAAGCGCTTTGGAAAGCCTTTAAAACTTATAATTAATATTAAACAAAGTGGCAACAAAAAATAAAACCACCGAAACTGAAGTCAACGTAAACGACTTTATCAATTCATTTGTGGACAACGAACAAAAGAAACAAGATAGCTTTGCATTAATTGAATTAATCAAAAAATGGTCGGGTTTTGAACCTAAAATGTGGGGTCCAACCATGATAGGATTTGGAAGTTACCATTATAAATATGCTAGCGGTCACCAAGGAGACTCGATGATAATTGGGTTTTCACCACGAAAAAATGAATTCTCGCTTTATGTGGTGGCACCCGGAAAAGAGCACGGCCTTCTTCTTGAAAAACTGGGTAAATACAAAATGGGAAAAGCGTGTATTTACTTTAAAAAATTATCCGATCTTGACCTTAGTGTTTTAGAGGCGATTTGTAAAGAGACCATTCAACATCAAAGTAAATAGACACAGATCTACTGATTAAAACCGTTGCGGTTACTTTTTTTCACCAAAAAAGAAACAAAAGACAATTAAATATCTAAAGGCACAATTGAAATCCCTTTGCGTTCTTTGCGAAACCCTTGCGTTCTTTGCGGTTAAACAAACAAACGATTAACCTTTATTTCGCCACAAAAGATCTAAACCCTTCCGCGGTTAAACAAATTATCGAATAACCGAATCCCCAAATTACCTTTTCTAAGAACTTTCTATTATCTTTGCTTTATGCTGTTTTCCCAAATATTAGGACAAGATTACATTAAAAATCATTTGACAAAAAGCGCGTCTTCGGGCAGGATTCCTCATGCACAATTGTTTGTAGGGCCTGAAGGATGCGGGACTTTAGCGATGGCAATTGCATATGCTCAATATATTTTGTGCCACAATACTGACGGCGAAAACACCAACGGAAACGAATCTTGCAACCTAAAATTCAATTCGATTTCTCACCCCGATTTGCATTTTATTTTTCCAACAGTAACCACCGAGGACGTAAAAACAAAACCAAAAAGTGTCGATTTTATGGCGGATTGGCGTCAATTTGTTGCTGAAAATCCATACGGCGGACTGTTTGATTGGTACAAAATTCTAGGAGTTCAAAACAAGCAAGGGGAAATTCGAGTAGACGATGCCCAGGAAATATTGAAATTACTTTCTTTGAAATCCTATGAAGGCGGACATAAAATTGTGATTGTTTGGATGGCCGAAAAAATGAATGTAACCTCCTCCAACAAGCTTTTAAAATTACTAGAAGAACCGCCAGAAAAAACGGTTTTTATTTTGATTGCCGAGAATGAAGAAGATATAATTCAAACTATTTTATCGCGTTGCCAAGTGTTGCATTTTGGTGGCTTGAGTGAAAAAGTAATTGCCGATAGCCTGATTTTAAAGGAGAATATTGAGGCGAGTTTGGCCGATAAAATTGCACATCAATCGCAAGGAAATTACAACAAAGCATTGCTTTTACTAGACGAAGAAAGTGAAGAACTGCCTTTTGAAGAATGGTTTGTTTCTTGGGTTCGTGCCGCTTTTCGAGCCAAGGGAAATGCCGAAGCAATTCAGGATTTGATTCTTTGGAGCGAACAAATTGCTGGTTTAGGAAGAGAAACGCAGAAGAAATTTTTAAACTTTTGCATCGATATGTTTCGCCAGGCTTTAATGCTGAATTACGAAACTAAAAAACTGGTTTACATGGAAACGAAAGTGCCTAAATTCCAATTGGAAAATTTTGCTCCATTTGTAAACGGAAACAATATAAATGATATTTTTAAGGAACTTTCCGACGCGATGTATCACATCGAACGCAACGGAAATGCAAAAATAATTTTAACAGATTTATCAATAAAACTAACTCGTTTAATTCACAAAAAATAACCAATTATGAATAATGTAGCTTCTATTTTAGTTTTGATTTTTTTAGCGTTAACTTTTTTACAATCTGGTTACGATAAATTGTTCCATTGGAAAGACAATGTAGGCTGGTTAACAGGTCATTTTGCCAATACCTTTTTGAAAAAAGCGGTTCCTTTTGCTTTGTTCCACGTGCTGGTTTTGGAATTAATTTCTGGCGTTTTAAGTATAGTTGGCGCAATTGAATTGTATGTAAATGAAGGTCGAACTTTTGGTTTTTATGCAGGAATATTCTCGTGCGTTACGCTTTTAATGTTGCTTTTTGGACAACGATTAGCGAAAGATTATGATGGCGCACGCACAATTGTAATCTATTTTATTCCTGCCGTAATGGTGGTTTATTGGTTGAATTAATCCTATTTCCCTATTGCCGCTTTGAACAATCGCATGTCGTTCCACGTGAATTTATCGCCGTGGACTTCCATTAATTCGTTTAAAGATTCTCCTTTAAATCCCTTAAAAATAAGGGTTAACGCTTCTATTTTGTCTTCTGGCATCACCTCTTGAAGTTGGACTTGCCCTGCTTCAATTAATTTGGCAAAATGGCCGTAGATGGTTTGTGGCGTTAATTTTCTGATGGCTGCAATTTCGTTTATAGAATTGCTTTGAAGCCACAATTCATAGGTTTCCTGCGTGGTTGATTTTTTTGGGGCTGCTGTTTTGGAACTTTTCTTTTTGGTGTAACGATTTACATCAACATCGTCTTCTACAATAGTAATATTCAGCTCTTTGAACTTCGTTTGTATTTCAGAAATCTTATTGGTTCGATACGATTTAATTTCATTGGAAGTCAAATTTTCTTTTGAAATTTCAGCACCTGCGGCAACGGTATTTATTAGTAATTTGGCTTTCATTAATTGGAAAACTGCTTTGATTTGCATTTCTTCCAAAAGCACTAATTCATCGAAATAGGCATTTGCTTTTTTAGCGCGTTTTACCTCTTCCATTTTCCATAAAATATCGTAAACAACACGATCCATTGTTGCAAAGAAGTAATTGTATGCAGCATGAATTCGTTCTGATATTTGATTGATATCAAAATTCTCGGCAGCAAATAGTTTGTCCAATTGCGATAAGAATTTTCTGGATGGATCCAATATTTCTCCGATACTTTCTGCTTGTTTTTTGGCCCAAACGGCGTGTTTCGACTTCTCAGAAACCTCTGATTTTTCGTTATAACTGAACTGGTGATTTCTCCACTCTTGAGTTAAATCGGCCCAATCAAAAGTGGCTTTTAAGTAATTATGGAGGTACTTTTTAGTGTCTTGTTGTAACGATTCTGCCAGCGCCTCTTCTGAAGCTTTGTTCAAAGAATAGTCCATCACATCTTGATCGTTTGAAATACCATTCATTTGCAAAGGCGAAAGTAAAATAAGCCCGTTTAAAGTCCGAAGTCTTGACAATGCAACATAGGCCTGACCTGGAACAAAAACTTGCGAAACATCAAGCGCTGCTTTGTCAAAAGTAAGTCCTTGGCTTTTGTGAACGGTAATTGCCCAAGCTAATTTTATTGGATAATGAACAAAAGTTCCTAATATTTCTTCTTCGATTTCCTTGGTGGTATCATTGATTTTATAGCGGATATTTTGCCATTCAAATTTTTCAACTTCTATGGTTAAATTTTCTTCAGGAAAATGAACGAGGATTTCATTTTTTGATAGTGATTTTATGAAACCCATTTTGCCATTGAAATACTTTTTCTCAAAGGACGGATCGTTTTTTACAAACATAATTTGAGCGCCAACTTTCAATTGTAAATTATGTTCTATTGGATAAATTTTATCCGGGAAATCGTCAACAATTTCAGGATTGAACGTCATTAAATTTCCATCTAAATCATTCAGCGCATTTGCGTTTATGGCGTCGGCTTTAGCATTGTGTGTGGTCAGAATGATGTATCCTTTGTTCTTATTTAAATCGAAATTGGGTTTTACATATTGGTTTAAAACGGCAATATCTTGGTTGGAGATTTGGTTGTTTCGAAGGTTGTTTAAAATTGAAATAAACGCGTCGTCCGATTGTCTAAAGATCTTAGATAGTTCAATATAAAGTGGCGGATTTTGCTGAATTACATGCGAATGAAAAAAGAATTTGCCGTTATAATATTTTCTCAATGTACTCCATTCTTCTTCTCGAATTACGGGTGGCAATTGCAATAAATCTCCTATAAATAGAACTTGAACACCTCCAAAAGGCGCTTTCTTTTTACGAACAGATTGCATCATAAAATCGATCGCGTCTAGTAAATCGGCGCGCAACATGCTGACTTCATCAATAATCATCAATTCCATATTTCGAATGACCGCTTTTTTTAAACCGCTCATTTTGAAGTGTCTAACTAATGTGCTTTTGGTTTCAAATTTTACACTATCGGAAAAATGTGGTGCAGAATGATCTGGAATAAATCCTCCGAAAGGGAGTTGGAACATGGAGTGAATAGTAACTCCTCCGGCATTTAACGCTGCAATTCCTGTTGGCGCAACCACCACGGTGTTTTTGTGAGTGGTTTTAATAATTTCCTTTAAAAGTGTGGTTTTACCAGTTCCTGCTTTTCCTGTCAAAAATAGGGAACGATTGGTTTGATTGATAAATTTTAAAGTGAATTCTGCGGCTTCGGATATCGTTTGCATTGTTGTAAATTAGATGCTGAAAGTACAATTTATATTTTAATTACAAATTATTATAAATAAAAAATGCCTTCGATTGAAGGCATTTAAATATTGATGAAGAAATATTATTTCTTTTTATCTGCTGCTGGAGCGTCTTTTTTATCTTCAGATTTTGAAGATTTATACTTGTCGTTCAAAAGCTTGATAAGCTCTTTTGTGATGTCGTATTTGTCCTCTGCATATAATATAGACGCTGAGTCTCCAGTTCCATAAATGTAAGCGTATCCTTTTTCTTTACCGTAAGCTTTGATAAATTTCTTAACTCCGCTTACCACAGAATCAATTTCTACCCCGCTTTCTTGTTGCAATTGTTGTGCAATTGACTGTTGCGCATATTGAAGTTGTTGCTCTCTTTTTTGCAATTCAGCCCCTTTTTGTTGTGCCCAAGCTTGCCCGTTCATTTGAGCGTCTTTTTGAAAACTTGCTGCTTCTGCTTTAAATTTTGCAATTTCAGCTTGAAGCTCTCTTCCCATTTCTTCCGATTTGACTTTGTATTTTGCTTCGATGTCTTTCGCTTCTGTATACTCGATCATTAATTTAGAAGTATCTACGTAAGCGGTTTTTGTTGATGCAACTTCTGCAGTTTTATTACATGAGATAATTAAAAATGCGATTGCGATAATTACTAATGATTTTTTCATCCTTTTTTGATATTGATTTTTTAATTGTTGGTAAAAGTATAAATTTTAATTTAATAACTAAAATGTTTAAAATTTGTCCGATTTATGAACTATAAGTTTTTATAATTGGTTTTTGGTTTACTATAATAATAAGTTATAAAAATTGGATTTATTTAAGCTAATTTCCGACGATTTAATAAAAACGGCGACAAAAGTTATGTTATAGCTAAAAATCGTCTTTTAAATCGCTTTAAATCGCTTTCCCGGTGTTTTTTAACACATAAATATGGGAAGAATACTCCAAACTCCAATTTGCTTTCCAATTTGAAACTAATCCAATCCAAATTGCTTTTACAAAATTCATTTTCCCGTTTTTATATTTTTCGGAAAGCAAACTCACATAAAAGGAATCAAATTTCATTGGAAGCACTTTTTCTAATTTTATATCTTCTTTTTCAAAAAGTAATTTGATGGCTGTTTTTGAAAAATGCCAAAAGTGAATTGGCACATCAAATGCGGCCCAGAATTTTCCGTAATAGTTAGCGTCGTAGGATTTGAAATTTGGAACGGCAATAATTATTGTGCCATTTGGTTTAACCAATCTTTTTAATTCTTTGATTTGAATTTCCAAATTTGGAACGTGTTCTAAAACGTGCCACATGGTAATTACGTCAAAAGAGTTGCTTTCTAATTCTTCTGTAGAATCTGAAAATTGGATTCCTTTTCCAATGGCAATTCCTTTTGCTTTTTCACTTGGCTCAACTCCGATTGTGTTCCAACCATTTTGTTTTGCGGTTAACAAAAAGTCGCCTGTTCCAGCTCCAATATCTAATAAATTGCATTTGATAGAACTGCAATTATTAATCAAATTTAATTTGTTTTTTAATGCAATTCCTTTTACAAAATGATAGGCTTTTTCAAATAAAGATCTCTTCGAATCGGTATGAGAAATGTAATCATTGCTTTCATAATACCTCCCTAAATTTTCCGGAGAAGGTTGCGGCGAAGTAATTAATAGGTCTAAATCTTGATCGTAATACAATTCGAAAGTTTCCTTAGAAACAGAATAATCGGTTACGGTAAGAAAGTGTTTTTTATTAGAAATATCCATATTTAAATATTGTAATTTTAAACTGAAAATCGGAACAACTCAATAATAGCGGGATTTAACAAAGTAGTTTCACGTGGAACATTGGTATTCTGAAATCTAAAATCAGAAATCATTAACGCCCCATGTAAATTAGCAATACCGATATATCGCTTGGTGAAACTCCACTAATTCTAGACGCTTGTGAAATAGTAACAGGTCGGATTTTTGAGAGCTTTTGCTTCGCTTCAATCGACATTGATTTGATGTTATTGTAGTCGAAATCATCTGGGATTTTTAGGTCTTCCAAACGCAATAATTTATTAGCGTTGTTTCTTTCCTTTTCAATATATCCTGAATATTTAACTTGGATTTCTGCTTGTTCCAAAATCTCCAAATCGATATCATTTGCATCTATATAATCATTAACCTTGTCTAATTTCATCATGTCTTCAAGGTCAATTTGAGGGCGCGAAAACATTTTAAACATCTTGTCGGACTGGTCAATTAGAGCGGTTTCTTTTGCTTCTAAAATAGGATTTGCTTCTGCTGGTGTAATGCTGGTTTCTTTAAAGAAAGCCACCATTTTTTCAGATTCATTAAGCTTGTGTTCCATTCTTCGAAGACGTTTTTCTGACGCTAAACCAATTTCATAGGAAAGCGGCGTTAATCTAAAATCGGCATTGTCTTGACGCAATAACGTTCTGAATTCCGCTCTTGAAGTAAACATTCTATAAGGCTCTTCTGTTCCTTTTGTGATTAAATCGTCAATTAAAACACCAATATAAGCTTCGTCTCTTTTCAATATTAAAGGCGCTCTTTCTTGAACTTTTAAAGCAGCATTAATACCCGCCATTAAACCTTGTGAAGCGGCTTCTTCATAACCTGTTGTGCCGTTAATTTGTCCTGCAAAATAAAGTCCTTCAACCAGCTTCGTTTCTAAAGTATGTTTTAATTGTGTAGGAGGAAAATAATCGTATTCTATTGCATAGCCAGGTCGGAAAAACTTAACTTTTTCAAACCCTACAACTGAACTTAGAGCTTTAAATTGGATGTCTTCCGGCAATGAAGTAGAAAACCCATTTACATAAACTTCTACAGTATTCCATCCTTCTGGTTCAACAAACAATTGGTGTCTTTCCTTATCGGCAAAGCGATTAATTTTATCTTCAATTGAGGGGCAATAACGCGGACCAAGGCTTTTAATTCTTCCATTAAACATCGGAGATCTGTCAAATCCTTCTCTTAAAATGTCGTGAACATCTAAAGAAGTATAGGTCATGTAACACGATTTTTGATGAGTAAGCGGTTTTGTTATGTCTGAATACGAGAATTTATCTGGTTTTACATCACCTTTTTCTTCGTTCATTTTGGAATAATCCAATGATCTTCCGTCTACTCTTGGCGGCGTACCTGTTTTCATTCTTCCGGATTCAAAACCCGCTTTTACTAAATCTTCGGTAACTCCGTAGGCGGCACTTTCGCCGGCTCTACCTCCTCCAAATTGTTTTTCTCCAATGTGAATTAATCCATTCAGAAAAGTACCGTTTGTAAGGACTACCGTTTTTGCTTTTATTTGAATTCCTAAAGAAGTTTTGATTCCTTTTATTTGTCCGTTTTCTATAATTAATCCCGCAACCATTTCTTGGTAAAAGTCAAGATTAGGAGTTTGCTCCAACATTAATCTCCATTCTTCTGCGAATCGCATACGGTCGCTTTGAACTCTTGGAGACCACATTGCAGGCCCTTTTGACTTATTTAGCATTTTGAATTGGATCGCAGTTTTATCAGAAACAATTCCTGAATAACCACCAAGCGCGTCAATTTCTCTTACAATTTGTCCTTTTGCAATTCCTCCCATTGCAGGATTACAAGACATTTGGGCAATGTTTTGTAAGCTCATGGTGACCAATAAAGTTTTGGCTCCTAAATTCGCGGCAGCGGCAGCGGCTTCTGAACCGGCATGGCCTGCGCCAACAACAATAACATCGTAAGTATCTTGAAACAATTTCTTTTTATTTAATAATCGTTATAACTATGTTCCACGTGAAACATTTTTTTCTGACAATTCAAATGCAAAAACACAAAAAATAATTAGCCCCGATTGAAGGGAAAATCCTCGAGAATTTTTTCGAGAGATTTGGAATGAAAGCAGGAAAATAAATTCTCGAGAAGCCTAAAAATTCGCTTCTGCAAATTATTGTTCCACGTGAAACATTTTCATTTTTTCTTCCTCTTTAGTTCTCATAACAAGCTCGTCGGATTCGGTTTTATCCTTGTATCCGCAATAATGCAAAATCCCATGAACCAAAACCCGTTGGATTTCTTCGTGGAAAGTAACATTGAAGTCGGATGCGTTCTCTTTTACCCTTTCAACAGACACAAAAATATCTCCATTCAGCTCATTTCCAACGGAATAGTCGAAACTTATGATGTCCGTGAGCGTGTCGTGATCTAAATATTGCTGGTTTAT
Source organism: Bacteroidota bacterium (assembly GCA_947447375.1). GTDB lineage: Bacteria > Bacteroidota > Bacteroidia > Flavobacteriales > Flavobacteriaceae > Flavobacterium. The sequence continues at coordinate 123,815 of CANFJB010000002.1, forward strand.
TTCCAATAAATAGTCGTCGTCACAAAAAATGTAATTGATTTCGCCTTCTTTTTTGTTTTCCGAGAGAATTACTGCCGAAAGCCACTTGGAAAAATCGGCCTCGTTGTGCAATTCAAAATCGGTTTCGTAATTAAAACTAATCATTGTTTTTAAAATATTCTTGAACCTTTTGGTTAAAATTGGAACGCAAAGGTAAGGTTTGTCGGTTTAAAATTTCAATGCTATTGAGATATTCTTGCAAATTCACGGGAAGCGGTTTGCTTTGATTGTTGAATTCTTTTTGGTTGGTTTGCGATTGGCGCTTCTTTTCCTCGCCTTGTTGTTGGGTTGCTTTTTCCAATTTCAACAGCTCGTATTGCAAGTTCAATATTTTTTGAAGCGTCTCGTTATTAAAGCCTTTATTTAATAATTGCTTTTCGATTTGCTTCATTTGCTCAACTGCATTTTTTCCGTTTCCGCCCATTCCTTCTTTATTTAAAGCGTTTTCCAACGACTCGCGAAGTTGCTTTTGCTCTTGGTAAATTTTCATGATTTCTCCTGCTTTTCCTTCGCCGTCTTCGCCATTTTCCCCGCTTGGCGTGTTTCCGTTTCCTGATTTCCCATCGCCTTTGGACTTGCCTTTTTCGCCTTCGCCGGGCTTGGTTCCTTCCCCAGGCTTATCGCCTTTTTTCATTCCGTCTTTCATCTTTTCGCCAAGTCCCTGTTGCTTTTTGATAATATCTGGGAGTTGCATTCCTGATCCCTGGCCTTTTCCTGGTTTGGGTTTACCTCCTTTACCAGAGCCCGACATTTTCATTTCAGACTGCATGTTATTTAACGCATCACTTAGAAAATCAGCTAGTTTATTTGAAGCAGAAATTGCGTATTGCTGGTGAGAAAGGCCTTTTGGGATTTGAGAATCTACAAAACTATCAAGCGCTTTGTCTATATTATAATGTACATTTCCAATTTCTTTGGTGACGTTTTCAGCGATTTTTGGGTTTCTTAATGACATTGCAAACAAGCTGTCGTCAACATGCTTGAACTGTTGTTTTAAGTTTTGCTGGATTTTTAAATCCTTATTAAATGAAGGCGAACCTCGTTTTAATCCTTTAAATTGCTTCATTAAATCCTCTTGAGAAAAAGAATAAGCAAGCAAATTATCTAATATTTGGCGGAGCATTTTCACGTCCTCCTCTAGCTGATCCATTTCTGCGGCTGCCATTCCTTCCATCATCTCGCCGCTCATTTCTTTCATTTTCTTTGAAGCGCTTTTCTGCTTTGGCTTGGCCTTTGACTGGTTTTGTTTTTGTAATTCGTCAGCAGCTTTTTTCAAATCCTCGTCAATGTTTTTTTGTTTTTCGGCATCTTTCGGAAGATCAACAGGCGATTTTAACTCCTTGTTTTCTTTCTCCAAATCTTTTAAATCCTGTTGGATTTTATCAAACTCTTTATTGATCGCTTCTTGCTTTTCAACTTGATTTTCTTTTTCGCTTTCGGCTAATTTATCCTGCTTGTCAGCCAATTTATTAAGGTTGTCGGCAATTTGTTCGGCCTTTTTCTCAACGTAATATTTCTTGGTAAGCTCAACTAATTGCTCCAAAGTTTTAGTTTGATCTTTGGTAATTTGTTTGAATTTTTCTAATTTTTCAAACAATTCTTCGTTCTTAATTTTGTCGTTTAGTTCTTTAAGCTCGTCTAAAAGTTTCTTGTTTTTTTCTAATTCTTTGTCTGCGTTTTCCAGTCTTTTCTGAAGTTCTTCTTTAAATTCGTCTTTTTTATCGGACTTGAATTTATCTAAGTTTTCTTCCATTTTTTTAGAAAACTCCTTCATGATTTCGTCTTGTTGCTTTTGACGTTTAATAAAATCGTTGATTTTTTGTTGGTCTTTAAACTCCAAAGTTTCTTTCTCCTTGCCGTTTTTTTGCAACTTTTCAATTTCTGAAATTTGCTTGTCTTGGTTTTTCAACGACTTTTCTAAACTGTTGATGTTGTTGTTTTGCTCTTGCAAAATTTGCTCTTCCTTTTCTTGATCGGTCGCGATTCTATTGTAAAATACTGCCGATTTAGAGCTTTTATAATTATGAATAGCATCGTTATCAAAAACTTCAAAATAATATTCATAAGCAATTCCTTGCTCTACCGGAAGGTTGCTTGGAAACGCAAATACAAATTGATCGTAAATATCTTTTTTAACTGAAACAAAACCTCTTTTTTGAGTTTGAGGCTTGTCCTTTTCGTAATAAACAATTTGCAGTTTGCTGAGCCCATAATCATCGGAAACCTGGCCCAAAACATAGTTTTTAGAAACCTTCAAACTATCTGGCGCGTTATTCACATTGATTGTTGGAAATTGATCTTTTATAACCGATATCTGATAACTTAATCGTTCGTAATCTTTAACTTTATTATTCGAAGTTATGATATTGTATTCTGTGTTTTGAGAAATATTTTTAGATAATTTGAATAGGTTCTCTTGTTTGAAAAAAGAAAAATTAGATTTTGTGTCGGTCCAATTTACGCTTTGGGTTGCAACGGTATTCATTTTCCAAGTTACGGTTGTGCCCTCAGGAATAACGGCATTACCAGTTCCTTTTATCGTTTCCGCTTTCTTATTTAAATAGGAAGGAAAATTTAGCGTCATTTCTAAATTAGTGATTGCAGGAACCGTAACTACATTTAACTCATATTCCAAAGACGAAACTTCTCCAGCTTCCATAAAAAAGGAAACATTGGAATTTGGTTTTTCAATTTTATATTCAAATTCTCCACGGCCATTGCTTTCCATAAAGTAACTTTCCGAACCGATATTTATCATAACAGTTTCGGGGATTATCTTCCCTTCCGATTTTACTTTGATGATAAAATCTTTGTTTTGTTCGGTTTGCAATTCCTTATTTAATACTACCAATTTGAAAGGCGCTGGCGGTAAAAATTGCTTTTTAAAATTTACCACTCGTTCAAAACTTTGAGAAATTACATAGCTGTTTCCTGAAACATAGAAAAACAAGAAAAACAAAATCGGGAGAATGGCTAATGGTAAATATTTCTTGTTAACATTGAAATTTATCGCGTTACTAAACGGAATTGGGCTTAGTAATTTTGCTTTTTGTTCGATGGAAGCTAAAAGTAATTCCGATTTATCCTGATTGTTGTTTTCTGAAAGCTGAAGGAAATTGATTAATTTATCGCTTACTTCAGTGAAATGCGTTCCTATAATTGAGGACGCTTCTTCAAAATTAATTCCCTTTTGAAGTTTTAATAATTTAAATATTGGAAACGCGACAAATCTAACAAGTAAGAAGCTTTCAACTAAAACGAAAAGGACAAACAATATCGTTCTTCCCATTGGTTTCAACCAAAGGAAATATTCTATAAAAAGGGTAAACAGGAAATAAATTAACCCTAAACCGATAAAAAATATCAAGCCGCGAATTAATTCATTTGTATAATACTTTTTTATAAAAGTTTCTAATTTTAGAAAAATAGATTTTGACTGCTCCAAAATTTGCTGCTTGTTTAAATGCCCGTCAAAAGTACAAATTTATCTTAATTAGAAAACGTTAAAAGTTTCGAAGACCTACATAGTTGGAGATTACATAAGTTTTAGTAATTTTAGAAAAAAATTATTGATTATGAAATATTTATGGGCTTATAGCATTCCTGTTGTTGGTGTTTTAGGTATTTATTTTGGAGGGTATTGGTCTTTTTCGGCATTACTTTTTGCTTTTGTTGTGATTCCGTTTCTAGAATTACTCTTACCGATTGACGAAAAAAATTATGACGAGGAAGTCGTTTCTGAAAGATTAACAAATAAATTATTTGATGTTTTACTGTACTTAAATGTACCAATAGTTTATGGAGCGCTATTGTTTTGTTTGTATAAAATTACTCAGATAAATTTGTCCCTATCTGAAATTATGGGAATCACCATAAGTCTGGGAATTATTCTTGGAGCTAACGGAATAAATGTAGCGCACGAATTAGGTCATAGAACAACTCTTTTTGAAAAAATACTTGGAAAAACACTTTTAATTCCAAGCCATTATACGCATTTTTTTATTGAGCACAACCACGGGCATCATTTGCATGTTTCAACTCCTGAAGATCCGTCAACGGCAGCATACAATCAAAATCTATATGCTTTTTGGTTTCAAACCGTGACAGGGACGTATAAAAAGGCGTGGGAAATTCAAAAAAAATTAAACACCATAAATAATGTGTCATACTTTTCTTTAAAAAATGATATGTTTTGGTTTACAATTATTCAAATTAGTTATTTAATTATTATCTATATTATCTTTGGAGTTAAAGGATTTTTGTTGGCGTCTTTTGCCGGGATAGTTGGTTTCCTTTTGTTAGAAACCATCAATTATATTGAGCATTATGGATTAAAAAGAAACCGGCTAGCCTCCGGAAGATTTGAACGTGTAACCGAGAAACATTCGTGGAATTCAAATCATGTTTTAGGAAGAATTATTCTTTATGAGCTCACACGTCACAGTGATCACCATTATAAATCTCAAAAGAAATATCAAATTCTGGAATATCATGATGTTTCGCCACAAATGCCTTATGGTTACCCAACATCGATGGTTTTATCTTTTTTTCCGCCGCTTTGGTTTAAGGTTATGAATAAAAGAGTTCCACTAGAAATGAAGTAGCTGTTGTTTTCATTTCCTTTTTTAATGAAAAACTCCTAACTGCCAACTCCTAACTGCCAACTTCTAGTTATCTTTGCTAAAAATTTATAAAAATGTCAAAGCAAGTTCGTGTTCGTTTTGCGCCAAGCCCTACAGGACCATTACATATTGGAGGGGTACGCACCGCGTTATTTAATTATTTATTTGCAAAAAAAAATGGCGGTGTTTTCTTTTTAAGGATTGAAGATACCGATCAAAATAGATTTGTTCCAGGTGCTGAAAGTTATATTTTGGAAGCTTTGGAATGGCTAGGGATTTCACCTGATGAAACGATTGGAAAAAATGAAAAATTTGGACCTTATCGTCAAAGTGAAAGAAAGCATTTATACAAACAATATGCAGATCAGTTGATAAATTCCGGTTGGGCGTATTATGCTTTTGATACCGCTGAAGCCTTGGATTTACATAGAAAACAGCATGAAGAACAAGGAAAAACATTTATTTACAACCATCATAATCGAGAAAAATTAGATACTTCTTTAGTTATTTCAAATGAAGAAACGGAAAAGAGAATTGCAAATGGCGAGGAATATGTAATCCGTTTTAAAACTCCCGTTGATGAGACTTTGCACTTGAACGACATCATTCGTGGGGAAGTAAAATTTGAAACTAATTTATTAGACGATAAGGTTTTATTTAAAAGCGATGGAATGCCAACTTACCATTTAGCGAATATTGTGGACGATCATTTAATGGAAACTTCACACGTAATTCGTGGGGAAGAATGGTTGCCATCAATGCCTTTACACGTTTTATTGTACCGTGCATTGGGTTGGGAAACGCCAGAATTTGCTCATTTGCCACTAATTTTAAAACCTATCGGGAACGGGAAATTATCCAAACGTGATGGGGACAAATTAGGCTTTCCGGTATTCCCTTTAGAATGGAAAACAGACGAAGGGATTTCTTCAGGTTATAGAGAATCGGGGTTTTATCCTGAGGCGGTAATTAACTTTTTGGCATTATTAGGGTGGAATGACGGTACTGAACAAGAATTATTTTCGTTAGAAGAATTAGTGAACAAATTCGATTTAAATCGTGTTCATAAAGCGGGCGCAAAATTTGATCCTGAAAAAAACAAATGGTTCAATCATCATTATTTACAAATGCAAAGCGATTCTGATTTAGCAAAATCGTATGCACCGTTTTTAGAGTCGAAAGGAATTTCTATTTCTGAAGATCGATTAACAAAATTAGTTTCCTTAATAAAAGAACGTGCAAATTTCGTTTCAGAATTTTGGTCGCTTTCCGATTATTTTTTCGAAGCGCCAACATCCTACGATGAAAAAGCTACAAAAAACTGGAAAGAAGATACTGGCGATTTAATGAAACAATTAATTATTGTTTTGGAAGGTATTGAGGATTTTTCTTCAGAGAAAATTGAAACCATCGTAAAAGACTGGATGACCGAAAATGAAATTGGAATGGGAAAAATTATGCAACCGTTTCGATTGAGTTTGGTTGGCGCATTAAAAGGACCGCATCTTTTTGATATTGCCGCTTTTATTGGAAAACAAGAAACGATCAGCCGAATTCAAAAAGCAATTTCGGTTTTATAGGTTGGTTTTGGAAAACTAAAGAAAATTTAGTCAAAACTTAAAATAAAAGCGCAGAATTAATTGTTTTTAAAAAGATAAGGGATTTTCCCTAAAAATTAAAAACCCGCTTTAAAACTCAGCTATTAAAGCCAATTTTAATCATTCAAATTGATAGCTCAACTTCATTCGATAGTTAAAATCAATAATAGAAAAAGCGCCTCATTTGGGCGCTTTTTTATTTGGAATAAAAATTATTATTTCAATTCTTCTAAAACTTTTTCATTTTTTTCAGCTAGTCTTAATTCAGAAAGTTGCGAATTAAAATCGTTAAAATTCTCGATATCGTTTTTCAAGTTGCGAATTGCAAAAATTCGAACTGCCGGCATTTGGCTTTTTAACGACATGGAATATAATTTCGTCAAAACTTCAGAATCGATATCTTTAAAATTTACTTTATCAGAAAAATGTAAAATCAAATTTGAAAATAATAACGCATTATTATCGTTTTTCACGTTTTTAATAATCGTTTGGCAAATCAAACTGAAATTATCGATGCTTTTTATAGTTTCAATTATGGCGTCCAGAGTACCATTTGCAACAGCATCGTCTTTTTCTTTTACAAATTTATTAATCTCTTTTTGCATCGACATCAATAAATTTTCTTCTTTTTTGCCTTTTTCTTCCCAAGCGTCTTTCAATCCAACGGTTCGGTTGAATACCAGTTTTTCAGTGGTTGAATCCTTATCAACATTGAAATAACCCATGCGTTGGAATTGGAATTTATCTCCTAGTTTTACGGTTACCAAACTCGGTTCTACAAAACCTTTTACGATTTGTAAAGAATTAGAATTCATAAATTCTAGGAAGTTTTTTTCTTTGTGACTGTCTGGCGCTTCATCAATAAACAAACGATCGTACATTCTAACTTCAGCTGGAATAGCATGCTTAATCGAAACCCAATGTAAGGTTCCTGCCACTTTTCTCTGACTTGCTTCGCTTCCGCTTCCGCTTCGACTATCGCTGTCGTAAGTAACGTGAATTTCGGTAATATTACCTGCCGCATCTTTTACAACGCTTTCCCCTTTAATGATATACGCATTTTTCAAACGCACTTCTCTGCCTAAAGACAAACGGAAAAATTTAGCAGGCGCTTCTTCTAAAAAGTCTTCTCTTTCAATATATATTTCTCTTGAAAACGGTACTTTTCTATAACCTGCACTTTCATCTTCTTGGTTGTTTTCGGCGTCTAATAATTCTTCTTTTCCTTCAGGATAATTGGTAATTACCACTTTCACGGGGTCTAAAACGGCCATAACTCGAGGCGCGGTTTTATTTAAATCTTCGCGCAAACAAAATTCTAAAAGCGAAACATCAATTACATTTTCGCGTTTTGCAACTCCAATAGTTTCGCAGAATTTACGAATAGAATTCGCGGTATATCCACGTCTTCTCAATCCTGAAATGGTTGGCATTCTAGGATCGTCCCAACCGTTTACAATATTTTCTTGAACTAATTGTAGAAGTTTACGCTTACTCATTACGGTATAATTCAGGTTCAATCTTGCAAATTCGTATTGGTTAGGTCTTACTTTATATATGTTAGACACTGAACTTGATTCAGTGTAAATCTGATCTAATAACCAGTTGTACAATTCTCGGTGCATTACAAATTCGAGTGTGCAAATAGAATGTGAAATTTGCTCAATATAATCACTTTCACCATGAGCGTAATCGTACATTGGATAGATTTTCCAATCGTTTCCAGTTCTGTGGTGATGGCGGTGTAAAATACGATACATCAATGGATCGCGCATCAACATATTGGTAGATTTCATGTCAATTTTAGCTCTCAAAACATGACTTCCTTCTGGGAAATCACCATTTTTCATGGCTTCAAATAAAGATAAATTTTCTTCTATCGAACGATTTCTGTAGGGTCCATCAACTCCTGGTTGTGTAGGTGTTCCTTTTTGAGCAGCCATTTCTTCAGAAGATTGACTGTCAACATAAGCCTTTCCTTTTTTGATCATTTCAACTGCCCAATCGTATAATTGTTGGAAATAATCTGACGCATATCTTTCTTCAGCCCATTGAAAACCAAGCCATTGTAAATCTTCTTTTATAGCATCAACATATTCTTGCTCTTCTTTTGCGGGATTGGTATCGTCAAAACGCAGATTTACCGGCGCATTATAACGCAATCCTAATCCAAAATTCAAGCAAATTGATTTGGCATGGCCAATATGTAGATAACCGTTGGGTTCTGGTGGAAAACGAAAACGTAATTTATCTTGAGGAAAACCGCTAGTTAAGCTGTCTTCTATAATTTGTTCAATAAAATGAAGCGATTTATCTTCGGTTGACATATTTTTTATTTAATTTTAGCAAAGATAAATATAAACTCTTTGATTTGGTTAATCGTTGATTTGGTAATTTGAAAATTTGTGCAAAAAAATTCAATTCCAGCTCCTTTTTCCGATTAAACAAATAACCGAATAAACAAATTACCATTATTATGGGTACTATAAAATTACAAAACATAAGAACGTTTTCCTTTCACGGTTGTTTGGTTGAAGAAAGTAAAATAGGTTCCAATTACTCGGTTGATTTAGAAATTAAAACTGATTTAAGGAAATCTTGCCTTTCAGACGACCTAAAAGACACGGTTGATTATGTGTTGTTGAACCGAATTGTGGTGGAGGAAATGGCAATCCGATCGAATTTATTAGAGCATGTAGGACACAGAATTATTGTGAGAACTTTTGCTGAAATCCCTTCTGTTTCAAGAATACTATTGCGGGTTTCTAAATTAAATCCTCCAATTGGTGGTGACGTTGAGGCGGTTACGATTGAGTTGGAAGAATATAGAAATTAGGTTTTAGGTGAATAAATATCAAATAGTGATTTTTTTAAACTTTAAACTTTAAATTTTTAAACTTTTTGCTATATTTGCAATCCGTTAAATAATGGCGTCGTGGCCGAGCGGCTAGGCTGGGCTCTGCAAAAGCTCCTACTCCGGTTCGAATCCGGACGATGCCTCTAAAAGAGATACAGAAATGTGTCTCTTTTTTTTGTTTAAATTTTAGGTTTTTCTACTCAATCTTCTCCAACGCTTTTTTTACAATTTTTTGATCGCTAGGAAACCATCCTTGAAGAATTATTGCTATTCCAACTTCAATGTTTTTATAATTTAATTTTCACAATTTTATTATCCTTAATAATAACCAGTTCGCTTTTTCGCTCTTTTTTAAAAGCTATCATTTTTTCATAAGCTTTTTCAAGGCCTTTTAAAATTTTATTTCTGGTTTCTATTTTGCTTTCTGTGGTCATAAGTAATTTTTTAATTCGTTAAACTTATTTTGATTAAGAATAATTAATTCTTCGCTGCTTGACATTTCTGCTATTAAATCATGTTTTCCTTGAGAATTATCAAAAATTAAAGCATGATCAACAATGGATAGATAAATTTCAAATAAGTTTTTAATTCCTTTATAATATCTTCTTTCAATAATATCTTTTGGTATATTATGTCCACCTTCTAAAACCCTTGTTTTTACTCTTTCTTTTGCTAATTCTGGATTTTTAAGCCAAAAAAAAAGAAGTGTTATGTTGTAATTTTTAACCTTAGCCTCAAGAATTCTATTTTTAAAACTTTTTGTTGAAAGAGTCGTTTCAAAAGCAAAAGTCTCATTATGTGATACTAATTCTGTAATTCGATTAAGCATTATCCTACCGGCTTCAATAGACACTTTTTCTGGTTGAAACGGAGAAAGTCCTCTTGCAATTTCATCGGCGTTAACAAATTCTTTACAATCTAAAATTTCTGGTAAAATAGTAAAAGAAGCTGTCGTTTTTCCAGCGCCATTACAACCTGCAATTATGTATAAATTCTTTTCATCCATAATAGCAAATATAGTTAAAATGATAGAAAATAAGTTGTAAATAAAATAATAAGACTTTTAATTTGAATTTTCAAACTCCTGTTTATAAATAAATTAAGGTGTTTTAAGTGAAGGACTCTATTTACTCAATCTTCTCCAACGCCTTTTTTACTATTTTTTGGTCGCTAGGAAACCATCCTTGAAGCATTATTGCTATTCCAAAAACAATTAATAAAACACTAATTATTTTTTTTATGTTTAGGATGTTTTTTGGTGTCATTTTGTGTTTTAATTGTTTGGCTAATAGTATTTTACCCATATCAACAATCAAATAAGTAATAATTAAGGAACCGAAAAAAGTTATCATTCTGGAGGTTTCTAATTCTAGTTTTGGTCCTACCGTAATTAATATTAAAAACCAAAAAAGTAAAACACCAACATTTATAAAATTCAATAAAAATCCTTTAATGAATAGGCCGCGGTAGTTTTTCTTTTGGAATACAAATTCTATTTCCTCTTCAGAAACTTCGTTTTTTAATTTTTTTAGTTTTATAAAAGAGATAATTCCATAGGTAAGCATTAAAATACCTCCAAAAATAAATATAGCTGGATCGTTTTTTAAACTCTCAATTAATTTATAACTACTGAAATAAGCAATTAAAATAAAAACGATATCTGCAAAAACAACTCCTAAATCAAATACTAAAGCAGCTCTAAATCCTTTAACCGCACTTGTTTCTAGTAATACAAAGAATACTGGGCCAATTAAAAAACTTAAAAATATTCCAAGTGGAATGGCTGTTAAAATATCTTGAAACATAGATTTTTATTAATATTTACCTTCAAATATAATTAAAAAAATGAATTTTCAATTATTCCTTTTCTCTTATAAAATGAAAATCCAATTGTTTTTTCACTAAATCAGCGTTTTTAACTTTCACATAAATTTCATCTCCTAGTTGGAGTAAATTATGAGTTGTTGCACCAACTAAAGCGTATTGTTTTTCATCAAAAGTGTAGTAATCGTCTTTAATTTCTCGAATTCTAACCATTCCCTCGCATTTATTTTCAATAATTTCAACGAAAATTCCCCACTCAGTAACTCCTGAAATTACACCTAAAAATTCTTGATCTTTATGGTCTTGCATGTAGCGAACTTGCATGTATTTTATACTGTCGCGCTCGGCATGTGTGGCTAAACTTTCCATATTTGAGGAATGTAAACACTTAGTTTCATAGGTTTCTTCATCCACCGATTTTCCTCCATCTAAATAAAATTGCAATAATCGATGCACCATAACATCAGGATAACGACGAATTGGCGAAGTAAAATGAGAATAATAATCAAATGCTAATCCGTAATGTCCAATATTATCAGTTGAATATTTAGCTTTACTCATGCTTCGAATCGCTAAAGTATCTATTAAATTCTGCTCTTTTTGCCCTTGAACGTCGTTTAATAATTTATTTAAAGACATTGAAATATCGCCTTTTGATTTGAAATTAATACTGTAACCAAATTTTGAAATAACATTTTGAAGTGCAATTAATTTGTCTTCATTGGGTTCATCATGAATTCTATAAATAAAGGTTTTCTTTTGTTTTCCAATAAATTCAGCTACTTTTTTATTTGCTAAAAGCATGAATTCTTCAATTAAATGATTCGCATCTTTTGAAGTTTTAAAGAAAACTCCAATTGGTTCGTGATTGGTATTTAAATTGAATTTTACTTCTACTTTATCAAATGAAATAGCACCCACAGCCATTCTCTTTCTTCGGAAAATTTTAGCTAATTCATCTAATTTTAAAGTAGCGTTTACAATCTCATCTGAAACTTTATAAGCTGCTCCAGTAATTGAAGTTTCAATTGGAATGGTATTGTCTTTGGTTTCAATAATATATTGTGCTTCTTCGTAAGCAAACCGTTGATCGGAATAAATCACTGTTCTTCCAAACCAATTATTCACCACTTCTGCTTTTTCGGTAATTTCAAAAATAGCCGAGAAAGTATATTTTTCTTCATTTGGTCTTAAAGAACAAGTAAAATTCGATAAAACTTCAGGTAACATTGGAACCACACGATCTACTAAATATACAGAAGTGGCGCGTTGGTATGCTTCATCATCTAAAATAGTTCCTTCTTGTAAATAATAAGAAACATCGGCAATATGAATTCCAACTTCGTAATTTCCATTTTCTAATTTTTTAAAAGATAACGCATCGTCAAAATCTTTTGCATCTTTAGGATCAATAGTAAAAGTTAAAGTATCACGCATATCTCGGCGTTTTTTTATTTCACTTTCTTGAATTGAAGTATCTATTTTTTGAGCGTATAATTCTACTTCTAATGGAAATTCTGCTGGTAAACCATATTCTGCTAAAATAGCATGAATTTCAGTATTGTGTTCTCCAGGTTTTCCTAGAACTTTTATTACTTTTCCAAAGGGACTATCGGCTCTTGAAGGCCAATCTTCAATATGAACTAAAACTACATCACCGTTTTCAGCATCTCCTAATTTATCTTTTGAAATAAAAATATCGGTGTACATTTTAGGATTTGCAGTCGATACAAAAGCAAAGTTTTTCTGAATATCAATTACTCCAACAAAATCAGTTTTCTTTCTTTCTATTATTTCAATTACCTCACCTTCAACACGTTTTCCTTTTCTGCGATTGTAAACATATACTTTTACTTTATCGCCATCTAGTGCATGATTTAAATTATTGGTTGGAATAAATACATCATCTTCAAAATCTGGAGAAACAAAATACGCTGTTTTTCTTCCAGTCATATCAATTACACCTTCAGAATAATCTTTACTACTTTCTACAATTAAATATTTTCCAGGTTCTGATTCTGTAATTTGTTTTTGAGCTGCTAAAATCTTTAAATCTTTAATAATTTGATTTCTACTTTGTGTATCATCTAATTCTAATTTAGCTGCTATTTGTTTGTAGTTGAAAGATTTATTACTATTTTGAGTTAGTATTTTTATTATTTTTTCTGTAAAATCCAGTTGTTTTTTTACTGGTTTTCTTAATCTTTTACCCATAATTCTTTTCTAATAAGGTTGAAATTTACAAAATACTTTGCAGTTCACTGTAGATAAACTTTAGATTTAAATAAATAAAACTTTTTAATAACATTAATTCTATAAAATCTATATTAGAATTACCTTTATAAAATAAATCTAACGAAGTTAAATGTTATCAACATCTATTAAAAACAACAAAAAGAAAATTTAATTTAAAATTATTTTTTGATGGTTATTATAGCTTGTTAATAGTTACAATAAGTTTATTTTTAAATAGCTTATTTTTAAGTTATAATTATTTACCACAAGTTATAAACAAACTAATTTTATACAAAACCTATTAAAATTAGCTATTTTTATTTTTAATTAACAACGGTTAATAATTCATAACAACACTATTTTGTAGATAATTCAAATTTTGAAATTTGTTAATAAACAGAAAATAATTTGTAATAACTTTTCTAAAAATTCTTCAAACTTTTATTGTTTTATTTAAACCAATTTTTGATTACAAATTTTTATCATACCACCTAGAAAAACTTATAATTTTCTATTTAAAGTTATGAACATTTAATATTAAATTAAGGTTAACTGATTATCAATTAGTTATGAACTGATATTAACATTTTAAAATTTTAACATATTTATTAAATAAAATAAAGCTATAAAATAGAATTAGTATTGATTATTAAGTGTTTATAATTTTTTAATTAAAAATTAATTTCTAAATAAAATCCGAGTTAAGTTTTGGTAAATTTGTAAAACTAAACACAACAAATCACATTTATGAAAATTTCTATTGGAAACGACCACGCTGGACCAGAATATAAAAAAGCAATTGTTGAAATGCTTAAAGCAAATGGATACGAAGTTACTAATTACGGAACCGATTCTGCCGATAGTGTAGATTATCCTGATTTTGCTCATCCTGTTGCTTTAGATGTTGAAAATAAAGTTTCCGATTTTGGAATTATCATTTGCGGAAGCGGAAATGGAATCGCAATGTCGGCAAATAAACACCAAGGAATTCGTGCTGCATTGTGTTGGACCAAAGAAATTGCAGTTTTAGCACGTCAACATAATGATGCTAATATTATCAGTATTCCCGCTAGATTTACTTCAATTCCTCAAGCTTTAGAAATGGTACAAACTTTTCTTAACACCGATTTTGAAGGAGGAAGACACCAAAACAGAGTGAATAAAATTAGCTGTTAATATTCTAGTTTTTTAAAAATTCAAACAGTCTTTATAATGACTGAATTCAGGTATTTATATGACCAATATAGAATTTATATCCAAATTTATTTCGGCTCCAGCCAATGGTATTCAGAAAACAGTTCAGCTTTTACAGGAAGATTGTACGATTCCTTTTATTTCCAGATATAGAAAAGATCAAACAGGAAATTTAGATGAAATTGTAATTGAAAATATTGCAAAATATCAAAAGGAATACGAAGTAATTGTTAAAAGAAAAGAGGCGATTTTAAAAGCGATAGCCGAACAAAAATCACTCACTCCAGAGCTGGAAAATAAAATCACTCAGAGTTTTGATTTACAAGAATTAGAAGATTTTTACCTTCCTTATAAAAAGAAGAAAAAAACAAAAGCCGATACCGCTAGGGAAAACGGATTAGAGCCATTAGCTAAAATAATTATGGCTCAAAACAACGACGATATTGATTTTATTTCTACTCAATATATCAATAAAAACGTAGTAAATGAAGAAGAAGCCCTTCAAGGAGCGCGAGATATTATTGCCGAATGGATTAATGAGAATATTTATGTTAGAAAACAATTACGACGATTGTATCAACGAAAAGCAGTTATTTCTACCAAGGTAATTAAGACCAAAAAAGACGATGAAGCAGCGCAAAAATTCAATCAGTATTTTGATTGGTCTGAAAATTTATCAAAAGCGCCATCCCACCGATTATTAGCAATGTTAAGAGCGGAAAACGATGGTTTTGTAAAGTTAAAAGTAGAAGTAGATTCTGAAAACTCAGGCGCAGAAGCATTAGAAATCATTCATGAATTAATAATAAAAAGAAACAACGATACCACACCGCATTTAGAATTAGCAATCCAAGATAGTTTTAAAAGATTATTAAATCCTGCGATTTCCAACGAAGCATTACAAGAAGCGAAGGCGAAAGCAGACACCAATTCTATACAAGTTTTTGCTAATAATTTAAGTCAATTATTACTTGCACCACCACTAGGGGAAAAACGAATTTTAGCAATTGATCCAGGATTTCGAAGTGGTTGCAAAGTGGTTTGTTTGGATGAAAAAGGCGATTTATTATACAACGAAACGATTTATCCACACGCACCTCAAAACGAGGATGTTATGGCTATGAAAAAAATCCGTTCAATGGTTAATTCTTATAAAATCGATGCAATATCAATTGGTAACGGAACAGCATCTCGCGAAACAGAATTTTTCATTAAGAAAATTGCGTTCGACAAACCCGTTCAAGTTTTTATCGTTTCTGAAGCTGGGGCTTCAGTTTATTCAGCATCAAAAATTGCGAGAGAGGAATTTCCAAATTATGATGTTACCGTTCGTGGGTCGGTTTCAATTGGAAGACGACTTTCAGATCCTTTAGCAGAATTGGTAAAAATTGACCCAAAAGCCATTGGCGTAGGGCAATACCAGCACGATGTAGATCAAACAAAATTAAAGGAAGAATTGGACACTACGGTAATTCGGTGCGTAAATTCTGTGGGAATCAATATCAATACCGCGAGCAAGCATTTGTTGAGTTATGTGAGCGGAATAGGTGAAAAAATAGCCGAAAATATTGTTCAATATCGGTCTGAAAACGGGCCGTTTGAAGATAGAAAACAACTTAAAAAAGTACCTCGATTAGGAGAAAAAGCCTACCAACAAGGCGTGGCTTTTATTCGAATTTCGAATGCTAAAAACCCATTGGATAATTCAGCGGTTCATCCTGAAGCCTACGGAATTGTGGAAAAAATGGCAAAAGATTTAAAGGTTACCGTTAGCGATTTAATTGCCAATAAAGAAAAAACCGAGTTAATAAAACCCGAGAATTATATTACTTCAGAAATTGGTTTATTGGGATTGAAAGACATTATAAAAGAGCTTGAAAAACCAGGTTTAGATCCTCGAAAATCGGCTAAAGTTTTTGAATTTGATGCCAATGTAAAATCTATAAAAGACGTTAGAACCGGAATGATTTTACCAGGAATAGTCAATAATATTACCAACTTCGGGTGCTTTGTAGATATTGGAATTAAGGAAAGCGGCTTGGTACATATTTCGCAACTAAAAGCGGGATTTGTAAGCGATGTAAATGAAGTAGTAAAATTACACCAACACGTTCAAGTGAAAGTTACAGAAGTGGATGAAGACAGAAAGCGAATTCAACTTTCTATGATACTATAAATTAAAAAAGGCTTTTCAATTGAAAAGCCTTTATTTTATTTTTCTTCTTCGTTTTTCTTTGCAGCAGGCTGGTCTTCTTTTGCTGCGTTTTTGAATTCTTTAATTCCAGTTCCTAATCCTTTCATTAATTCTGGAATTTTTTTACCTCCAAACATTAACAAAATTACAGCAACGATTAAAATTATTTCTGTAGGTCCTAATCTTCCCATAACACTATATTTTTATGCTTTCGCAAATTAAAATTAATTTCTAGAACAAAGGTAAATAGAAATATTGGTATTTCATTTCCCTCATTAATAAATATTTATGATTTACTTAAATTATTAATAAAACCAACCCTATTAAATCTTAATTTAGTTATGATTGTTTTATCATTATATTTGTAATAATAATATGAAGAACCATGTCAGAGAAAAGAAAAATATTAAAAAGGAAATTATTTACTAAAAACCGTTTGGTTATTTTAAATGAAGATACTTTTGAAGAAATTTTTTCCTTAAGATTAACCTTAATGAACGTTTTTGTTGTGGCTTCTGTCGCAGCAATATTAATCATTACGTTTACTACCTATATTATTGCATTCACACCTTTACGCGAGTATATTCCGGGTTATGCTTCCACAAAATTAAGAAAAGAAGCTACTGAATTGGCTTTAAAATCCGATTCATTGGCATTGGCTTTAAAGAAAAACGACGCCTATTTAAAATCGGTGGTAAAGGTTTTAAACGGGGATTTAGAATACGAACAAATCAATAAAGACTCCATTATGTCTTCTGACAATATTAGCACCACAATTGAAAATGACGCCCCTTCAAAAGCCGAATTGCAATTGAGAGAACAAATTTTGCAAGAAGAAAAACTACTTTCAAAAGAAAAGAAAGGGAAAAAATAGCTTGAAATCAGCAATAAAAACAGCATCTAAATGTCTTTAAAATCGTTCTTGGCCAAACAATTTGCCAAATCCATTTATAAAAAAACCAAATCTTGGGCGGACAATCCTATTGAAACGCAGCAAAAAGTTTTTGAAGATATTATCCGTCAAGCGAAAAACACGCAATTCGGTATTGATCATCATTTTGATTCTATAAATAC
Organism: Bacteroidota bacterium; assembly: GCA_947447375.1. Classification (GTDB taxonomy): domain Bacteria; phylum Bacteroidota; class Bacteroidia; order Flavobacteriales; family Flavobacteriaceae; genus Flavobacterium. The sequence continues at coordinate 141,452 of CANFJB010000002.1, forward strand.
GTTTCATGATTTCTCAAAAAAGGTACCTATTCGAGATTACGAAGCTTTAAAACAATATGTTGACCGAGTGGTTCAAGGTGAAGAAAACGTACTTTGGAAAGGAAAACCGTTGTATTTTGCTAAAACGTCAGGAACCACTTCCGGTGCAAAATACATTCCACTAACCAAGGAATCGATGCCGTTTCATATTGAAGCCGCTCGAAACGCTATATTACATTATATTCACGAAACAGGAAATGCCGATTTTGTAAATGGAAAAATGATTTTTCTACAAGGAAGTCCTATTTTAGAAGAAAAAAACGGCATTCAATTGGGAAGATTATCGGGAATTGTAGCCCATTTTGTGCCGAAATATTTACAAAAAAATAGAATGCCCACTTTTGAAACCAATTGCATTGAAGACTGGGAAACCAAAGTGGACGCCATTGTTGAAGAAACGTTCCATGAAGACATGACGGTAATTTCAGGAATTCCGTCTTGGGTGCAAATGTATTTTGAAAAATTACAGCAAAAAGGAGCAAAACCTGTTGGTGAGTTATTCAAAAACTTCAATTTATTCATTTATGGCGGCGTGAATTTTGAACCCTATCGAGCAAAATTTGAAAATTTAATTGGTCGAAAAGTGGATTCTATAGAATTGTTTCCCGCTTCGGAAGGATTTTTTGCTTACCAAGATTCGCAAAAAGAAAAGGGAATGTTATTGCTTTTAAACTCCGGAATTTTCTACGAATTTATAAAATCAGATGAATTTTTTACCGAAAGCCCAAGGCGATATACTATTGGCGAAGTAGAATTAAACGTCAATTATGTTTTGATAATTTCAACCAACGCGGGACTTTGGGGCTATAATATTGGCGATACTGTTCAATTTACTTCTTTAAAACCGTATCGAGTTATTGTTTCAGGACGAATTAAACATTTCATTTCCGCTTTTGGAGAACACGTAATCGGAAAAGAAGTGGAACACGCGTTGAAACAAGCTATGGGAAACACCTCAATTCAAATTAACGAATTTACCGTTGCGCCCCAAATTACGCCATCGGATGGTTTACCGTACCATGAATGGTTTATAGAATTTGAAAACGAACCGGAAAACGAAGTCGCATTTGCGGAAGCGATAGACAACGCCATGAGAACGCAAAACACTTATTATGACGACTTGATTGTAGGGAAAGTTTTGCAAAAATTGGTGGTTACCAAAGTGGCTAAAAACGGTTTCCAAGAGTATATGAAATCAATTGGGAAATTGGGCGGACAAAACAAAATTCCTAGGTTGAGTAACGACAGAACGATTGCCGATTTATTAAAAAGAGAATAGAGAAAAGATGCTAGAAAATAGACTTTGGTTGGTGTTGTTTTTAATCGGTTTTTATGTTTCCGCTCAAACTAAAGGCGTTGTGGTTGACGAATCAGGTAAACCCATATCTTATGTGAATATTTGGGTTGAAAATGAGAATATCGGAACAACTTCTGAAGAAAATGGCGAGTTTTCGATTACTGCTTCCGCAAATAAAAACCTGATATTTTCTATTTTAGGATTTGAAAAAAGAATAATAAAAGCTTCTGATGTTTCTAATGTAATTATGAAAGCGGTTTCGTTTCAATTGGACGAAGTGGTAATCGCCCGACATTTTGAAACTAAAAAAATAGAAATCGGACAAATCAACAATTCCGTTTTAGAAGCGTTCGATAACGGACCGCGAATTGACGTGAAATTTTTCCCTTATGAATCGTACTATAAAAAGACAAAGTTCATTAAGAAAGTGAGCATTTTAACCGACAGCAGAATTGACAATGCCACCGTTAAAATTCATTTTTATAAGGCTGATGCCAATGGTTTTCCTGGCGAGGAATTACTAACGAGAGATTATATAGTAAACATCCAAAAAGGCGTGGTTCGAAATGGTTTTGACTTGACGGATTTGAATTTGAAAATGCCCAAAACGGGACTTTTCATTGGTATTGAAAAGTTGTTAATTTCGAAAAACAAATTGGAAAAAACGATTGTAAATTCCAATACTCAGAAAACAACGATTCAAGTAATTTTTTATCCGCTGGTTTTGTATAATTATGTAGAAAGAGACTATTTATTTACTTTTTCGGGAGGCAAATGGAGCCGACAAACGAACGATAAAACCCAATCTGAATCAGGTAAAATTAAGGTTTATGAACCAGCAATAAATTTGGTTTTAACCAACTAAAACATAAAAACCTTACATTTGTTGGTTAATAAATAAAATCCAAATGAAAGAAATCAAGAATATTGTCCGATCAAGAGCGCAAGAATCGTCTAGCGCAGTTGAAAAATTATACATTACTATGCGCCATTTGTTCAATAGAGGATTCTATAAACCAATGGGAGTTTCGGGAGAAACATTGCGCGAAGCATTATTGTCGTTACGCCCTGAAATATATGGCACAATTGCCGAAGACAAAGTAGAATTAAGCGGACTTTTATATGTAATTGAAAGACTTCCAATAGGGATTGAAGAATGCCGTTTTATCAATTTAACTTCTGATGAAGGCTACTCAAAATCCCATTTTCAAGCGATAATTCCACCGAAAAGAAGAAGAAATTGTTATCGAATAGATGACGAGCAAATGAATGTGGAAATCACCCGCGGAAGATCAGATATTTATGATATTTTAACGCATTTGACTTTTATTTTCATAGAATCTCACAAAATAAAAAACAGAGTATTATTTGATGAAAATGCTGAGGTTTCTCGTGATTGGAAAAAACTAGAACAAGCAGTTTTATCCAATAAAAAACTAACATTAGCCGATAAAGAGAAAACAATTTCGCATACCGCCAATATCTTAGGAAGAACATTTGCGGAGATTTTGGATATTTATGATGCTTTTGGAACAATTGAAAAACCAGATCGTTTTTTACACGTAATTTATTGGTTAGGGAAACTAGCGATTGAAGAAGTAGTTGAAAACAATAAAAGAACCATCACTTTTAGTCCGATTTTAAGAGAAAGATTGGGACATCATATTCATGGTGAAATTTGGGCAACCAATATAAAAGAGGTGCTTAAAGCAAATGATTTATTGGATAGACCAATTCACATTATCAGCGCCAATATGCACTCGGTGATGAATTCTATATTTGCAACGACGGTATTAAAAACTAAATTCAAAGACAAATCAGATTTCTTTATTTTTGAAGAATTGAGTAAATCGGGCGCAGATGAGGTTAGAAATAAAGTGGAAGAATTTGCCAAATTGAACGGGATGATTTCTTTGCCAGATACTTCAGGAACCAACATCGATGTTCAGATTTTTGATACTGCGAAAATAGACTGGAAAAAATCGGCATTTCCAAATGCTAAAATGCACAATAAAAACCCAGTAATTATCGTTATGGACTACGCTTTTGGAGAGCAAGCCTATGAAACTATTGACGAGTTGTTAAAACCATTTCAAAAAGACATATTTTTGAATGTAGAATCGGTTTCAATAATGGGAAAAGCAGGGATTCTTCAAGGCGGAAAAGGAGACATTATGATTCCGTCGGCGCACATAAACGAAGGAACGGGAGACAATTATTTCTTCCATAATGAATTAACCGCCGAGATGTTGAAAGGAAATGACATAGCTGTTTTTGAAGGCCCAATGATTACGGTTTTAGGAACGTCATTGCAAAATAAAGACTTATTGAAGTTTTTCCATGAGTCAACGTGGGGCGCAATCGGATTGGAAATGGAAGGGGCTTATTATCAAAAAGCAATTCAATCGGCATCAAAAATCAGAAAGAGTATCAATCCTGATGTAAAAGTTAGATATGCTTATTATGCATCAGATAACCCACTGGAAACCGGAAGCACACTGGCTTCAGGCGGATTAGGAACAACAGGAGTAAAGCCAACATATTTAATTACAATTAAAATATTAGAACAAATTTTTAACGTAAAATAGTTTTTATCATGAGTCAAAACTCAACCAATTCAGACAATCAAGAAATTGATTTAACATTGATTTCAAATAAAATTAAAGGTTTTTATGATGGAATAGGGACTTCAATTTTTAGAGGGATATTATTCTTCAAAAGAAATTTATTGATAGTAGGAATTTTGTTTATTGCAGGAGCTGCTTTAGGAACCTACCTTGATGTGAACAACGAAACTTTTGATTCTAAAATTATTGTAAGACCAAATTTTGGAAGTACCGATTATCTGTATTCAAAAATAGATTTATTGGATTCTAAAATCAAAAACAGAGATACTCTCTTCTTAAAATCGATAGGAGTTGAAAACCCAACAGACTTAACAAAAATTGAAATTGAACCAGTTGTTGATATTTATAGCTTGGTCAATTATAATGAAAAAAACGCAGCTGTTACACAAAACACTCAAAATTTTGAATTGGTAAAATTATTAGCTGAAGACGGCGATATCAATAAGGTAATAAAAGATAAAGCAACCAGTAAAAATTATTACTCACACACGATTCACCTTGTTACTAAAGGATTTGTAACGGATGATAAAACAATTGATCCAATATTAAATTATCTAAACAACAATAGTTATTTTGATAATTTAAAGAAAATCTATGTTGAGAATGTTAATTTAAATATTAAAAAGAATGAAGAAATGATCGTTCAAATTAATACTTTATTAGAAAAATTCTCTACCGCTTCTGGTCAAAAATCCGACAAATTAGTTTTTTATAATGAAAACACAGAGTTAAACGAAGTGCTTAAAACCAAGCAAGCGTTAGTTTATGAAATAGGAACCAAAAGAGAGCAATTGGTAAATTTTGAAAACACGATTAAAAAAAATAGCAGTATTCTAAATATAAAAAATACAGAAAGTGTTAACGGTAAATTAAAATTCGTTTTGCCATTAATACTTATTTTTGGATTTGTATTCATTCGTTTATTTTTAAATTTTTATAGAAGACAAACATTAAAAGCCCAACAAAATATAACATAATGAAAGGAATTATTTTAGCCGGAGGATCAGGAACTAGATTACACCCTCTTACACTTGCTGTTAGCAAACAATTGATGCCAATATATGATAAACCGATGATTTATTACCCACTATCATCGTTGCTTTGGTCGGGGATTCGTGAAATTTTAATTATTTCAACACCGCATGATTTACCATTATTCAGACAATTATTAGGCGACGGATCTCGACTTGGCTGCCGCTTTGAATATGCAGTTCAGGAACACCCGAATGGACTTGCAGAAGCGTTTATCATTGGAAAAGAATTTATAGGAAATGATAAAGTAGCGCTAGTTTTAGGAGATAATATTTTTTACGGAACGGGATTATCAGATTTATTACAGTCGAATAATAATCCAGATGGCGGAATCATTTATGCATATCACGTCAATGACCCTGAAAGATACGGAGTAGTAGATTTTGATGACAATGGAAATGTACTTTCTATTGAAGAAAAACCTGTAAATCCAAAGTCAAACTTTGCTGTTCCTGGGATTTATTTTTATGATAATGATGTGGTTGAAATTGCCGCAAACATAAAACCGAGTCACCGTGGAGAAATTGAAATTACAGACGTCAATAAAGAATACCTTCGAAGAGGAAAATTAAAAGTTAGTATTTTAGATAGAGGAACCGCTTGGTTTGACACTGGAACTTTTAATTCTTTAATGCAAGCCTCACAATTTGTGCAAGTTATTGAAGAAAGACAAGGATTAAAAATTGGTTCAATTGAAGAAGCGGCCTACAAAATGGGATTCATCAATGCGCAGCAATTAAAAGAATTGGCCCAGCCATTACTGAAAAGCGGTTACGGAAAACATTTATTAGAAATTATATAAATGAATTTTACACCTACAAAATTAGACGGATGCTTTGTTATTGAACCTAAAATTTTCAATGACGAAAGAGGTTATTTTTTAGAAAGTTTTAATGAAAATACCTTTCAAAACGGAATCGGTCAGCAAGTTCATTTTGTTCAGGACAACCAATCATTTTCTACAAAAGGAGTTTTACGCGGATTACATTATCAAACTGGAGATCATGCTCAGGCCAAGCTAGTTCGTGTTTTGCAAGGAGAAGTTCTGGACGTTGCGGTTGATATCAGACCCAATTCAAAAACCTATGGCGAACACGTTTCGGTATTGCTTTCAGCAGAAAAACAAAATCAATTTTTTATTCCTAGAGGTTTTGCACACGGATTTTTAGTATTAAGCGAAACGGCGACTTTCTTCTACAAATGTGATAATTTTTACAATAAAGAGAGCGAAGGCGGAATAATTTATAATGACAATTCGTTGAAAATTGATTGGCAATTTCCATTAAACGAACTCATCATGTCAGAAAAAGACGCAACATTACCCACAATTGAAAACGCCAAGAAAGTATGGTAGTTTTAGTTACAGGAGCCAGCGGTCAATTAGGTCAGGCAATACAATTTATTGCAAAAAACCATTCCGAAATTAAATTTGTTTTTTGTAGTTCTTCAGATTTAGACATTTCAAATAAGGAAAATTGTCAAACTGTTTTTCAAAACACAAAACCCGATTTTTGCATTAATGCAGCTGCTTATACCGCAGTGGATAAAGCGGAATCGGAACGGAATAAAGCCGAATTAATTAACGTGTTGGGCTCAAAAAACATTGCTGAAGTGTGTAATAATTTTGATGTTAAATTAATTCATATTTCAACCGATTTTGTTTTTGATGGATCAAATGACAAACCGTATACCGAAACCCAAATTACAAATCCAAAAGGAGTTTACGGCCAAACAAAATTAGACGGCGAAAAAGCAATTCAACAAGTATTTTCAAAATATTATATCATTAGAACTTCTTGGGTTTATTCCCAATTTGGTAATAATTTCATGAAAACGATGCTCCGATTGGCATCTGAAAGAACAGCCTTGAGCGTTGTAAATGATCAAATTGGAACCCCAACCAACGCAGTTGATTTAGCGGAAGTGCTAGTTCAAATTATTTTGTCCGCCAACCAACAGCCGACAAACGACAATTACGGAATCTATAATTTCAGTAATGAAGGCGAATGTTCGTGGTATGATTTTGCAAAAAAAATATTCGAAATCAACAATGTTAGCATTGATTTATCAGCCATTCCAACAGAACAATTTCTCACTCCAGCTCAACGACCAAAATACAGTGTTTTGGATAAAAGCAAGATAAAAACTACTTTTGGAATTACAATTAAAACTTGGGAAGAGAGTTTAAAATCGATTAAAATATGAAAATAGTAGTAACCGGAGGAGCGGGATTTGTAGGCTCAACACTTTGTTTGCAACTAAAAGACAACTATCCGTCCTACGATATTGTAGCTTTTGACAACCTTAAAAGAAGAGGTTCGGAGTTAAACTTAGCTGATTTTCAAAAAAAAGGAATTCCATTTTTTCATGGCGATATTCGTAACAATGAAGATCTTTCAGCGCTAGGGGATTTTGATGTTTTAATTGAGGCGTCTGCAGAACCATCGGTAACTGCCGGATTGGATTCCGACCCAACGTATGTGATAAACAACAATCTTTACGGATCAATAAACTGTTTTAATGCTTGTTTAAAGAACAATGCAAAACTAATTTTCCTTTCTACTAGCCGAGTTTATCCAATTGAAACTATAGAAAAAGCAAACTATATTGAAGAATCCACCCGATTTTCATTTGATGTAAATCAAACCCAAACAGGCATTTCAAATAAAGGTATTTCAGAAAAATTAAGTCTTGTAGGAGCCAGATCTTTTTACGGAACAACCAAACTTTCTTCAGAAATGTTTATTCAAGAATATGCTGCTTTTTATGGATTGAAAGCGGCAATTACAAGGTTTGGAGTTATTGCAGGACCTCGTCAAATGGGGAAAACCGATCAGGGTGTTGTTACGCTTTGGATGGCAAAACACTATTGGAATCAATCTTTAAAATACATTGGTTACGGCGGCGAAGGAAAGCAAGTTCGCGATCTTCTTCACGTTGACGATGTGGTAAAATTAATTGATTTACAAATTCACCAAATAGAAAAATTTGAAGGTAAAATTTATAATGTAGGCGGCGGAATTGAAAATAGCGCGTCCTTATTAGAAATGACTTCAATTTGCGAAAAAATTACAGGAAATAAAATCCAAATTGGTTCAGAAGCGGAAACTAGAACTGCCGATTTAAGAATTTATATCACCGATAATAGCCTTATTGAAAAAGAAATTGGCTGGAAACCAACAAAAAATGTAGAGCAAATTTTCACCGATATTTTCCATTGGATAAAAGAAAATGAAAATCACTTGGAACCCATTTTGAAGTAAGATGAAAGAAACGCTATTAAAATTTTGGAATGTTAAATCCGCCTATGTAGTGTTTTCACTTTTAGCCGCTTTTTTAGTTTTTCCTTCCTTTTTTGAATACACGGTTACGCCATTGGCTTCAGAAAAACACCTTTGGAATTCTTTAGATCCGTCATGGGCAATTACTTTAAATTACATAAATAATCATCATTTTATTTGGGGGAAGGAATTTGCATTTACCTACGGGCCACTCTCTTATTTATCTACAAGAATAGCATGGGGTTGTAATAAATATATTTTCTTTTTATACGATCTGTTTTGCTATTTAAACTTCTTTTTACTTTTTTATTATAGCCTTTGTAATAACAAAAACAAGATTTTAACATTCATCAGTATTATTATAATTGCAACTGTAGTTCCAACTTATTTAGGCGGCGCAAATGCCTTAGTACTTTTTTTATTTTTAGTGTTTTGGCTGGTTCGAAATATAGAAGCAGTCAAGAAAATCAATTATATTTTTCAGATAATTTTATTGTGCCTACTTTTCTTTATAAAATTTAATACAGGCCTAATTTCGATTATTTTATACACAATAGTTTTTGCATATATAATGATTAAAGGAGTTGAAAACAGGGTAAAAACAGCCCTAATTTATTTAATTCCATTTGTATTAATTTTCTTACTTTCCTATGTTTTTAATTTAGAAATCATAAGTTATGTAATTTCAGGAATCGAAGTTGTTTCGGGCTATAACGAGATAATGTTTAATAACGATTCCGCTTTTATTTTCGATTTATCTTCGCAATTAATTCTATTTTTATCGGTATTGATTTTAGTTATAAATCTAATTACCCAAAGAAGTAAAGAGCAGTTTTTAAAGAACATTACCTACTTAGGCATTTTCTCAATATCTATTTTTATCTTGTATAAGCAAGCGTTTGTAAGAGCCGACATCGGACATATAATGGAGTTTTTTAAATATGTTGTTTTGTTAATTTTATGCACGAAAATATTTTTTGATTACAAATGGTTTAATCTAAAATCGATTATTATTACAATTACTGTATTGATTCCCTTTTATATTTGTTTTAAAAATTATGGTTCAACTTTATTTGATTATAAAGAGAAAGCCAATAAAACAGTCTATTTTAATCAGTTTTCTTCATTTTCAGAAACCTCAGGCTTTCAGTTGCATCCCAACAATAATCAATTACCAGAAACTATAAAACAAAAAATAGGAAGCAATACGGTAGACGTTTTTCCTTGGGACATTTACATGTTGCTGGAAAACAAATTAAATTATTTGCCAAGGCCAATTATTCAGTCTTATTGTGTTTACACCAAATACCTTGAAGAACAAAATTTTAACTTTTATAATAGCGAAAAAGCACCCAAATTTGTATTGTATGATTATGTTTCGCTAGATTACAGATATCCATTATTTGACGAAGCTAAAGTAAATTTGGTTTTATTTAAAAATTATAAAGTGGCAGAAACGTTTACTTTTAATGAAAGACAGATCATTTTATTAGAAAGAAAAGAAAATGCAAAGCCAGTAAAACTTATATTTAATAAAGAATATGCTATTCTTTCAGGAGCGCCATTGATTCCTAAAAAAGACATTTTCTATGAAGTTGAATTTTTCTCAACATTGAAAGGGAAAGCGGTTTCGATTATAAATCATGCGCCAGAAATTAAAGTTAGTATTAAGAAAAACAACAATGGTTCAAATGAATACAGAACTTCAAACTCGCTATTAAAATCGGGTATTTTTTCTGATTATCAATTCAATTCAACCCAGGATTATTTGAATTATTACAACAATATTTTTAAAGAAGAAAATAAGATAAAATGCTATTCTTTTTTTCCTTTGCACGAAGGATATTATAACGAGAAAGTAAAAATCACAGAATATAAAATAACACAATAAAATGAATATTTGTATCATCACAGGTTCATCGGGATTAATAGGAAGCGAGTCGGTTTCTTTTTTCGCACCAAAATTTGATAAAATCATTGGAATCGATAATAACATGCGCCAAGTCTTTTTTGGAGCAGACGCATCGACTGAATGGAATACTAAAAAACTAACCGAATCCATCCCAAATTTTGAACACCACCACGCTGATATTCGAAACATCGAAGAATTAGAAAAAATATTCTCAAAATACGGTGCCGAAATCAAATTAGTGATTCACACAGCAGCTCAACCAAGTCATGATTGGGCAGCAAACGAACCAATTACAGATTTTACAGTAAATGCAAACGGGACATTAAATTTGCTGGAAGCAACAAGGTTACATTGCCCTAAAGCAACATTTATTTTTACGTCGACCAATAAAGTTTATGGCGATACTCCAAATTATTTACCCTTAATAGAAAAGGAAAAAAGATGGGAAATTGACGAAAGTCATCCCTATTTCGAAAATGGAATCGATGAAAAAATGAGTATCGATCAAACGAAACATTCTTTATTTGGAGCTTCAAAAGTGGCGGCCGATGTTTTGGTTCAAGAATATGGAAAGTACTTTGGGATGAACACAGGAATTTTCCGAGGCGGCTGTTTAACTGGTCCAAATCACTCAGGAACTAAGCTTCACGGATTTTTATCTTATTTAATGAAATGCGCCATTACAGGCGATAAATATACAGTTTTTGGCTACCAAGGAAAACAAGTTCGCGACAACATTCACAGTTGGGATTTGGTAAATATGTTTTGGCATTTTTATCAAAATCCGCGCCAAGGAGAAGTTTACAATGCCGGCGGAGGAAGACATTCCAATTGTTCAATGGCCGAAGCTATCGAAATGTGTGAGGCCATTACTGGAAAACCGATGAATTACGAATATTCTGAAGCCAACCGAATAGGAGATCACATTTGGTGGATTAGCGATGTTTCTAAATTTAAAGCTCATTATCCAGAGTGGAATTGGAAATACAACATCAATGATATTTTGACTCAAATCTATGAGAATACCATAAAAAGACAAGAATAAATGAAGTTAAGAACTAAAATAATTCAAAGTCTGATTCATATAAACGAAGCGATTTTCTTTTATCCGAAACTAAAAAAGTTTTATAAAGATAATTTGAAAAACGCCTCAGTTTCAATTCTTGATGTGGGCGCTAACAAAGGGCAATCTATTGATTTTTTTCTTGGAATAAATCCAAATGCTAAGATTACGGCATTTGAACCTAACAAAAAATTATTTCAATTATTAGAAGAAAAATACAAGAACAACGGCAATATCATTTTGAATAATTTGGGCGTTAGCAACACCAACGGAGAATTGGAGTTCAACGAAAATATTTTGGACGAAACCTCTACTTTTGAATCTTTAAATTTAGATTCGAAGTATCTTGAAAAAAAGGCAAAAGTACTCGGCGTTACTAAAGAATCTATAATTGTAGATAAATACAAAGTAGCCGTAATTACATTGTCAGAATTTTTAAAATCGAATGAAAGCAATTCTTTTGATGTTTTAAAAATTGATGTTGAAGGTCATGAATTGCCAGTTTTAGAAGGTTTATTTTCAAATGGAAATAAATTTAAAATTCGATTAATTCAATTGGAAAGTCACAACGACGATATGTATTTAAGTAATAGTAAACACGAAGACATCGATCAATTATTGAATAAAAATGGGTATTTCGAAATTGCAAAAATCAAACATGGATTTGGGGATTTTGCAGAAATAATATACGAGAATAAAGACAAATGAAACTAAGTATTGTAATTCCAGCTTATAACGAAGAAGAGTCTATTACTGAAACAATAGATCAAATTGAAGAAGCTTTTTCACAAGTTTCAATCGATCATGAAATACTTGTTGTAAATGATAATTCAAAAGACAATACCGCGCAGGTTTTGGAGGAGTTATCGATAAAATATCCAGCCGTAAAATATGTAACCAATTTAGGGCCAAATGGTTTTGGTTACGCCGTTCGTTATGGATTAGAAAGATATTCTGGGGATTGCGTGGCGGTTATGATGGCCGATTTATCCGATTCTCCGTACGATTTGATTCGTTATTATACCACGATGTTGGAAGGAAATTACGATTGTGTTTTTGGCAGTCGATTTATGAAAGGCGGAAAAGTGGTAGATTATCCATTTGTAAAAAAAGTGATTAATAGAATAGCCAATTTAATCATTAGAGTGGTGATGAGAATTAAATATAACGACACCACTAATGCCTTTAAATTATACAAAAGAGAAGTGATTGAAGGGGTAAAACCGATTTTGTCTCCCCACTTTAATTTAACCATCGAATTGCCTTTAAAAGCAATAATTCGAGGCTATTCTTATGCTGTAGTTCCCAATTCATGGACCAATAGAAAGTATGGTGTTTCCAAATTGAAAATCAAAGAAATGGGGAGCCGTTATTTCTTTATTTTGGTTTATTGCTTTGTAGAAAAGTATTTTTCAAGGGGCGATTTTACCAAAAAATAAAATAATAATAAATTAACACTTAACTAAAAATAATAATTATTTTTGTAAAAAAAACGAATAAAATGAGAACAAAAGTTATAATAGCTGTAGTATTATTAAGCATCCTATCAATCAGTTGCAAAAATGAAAAATCAGTAGACCAACTTCCGGTTGTTGAAGAAAAACTTCCTGAAAGCAAAGTCAATGTAACTGTTGACATGGTTGTACCAGTTGATGATTCGTTTCAATTATTTTATACAGAAGACAACACACTTAATTTTAGCGAAGAAAAATGTGTTAGAGTGAATGTTCAAGGTAAAGAAAAAAGCCAAAAAATTGTTTTTGAATTACCAGACGACGTAGCTTTCACCTTCATGCGTTTTGATGTAGGGGAGAATAAGCAACAAAAGGAAATGAAAATCGAAAATTTCGTGATTAAATATTACGACAGAAAATTTGAAGCAAAAGGGAATTTATTTTTCCAATATTTTTCTCCAAACAACCAACTTAAAGTGGATAATCAAAAATCGACATTTGTTGTAGAAGAAAAAGAAACTCACGATCCAGTTTTTTATCCTTTAGAGCCTTTAGGAGTTGAATTGAACAAGTTAATCAAGTAAGTAAAAATAAAGAAAAGTTATCTCAAAATAAGGTAACTTTTTTTATTTAGATTCTAAAATATGAACTACAACGAAAAAGCCCCAGATTATTTTTCTAATATTCGAAAAGACCTTATAAATTTAATCGACGCGAATGCAAAAGATTTAAAAATCTTAGAAGTTGGCGCTGCTTATGGGGAAACTTTATATTATTTAAAACAAAACGGAATTGCTTCTGAAGCGGTAGGGGTTGATATTTTTGAAGACACAAAAAACAAACAAAATTACAAGCCTTTGGACCGATTTATTTTTGGTGACATTGAAAAAATTGAACTCCCAGAATACAATCAATACTTCGATTTAATATTACTTCCCGACGTTTTAGAACATCTTTTTGAACCTAAAAGCGTTTTAGAAACCCTAAAAAAATATTTAAAAGAAGACGGAAAAATAATTGTTAGCATGCCTAATATCCGTTATTATTCTGCGCTCTATAAAATAGTTTTTAAAGGCGATTTTAAATACGAAGAAAGCGGAATTTTTGATTACACCCACGTTCGTTTTTATTGCCGAAAAAACATTCAGGAGTTACTAGAAACAACAGGTTATACGATTTTAAAACAAGAAAGTTCTATAAAAAACTATCAAGGAAAATCATTATCCAAGCTGATAAATTTGATTACTTTTGGAATATTTGAAGAATTTTTTAGCACCCAATATTTTTTCCTAGTTAAAAAATAAAAAGAATTATTTAAAGTAAATACTATAAAATGATTCAACTAAATAGTAGTTTTAAAAAGTTAATTTCATCATCGGGGCTAAATTTTATTTTTAGAATCTTTGGGCTAGGAACTTCATTTCTAACCACGGTTTTAATTACTCGTTTTTTTGGTGTTGGAACTTTTGGCGACTATTCTTTGGTGTTTGCGCTGTCGCAAATAATTGCATTATTATTCACTTTAGGGATACCAAATACCTTAATAAAAATTATAGGCAACAATGATTTCACTTTTCCACAAGCTAAAAAGCTACTGATAAAAGGGTTAAAAGGATCTTTGGTTTTCTCTATAATTCCAATTTTATTTTTCTTTTTTGGTTCGGAATATTTATCAGAAACCGTTTTTCACAACCTACAATTAGTCAATTATTTTTTAATTGTATCCATTTCAATTCCGCTGTTTATAGTTCACGAAATTTTCCTTTATTTTTTAATTGCAACCAAAAATTTCAATAAGTACAACTTATTTATGTTTGTAATTCCGAACCTATTATTACTACTTTTCTTGTTTCTGTTTTACACATTAGATAAAGATAATTACTTCACATTTATTGCTTTTTCTTTAGCAATTTTAATAACAGTTTTGTTTGAAGCGTTTACAATTTTCGAATTAAAACCAAAAAAAGAAACCATTTCAATTTCTACATTATCGTTAATTAAAACGGCTTCTCCACTTTTATTTAGTAGTTTGTTCATGTATTTATTAAACTACACTAATGTAATTTTGTTAGGGATAATGTCCAATAATACACAAGTTGGAATTTATAATATCGCCTATAAAATAGGAAGCGTTGGGTTTTTAGCGATAGTTTCTGTAAGTACAATTATGACGCCTAAAATTGCCGAACTTTATGGTAAAGGAGATTTTGATCAATTGAAAAAGTTAACACACAATTCAACTCGACTAATTGCTGTTTTTTCATTACCAATAGTCCTTTGTTTGATTTTTTTCAGTGATTTTATTTTGTCTTTTTGGGGAACAGAAGCCATTTCCGGAGGACCAACATTAATTATAGTTTCAATTGGCGTGCTTTTTAGCGCTATGGCTGGAAATGTAGATCAAATTTTGAACATGACTGAGAATCAAAATATTTTTAGAAATATTACCATTTTTAGCTTTTTCGTAAACCTAATTTTGAGTTATTTGCTAATTCCAAAATACAACATTGAAGGTGCAGCAATCGCTAGTTTGATTACCAATATTTTAATTAATGTATTGTGTTTGTATTTTATTAAAAAGAAATTAGGGTTTTTTACGTTATTTTAAAATGAAAATAGAATTATCGGTTATTATTGTTAATTTCAATGGCGTTCAATATCTTAAAGAATGCTTGGATTCGTTGTATCAAAAGTTAAGCGACATTGCTTTTGAAATCATCGTATTGGACAATAATTCTTCCGACGATAGCTGCAATTTTCTTAAAACTAATTTTCCCGATGTTAAATTAATTGAATCTAAAATTAATCTCGGTTTTGGAAAAGGAAACAATGAAGCTGTTAAAGCAGCGCAAGGGAGTTTTTTACTATTAATTAATAACGATACGGTTGTTTTAGATCCCATTTCACCCGCTTTAGAAATATTAAAATCCGACACTTCTATTGGAGTAATTGGAATAAATATGCTGAACGGGAAAAAGGAATATCTGCCTGCAGCCGGGAATTTTCCTAATTTTAATAATATGTTTCAAATGAAGAAATTACTTCAAATTGGAACTGAATTCAACTCAGGGAAATTCGCTAGTGAACAATACGAAGTTGATTGGCTTGGGGGCTCTTTTTTATTGCTCAAAAAGGAAACTTACAACCAGATTAAAGGTTTCGACGAAGATTATTTCTTGTATGTTGAAGATGTAGATTTTTCCAAAAAAATAGCAAACCTAGGCCTCAAGAGAATTTTCTTACCAAACTACAGTTACATCCATTTTGTAGGGTTTACCAAAGCTAAAAACCCGATGCTTATTAAAGGGTATGAAATTTATATTTCAAAACATTTTAAAGGATTTGACAAATTAGTAATTACAGCCGCACTCAAAATAAATAAATTAGTGAAAACTTTAAAAAAAGCTTTCAAACTAGAATAAATCTCTTATTTTTGAATACACTTAAAATGTAAAATGAAGGTCAAATCTAAAGAATTTTATTCGGCACTCTTTATAATTATAATTCTTTTACAATTATACTTACCCTCATTTAAGGCAAATGTGCTTTTTCAAGTTTTTATTCTAGGGTTATTTTTTTTGTTTGAAAAAGTACAAATCAATAAATTATTTTTCAAAACAATATTGCCAATTTTAATACTATTCCTTCTAGGTTTTGTTGGATTTTTATTTAATAAAGTTATCTTTTTTAACGTTTTCAAAGACATTTTTCATTTTCTAAAACCGATCACCGGATTATTAATTGGGTATTTCTTTTATAGAAAAATTGATGATTTTAAAATGTTTGTAAAAACAATTGTCATTGTAGGATTGCTATCTGCAGTAATTCACTTTGGCATCTTATTTTTTATAAGCGGCTTTTCTTCAGTGAATGAAATACGAGAATTTGGTAGGGATAATTTCCTAGAACTCTTTTCATTGTTTTTCTTACTATTTTACAAGAAATTTCAAAATGACACCCTCTTTAAGAACCAATTTCAACACTTCTTTTTTGTTGTTTTATTATTTGCATCCAATGTTCTTTACTTTTCTAGAACCATGATTGTGGTTGCAATAATTTTATTAATTACAATTTATGGATATACCATAATTACTAAAAGAGGCCTTAGAATAATTGGAGTGGTATTCGTGACCATTTTGGTGTTTTACGGCTATTTATTTTCTATAAAAATATCAAGAACCCAACCGGGATTGGAGTCGTTTTTGTACAAAGTAAAAAATGCCCCATCTGAGATTTTCAAAACAAAAATCGACAGAGAAAATCACAAAGACCTTTGGGACCACTGGCGCGGATACGAAGCCAAAAGAGCGTTTTCATTGATGGAAAAAGATCCTAAAAGTTATGTAATTGGAACAGGTTATGGGTCATTGGTAAATCTTAAGTTTTTTGCGCCATTAACAGAAAACTATAAAGACAAAGGAATTAAATACATATCCGAACTTCACAATGGCTACGTTTATATTTACTATAAAACTGGAATTTTCAGCCTCTTTTTATACTTGGTTTTTTTAATTAATCTTTATATTAAAATATATTATAATAAAAATTTTGAAACCTACTTTATTTCCGCAATTGGAGTAGCTTTTCTATTCACAACATTAACAATTACGGGAATGTATAACTCAAGGGATGTAATTGTTTTCCTACTTGGCGCCTTGTTATTTTTCGAAAAAAAGTCTAAAACTACAACCAACTAATTTTCGGGTAAATATGAAAGTGCTTTTTCAAACAAGAACCAATTTATTTGATGCTCCGGGTGGAGATATGATACAATTGCTAAAAACCAAAGAACACCTTGAAAAATTGGGAGTTGAGGTTGATGTGTCTTTAGAATTTGAGCCCGATTTGTCTAAATACGACTTAGTTCATTTGTTTAATTTAATGGAACCGCAAGACATTTATTTACAAATGTTAAATGCCAAAAAGCAAAACAAAAAAATCGCTTTATCAACCATTTATGGGCTTTATACAGAATTCGAAAGAAAAGCACGAGGCGGATTGTTTCAAAAACTTGCCAATATACTTTCACCTTACCAAATTGCCTATATAAAAACAGTAATTAAACAATATTATGAAAATCGTTTTCACAAAGGAGTTTTCAAAATGTTGTACAAAGGGTATTATGGTTTAATGAAAGAAATAGTAGATAATACGGCTATTTTTTTACCGAATTCTGTTTCTGAAATGAATCGCGTTGCGGCTGAATTCAAACTAAAAAACTACACTTTTGCAGACATTCCTAACGCAATAGACAAAACTGTTTTTTCTGATGAAGAAAACAACAAACCCAACCAATTTTCACAATATCAAGATTGTATTCTTTGCGCCGCAAGAATTGAAGGAAGAAAAGAAACTTTAAACTTAGTTCGGGCCGTTAAAAACACAAATTATAAGTTGGTTTTGGTTGGAAAAGAGTCTAAAAATCAGAAAAAATATGTCCAGAAAGTGCATCAAGAAGCTGGCGATAATGTAATTTTTTTAGGTGCAATTCCACACGACGATTTGAAAGAATTGTACAAGGTTGCCAAAGTTCACGCTCTGGTTAGTTGGATGGAAACACCGGGACTTTCCTCGCTTGAAGCCGCTGCTATGGGTTGTAATATTGTAGTTACCAGAAAAGGCGATACCTACGATTATTTCGAAAATTACGCCTTTTATTGTGAGCCCGACGACGTTAACTCAATAAAGCAAGCAATAGATAAAGCATTTACATCTGAAGTTAATCCAAAACTAAAACAAAAGATTTTAGACAATTACACTTGGGAAAAAACGGCTGAAGAAACCTACAAAGCCTATCAAAAAATACTAAACACAACCAGTCGGGTGTAATTAAATAAAAAATAATTTTGCCACGAATTTTCGAATTTTGCGATTTAACTTTTCGATTTCATTCGAATTTTCATCAAAGAGGAACTAATTTTTGCTCCAGTTTTTCTTAGATATTCGAGAATTCGTGGCAAAAAGGAAAAAAAAATATCGTTTTTAAGAATTACACCCAACGGTTAACATAACTATTAATTAATCTTTCGAAAAGCGTCTTAATTCCTTAAATTTCTTATTTTAGCCAACTGATTGTAATTATATAATGAAAATAGCTATTTTAGGAACGCGTGGAATCCCAAACCATTACTCGGGATTTGAGCAATTTGCTGAATTTTTCTCGGTATTTCTTGTGGAGAAAGGACACGAAGTTTTTGTTTATAATTCCCACAATCATTTGTACCAGGAAAAAACATTTAATGGCGTTAATATAATTCATCAATACGATCCGGAATATAAATTAGGCACTTTTGGGCAGTTTATTTATGACTATAATTGTATAATGGATTCTCGAAAACGAGATTTTGACATTATTCTGCAACTCGGTTATACCAGTAATTCCATTTGGTATTTCTTACTTCCTAAAAAACCAATTATCATTACCAATATGGACGGTTTGGAGTGGAAACGTTCAAAATATTCTAAACCGGTTCAACAATTTTTGAAATTTGCCGAAAGATTAGCGGTAAAAAGCAGTGATTTTTTGATTTCAGACTCATTAGGAATTCAAAAATATATTGATAGCAAATACAATGTTTCTTCAACTTATATTGCCTACGGAGCTAAGGTTTTTAAAAATCCAAACGAAGAAATATTGAAAGAATACAACGTTGAAAAACACAATTACAATATGATTATGGCTCGTTTTGAACCAGAAAATAATATTGAAACCATCCTTGACGGAATTGTGTTAGCGGGACATGAAACCACCGTTTTAGTTCTTGGAAATCACAAAACGAAGTATGGCGAATACCTAAAAAACAAATTTAAATCGTTTAGTCCAATCCGATTTATAGGTGCAGAATTTGACATCAACAAACTAAATAATTTAAGATATTTCTCTAATTTTTACTTCCACGGGCATTCTGTTGGAGGCACTAATCCTTCTTTGCTGGAAGCCATGGCGTCTAACGCATTTATAATTGCACATGACAACCATTTTAACAAAGCAATTCTAAAAGAAAATGGGTATTATTTTTCAAATCCCGCCGATGTAAAAAATATTTTAGATACAATCAAAAAAAATGATAACTTGCAATTAGTTCAAAACAACTTTGACGCGATTGAAAATGAATTTAATTGGGATAAAATAAATGGAGAATATCTTCAACTTTTCGAAGAATGTATTTCAAAATCTAAAGCAGGAATATAACAATCACCCTTCGTTATTATTCGTTTTACTGGCATTATTGTGTATACCTTTAGGATATGCATTTAACAGTCTTTCGCTGGCGTTATTAATCATTATTACGCTAATCAACTTTAAAAAAGCAGACTTTAGTTTCAAAAATTATTTAATTTTTCCAATAGTTTTATATCTTTTAATGCTGTTGTCCTTAACCTGGTCAATTGATACCAACAGAACGATAGCCGCAATTTCAAAAGAATTACCACTTTTATTATTTCCAATATGTTTTCTGTTATTTCGTACATTTTCAGATGATGAAAAACAAAAAATCATAAAAGGATTCAGTTACGGAATGGTGGCATTCGCTGTTTATTATCTAATTAATGCATCCATCCGATTCTTAAGTTCTCAAGACACCTCGGTTTTCTTTTACCATGAATTGGTTACAAAAGACGTAAATGCCATTCACGTTTCCGTTTATATGTCCGTTTCCTTTTTTTACTTTTTGGTTAAACCAATAAAAACGAATTGGGATAAATTGGCTTTAGCTATATTGTTTTTAATGGTTTTTCTATTGTCGTCTAAAAACATTGTAGTTGTATTCATCGGACTATTAGGATATTACTATTTGTTTTTTTCCAAAACAGCAAAAAAATTACGCCTTAGAAACTTAATTTTAGCGATCGTAATTTTATTGTCTCTTCCTTTTATTGGCAAAGTAAAAGAGCGTTTCAAGCAAGAATACGAAACCATAATGACCGACAGTAGTGTAAACGACGTTATCAATAAAGGCTCAGAAACGGTATATAACGTAAGCATCAAACAAGCTTGGAATAACGATACTTTTAAGCCAAATGATTTTTTCCCAGGAACCGCTTTTAGGGTTTATCAGTTCAGAATTTTCACTGAATTCCTTCAAGAAGAAGCTATTTTTTGGAAAGGTTTTGGATTGGACGCGTCCTATTCTAAAATTGAAGAAAAAGGAGTGCAATACCATCTTTTCTTAGGCAATCAATACCAAGAAGGCTATCAAAAGATGAATTTTCACAATCAATACCTACAAGTTTTTGCAGAATTAGGGATTTTTGGATTCTTATTATTGTTAATTATGCTCGCGCTGTCAATAAGAAACGCCATACAATCAAAAAACTATTTTCCCATCGCTTTTTCGGTATTAATGATCTCTTTATTTATTACCGAATCGTTCCTTTGGAGACAACGAGGCGTTACCTTTTTTATCGTAATGTATTGTGTATTAAACACTAAAATAAAATCTGAAAAAACAATTGCTATTTAATATAATATTATAATAATTTTAACGTTTTAAACACAATATTCAATTAAAACGAAATCGCATCCAAATATGAAAAGAATTTTAATTACCGGAGCCGCAGGGTTTTTAGGCTCTCACCTATGTGATCGTTTTATTAAAGAAGGGTACCATGTTATCGGAATGGACAACCTAATTACAGGAGATTTAAGAAATATAGAACACCTTTTTAAACTCGAACATTTTGAATTTTACCACCACGACATTACCAAATTTGTTCATATTCCTGGAGAATTACATTATATTTTACACTTCGCTTCACCAGCAAGCCCAATAGATTATTTAAAAATTCCAATTCAAACCTTAAAAGTGGGCTCTTTAGGGACTCACAATCTTTTAGGTTTAGCTCGCGTTAAAAACGCTAGAATTTTAATCGCTTCCACTTCGGAAGTATATGGAGATCCTTTAGTACATCCACAAACAGAAGAATATTACGGAAACGTAAACACAATAGGCCCAAGAGGGGTTTATGACGAAGCAAAACGTTTCCAAGAATCGATCACAATGGCCTACCACACTTTTCACGGTGTAGAAACCAGAATTGTAAGAATTTTCAACACTTATGGCCCAAGAATGAGACTGAATGACGGAAGAGTGATTCCTGCTTTTATCGGTCAAGCTTTAAGAGGAGAAGATTTAACCATTTTTGGCGATGGATCGCAAACGCGTTCTTTCTGTTATGTTGACGATCAGGTTGAAGGAATTTTCAGATTGCTACATTCTGATTATGTTTATCCTGTAAATATTGGGAATCCAGACGAAATTACCATTAAAGATTTTGCTGAAGAAATCATCAAATTAACGGGAACAAATCAAAAGGTGGTTTATCATCCACTTCCTGTTAATGACCCGTTACAACGTCAACCGGACACAACTAAAGCGAAAAACATTCTGGGATGGGAAGCAAAAGTTTCTAGAGAAGAGGGAATGAAAATCACCTATGAATATTTCAAATCGCTTTCAAAAGAGGAGTTGTTAAAAGAAGAACACAAAGATTTTTCAGGTTATATAAAATAGTATGACGGCAGCTCAATCAAGTAGATATTCAAAATATATAAGACCAATAAGTATCGTTTTTGACTTATTAGTAATAGCTGTTTTGGGGATTTATTTTTTTGAAGGATTGGTTTCTAAATTCAACGCATATATTGCTTATTTACTAATTTCTTGGTCGGTAATTGCCTTTCTAATTAAATTTTATGAGGTTTATAGATTTACAACTCCCGTAGAAATTATTACTAAAATTTTAAAGCAATGCTCGCTATTTTCTCTTTTAATAATTGCCTATTATCCGTTTACTCAAGAAGTTGTTTTTGATGAAAAAGCAGTTTTACTATATGTACTTTTTTCTACCATTTTAATCACCATTTTTAAATTTCTGTTATTTTATTATTTGAAAAAATATAGAATAATTACAGGAAGTAATTATAGAAACGTAGTAATTATTGGCCATACCGAAGAATCCATTCGATTAAAAGAACTTTTTGAAGATAGAATCGATTATGGCTACCGATTTTTAGGCTATTATTCAAACAAAAGCAAATCGCCAGAAATTTCAGGAAATTTAGATGATTTAAAAACGTATATTCTTAATAATAAGGTAGACGAAATTTTTAGTTCTTTGGAAGAAATGACTAACGATCAAACCATCAATATGGTTGAATTTGCGGATACAAATAAAATAAACATCAAATTTATTCCAGGTTCAAAAGAGATTTTTTCTAAGAATTTAAAAATAAATTATTTAGAAATGTTTCCAGTATTAACCATGCAAAAAACAATTTTGCATGAACCTTCAATTAAAACCATTAAACGAACTTTCGACATTGTATTTTCATTATTGGTAATTGTTTTTCTGCTTTCATGGATAGTTCCAATATTGGCAATTTTAATAAAATTAGAATCAAAAGGGCCGGTGTTTTTTAAGCAAGGCAGACCAGGTTTAGAAGAAAACGAATTTTATTGCTACAAGTTTCGTTCGATGAAATTAAACGAAGATACTGAATCAGAAGCTTCCAAAAACGACCCTAGAGTTACCAAAACGGGGAAATTTATGAGAAAAACCAGCATGGACGAATTACCGCAATTTATCAATGTATTGTTTGGAGACATGTCGGTTGTAGGTCCAAGACCGCATTTATGGTCACAAAATAAATCCTACGGAAACAAAATTAAAAAATACATGGTTCGTCACTATGTAAAACCGGGAATCACCGGATTGGCGCAAGTAAAAGGATTTCGAGGAGAAATAGAATCGGATGAAGATATGATCAACCGAATTAAATTTGATGTTTTCTACATCGATAATTGGTCGCTAATTCTAGATTTAAAAATAATTGTCCAAACAGTTATCAATATCATAAAAGGAGAAAAAAAGGCTTATTAAACCCTTCCTTTTTCCAAATTCCATTTAGTTTCCAAAATTAATTTAAAAGACTTTTATTTTTTTGAGTTTTAATGCCAATTTAAACTCAAAAGAAATTATTTTTGCACAACACAACAATCACAACAAAATGACTATTTTATTACTAGGTTCAGGAGGAAGAGAACACGCACTTGCATGGAAAATGCTTCAAAGCGTTAAATGCACGAAATTATTTGTAGCACCAGGAAACGCTGGAACAGGCAGTATTGCTACTAATGTGAACTTAAAAATCACAGATTTCGAAGCGATTAAATCATTTGCCTTGAGCGAAAAAGTAGAAATGGTTGTTGTAGGCCCAGAAGATCCATTAGTAAATGGGATTTTCGATTTTTTCCAAAACGATGCCGATTTAAACCATATTCCGGTTATTGGACCTTCAAAAAAAGGCGCTCAACTGGAAGGAAGTAAAGAATTTGCTAAGGAATTTCTTGTAAAACACAATATTCCAACAGCTGGTTATGATAGTTTTACAAAAGAAACCGTGGAAAAAGGGTGTGCATTTTTAGAGACACTTCAGCCGCCATACGTACTAAAAGCAGATGGATTAGCAGCTGGAAAAGGTGTTTTGATAATTAATGATTTAGCGGAAGCCAAACAGGAATTAAGAAATATGTTGGTAGATGCAAAATTCGGAGAAGCCAGTTCAAAAGTGGTAATTGAAGAATTTTTAGACGGAATAGAATTGAGCTGTTTTGTATTGACAGACGGTAAAAATTACAAAATTTTACCTACAGCAAAAGATTACAAGCGAATTGGCGAAGGCGATACGGGATTAAATACCGGCGGAATGGGAGCGGTTTCTCCAGTTCCATTTGCAGATGCAATTTTACTTGAAAAAATCGAAAATAGAATTGTTAAGCCTACAATTGAAGGTTTGAAAAAAGACAATATTCAATACAAAGGTTTTGTTTTTATTGGATTAATTAACGTAAAAGGGGAGCCAATTGTAATTGAATACAATGTAAGAATGGGCGATCCTGAAACGGAAGTGGTAATTCCAAGATTAGAATCGGATTTAGTGGAATTGTTTCGGGCTGTTGCCAACGAAAAACTGGACGAAATCAATTTGAAGGTAACCGATAAAAGCGCAGCAACTATTATGGTAGTTTCTGGCGGATATCCTGAAGAATATGTGAATGGGAAAGTGATTTCAGGAATAGAAACTGTTACCGATTCTATAGTTTTTCATGCGGGAACTAAGAAAGATAACGATAAGATAATTACGAATGGAGGAAGGGTTTTGGCGGTAACCTCATTGGGAGAGAATTTCGAAGAAGCCATAAAAAAATCGTATCAAAATATAGAAAAACTACATTTCGATACGATGTATTATAGAAAAGATATCGGTTTCGACCTTTAATAAATTCTTTTCAGAATTTTATTTAAAGAAAGAATGTGCCGTTGTATCTTGATATTCTTCGTTATTTGCTTTGTGTAATTGCAATTGTTTAATCCAATAAATCATTGCGGCCATACAAATAAATAGGAAAGCCCAATTGATTATATTGGCAGCAAACCAATTTTCTAATTCTAATTTTCTTAAATAATTTTGTGGAATGAAAAAAAAGTTTTCAAATAACCATTGTATTCCTTCAAAAAATGCTTTCATCTTAGTTCAAGTATTATATTTACATTTGCAAAAGTATAAAATATCCATATGATTACAAGTCTTTTTAAGAAATCTACACCAATAAATTTTGCATTTGTTTTTTTAATGCTATTATTTTTCTTTTTAACTACTCAATTTCATCAAGTTGGAACTGTTTTTTCATTTGGTTTCCTTGCTAAAAAAACAGGGTTATTTATATTGATTTTTGCCTGTTTTTTCACCGGAAATTTCATCATTAAAAAGAACGGACTTAGCAAAGACAGTGCTTTCACAATATTATTTTATTTATTATTGTTGCTTTTCTTTCCTTCAGTAATGAATAATTCTAAGTTGTTTTTTGCCAATTTTTTTATTCTTTTAGCGCTAAGACGACTCTTCTCTTTACAATCTTCAAAATCTCAAAAAGAAAAGATATTTGATGCCTCATTATGGGTATTTGTGGCTTCTTTATTCCATTTTTGGAGTATTCTTTTTATAATATTGGTTTTTATCAGCATTCTTTTTCACACCGCACGAGATTATAGAACTTGGTTTTTGCCTTTTATTGCCTTCTTTATTTCGTTTGTGTTGTTGTTCTTTTTTGATTTAGTTTTTGATGCAAATAACATCGGAAAATTAATTGCAAATTCTGAAAGTAATTTTGAAATCAATTATTTTATTAATAATTATCAAAACTTGGCGCTTTCCCTTTTTGCTCCAATTTCGTTATTTTTTATTGCTAATTTAGGACTTACTATTTCCAACCGACCGATAATTCTTCACTCAACGTACAAGAAAATCATTGCCGCATTTTTTATAGGATTATTGGTTTTTGTGTTTTCACCAAATAAAAGCAACGATATTTTGCTGTTTACATTTGTGCCGTTGGCTTTTGCAATGACTATTTTTGTGGAAACACCGCAATCAAAAGCGAAGACAGAATTGTTCTTTTTGGCAGTGGTGGGGTGTAGTTTATTTTCGTTTTTCTCTCAGTTATAATTTGTTTCCAAAAGCCAAATCACCAGCGTCGCCAAGCCCTGGAATGATATAATTTTTTTCGTTTAGCTTCTCATCGATAGAAGCAATCCAAAGATGACAATTATCCGGTAATAGCGATTCCAAGTATTTTATGCCTTCTGGAGCCGCGATAACTACAGCCAAATGAATTTCTTTAGGAGCGCCTTTAGCAATTAATTTATTGAATACAGCAACTATAGATTGCCCGGTTGCCAACATTGGATCAACCAAAATTAAATTGGAATCAGTGATATCTGAAATTGCTTCGTATTCTACTTTGATTTCAAAATTATCATCGTTATTTGGATGAAATCGATAAGCAGAAATAAAACCGTTTTCTGCGCCATCAAAATAATTCAAAAACCCATTGTGTAAGGTTAATCCCGCTCTCAATATGGAGCAAATTACTATTTTATCACTAATTTCAGTTGAATTTTTTACGCCAAGCGGAGTGGTAATAGCCCAATTATTGTATTGTAATTCCTTACTTATTTCGTAGGCCATAATTTCGCCAATGCGCTCAATATTTCTTCTAAATCTAAGGCGGTCTTTTTGAATATTTACATCTCTAATTTCTCCAAGAAAATGATTTAGAACGCTATTTTTTTCAGATAAATGATGAATTTTCATAAAATTGGTATTAATATTTCAACGTTAAAAGTATAAAAAGTATCTTTGCCTTTTAAATAACAAAGATATGTTTTCAAAATTAGCTTATTCAGTATTTGAACAAAGTATTCAAGATTATCATCAATTTGACAATGTTGATCAACCAATTAATAACCCTTTTCCGAAAGATAAATTCGAGCATTTGTTGTATCACAAAAATTGGATTGATACCGTTCAATGGCATTTTGAAGATATCATTCGTGACCCAAATATCGATCCAGTTGCGGCGCTAAAATTAAAAAGAAGAATCGACGCTTCTAACCAAGAGCGCACGGATATGGTGGAATACATCGACAGTTATTTCCTACAAAAATACAGCCATGTTACTGTAAAAGCTGGTGCAAAAATCAATTCAGAAAGTCCCGCTTGGGCATTTGATAGATTGTCGATTCTGGCTTTGAAAATTTATCATATGAACGAAGAAGCAACTCGTGAAGAAGCTTCTCCAGAGCACCGTCAAAAATGTCAAGAGAAATTAAACGTGCTTTTAGAACAAAGAACGGATCTTTCAACTGCAATTGAGGAATTACTACTTGACTTTGAAAATGGTGATAAATTCATGAAAGTGTACAAGCAAATGAAAATGTACAACGACGATGATTTAAATCCTGTTTTGTATCAGAACAAAAAATAATTGACACTTTAAATTGTCAAAACCAATTGAACATATAGCCGTCATGAGACTCTCCGCAATGGGAGATGTTGCCATGACGGTTCCTGTTTTAAGGGCTTTTAACGAAAAATATCCCAACGTTAAAATCACCGTTATTTCAACTCCGTTTTTCCAACCTTTATTTAATAATCTTCCAAACGTAACCTTTTTGTCATTCGATAAAAAAGGAAAACACAAGGGCTTTTTAGGATTGTTACGATTGTTTCTGGAACTACGAAAAAGTAAAATCGATGCTTTCGCCGATTTACATAACGTAATGCGTTCAAAAGTAATCAGAGGTTTATTTGCCTTGAGCGGTAAAAAAGTAGCTTTCACCGACAAAGCAAGAAAAGAAAAAAAGGAAGTTACTCGCGCTGTAAATAAAATTTTCAGACCGCTTCCAACCGTTTTTGAGAGACATTCAAAAGTGTTTTCAGCACTTGGTTTTCCCATCAATTTATCCAATCCTACTTTTCCTGAGAAATCAAAATTGTCGTCAGAGATTTTATCTGTTGTGGGAGAAAAAAATGAAAAATGGATTGGGATTGCGCCTTTTGCACAGCACGATTCTAAAGTATATCCTTTGGATTTAATGGAAAAAGTAATTGATCAATTGGCACAAAATCCAGAGAATAAAATACTGCTTTTTGGTGGTGGGAAAAAGGAAATCGAAACTTTAGAGTCCCTTTCAAAATCATACAATAACGTAATCTCTGTAGCAGGTAAATTTAAATTCAACCAGGAAATTCAACTCATCAGCAATTTAGATATCATGCTATCCATGGATTCCGGAAACGGACATATTGCCGCTATTTTAGGTGTAAAAACCATCACGCTTTGGGGCGCAACGCATCCGTATTTAGGGTTTTCACCTTTCAATCAGCCCGAAGAAAATAGCTTGGTTTCCGATAGAAATTTGTACCCAAAACTTCCAACATCCATTTATGGAAATAAAAAAGTAGAAGGTTACGAAGACGCCATGAGAACGATTTTACCGGAAAGTGTGGTTGAAAAAGTTATTCAATAACAATAACAATATCAAAAATCAATTGCAATATCAATTTCAAATTCAAAAATCAATATCAATCTTTTAAATCTGAAATCTGCAATCTAAAATCTGAAATCACTTAAACGTCGTCGAAGTCAACGAAAATTGTTTCCGATGTTGGATGTGCTTGACACGTTAAAACCAAACCTTCAGCCAATTCTTTATCGGTTAGAATAGAATTTTTCTTCATTTCAGCAGATCCCACAGTCACTCTCGCCATGCAGCTGCTGCAAATTCCGCCTTGGCAAGAATACGGAGCGTCAATTCCTTGTTTTAATGCCGCGTCTAGAATAGTTTGCTTTTGCGACATTTCGAAAGTCGTTTCTTCGTCGTCTACCAAAACAGTAATTTTAGTTGCTCCGCCTAACGATTCTTGGATTTTATTTTCAGAAGTAGAACTGGTAAAAAGTTCAAATTTTATATTTTTTTCAGGTACGTTATGTTCTTTTAATACTCCCGAAACGGTGTTGATCATATCTTCCGGTCCGCACAAATAATATTTGTCAAAGGTCAATTCTTTGTGTTTATTGTTCAAGACAAAATTCACCGTCGATTTTTCTATACGGCCAAAAAGTTCGTTTTCAACTTTCGCTTGCGTATAAGAATAATGCACAAAAAAGCGTCCCACATAGTATGATTGTAAGTCGTGTAATTCTTGATGAAAAATAGTGTCTTCAGGAGATTTATTTCCGTAAACCAATACAAAAGTGCTTTTTGGCTCGCTAGTTATAACGCTTTTTGCAATAGACATTACTGGAGTAATTCCGCTGCCAGCAACAAAAGCAGCATAATTTCGTTGGCGATCGTGTTGCGGTTCGAAGGTAAATTTTCCTTCAGGACTTCCGACTTCAAGAAGGTCTCCCGCTTTTAATTTTGCATTAGCAAATTGCGAAAACAAACCGTTTTTAACCGCTTTTACTGCAATTCTCAATTCGCCACTTTCAGGTGCAGAACAGATAGAATAGGCACGACGAATTTCTTCCCCGTCTAAAGTTAGTTTTATGTTGAGGTACTGTCCAGCCACAAATTTATAGTTGGATTGTAATTCTGCGGGAACATTAAAAAGTATGGAAACGGCGTCTTTGGTTTCGCGTTTAACTTCTTTAATGTTTAATTTATAAAATGAAGACATTGATTTATTTTTTTGCAAAGATAGCAAACGCAAAAGGTTTCTGAAAATGATAATTGTCAGTTTTTTATACCTAAATGTATTATGTATAAGAAACTTATGTATATTTGCTTTTTAAAATGAGTTGGCTTCGTGCCTCGCAACAACCAAAAAATGAAAAATTCACAATTATACAAAGGAAGTTTAAACACCATAATCATGAAATTGCTGGAGGAAAATGGCAAAATGTATGGCTATGAAATTACTCAAAAGGTAAAAGCGATTACGCTTGGCGAACTTCAAATTACCGAAGGCGCTTTGTATCCTGCGTTGCACAAACTAGAAGCGGAAGGTTTGCTTGATGTAGAAGTTGAAAAAGTAGACAACCGATTGAGAAAGTATTACAAACTCACCGAAACCGGAACCAAAGAAACCGTAAATCGTTTGGCGGAATTGGAAGATTTTATTAGAAACATGCAAAGTTTAGTGAATCCAAAATTAGAGTTTTAGTTATGAAACTGTCAAAAGAAGAAATATTAATAATAGACCAATATCTTCAAAAAAACATTGTTAGTTTTATTGATATCAGATATGAAATGCTAGACCATATTGCATTAGCAGTAGAACAAAAAATGGAATTTGAAAAGCTTGATTTTAAAGTAGCTTTTAAAGATTACATGGAGCAGCATAAAAAAGAGTTACTAAAATTAAATTCCATTTTTTTAAAGATAGCTTCTTATAAAGCATTTTCAATATTGTTAAATGGCTTATTTAAACCCATTTCGCTTTCAATTTATTTTATTCTATTTGCTTTTTTTTATTTAATTGCAAATTATACCGAAATCGATTATAATAGTATTTTTCAAATTATGAATTTTACTTTATTTTTTCCTTTGGGGATAACTTACTTATATCAAGTTTTCTCAAAAATAAAAAAATATTCTGTAGCTAATGATATTTTAGGGTTGTTAGGTATGTTGAATTATTTATTAAATGTGGTGTTTAGAGTACAATATTCAATTCATAATAATAACATACTTTTTATATATTACGCTCTTATTCTTGGCTTAGGAATAGTTACTTTTTTTACTTATAAGTCAATTCTAAATAGTTATAAAACCAAATACGTAGTATAATGAAATTAACCACCGAACAAATCGCAAAAATTGATGAAATTTTAGAAAATCATGGTTTAGATTTTTTAGATTTTAAACTTGAAATAAAAGATCACTTTGCGACTCACATAGAAGATTTGTGTAAAAATCAAAACAGTACTTTTGAAGAAGCGTTGACAATAGTTTTAAAAGAGTGGGAATCTAGTTTGGTTTTAAAGCATAGTATTTGGATTAGCAATAAAAGAAGTTTTTCAGTTGTGGTTTTAAACGCAATTAAAAAGCGTTACATTATTTATAGTTCCATAACACTTCCTATAATTCTTGGTGTTTCAGTTTTATATTTTAAAGAGTTTGAAACAGCAAATACTAAAGGTACAATGTTCTATATCGGCGCTATTTTATTTTTATCTTTATTTATTTTACGCTATTTTATTTCAATAAATAAACAGGAAACAAGTTATTCTTATGAGTTTAGTCGAATTTATAAAATGGCTACATTCTTTTTATTTTTTGGAGTTGCTTCTTACTTTGTTCCTGCAGCCTATCCAATGGGTTTATTTTGGAATTCAACGATTATTGCTTATTTTCCTATTGCAATTTACAGTTACATAAAACACATGCAATTTAAGAAGCATTTAAATATTGTATAATATGAAATTAACCACCGAACAAATCGCAAAAATAGAGGAAACTTTAGTAATGAACGGAGTAGTTTATGAAGACATAAAATTAGAATTGATTGATCATATTGCTTCGGAAATTGAAGATAAAATTGAAGATGAAGGCGTAGATTTTGATTTAGCTCTTAAGAACTCTTTTTATGAAAGACGAAATATTTTAAGAACAACCAGTGCTCCATTTTGGCTTGGAAATTTTTTTCACGCACCAAAAATAATAATTGATAAATGTGTATCAAACACTCAAGATCTTGCAAAAAGCACCTACTTTTCTGCGGTTATTGCGAGTATTATTCTAACAGGATTCTACCAAATTTATCATGGAGAAAAGATAATTAGAATTTCGGATAATTTAATTCAAGCATTTTTTATATTTTGTAGTTTATCAACACTTACCTTATATTTTGTGGTATTAAACTCTAAAAGGAAAACCACTTATAGTCGATTATTTATAAGAAGGGGTTGGTCAATGGCGATTTTTTTACTCATGATCAGTTTTGGAGAAATGCATATTCATTTTTATAGACCGAATATGTCTGTTTTTATTGTTGCTATTGGCAATACTTGCTATATGGCATTATTTTCCTACACAATACTAGGTATGAATCTCGTGGTAAAACACTTTAAAACACTTAAAAAACACAAACTCTATTTTTGAATATGAAAATAACTCCTATTCAAATCCAACAATTATATACTTTCACTCAACAACATTATGTGGAATATTACGATTTGCAAACCGAGCTAGTTGATCATTTGGCCAACGCCATTGAGCTAGAATGGGAAAGCAATCCAACGCTGTCATTTGAAACGCTTTTAAATAAAGAATTTAAGAAATTTGGTGTTTTCGGTTTTATGGATGTGGTGGAGGAAAAACAAAAAGCGATGAATAAGATTTACGGCAAATTGGTTTGGGGACATTTCAAAACCTTTTTTAAATTACCTCAAATAATTGGTACATTTTTATCAATTTTTATTATATTCCAATTACTGAAATCGTTTGCTATTTCTCATGATATTGCCGTTGGCTTAGCTTTGTTGTTATTAATTTCATTTTGGGTTGGATTAATCAGAATGAATAAAAAGCGAAAACAAATTGCAAAGGATAATGGAAAGAAATGGCTATTGAAAGATATTATTTATGGATATAGTTCTATAGGCGGATTGAGCTATTTGCCCTTTCAGATATTTTTTCAATTTGAATCCCGGTTCAATCTAATTGCTGGTTATTCTAATTTAATTTTATTGTTTTTCATGAGTTTTTTTATAGTTTCAATGGCAATTTTTGAATATATTATGTTTTATGTGATCCCCTCAAAAGCGCAAGAATATTTAGAAAAAACCTATCCTGAGTACCAATTATCTAATCAATAATTTTCCTATATTTATCAAATTATTATAAACCTTTAATTTTATGTTTAAACATTTTATCAATCTCGAATTAAAATCCTTTTTGCGATCGGCGTCATTCGGGAATAAATTAGTCATGAAACTATTTATGGCTTTTTTTGCCATTTATTTCGCCGTAATGATAATTGCTTTGGGATCGGGAGTATTTTATATTCTTCAAGAAAGCGGCTATAAAGACCCGCTTTTATTTATCAACAAATATGCTTTTTACTGGTTTCTAGTACATTTACTTTTGCGTTATTTAGCGCAAAGTATTCCTGTGATGAGTATTCGGCCTTTAATGATTTTACCAATAAAAAAATCGTCGTTGGTTCATTTTGTTTTGGGGAAATCAGCGATTTCGTTTTTTAATTTTCTGCACGCCTTTTTCTTTATCCCATTTTCAATTGTATTGTTAGTAAATGGATACAGCGTTTCAGGTGTTATTACTTGGCACCTTGGAATGATGGCTTTGGTTTTTGCGAGCAACTACTTGAATATTCTAGCCAATAAAAAAGACGCTATTTTAATTCCAGTTGCACTAATTGTAGCAGCATTAATCGCTTCTCAATATTATAAATTGTTCGACATTACGCTTTACACACAAGTGTTTTTTGACGCCTTATATTCCTCTCCAGCAGCACTTGGAATAGTACTATTGCTTCTGGGAATCCTGTATTATTTTGCCTATTATTATTTTATAAACAACATGTATTTTGACGATAAACTGGCTACAAAACAAAAAACTGCCGATGGAAAAGAATACGCGTGGTTGAACAAATACGGGACTTTAGGAACGTTTCTGAAAAACGACATCAGATTAATTACCAGAAACAAACGCTCCAAAAATACTGTTTTAACAGGCTTCTTCTTCCTTTTCTACGGGTTGTTATTTTTCAGACAAGAAATAGATTCTACTGGAAATGTGATGCAAATTTTTGCAGGAATATTTGTTTCAGGAGGGTTTTTAATGAATTTTGGCCAATTCGTACCTAGTTGGGATAGCGCCTATTACAAACTGTTAATGAGTCAAAACATTACCTACAAAGATTACCTTACTTCCAAATGGTGGTTGGTGGTAATTGCAACCGTAATATCAACTGTTTTAGCTTCATTTTACCTTTATTTTGGTTGGCAAACCTACATGGCAATTGTGGTTGGCGCGATTTATAATATCGGCGTAAATTCCCACATTGTGCTTTGGGGCGGCGCATACATGAAAACCCCAATCGATTTAAATGTGGGTAAAAATGCCTTTGGAAACAAACAAGGATTCAACATTCAAAACATGTTGTTTGCCATTCCAAAACTCCTGGTTCCAATAGCATTATATGGATTAGGATATTTTATATCAGGGCCAATTGCTGGTTATGCACTTGTAGCACTTGCCGGGATAATCGGATTTGCTTTTAGAGACAAAGTATTCACCATAATTGAAAAAACCTACAAAACAGAAAAATACAAAACCATTAACGCATACGCTCAAAACGAATAAAAAATACAACCATGATAATAGCACAAAAATTAACGAAAATATACAACGGGACTACCGTATTAAATATCCCCAATTTAGAAATCCCAAAAGGGCAAAGCTTTGGATTAGTCGGAAACAATGGCGCTGGAAAAACCACTTTTTTCAGTTTGCTTTTGGATTTAATCCAACCTACCACAGGGACATTAACCAACAATGAAATTCAGGTGAACACTAGCGAAGACTGGAAACCGTTCACTTCCGCATTTCTTGATGAATCGTTTTTAATAGGCTACTTAACCGCCGAAGAATACTTTTATTTTATCGGCGACATCCGCGGGCAAAACAAAGCCGATGTGAATGCGTTGCTAAAAAAACACGAAGAATTTTTCAACGATGAAATCCTAAGAAACAAAAAATACTTGCGTGATTTATCGAAAGGGAACATGAAAAAAGTCGGTATTATTGCAACGCTAATTGGAAATCCAAAAGTTGTAATTTTAGACGAACCGTTTGCCAATTTAGATCCAACAACGGTAAGCCGACTAAAGAAAATCATTAAAGAATTGGCCGAAAATCCTGATATTACCGTTTTGGTTTCCAGCCATGATTTGCAACACACTGTTGAGGTTTGCGACCGAATTGTAGCCTTAAACAAAGGAGAAATTGTAAAAGACATCGTGACATCAACAGAAACCTTGAAGGAATTAGAAGCGTTTTTTGCGGTTTAATTTGGGCGTGCCCTCGTTACACACCTAACAGGTTTCCAAAACCTGTTAGGTGTAATAACTCGGTCGGGCTGTTCGCTACAATCTCTGTTCCACTTTGTTACACAGAGGATTTCCGCTGCCATCCCTCACGCGAGCCTCTGATTTAAGAATTTAGATTTAAGATTTGCAAAAAAACCTCCGAACCTTTTCTAGTATCAAAAAGAAGTGTATTTTTACGTATTATATACTAAAATCGGGATTTAGTAGTTTAAGAATAAAATCGTTTCAAATTGAAAAACAATATATTTAAATATTCGTTCACCCTAGGTTCAATCCTTTTATTAATAGCTTGTTCTACAAAAAGGGACACTTTTGTATCCAGAAATATGCACGCCTTAAGCGCCAGAGATAATATTTTATACAATGGCCAAATCGCATTAGATAAAGGAATTTCTGATGTTAAAAGCACTTACAAAGACAACTTTTGGGAATTACTTCCGATAGAAAGAATGCAGGTTACCAAGGAAGAAGACCAACCTGAAACTGCCAAAAACGCCAATTTTGAACGCGCCGAAACCAAAGCTACAAAAGCCATTCAAAAACATTCCATGAATATCAATGGAATTGAGAGAAACTACCAAATGGACGAAGCGTATTTATTGTTAGGAAAAACAAGATATTACGACCAAAGATTTATCCCTGCCTTTGAAGCGTTTAATTATGTTTTGTACAAATCGCCCACCAGCGATAAAATCCTTGAAGCCAGAATTTGGAGAGAAAAAACCAACATGCGTTTGGAAAATGATGCCTTAGCATTAAATAATTTGAAATACATCCTTAAAGATGTAAGACTAAAAAAACAGATTTTAGCTGATGCAAATGCCACGATTTCGCAAGCATTTATAAATGTAGGTAAAAAAGACAGCGCGATTGCAAGTCTGAAAATAGCAACTCAGTATACAAAGTCAAAAGAGGAAAAAGCAAGATACCGTTTTATATTAGCCCAAATTTATCAAGAACTAGGATATAAAGATAGCGCATCGATTGCCTATCAATCGGTTATTGATATGAAACGAAAATCTCCAAGAATTTATGTAATTCATGCAAAAGTTAATCAAGCACAATTGGCTGGATATGAAAAAACAGATTCGATTTCGTTTCTAAAAACATTCAACAAACTCCTTGCGGACAGAGAAAACAGACCATTTTTAGATGTACTTCACCATCATTTAGCGCTTTATTATGATAAAAATAATAAAATAGGAAGTGCTAAAAAAGAATACAACAAATCTCTAAAAGCAAAAACAGGAGACACCTACACTATCGCTTCAAATTATAGAAACTTAGCTGATATTTATTTTAAAGAAGCCAAATATCCAATCACAGGAAAATATTTCGACAGTACATTAGTTCAATTAAAACCTCGTTCACGCGAATTCAGATTTATAAAAAAGAAGCGTGAAAATTTAGACGATGTTATAAAATATGAGGGAATTGCCAATAGAAACGACAGCGTAATTAACGTTTTTAAAATGTCGGAATTGGACAGAATTGCCTATTATGAAAAGTACATTCTTAAATTAAAAAAAGAAGACGATCTTAAGAAAGCTGTTGCAGCAAAAGCAGACGAAAAAAACAAGCAAAACAACAAACCTGCTGATGGACCGCCATTAAGTGGATCAGACGCAAAAAATGCTAGTCAAAAAGGAGAAGCTCCTCCAACGAATTTACAAGCTTCGGCAAGTATTGGCAAGGAAAGCGATTTTTATTTCTACAACTCCAAATCGGTGGCGTATGGAAAACTTCAGTTTAAAAAAACTTGGGGAAATCGCGCTTACAAAAACAACTGGAGATTATCTTCTGAAGCTCCCACGAATTCCAACAATGATCCAAATTTAAATAACGATCCCGCTTTAGATCCTTCAATTGCAAAAGAGGAAAAAACGGAAGAAAAATACACTGCTTCGTTCTATTTAAAAAACCTTCCAACAAGTCAAAAAGTGATTGACAGTATAACAAGAGAAAGAAATTTCGCTTACTACCAATTGGGGTCTATCTATAAAGAAAAATTCAAGGAATACCAACTAGCAGCAAATAAATTAGAGCAATTATTGAATTACAATCCGGAGGAAAGATTGGTACTTCCGTCAATGTATAATTTATATAAAATTTACGAAATCATCAATAAAGAAAAGGCTTTAGCGATGAAAGCGAAAATTATTAGCCAGTATCCAAATTCAAGATATGCTGAAATATTAACCAATACTAATCCGGAAATCGCAGCGGCTGATGCTCCAGAAGTTACTTATAACAAACTCTTCAAATTATATGAATTGGGTGATTATAGAACTGTAAATGATGAATTAGAAAAAGGGATTGATCAATTTGCAGGAGAAGAAATTGTTGCAAAATATGAATTATTAAGAGCCAACACTACAGGAAAGCTAAAAGGAGTCGCAGAATATAAAAAAGCACTAAATTTTGTGGCTTTAAATTATCCAAACAACATTGAAGGCAAGCAAGCCGAAGAAATAATTATGAAAGAAGTTCCCGTTTTAGAAAGTTATAAATTCTATGCAGTAGCACCAAAATCATGGAAAATAGTATATAGAATTCCTTTCAATGATGAAAAAAACAAAAAGATTTTAAGTGAAAAAATCAAGAAATTTGTGACCGATCATAAATTAGATCATTTGACTTTTTCAGAGGATATTTATAATTCAGAAGACAATTTTATGGTGATTCATGGAATTATTTCGGAAGAATTTTCAAAAGGAATAATTGATACTTTAAAAATCAAAAAAGAATATAAGATCCAACAAAAACCAATTATAATTAGTAATTACAACTACAAGGTGGTCCAAATAAATAAAAATATTGAAGACTATTTAGTAGCACCAGTTGTGGCCCCAAACCCAATTGTGAAAACGCCCGTAACTCCAACTGTAGAACCTCAAAAAGAGTTTAAGAAACAAGCTGATTCAGACCCTTTGGATTCGCCAGATAAGAAAAACGAAGGGGTACCGCCACCTGCAAATATGGACAACGGCAACATTACGCCGGTTTTAATAAACAAAGGCGCAATTGAAAAAGAAGAATTAACAAAGCCAAATAAGTAATATCATGTTTAGTAAAAGCCCAAAACCATACACCGATTTATTAGGGAAAACCAACAGAATTGTTGAAGGAACCACCATAAATGGAGATATTATTTCTCCTGCCGATTTCAGACTTGATGGTCAATTAATAGGAAATTTTCAATCTACAGGTAAAATTGTAATTGGACCTGCAGGAAGTGTAAAAGGAGATATTATTTGTAATAACGCCGACATCGAAGGAAAATTTGAAGGCAAAATCCAAGTAGCAGAATTACTAAATTTAAAATCAAATGCGAGTGTTCGCGGAGAAGTGATTTGCAGTAAGCTTTCGGTTGAACCTGGTGCCGATTTCACCGCAACTTGTGTGATGAATCCAATCGTGTAATTGTATGGATTCCAACAAAGATTCAAAAAAGCAAAACAGCAGCAACTGGCTTGCATTAATAAATATCCCAATCCAAATGGGGGTTATTGTTTTTTTGTTTTCCTATTTCGGAAATTGGCTTGATGCCAAATATCCAAACCCAAATACAATTTATGTAAAAATCCTAACATTAGTAGGAGTTGCAATTGCTTTTTACAATATTAACAGGCAATTGAAAGACATTAATAAATCATAATTTTTATGAAATTAAAGAACTTCCAACCATTGCTTGAAGTGTTTATTGCCGCAATTTTGTGTTTTGGAATTCATGATTTATTTTTCTTTTACAACCAAAATAACCCCAATTATCAGCATTTTAATTTTGGTTTAACCACAGTTTATGGCTTCTTTTTAGCTTGTTCGTTAGTAATAATTTTGATATTACTACTGGTGAAACAAAAAAACATTGATAATGTAGGATTTACCTTCTTGTTTGCTACTTGTTTAAAAATCGGAATTTCATTTGCGCTTTTAATGCCAATTTTGAATTCAAAAATTTCAAATATTGAGTATGAAAAGATCAATTTTTTTATCGTTTTTGCCATTTTTTTATCAATAGAAACGGTTGTAGCCGTTAGAATTTTAAACAATAATCAGTAAAACGGCTTTCAATTCAGAAAGATGTCAAAAAAAGTTACTTTAATTCTTGAATTATTAAGAAATAATGTACCTTTGCACCAAATTTCAGAAAGTAAATATTAAGACAATAATAAGATATGGTGATTTCACACAAACCACTTAAATTAATAATAGCAATTTTAATTGCTTTTCTTCCAACATTTGGTTTTTCAAATACCCCTATTGACACTGCTCAATCTTCGACAGAAAAAGCAGTAGTTGCTCATGAAACAGAAGCAAAACCAACGGATGAAAAATCAGAAGTTAAAGCTAAAATTTTAGAAGTAATTGGACACCACGTTTTAGACGGTCATGATTTTTCGTTATTTGAATATGAAGGAGAACACATTGGTTTTTCTTTACCAATTATTTTATGGGATAATGGCGTTCACTTTTTCTCTTCTGAAAAATTCCACCACGGAGAATCTGTAGCGGAAAGCAATGGAAATTACTATGTATTGCACCACGAAAAAATATACAAAACCGATGCCTCAGGAACATTAACAGGTGATGAGCACCACCCTACAAATCTTCAACCAGTTGATTTATCTATCACAAAAGGGGTTTTAACAATTATGATTGTTGCTCTTTTAATGTTTTTCCTATTTACAAGTTTAGCGAGATCGTATGCTAAAAATGGTGGAATTTCTTCAGGTTTTGGAAGACTTTTCGAACCAATTGTAATATACATTCGTGATGAAATTGCGATTCCAAACATTGGTGAAAAACACTACAAAAAATACATGAGTTATTTATTGACCATCTTTTTCTTTATTTGGTTTTTAAATATCTTCGGATTAACTCCACTAGGAATTAACGTAACAGGAAACATCGCAATCACTTTTGGATTGGCAGTTGTAACCTTTAT
This sequence comes from Bacteroidota bacterium, assembly GCA_947447375.1. Classification (GTDB taxonomy): domain Bacteria; phylum Bacteroidota; class Bacteroidia; order Flavobacteriales; family Flavobacteriaceae; genus Flavobacterium. The sequence continues at coordinate 181,532 of CANFJB010000002.1, forward strand.
TATTACCAATATTACAGCAAACAAAAATTATTGGGGGCACATTTTCTGGATGCCAGGAGTGCCGTTGCCAATGAAAATAATATTAGCACCTATTGAATTATTAGGAGTATTTATCAAGCCTTTTTCATTAATGATCCGTTTGTATGCAAATATTTTTGCAGGACACATCGTATTAATGAGTTTAATAGGGTTGATGTTTATTTTTAAAAATTGGTTGGGAAGTAGCCTCTCATTTATGTTGTCATTCGCTATTTCTACAATTGAAATTTTAGTAGCGCTATTGCAAGCGTATATCTTTACGATGCTTTCTGCTTTGTACTTCGGTTCAGCAGTAGAAGAACACCATCACGAAGAAGCGCATTAATTGTTTAATCGTTTTTTGTTTAATCGATAAACCGAATAAACAAATTACCGAATAAACGTAAAAATTGAATGTTTAATTTTAATACATATTTTTATGGAAATTCCTAAAATCGTTGGAGCAGGATTAGTAGTAATTGGAGCTGGTATTGGTATCGGTAGAATCGGTGGTTCTGCAATGGATGCTATTGCTCGTCAACCAGAAGCTACTGGAAAAATTCAAACAGCTATGCTTATTGCAGCTGCGCTTATTGAAGGTATTGGTTTTGCAGCGTTATTCGCAGTAAACTAGTAAAAACAAAACAAAATGCTGTAACGGTTGGTTGCAGCTTTTGTTTACTTTAAATTAAAGATTAAATTTTGACCTTAAAAGTAAGGTTAAACAAAATAAGTACATTATACATTAATATATACTATGGAAAAGTTAATAAGTGATTTTTCGTTTGGTTTGTTTGTTTGGCAATCAATAATTTTTATTGGATTAATATTATTATTGAAAAAATTTGCTTGGAAACCAATACTTGATGCAGTTAATGAAAGAGAAGAAGGAATTAAAAACGCGTTACTTTCTGCTGAAAATGCTAGAAAAGAAATGCACAACCTTCAATCGGACAACCAACGTATTTTGCAAGAAGCAAGATTAGAGCGCGATGCTATGTTAAAAGAGGCTCGTGAAATGAAAGAAAAAATGGTTGCTGATGCAAAAAATGAAGCTCAAGCTCAAGGATTAAAAATGATCGAACAAGCGAAAGCGGCTATCGAAGGAGAAAAAAATGCAGCATTGGCTGAACTGAAATCTCACGTAGCTACATTATCATTGGAAATTGCTGAAAAATTATTGAAAGAAGAATTATCTAACAAAGAATCCCAAGTGAAATTGGTTGAGAAAATGTTAGGCGACGCTAAATTAAACTAATATGTCAGGAATTAGAGCAGCAATTCGTTATGCGAAAGCCATTTTAGAAATCGCTAACTCCAAAGGGGTGGCTTCTGAAGTGAGTGCCGACATGACATTAATTGCAAAAACAATTACTGGGAATGCCGAATTGACTCATTTCATTCAAAACCCATTAATTAAAACAGACACTAAAAAAGACGTGGTTGCTGAGGTATTTGCATCAGTTAATCCCGTAACTCAGAGTCTTTTTCATTTATTATTGGAAAACAAAAGATTTGAAATTTTAGCTGCAATCGCAGTGGAATACAACAATTTGTTTGACGTAATGAATGGAGTTGAAGTTGCAAAAGTAACTACGGCTATTCCAATGGATGCAGCTTTAGAAGCTAAAGTTTTAGCAAAAATTGCCACTTTTTCAGACAAAAAAGTAACTATAGAAAACACGGTAGATGCTTCAATTATTGGAGGATTTATTTTAAGAATAGGCGACAAGCAATACAATGCTTCTGTTGCCAACAGATTACATGTATTAAAAAGAGAATTAAGTAACTAGTTATTTATATAATTATGGCGGAAATTAAACCTGCTGAAATATCAGCAATATTAAAGAAACAAGTAGAAGGTTTTGAAACTGGTGCTACATTAGAAGAAGTAGGTTCTGTACTTCAAGTTGGAGACGGTATTGCTCGTGTTTATGGGCTTTCAAATGTTCAATACGGGGAGTTAGTAGAATTCGAAAACGGATTGGAAGGAATCGTTTTGAACCTTGAAGAAGATAATGTTGGGGTGGTACTTTTAGGACCGTCAACTGGAATTAAAGAAGGTTCTACTGCAAAAAGAACACAACGTATTGCCTCTTTAAAAACAGGTGAAGGAATGGTTGGACGTGTAGTAAACACTCTTGGGTTCCCTATTGATGGAAAAGGCCCAATTAGTGGTGAATTATACGAAATGCCATTGGAAAGAAAAGCTCCTGGAGTAATTTTCCGTCAACCGGTAACTGAACCATTACAAACAGGTATTAAAGCGGTAGATGCTATGATCCCGGTTGGTCGTGGACAACGTGAGTTGGTAATTGGTGACCGTCAAACAGGGAAATCTACCGTTTGTATTGATACGATATTAAACCAAAAAGAATTTTACGATGCTGGAAAACCAGTATTTTGTATCTATGTTGCAATTGGGCAAAAAGCTTCAACTGTAGCAGGAATTGCAAAAACATTAGAAGAAAAAGGAGCAATGGCATATACCATTATCGTTGCTGCAAACGCTTCTGATCCAGCTCCAATGCAAGTTTACGCTCCTTTCGCAGGTGCTGCAATTGGAGAATATTTTAGAGATTCAGGTCGTCCAGCTTTAATTGTTTATGATGATTTATCTAAACAAGCAGTTGCTTACCGTGAGGTTTCTCTTTTATTAAGAAGACCACCGGGACGTGAGGCCTATCCTGGAGACGTTTTTTACTTGCACAGTAGATTACTAGAAAGAGCTTGTAAAGTTATTGCTAATGATGACATTGCAAAAAACATGAACGACTTACCAGATACCTTGAAAGGAATCGTAAAAGGAGGAGGATCTTTAACTGCTTTACCAATTATTGAAACTCAAGCGGGAGACGTTTCTGCTTATATTCCAACGAACGTAATTTCGATTACTGACGGACAGATTTTCCTTGATGGAGATTTATTTAACTCAGGGGTTCGTCCAGCAATTAACGTAGGTATTTCGGTATCACGTGTTGGAGGTAATGCTCAAATTAAATCGATGAAAAAAGTTTCAGGAACATTAAAATTAGACCAAGCTCAATTCCGTGAATTAGAAGCTTTCGCTAAATTTGGTTCTGATTTGGATTCAGTTACCTTAAACGTAATTGAAAAAGGAAAAAGAAACGTTGAGATTTTGAAACAAGGATTAAACAGCCCTTATACAGTTGAAGATCAAGTAGCTATTATCTATGCTGGTTCTAAAAACTTATTGAGAAACGTACCTGTAAACAAAGTAAAAGAATTCGAAAAAGACTTTTTAGAATTTTTGAACAACAAACACAGAGATACTCTTGACGCTTTAAAAGCTGGAAAATTAGATGACAACATTACTGCTGTTATCGAAAATGTAGCAAAAGAAGTTTCAGCGAAATATAACTAATCCCCTCCCAGCCTCCCCGAAGGGGAGGTGAAGAAAAGGAAATAGAAAAAGTATTAATTTAAGACAGATGCCCTCGTTTAGTCTCCCTCCCCTTCGGGGAGGGTTGGGGAGGGGAAAAAATGGCAAATTTAAAGGAAATCCGTAATAGAATTAGTTCCGTTTCATCAACGATGCAGATCACTTCTGCGATGAAAATGGTTTCTGCAGCAAAGCTTAAAAAAGCACAAGATGCTATTACAGCAATGCGACCTTATGCCGAAAAATTAACGGAATTATTACAAAATCTTTCTGCAAATCTTGATGGTGATGCAGGTGGAGAATTTACAACTCAACGTGAAATTAAAAAAGTATTAATTGTAGCAATTACTTCCAATAGAGGTTTGTGTGGTGCATTTAATTCTAATGTAATTAAGGAAGCAAAAAACCGTTCAGCATTTTACGAAGGTAAGCAAGTAGATGTTTTTGCAATAGGTAAAAAAGGGAATGACGCTTTAAGCAAAACCCTTTCTGTTGTTGAAAATCAAAGCTCAATATTTGATGATTTATCATTTGAAAATGTTGCTGTAATTGCCGATGTTTTAACTCAAAAATTCATTTCTGGAGAGTACGACAAAATAGAATTGGTTTACAACCAATTTAAAAATGCTGCTACTCAAATCGTTCAAACAGAGCAATTTTTACCTTTAGAATCATTGAAATCGGATAAAACAGCTTCAACAGGAGATTATATCTACGAGCCTTCAAAAGAAGATATTGTTTTAACTTTGATTCCTAAATCATTGAAAACGCAATTGTACAAAGGAATCAGAGATTCATTTGCCTCAGAGCATGGAGCGAGAATGACTGCAATGCACAAAGCGACAGACAACGCAACAGAATTGAGAGACCAATTGAAATTGACGTACAATAAAGCGCGTCAAGCTGCAATTACAAACGAAATCTTAGAAATCGTGGGTGGTGCAGAGGCTTTAAAAGGATAAAATAAATAATTATTTTTATATAAAGAGTCACGTTATGCGTGACTCTTTTTTTTAATTTTATAATTAAATATCAATAATGGAAATACTACAATTAGAAACAGTTTCAGAAATGGTTGCGCAAATTGAAACCATTCATTTTTTGTACCCAAACATGACGGTTGAAACCTACGAATCCTACTTAAGTAATATGTTGCCAAATGGGTACAAACAAGTAGCTGTTTTTGAAAATAAGCAATGTGTTGGGCTCTCCGGGTTTTGGTACAATACTAAATTATGGACCGGACCGTATTTAGAAATTGATAATTTCATTGTACATCCTGATCATAGAAAAAAAGGGGTTGGAAAAATAATTACCGATTTTATTGATGCTAAAGCCAAAGAACTTTCCTGCACTTGCATTGTTTTAGATGCTTTCACAGGCAATTTCCCTGCCCATCGATTTTATTACAATCAAGGGTATGAACCACGAGGATTTCATTTTATCAAAACAATTGATGAAAACGGATTTTCGTAATTAACTTAAATTAATTATCGGATTGGTACCATTCTGCAAATGAAGTTTCAGTTTCTTGCAGTTTTAAAGAATGCAATTCAATTCCTTCAGGCAATCTATTTTTTATTCTATTGGCAAAATCGATAACCATATTTTCGCTTGTAGGTTGATAATCTACCAAAATAACATGGTGATCACGAGATTGTAATTCCTTTGCTAACTCAATGTGAGGAGTGTTTTTATTAAATACCGTAGCATGATCAAATTGATCTACAATTTCCTCTTTTACAATTTTCTTTAAATCGGTGAAATCGATAACCATTCCGAATTTAACATTTGAATTATCATTAATTGGTTTGCCAATAACGGTTACAGACAATTTATAGCTGTGTCCATGCACGTTTTTGCATTTCCCATCATAGCCATACAAAGCGTGTCCGGTTTCAAAATTAAATTGTTTGGTAATTCTGATATTGCTCATTTATAAAGTATTTGAATGCAAATTTAGTAAATTGTAATCATTCTGCTTTCAAAAATAGAAGTTGCTTTATATAAAACTAAAATAATGTATATTTGCGTAAGCAAGGGGGATTAGCTCATTTGGCTAGAGCGCTACGCTGGCAGCGTAGAGGCGATCGGTTCGAATCCGATATTCTCCACAATATAATTAGCCATTTTTAGTTTTATTTAATAGAAATAATTGCAAATTAGTTGGCAGCTCACAATTACAACAATTATTATTTTGTTGATGTAATTGATTATAATTTAAATTAATTAATTCATAATCAGGAATTTAATATTCCAATGTTGAAAAATATAATATTATTATTTCTAGTTTTGTATAGTTTTTATATACCAACGATTCGATTTTATTTATTTTCAATGATTATATTTGAATAAATTCATACGATAAAAAAATAATGAAAAACAGCTTATACTATTTTCTTTTTTTGATTTTAATATCCTTTTCAAATAATGCTTTAGGACAAACGTTAACTAATGGTAATTTTGAATCTGGAGGAAATGGCGTAGGTTTTTTAATAAACGGAATAGGATACACTCAAATTAATCCACCCACAGGAACAAGTAGTCCAGGGAATTATGCGATAACTACCAATCCTCAATTACTTAATTCTAGCTTTATTTCTGGTGGCGATCACACTACTGGAACTGGAAAAATGCTTGTGGTAGATGGAAATACTACCGCGGGATCAAGATTATGGTCTTGTACTTCAACAGGTGGAGCACTTACAGGATTTACCGCTGGTTCTACTTATACTTTTAGTTATTGGATAAAATCAGTTTCAAATGATGTTACTAATAATGCCACCCAAGCAAATATTAACGTATTTTTTGTAAATGCTTCCAATATAAATCCTGCTAGCACTAATAATTATGCACCTTTACCAAGTCAAGGATGGACTCGTGTCAGCTATTCATTTACCGCAACTACTAATAATGCTTTAATTGAATTAAGAAATAATAACACAAGTGTATTAGGAAATGATTTTGCATTGGACGATTTCACAATCACTCCAGGAGCTCTTCCATTAACTTTAACTCAAACACCAATAAACCCAACTTGTCCAACATCATTAGATGGCTCTATTACAGGTATTGGGGGAGGTGGCGCATTGCCTTATACTTTCACGTTAACTTCTAGCACATTTACCTTAATAAATTCGTCTGGAGTTTTTGGAAATTTAGCTGCTGGCACTTATTCAATTTCAATTCAAGATGCAGCAGGATCAATGGTTCCGCCAATAATTGTGATATTGACACCGCCAAATGATATAACTATTAGCGCACCAGCTACAATTTGCGCGGGCTCATCTACTAATTTGTCAGTGAGCGGAAGTACAGATCCTTATTTATGGACTGCAAACCCTCCTGATCCAAGTTTAACGGCAGCTAATAATACCAGCGCAACACCTACAGTTAGTCCTGCAACTACTACAATATACACTGTTACTTCTGGAATCCCTGCAAACCCAGTCAATTTAATTGTTAATGGCGATTTTACTTTAGGAAATACAGGATTTCTAACAGATTATATTAATTATAATGTTGGAACAGTTCCTGCTTCAGGGGTTCAAGGTGCCTATGGAGTGGTAAACAATCCAAGAAACTGGTTCAATCCGTTTTCAAATTGTGGCGATCATACCACTTCTTCAGGGAATATGCTAGTTGCCGATGGTTCTACAAGCGGAACAGCGAGAGTTTGGTACTCTCAAATGCCAATCACTGTAATTCCAGGTAAAAACTATACTTTCAGTTATTTTTTAACTGCAGTAGTTAATGGTGGTCCAGCAAAATTGGAAGTTTTAATTAATAATATTTCTGTTGGACCTGTGGCAACTGCACCTTCAAGCCCTTGTGTTTGGGATGAGCACTCCTATGTTTGGAATTCAGGAACCAACACTACCGCAGTAATCACAATTATTGACAGGGAAGCCTTCGGGAATAATGACTTTGCAATAGACGATCTTTATTTTAGAGAAACACCAACTTGTAATTATCAAAAGTCAGTAACAATTACAGTTATTCCAAATGTTGCACCTACTGTTGGAACAATTACACACCCAACTTGTTCAACAACTGGAAGTGTTGTATTAAACGGTATGCCAGCTGGAAACTGGACGATAAATCCAGGCGGAATTACAGGGAATACCTCTTCTGTTACAATTTCAAATCTTACAACAGGAACCTATAACTATACAGTTACCAATGCAAATAATTGCACATCTACACCAGTTAGAGTTGATATTAACCCTATTCCAAATAGTGTAACACCAATATTTACTCCTATTTCACCAGTTTGCGTTGGAACTACTATTGCGCTTCCATTGGTTTCCACAAATGGTGTTAATGGAACTTGGTCACCAGCATTTAATCCTAATGCAACAACAACTTATACATTTACACCCAATCAAGGAGAGTGCGCAACTGCGGCAACACTTCAGGTTGTAATTTCACAAATCCCAACTGTTGTAGCTACCCCGAATAGTGAAACTATTTGTTCATTACAGTCTACAGGAATTTCATTATCAAGTTCAATTTCAGCAGCCACTTTCAGCTGGACTTCAACAGCAATAGACGTTTCAGGGAATACAAGTGGTTCTGGGAATGTCATTTCAGAAGTTTTAACCGCAACGGGAACTTTAGTTGGAACTGTTCAATACACAATTACTCCAACAAATAATGGTTGTTCTGGTACGCCAACAAATGTTACTGTATTTGTAACACCAAAACCAACATTAACAGCGACTGCAGTTTCCAACTCAATATGTTCCGGAAGCGCAACAGCCATTAACTTAGTTGGGTCAATGCCAAATACTAATTTTAGTTGGAATTTAATTCAAAACAATGTAACCGGTGGTACAATTGGAAGCGGAAGTATAATTGCTCAAACATTAAACACAATAACTAATTCTTCGGGTGAAGCAGTTTATGCAATTACACCATCTGTAAATGGATGTAGAGGAATTACCACTACTATTTCTATAATTGTAAATCCAATTCCAGTTGCAATAATCAATCCTGCAGCCGGACAAAACCTTTGCTCTGGACAAACTACCGCGATAGCTTTTTCAAGCCCGGTAATAAACACTACTTTTAATTGGACTGTGAATCAAACAAATTTAACGGGAACTTCTCCTGGAACTGGAACCTCGATTGCTCAAATTCTATCGGTGGTATTACCATCTTTAGGGACTGCAACTTATGTAGTTACACCAACCTCAAACGGATGTGTTGGAACTCCAGTTCAAGTTTCGGTAAATGTAAAACCAATCCCAGATTTCTCCTCAGTTCCTACTCAAGCCCCAATTTGCTCAGGTGATAGCACTTCAATTGTCTTGACACCAAGTTTAACAGGCACAGTAATAACATGGACGGTAGTTCAAAACGGAGTAAGAGGCGCTTTAGCGGATTCAGGAACCTCAATTGTTCAAGTATTAGAAACAATAGGTACTACTTCAGGGGATGCAATTTATACCATCACCCCTGAATTAAATGGATGTGTAGGAAATCCTATTTCTATAACTGCAGTTGTAAATCCATTACCTCGACCGTCATTAACAGGAGGAAATATTTGCGTGGATGCTTTAGGTGTATCCTTTACAACTTACACATTAAATAGCGGACTAAACAATACCGATTATACTTTCCAGTGGTTTTTAAATGGCGTTTTACAAACAGGAACCAGTAGTACTTTTGTGGCTTCAGCAGCCGGAAATTATTCTGTTATAGCAACAAATATTGCAACAGGATGCGTATCTTCAAGTGTTTTCGCAACAGTTACATCATCACTTCCTGCAACAAGTATTTCTGCAGTAGGTACCTTTGCATTTGATCAAAACGCATCAATAACAGTAACTGCTTTAGATCCAAATCCAAACTATCAATATGCCCTAGATTATGGTGCTTTACAGTTTTCTAATGTTTTCACCAATGTAAATCCTGGAAGCCATTTGGTAACCGTTACCGATACTAATGGTTGTACGAATTTGAGTACGAATGTATTTATTATTGGTTATCCAACTTATTTTACCCCTAATAGCGATGGGTTTAATGATTATTGGAATGTGATAGGAATGGAGAGTCAACCAACCGCTAACATCTATATTTTTGATCGATATGGTAAGCTCTTGAAACAAATTAGTTCTAAGAGTTTAGGATGGGATGGTACTTATTTAGGATCACCTGTTCCTTCATCAGATTACTGGTTTACCATTGAATACATTGAACCATTAACCACAGATGTTAAGGTTTTTAAATCCCATTTTTCATTAAAAAGGTAAACAGAAATCACTAAAAATAAGCTCTAAGCTGAATGTTTCCTGTATGGATTGCATTACTGCTTTCACTTTTTCTTCCTTGATAATTTAAATTAATATCTAAATAATCAGTTAGGTTTTTTTGAATTAGTAAGCGCCAAGTAATATTGGAACCAGGTTGTAATCCTTCCAACATTTCATAAGCAACCGGAGTTAAATTACTTCCTACAAAACTATTTTCATACATAGAAAATTCCCCGTTCATGGTAAGTTTTTTTTCTGAAGCATAGTTAAATGAAGTCCCAAATCGGCTTTGCGCCAATGTTTCTAAGGAACCTATTTTGTTTTTCTTACTTTGATATTCATAAAACAAATCCCAACTCGCATTTTTTGAAAACAAATAGGAAATTTTTGGTGCTAACTGATACCCATTTAAGAGATAGTTTCTTGCCGAATAATTTTCCGATGTCATTTCTGAATTTATTGTTTTCGAACCAAAATTTATAAGCCAGTTTTTTTCATATAAATGAGTGTATTGCAATTGATGAGATTGATTTGAATTTTCTTGAGAACCTACCGAAAGCAAGTTTTTAATTCTACCCATCAGAAAAGTATAGGTTATAGAATGCTTTTGTTTCCCCCTGTTAAAAAACAAACTATTTCTAAAACTTGAATTTAAACCTAATAAATTAGCATCATTGGAGCTAAAAGGGTTAAAATCAAAATCATCACCAAGACGTTTTATTTTTCGTTCACCGACAAAGGCCGTTTGATTGTAGAAAGAGGATAAAAAACGTTTCAATCCAGTTTCATTTTGCCATTGGCTCATATTAATTGTCACCGATTGAGAGAATTTATTTTGATGTGTTTTTAGGTAAACTTGGTTCGGTAAAAAGATCCAGATGTATTTTGCTTGGTCTATAAAAACGGCTACTTGAAACTCTTCTAAGTCTTGAATTCCATTGTTGTTATAATCACTCCAAGAGTAAATCCCGCGTCCCGGCTCAACCTCAAGGTAGGTAAATTCTTGTTGGGCAATTGCCCCTGAATTGGTTTCATATGCCGTTGTGAGCTGAATTAATTGATTAAAAAAGCGATCATTATATAACACTCTCGAGTTTAATGAAGGTTCAGCTGTTCTTGATAAATCAGTAAATTTTAAATTTCTATAATTCACAAATACCGATAAATCACGGGTGTCTGTTTTTATTAATTTGGATTTTAAATAATAGGATTGTGAGTTATTTACTCTTTTTAAAATGCCGCTTTGGATACTATCATTCGACCTATTTAAATAACCCAATTCTACAAAAACTTTTGTGCTATCTCCACGACCAATAAATCCTCCAAATTCAGTAAATTTTTGACTTAATGAAGAAAACAAGTTAGTTGACTTCAATTTTTCCTGATTGTCTTCTAATCGTATGGTTGTTCCGGCCCAATTTTTCTTAAAATGATATTTTATTTGGGTTTGATTTCGGATAAAAACCGACGTCGAATAATTACTTTCACTTTTTAAAAAGCTGCCTTTATTTTGAATGTTCCATTTTTTCAAATTGACATTTCCATTAAATACTTGACGAGTCCCAGAAAAGCTATCTTTAAAACCTAAATTTTCAAATTGATAGGTTACTGCTCCTTTTTCGGGAAGGTTAAAATGCAATCCTGAAACAAGATAACTTTGTGTCCCAAATGGATTATTTAAATTCCAATCCCTATCAAATTCAATGGTAAACAATCGCTCAATAGTTCTATATTGCTTTTGAATTAATTGATAATTTGCAAAAAAATCAAGTTTCCATTTTTTAGAATAAAGGCGTTGTTTGAAGTTTATTTTCCCAGCAACACCATGATTATCAGAATCATCAATGGAAGAAAATAAGTTATTATCGTTATTGCTCACGCCAATCTCAAAATCCACACTAGTTTTTTCAGAAGGGTTAAACTTTCCTAAAACGGTTGCAATTTGAAGTTCTGTTGGAGCAATTAATCTTACAACTGGTTCATAATTTCCTTGTGGAATTCCATTTAAAGGAGCTACATAACGGTATATTTTCCCAATTGCCGAGGAACTTGATAATACATAGTTTCCTAAATTATTACCAACAAGTGAAAATTTTACATTGTACAATTCATCTGTTGAAACGTTAGAATAAACAAACACAGAAATTCCATTAACTATCATTTTTTTATAGAGAATTTTATTTTCCGAATAGGTGTCTAGATAAGCGGATGGTGCCGACATTAAATCGGGATTGTCCCCAGCATTTGCTAATGTTTGAACTTGCTCGGCAGATAAATTTTGCTGTAAAGGTTGGTTTTTTATATCATTTTCAGAATATAAATACCCGCCAATACTCCATTTTTCATGCTCCTGTGTAGCCCCCGCATAAGTAATAAAACGGTTGTAATTTCTATCTGAATATTGGTATTCAATAGAAATTCTCATTTCTGACGTTATAGGAAAAATGGAAGTAAATTTAATTTCCCCGGCATTATAATCGATAATATAATCGTTATTTTCACCACGAGTTAGTAGTATTCCATTTACAAAAACACGTTCAGAACCCGAAACTACCAAAACATATAATTCTCCATTTGCACCTCGAAATTTATAGGGCCCTTGGTTTCCTTCTTGACCTACAAAAGTGCTTTTTGCATATTTTCCCCTTACTAATGCTGCCGCACCAAATACCGTAGTTTTCGAATTGGTGTTCCCAAATTCAAAACGCGACGACAAACCTTGAACCTTTTTATTGAAATTTAAAAATTTTGAATTTCTATTTTCTAAAAACAAATCCCCGGCTCTAATATTCCATTTATCCGAACTTAATTCGATAAATATTTGATCAAATTCATCTAGTCTTTGAGAATATCCACCTTCTTGCAACGGAATATTGTTGTCTTGAATGGAAGCCCTTAACGTAACTTTATCGGATATTTTCCCTGAAATTTGGAGATCAAGAGCAGAATTTAAAACAGAGTTTTGGTTGTTACCAATAGTTATTCCACGAGTTAAACTCCCTGAAGTTGTCAATCCATCAAAAGGGACATATTTTTTTTTATTGGCAAAATTCACTTTGTATAAATCTCCTAAAGTTGCATCGTTACTTACCACACGACTTCTATCGTAAATACTGTATTCTTTAGTTAAAAAATCAGGAAATTTTAAAAACCGAACAATTAATGTGTCTTTATTATTTAGTAAATCCGGGCTAAATGTAAGTAGGCTTTTTTGATAATCAATCTTATAAAATGAAGAGTCAATAGCTTTTCCTTTGTTATTTTCTAATTTAAAAAAACTAGAATTTAAACTCACGCTGTCCAGCTGAACTCCGTTTTTTGAAGCGACTATTTTTTTGATTTTATAATGCGTAGAAAATTCTTGAGCTCTGAGCCCTGAGAAGGATATCAATAATAGCAAGTAAAATAACTTTCTCAACATAACAAGTATAACGCACAGACATCAAAAGTAGTGTGTTTTGTTTGAAAAAGCCAAGATTTGAATTTTCAATAACGCAATCGCTATTTTAATTTTCTTCTTTTGTGATAATCTGCATGGTTTCTCTACTCACTTGTTTCAATAAAACGACCTTGTTTTTTTCAACAATTTGCGCTGCCTTTTGATCAAAATGACGAATGGTGAAAAGAGATACATTCTCGTTATAGGAGATTTTAAACTTCTTCGAAAGTACCGATTTTAGTGCGTTAAAATTCCCGAATTTATCATCAATACAAACAGAAAAACTAATAGCCGAATTTTGTATCAAACTCACTTTCATCTTATATTGATGTAAAAGCGCAAATATTTCACTGATGTTTTCCTCCATTATAAATGAAAAATCTATTGAAGAAAGGGAAAGTAACAATTGGTTTTTCTTTAAAATGAAACAAGGTAAATGAGGATCTAAATCGGCACCTTTAGAAACGCTAGTTCCCGGTAAAGTAGGATTTATAAATGACTTTACAAATAATGGGATTTCCTTTTTTTGAAGTGGTTGTAACGTTTTTGGGTGAATTACTGTTGCTCCGTAAAACGCCAATTCGATGGCTTCACGATAGGAAATTTGATTTAATAACCTCGCATTTTCAAAATAACGAGGATCGGCATTCATCACGCCAGGAACGTCTTTCCAAATAGTTACACTTTCAGCATTTAGGCAGTAAGCAAAAATTGCAGCGGTATAATCGGAACCCTCGCGGCCTAAAGTGGTGGTAAAATTATTCTCATCTGAACCTAGGAAACCCTGAGTTACATTTAGCGTTTTTTTCTTAACGGTTTTCGAAATTAATTTTTGCGTGGTGTCCCAATCAACATTCGCATCGCGGTAATTATTATCTGTTTTAATTAAATTTCTAACATCAATCCATTGGGTTTTAATCCCCATGAATCCCATATAGTGACTAACAATTGTTGTAGAAATTAATTCACCAAAACTCACAATTTGGTCGTAAACAAAATTATAATTTGGCGATTTATTCTGACTAATAAAATGATCTAATTCTGAAAACAATGAATTCACGTCTTTAAAAACAGCATTTTTATCGTCTTCAAAAAGATCTAAAAGAATTTGATTGTGGTACTTTTTTACCTCTTGAATTGAAGATTGCAGCTCAGGAGATTTCTCAAAATAGTTTTTAATAACTACCTCAAGCGCATTTGTAGTTTTTCCCATTGCAGAAATTACTAACAAAACATCTTCAAAACCAACAGTTTGCAAAACGCTGTGAACGTTTCTAATTCCTTCAGCATCTTTTACCGATGCACCACCAAATTTAAATATTCTCATTTCTTAAGATAATTATATTTTGTTTTTCTCTAAAAAAGCGTCAATTCCTTTTTCGTCCATTTGGGCCACTAGCCAATCTTTAAAAACTTTAGCACCCGATTTTTCGTAAAATTCAATCGCAGGTGCATTCCAATCCAATACATTCCATTCAATTCTTCGAACTCCATCACATTTGCCTTGAGCAATAACCTCGGAATACAATTTGAATCCCAAACCAGCACCTCGTTTTTCTTCCTTTACAATCAAATCTTCAAGGTGTATTGTCTTGCCTTTCCAGGTTGAATATCTGTAATAATACAAAGCCATTCCTACAATTTCTTCGTTTTCTTCGGCAATAAAAGTATGAAACAATGGGCTTTCGCCAAATCCATCTCGTTCTAAATCGGCAACAGTTACAACAACCGCATTAGGTTCTTTCTCAAAAGTGGCTAGCTCTTTTATGAGTCCCAAAACCGCAGGCATGTCTTCAATTTTTCCTTTTCTAATGTTCATTTAACGATCTTTTGGTGTAGAATTCTTAATTTGAAACTTCTAAAAAAACAGATTTAAAATTTAAATTGCTTATTATTCAGCAAATATACAAATCTGACAAACTATCTGATAAATTTCGGTGCATTATCACAAAAATAACGATATTTGTGGAAAATTAACTACAACGTTATAGTAATGGAACAACGCAATAGAACACTGGGAGAATTTATTATCGAAAACCAAAATTCGTTTCAATATTCATCTGGGGAATTGTCCAGAATTATCAATTCTATTCGATTAGCTGCTAAAGTTGTGAACTATAAAGTAAACAAAGCCGGATTAGTAGATATAGTTGGTGCTGCTGGCGAGCAAAATATTCAAGGCGAAGATCAACAAAAGCTTGATGTTTATGCGAATGAGATTTTCATTCAAACACTTATAAATCGAGAAATTGTTTGCGGAATTGCCTCCGAAGAAAACGATGAATTTATTACCGTTGCAGGAAATGACAATTGCCATAACAATAAATATGTAGTGTTAATGGATCCGCTCGACGGGTCTTCAAATATTGATGTGAACGTTTCTTTAGGGACCATTTTTTCAGTATATCGTAGAGTTTCACCCGTGGGAACCCCCGTTACTATGGAGGATTTTCTTCAACCAGGAATCAACCAGGTTGCTGCTGGTTATGTAATTTATGGCACTTCAACCATGCTAGTTTATACTACTGGCGACGGTGTGAACGGATTTACATTGAACCCTGCAATTGGAACTTTTTATCTTTCTCATCCTAATATGAAATTTGCCGAAAACGGAAATATCTATTCTATAAATGAGGGAAATTACATCCATTTTCCGCAAGGAGTAAAAGATTATATTAAATATTGCCAAACCGAAGAAGGCGACAGGCCCTATACTTCAAGATATATTGGTAGTTTGGTTTCCGATTTTCATAGAAACATGATTAAAGGGGGAATTTACATTTATCCAACCAGCTCAAAATCTCCAAAAGGGAAATTACGGTTGTTATACGAATGCAATCCAATGGCCTTTATTGCTGAACAAGCCAGTGGAAAAGCTTCAGATGGATTTACTAGAATCATGGAAATTCAACCAAAAGAATTGCATGAAAGAGTGCCATTTTTCTGCGGAAGCAGCAATATGGTCAATAAAGCGGAAGAATTCATGCATCTTGCAAAATTGAGCAAGTATTAATTTACGAATTTTCTTATTTATTATAATTAATCTAAAGCAAAATTCCGTTCCTATTATTTTCAAAATAATTCGTAAGTTTGACATTCATTAAATCGCTAAAACATTACCTATGTCGGATTTTTGGATTTACTTCGAAGTTGGAATGCGTCATGTATTAAACCTATTTTCCTACGATCACGTATTGTTCTTGATTGCATTAAGCGTTCCTTATGTGTTTAAAGATTGGAAAAAAGTGTTGCTTTTAGTTTCCCTTTTCACCGTTGGTCACACCCTTGCTTTGCTACTTTCAGTTTATGAAATTATAGTTGTAAAAGTAGATATTATAGAATTTTTAATACCAATCACGATATTAATTACCGCATTTTTTCACTTATTTACAGCTGGAAAATCATCTAAAAATGAAAGCATAAGTGTTATTGGAGTTATCACATTATTTTTTGGAATTATTCATGGATTAGGATTTGCAACGTATTTCAAATCAATTATTGGCGGAACCTCAGATTCGAAATTACTTCCCCTTTTAGAATTTGCTACGGGAATAGAAGCGGCACAGATTATAGTAGTTTTAGTATCATTAATAGCAGCCTATTGTGTGCAAACCCTTTTTAGATTTTCAAAAAGAGATTGGACTTTAGTGATGTCTTCATTTGTAATTGGTGTAGTTTTGCCAATGATAATTGAAAGTAAAATTTGGATTAGATAAAATGGAAAAAACGAAATTAAATAAATACGATAAAGCCTATCTTAGAATCGCATCTGAATGGGGACAACTTTCCTATTGCAAACGACGTCAAGTGGGAGCCATTATTGTTCGCGATAAAATGATTATTTCCGATGGATACAACGGCACACCATCAGGATTTGAAAATTGTTGTGAAGATGAAGAAGGGTTAACCCAATGGTTTGTTCTTCACGCTGAAGCAAATGCTATTTTAAAAGTAGCTCGTTCAACTCAAACTTGCGATGGAGCAACGCTATATGTTACCCTTTCACCATGCAAAGAATGTAGTAAACTTATTCACCAATCTGGGATTAAAAGAGTAGTTTATCAAAATGGCTATCGCGACGATTCGGGACTTCAATTTTTGATAAAAGCGGGAATAGAAGTAGAACAAATTTCGGATTTAGATTAATAAATGAAAATCAACCCCAACTATTATCCTGTTTTATTTTTTGGAACTTTAGCATTAGGAATACTGCTTGGTGCAACTCTTAATTTCCCTCAACAAGGCAATTTATCCGCTTCAGACAATCATAGAAACAAGCTTAATAAATTAATTGATTTTATTGATAATGAATATGTTGACAAGGTAAACACCGACTCCATAGTTGATTTAGCGGCATCCAATATCCTTGATAAATTAGACCCACATTCTGTTTATGTTCCAAAAAGCGAACAAACTCAACTTGCAGAAACCATGAAAGGTGATTTTGTGGGAATTGGAGTTAATTTTTATATGTTAAATGACACAATTGCCATTGTAAATCCAGTTAAAGGCGGACCTTCTGAAAAAGCTGGAATAAAATCGGGGGATCGAATTTTGTATGCCAATAAAGAAAAATTATTTGGCAGAAAACTAACTTCCGAAGATTTATATTCAAGATTAAAAGGAGAAAAAGGAACAGATGTTGCGCTTACCATTTATAGAAAAAGCGAAAATAAAAAATTTCAAATCCAACTACAACGAGATGTTGTTGCTATTGAAAGCGTTGCGGCATCAGTAATGATTAATCCAACTTTAGGATATATAAAAATCAATCGATTTGCCGAAACTACGCATGACGAATTCAAAAAAGGGTTGTTGCAATTAAAGCAACAAGGCGCAAAATCATTGGTGATTGACGTTCGAGATAATGGCGGCGGTTACATGGAAATTGCTGCAGAAATTGCCGATGAATTATTAAAAGACAAGCAATTAATTGTTTTCACAAAAAACAAAAAAGGTAAAATAGACAAGACTTATGCCACTGAAGACGGAGAATTTGAATCGGGGAAAGTTTATATTTTAATAAATGAAAGTTCTGCATCAGCAAGTGAAATTTTAGCGGGTGCAATTCAAGATAACGATCGTGGAACGGTTATTGGACGACGTTCATTTGGGAAAGGCTTGGTTCAACGAGAAATGAATTTCCAAGATGGATCAGCGGTTCGACTGACCATTGCTAGATATTATACTCCAACTGGGCGCTCAATTCAAAAGCCTTATCAAAAAGGGATAGACGATTACAATAGCGATTTCGACAAGCGATTGACTAATGGCGAATTGTATAAAAAAGATAGTATAAAAGTCGATTTAAAACTGAAATATAAAACTCCAAAAGGGAAGATTGTATATGGAGGCGGCGGAATTGTTCCCGATATTTTCGTTCCATTAGAAGTGGAACATGGCGACGAAGGGGTAATTTATTTAATGCAATCTGGAGCGACGGGCTATTATGTTTTTGAAGAATTAGACAAAAGCAGAAAGCAATTCCAAGGATTGAAGATGGCTCAATTAGTCGCGAAAATCGAAAACTCTGATATTTATTATGAAAATTTCAAAAAGTATTTGTCGAAAAACGGCTTGGATCTTAAGTTAGAAAAAGACAAAAAACTGGTAAAAAGATATTTAACAGCTGAATTTGTAAGACAATTATTAGGCGAAAATTATTACTATTCGCTACTACTCAAGGAAGATTCGATGATTAAAAAAGTGCAAACTTTAAAATAAGAAATGTTACTTATTTTTGAATTTTGTCGTGACTTTGAGATTGAATTCCGTTATTCCACATTGTTAGAATATCAGTTGCAACCGCAGCGCCACTGCCCGCAGCAATAGAAAGTTGACTTCTCCAACCAGCAAGTGTTCCGGCAACATAGATTCCTTGAGTAACCAGATGATCCGTATTTTTTAGTTGGATTCGTTGTTTTTCAGCGACTGCTTTTTTATGTGTTTCCACAAATTCCATCAAGCCTTGAATGTAAAAAGTATTGGAATAACCAACGGCAACCACAATTGATTTTGTAGCGTAGGAATTTTTATTGGTTACAACTATAAAATTTGGAAATTTACCTTCAATTCGCATTACTTTTTCACCTTCAATTTGATCAATATGAGGATATAATTCCGATAATTGGGTTAGGCTATCTTTTAATAAATCACTTCCTAAAGTTCCAGCGGGAATCCCGTAAGCATTATTAAATAAGGCTTCTTGCAGTGAAGATGTTTTTTGATGGGTAACAATTCCAATTTTTTTATCGGCTACAAAAGGTTTTTTAACTGCCGACCCTAAAACAAGTGCGCAGGACATTCCAGAAACACCGCCGCCAATAATTAGGGTGTCGTACATTAGAGAATTATTTAGAACGCTCTTCAATTTTTTTAGACATTCTAAAAATTAATAGAATTAATACTGCACAAATTGAGGCTACAATTCCTATTAAAGCTACCGAATTTTTACTGTTAAATAAATTCGTGTAATCAAGTAAAGTGATATTAAAAACAATTAGCGCTAAAGCAATAACAACTAATATTGATGTAAAAATTTTCATTCCTGATGTATTTAAAACGTAAAAATACTAAAAATTACCTACATAAATAAACCTTTAACATTACTGGCAAATAATTTAACAGCAATAGCGAGAAGTACAATTCCAAACGTTTTTCTGATAACGCCCAAACCGTTTTTGCCCAACATTTTTTCAATTTTTGCTGACGATTTTAATACAAGGTAAACTACAATGATATTCAATAAAATTGCAACTACAATGTTTTCTGTAACATATTGTGCTTTTAAAGAAAGCAATGTGGTCATGGTTCCAGCCCCTGCAATTAATGGAAATGCGATCGGGACAATAGAGGCCGAACTCGCTTCTTCATCGCGATAAATACGAATTCCTAATATCATTTCTAATGCTAAAAAGAACAATACAAATGA
This sequence comes from Bacteroidota bacterium, assembly GCA_947447375.1. Lineage (GTDB taxonomy): Bacteria > Bacteroidota > Bacteroidia > Flavobacteriales > Flavobacteriaceae > Flavobacterium. The sequence goes on from CANFJB010000002.1 coordinate 201,580, forward strand.
ACCTGCTACTGCAAATGAATGGACGTCAATTCCGATAAGTTTTAAAAGCCCTTCTCCAGCAAATAAAAACACAATCATGATTATTCCAGCCACAATTGAAGCTTTCTCAGATTCAATATGTCCGTGTTTACTTCTTAAATTTACAATAATTGGAATAGTTCCTACAATATCAATTACTGCAAAAAGCACCATTCCAACCGTTGCAATTTCTTTAAAATCGAATTCCATAATATGTCTGATTTAGAGCACAAAAGTAGTTAATTTGGAAGGAAATTGGCTGTAATTTTCGTTATTATTATATTATTTTATCGGGGCAATTCAAAACAATAGTTATCTTTGCGGCATGTTTCAAATAGGAAAAACCATAGTATCTGAAGACATTCTTGAAAAAGAATTCGTGTGTAATTTATCTGCTTGTAAAGGAGCTTGTTGTGTTGATGGAGATGCGGGAGCGCCTTTAAGTCAAGAAGAAACTTTAATTATGGAATCTATTTTTCCAAAAGTAAAACCTTTTTTAAGAAAAGAAGGAATTGACGCAATTGAAGCTCAAGGCACATGGACTAAAGGTAAAGAAGGCGATTTAGAAACGCCATTAGTTGACGATAAAGATTGTGCTTACGTAATTTATGACGGAGCAACCGCGCTTTGCGGAATTGAACAAGCCTACAACCAAGGAGTAATTGACTGGAAAAAACCTGTTTCTTGTCATTTGTATCCAATTCGAGTGAAAGATTTTACCGAATTTGCCGCTGTAAATTATGACAAATGGGAAATTTGTGACGACGCCTGTTCTTTAGGAAAAGAATTAGAAGTTCCGGTTTATAAATTTGTCAAAGAAGCTTTAATTCGACGGTTTGGTGAAGACTGGTATTTGGAACTAGAAAAAGTTGCCGAAGAAATAAAAAAATAATCACCTCATTTTTGTTCAATATTTCCCTCTATTCCAAAATATAAAATTCCTAGATTTTACGGGACTTTAAGACTTTTTATATTTTTTAAAACACTGACAATCAAATTATTAAAAATAATTTTAAAAAATATCTAAGTTGGATTCGATTGTTAAAAACTATTGTAAATTGTGAATAAGTTTGCCTTTTTTTAACCGCGATTATTCACAATCTTTGTAGTTCAGATTTTAATAATAATTCAACATTTTAATTAGATAAAAGTCAACCAATTATGTCATTAGTAGAACCAATTTTACAAGAAAACAAGAATCGCTTTGTGATTTTCCCTATCAAGCACCATGATATATGGGAATGGTATAAGAAAATGGAGGCTAGTTTTTGGACTGCCGAAGAAATTGATTTGTCTCAAGATATTAATGATTGGAACAATAAATTAAACGACGAGGAGCGCTATTTTATCAAGCATATTTTAGCATTTTTTGCCGCTTCTGATGGAATTGTTAATGAAAATTTAGCAGAGAACTTTGTGAATGAAGTTCAATATGCTGAAGCAAAATTCTTCTATGGGTTCCAAATTATGATGGAGAACATTCATAGCGAAACGTATTCGCTATTAATTGACACTTACGTAAAAGACGAATCAGAAAGAGATGAGTTATTCAACGCTTTAGAAGTTTTTCCTGCGATTAAGAAAAAAGCAGATTGGGCTTTAAAATGGATTGAATCTGATTCTTTTGCAGAAAGATTAATTGCTTTTGCAGCTGTTGAAGGAATTTTCTTTTCGGGAGCATTTTGTTCAATTTACTGGTTGAAAAAACGTGGTTTAATGCCGGGATTAACCTTTTCAAATGAGTTAATTTCTCGTGACGAAGGAGTTCACTGTGACTTTGCAGTGCATTTACACAACCACCATTTAGTAAATAAAGTACCTAAATCTAGAATTCGTGAGATTATTGTGGACGCTTTAAATATTGAAAGAGAGTTTATTACTGAATCGCTACCTGTAAGTTTAATTGGTATGAATGCCGCTTTAATGACTCAATATTTAGAGTTTGTTGCAGACCGATTATTAGTTGAATTAGGTTGCGATAGAGAATACAACACCTCAAATCCTTTTGATTTTATGGATATGATTTCCCTTCAAGGAAAAACCAATTTCTTCGAAAAGAAAGTGGCAGAATATCAAAAATCAGGAGTGATGAATACCGATTCTCAAGCTCAAAAAATTAGTTTCGACGCTGATTTTTAATATAAAAATTCTAAACCATTCAAAGTTCCATTTTTGGAATGATTATTCGAAATTACCAATGCATCTGTAGCTTTTAGCCCAGATAGTAATGGAAATCCCACGGTTTTTAGCGTGGATTGCAATGGATAGCTGGATACGAGCGCAGCGAACTGACGAAGTAAATAGCTCCAAAAAATAAATACTGAAAAAAGTTCAGTATCATTACAAATAACCAAAACAGCGAAGGGATTTTCTGTTTTAAAAAATTAAAAAATTATGTACGTAGTAAAAAGAGATGGCCATAAGGAGCCAGTAATGTTCGACAAAATCACAGATAGAATTAAAAAACTATGCTATGGTTTAAACGATTTAGTTGATGCAGTAAAAGTCGCAATGCGAGTAATCGAAGGACTTTACGATGGAGTTTCTACGTCAGAATTGGATAATTTAGCTGCTGAAACGGCGGCGTCAATGACTATTGCACATCCTGATTATGCACAATTAGCTGCGCGTATTGCGATTTCTAATTTGCATTCAAATACCAAAAAATCGTTCTCGGAAACCATGGACGATATGTTCAATTACGTAAATCCTAGAAACGGACTTTCTGCGCCTTTACTTTCAGAAGAAGTGCACAAAGTGATCATGGAAAATGCGGAATTTTTGGATTCACACATCATTTACAATAGAGATTTTAACTACGATTACTTTGGGTTTAAAACCTTAGAGCGTTCTTATTTATTGAGAATTAACGGAAAAATTGTAGAGCGTCCACAGCACATGTTAATGCGTGTATCTGTTGGAATTCACTTAGACGATTTGAAATCGGTGATTGAAACTTACGACTTAATGTCGAAAAAATACTTCACTCACGCTACGCCAACATTGTTTAACGCGGGAACTCCAAAACCACAAATGTCTTCTTGTTTCCTTTTAGCGATGCAAGATGATAGTATTGATGGAATATACGATACGTTAAAACAAACGGCTAAAATTTCACAATCGGCGGGAGGAATTGGACTTTCAATTCACAATGTACGTGCGACAGGATCTTACATTCGTGGGACTAACGGAACGTCAAACGGGATTGTTCCAATGTTAAGAGTTTTCAATGATACTGCACGTTACGTAGATCAAGGTGGAGGAAAGCGTAAAGGTAGTTTTGCGATTTATATTGAAACATGGCATGCCGATATTTTCGATTTCTTAGATTTGAAAAAGAATACAGGAAAAGAAGAAATGCGTGCAAGAGATTTGTTTTTTGCAATGTGGACTTCCGATTTATTCATGAAACGTGTTCAGGATGACGGAGACTGGACTTTAATGTGTCCAAACGAATGTCCTGGACTTTATGATGTTCACGGTGAAGAATTTGAAGCATTATATACTTCTTATGAAGCAGCTGGAAAAGGAAGAAAAACGATTAAAGCACATGAATTATGGGAGAAAATTCTAGAATCACAAATTGAAACTGGAACTCCTTACATGCTTTATAAAGATGCTGCCAATAGAAAATCAAACCAGAAAAATTTAGGTACAATTCGTTCTTCGAATTTATGTACTGAAATTATGGAATATACCTCTAAGGATGAAATTGCCGTTTGTAATTTAGCTTCACTTTCATTACCGATGTTTGTTGAAGACGGTAAATTCAACCATGAATTATTTTTTACCGTTACTAAACGAGTAACTAGAAACTTAAATAAAGTAATTGACCGAAATTATTATCCTGTAAAAGAGGGTGAAAATTCTAATAAACGCCACCGTCCAATTGGACTAGGAGTTCAAGGATTGGCAGATGCTTTCATCATGTTGCGCCTACCTTTTACCAGTGATGAAGCTAAGAAATTGAATCAAGAAATTTTTGAAACGATGTATTTTGCAGCCGTAACTGCATCGATGGAAATGGCTATAGAAGAAGGACCGTATTCAAGCTATGAAGGGTCGCCGATATCACAAGGAGAATTCCAACACAATCTTTGGGGGATAAAGGACGAAGAGCTTTCAGGACGATGGGATTGGGGAGCATTGCGTAAAGAAGTGATGAAAAACGGGGTTAGAAACTCGCTTTTAGTCGCGCCAATGCCAACCGCTTCCACTTCACAAATATTAGGAAACAACGAAGCTTTTGAACCTTACACTTCTAATATTTATACTCGTAGAGTTCTTTCAGGAGAGTTTATTGTAGTTAACAAACATTTATTGGAAGACTTGGTAAAACTAGGACTTTGGACAGAGACTTTGAAACAAGAATTAATGCGTGAAAACGGATCGGTTCAGAACTTGAATATTCCTCAAAACTTGAAGGATTTATACAAAACGGTTTGGGAAATGTCAATGAAAGATATTATTGATATGTCACGTCACAGAGGTTATTTTGTGGATCAATCGCAGTCGTTGAACTTATTTATGCAAAATGCTAATTATTCGAAATTAACATCGATGCACTTTTATGCTTGGCAATCAGGATTAAAAACGGGAATGTATTATTTAAGAACAAAAGCGGCAGTTGACGCGATTAAATTTACCTTAAATAATGATAAAAAAGCAGAACCTATTGAAGTTCAAGAACAAGAAGTAAAAGAGCCAGTTGCTGCGCCTTTAGATACTCAAGCAGTTGAAATGACTCCTGAAGAGTACCGTGCGATGATAGAATTGGCTAAAAATGCAGGTCCTGAGGATTGCGAAATGTGTGGTAGTTAATCCATAATTTCACAATAAATCATAAAAAAACCGCTATTCGAAAGAGTAGCGGTTTTTGTTTTTAATCATTAATAACATTTCCTTTTTTATCGAAGAAATGATATTCAAAGTACGTGTAAGCGTCACGTGGTATTATTTTTACCCATTTTTTATATTCAAAAAACCATTTTGAACGAATGGATGGGAATCCTTTTGTAAGGTAGGCGCCTACAAATGGGTGCACATTAAGTACTACATTTGGCTGCGTTTTTACAATTCTATCTAGATCAGAAATAATTCTGTCGATAATTAAAATTGGAGCTTCAATATCCCCTTTTTCATTATTGGGATCTTCTTCTCTGGTTTCAATATTTACTTCTGGTCGAACCCTTTGTCTTGTTATTTGGACTAATCCAAATTTACTTGGGGGTAATATTTTGTGTTTTGCTTTGTCATCACTCATTTCTTCTCTTAAGAAATCGTACAACACTTTTCTATTTTCCGGATCGGATAAATCGATAAAATCTACTACTATAATTCCTCCCATATCGCGCAGACGTAATTGTCTTGCGATTTCTGCGGCAGCAATCATGTTCACTTCCATTGCTGTTTCTTCTTGATTAGAAGATTTATTGGAACGATTTCCGCTATTCACATCTATAACGTGAAGGGCTTCGGTGTGTTCAATGATTAGATAAGCACCTTTGCTCATCGAAACATTTTTTCCAAATGAAGTTTTGATTTGTCTCTCTATATTGTATTTCTCGAAAATTGGAGTGTCGTTAGATTGATAAAACTTAACGATTGATGATTTTGAAGGAGCTATTACTTGCAAATAGTCCTTTGTTTGGTTGTACAACTCTTCATCATCTATTTGAATTCCCGTGAAGGAATCATTAAAAACGTCTCTTAACATGGAAGAAGCTTTGTTAAGTTCTCCTAATATTTTGGACGGATGATGAGCGGTTGGTAATTTTTTACACATTGCAGTCCATCTGTCTAACAGGTTCTGCAAATCTTTTTCTAATTCGGCTGTATTTTTGCCTTCGGCTACTGTTCTCACAATAACTCCAAATCCTTTAGGTTTGATGGATTGTACCAATCGTTTTAGACGCTCTTTTTCTCCTTTTATCTCTATTTTTTGTGAAACAGAAACTCGGTCAGAAAACGGAACGAGAACAATAAATCTTCCGGCAAGAGAAAGCTCAGAGCTAATTCTTGGTCCTTTAGTAGATATTGGTTCTTTTACGACTTGTACTAAAATTGACTGGTTTGGACTTAGAATGTCTAAGACCGTTCCATCTTTATCAATTTCTTTTTCAAACTGAAAGTTTTTAAGGTTGAAATCCTTTATTTTACCTGCGCTTACAAGCTTTATGAACTTCAGTTGGGAAGCAAGATTAGGTCCTAAATCGTGATAATGTAAAAAGGCATCTTTATCGTGGCCTACATTTACAAAAGCAGCATTAAGTCCAGCAACTGGTTTTCTTATTTTGGCAATAAAAATATCACCAACTTGGAAATTGCTTTTTTCTTCTTCTTTGTGTAATTCAATTAGTTTTCCATCTTTTAATAAGGCAAAATCTACGGCTTCAGAACTAGATCTGATGATTAATTCTTTATTCACGCTGTAAATTTTTATCCGAACTTTTGGTTGTCGGTTGTTGGTTGTCGGTTGTTGGAAAATCCATCAACTAGCAACTATCAACCATCAACTTTCGAGTAAGGATGGATTAAACAATATTTTAACAGGTATTGAACCCGGTGAGATTTTGGTTTTAGAATTCTGATTTTGTTTCTAGATTTTTTCAAATCTGCAATCTTAAATCTGCAATCTAAATTCTAAAATCTCAATTTCAATGAACTTGGTATTCTAAAATAGAAAAAGTAGTGTTAAACTACTTTTTCTTCTTGTGACGGTTAGCTCTCGCTCTTTTTTTACGTTTGTGCGTCGCTACCTTATGTCTTTTTCTTTTTTTACCGCTTGGCATATCTTTTCTTTTTATTGATTAATAAATAATTATTTTGTTTTGTTATTTGCTTTTACTCCTTCAACAAATACTTTAGCTGGTTTAAAAGCTGGAATGTTGTGAGCTGGAATTTTGATTGTAGTGTTTTTAGAGATGTTACGCCCTGTTTTTTCAGCTCTAGTTTTGATAATAAAGCTACCAAAACCTCTTAAATATACATTATCTCCACTTTCTAAAGAGTTTTTTACCTCTTCCATTAATGTTTCAACTGTTGCTTGAACGTCTCCTTTTTCAAGACCTAGTTTTTCCGAAATCTTTGCTACGATATCTGCTTTCGTCATTTTCTTTCTAATTAATAAAGTTCTACTTTTTTTTGAGGTTGCAAATATATGAATTAAAAAAACAAATATTCAAGCATAAACCATTAAAATTTAACAACATAAAAAATTACTTTTGCATTCTAAATAATAGAATGTGATTTTTTCTAACTCATTAATTAATTGGTATTTAAATAATAAACGTGATTTGCCTTGGCGAAATACGGACAATCCTTATAATATATGGTTGTCGGAAATCATGCTTCAGCAAACAAGAGTTGCCCAAGGATTACCATATTATTTAGATTTCATTGCCACTTTTCCTACCGTTTTTGATTTAGCAAAGGCACCCGAGGAAAAAGTTCTAAAACATTGGCAGGGTTTAGGTTATTATTCAAGAGCTAGAAACCTTCATTTTACTGCGCAATATGTTGCGAATGAATTAAAAGGGGAATTTCCTAATAATTATAAGGAGTTATTAAAACTGAAAGGAATTGGGGAATATACCGCTGCCGCAATCGCTTCTTTTTCTCACAACGAAGCAGTTCCTGTAGTAGATGGAAATGTATTTAGAGTGCTTTCCAGATATTTTGATATTGAAACCGACATCTCATTGGCTACAGCCAAAAAAGAGTTTTCCGACTTGGCTTTGGAATTAATGCCAAAAAATGATCCTGCAACTTTCAACCAGGCCATTATGGAATTTGGGGCTTTACAATGTGTTCCCAAAAACCCCGATTGCCAAAATTGCATTTTCAATAGTAGTTGTGCCGCTTTGCAAAAGAAAAAAGTGCAAAACCTTCCGGTGAAATTAAAGAAAATCAAAATTAGCTACCGGTTTTTTAATTATATAGTTTTTGAAGACGATAAATTAAACACCCTTATTCAGAAAAGAGATCAAAAAGGAATTTGGCAAAATTTATATGAATTTCCACTAATTGAAACCGAAACCGAATTAAATTTAGATGCCGTTTCCGAATTGATATCCGATAAATACAGCTCTCAATACAAAATAAAAGGAATTTCAAATTTGAATTCAAAGGGTAAAATCCATAAATTATCACACCAACATTTGAATATAAATTTTTGGAAAGTAAAAGTAAAAGGGGAAATTTTGGGTGCTACAAATAAAAAAAACATCAAGAATTTTCCATTTCCAAAAGTTATTTTTAATTTTATAGAAGAGGAATACTCTGAATTAAGTTAAAATAGCGTACATTTGGAATTACTAAAACTTTCAAAATAAGATGAACGGAACAATAAACAAGGTGATGCTGATTGGCTACCTAGGCGATGATGTTAAAATGCACTACTTCGATGGGGGTAATTGTATTGGTAGATTTCCTTTGGCAACAAATGAAACCTATATCAATAAAACTACAAATGAGAAAATAAATACTACAGAATGGCACAATTTAGTGGTTCGTAATAAAGCTGCTGAAATTTGCGAAAAGTATTTATCTAAAGGAGATAAAATCTATGTTGAAGGAAGAATAAAATCGCGCCAATGGCAAACTGATGAAGGGTCAACCAAGTTTACAACTGAAATTCAAGTTACAGAATTTACTTTTTTAACTACTAAAAAAGAATCTGAACCATTTAAACCAACCAATACTGATTCGCCAGCAGGCTTATTAGATGATTCGCCATACTAATTGTTTAACTAATCCCATTAAATTTGGACCCGGAACCTCCCAGTTTCACTGACATTTTTCAAAACATAGATTCTAATTTGCTTTTTGGTACAATTGGAATTTTTGTTTTGCTTTTTATATCGGCATTGCTTTCCGGTGCCGAAGTTGCCTTTTTTTCTTTGTCCCCAAAAACCCTTGATGATCTTTCAAAAGCCGATTCTTCAAAGGGGAAATTGATCTTATTATTAGTTGACAAACCGAAAAAATTATTAGCAACGCTTCTTGTAGCCAATAATTTTATCAATATTGGAGTTGTAATTTTGTTCTCTTTTATAAGTGCAAATTTATTTTCGGCAATTGAATCGGAAATAATCCGATTTATTTTAGAAGTAATTGTCGTTACTTTCCTAATTCTATTATTTGGCGAGGTTATCCCGAAAGTCTATGCCAATAGAAACAATCTGAAGTTTGCTGAATTTGTAGTTCGTCCTTTATATATATTGGATAAATTGTTAACACCAATTAGTTCTCCGATGAGAGCATTGACAATTTATTTGCATGAAAAATTGGGGAAACAAAAAGCCTATTTTACGGTTGATCAATTATCGCAAGCCCTTGAATTAACTTCTTCGGAAGGTTCTTCTCACGGTGAACAAAAAATATTAGAAGGCATTGTAAACTTTGGAAACACTGACACCAAACAAGTCATGAGTCCAAGAATTGATGTTTTCGCAATTGAAATTAACGAACCTTTTGATAAAATTCTTCCTAAAATAATTGATAAAGGGTATTCAAGAATTCCGGTTTACAATGACAATATTGACCATATAGAAGGCGTTCTATTCGTTAAAGATTTAATACCACATATTGATAAAGTCGATTTTGACTGGAAAACGCTTTTGAGAAAACCATTTTTCGTTCCTGAAAATAAAAAATTAGATGATTTGCTGAAAGAATTTCAAAACATGAAAAATCACCTTGCGATTGTGGTTGATGAATACGGCGGAACCTCAGGATTGGTTTCTCTCGAAGACGTAATCGAAGAAATTGTTGGTGATATTAGTGATGAATTTGACGATGACGACATTCCTTTCACTAAAATAGATGAAAAAAATTACCTTTTTGAAGGGAAAATCAATCTAAAAGATTTCTATAGAATCATCGATGTAGACGAAACGCTATTTGAAGAAAGAAAAGGAGAAGCGGAAACTCTTGCCGGATTTTTATTAGAAATCCAAGGTAATTTTCCTAAAAGAGGAGACCAATTTATATTTGAAAATTGTTTGTTTAAAATTGTTTCTATCGATAGAAAGAGAATAAAACAAATAAAAGTAACTATAGAATAATTACAAATGTTTAAAAAAAACATAGTTTTAATATTACTTTTCACTTTTGCAATTTCAGTTATTAGTTGCAAAAATGAGACTATTCCAAAGCCAGCAAGTTATTTGAGATTGGATTATCCAATAGCGGAATATAAAAATTATGAAAACGATTGTCATTACACTTTCGTTATTAATTCTAATGCGATAATTACCGAAAAAGGAGATTGTAATTTTGAAATTACCTACCCAAAAATGAAGGCTACCATTTATTTGAGTTATAAGCCTGTGAATAACAACATTAAATTATTACTTCAAGATGCTCAAAAATTGACCTACGAACACGTGATTAAAGCGGATGATATTTTAGAGCAACCTTATATAAACAAGGAGAAAAGAGTTTTTGGAATGTTCTATCAAGTAGATGGAAATGCGGCTACCAACACCCAATTTTATGTCACCGACAGCACCAAAAATTTCGTAACAGGTTCCGTTTATTTCTATGCAAAACCCAATTTTGATTCAATTATGCCCGCAGCAAGTTATATCAAAAACGACGTGCAGAATTTAATGGAGAGTTTAAAATGGAAAAAATAATTTAGATTTATTTATTCGAATAAAGTTTCGAAACGTACTTCCCAATCACATCAAATTCTAAATTTACCTTAGTTCCAACTACGAAATCATGAAAATTAGTATGCTCATAAGTGTAAGGAATTATAGCAACACTAAATTCATTTTTCATCGAATTTACTACTGTTAAGCTCACTCCGTTAACCGTAATTGAGCCTTTTTCAATGGTAAGGTTATTTAAATTCGGATCGTATTCAAAAGTATAATACCAACTCCCGTCTGCCTCTTTTATCGCTTTGCAAATTCCCGTTTGATCCACATGTCCTTGAACAATATGTCCGTCCAATCGGTCTCCCAATTTCATGGCGCGCTCTAAATTAACAGCCGCACCAATTTTCCAATCCGATAAATTCGTTTTATCGATAGTTTCTTGAATCGCAGTCACCTTGTAATCGTTATTTTCAATTGAAGTAACGGTTAAACAAACGCCATTATGAGCAACACTTTGGTCAATTTTTAACTCATTGGTAATCGCTGAGGTAATGGTAAGATGAACGTTTCCGCCTTCTTTTTCGATTGCTTTGATTTCTCCAAGGGTTTCTATGATTCCTGTAAACATTTGTGATATTATTTTACTAAATTTGCGTTTCAAAATTAGCAATAAATAACGTGTAGTCATGATAAAAAAAGCAGAAAATATAATCGTTGGAATTTCAATAGGAGATTTAAACGGTATTGGAAGCGAAGTGGTGCTAAAAACCTTTGAAGATTCTAGAATGTTAGAATTTTGTACGCCTGTTATTTTTGCCAATGTAAAAATCATATCTGCAATAAAGAAAACCTTCGAATCTACCGCTGCAATTCACGGAATAGATACTTTGGAGCAAATAGTTATTGGTAAAATAAATGTTTTTAATGTTTGGAGAGAGCATTTAGAATTAAATTATGGAACCAATGACGATGCATTAGGAAAATATGCAATTAAATCATTTGTATCTGCTACAAAAGCTTTAAAAGAAGGAAAAGTTGACGTTTTGGTTACGGCACCAATAAATAAATACAATATACAGTCGGACGATTTTAAATTTCCAGGGCACACCGATTATTTGAACCAAGAATTAAATGGCGATGCATTGATGTTTATGGTTCAAGACAACCTAAGAGTTGGACTTTTAACTGATCATATTCCTGTGAACGAGGTAGCTTCGCATCTTACAGAACAATTAATTACTCAAAAAATTGACACTATTAATCAATCATTAATTCAAGATTTCAGTATCAACAAACCGAAAATTGCCGTTTTAGGATTGAATCCACATGCGGGTGATGGCGGAGTAATAGGAAAAGAAGACGATACTTTATTGAAACCAGTAATTAAAAAATTATTTGAAAAAGGAACTTTGGTTTTTGGACCTTATCCTGCCGATGGTTTTTTTGGCAATAGCCAATATGAGAAATTCGATGCGGTAATTGCGGCATATCATGACCAAGGTTTAATACCATTTAAAACATTGTCGTTTGGAAATGGAGTGAATTATACTGCGGGATTAGATAAAATTCGAACTTCCCCAGACCACGGAACTGCTTTTGATATTGCAGGAAAAGGAATTGCCAATCATAATTCTTTCAAGGAAGCTGTTTTTTTAGCAATTGACATCTATAACTCAAGAAATGAGTATGTAGAAATCAGTAATAATCCACTAAAAACGAAAGAAAAGTAGTTGTAAACAAAAAAATGTTGATAACGCTTTTGATATTAGTATTATTTTATATCTTTGCACCCCGAAGTTTTGGGAAAAATTGTTGTTAGGATGAAAAAGTTAAATGAATTTTTAATTCCTTTTATAGGATTAAAGTTAGGAAAACACCAATTTGAATATCAAATAAGTAAGGAGTTCTTTGATAACTTTGATTATGATGAGTTTGAAAGTGCAAACATTAAAGTAAATGTTGCTTTTGAAAAGAAAAGCACTCTTATGGAATTGAATTTCAAACACAACGGAACCATTCATGTTCCTTGTGATTTGACAAACGAAATGTTTGATTTTCCAATAAAAGGAAAACTAAAAGTAATTGTAAAGTTTGGAGAAGAATACAATGATGATAATGACGAGTTATTGATTTTACCTCACGGGGAACATGAAATTAATATTTCTCAAATTATATATGAAATGATTGTTTTGTGGATACCTTTCAGAAGGGTTCACCCGGGAGTAAAAGACGGAACATTAAATTCAGAAGCATTAAAAAAGCTAAATGAATTAAGAGTTGAAGAAATAAAAAAAGAAGAAGAAATTGACCCGCGTTGGGAAAAATTAAAACAACTATTAACGGATAAATAATATAGTAAAATGGCACATCCTAAGAGAAAAATCTCGAAGACGAGAAGAGACAAGAGAAGAACACATTATAAAGCTACAGTTGCTCAAATTGCAACTTGTCCTATCACAGGAGAAGCACATTTATACCACAGAGCTTACTGGCATGAAGGTAAAATGTACTACAGAGGTCAGGTTGTTATTGACAAGCAAGTTGCTGTTGCTTAATACATTTTAAAAATAAAAGATAAACTCTCACCTGTTGGGAGTTTTTTTTGTTGGAATAAACTTTAACAGCTTATATTCAACACTAAATGAAATAATTTAGAAAATAATTTGTAATTTCAACCCGTTTTCGGAATACAATTACAAGGCGAAAATTAAAATCCTATGAGTAAAATTACAGCCGCAATTACTGCTGTCGGTGGATATGTTCCAGATTTTGTACTTTCTAATCAAGTATTAGAAACTATGGTTGACACCAATGATGAATGGATTACAACAAGAACTGGAATTAAAGAAAGAAGGATTTTAAAAGGAGAAGGTTTAGGGACTTCATATTTAGCAATTCAAGCCGCAAAAGACCTACTTAAAAAAGGAAATATTGACCCTTTAGAAATTGACTTGGTTTTGTTGGCAACTGCAACACCTGATATGCTTGTAGCATCAACAGGAGTTTATGTAGCTTCGCAAATTGGCGCTACTAATGCTTTTGCCTATGATTTACAAGCAGCATGTTCAAGTTTCTTATTCGGAATGTCAACAGCTTCAGCCTATATAGAATCTGGGAGATATAAAAAAGTACTTTTAATAGGTGCCGATAAAATGTCATCAATTATTGATTATACTGATAGAGCTACTTGTATTATTTTTGGTGATGGTGCAGGAGCGGTTTTGTTTGAGCCAAATCATGAAGGACTTGGTTTCCAAGATGAGGTTTTGAGATCAGACGGAATAGGGAGAGATTTTCTTAAAATGGATGCGGGTGGTTCAATGCTTCCTCCATCACACGAAACTATAGATGCAAAACAACATTTCGTTTTTCAGGACGGAAAGCAAGTGTATAAATATGCTGTTACCGGAATGGCTGATGTGAGTGAGAAAATAATGCAAAGAAATAATCTTTCACACGAAGATGTGAATTGGCTAGTTGCACATCAAGCAAATAGAAGAATAATTGATGCTACATCAAGTAGAATGGGAGTTGAAGATAGTAAAGTATTAATAAATATTGAAAAATATGGAAATACTACATCAGCAACCTTACCCTTATTATTATTTGATTTTGAGAAAAAATTTAAAAAAGGAGATAATTTAATATTTGCTGCTTTTGGAGGTGGATTCACATGGGGATCTATCTACTTAAAGTGGGCATACAACAGAGAGTAAACTAACCTAAAATTAATATTATGGATTTAAAAGAAATTCAAAACCTGATCAAGTTTGTTTCTAATTCGGGAGTTGCAGAAGTAAAACTAGAAATGGATGATGTAAAAATCACCATCAAAACTACAGTTGAAGGAACTTCTCCAGAAATTACATATTTACAGCAAGCGCCTATAGCTCAAGCTGCTCCTCAAGCCGCTCCAGCTCCGGTTGCTGCCGCTCCAGTTGCTGCTGCACCTGCTACAGAAAACTCAAATTACATCACTGTAAAGTCTCCAATGATTGGTACTTTCTACAGAAAACCATCACCAGAAAAACCAATGTTTGTTGAAGTTGGAAGCACAATTTCAAAAGGAGATACAGTATGTGTAATTGAAGCGATGAAATTGTTTAACGAAATTGAATCTGAAGTTTCAGGTAAAATCGTTAAAATTTTAGTTGATGATATGTCACCAGTTGAATTTGACCAACCTTTATTTATAGTTGATCCTTCTTAAGAAATTATAAATGCTAAATTTTGAATGATGAATTCCATCGTTCAAAAAAATTTAAATTTAAAATTCAACATTTAAAATTTCAAACGATGTTTAAAAAAATATTAATTGCAAATAGAGGTGAAATTGCTCTTCGAGTTATTAGAACCTGCAGAGAAATGGGAATTAAAACGGTTGCCGTTTATTCAACTGCTGATGCTGAAAGCCTTCACGTAAAATTTGCTGACGAAGCAGTTTGTATTGGCCCTCCGCCAAGCAATCTTTCCTATTTAAAAATGTCAAATATTATTGCTGCAGCTGAAATTACTAATGCTGATGCAATTCATCCAGGATATGGATTTCTTTCTGAAAATGCTAAATTTTCAAAAATATGTCAAGAGCACGGAATAAAATTTATTGGTGCTTCTCCAGAAATGATTGATAGAATGGGGGACAAAGCTTCTGCAAAAGCAACTATGATTGAAGCAGGAGTTCCTTGTGTACCAGGTTCTGCAGGAATATTAGAATCATTTGAACAAGCTCAAAAATTATCTTTAGAAATGGGTTATCCTGTAATGCTTAAAGCTACCGCAGGTGGTGGAGGTAAAGGGATGCGTGCTGTTTGGAAAGAAGAAGATTTATTAAAAGCTTGGGAAGGTGCTCGTCAAGAGTCGGCTGCTGCCTTCGGGAATGACGGAATGTATCTTGAAAAACTAATCGAAGAACCACGTCATATTGAAATTCAAGTAGTTGGTGATTCTTACGGGAAAGCCTGTCATTTATCTGAAAGAGATTGTTCTGTTCAGCGTCGTCATCAAAAACTGACCGAGGAAACTCCGTCACCATTTATGACCGATGAATTAAGAACTAGAATGGGAGAAGCTGCTGTGAAAGCCGCCGAATATATAAAATATGAAGGTGCTGGAACAGTAGAATTTTTAGTGGACAAACATAGAAATTTCTATTTCATGGAAATGAACACTAGAATTCAAGTAGAGCACCCAATTACGGAGCAAGTAGTAGATTACGACTTAATTCGTGAGCAAATAATGGTGGCTGCAGGAATTCCAATTTCAGGGAAAAACTATTTACCACAATTACACGCAATTGAATGTAGAATAAACGCTGAAGATCCTTACAATGATTTCCGCCCTTCACCAGGAAAAATCACTACACTTCATGCGCCAGGAGGACACGGTGTTCGTCTAGACACGCACGTTTACGCAGGTTACACGATTCCGCCAAATTACGACTCAATGATTGCCAAATTAATTACAACGGCTCAAACGCGTCAAGAAGCGATTAATAAGATGAAACGCGCCTTGGATGAATTTGTAATTGAAGGCGTAAAAACTACCATTCCTTTTCACCGTCAATTAATGGATGATGAGCAATATGTAGCTGGAAATTACACCACTGCTTTCATGGATACTTTCAAAATGAAAGATCCTGAATAAAGTGAAATATATAAAAATAAAAAATCCCATTCTTTCGAGTGGGATTTTTTTATTTATAAACTTCAAGGATTTAATTAAATTCCTAATTTTTTAGCTAATACAGTTGGAATTGCGCCTTTGTTTACCATTAAAGCAGTAGTTTTATACTTGATGAAGTTTTTAGTTACATAAAGGTATCCTTTGTAGTCGTTGGTTGCTCCCCAAGAGTTTTTAACGATGTAATATTCTTTACCGTCTTGGTCTTTAGATACACCTACAATGTGCATTCCGTGATCGTCGGTAGTTTGATAATTATCAAATGCTTTTTGACGTACTTCTTCTGTAATTTCCATTTCTGGCTTTGGACCATTGAACATATTTTCTTTTTCCTCCGGAGTCATCTCATCTACCTTTTTTGTTGGAACGTAAGCAATTCCGTTTTTCCAACTGAAACTTTTTTCGCTAACATCAGTAGCCCAAGCAACGGTGTAACCATTTTTTAAGGCATTGTCAATAATATCTGTTAGGTCATTTAAATGTACATTATAAATCATATCAAACGACCAGTTATCAGGAACCATTAACATGGTTTTAGTGTAATAAGGCGCATTAGAATAAGAAGATAATTCTACATACTCATCAGGATTTAATCCCACTACTTCCTTTGCAAATGTTTGAGGGGTATAGTTTTTTCCTTTAAAATTAAAATTCTGAGGAACTTGACCTAAGTAAGAATCAATAACCGCTTCATACGCTTTGATCCAATTTGGAGTTAACTCCCCATTAGGATTTTTTACTGCTGCAACCAATAATCCTTCTGTTAAAGCTGCCATTTCTCCAAATTTATTTTTTGTAGTTCCGTAATTTAAACCGGTATATACTTCTTGAGGAACCGCTCCATATTTTTTAAGCATATTAGTTACATCGTGTAACGATCCACCATCGCCTAAAGTGACAGCACCGTGCATTCTTACATAGTTTTTTCCTTTTTCAACGTAGGCATTTCTTGCGGTAAAAATTTGTGATAATTCAACTGGTTGTTTACCAATTCGGATCATTTCCGATTCTAAAAACGAGTTTCCAGAATAACTCCAGCACGTTCCTGAAGAACCTTGATTTTTTACTGAAGTATTCGCAAGGTTGATGACATCTGTAAATTTAAAGCTCTCTTTACTTTTATCGCTTGCATTGACTTTTAGTGAGTTTACTAAAATGTCTTGTGCAAAATTTGCATTAGCACCAAGTAAAAATGTTAGGACCAATAACAAGGATTTGAATGAAAATTTAATCATTTTTCTTAAAATTTAAATTAGACTGAAAAGTACAAAATAGTTATAAAATACACATCATTATTTTAAAAAATAACCACAAAAAAAAGAGCTACATTCCTGCAGCTCTTTTGTATAATTATTTTATTGATTAAATCCCGGTGACTTTTACATTATCAATTTCCCAGCTTGAAGCAGCAGCAGTTGTTGATATATATTTAAACGCAACATATACTGTGCTATTTCCAGCGAAAGCATTTAGGCTAAGCGCTCCTGAATTTGCCCAAGCAAAACTACCGCCTGATAATACAGGATTTAAAGTAGTCCAAGTTGCTGAATTAGGGTTTCCAGTTCCGGTATAGTTATTTGAAACCATAACTTGAATAGGGGCTCCAGCATAATTGTAAGCACTATCAAATTTCAACGATGCCGAGGTATACCCTGTTAGATTTAATACTGGAGAAATTAACCAATCTTCGTTAGCTCTATTTCCAGCAGAATAACCATTCATTAAGGCGCAAGGTGCCGGATTACCAAAAGAAGCTTGAGCCCAAACCTGAGTTCCCACTACACTATAAGCATTCCAAGCAGTAATTCCGTTTGCAAAATCTTCATTTAAAAGAGGCACTAATCTACGTCCAGTCAATCTGAAATCGTTGTTATAACGAACCATAAATTGGAAATCTGAATTGTATTTTGTCATTACACCTCTTATAGAACCTTTTCCACTAGGAACATTGTTAACCGAAAATGTGGCATATTGACTAATTCTACAAATTCCTGTGGTTCCTATATTAGGATCTTCAATTATTTGATTGGTTGCATATCCTCCAGAGTCAATGTCGAATAAAGTTCTTCCGATAGATGTATTTGCAAATTGAACGTCGTCAATTTCTACCAAAGTATTTTGATTGGCATCTAATCTAGCGTTGAAAAGCGACATATGTCTAACCAAGTCTTCTTCACTTAAAACGGTAGAGGATGGGAAAAGATATTTTTGATAATCTAATGGTTCTAATCCGTCTAAAGCGCTATTCCATCCTATTTTCAAAGATCCAAATTGTAATCCAAAGTACAATCCTTTCAATTTGATATATACTTTTCTACCAGGATAAAATCCGTCAGCAAATGTCATAGATTTATTTACGGCTACGCTAAATCCTATTGGAGTTCCAGCAGCAGTAGGAATACTTTGAAAAGAAATTGATTTATAGAAATTTCCCGCAGCATCATTTGAAGTTACGTAGGCCTCTATAATATCATCAGCAGTGTATTGAACTACAGCCGAAGTTGCCATCGCTCTTACTGCCACTATAGTTGTAGTAGTAGTAAATTGATAGGTTTGAATTTCTGGCGAACCTGAGTTATACGGTTTATCACTTTGTGTACAATTTGTAAAAAGCGCTACAAAACAAAGAAATAATGTTCCTTTTATAATAGTATTTATTTTCATTTTAACTTATTTAAAGATTAATAAACAATTCTAACATTATCTACTTGATAAGTACCGCTAATAGCCGGCACCCCAATGTATTTAAATGCAAAATGCAAAGTTCCTGTATATCTTGATAAATCGATAGCACCAGAATTTACATAAACATATGGTTTTGTAAGCGGATCAGGTAAAGTTGTGATATAGTTAGTTTTAGTCCAATTGGCAGTAGAAAAATTAGTTCCAGTGTAATTAGTAGAAATATACAATTCAATAACATTAGTTGTTGTATTTACATATTTGCTATGGCAAGTTTGAAAAGAAAGTTGTTCCCCTTGAACGGCATCCATATTAATTTCTGGAGATATCAACCAACTATTAAGTTGAGAAGGAGCCGAAGATAATGTACTGTACCCATTCAATTGAGCATATCCATCCCCAGCATAAGCGCCAGAGCTCCAAAGTGTTGTTCCCGTTTGGGCATAAGCTGTCCAACCAGTTGGAAGTGCAGGCGACGTTAATCCACCATCAAAATTTTCGGCAAAATAAACATTTTTTAATGTTGGATATTCCACATCGCTGTCCTTAGTACAACTTGAAAATATTGACCCAACTAAACCAACTAAAACTAAAAGTTTGATTCTTGTTATCATAGTGTTTTTTAATTAAAAGTTAATATATAAGTTTACAAAATAAGTTCTGCCATATCCGTAAAAGTATTTAGGCCCAAAAACAGGAGTTGCAGAAGTAACATTTGTATTTGGATTTAAATG
Source organism: Bacteroidota bacterium (assembly GCA_947447375.1). Taxonomy (GTDB): domain Bacteria; phylum Bacteroidota; class Bacteroidia; order Flavobacteriales; family Flavobacteriaceae; genus Flavobacterium. Next base: position 221,300 of record CANFJB010000002.1, read on the forward strand.
CGGAGTATAGTCTTGATCCAATTGCGTGTAATTTGAATTTCTTGCTTGTTCAAAACCTCCCGTTTTGTATTTTGTATCTAAAACATTATTAATCATAATATTTAGACCAATAATTTTATCCCCAATTTTCCATGATTTTCCTCCTGAAAGATTTAACAACATAAAGCCATCAAATTTTTCTTGTTTTAACAATTCAGCAGCTCTAGCTTCTGTTGCTCCAGAAACAGGAACTCCTGGAGATAAATTGGCATCATCATAAAAACGGGATGTTCTTGTTATTGGAGCTACATCAATGTAGGAGTTACCAAGGTAATTAGCATTGGTTCCAATCCACCAAAATTTAGGGTCTCTGTATTCTAATCCTAAAGACGCTGCTTGTTGCGGCATCCCAGATTGTTTGTAATTTTTAAGTTTAGCTTCTCCATAATTTATTACCGGTTTGGTATTCGTAGCACTTGCTAAATTATCAATGTTCAAAGCTACATTAGGATTTCCATCGTAAATGTATTCTCCATATGCTGCAGCACCAATTACTTTTATTGTTGAAGTTATTGGATATTCAAATCCAAATTCTAAACCAATATTTCTTTTACTAATGTTTGATACCGTTTCTGCAACGAAGGCATTACTTTCATTTGCAGTTGTAGTAGGATCATCAACTCCTGCTCCATCTCCAAAGAAAAATGAAGTTTCTGTTTGGTTTTTTATTGTAGAATAAAAAGCGGTTAACCTCGTTTTAAACTTAGGAGAATTTATAATAAAACTAGCGTCTGCGCTTGAAATAGTTTCGTTTGAAATTCCGTCAGTAACATTATTGTTCAATCTAGAATTATTAAAAACATTTCTTAATGATGGTGCTTTTGTCATGTAAACCCCATTAAAAGTAAGGTATTGTCTTCCAGAAATTTTGTAGGTTATCCCTCCTTTGAAACCAAAATTATCGAAAGCTAATTTTTCGCTTTTCCCAAATGAATTACTTGGATAATATCCATTTTTATACAATCCTTCTCTTTGGTATTCTGATCGAGAAAAAGTTTGAGATAAATAGAAATCTACTTTTTTAAAGAAGAATTTGAATTGAGTAAAACCATCAAAGGTATTTGATTTTAAATTATAGTTGTACCCAAAAGTTTCTCCCACTCCAACTGTTCTGTCAGGGTTATTTAAATCTGATTGTCTTTGATCATGTCCAGTTCCGTATAAGGTAACATCATTAAAAAAGGCTCCTCCTAATAAATCCAACATATTTTGGAAATTATGAGAAGACAAATTTCTGAAAGTAGCTCCAGCATTTAAAGTAATATTTGAGGCCAATTGAGAACTAATAACCGTATTTGCGGTGAATAATTTATCGTCGGTTCTGTCTTCATATAAGGTGTACATACTATTTACATTCCCACCTTGTTGGTGTGTATTTGCATAAATCAAATGATCCCAGTCCAATTGTCCGTTGGCAACAAAATTTTCTTGATTTCTAACTGCTTGAACAAAATCTGGAGTCCAAACGTTATCAGTATAATGTGCAATTTCAGAACTTGGCAAACTCGTGTAATAACTTGGATCTGGGTTGGTAGCACCTTGATAAGTTAATCTAGTATTTCCAATTTTACCAAATTGATATGCCACAGAAGTGGAAATATTGGTAGAAGGAGAAATTTTCCAGTAATCGGTTAAAATAAACAAAGGCTCATCTACTGTTTTTACCCTAGAATTTCTTGCAATACCTCCTTGTAAACCCCAGTAAGAGTTGTATTTAACTCCTTTTAATTCCGTTACTTCAGCTGTATTTGGCGAATTTTTACCTCTATTATTTTGGCCTAAAATGGCCGTGAAATTTAAGCTGTGTTTGTTGTTGATTTTCTTCTCAACGCTTGCAAAAAAGGAGTTAGCACTATATGTTGTTCCTTCAAAATAGCCATTGTTAGCAAATCTTCTAGATGCTGAAATCATATAGGCCCAGCCATCTTTTCTCATTCCCGAAGCAATAGTTCCCATTAGTCTTCCTGAATAATTGGTGTTTGTTGCTGAAGTAGAAATTCTATTTCCTGGACGGTATAACGAAGCTCTTGTATTGATTTCATCTGTTCCTAAAATTCCTCCAAATGTATAATCTGAAGGTGCAGAACCATTAGTATACTCTTGATTTCTTGTAGCATCATTTAAGCCACCCCAATTGCTATATTGTGGTCTATTGTCATAAATTTTATTCATAACAACTCCATTAATCATAGTAGTTCCATAGGCGTTATCTAATCCTCTAACTTGAAATCTCGATTGTCCCCAGTTAAAAGCTGCTGCTTGGTTAAAGGCATCACGTGAGGCTTGCAATAAACTTGAAGTACTTTCTGAACCACTATTGTCATCTCCTAAATCATTATCTGATATAGAAATTAAATTACTTTGTTGTTCTATGGTCAAATCTTCCGCTAAAATAATAGTTCCTAAGTCTAAGATTTTTCCAGAAACAATTTCAACAGGAAGTAACTGGTCTTTATAACCTGAACTTTTAATTTGAACCAATTGACTACCAACAGCTACATTTTCAAAAGTAAATTTACCTTCTGCATTGGTGAGCTGTGTTAAATTTGAATTTTGAATAGAAGCAATAACATTTTGTAAAGGCTTTTGAGTTTTAGCATCTACTACTTTTCCAGAAACTCCAGAAACATTTTGAGCAAAAACAAAAAACACTTGCATTACAAATAATGTACTAATAACAAGTTTTTTCATATAGTATTTTTAAATTAACCCTGCCTTTTTATTAATTTAGAAAATAGGGCTTACAAATTTACAAGAATTAATGTTACAAAAATCAATATATTCATCGTTTCTGTTAAAAATGTTAATTTCTTTACATTTGAATATCAAGTAATTTTACCTGAAAAACCTTCAATGAACCTATTTTATTAAGTTCTCAAGGGATTCTAAATTACTTAAAATTCACTTAAAAATAATCAATTATTAATTTCTTAATATGCGAATGTAATTAATCTCTAATAATATTTTACATTTGTAGCCCTACTAGGTTGAAGCCGAGGATAAATAAACACCTAAATTCTATGAACTTAAGAAATAAAATCACACTACTTTTTCTATTTTTTTCAATTATTTGTGCCAATGCGCAGCAAAAGAAATTTTCTGTTCATACGGTTGCTTTCTATAATTTAGAAAATTTGTTTGATACCATTAATAATCCAAATCTTGATGAAGAATGGTTGCCCAATGGTGCTCAAAACTGGACTTCCGAAAAATACAACAAGAAATTACAAAACTTAGCAAGAGTGCTTTCTGAAATAGGAACAGGTGAAAACCCAAATTCTCCAACCCTAATTGGAGCATCAGAAATTGAAAACAGAGGCGTTTTGGAAGACTTAGTTAAACAACCAAAATTAGCTGTAAACGATTACGGAATTGTACACTATGATTCTCCTGACAAACGTGGAATTGACGTGGCACTTTTGTATCAAAAAAAGCATTTTAAGCCTACAAGTTCCATCAACATTCCTTTATTAATTTACAGAAACGATTCTAAAATCGTAGAGAAAAATACAGGTGAAACTGCTGAAGATAAAGCCGATAGCGATAAAAATGAAGTGGCAATTGATAACCGAGTTTACACAAGAGATGTATTATTAGTCACCGGAATATTAGACGGCGATGAGGTAAATATCATTGTAAATCACTGGCCTTCAAGATCTGGAGGAGAAAAAAAGAGCAGCCCTTTCAGAGAAGCAGCCGGAAGATTGGATAGAAAAATCATGGATTCAATCTATAAAGTCAATCCAAATGCCAAAATAATCAACATGGGCGATTTAAACGATGGAACCTATAATAAAAGCGTAAAAGAAGGTGTGGGCGCGAAATTAAAAAAAGAAGAAGTGAAACAATTCGGAGTTTACAACCCTTTTGAGCAAATGGCAAAAGAAGGAAATGCTTCCCTGTTTTATAGAGACGCTGGAGATATTTTTGACCAAATAATGGTATCCGAAACATTAATCCAAAAAGACTATTCGTCCTACAGGTATTGGAAAGCAGGAATTTACAACAAACCCTTTATGATACAAACCACCGGCCAATACAAAGGATATCCACTCCGACATTCTATAAATGACCCTGGTTTTAGTGATCACTTCCCGGTTTATATTTATCTCATAAAAGAAGAAAAATAAAAAAAACCGCTATTCATTGAGTAGCGGTTTTTTTGTATTCCTAGTTTTTTGAGAAACATGATTAAATTGTTATTGCGAGTTTTTACGAAGCAATCAGGAGCTATTCCGGCTATCATTCCAAATCCTCGCTAAAAAGCTCGGGATTTTCCCTTCTATCCGGGCTAGGGAATTTGATATTTTAAGATTGTTTTCATTTAAAACCAATTTATATAATTTGTTATTTTAACTATATTTGTAAATATAAATCCAATTAATGATTACTTTACTTACCTATTTAATTCGTATTCGGTTTAGGAAGATATTTGGAAAAGATGATTATCTAGCTATTTTTTTGTTTTTGTTATCAATTGGTGTTTTACTTTATTTTTTAAATAAAAATTACAGCCAATATGCCAATTTTTCACTTTTTTTCTTGTTTGAAATTGCAACAATTCATTCCAATCGGAAAGACCTTGAATTGTTGAAATTAAGCCCAAATTTCTCTACAATCCTCTTTCTTGAATATAGTATATATTCTATTCCAATTTTAGTGTTATTATTAATTAATCAAAAATTCATTGGCATAATTTTTATTTTTATTTCCATTGTATTTATCACCAGAATTACAAAAATACACCAACGAATGCTACATTATCCATTTAAAATGTTTGATCCTTTTTGGGTAATTTCATTCAGAAAAAATAAATTAGTGTTATTTTTCCCTTTAATTTTTCTTTTTGGATATATGGGTTTCAAGTATAATAACGAAAATTTATATTATGCTGTATTAGTTTTTTTTGGAGCAATTGCTTCCATTCCTTCTTTTGAAAGAGAAGAAATAATTCACATAAAAGCCAGTTATTATATCGGAAAAAACTATTTGTTTCAACAATTCAAAGTTAGTTGTTTCAATTTTATTTATTTAGGATTCCTTTTGGGGATTTTATTTGTAATACTTCAACAATGGTTTTTGTTAGCGTTAATACCAATATTACTTTTTTTTCCAATGTTAAACTTACTTTTTAAATATGCTTTTTTTGAGAGAAAGATTATTCATTCCATTTTTTTTGCACTCTTTCTAGGAAATATAATTTATGGATTTCCACTACTTTTAATTCCATTTCTATATTTTAAAGCTATTAAAAACTTAAATAAAATTCAAAATGCTTGATATTTCAATTTCAAAAAAAGAGTTTGCCAACAAGATTATTCTTGAAAACATTAACATTGAAATCCACAAAAATGGGATTTACGGGATTGTGGGGAAAAATGGAGAAGGGAAAACCACACTTTTTAAATGCATGTTATCTCTGACGTCATTTGAAGGAAAAATCAGTTTTGAAAATGAGGCTTTAAAAAGTCAAAAAGCATTATGGTGTCCCACAGAACCTGCTTTATATGAAGAATTAACCGCAACTGAATTTTATGATTTTTATAGAGAATTAACCTCAAGTACTTCTAATAATTCCAAAATGTTGTTTGATGTTACTGAAAACCAGTTGATAAAAAATTTCTCTACTGGTATGAAAAAGAAAACGTATCTCAATGCCGTTTTTCAAAATGAATATCCCATTTATATTTTAGACGAACCCTTTAATGGATTGGATTTAGAAGCAAACTATATTTTAGTTCAGTATTTAAAGGAAAAAAGTAAAAGCAGTATAATATTAATTTCCTCACATATATTAGAAATACTTTATGCTAATTGTGAGTCAATATTTGTAATTAAAGACAAGAAGATTGTGAATTTTCAAAAAAGTGATTTTCAAAAAATCGAAGAAAAGCTATTTCAATAAATTATTTTCTTTTCCCCGCGAAAAACGACTTCATTAAGTTGGTCGCTTCTTCCGCCAATACTCCTCGCACAACGGTTGTTTTAGGATGCAATTGTGTTCCCATTTTCTCAAAACCTCGGTTTTCATCGCTTGCACCAAACACAATTTTGGAAATCTGACTCCAATACAATGCTCCAGCACACATTTGGCAAGGTTCTAAAGTAACATACAACGTACAACCCGTTAAGTATTTTCCGCCAAGGAAATTTGCCGCCGAAGTAATGGCTTGCATTTCTGCATGAGCGGTAACATCATTCAAAAGTTCAGTTAGATTGTGGGTTCTAGCAATGATTTTATTATCAACTACAATTAAAGCGCCCACGGGAATTTCACCCTTTTCAAAAGCCAATTCCGCTTCCTGCAAAGCTTTTTTCATGAAATATTCGTCACTGAAAGGGTTTTCCATAAATACAAAAGTACGATTTTGACTTAATTTTCGTTATATTTATAACCAGAAAACAAATTTTTTTATGGAACCAAAATTTAAATTTTCTATCCCAAAACCTTGTCATGAAGATTGGAATAGTATGACACCCGAAGAAACAGGAAGATTTTGTAGTGTTTGTACAAAAGGAGTTGTTGATTTTTCAGATAAAAGTTCTGAAGAAATTCAAAACTATTTATTTCAAAATCAAGAGAAAAAAATTTGTGGAAGATTTAGAAATGATCAAATAAACACATTCGATATTAAGGTTCCAAAAAGTATTTTATTGCAAAAAAGGTCCTTCCATAATGCCTTTTTATTGGCGCTTTTTATTGTTATGGGAACAACGCTTTTCAGTTGTAAAAACCATAATGATGCCACTTTAGGAGAAGTTTCAATTGTTGAAGATACATCCCAAACACAACATACAAAAGGACTTGTTTTACCTCGAAAAGATACCGTTCAAAATCAAGATAAACCAATGATGGGTAAAATTGACATGGAAAGGTATGATTCTTTAGTTAAAGCAGGGGTTAAAATGCCGCCACTTCCACCGCCACCTCCGCCTAAAGCAGAACAAGTTAAATTCATAAAGCCAAAAAAGTCCCATCAGACAAAAAACTCCCAAGTTAAAGTTGGAGAGTTATCAATAATGCTAGTAAAACCCGAAGAAAACCCTTCGCAAATTATAGATACCTCAAAAACAAAAAACAATTGAATTTAAAAACGTAAATTTGTTTTTTAAATAATGATGAAAAGCAATTTACTTTCAAATATCAATTCTCCATCCGATTTACGGCTTCTTGACGAAGGGCAACTTCCTCAATTGGCTCAAGAGTTGCGCGATTTTATTATTGATATTGTTGCCGTAAAAGAAGGGCATTTGGGAGCAAGTTTGGGCGTTATAGAATTAACCATCGCCCTGCATTATATTTTTGACACCCCTAATGATTTATTAGTTTGGGATGTGGGTCACCAAGCCTATGGCCACAAAATCCTTACCGGCAGAAGAGATAATTTTCATACCAACCGACAACTGAACGGGATTTCAGGTTTCCCAAAACGCAGTGAAAGCCATTTTGATACCTTCGGTGTTGGACATTCGTCAACTTCAATATCAGCTGCTTTAGGAATGGCAATTGCTTCCAATTTGAAAGGCGATTTGAACAAGCAACACATTGCGGTTATTGGCGATGCCTCAATAGCTTCCGGAATGGCGTTTGAAGGATTGAATCACGCCGGAGTTACCGATGCCAATTTATTAGTGATTCTGAACGATAATGCCATTGGAATTGATCCAAGTGTTGGTGCCTTGAAAAACTATTTGACTGCAGTCAAAGAAGGGAAAAATCCGAAGGGGAACAACATGATCAAATCCCTAAATTTTGATTATTCTGGACCAATTGATGGAAACGATATTGATGCAGTTCTGAAAGAATTAAAACGATTACAAAAAATAAAAGGGCCAAAGTTCCTTCACATTATTACAACAAAAGGGAAAGGACTTCAACAAGCCGAAGACAACCAAGTGCAATACCACGCACCAGGGAAATTTGATAAAATCACGGGAGATATTATTCCAAAATCGGAGCAGCATTTACCACCAAAATACCAAGACGTTTTTGGATTAACTATTTTAGATTTGGCTAAAGCCAATGAAAAAATAATTGGAATTACACCTGCAATGCCTTCAGGAAGTTCCTTAAAATTCATGATGGACGAGTTCCCAAAACGCGCTTTCGATGTTGGAATTGCCGAACAACACGCGGTAACTTTAGCAGCTGGAATGGCAACCCAAGGAATGATTGTTTTTTGCAATATTTATTCTACATTTTTACAGCGCGCCTACGACCAAGTTATTCACGATGTAGCTTTGCAAAATCTTCCTGTTATTTTCTGTTTGGACAGAGCGGGGTTGGTTGGTGAGGATGGCGCTACGCATCATGGCGTTTTCGATTTGGCTTATTTGCGATGTATTCCCCACTTGATTGTGTTTTCGCCGATGAACGAAATTGGCCTTCGTAATATTTTATATACTGCTCAATTGGGCTTGAACCATCCAATCGCAATTCGTTATCCTAGAGGTCGAGGGCAAATTGTAGATTGGCAAAAGCCATATAAAAAATTGGAAATCGGCAAAGCCAATTGTATTAAAGAAGGAACAATCACCGCTGTTTTATCCAATGGACCAATAGGAAACACAGTTGCATTGGCTATAGCCAAACTGAATAATCCAGAAACCATAGCACATTACGATTTTGCATTTGTAAAACCTTTGGATGAAAATTCGTTGCATACCATTTTCAATGAATTTGAAAAAATAATCACCATTGAAGACGGAGTAATTATGGGTGGTTTTGGAACTGCCGTTTTAGAATTTGCCTCTCAAAATAACTTTTCAAACCCAGTACTAAATTTGGGAATCCCAGATGAATTTATTGAGCAAGGAACCGTTGAAGAATTGCATCAATATTGTAAAATAGATGTTGACAGTTTAGTTTCCATATTATCATAAAAAAAATCCAACCATTTTCATGATTGGATTTTTTAATTCAACTATTTTAATACTAGTTTTTGATAATTTTTTGAGAATAATTTAAGTCATCTCCAGAAATTCTAAGTACATAAATTCCAGACTCAACCGATTTTAAATCAATTGCTTTTTCTGAATTGAACATTTCGTTTTTAGCAGTATAAACTTCTCTTCCGTTTAAATCAACTACTTGAATAGTTACTTTTCCAACATAGTTGTTAATCTTTACATTAATTAATCCGTTTGTTGGATTAGGATAAACTTTAAATACGTCAAGGGTTTCAAAATAATCTAAATTAAGTACACAATTAGGACCAGCTGGAGGAACTGTAAAGTCTTCCACTTGATCAATTGATGATAAATTACTTCCAGAATCAGCATTAAGACCTAACCCTCTTCTTGCGAATACTTGCCAAATCATACAATAATCTTGACCTCCTGTTGTTGCTTGGTCTGCAGCAATAATTGCATCTCTGGCTTGAACAAATGTAGGAGCACAAGGTTGTAATTTAATTCCGTCTAATACTAATCGCATTAGTTTATTGTTTCCGCCTGTTCCGGTATATTTATTATCATCATACCCGTATTTGTTAACATACGCCCAAGTTAAATCCCATAGCATTGTTGCCCATACTTCACCTACATTATGAGTTTCGGTTACAGTATCGCCAGCTGCATTTGTTATTTGATTTAAATTTACGGTATTAAATGTTTCAGGGTTAATTGCCATGTTAGTTGAATAAGGAAAATTTCTTATTCCTGGGCCATTTACTGGTAAACTTTCAACAAAATTTCCAATTCCAATTGGAGTAGCGCCAACGTCACCTGGATGCATTTGAAGCATTAATGCAAACCAATCAGACCATCCCTCACCCATTTGTTCTTCATTAGCTAAGCAATTTGAATTATTTCTTCCACCAGCAAGACGAGTAGAGATTCCATGACCATATTCATGAGCAATTACTCCGTTGTCAAAATCTCCATCGGCATTAATGAACGGAGCATAATTGGAAGGCAATTGCAATTTAACATTAACAGGACTTATTCTCATTTGTGCTCTTAACATATCCCCAACAATTTTTGAAACACCAATAGCTGGAATTGTAATTGAAGCGTCACCACCAATCATTCCAATTGGAACATCAACAGCAGTTCCAGAATTATTTACCATATCAATATTGTTGGAAACTATTACAGCTATTGCTCCTGCTAGTTGAGCATTTTTAACTTTTTCAGAAAAACTACAAGGAGACCCTCCGGAAGTGGCTGCCAATGATCTATTAATCAATACAATGTGGCCATTAATTGCTGCTGCGTTTGTAGCAACAGAACACGCATCTGAATTATCAGGCGCACCTGTATCGGCAGTTCCGTCATTATAAAGAACCAAATCTGATTGTAAAGCAGCAGGCGCTATTGGTAAATCAACGTGTCCTGGTGAAAATGAATTTTGTCTTGAGTTATAATTTCCAGCAATTAAATTAGGAGTAACGACAAAAAGAGGGTTAACAGTGGGGCCAATGCTCCATAAAAACATTTGCATTCTTCCTTTTTGTCCATCAACAGGTGTAGAAAAATTGGCGTTATTTAATGTTGGCGTTGCGGAGGTAGAACCGTCTTGAGCATCTGCGTAAACATAATCTGCTGCGGTACCTCCATTATTATGATTATCTTGTTGAAAATTACCATTGGCTTCATTAAATCCATACTGATACCATATATCGTGACATATATTATTTATGTAAAATAAATTGGTACATGCTGCATTAATATAAGTATTGGCAACTACGGAAGTTCCCCCATAAGGATAATCAAAAGACAACCCTGATCCACCGTCTGGAGCATAGCCATTTGCAGTAGAAACAGTTGAATGAGTAGTTGGATTTACTCCGCTATAATCGGACCTAGACCATACATTATTACCTCTGGTATAAGTATAAATTAATGAAGCGTTCGTTCCTGTTAGAGTATTGGCATCATGCCACCCTTTAGGAGAAGCAAAAGCGTTTTCAGGGTTTGAAATTAAAACTCTGGGACTTTCTAAAAGACTCACATAATTAAAAGGAATTACTCTATAAGCTCCGCCCATCACTTCAAGTGGAGACGTTATTTTACTTTTAAAAAACGATTTTGTAAATTCACTTCCCTGATTATTTTTGGAAGACAAATTTTCCTTTTTTTGGAAATTACAAGAAATAACCATATCGTTTTTGTCCAGTAAATCCCCATTGGTTGCATCAATTCTAATACTCCATAAATGATTATGATTTTGAGTATAAAAGGTAAAGTTCCATGCTAATTTTAGTGAATTTTTTACAGGTTGAAAAACCAATTTTGCTGTAATAGGATCCTCAGTTAAGGAGCCATTAGAAATTTTAAATTCAGTGGAGCTTATGGTTTCGATTATTTCACATGATATAGAAGGAGCATTTACGGACATAAATCCTTTTTGTAAAGCAGCTAAAACAGATAATGTTGGAGTAGTTGTGTTGATCTTTTGACTAATATTAGGTATAAATCCATTTAATAGATTAATAATTTCGTCATTTTTTATCCACACATTAGAGGTTGCATTGTAAATTTCAATCCCCTGGTATTTTTGGATGATCCAGTAGGTGTCAATTTTAGTTGACTCAGAATTACCAATACTCTGAACAGACCAATCGCTTATATCTTGATTAGCTAGGTTGAATTTTGTTTTGTTTTGATTTAAATAGTTTTGAATTTTCCCTTTGTTGTCTTGAGAAAACCCTAAAATGGTAAAGAATACCATCAAAAGTGAGGTAATTTTTCTTGTCATAATATAATTTATTTGTATGGTGATTATAAAACTTGAACAAACCTAATCTATTTTATTACAGATTGCAACTTTTTCATTTAAAATTCAATAATTTAACATTTAAGGCATAAAAAAAATCCAACCATTTTCATGATTGGATTTTTTAATTCAACTATTTTAAAACTAGTTTTTGATAATTTTTTGAGAATAATTTAAGTCATCTCCAGAAATTCTAAGTACATAAATTCCAGACTCAACCGATTTTAAATCAATTGCTTTTTCTGAATTGAACATTTCATTTTTAGCGGTGTAAACTATTCTTCCATTTAAATCAACCACATCAATGGACACTTTTCCAGAGTATTGATTGATGTTGATATTAAACACCCCATTTGAAGGATTTGGCGAAATTGAAACTCCCTTTTTGTTTGAGAAGTCTTCATTTGCCAATGTTCCGTTGGTAAATAATCCTGAGAATACTCCTCTTCCATAAGTAGAAGCGAAAACAGCATTGTCATTTCTTAAATCTAAATCAGTAACTTTTACGTTGCTCATTCCGTTGAAAGATTGGTACCAAACTGGTGAAGCAGTGTCAAAAGTGGTTGTATACCAAACTCCCAATTCTGTTCCAATAATCACTTCATTCAATTTCAACGGGTTTTGTAAAATACATTTTACAGGCATGTCAGGAAGATTTCCTTCTTTGTTTTCCCAAGTTGTACCTCCGTCAGAGCTGTACCAAACATTAACTACGTTATAATTATGGAAAGTCACGAAAATATCATTGTTTGATGCTCCTAATTCTACATCAGAAATACTTCCTAAAAACTCAGGACCAGTAATATCTGTCCAAGTTACACTAGCAACAGTAGTTGTATTTGCATTTACAGATCTTAACAATTTACCATTTTTAAATCCTGCTAATAATGTTGTTGCTGTTGTAGTATATTTAGAAACATTTAATGCAGTTACTGTACTTGTAATTAATGCATTTGTAATTGTAGATTTTACAGAAGCAGTTGCATTTGTAGGATTTGTATTGGTATAACGTCTAATCCCGTAGGTGGTTGTTGTTCCAGCTACTGAATAATCTGAAAATAAAATATCTTTATTGGAGTCCAATGCCATTTGAGAAATAAAAGCACCATTACTAGTAGTTTCACTATTTAATAATTTTGAAGTACCAGTAGTAAGTCTAGAATAAATACTTTGATTGTAAACGTAATTTGTAATCATATATTTATCGGCACCTTGGTCAAACAAACTGATTCCTCCATCTCCACTTTGAACTTTAGTACTACTATTAGTAGTTCCAGTTACACCTGAGAAATATTGAGAACCGTTGTCTTGAGCACCAGCAACAAAATGGTCGTTTGCTAAACCACTAACTGTTGAGGTTGGGGCAACCCCCACGGCATAAAATTGAGTTACATTAAATCCAGTATTTCTTGAAGTAATTCCAGAGGTATTTGTAGCTGTCGATAAACTACCACAATAATATACACCGCCATCATTTCCAAAAGCAGCCGCATTTGGTGTTCCTGGTTTAAATGTTATTGCATGTTGGTCAGAGTGAACCGCAGAACCAGAATCCCATGTTGAAATTTGATTCCAAGTTGCAGCACCATCAGTTGAACGGAATAAGTCAATTCCTCCTACATATACTATTTGATCGTTACTAGGATCGGCTTCAATTACTAAATCGTACCAAGCTTGAGCACCTGTAAATCCATAAGTATCTGTTCTTGCTGCAGGATTTAAAGTTACCGCTGGCAAAGCTGGAGTTGTAGTAGTTGCAAAACCGTCTGTTGTTTTGATAATTTGAACTTCTATTACATCAGTTGCAGTAGCTTGTTTTAATTGCGCTAAAACATAAATTAAGTTTGGATTGGTTGCTGAAGTTTCAATTTCTGTTCTTCCGCCACCACCATTTGCAGTAACAGTATATTTATCTGTAAATGTTGCACCACCATCAGTTGAACAGAATACTTTTCCACCACCGTCATTGCGAGAAAAACTAGTTTTCGTAGCAACCCAAATTTTACCATCGGCACCAATTTCTATATCGTTAGGGCAATGTTTATTACCCGCAGTAGTTAGAGGAAGGTTTAATAAAGTCCAAGATGTACCACCATTATTAGTTTTATAAACCCCATAATTGTTTGCACCCATGTAGGTTGTAGCATTGGCATCACCATAATAAGAATCTGCCACAGCAACATAAACTTCTGAAACCCCTGCGTTATTTTTGATTGCAATTTTATTGATGTGTTGTGCTCCTGGAACAATATTACCTGAAACAGCCCCTGCAACACTCGGGTTTAATGTAACATTAACTGCTCCACTTGCTAAAGCTGTTTCAATTAGATTTCCATCAGTCATAGAAACCATAATTGAAGGAATAGTAATTGTTGCATCAGTTCCTCCCATAGAAATAGGTGGCCCAGAAATATTATTCATCATAATAACCGCAATAGCACCAGCGTCTTGAGCCATTTTTACCTTAACGGCAAACGTACAGCTACCCCTTCTTATTAATGCTATTTTGCCACTTAAGGCAGCTCCATTTGTTAGTGCGCTACATCCAAGGGAAGTTGGAGCAGAAACACCATCATTTACTAGTACAATATTCCCTGTAATTGGAGTTGTAATTGCCGCTCCAAAAGAAGTATTAGGAATACAAGGATATACACCTGCAACCCCTGACGGGCTATTAACTGTCAAATTTGAAGCAGTTGTGAAAATGGTAGCTCCAGAAATACCTCCAAAAACTTTAGTCCAAGTTGCACCACCGTTTATAGATTTCCAAACTCCATCTCCACCAGCATCTCCACCAGTCCAAGATTCTCCTGTTCCAACATAAAAAATATTGGTATTATTTGGGTCATAAGCTAGGCAAGAAACATTTAAGTTATCTGAAATATTTACTCTTGTCCATGTAGACCCTGAGTTTGAAATTGCTGTATTTTTCCATAAACCACCACTAACTCCACCTGCGAAAACTGTTTCACGAGTAGGGTCGTTAGGGTCAAACATAATTGCTCTGGTTCTACCACCCACATTTGTTGGTCCTCTTTCAACCCAAGCATTGTCTACAGCGTCACCAGGAACTCTTCCGGTAGCAAGAATACTTTGTTTCTCTTCTAGTAATTCTTTTCTAATTACTTCTAAATTTTCTGGAGTTGGTCGTCCTAAAACAGGATTCATAGTTAATTCCCACTCGCTTTCGAAATATTTATTTGGTGGAACACCATTTTTTCCACCTTCTTCTTCAGACAGGTTTGCGTTTTTAGAAAATGGGCTATGACTTTGATAATAAGCCAATTTTTTGCGTAATTCTAAGGTTTTTTTACTTGGCTTTGTTTTTTTATTTTTTTGAATTGTAGCCGATAATGTTTTAGTTTCTTTTTCTGTTTTTGTCTGAGAAAATCCCGTAACAACAAACAAAATCGACAAAATCGAAATAAGTAATTTGTTTTTCATGATATTTTTTTGAAAATTTTAGTTCCGTAAAGATAGTAATATCATTTGTTCTTCCAAATTATATATTCATAATCGTCTACTATTTAACTTTTTGAGGCATTAATTGTATTAAATAGTATGTACGCATTTCCATCAGTAAGAAGTGAAATAAAATGACAAATGTGAAGTAATCTGTCGTATAAATTGTCTTTTTCAACTCTGAATTTTTCTGGTAGTAACTGCATAACTAAACTATCAAAATTAGATGCTTTGCCTTCGTAATTGTTATTATAGGCAGTAATAAATTTGTCTAAAAGTGTATTTATTATCTGATAACCGGTCAATTCTTTTTCAATCACTTCTCGGCTTTTATAAATATTTTTCACACTCAATTTGATAATATCATCCATTTGAGCTTTGTATTTACTTTTATCGGTAAGCGCGTAAGGGAATTTTCCGTTTAAAATTGCTTCTTCATTTTCAATAAATACATTTACTGCATCATTAATTAAACTACCAATTGCAATGGCGCGTAAATAACTAATTCGATCTTCTTTAGAAGTTAAAGTGTTGTATTTATTAGTGTCAATACTGTCTTTCACCAAATTAATTAGGTATTCCAAAGCATAATCTTCAGAAACTAAACCAAGGTTGATTCCGTCTTCAAAGTCAATTATGGTGTAACAAATATCATCTGCTGCTTCAACTAAATACGCCAAAGGATGTCTTTCAAAACCAACATCTTTTCCTGATTTATTTGGAATCATCCCTAATTCTGAAGCAACTTCCTTAAAAAAGGCCACATCAGATTGGAAAAAGCCATATTTTTTATCGGCAATTGCTGTGGTTGGTTTTTTTGGCAAACTCTCTTTAGGATATTTCATAAACGCCCCTAAAGTTGCATAAGATATTCTTAAACCGCCATCATTTCCGGGTCTGGAGCTTGTTAAAACTGAAAACCCATTAGCATTTCCTTCAAAATCTATTAAGTCTTGCCATTCTTTATCAGATAATTTGGCTTTGTATTTTTGACCATTTCCAATAGAAAAATATTCTCCAATTGCTTTTTCACCTGAATGGCCAAAAGGGGGATTTCCAATGTCGTGAGCCAAAGATGCTGCAGCTACAATTGCCCCAAAATCATTCATTTCATAACCATGAATCTCATTTAAATAAGGATATTTTTCAATTATTTTCTTTCCAACCAATCGCCCAATGGAACGACCAACAACCGAAACTTCTAAGCTATGGGTTAATCTTGTATGAACAAAATCTGTTTTAGACATTGGGATTACCTGCGTTTTATCTTGCAAACTTCTAAATGCCGATGAAAATATAATTCGATCATAATCGACTTCAAAACCCAATCGGGTGTCGTCTTGTTCTTTGCGCAAGCGCTTAAAAGTGTCTCCTTGTCTTTTTAGTGATAATAATTCTTCCCACTTCATTTGTTTGATAGCTTTGGTTTAATTCACGAATATACAAAATAGGATTGAAGTTCCTTAATTGCAATTAATAAAAAAATAAAAAAGCATTTCCGTAGTATCCAGCTACTTGTCCCTAAGATAAAATATCTTATTTTTGCATCTATTCTTGACTAGTTTCAAGGATTTCAAAATTACAAATATGATACAAAATCCTAAAAGATATACCATAACGGCTGCGTTGCCTTACACTAATGGACCAATTCATATTGGACATTTAGCGGGTGTTTACGTGCCTTCAGATATTTATTCCCGATATTTAAGATTACAAGGCAAAGACGTTTTGTTTGTTTGCGGAAGCGATGAACACGGCGTTGCCATTTCAATGAAAGCTAAAAAAGAAGGAGTTACGCCTCAGGAAATCATTGATAAATATGACGGAATAATTCGTCAATCGTTTATAGATTTTGGAATTTCTTTTGACAATTATTCTAGAACTTCAGCAAAAATTCACCACGAAACTGCATCCGGATTTTTCAAAAAATTATATGACAATGGTGATTTTATCGAGCAAGTAACGGAACAATTATATGATGCTAAAGCAAATCAATTTTTAGCCGATCGATTTGTTACTGGAACTTGTCCTAAATGCGGTCATGAAGAAGCATATGGCGACCAATGTGAGAAATGCGGTTCTACATTAAACGCAACTGATTTAATTAATCCAAAATCAACCATTACAGGAGAAATCCCCGTTTTGAAATCGACAAAACATTGGTTTTTACCTTTGGATCGATACGATGCTTTTTTAAGAGAATGGATTTTGGTTGGTCATAAAAACGACTGGAAGCCGAATGTTTACGGACAAGTAAAATCCTGGATTGATAGCGGTTTAGAGCCTCGAGCAGTTACTCGAGATTTAGATTGGGGAATTGACGTGCCTGTTGAAGGTGCCGAAGGGAAAAAATTATACGTGTGGTTTGACGCCCCAATTGGATATATTTCTGCTTCCAAAGAATGGGCTGCGAGAGAAGGAAAAGACTGGGAACCGTATTGGAAAAATGAAGATACGAAACTGGTTCACTTTATTGGGAAAGACAATATTGTTTTTCACTGTATCATTTTCCCCGCGATGTTAAAAGCCGAAGGAAGTTATATTTTACCAGATAATGTTCCTGCAAATGAATTTTTGAATTTGGAAGGAGATAAATTATCGACATCAAAAAATTGGGCCGTTTGGTTGCACGAATATTTACTTGATTTTCCAAATCAGCAAGATGTATTAAGATATGCATTGACTTCAAATGCTCCAGAAACTAAGGATAACGATTTTACTTGGAAAGATTTTCAAGCGAGAAACAACAATGAATTGGTTGCGATTTTTGGAAATTTTATCAATCGGGTGGTGGTTTTAACCAATAAATTTTATAATGGAATTGTTCCAAATCCGATCCCCCTAGCCCCCGAAGGGGGAACTCCTAACTTCACGGATTATGACAATGAAGTTTTAGTAGAGTTAAAAGCCTATCCAGCGGTAATTTCAAGTTCTGTGGAGCGCTACCGTTTTAGAGAGGCCTTGGGAGAATTGATGAATGTGGCCCGTTTGGGAAATAAATATTTAGCAGATGAAGAGCCTTGGAAAGTAATTAAAGACAATCCTGAGCGCGTGCAAACACAAATGTATGTTGCCTTGCAAATTGCAGCTGCTTTGAGTTCACTTTGCGAACCCTTTTTACCTTTTACAGCAGTAAAACTTTCTAGAATTTTAAAAATAGAAACCAAAATAGATTGGAAAACCGTTTCCGAAACGTCAGAATTAATTCCTTCAGGTCACCAAATTGGCGAAGCAGAATTGCTTTTTGCAAAAATTGAAGACGAAGAAATAAAAAAACAAATGGACAAATTAGAAGCTACGAAAGTGGCAAATAAAGAAGAAATTGCTTCGTCTCTCGCAATGACAGAACCACAAAAAGAAACGATTCAATACGATGATTTTTCAAAAATAGATTTGCGTGTTGGAACTATTTTAGAAGCGGAAAAAATGCCTAAAGCAAATAAATTATTGATTCTAAAAATTGATACTGGAATTGATGTTCGCACCATTGTTTCGGGAATTGCAGAGAGTTTTTCTCCTGAAGAAATTATTGGGAAACGCGTTACGGTTTTAGTGAATTTAGCTCCTAGAAACCTTCGCGGAGTAGATAGTGAAGGAATGATTTTGATGGCTACCAATGCGGAAGGAAAATTGGTTTTTGTAAATCCTGATTCCGACGGAGTTGTCAATGGGGAAACCATAAATTAAAAAAACTAACCGCAAATTCGCAAATTTGAAATGAATCAAAAATGATAATTTGCCAATGGGGAAACCATAAATTAAAAAAACTAACCGCAAATTTAAAATGAAACAAAAATGATAATTTGCTAATTTGCGGTAAAATAAATAAAATGAACCCAAAAATTATTGCTTTTGATGCCGATGATACATTGTGGCACAACGAACCTTATTTCGATGAAGCCCAAGAGCGTTTTTGTGTTTTGTTTCAAGATTATGCTTCTAAGCAAGAGATATTAGGGTTGATTTTAAATCACCAAATTGCAAATTTATCTTTGTATGGATTTGGAATTAAGGCTTTTACACTTTCAATGATTGAAACCGCTTTGGAATTAACCAATCATACAATTTCAGGAAGTGGAATTGAAAAAATAATTACAATTGGAAAGGATTTATTGCAAAAACCAGTTGAATTAATGCCAAACGTGGAAAAGGTATTGGAGGAATTACAAGGGAAATACAAATTAGTTGTTGCCACCAAAGGCGATTTAAAAGACCAACACCGCAAACTTCACGATTCAGGAATTGGAGCTTATTTTCATCATATTGAGGTGATGAGTGACAAAACGGAATTGGATTATCAAAAAATGTTAGGGCGATTGGATTGTGATCCCAAAGATTTTTTAATGATTGGGAACTCATTAAAATCGGATGTTTTACCTATTTTAAATATTGGGGGTTACGGAGTTCACATTCCGTATCACACTACTTGGGAATACGAAAAAATTGATTTTGAAATTAAACACGACAATTTTTATTCCTTTGAAAATATTACAGAAGTCTTGTCGCTTCTAAAATAAAATTGGTGAAAATTGGTGAAATTTGTGATTAAGAAATAACTCTAAATTTTTTGCCACAGATTTAACGGATTAAACTGATTCCCACAGATTTTTAATAATAAAATTGGTGAAAATTGGTGTGATTCGTGGCTAAAAAAATAGTTGATTTCATTCTGAATAACAATAAAAAAAGCCGCAGTTAATAGAAAACTGAAAACTGCGACTTAATTTGTTAATTCCCCCTTCGGGGGTTAGGGGGCTTTATTTTCCTAACATCAATAATTCATCAATTACGACTTCGGTGACATAGCGTTTTTCTCCGTTTTTGTCTTCGTAACTTCTGTGTGTTAGTTTACCCTCGATGGCAATTTCTTTACCTTTTACGACATATTTCTCAATGATATCGGCAGTTTTTCCCCAAGCAATAAGACTGTGCCATTGGGTTTCTTCAACTTTTTCGCCTTTGTCGTTTTTATAACTTTCGTTGGTGGCAACGTTTAGTTTGGCTAATTTTTTTCCTCCATCGAATGTTTTGATTTCTGGATCATTACCAACGTGACCGATTAACTGTACTTTGTTTCTTAATGTGCTCATGGCGTTTAATATTTAAAAGGTTTGATCTGAACTCGTTTCAGATTCTTTGTTTTGCCGATACTTATTTGATTTCGACATTGCAAAGATGTGGCGACTTCCAAAATTTATTCGGTTGTTAACTGCTTACTTTCGGTTGTAGTTGTTTGTAAGCGTTTGTAATTGGAAAATTATAAGTATATTTGATTGATTGTAAAAGTTTTAAGGCCAAAAATTAAAAACACAAAAGACAATATACTTTTAGCCCCGATGGCAGTGAAAATCCCATGTTTTTACATGGATTGAAACGAACAGCGGGAATAGGATTGGTAAAATTAGACTGGCTTTTCGCTTCAAAAAGAAATTAATAATAAGGGGAAAGATTGCTTCGTTCCTCGCAATGACGAAATTATGAATAAAACGTGTTTGGAATGCAACGATAAAATTGTGGGGCGCGAGGACAAAAAGTTTTGCAGCGACGGTTGTAGGAATTCCTATAACAACAAAATCAATAAGGATAGCACGAATTTTATGCGCAATGTGAATAATAAATTGCGGAAAAATTATCGGATTTTGGGCGCTTTGAATGTAGAGGGAAAGTCGAAAACAACGCGTGCAAAATTGTTAAGTAAGGGATTTGATTTTGAATTTTTTACGAATATTTTGAATACCAAAACGGGTAACACCTATTATTTTATATACGACCAAGGCTATATGGCATTGGAAAACGATTATTTTATGTTAGTCAAAAAAGATATTTAACTTCAAATTTATTACAAATGAAAAACAGATTCACCGCCATTTTATCGTTATTATTTATTGCTGGAACCATAGGATTAATTTACTTGTTAATGATGCCGCAATGGGTTTCAACGGATGATGCATTGCTCTCGGAATATTCCACAAAAAGGGCGCTTGAAAAAGTAAAAGTTATTTCGGAAAATCCGCATTTTGTAGGTTCGGAGAATCATAAAATGGTGGGGGAATATTTGGTAAATGAATTACAAAAATTGGGATTGGAAACCCAAATTCAGGAAGGGACTACACTTTCTGATTGGGGAAATTTGACGAAATCTAAAAATATATTAGCGAGAATTAAAGGATCTGATAGTTCGAAAGCCTTGTTATTATTGTCGCATTATGATAGCGCGCCACATTCGTATTCACATGGGGCAAGCGATGACGCTTCGGGAATTGCAACTATTTTGGAGGGCATTCGTGCTTTTTTGGCCAATAAAACACCACATAAAAACGATATTATCATTTTGTTTTCGGATGCGGAAGAACTGGGTTTGAATGGAGCGGCACTTTTTGTAACCCAAAGCAATTGGGCGAAAGAAGTGGGTTTGGTTTTGAATTTTGAAGCCCGAGGAAGCGCTGGACCAAGCTATATGTTGATGGAAGTGAATAAGGGGAATGCCAATATGGTGAAGGAATTTTCGGCCGCCAACCCAAGTTATCCGGTTTCAAATTCCTTGATGTACAGCATTTATAAAATGTTGCCCAACGATACTGATTTGACCGTTTTTAGAGAGCAAGGGAAAATCCAGGGATTTAATTTTGCGTTTATCGACAACCATTTTAATTACCATACGGCGCAAGATGATTTCAATCATTTGAGTCCGAAAACAATGGAGCACCAAGGGACTTATTTGGTTCCGTTGTTGGATTATTTCTCCAATTCCGACCTGACTTCTCTTCAGTCGGGGGATGATTATGTTTATTTTAATACGCCATTTAAATTTGTGAGTTATCCTTTTTCTTGGGTTTTACCAATGGTTTTGATTGCTGTTTTTCTATTTCTATTTTTAGTATTTATTGGCCTTGGCAAACGAGTTTTGGCATTTTCAGAAATGGGGAAAGGCTTTTTAATTTTCCTTGGGGCGTTACTCGTTTCGGGAATAACTACTTATTTTGGTTGGAAATTGCTGCTAAAGATTTACCCACAATACAATGATATTCTTCATGGTTTTACCTATAACGGTCACGATTATATAGGCGCGTTTGTGTTTTTGAGTTTGGCGATTTCGTTATTGTTTTATTCCAATTCCAATTCGGAAAATAAAACCGAAAATTATTCTGTTGCACCATTATTTATTTGGATTTTAATCAATATTGCGATTGCTTTTTATTTGCCTGGAGCTGGATTTTTAATTATTCCATTATTTTTCAGTTTGTTTATGTTGGCTTATTTTGTCACCACCCAAAAAACAAATCCGATACTGAATTTAATTTTGAGTATTCCGTCTTTAATTATTATTGTTCCTTTTATTATAATGTTTCCAATAGGATTGGGGTTAAAAATAGTGGCAGGAAGTGCGGTGTTAACTGTTTTGGTTTTTGGTTTGTTGTTACCAATTTTTGGATCGTTTCCTAGAAAAGGTTTTTGGTCATTGGTGTTGTTTTTAATATCAATAAGTTTTTTCATAAAGGCTAGTTTCAATTCTGGTTATGCTGTTGGAACTGCAAAACCAAACAGCTTGCTTTATGTTTATAATGCCGATACAAAAAAAGCGGTTTGGACTACCTATGATTTAAACTTAGACTCTTGGACGAAAATGTACTTGGGTGAAAACCCAAAAGACGCAGCAGAGTTAAACAAGAATCCATTATTTAGCAAATACAATTCGGGATTTACTTATTCAGCTGAAGCCGATGTAAAAGAAATAAGCGATCCTACAATTTCGTTTTTACGGGATAGTATTGCGGGGTCTCAACATTATTATAAGATAAAAATTACTCCAAATCGACCAGTAAATCGTTATGATGTTTTTGCAAATGAAAACATGACGTTCTATAATTTAAAGGCAAATGGAGCTTCGGCATTAGACCAAAAAGGAAGTATTTATAAACGAAGAGGGAAGAAATTAGTTAGCTATTATGTTGTTGACAATGAGCCGTTGGAATTGCAATTTTCTATTCCTGTTAATGCGGTTTTTGAAATGGATTTAATGGAAAGTTCGTTTGATTTAGTGAGTAATCCAAAATTCAGAATTGCCAAAAGATTGCCTTGGATGATGCCAACGCCATTTGTTTTGAATGATGCGGTTGTGATTCAAAAGAAGATTATTCAACCAAATGTGGTTCAAAAATCAGATAATTTCAAATCTAGGAATTTGAATCCGAAAGATAGTTTGACAGTTAGAGTTGATACTTTAATAACTAAATAAATATAAGCCATGGACATTTCAATATTACAAGCCAAAATACACGAAGTTAGAGGACACAAAGTAATTTTAGATTTTGATTTAGCTCTACTTTATAAAGTGGAGACTAGAGTTTTGAATCAAGCTGTTAAAAGAAATTCGCAAAGATTCCCGGAGGATTTTATGTTTCAATTGACTTTAGAAGAGTTCGAAAATATGTCATCACAATTTGTGATGAGATCCCCATCTAAAAGACCAAAAACCGCATTGCCATTTGCATTTTCTGAACAAGGAATTGCAATGCTAAGCGGTATATTAAACTCAGAAGTTGCAATTAATGTTAATATTGCTATTATGAGAACCTTTGTTATGATAAGAAAATTTGCAATAGAAAATAAAGATTTAAATTTTAAATTATTGGAAATGGAAAGTAAATACGAGAAGCATTTTAGTGATATATATGAAGCATTGAATTTTCTTATAAAGAGAGATGAAAATGAAATAATCCAAAAAGAACGAAAACAAATTGGCTATAAAAAATAATAATGACAAAAATTAGCATTCTTGGTTGTGGTTGGTTGGGATTGCCTTTGGCGAAAGCCTTAATAGAAAATGGATTTTCGGTCAAGGGTTCGACGACTTCAACTGAAAAAATAGCGAGACTTCAACAGGCAGGAATAATTCCTTTTTTGATCGAAATAGGAGAAAACGGCATCAATGGGGATGTAGATCAATTCTTGGATCAAAGTCAAGTTTTAATAATTAATATTCCGCCTAAATTAAGAGGAAATTCCACTGAAAATTTTGTTTCTAAAATAGAAACCTTCCTTCCATTTATTGAAAAATCGGGAATTAAAAAAGTGCTTTTTGTGAGTTCTACTTCTGTTTATTCTGATGAAGACAAAGTTGTAACTGAAGAAACCATTCTAAATCCAGATTCCGAAAGTGGGAAGCAATTGCTTGATTGTGAGAAACTTTTGCATGAAAATTCTCATTTTGAAACTACCATTTTACGTTTTGGAGGGCTTATTGGCGAAGACCGTCATCCTATTTATTTTTTAGCTGGGAGAAGTAATATTGAAAACCCAGATGCGCCAATAAATTTGATTCATCAAGAAGATTGCATCGGAATTATTTTAAAAATAATTGAAAGTAATTGTTGGCAAGAAACGTTCAATGCAGTTGCTCCTTTTCATCCAAGTCGTGAAGAGTATTATTCTAAAAAAGCAAAAGAATATAATTTGGAACCTCCTATCTTTACGCATTCAAAACCATCAATTGGGAAAACCATTTTATCTGATAAATTGGAGAATGTTTTGAAATACCAATTCAAAAAAGGAAGTTTATAATTGATACAAAAATTAAAATCTAAAATTCATTCGAAAATTACCTCAATAGGATTGCCAATTTTGGCACTTTGTTGGGTGAGTTTTTTTTGGGGAACTACTTGGATTGCATCAAAAGAAGGGGTGAAGTACATGCCGGCGTTACAGCTTGCAGCTATTCGCCAATTTTTAGGCGCCACTTTATATTTGTCTTATTTTTTATTTAAGAAAACTCCTTGGCCGAAAGGCAAACAATGGAAAACGATTATTATATTGAGTATTTTGAATTTTGTTTTAAGCAACGGTTTAAGCACTTGGGGAGTGAAATACATAAGCAGTGGTTTGGGAGCAATTATTGGCGCTTTGGTTCCGCTTTGGGTGGTAATTATTAGTTTGTCTAGAGGCGAAAAATTAGTAAAACTCGCAATTGTAGGTTTGATTATTGGATTTGCGGGGGTTTGTGTAATTTTCTACGAACATCTAAGTGATTTCTTGATTTTTGATTTCCGATTTGGCATAATTATATCCATAATTTCAACATTAACTTGGGCTTTTGCTACATTATATACTAAGAAAAAAGCGGCTAGTTTTAACCCTTATTTTAGTTTGGGAATCCAAATGTTTATTTCAAGTATTTTCCTTTTTGCCTATTTAGGCGCTACGGGATCGGCGGTGAGTTTATCTACTATTCCAGTTATTTCGTGGGTTTCAATTGGTTATTTGGTGATTTTTGGATCGGTGTTAACCTTCATCGCCTACATTTATGCGTTGCAACATTTGCCTGCAGAAATCAATAGTATTTACGCTTATATCAATCCAATAATTGCGGTTCTTTTAGGTGCTTATATTTTTGGAGAACCATTATCGTTAGCAATTGCTATTGGCGGAACAATCACTTTATTTGGACTTTATTTGGTTAATAGATCCTTTCAAAATTCTAAAAACGCATAAAAAAAATCCCATTTTGAATTACAAAATGGGATTATTAAATTTATATAAATTGGTTATTACCAAATTTTAACTCTTTTTTCAGGAGCTACAAACATTCCGTCACCTTCTTTAATGTCAAATGCAGAATAGAAAGAATCAACGTTTTGAATTGGCACATAAGCGCGGTACATTCCTGGAGAATGCGGGTCTGTTTTCACTTGATTTTTCAACGCTTCGTCTCTCATTTTAGATCTCCAAATGGTTGACCAAGAGATAAAAAATCGTTGTTCCGGTGTATAACCATCAATTAAACCTGGATTTCCATTTTCTTTCAAATACAATTGTAATCCGTCGTAAGCAGCATTCACCCCACCTAAATCACCAATATTTTCTCCTAATGTAAATTTACCATCTACGTGAGTTCCTGGCAATGGTTCTAAAGCAGAATATTGATCAGCAAGAGCTCCGCCTAGAGCAGTGAATTTTGTTAAATCTTCAGCTGTCCACCAGTCAATTAAATTTCCATCTGCATTATAAGTCGCCCCTTGATCATCAAAACCATGAGAAATTTCATGCCCGATTACTCCACCAATTCCACCGTAATTTACAGCTTCATCAGCTTGGTAATTGTAAAATGGTGGTTGTAAGATTGCCGCTGGGAATACAATTTCGTTGTAAGAAGGATTGTAATAAGCATTAACCGTTTGAGGCGACATTCCCCATTCTGTTTTATCAACTGGTTTTCCCAATTTAGCTAGGTCTTTATCCCAACCCCATTTAGAAACGTTTCTTATGTTTTGAAAATAGCTTCCTCCATCTTCAGGACTTTTCACAGCTAAAGCAGAATAATCTTCCCATTTGTCAGGGTAACCTATTTTTATAGTTAATTTATTCAACTTTTCAACCGCTTTTGCTTTGGTTTCAGCTGACATCCAAGTCAAATTATTAATTCTAATTTCATAGGCTCTCATTACGTTTTTGATCATTTTCATGGCCTTAGCTTTAGCTTCAGCTGGGAACATTTTTTCAACGTATAATTTCCCTAAGGCTTCACCCACTGTTCCATTAACAACTTGTAAAGCTTTTTCGTGACGAGGTCTTTGTTTTAAAGCACCTGTTAAAGTTTTTCCGTAAAACTCCCAGTTTGCAGTTTCAATAGTTGTAGACAATTGGCTTGAAGCTCCTCTTAACAACATCCAACGCATGTATGCCTTCCAGTCTTCTACTTTATTTTCAGTGAATAAAGTTTGTAAAGAACTCATGTATCTTGGTTGAGAAACGATTATAGTATCAATTTTAGTAATTCCAATTCCTTTAATATAAGTATTCCAATCTATTGAAGGAAGCATTTTTTGTAAATCGGCAATTGCAGTTGGGTTGTATTGTTTTTTACTATCTCTACGCTCCACACGGTCCAACCTTGGTTTAGACATTTGGATTTCTAATGCAAGAATTTTTTCAGCATTTGCTTTAGCTTGTTCTGGAGATTCATTTAAAAATTGTAACATTTTTGCAACGTGAAGAACATATTTCTCGCGTTTTTCTTTAGAATCTTTGTCTTCTGAAACATAGTAATCTCTGTCTGGCAATCCTAATCCACCTGGACCAACACTAACTACATTTCGAGTACTATTTTTTTCATCAGCACCAATTCCAACACCAAAAAAACCAACGCCTCCACCTTGCGCTTCAGTTTCCATCATCAATTTTTGTAAATCTTTGACGTTTTTCACCGCATTAATTTTAGCTAAATAAGGAGCTAATGGTGCGACCCCTTGTTTGTTTCTTGCCACAGTATCCATAGCGGCTTTGTACATAATAATCGCTTTACCTTGATCGGTATTTGATTTGTATTTTGGATTTTTTGAAGCCTCTTTTAAAATTGCTAAGGCATCTTTATCGGTGTTTTGACGTAATTCATCAAAACTTCCCCAACGCGTTTTGTCAGCTGGGATTTCTGTGTTCTTTAACCAAGTTCCATTCACGAATTTGAAAAAATCTTCACTTGGCTTCACCGATTTATCCATAAAAGGAACGTTTATTCCAGGCGTCTTTTGAGAGGCCTCTTTTTGTGCATTCGCAGATAATCCAATCAGGGCTGGAATAACGTACAACAATGTCTTATTAAAATTAAGTTTCATAATTAGTTACTATTTAGTTAGACTTCAAAAATATTGAATATTTTTTTAATAATTGTTAAATTTTACCATTTTTATAACTATTGTAGTTTCTTTATTTCATCAAAAATTAAATCGAGAATACCATTTCAGACTCTATAACTTTTGTAAATTTGTAAAAAAAAAAATCAATGCTTTCTTTTTTCAAAAAATACAAATGGTTCTTGCTTTTAGTAATAGGACTTTCTGCAATAATTTTAACCTTATTTTATTCGGCTTTAAAGCCAAAAAAGACGCTTCCAATTTACAATCCGTCAATGGTAAATCCGGAATTGGTAGATTCTACGATTCAATATATCAGTAAATACCATACTATTGCTGATTTTTCATTTACCAATCAAAATGGGAAAATAATCACACAAAAAGAATATGAAGGCAAAATTTATGTGGCCGATTTTTTCTTTACCACTTGCGGTTCTATTTGTCCAAAAATGACCACTAATTTAGTTGAAGTTCAAAAAGCATTTATCAATAATCCTAAAGTGATGTTGCTTTCTCACACTGTTTTTCCTGAAACAGATAGCGTTGCAGTTTTAAAAGAATATGCCAAAAAAAACGGAGTGATTGATGGAAAATGGAATTTGGTAACTGGCGATAAAAAGCAAATTTATGCTATGGCGAGAAAGTCTTATTTGGCAGTAAAATTGGGTAAACCCGAAGAATTATACGATATGGTTCACACCGAAAACTTTGTATTGGTAGACTCAAAAAGACGGGTAAGAGGTTTCTATGACGGAACGAAAAAAGAAGATATCGAAAGATTAATCGAAGACATTAATTTTTTGTGCACTCAATAAAAGGCGATTTCTAAACCCTAAAAATGTCATAAAACTGATAATTATCATTTGATTGAATAATTTTATATTTACTTTTGTAATCTAAATTCAATCTAAATAAGGTTTGCGAACTACAATAAATTCTCTCAAAAAAGGCGAAACAGCAATTATCAAGGATTTTGATATTGACTCTATTCCATTGAAGCTATTGGAAATGGGGTGTTTGCCGGGAAATACGGTTCAATTACTTCAGATTGCTCCTTTTGGAGACCCACTTTATTTAAATATTAATGGCTCACATCTTGCAATTCGAATAGAAACAGCAAATGAAATTGAGGTTGAAATTCTAAACGCCAACTCAAAATGAGCAGTAACAACATAAATGTCGCTTTAATTGGAAATCCAAATACGGGTAAAACTTCTGTTTTTAATGAATTGACAGGTTTGAACCAGCAAGTTGGGAATTACCCTGGAATTACTGTTGAAAAAAAGATTGGGTTTTGTAAATTAACGTCTAAAATCAAAGCTAATATTCTCGATTTACCTGGGACTTATAGTTTGAATGCCAGTTCAATCGATGAAAATGTGGTAATCGAATTGCTGTTAAATAAAAACGATAAATTATTTCCCGATGTAGCTCTTGTAGTTACCGATGTTGAAAATTTGAAACGTAATTTATTGCTTTTCACCCAAATTAAAGACCTTGAAATACCTACGATATTAGTCATAAATATGGCGGATAGAATGAAATTCAAAGGTATTTCACTCGATATTCCTTATTTAGAAGAGCAATTTAAAACAAAAATCGCCTTAATAAGTACTAGAAAAGGAACCGGAATTGAAGAATTGAAAGAGTTAATTACCAATTACAAGTCCCTTTCTACAGAGCCTTGTTTGAATGCATCAACCATAGATCCGGACTATTTTGAAACGTTGCAAAAAACATTTCCAACTCAATTGCTTTATAAATTGTGGCTGGTAATTACTCAGGATGTGAACTTTTTAAATTTGGATAGAAATGAAATTCAAAATTCCTATACCAAATCTCATTCCGATTTGAAGCGATTGCAACAAAAGGAAACCATAAAAAGATACCAATTTATAAATGACATTCTAAAAGTTGGACTTACTATCGATTCTTCGATTGCAAAAGATTTCCGAAGCAAATTAGATCGAGTTTTAACACACAAAGTTTGGGGTTATTGCATCTTTTTCGGCATCTTATTTTTCATCTTTCAGTCTATTTTCGAATGGTCGAAAGTCCCGATGGAATTTATAGACACCACTTTTGCAGATTTTAGTTTGTATGCAAGTGAATCTTTACCGGCCGGGGTTTTAACCAATTTAATTTCACAAGGAATCATTCCAGGAATTGGGGGGATTTTAATTTTTATACCACAAATAGCTTTCTTATTTATGTTTATTTCTATTTTAGAAGAAAGCGGTTACATGAGCCGTGTGGTATTTTTAATGGATAAATTAATGAGAAGGTTTGGCCTTTCGGGGAAAAGCGTTGTTCCACTAATTTCCGGAACTGCTTGTGCTATTCCGGCAATTATGGCTACAAGAAACATTGAAAATTGGAAGGAAAGATTGATTACTATTCTCGTTACGCCATTCACCACTTGTTCTGCAAGATTACCAGTTTATGCTATTATTATTGCCTTGGTTATTCCTGATATACGTGTTTTTGGAGTTTTCAATTTGCAGGGATTAACTTTAATGTTGCTTTATCTTTTGGGATTTGGAATGGCGATTTTCTCAGCTTATATTTTAAATAAAATCTTAAAAATAAAAGGCAAAACATTTTTTGTAGTTGAAATGCCAAACTATAAATTGCCAATGTTTAAGAATGTCGCTATCAATGTGATTGAGAAAACGCGTTCTTTTATTTTTGGAGCTGGTAAAATAATTCTTGCCATTTCAATTGTATTATGGTTTTTGGCGTCTTATGGACCAGGAAAGAAATT
Organism: Bacteroidota bacterium; assembly: GCA_947447375.1. GTDB lineage: Bacteria > Bacteroidota > Bacteroidia > Flavobacteriales > Flavobacteriaceae > Flavobacterium. Next base: position 251,910 of record CANFJB010000002.1, read on the forward strand.
CAATGATGCGGAGGTGATAATTACGGCTGAAAATACAAACAGCACGTTATCAAAATTAGAATTGAAGGATAAAGTGGCCGCTTATAAATTAGAAAATTCCTACATTGGAATAATGGGAAAAGCGATAGAACCTGCTATTTCACCTTTGGGCTATGATTGGAAAATTGGGATTGCCATTATTAGTTCATTTGCCGCAAGGGAGGTTTTTGTAGGGACTTTAGCCACTATTTATAGCGTTGGAGATAACGACAATGACAATACCATAAAAAACAAAATGGGCGCCGAAATTAACCCTGAAACTGGAGCTAAAATATTCAATTTTGCAACAGGGATTTCATTATTACTTTTTTATGCCTTTGCTATGCAATGCGCTAGTACCTTGGCGATTACTAAAAAGGAAACCAACACTTGGAAATGGCCTTTGGCGCAACTTGTTTTCATGAGTGGACTGGCTTATATTGTAGCTTTACTAGCATTTCAAATTTTAAAATAACTACAAAATGGCACAAGAAATAATTGCATTTATCGCTTTAGGATTGGCGCTGGGTTATTTAACAAAGAAATTCTTTTTTAAGAAAAGCACCTCTAAAAAGTGCGGTCCAAACGATTGCGGCTGCTAGTAATTTATTTATTAACAATCCGAAAAATTCTCTTTTTTGAAGTTATACAAAACCAACTTATTCTGTAAGTTTGTAGTATGTATGCTTTAGTCGATTGTAACAATTTTTATGCTTCCTGCGAACGTGTTTTTCAACCGAAACTCAACGGAAAACCGGTTGTTATATTATCCAATAACGATGGATGTGTAATTTCCAGAAGCAACGAAGCTAAGGCTGCTGGTGTTTCAATGGGCGTTCCATTATTTCAAATTAAAGACTTAGTAAAAGAAAAAAACATTGAAGTTTTCTCTTCAAATTATGTTTTATATGGCGATTTAAGTAATCGTGTAATGAAAATTTTAGCACAGTTTTCACCGAATTTAGAAATTTACAGCATCGATGAAGCGTTTCTTAATTTTGACGGAATGTCAATTTCAGATTACGATTCGTATGGAATTGCGATGAAGAGCAGAATTCAAAAATGGGTTGGAATTCCCGTTTGCGTTGGTTTTGCACCCACAAAAGCATTGGCAAAAGTAGCCAATAAAATTGCCAAAAAATTTCAAGATCGCACTTCTGGAGTGTACACTATTGATACTGACGAAAAAAGGATTAAAGCACTTAAATGGACTAAAATTGAAGACGTTTGGGGCATTGGAAATAGAACAACTAAGAAAGCAAAACTTCGAAATATCAATACCGCTTTCGATTTCATTCAGCCGCATCAGGAGTCTTGGATTCGAAAAGAGCTTGGCGTGGTAGGACTTCGTTTGAAATACGAATTGGAAGGAAAATCGGTGTTGGATTTAGAACCTATTCCAAACGCAAAAAAAAGCATTTCGACTACAAGAAGTTTCCCAAAACAAATTTCCGATTTCGATTTATTGCGAGAGCGAGTGGCTACTTTTGCAGCTATTTGTGCTGAGAAATTGAGGAACCAAAATTCGTGTTGCCACACTATTATTGTGATGTTGGTTATCGATAGACATACCGTTAAAACGTCAAAATATTATTTTAATATGGCGGTTACTTTGCCATTTGCAACCAATTCTACTTTAACTATTTCAAACATTGCAATAGATATATTAAAAAAGTTGCTTCACGGAAATGAAAATGTAAAGTTTAAAAAAGCAGGTGTAATTGTAACTGAATTCATCCCTGAAGATCAAAAGCAATTTCAATTATTTGAAGAAGAAAACCCGAAACATTTGGCTTTAATGCGTTCGATGGATTTTCTGAATAAAAAAATGGGCGATAAAAAAGTCAAGCTGGCATCGCAAAATTTGAATCTTACTTGGAACATGCGACAAAATCATTTGTCACCAAAATACACTACTAATTTCAACGATATTCTTGAGGTAAAATGTCAATAAAGAAAAACAACAAACTCACTTTTTTCCTTCCCGATTTTGAAAGTGATTTAAGAATTCCTTTTGTAAAAGAAGGTGTTTCGGCCGGATTTCCATCTCCAGCTGCCGATTTCATGGAAACTAGTATCGACTTAAATAAAGAATTAAGCGAAAATCCATTGGCTACTTTTTACATAAAAGTGAAAGGGAATTCTATGATTGACGCAGGAATAAACGACAAAGATGTGTTAGTTGTTGACCGAAGTTTAGAACCTCAAAACAACAAAATCGCTATTTGTTTTATAGACGGAGAATTCACCGTAAAACGAATTCTTGTAGAGCAAGATTGCCTTTATCTAATGCCAGAAAATCCTAGTTATTCTCCTATAAAAGTGACTGAAGAAAACCAATTGATTATTTGGGGAATGGTTACTTATGTGATAAAAAAACTGTAGTTATCGTTTCAAACTAAAGTGCGATTTGAATACCTGTGGCGAATTATTGTATTTGTAAAAAACCTGAAACCAATAATCGCTTGACGGCAAAGGATTTCCATTTAAATTTCCATCCCAACCCGGGCCGTTGGTTTTTAATTCTTTTATGAATTTTCCATAGCGGTCGTAAATGTAAATAAAGGCATCAGACTGAAAAGACAAATCGGTAATATTCCAAGTATCATGGTAGCTATCGCCATTTGGAGTAAAATAATTTGGATATTTAATGATGTGGGCAATCAATGAAATCCTACTGCAATTTCCTTTAGTATCTTTGATATTAAAAGTATGCATTCCGGAAGGAACATCGTAAAATATTGGACTTGATTGGAAGGAACCATTATCCATTTGAAATTCATAAGTTCCAAAACCTCCAGTAATATTTACAGTAACATCAATAACATCATCAAATACTCCCGAAACGGTTAAATTTGCAATAGGTGCGCTCGATTTCACTACCGTTACTGTGGTAGGATTATAACCACAATCTGGAGCAACAATAGGGGTGTTTTTTACGATTACAACATCATAAGTTCCTTCTTGAACAGCATTATAATTGGGGCCAGTACCCATTAAAACGCCATTTAAATACCAATTAACGGTATAAGTTATTGGGTTTAACCCAGAGGTTAATATACAAGATTGAATTAGCGCTCCGGTTATATTGTCAACACAAATAGCCCCACCATTAATAAGAAGATTTTTAAATGGAAAGATTGAAATTGTAAAAGGTTGCTGAGTATAACAAGTTGAATTTGTTGGTGATTCAGAGTAAACATAAATCTGTTGCGTATTGGTAATGCTTTGTCCAACCGCATAAGCAGTTCCAGAACCATTAGGGCCAGAAAAATAATTTGCTCCCGGAGGCAATGCTCCTAAAATATAATTTCCGCAACCCGAAACATTTGCATAATTTGGTAAAACAGGAGTGTTGGATATATTCACCATAAAATCGGCTTCATCGGAGCAAGTTAATCGGGTTCCAACCTTTTTATAAACATAAACTCTTTGAGATGTTGTAATTACTGTTCCTGCCGCAATTGGATTTACTCCATTGGGTTGAGAATAGTAACCCGCACCTACAAGAGTGAGAGCTGGGAGAGTATATCGATCACATGCATTTACATCTGCAAAGGTTCCAACATCAATAGCACTGTAGTCTATATTGAAGAAACTTTCATTGTTACAGGAAGGAAAATCGGGCCAAGCATTATAAATATAAATCCTTTGACTTGTATTAATTATAGTTCCAAATGGAATTAAACTTCCGGTTCCATTTGGGCCATTTGGAGCAGTATAATAATTTCCATTCGTTAGTGGAGGAAGCGTAAAATCAGAACAAGTAAATACATCTGTAAAAATATCAACTACTGGTTTTTGTCGAATTGTAATGGTAAAAGAATTTTCATTTGTACAACCAAAATTTGAACTTGCTTGCACATATAGTGTTTGAGTTGAAGAAATCACAGCGCCTGAAGCTAATGCGCCAACGCCTCCTGAAGAACTAAAATAATTTCCATTTGTTAAAGTAGGTAAAACATAACTTTCACATTCTAAACGATTTGCAGGAGCATCAATAACCGGCAATGGAAGAATGGTAATATTATAATTTGACAAATCGGTACAATTTGGTGTAGTAGTTGTTGGCGCATAATAATAAACCACTTGCGAAGAGGTAATAATTGTTCCCGCAGGAATTATAGTTCCAGCACCCATTGGTTGGGTGAAATAATTTCCAAGGGTTATTGCAGGTAAAGTAAAACTACCACAGCTAATAACAGTTGAATAAATGGAGGTATTAATAATAGTTACTACAAATGAAGTTTCATTTGAACATCGCCCATCATTGGAATAAATATAAACGGTTTGAGAAGTATTTATTGTATTGCCTGTAAATAAGTGTGTCCCTTGTCCGCCTGACAAAGTATAGAAACCACCGTTTACAATTGTTGGCAAAACATAACTATTACATGTGGTTACATTTTGCAACGTATCAACTGCGGGTAAAGTGAAAACGGTAATATTTAATGCTTCATCTCTACATACAACACCATTTATAACCGCATAGTAATAAATCGTTTGGCTGCTATTTAATGTAGAACCACTGGCTAATTGTGTTCCAGTTCCTCCCGGCCCAGTGTAAAAGTTCCCAATTACTGGAGAGGGAATTATATATCCTCCACATCCAGTTAAAGGGAATACAATTTGATCCACTAAAGTTACCGTAAAGGTGCTTTCATTTTTACATCCCTGTGCCGTGGGGCCATTAAAAATATAATAAGTGCCCTGTACAAGAATTTCATCACCAGCGTGAAGCATTGTTCCAGTCCCATTGGTGCCAGTAAAATAATTACCATTGGTAATTACAGGTAAAAAATAACTATGACATTCAATTGCACTTGGAATTGTATCGACTAATGGTTTTGGAAATACAGTAATTGTGAAACTAGTTACATCAAAACACATAGTATTTGTAACAGAATTCATTCTCACCCAAACCGTTTGTGGGGATTGAGCTAAAGTGGTTACAAATGCCGTCGGAGTTTGTATTGGATTGGTATTATTTTGAGCATCTGCCTGAGAGCTAAAGTAACTAATGGTATAATTAGCGCTAAGCTGTCCATTTAAAATAAAATTATTTTGCCCAGTTAAATCCGTTGTTGTGCTTCCTGCAGCATCGGCGCAAAGCGGAATATTGTTCGGGGATAATGCACTAAATGGCGCGTTTACCAATAAATCAAAAGATAATAAGTTGCTACAAATGTAATTTCCGTTGGTCAAATGCATCACTTTCACATAGATCGTTTGTCCGCCTGCACTTGTATAAGATGTCAGTTGATTGGCTGGAATTTGAGGCGAATTAGCATTGGCTGCAGCCAAAGATCCAAAGTACAAAATGGAATATTCCGCTGGGTTCAACCCTAACGTAGCAATAGTGTTTTGCGTTAAATCATATTGATAAGTTGCTGCTCCAGAATTACAAACAGATAAATTATTTAAAGAGCTCATTGAGAGATCAGAAACAATGATTTCATCTGTAATTTGACAGCCTGTATTAGGCAGCGTTCCAATAACGCCGTAGGTTCCTGGCTGATTTACAGTAAGCGTGGTTCCATTTTGCCCAGCAATAATAGAACCATTTAGTGTCCAAGAAATGGAATAAGGGGGATTTATTCCACTTATTAAAACCACATTTTCTCCTTGGCAAATGGCTTTATCAGGACCTAAATTAGTGTAGGTTGTAAAATTACCGCCTTTTATAAATACTGCAGAATCGAAACTTCCATCAAAATAATCTCCAATAGCTAATTTTATTCTATACGTTCTATTCGGAATCACTGGCGATGAAGCGTTTAACAATACCGTTTCCCCTTTCATATTAATTGCTGAGGTTGCTGGATTAGCAACATTATAGCGATCAAATAAACTCGGATTATTTGAAGTACACAAACTATTATAAGCTGAATTTCTAATATTTTTTACAGAAACCGGAGTTGTTGTACTTGGAATTACGGCTAAATTGGTTTGAATATTTGTTGTTAAGTCGGTTAAAATAAACGCAAAAACATCGCTGAATCCGCATTGGTATTGACCATATTCATTGGAGGCAAAAACAAAATCAAAACTAAAACTGCTAGATATTGGGGTAAAATCAAATTGGATAAAACCCACATCGGTTATTGCTCCAGTTTGCAAACTACTATTACTAATTACCTGTAAATTGGGATCCCCTGAGTTGTTTATTTGACTGCTCAAATTGAGTCCAGTATAGGGGCCTTCAGTATATTTTGCAACTCCATTTCGAATAATAATTCCGTTCGGAAAGGGAAATAACGGATTTGTATTAGTGAATTTTCCTATTCCACGTCGTGAAGAATAAACAAAATTAGTTTCGTTAGAACAGGAGTTGGGCATTAAAACAGTATGAACTAATTGTGGGATACTTAGGGATGTAGTGTCCACAACAATGCCTTGAGAAAATGATTTCAATGTCAATAGAAAGAACAATATGAAACACTTAATTTTCATGGCGTTGTTTTTATTGAGTTAAAGTTACGCTTTTTTATTTAACGTAAACCATCTAAATTTTATTTTAAGAAAATAAAAAACCTGACAATTTTCATCATCAGGTTTCACTATATCATTGTGTGGCACGGAGCCATTTATACTAGTCATTCAACTTCAAAACCGCCATGAAAGCTTCTTGAGGAATCTCAACGTTTCCAACCAATCGCATGCGTTTTTTTCCTTTTTTCTGTTTTTCCAATAATTTACGTTTACGGGAAATATCACCACCGTAACATTTGGCAGTAACGTCTTTACGCAATGCTTTTATCGTTTCACGAGCAATGATTTTTGCTCCAATTGCTGCTTGAATTGGAATATCAAATTGCTGTCTTGGGATCAATTCACGTAATTTTTCACACATTTTTTTACCAATGTTGTACGCGTTACTTTCATGAATTAACGCCGAAAGTGCATCTACAGATTGTGCGTTTAACAACACATCTAGTTTAACTAATTTCGAAGTTCGCATACCAATTGGTGAATAATCAAAAGACGCATACCCTTTAGAAACGGTTTTCAATCGGTCGTAAAAATCAAATACTATTTCTGCCAAAGGCATATCAAAATTCAATTCTACTCGTTCCGTAGTCAAATACGTTTGATTGGTAATTACCCCTCTTTTTTCAATACACAAACTCATCACATTACCCACAAAATCAGCTTTGGTAATAATGGTTGCTTTGATATACGGCTCTTCTACGCGTTCCAATTTTGAAGGCTCTGGCAAGTCCGATGGATTATTAACTACAATTGGTGTTTCAGGCTCTTTTTTGGTGTAAGCCAAGTAAGAAACGTTAGGAACCGTTGTAATTACGGTCATATCAAACTCCCGTTCCAAGCGTTCTTGAATAATTTCCATGTGCAACATTCCTAAGAATCCACAACGGAAACCAAATCCTAAGGCAGCAGAACTTTCAGCAGCAAAAACCAACGAAGCATCGTTCAATTGTAATTTTTCCATGGAGTTTCGCAATTCCTCAAAATCTTCTGTATCTACAGGATAAATTCCAGCAAAAACCATCGGTTTTACATCTTCAAATCCTGTAATCATATTGGTAGTTGGCGTTTTCGCATCGGTTAAAGTATCACCTACTTTTACTTCTTTCGCCTCTTTTATACCAGAAATTAAATAGCCCACATCACCAGCAGAAATCACTTGTTTTGGCACTTGATTTAATTTCAAAGTACCAATTTCATCGGCAAAATACTCGTTTCCGGTAGCCATGAATTTTATTTTCTGACCTTTTTTAATTTGTCCGTTTTTCACACGAAAAATAACTTCAATCCCACGAAACGGATTGTAGTGGGAGTCAAAAATTAAGGCTTGTAAAGGTTCGTCAAGATTCCCTTTTGGAGGAGGAATTCTTTCAATTATGGCAGCTAAAATATTCTCCACACCCAAACCCGTTTTACCCGAAGCGTGAATAATTTCGTCTATTTTACAACCTAATAAATCTACAATATCATCGCTAACCTCTTCAGGATTAGCACTTGGCAAATCTACTTTATTTAAAACAGGAATAATCTCTAAGTCGTTTTCTAGCGCCAAATACAAATTGGATATCGTTTGTGCTTGAATACTTTGTGCCGCATCAACAATCAAAAGTGCGCCTTCACAAGCGGCAATAGACCGAGAAACTTCATAGGAAAAATCAACGTGGCCGGGAGTATCAATCAAATTCAAAATATAATCTTCGCCTTTGTATTTGTACTCCATTTGAATCGCGTGACTTTTAATGGTAATCCCACGCTCGCGCTCCAAGTCCATATTATCCAGCAATTGCGCCTTCTCCTCACGAGCCGTAACCGTTTGGGTAGCCCCCAATAATCGGTCGGCAAGCGTACTTTTCCCGTGGTCGATGTGTGCAATAATGCAAAAATTCCTTATGTGTTTCATGCTTTGTTTGTGTCAATTTTATTTGGTTTACCCTGAATTTATTTCTGGGCGTGACCCTCCGTAAAAACTCCGGGTCGGGCTATTCGTTGCAATCCACGCAAAAAAGCGTGGGATTTTCACTGCTATCCCTCACGCAATTAATCTGCAAATATAGTTTAAATTCAGCACTTTCAAATAGTTGAAATTGGTCTTTATGATATATTCTATTTTCTATTCTCTTAAAACCGCTATCTTTGCAAAAATATTTCAATTATGCCAAAAATAGGCAACATAATATTACCCGATTTCCCGTTACTTCTCGCGCCAATGGAAGACGTTAGCGATCCGCCATTTCGTAGATTGTGCAAGCAACACGGAGCCGATTTAATGTATTCTGAATTTATTTCTTCGGAAGGATTGATTCGCGACGCCATTAAAAGCCGCATGAAATTGGATATTTTCGATTATGAACGCCCTGTTGGAATTCAAATTTTTGGTGGTGATGAAGAAGCCATGGCGCTTTCCTCAAAAATTGTTAGCACCGTAAATCCTGATATTATCGATATTAATTTCGGGTGTCCCGTAAAAAAAGTCGTTTGCAAAGGCGCTGGAGCTGGAGTACTGAAAGATGTCGATTTGATGATTCGATTAACGCAAGCCGTTATCGACAGCACCGATTTGCCGGTAACCGTAAAAACGCGTTTGGGATGGGACGATTCTTCCATAAATATAGATGAGGTTGCGGAAAGATTACAAGACATTGGCGTGGCAGCCTTAAGCATTCATGCTCGAACACGCGCCCAAATGTACAAAGGGCAAGCCGACTGGTCGCACATTGCCAGAGTGAAAAACAACCCTAGAATTACCATGCCGATATTCGGAAACGGCGACATCGATTCTCCTGAAAAAGCACTAAAATTTAAAAATGAATACGGTGTGGACGGAATTATGATTGGTCGCGCTGCCATTGGTTACCCATGGATTTTTAATGAGATAAAACACTATTTAGAAACCGGAGAACATTTGGCTAAACCAACGGTGGTTAACCGAGTGGAAGCAGTGCGAAATCACCTCACTTGGGCGATGGATTGGAAAGGGGAACGACTCGGAATTGTAGAAACTAGACCGCATTATGCCAATTATTTTAAAGGGATTCAATCTTTTAAAGAACACCGTCAAAAATTAGTAACGCTAAGTACTCCCGAGGAATTATTTGCCGCCTTAAATGAAATTGAGGACGTTTATGCGGAATATCAGTTTTAAACTATTCCAATAATTTCTTACTCACACGGCTACTCGCAATCAACGAAGCGATGAAGCCCAACGAGATGATTGTTCCTAAAACAATTACCACATTTTTAAACAGGAAATCCACTGGATACGCTAGTGAAGGCGTAATCATAATTACTTCAAATTGCTGTTGGATTAACACCAAAATAATTCCTATAAAAAGTCCAAAAAGACCTCCCAAAACACTCAGCAAAGTCCCTTGAAGGAGGAATATTTTTCTTAAATCTTTAACTTCTGTTCCTAAATTATAGAGCGTTTTTAAATTCCCGCGTTTGTCTAAAATCATCATGATAATTGCTCCCGCTAGGGTAAATAGGGTAAGAATAATCACAAGGGTAAACAGCAAATAAATCGCGGTATTTTCAGTATTAAGCATTTTGTACAAAGCGTCATTGAGTTGCGCTCTGTTTTTAATGGTAATTTTATTGTTTAAGATATTTTGTAGCTGCTCTTTTACTTTATCTTCGTCGGCATTGGGTTTTAATTTTAATTCCAATGTCGTGATTTGGTTGGGTTGAAAACCAAGTAATTCTCGTGCCACACCAATATCTGCAAAGACATATTTAGAATCTAAATCTTCGCTTACGGCGTAAATTCCAACAGGGTTTAATCCGATTTTTACAAAAGCATCGTCAGGGTTTTCTATAGTTCCTTTTCCTGGTTTTGGTGCAAATACCTCAAACGGATTATTGAAATCGAAAATTCCAAGCGATAACTTTTGAGAAATCCCATATCCCACGACCACTTGCGAAGTGTTTGGACTTAGCCATTGTCCGTTGAACAAGCTTTTTTGAACGTTGCTTACTTTGGTAAACGAAGAATCAACACCTTTCAAATAAGAAAATTGCTCTTTTCCATCAAACATAAAAAGTGCTCGTTCCTCAACTATTTTACTGAAAGATGCCACACCATCAATAGCATTAATTTTTTGCTCTTGTGTAGGTGAAATGGTGTAGGATTTTCCTAAAGTGCTATTGATTTTTAAATCGGGGTCGAAGTCATTACTGAACGACAAACTGAAATTTACCAACCCACTAAAAATCGATAATACTACAAATAATACCATCGAGCTTACAATAATTCCAAGCGAAGCAATGCCATTAATAATGTTGATTGCATTATTTTTATTGGCACTTTTCAGGTAGCGCTTGGCTATGTAATAAGGGAAGTTCAATTTAGGTTGCTCTTCGTTTTTCTAAAAGATCGCGGTTTTCGATCGGATTTTCTTTTGCCGCCAAGGCGTTATCAATCTTTTCGATATAGTCTAGGGAATCGTCAATGAAGAAAGTTAAATTAGGTACTTTTCTCAATTGTAGTCGTACGCGCTGAGACAAATCGTGTTTTATTAATTTGGTATTGGATTTTATTGCGGCCAATGTTTCTGCGGCTTTTTCTTGTGGGAAAATGCTTAAATGAACGGTTGCAACCGATAAATCAGAAGTCACGACCACTTTTGACACGGAAATAATCAAGTTGGAAATTCCATTTTTACGAATTTCACCTTGCAAAATATCCACCAAATCGTTTTGGATTACGCCACCTATTTTTTTCTGTCTATTTGTTTCCATAGTGCAAAAATACAATTTTTTTGAGTTCTAGCGTTTCAAAGGTGCAAAGCGATAAAGTTTTTTATCTTTGTTCGATCAAATTGCATTTAAAATGAGAAAAATTGAACACATTGGAATTGCGGTAAAAAGCCTTGAAGTTTCGAATTTAGTATTCGAAAAACTCTTTGGCGCCCCAGCCTATAAATCGGAATTGGTAGAAAGCGAAGGCGTTAAAACTTCCTTTTTTATGAATGGGCCTAACAAAATTGAATTGCTGGAAGCAACGAATCCGGAGAGTCCAATTGCTAAATTCCTTGAGAAAAAGGGCGAGGGAATTCACCACATCGCATTTGATGTGGAAGACATCGTTTCAGAAATAGCGCGATTAAAAGCGGAAGGTTTTGTAGTTTTAAATGAAGTTCCAAAGAAAGGCGCCGACAATAAATTAGTGGCTTTTCTTCATCCAAAAACCACCAATGGCGTTTTGATAGAGCTGTGTCAGGAAATGAAGTAAATTGCTTTATGGTTTGAATTTATTCGGAAAGTAATCCGGAATCCCTTTCAAAAAGATTTGCAGAGAATCAAAAATAGTAGTAATATTGCACCTCGTTAAAGGTCCTATAGCTCATTCGGTTAGAGCAACTGACTCATAATCAGTAGGTGCTTGGTTCGATTCCAAGTGGGACCACATCAAAACCCTTGTAAGTATCAGTATTTACAAGGGTTTCTTATTAAAAAGTTGAGCAAAAAGTTGAGCATAACACCGTGCTCAACTTTTTTTATACCGTTATTTTTGATGAAAAGCGAACCTCTTTAGAATGTTATTAAGTTAATAAAACGTTGAATTAAAATATAAGTTAATATATTAAATAATTGAAAATCAATATTTAATAACTCTAAAAATAATCAATTAGAAAATTATTATATTTGATGAACTTTTTAATTACAAATAATGAAAACTAAATATTATCAATTACTTATAATTTTATTAAGCGTTTTTTGCTACGGGCAGCATAATTCTATAGTTTTAGTAAATAAAAATGAAACAACATGTAATGTAAATCCTTTGTCATTAACGCCCAGCGGTGTAAAATATTCAGGAAATTGTATTAACGGTATGGCTGATGGAATTGGAAAGTTAACTTTTAGTCAAGGAAGTAGTATAAAAGGGACTTTTAATAATAATATACTACAAAATGGTATAGTTGAATACAAATTTGCGGATAGTCAAAATACTTTTATTGGACCTTATGTTAACGGAAAATTAAATGGTCGTTATATTGGTTTAGAGCCATACAAGTATGTGACAGTCAATAATTATGTTGATGGTAATTATGTTGGTAATTCCCCTGATTACTTTAACATTCCCGAACCAACAAAAATTTACGAAAAAACATTCCCTTTATTTAGTGAGTGGAAAAACTCTAATTACCCAATAGAAACTAATTTTGGACAACCTTTTGAGATTCCAAACACATCACTTAAGCTTTATCCAATTGTAAAAAAAGTGAATCAAAATTTAATGGGTAAATCGTGTTTTGCATTGTATGATGTCGAAAAAAACATCATAGTTCGTGAGTTTGGAAGTTATAATGACCCACTGGGGCAATTTTTACAATTTTCTTCTGATTACAAATCATTTTATGCATACAAAACTGTATTAAAGGTGAAAAAAGTTGTAAAAATAGATATTCCAACAGGTGTTGTAAGTAGCGTTTCTGGTGAAGAAGAAAGTAATATTTTAAATAGAAGTAAATTAGGGAAACTTGTAACAGACAATAATTTAATTATTACCCACAATAATTCTGGTAATTTTGATTCTAACAATGCAAGCTCCGAAATAAAAATTCAATCTTTTGATGGTAAATTAATTACATCACTTAAACTAGTTAATAGATTTATTAGTAAATATTCTATTAATGAAAATACAAATCAAATTGCATTAGGAGAATACTCTAGAGATTCTATTTTTTTTAATCGCTATAGTCTTGATAGCTTAAAATTCATTAAAAAAATTATTTCATATAAATCAGCTAATTCTGGTATTGCTCTTGGAAATGAGATTGGAAACATTGGTTTTTCTCCCTCTGGTAAATATTCATATTTTAATATAATGAATAATATGGGAACTTTTATTTTTAAGAATGATGAACTATATTTTGGAGTTCCAGATGGTATATTTGAATTTAATAATTTAGAAAACATTGTTTTATGTGTCGAAGATGGTGGAAATACTCTTTTCGCATACGATTTAGAATATAGAAAAACACTTTGGAAAACCAAAATAGCAGATAATAATAGAGTTGCATATGGTAAATTCAAAATTGATAACGATATATTAGTTTTAACTGCGGATGCTAGTGGAGTTGGAAAAACTAAACCAACGATTACTAGATTTAAATTTGATTACCCTTCAAATTCTGAAACTTTTTTTACATTAAATATGAGAGTCCAAGAGGAATTGAATGCTCGTCAAAACGGGGGTAATATCAATCAACAAGATGATACGCCAATCGCTTCTAAAAATCTTCAAAATTCAGGCATTAACAAATTCCCGATTTCAAAATTAGAAGACTTAAGTGTGGACGGAAAAAATATTGCTTCTAGATTAGAAGACTTGTTTACAAAAATTTATACTGATGTTTATACTAAAAAAATGATTAGTTCACTTTTAGGTAATTCAAAATCTAATAATTATAAAATCTTAGTAAAAGAAAAAATTAGTGAGACTAAAAGCATAGTAGAAGATTGGATTGGTGGTCCTATGACAAAATCTCAATTAGTTGAATTTAATTCACTTAATAATAATGCTTTAGCTCAAGTACAATTTACGATGGGGTTAGTTTCTACGATGTTAAAAAATTCAGGTTCAAGTTCTACAGGCTCATCATATTCCTCAAGTAATACTTCTTCTGGCTCTAATTCTTCTAATAATAGTGTTTGTTCAATGTGTAAGCCATATGATTCAAAAGGTCATTATATTCAAGATTTTGACCCATCTACAAGAACCTACAAAAACGGTAGGTATATTTTAAGGCCTGGCTATAAGCCTTGCAATACTTGTAAAGGTACTGGTACTTGCTTTGCTTCATGTAGACGAGGTAAGGAAGATTGTCCTGGCTGGTGTGATGATAATGGCACTTGTACGATATGTCATGGAGATAGATTTGAACTTTGTAGTCGTTGTAAGGGTTCGGGAAAATAAAATGTTTGCTATTATTGAAATTTTAACTGGATAAATTAAAAAGGTAATTCCTCATCTTCTAGATTTTGATGTTCAACTTTCCCAATATATTGAATCTCGGATTTTTGAATCTTAAAAATATCGTTGGCAAACATTTTGTGAAATCGATTTACATTAAGTGGGACCACCACAAAACCCTAATTTCTTATATAATAAGTAATTAGGGTTTTATATTTATTATAATTTTCTAAAAATCACTCCTTTACACACCTAACAAAATACCCCATTATCCAACTGGTGGAATAGTTCATCAAATGGTCTGTCCCTTTGGATAGATTATAATAACGAGTATCGTCTTCAAGGGTTTCGGAATTTTTTGACCACCAAGTGCAAGAATCTTCCAATCCTCCAAATCCTACATCGCGCCACCCGCCAGGTAAGGCATTAAATCCATAAGGATCTTCTAGTTTTTTATCTTCAATCCAAGCGCTAGCCGACTTTAATTTGGCACCAGCCACTTCAGCTCCCCCCAATTCTGCAGTTAGAATTTCCCAATCTTTATCGCTTGGTAATCGCCAGCCCTTTGGCGCTAAGCCTCTTGGGTCATACAAAGCAAAGCGATTGTAAAGCTTTCCATAAATTTTTCCATTTTTAGTTTCCATTTCATAGTAACACCAAGCGGGTTGTTTTGTAAAGCCTGCTTTTTCCCATTGCTCTGCAGTTTGCGCTTGCAGAATTACATTTCCGTTTCGAAATTTATTGACATTTAAATTCTCACCCATCCAGGTTTGATTTCCTATTTTCACTTCTTTTTGTGCCGTAATACTATTGCTTAATAAAAGTACCACTACAACAACCAATGTATAAATTTTAATTCTTTTCATAATTAACCAATTTAAATTATTGTATTTTTAATTAACGAAAAAAGGGTTGGTTTTATTATTTATCAAGTGCCGCAATATGAAGTTGGATTAGAATTTAAACGTTTAATAACGAAACACATACGTTAACTAAAAGAACAATATAATTGTATTTATTAAAAATAAATAGGTTAAATTTGATAAATAATTAAAAATCAAAAAATTATGAAAAAGCTATTAATTTTCTCTTTTTTATTCTTGAGCACCTATTTAGGGAATGCACAAAATTTAAAATTTAGAGATCAAGGTTCTGTAACTTCTTTTATGGAGGGTAAGGTATATTATAATTCGGCGACTAAACTAGAAATTGAATATGGTTATATTTCATCCTATAATACCTATGGTATAAAAGTGAAAAATAATTATGGCGATAGATTTTATTTTATAAATGTTGAAATTACAGCATATGGAAATTTCGCTGACCTATATGGAATGAGTGCAGAAAGCGGAAGTAATTTTGGGTTCCGTGTTTATAGAGATAAACTAATTGTTGGCCGAGGAGAGGCTGGAGAACAAACCTATTATTTGAAATAGCATAAGAATATTATTAACCAAAATTTATATAAAATGAAAAAACTAATTATTCCATTTACCCTATTGGTATCTTTTGTAATTGTATCTTTTACAAATGATTATTCATCAAAAAATTATAACAAAAACTCAGGCGACGAAAACTGGTATTTATGTTCCACTTGTTGCAAAACTAAAAAAGCAACTTCAGCACCATGGGAAAATGGCTGTAAAAGTTCTTCAGGGACCCACAACTATCAGTTTTGTGGTAAAGCGGGAAATTTTAACTATACCTGCAGAAATTGTGACGCTGAGGTATATTTAACATCAAGTTCATCTCCAAGTGCATCAAAATGTTGCGCCTCAGGAGGTACTCATACTTGGTACCATAGGTAATCCTAAAATTCAAGAGTTGTTATTTTTATAACAACTCTTTTTTTTTATTGTTTTTCAAAAACTAATTCAAAATCTTCACCAACCCAAAACTCTTACTTTATTTTTCTATATTTGATGTAAAATCATTTTAAATGAAAGCATCATTTTCTTTTTTAATTCTACTAATTTCTTCGTTTGCCTTAGGGCAAAATCTTAATCAATATGTAAACCCATTTATAGGAACTGGCGGTCACGGACACACGTTTCCCGGCGCAACGCTTCCCTTTGGAATGGTGCAATTGTCGCCCGATACCCGAATTGATGGCAGTTGGGACGGTTGTTCCGGGTACCATTATTCGGATGAAACTATTTACGGTTTTTCCCACACGCATTTAAACGGAACTGGATGTTCGGATTTTGGCGATATTATGATCATGACTTTCATGGGAAAAGCATCACTGGATAATAAAGTCTATTCTTCAAAATTTTCCCATCAAAATGAAAAAGCAAGCGCCGGATTTTATGCTGTGAAATTAGACAAACACAATATCGATGTTCGTTTAACGGCTTCAACTCGAATTGGCTTTCATGAATATACTTTTAATACTGCCGGTCAAGCCAATATTGTCCTCGACTTAAACCACCGCGATTTATTGTTGGGCGGCGAAGTTCATGTAATCAATAGTACCACAATCGAAGTGAGAAGAGAGAGCGAAGCTTGGGCAAAAAACCAAATTGTATTCGCTCGAATTGAGTTTAGCGCGCCTATGAAAGTTACCGATATTCGTAGCAACGGCGATTACATGCACTCTCCAGAAAACGAATATATCGGCGGAACACAAACAGCAATTTGCTTTTCCAAACAAGTCAAAAAAGGCGAAAAAATCCTGGTGAAAGTGTCGCTATCGCCAACCGGATATGAAGGAGCAAAAGGAAACAGTTCCGAAATAAAAGGCTGGGATTTTGAAAAAGTAAAAAAGGAAGCGGAGCAAAAATGGAAATCTGAATTGTCGAAAATCCAAATTACATCGGACAATAAAGATAAAAAAACCATTTTCTACACGGCTTTATACCACACCATGATGCAGCCGAATATTGCACAAGATATAGATAAAAAATACCGCGGCAGAGACAACAAAATTCATGTTGCCGAAGGATTTGATTACTATTCTGTTTTTTCACTTTGGGATACCTTTCGCGCTGCACACCCGCTTTATACGTTGATTGACAAAAAAAGAACTGCCGATTTTATCAATACGTTTTTAATGCAATACGAGCAAGGCGGAAGATTGCCGGTTTGGGAATTGGCTTCCAATGAAACCGATTGTATGATTGGTTACCATTCGGTTTCGGTGATGGCCGATGCGATGGCAAAAGGCATCAAAGGGTTCGATTACGAAAAGTGTTTTGAAGCCGCTAAACATTCAGCCATGCTCGATCATTTAGGTTTGGACGCGTATAAACGACAAGGATTTATTTCGATGGACGACGAACACGAAAGCGTTTCAAAAACATTGGAATATGCTTATGACGATTGGTGTATTGCACAAATGGCAGAAATTTTGAACAAAAAAGAAGACTACAATTATTTTATGAAACGCTCCCAGAGTTGGAAAAATGTCTTCGATTGGAATGCCGGTTTCATGCGACCAAAGAAAAACGGCGGTTGGAACAAGCCATTCGATCCAAAGGAAATCAACAATAATTTTACCGAAGGCAACTCGTGGCAATATTCGTTTTTCGTACCTCAAGATATTCCTGGTTTGATTGAAGCCTATGGCGGGGCAGCAAAATTTGAAGCCAAACTCGACGAAATGTTCAACAGCGAAAGTAAAACTACGGGTCGCGAGCAAGCCGATGTTACGGGATTAATAGGTCAATATGCGCACGGAAACGAGCCGAGTCATCACATGGCGTATTTGTACAATTATGTTGGGAAGCCAGAAAAGACCACCGAAAAAGTGCATTATATTTTAGATAATTTCTACAAAAATGCCCCTGACGGATTAATTGGAAATGAAGACTGCGGACAAATGAGCGCTTGGTATGTGTTGAGTTCGTTGGGGATTTATGCGGTGACGCCTGGAATACCCCAATGGAGCGTAACGCAATCTAGTTTTGATTCTATCAAAGTTAATTTTGAAGACCAAACAACCAAAGAAATTTCCAAAAAAATGCCTGTTAGAGCAATGGAAAATTTTGGCATAAATAGTAATTACAAAGACATTGCTGTAGGTTATTCTTATGATGAAATAATTCCAGCTCCATTAATTCAATCCGAGGGCAAAGCGTTTAAAGATAAAATGTCGGTTGACCTACTTTCACAAAACCCAACAGATAAAATATACTATATAGTTTTTGAAAAGGGCGTTGATTATTCAACTATAAAAATGACTTATGTTCCCTACATAAAACCATTTTATATTGAAGCTTCTTCAACAATTCAAGCCTATATTAAAAATGATAACGGTCAAAGCGCAACAGTTTCAGCCCAATTCTTCAAAAAACCAAATAATTACTCCATCGAGATAAAATCAAAATACAATCCGCAATATACTGCCGGAGGCGATGAAGGAATTATCGACGGAATTAACGGATCTGAAAACTGGCGAAAAGGCGAGTGGCAAGGGTATCAAAGTCAGGATTTTGAAGCGATTATAGATTTACAAACCGAGAAAAACGTTTCTAATTTCAGTGCGACTTTTCTGCAAGATTCGGGCTCGTGGATTTTAATGCCAACGAAAGTCGACTATTATGTGTCGAATGATAACGTAAATTTCACCTTGGTAGGAAGTGTAAATAATTCAATCAGTCCAAGATACTCAGTAAACAAAATTGAGAATTTCGAATATAAATCGGCTCAAGAACTTAAAGCAAAATACGTTAAAGTGAAAGCTTACAATTTTGGCAAACTTCCCGATTGGCACCAAGGTGCCGGTGGCGATGCCTTTATTTTCATTGATGAAATAACCATTAAATAATTTTTGTGAAACGCTGCGTTTGCTTTGCGTAACTTTGTGAAACAATTTTTAATATATTTTTTTATTTAAATATAACTCCGTGAATCGCTGTGTTTACTTTGAGTAACTTTGTGAAATAGCCTATGAAAATTGCCTTAATCCAAGCGCCATTACTTTGGGAAAACCCAAAACAGAATTGGAATTATTTCGAAGAAAAAATCAATTCTATTAATGAAACTATCGATTTGATTGTCCTTCCAGAAATGTTCACTTCTGGGTTTACTATGAATCCAAAAGCCGTTGCTGAGGTCATGCAAGGCGAAACGGTTTTGTGGTTACAAGCATTGGCGAAAGCCAAAAATTCGGCAATTACAGGAAGTTTGGTAATTGAAGAAAACGGGAGTTTCTATAATCGGTTGGTGTTTGTTTTCCCATCAGGAGAAATCAAAACCTACGACAAAAAACACTTGTTTACGCTAGCTGGCGAGGATAAAGCCTACACTTCGGGAACTCAAAAATTGCTAATTGATTACAAAGGATTTAAAATTTGTCCGCTGATTTGCTACGATTTACGCTTTCCAGTTTTTGCTAGAAATACCGAAGAGTATGACGTATTAATTTATGTTGCCAATTGGCCCAAACCTAGAATTAATGCTTGGGACGCCCTATTAAAAGCACGAGCTATTGAAAACATGTGTTATACTATTGGAGTAAATAGAATTGGTGAAGACCCAAACAAACACGATTATCCAGGGCATTCTCAAGCGATTGATGAATTAGGAAATTACCTGATCGAACCTCAAGAAACCGAAGGTGTTTTTATTACTACTTTAAACAAAAACACATTGGTTGCAACCCGAAAAAAGTTTGGGTTTTTGAACGATCGCGATGCGTTTACAATTTAGCTATTAGCAGTTACCTCTCAAAGCTGTAAAAAAAATCCATAGAAAAACCTATTGGTTGTTACAAATAAAGTAATAACTTTGTAATCACTAAATTAATCATTATGGACATTCCAATAATACCAATCGGAAATTCTAAAGGAATTCGTTTATCGAAAACATTACTTGAGAAATATAATATAACAGACAAAGTTGAACTCATACTTGAGAAAGGTTTTATCATTCTTAAGCCCAAATCAGAACCAAGAAATGGTTGGGAATCAGCATTCAAAAAAATGAATGAAAATGGAGATGATAAATTATTGATTAATGATGTCTTTGAAGACGAAAATCTTGAAGAATGGATTTAAAACAATATCAAATCGTTTTAGTAAATCTTGATCCTACAATTGGAAGTGAAATGAAAAAAACGCGACCGTGTGTTGTTATTTCACCAAATGAAATGAATAAATATTTACAAACTATTGTTGTTGCTCCTATGACAAGCAGTTCAAAAAAGTATCCAACAAGAGTTGAAATAAATCATGATAATAAAAAAGGCTGGATTGTGTTTGACCAGATTAGAACTGTTGACAGAAAACGAATTATAAAAAATATAGGAAGTTTGACAGAAAATGAAACTTTAAAAGTAAAAAGTATTTTACGCGAAACTTACGTGGATTAAAAAGAAACAGCTCTATCATCGACCTTATTACCTCGACAAATCAAAAGTTTGATCCACATCCCAATTGCCGCGAACATCAATTTCTTTGGGAAAATAAATCACTTCTTCGGGCTGTCGTCTTTCTAAGAAATTTCCAGAATCCCACTCTTTATTACCATTGGCATCATAAATCACGCGAAGGGTAAATTTGGCAGGTTCCAAATACATGAAATCTACCGAAGTGGCTTTATCTGAATATTCAGAAGCAATAACATCTCCTTTGTCAGTAGTTAATTGAACGATTACCGGGAACTGTTTTACATTGGTCAAATTCACCCGCAAATTCCCATAATCAGTAACGTTTTTCGTTGTGAGTTTATAGGATAAAGTATCGTTTTTCTGATCGATATAATCGGTTAAAGCACCCGGAAGTAAAAGAAATTTATACCGTTGTAAAGGCTCTTTTTCTATATTAAATTGCAATTCTTGTTTATAAACATCGTAACTCGTGCTGAACTTCACATTCACAGAATCTTTATCGGTAACCTGAATTTTAGATTCATCAAATTTTACTAATGGATGCGAAGAACGTATTGTAAATTGATCCAATTTCGACAATCCCAAGTTCGGTTTCGGAGAAAAATTTAACGTGTCTTTCTTCTGTTCCGTTTTCTTATAAGTGTACGATTTATTGTAATTCCCATTGGTTACAGCCAAACTCAAAGAATCTGCTTTTATAGGTCTGTACCAAACCTGAAGGGAATCTTTTATAGGATATTTGGTAACAATTGTTGGAATAATTTCATTCCCTTTTTTAAGCACCACTTTTATGTTTCTCGGATTTCCTTCATAGCCCAACAGCAATTTATTTCCAGAAGTTTGAACAGGTTTAAAAGTTTTAAAAGCCAAAACTTCTTTGAATAATTTCAATTCAAAAAGGCTATCATTTGGAATGGTAACCATCTGCTTTCTGAAACCAATTTTGTCGTCTTTAGGATTGAATTTATTATTATTGTTGGCGTCTTTAATCGCAATCAAAAGGTATTTTCCCGCTTTTACATTCTCAATTTTGAATGTTTTTAAACTGTCTAAAGTATTGGTAATATATCTTGGAACAGATTTATAAATCACCGAATCGTTGAATTTATTGTTCACCTCATACAACATCACCGAAACAAACGAATCTTCCTTTTTATTCAACGCATCTTTAATCGTTCCGCCCACTTTCAACGAATCGATATAGCTGCCCGTAGAAAAAATATACTTGAACTGGTTGTAAGGATTTCCCTCGTTATTGTCCTCGATACTTTGCCCAAAATTGAAACTATAAGTCGTATTTTCTTGTAAAGTATCTTTAATTTTAATTTTAATTATTTTGCTCGGAGTCATCGGAGAAACCTCAGGATTGTATTTCAAAGGAGGCGAAACAATCAACTGTTTATTTACATTTTTCAATTTTACGTATTCGTCAAACGTCAAATTTATTTCCTTTCCTTTAAAATTCACACTTAAATTTTTCGGGAAACTCGCCTTCAAAACCGGGGCAATAGTATCTTTTAACCCACCAGAAATTGATCCGCGTTTAGCACAACCAATAACGGTCAGCGCCAATAAAATAAAAATAAACCTGAATTTGTTTTTCAACATGCGTTTCTAAATTTGATAACACAAATTAACAATTATATTTTCTGTATTCGAAATCTTTTGACTTTTTATTGGGAGCTAATCCGGCTATCATTCCAAATCCTCGCTAAAAAGCTCGGGATTTTCCCTTCTATCCGGGCTAAAAACAAAAAAAATCCCCGTTTCTCAACAGGGATTTAATTTTTTTATACTTAGTTTCCATTCGCCAATCTTCTGTCGCGCAACCAATACTTTGTTCGTTTAACTAAGTAAAACATCACCGGAACCATCACCAAAGTCAATACCGTAGCATAAGTCAATCCGAAGATAATGGTCCATGCCAATGGTCCCCAGAAAACGACGTTATCACCTCCAACATATACATGCGGATTTAAATTGGTTACCAGCGAGAAGAAGTCAAAATTCAAACCGATTGCCAATGGAATCAAGCCTAAAATTGCCGTTAATGCCGTTAATAATACCGGACGTAAACGAGATTTCCCCGATTGGATAATTACTTCTTTAATTTCAGCAATCGTTAAATCATCGTGCGAAGTTTGTTTGTTTTCACTCACTTTTTCGTCCATCAATAACACAAAGAAATCCATTAATACAATTCCGTTTTTCACTACAATTCCAGAAAGGGCAATAATTCCCATCATCGTCATCAAGATTACGAAATCCATTCCTGCAAATACATATCCGTAGAAAACCCCACTGAAACTTAGTAAAACAGTAAACATGATAATTGCAGTTTTCGATAACGAATTAAACTGCAACACAATGATAATCGTGATACTTGCCAATGCTAAAAGTAATGCTCCAAATAAGAAACCAGAATCTTTTTTCTGTTGTTCTTGCTCTCCAGAGAAAGAATAGGTAATGTCGCCCGCCATTTTATAATTGGCAGCTTTTAAAGAAGCTTCAATTTGTTTGGTAATTCCGTCACCGGTAAATCCAGTAATTACGTTAGAATAAATCGTCATGATTCTTTTTGAATTCTTACGTTTTATTTGGTTGAACGTGAATTTTCTCTCTGTTGTTGCTAAAGATGAAATCGGAACTTGAACTATTTGTCCGTTGTTTTGATTTCTAAAAGTAACCGGTTGATTGAACAATACACTTTCGTTTTTGCGTTGGTCTTCCTGTAAACGCATCACAATATTGTAATCGTCTTTTCCTTCTTTATAAGTCGAAATTTCTTGTCCGTAAATTGCTCTTCGCATTGTAAATCCTAGTTGGCCTGTGCTTGCGCCCAAACTTCCTATACTTACGCGATCAACATTTACTTCCATTTCAGGACTTTCTTTGTTAACATCAATATTTAATTTTTCAATTCCTTCAATATTTTTCGAATTGATGAATGCAATTACCTTATTGGCTTCAACCAACATTTCATCATAATTCGTTCCCGACAATTGCAAACTAATCGGATATCCTGAAGGCGGCCCATTAGCGTCTTTTTCCACGATAATTTTTGCTCCAGCAATCGCTTTTACTTTTGAACGAATTTCCTCTAAAATGTCGCTTGTATTTACGCCTTTTCTGAATTTAAATTCTGTGAAATTTACCGTTACTTTTCCTTTATAAGGCGTTTCCGATTGATTTCCAGAATCTACATTTGGATTTCCAGCGCCTTTTCCAACTTGTGAAACGATACTTTCGGCCAAATAATTTTCATCATTTTCAACGTATTTTCCTAAAATAGCAATCACTTGTTTTTCAACAAATAAATTGGCTTTATTGGTTTTTTCAATTTCTGTTCCTTGCGGATATTCAATATAAACTATCGCCTGATTTGGAATGTTTTTTGGGAAAAACAATACATTTCTTGGGAATATTCCTAATAAAACGAATGATAAAAATAGTAGGGCAATAATTCCAATTAAGGCAATTAGCGCTTTTTTTCCAGTCAATATTTTACCAAGAAAAACTTGGTATTTTTTCTCTAATCCCGGGAAGAAACTGTGTTGGAAATCCTGAGTCCATTTGTAAAGAAATAAATGATAAGCCCACATTAAAACTAAAGCAATAATGATTAAATGCCCAATTGCTTTCATCCAAACGGTATTGGAAATATTCCCAGGAATTACAAATAACAATCCTGAAACGACAAATATAATTGTGTATTTCTTCAACGCTTTTTTAGAGATATTTCTATCTTCAATATCCATAAAACCACCAGTCATTGCGGCGTTTATCACCATCGCCACGAATAGTGAAGCGCCCAACACGCAGGATAAAGTGATTGGGAAATAAACCATGAATTTACCCACCGTTCCAGGCCATAATGCCAATGGAATAAAGGCCGCTAAAGTCGTTGCTGTTGATGAAATTACTGGCCAAGCGATTTCACCAATACCAATTTTAGAAGCTTCAATTCGTCCTAAACCTTTTTTCATATTGGCAAAAACGTTATCCACTACTACAATTCCATCGTCAACTAGTAATCCTAATCCCATTACTAATCCAAATAAAACCATGGTATTCAAAGTGTAACCAAAAGCGGATAAAATCGCAAACGCCATCAACATGGAAAGTGGAATTGCGGCTCCAACGAAAAGGGAATTTCTCAATCCCATTGTGAACATCAACACAATCATTACTAGGATAATTCCAAAAATAATGTGGTTTGATAATTCGTTTACTTGGTGCTCTACTTTATTGGATTGGTCGTTGGTCATTTTGATACTCAAATCTTTAGGCAAGACTGTTTTTTGAGCTTTTGCAACAATTTCTTTAACTTGATCTAAAGCTGAAATCATGTTTTGACCCGCACGCTTTTTGATATTCAACATCACCACTTCCTGTCCTCTTTCACGAGCGTAGGTCGTTTTTTCTTTTTCCTTGAAATTGATTACAGCAATGTCTTTTAGATAAACCGTTCCTCCAAAAGATTTCACCACTACGTTTTCAAGGTCTTTTGGATTTTTTATTTCACCCACAATTCGAATGTTATTTCGAGATCCTTGTGAAATTAAATTTCCTCCTGAAAGTGTCATATTTTCATATTTCACTGCATTTTGAATGTCGTCGAAACTTACTTTCGCAGCGTTCATTTTGAACACATCAATCGCAATTTCAACTTCTTTATCATCTACACCTAAAATGTCCACTTTTTTTACTTCAGGGACATTTTCAATCTCGTCTTTTAGGTATTCACCGTATTTTTTAAGTTGTTGCGTAGTATAATTTCCTTTCAAATTAATATTTAAAATCGGCACTTCTTCCGAAATATTAATATTGAAAATACTAGGTTCTACCTTGCTTCCGTTGTCAAGATTCGGCCAATCGGTGTCGGCTTTCGCCATATCGGTTTTATCTTTTATTCGGATTTTGGCTTCCTCAATTGAAACATTTTGTTCAAATTCAACAACTACAATTCCGTAATCTTGAAACGAACTTGAGGTTACTTTGGTTACACCAGAAATATTTTTAAACTGATCTTCAAGAGGTTTTATTACCAATTTTTCAACGTCTTCAGATGAGTTTCCTGGGAAAACTGATGAAACGTAAATTTTATTTTCTAAAATTTCAGGGAAATTTTCACGCGGCATATTGATGTATGCCATCGTTCCCATTACCACAATAATAAAAGTTAGAATGTAAACCGTAATTCGGTTGTCAACTGCCCAACTTGAAATGCCAAATTCTTTTTTTTGATGACTCATAATTTTTGTTTAAGGTTCAAATGTTTAAGGTTTGCTTTGCGGTTTTGAAAAACGTTAAACCTTAAACTTTAAACTAATTTACATTAGAAGTTTAGTTTCATTCCTTCTGATACTGTTTTTACTCCGTCGCCAACTAATACTGTTTTTGGCTCTAATCCGCTTAAAATTTCAGTATAATTATCAGATGTTTTACCCACTTTTACAATTACCTTTTTCGCAATTCCAGTTTTGTCTTTCACCGATGAAACTTCAAAAACAAATTGGTTTCCATCTGCATCTTCTTGAATAACATTTGATGGAACTACAACTGCTTTTGCATTTGTATAATCGGTAATTTTTAGTTTCGCCACTTGGTTTGGACGCAATAAATTATCAGTATTAGGAACGGAAACTTCAATTCCAAAACTTCTATTATTTGGATTGATGTTGTTTCCTACCTGACGAATTTTACCATTAAATGATTTTCCTAATGAAGCTAAATAAACACTTACTTCTGTTCCTACTTTCAATTTTCCAATGTAACTTTCAGGAACAGTTGTTGAAACGAACATGTTATTTAAATTTACAATTCTCATTAATCCTTGTCCAGGCCCAACCACTTGTCCTCTTTCAGCAATTAACTCGTCAATTACACCGTTAAATGGAGCAATAACTCTAGTTTTTGCCAATTGTGCTTTCATTTGGGAAACCGCTTTTTGCTGGCTTACCATATTCGTTTGTGCTTGTAAATATTGAATTTCAGAACCAATTTTTTGATCCCATAAACGTTTTTGTCTTTCGAAAGTTGTTTTAGCTAAAGCCAATTGGTTTTCTAATTGCGCCAATTGCTGACTTAATCCACCATCGTCAATAGTTCCTAAAACCTGACCTTTGCTTACTTTTTGTCCTGCAATTACATTAACAGTATTTAAAATTCCAGCAAATTGTGGGTAGATAATTAAGTTCTCTTTTGTATTCACATTTCCTTGAACTTCTAAATAATGACTGAAAACAGTGTCTTTTACCATTTCCACAGAAACCAACGCTTCTTCTGTTTTTTTCACGTCCAATTCTGCTATTGCATTGTCAAGCTGTGTTAATTGCGTTTGCAATTCTGCTCTTTTTGCTTTTATAGAAACCAAGTTTTTTGAAGCAATTAATGAATCAATATTGGCGTTTTCTTCTTTCTTTCCGCATGAGAATATTAGTGCGGAGAATGTTGCGATTAAAATTATTTTTTTCATTTTTAAAGGTTTTTTTCTTGATTATTTTTTATTAATTACTTTTTCTAAACTTGCTTTTTTATTGATCACATTTACCATCGATTTAAGGTAATTTTGTTGTGCTACATACAATTGTCGTTGCGCCTCACTAAAGTCGAAACTTGACGATAATCCTTCTTTAAATTTAATTCCTTGCTTTTT
The DNA here is from genome assembly GCA_947447375.1 of Bacteroidota bacterium. Taxonomy (GTDB): domain Bacteria; phylum Bacteroidota; class Bacteroidia; order Flavobacteriales; family Flavobacteriaceae; genus Flavobacterium. The sequence continues at coordinate 279,324 of CANFJB010000002.1, forward strand.
TTCGATTCGCTCAGCTAAATTCAAATTGGTTTTTGCTGTTGCAAATGCTTCAATGCTAAATTCATATTCGCTTTTGGCATTTGCATATTGTAATTTTAATTTTTGTTCTGTTTCCGTAAGCTGTGTTTTTGCTTTTTCAAATGCAATTTTTGCTTGTTGTGTTCTAGCATTTCTGGCAAAACTGCTGAATATTGGCACATTTAAACTAATTCCCATGTTGGAATAATTCAACCATTTTTGATTGCTGGTGAAAAATTGAAACTGGTTTCCAAATGCATTATAACCCACATTTACAACTGCCGCCAAAGAAGGTAAAGCTTTCGTTTTTTGTAGTTTTAATTCCAAATTGCGTTGCTCTTGAAAATTCAATGCCATTTGGTAATAAATGTTTTGTGATGGGTTAAATTCTCCTTGTGAAAATGCCGCGTCTAAATTTTTAACCGCAAGAATATCCAATTTATCGGTTAATTTTAATTCGTCTTCAATATTTAATCCTAATGAGATTTTCAACATGTTCAAGGCTATTTCTCTAAGTCTTTTTACATTATTCAAATTACTATTTACTGTTGAAAGGGTAATTTGAAGTTGCTCCACATTTTCTTCTTCTATTAAACCATTTTTAAATGTTTCTTTGGTATCAAACAACGTTTTTTCTAGAATTCCTTTGTTTTTTTCTAATATCAAAATACTTTCTTCGGCTAATAATACATTTCCGTAGGCATTGATTACCATTTCTTTAACTTCCTGATCCGTTTTATCTTTCGAATTTTGGTAAAATTTCAAATAGGTTTTGGAAGCTTGAAGCGCTACAATATAAGACCCGTCAAATAATAACTGACTTAAAGTGGTTCTAGCGTTCATATTGTTTTTAGTTCCAAAAGCTACTTCTGCAAATTCTCCAGGATTTCCTCCAAAAAACTGAGCCGGAATAAGTGATTTTTGTAGTTCAAAGTTGTTTTGACAGTCTAAACTCGCATTAATTTGCGGAAGCCCCATTGCAGTTGTTTCCCACTTTTTACTTTTTGCAGCAGCAATATCTCTTTTGGCATTTATGGCTTCATAATTATTGCTTAATGCATAATTAATAGCTTCATCTAAACTAAACGAGTTGCTTTTTGGTTTTTCTTGTGCATTTGCAATAAAGGCAAAAGACAATACACTAATAAAAATTAATTTTTTCATTGTTTTTCGATGTTCAATAATTGTTTTTCTAATTCTGCAATTCCTGCTGGCGTAGCAATTGCTCTGGTGTGATACTCTAATATTTGTAATTCTAATTCTTGCCCTTCTTTTTCAGAAACCGTTTGTTCTTTAATAGTAAATAGTAAATTGTAATAAAATTTTACAAAGGTTTCAACGGGAATTCCTTTTCTGTAAAGGCCTTGAGCAATTCCCTTTTCGATATTATTTTTGAATAAAATGTTGCATTCATTCATTTCTTTTGCCATTACTTTTTCAAAAATCGAAGGGTAGTGTTTTTTTAATTGATAAACTGGAGAAGTATCAGCCGCCTTGAACATTTCCTTAAACATCCTTCTGATTTTATAGTTTTCTTCAATTGCGTTGTTGTTTTCAGCAACTATTTGATCAACAATTTCATGAATTTCTGAATGAATCATGTCGGTAATTTCCTCAATCAAAATTTCTTTATTACTAAAAAACTTGTAGATGGTTTTTTTAGAAATGCACATTTCTCCCGCTATATCATCCATAGTGACGCTCTTGAAACCAAGTTTCATGAACAAATCGCTGGCTTTAGACATAATTTTCTCTCTCATTTGATAGGGGAAATTTTTAAATTTGGCGCAAACTTACAACGGAAACTTTGAATACCAAAACAGTTTCCTAGTATTTACAATTATTTAACATTTAAGAAAGTTTATAGTTCAAATAATTTTGAGTTTCTTTGTAAGGTACAAATGTTATAAGCACTTCCAATTATAATTTTTAAACTATTAACAAATAAAGATTCATGCATTCTATTAATCAGTATCAAGAATTTATTGCGGACTACTTAGAATCTCAATATGAAACCAAAGAGCCTAAAAATCTTTACGAACCCATTCACTATATTTTAGGTTTAGGTGGAAAAAGAATGCGCCCAGTTTTAACCTTAATGAGCGCTGAAGTTTTTGATGCCGATTATAAAAAAGCTTTGCCAGCGGCACTTGCCGTTGAGGTTTTTCATAATTTTTCGCTTATTCATGATGACATAATGGATGATGCTCCTTTGCGAAGAGGAAATGTTACGGTGCATGAAAAGTGGGACATCAACACGGGAATTCTCTCAGGCGATGCTATGTTAATTTTAGCGTATCAATATTTTGAAAAATACGAACCAGCCATTTTCAGGGATTTAGCAAAATTATTTAGTAAAACGGCGTTGGAAGTTTGCGAAGGCCAACAATGGGATGTAGATTTTGAAACTCGAACTGATGTTTCAATTCCGGAATACCTGAAAATGATTCAATATAAAACAGCTGTTTTAGTTGCTGCCGCAATGAAAATGGGCGCAATAATAGCCGAAACTTCAGAAGTTAACGCCAACTTAATTTATGATTTTGGGTTGAATTTAGGATTGGCATTTCAATTGCAAGACGATTATTTAGACGCTTTTGGGAATCCAGAAACCTTTGGAAAACAAGTTGGTGGCGATATAATTGAAAACAAAAAAACCTATTTGTATTTAAAAGCGCTTGAATTCGCGTCAAATGATCAAGCGAAGAAATTAGTTGATTTATTTTCAATTCACCCACAAGACAGTTCCGATAAAATTGAGGCGGTAAAAGAAATATTTGTTGCTTCTGGTGCTGCTCAAGAAACAAAAAATGCGATTCAAAATTTTACTTTCAAAGCTTTTGATACTTTACAAAAAATCAGCATTGACAATGATAAAAAGGAAATGCTAAGAACGTTTGGTGAAAATTTAATGGGGCGAAAAGTATAATTTTAATGAGTTCGAAAACATTTATTGCACCAATAAATTCAGATTTACTTCTGAATGAAGCTTCAAACGACAATTTATATTCCAAATTAATTGAGCAAATCAACAAAGATTTCAATTTGGCAAACGAGCCAATTGATTTTCCAATGTCAATTTCAGCGGATGAATTGAAAGGGGAATTACACGAAAAAATTTATCGATTAATTCAATATAAATTCGCAGAATACCTCAATTTATTATATATAATTGATGTTCCCGAGGGCGAAATAAAAAAACTAGACGGATCTGATTTAGCAATTTTATCGGAACAAGTTTCTTTTTTGATTTTAAAAAGAGAATGGATGAAAGTTTGGTTTCGAAATCGCTTTTTATCATAAAAATCTGTAAATCAATATATTAAAATATTACTTTTGCTTTTGTGTCGTTTTTTGTGTCGTTTTTGTAAATTTAATTTTGTATTTACATTTATTTAC
>CANFJB010000003.1 GCA_947447375.1 Bacteroidota bacterium
ACCGTAACGGATGCTATTGCACCAGTAATTACAGCACCAGCTTCAATTACTGCTAATGCAGGAGCTAGTTGTACTGCAACGATTGTCTTAACTGCCCCAGCGGTAGCAGACAACTGTACAGCACCGAATGCAATTACATTAACAAACAATGCACCAGCGGGTGGTATCTTCCCAATCGGAACTACAACCGTAACATGGACTGCAACGGATGCTAGTGGTAATGTTTCAACAAGAACACAGTTAATCACTGTAATCGATGTAACCGTTCCAACGTTAACTACACCAGTGGCAATGACTGCAACAGCAGGAACTGGATGTACAGCAACTATCACGTTAACAGCGCCAACAGCTGCTGACAACTGTAACGGAGTAACATTAACTAACAATGCCCCAGCGGGAGGAATCTTCCCAATAGGAGACACGGTAGTTACATGGACTGCAACGGATGCGGCTGGTAATATCACTACTAAAACACAATTAGTAACAGTGAGAGATACTACAGCACCTACAATCACTACACCAGTTGCAATGACTGCAACAGCAGGAGCAAGCTGTAGTGCAGCGGTAGTATTAACAATACCAACAGCTACTGATAACTGTACTAGTCCAGTAACGTTGACTAACAATGCGCCAACTAGTGGATTGTACTTAGTAGGAGTTACTACAGTAACTTGGACTGCAACGGATGCTTATGGAAATAGTTCAACAAGAACGCAAACAGTAACCGTAACGGATACTGTAGCACCGGTAATTCCAATTTTAGCACCAATTACTGCCAACGCAGGAGCTAACTGTACTGCAATAATTGCTTTAAATGCTCCGGCAGCGACTGATAATTGCACGAGTTCAGTAGTAATAACGAACAATGCACCAGCGGGTGGTATCTTCCCAATCGGAACTACAACCGTAACATGGACAGCAACAGATTCTAGTGGTAATACTTCAACAAGAACACAGTTAATTACTGTAGTTGATGTAACAGGACCAGTATTTGGCCCACTACCAATAATAAATCTAAGTCCAGGAAACAATTGTATTGCTGTGTTTACAATTCCAAGACCAACGGTAACTGACAACTGTACAAGCGTTGTAACTTTAACTAGTAATGCTCCAGCAAATGGTATTTATCCTGCCGGCACAACAGTAGTTACTTGGATTGCTACTGATACTGCAGGTAACACGACTACAGCGGTTCAACAAGTTGAAGTTTCTGATACAACACCTCCAGTAGTTATTGCTCAAAACATTACAGTAGCTCTTGATGCAAATGGTCTAGCAGTTATAACGGCTTCAGCATTGAATAATGGTTCTACTGACAACTGCGGTATTCAAAGTATTACTGCTAGTCAATTAACATTCAATTGTGGATCTGTAGGAACTAATACAGTAGTGTTAACAGTTACTGATATTCATGGAAATGTTTCAACTGCCAATGTTGTAGTAACTGTTGTAAATAACTTCCGTGATAACGATAATGACGGAATAAAAGACAACTGTGACGATGACGATGATAACGACGGAATTTTAGACATCAATGATAACTGTCCATTTACTCCAAACGTAGGCCAAGAAGATGCTGACCATGACGGAATAGGTGATGCATGTGATGACGATAATGATAATGATGGAATATTAAATGCATTAGACAATTGTCCATTCACTTATAATCCATTACAAGAAGATCGTGATCATGACGGAATAGGTGATGTTTGTGATTTAGTAGAAATTAATGTATCTCAAGCGATTACTCCAAATGGAGATGGAATTAATGATACATGGATGATTTACAATATCCAACAATATCCAAAATCAGTAGTTCGTGTTTATAACAAATGGGGATCTGAAGTATTCTTCGCCAAAAATTATAAAAACGATTGGAATGGATACTATAAAAACGAAACCGAGCCATTACCAGAAGGTTCTTACTATTACCAAATTGATTTAGAAGGTGATGGTAAACTTGAAAATGATGGATGGATTTACATTACCCGTTAATAAATAAAAAACAATATCAATGAAAAAGATTAATTATATTATAACAGGAGCACTACTATTATTTAGTAGTGCCCTTTTCTCCCAACAAGAAAGTCTCTTTACGGAATATAGGTATCATATGAATGTTTTTAACCCTGCTTATGCTGGAGTTGATAATGAAACAATTATTACAAGCTCTATTCGTAAACAATGGGTTGGGATAAAGGACGCCCCAGAAAGTCAAGCTTTTTCATTCGGGACAAATTGGAAAAAGAATGTTGGGATAGGAGCTACGTTAGTAAGTGATCGCACTTTCATTGAAAAACAAGTGTCATATGGAATTGATTTTTCTTATAAAGTAAAACTAAGCGCTACAGTTGACATGTATTTAGGGTTAAAAGTAGGTGGAAATGTATACGATGTTAACACTTCAGGTTTAGAAACGTATAATATTATTTCTGATCCAGCTTTGATCACGATTCATCATTTTGACCCAAACATGGGGGTAGGGATGTTACTTAAAAAAGGAAAATTCTTTTATTCTTTATCAGTTCCAAAAATACTAAATACAGATAGAGCTAAGTTAGAAAGAGGTTTTGCGACTGTTGCTTCTGACAGGCCACATCTATATATGAGTAGCGGTTATGATTTTGATTTAAATGACACCAAAACGTTTGTATTTAAACCATCATTTTTGATGCGTTATGTAACTGGCGCTCCAATGTCTCTAGATTTTAATGGAATGTTGATCATGCACAATTTTGTTGAATTAGGAGCTACCTATAGAACGGATAATGCTCAAACTAGAGATGAATTATTTCCGATGAATACGGTTGCAGGAATGATTAATTTATACATTAGTAAAAATATGTGCGTTGGATTTGTATATGAAACCAGTTCTAGAGAAGAGTTAGCTAGTGCTAAAAACACGAATGAATTTTTCTTAAGATATAAGTTCTAAAAACTATTTAAGCTTGTAAAAGCTTAATTATTTAAAATTTAAAAAGCAACCTCAACGGGTTGCTTTTTTGTTTGATTTTTTTTAACAAGTCTCTTCATTGAATATTGCAACGTACTAGAATTAAAAGCAATTGAAATTATTAGAGTCTCCAAAAGGAATTCTGTATAATTTTCACTCGGTTAACTTGTACAAAGACGGTCAAAAAACATTTGTAAACGAATATTTTAGATTTTTAGAAGATTAATTTGTGACTTTTGCCTTTTCTTTATTTCTTTTGTGGTGAAAAGTTTAAAGGCCTTTTAGAAAACCAATAATAACTTTTTCCAAATCTTCCTTATTTTCAATGTGGCTCATATGACCATCAGGGAAAGTAATTAATTCGGTATTGGTATTTTCAATTTGTGCTATATTGTCTTTGTATAATAATACGCCATCTTTTTCTCCAAGAATTAACATTTTAGGAAAATCAGTTTCTTTAAGAATATATTGTCTGTCTTTTCTAATTTTCATTCCCTCCAACGAAGCAACTATTCCTTGCAAAGGGGTTTTTAAAGCCTCTAATTTTACGTTTTCAATTTCATTTTCTAGTCGGTCACGGTTGTTTTCGCTAAATAAATTAGCAATCGACATTCTAACAAAATTGATATAATTCTGTTTTACAGCTTTAATCGCTCGATCCCGATTTATTTTTCTTTCTTCACTATCTTCCTTAGAAGTTGAATTCATTAACACCAATCCTTTTACAGCATTAGGAAATAATTCGGCAAACGCCAATGCAACATATCCTCCCATGGAATGCCCTATAATTATAGCTTTTCTAATTTTTAGATTGGATAAAATAGCTTTTACTATTTCAGCATTCTCTTCCATTGAATGAACATAACCAAGACAATCGGATTGCCCATGACCCAATAAATCAATTGAAATCACCCTATTTTTTTCAGCTAATTTAGGAGCCAAATCCTTCCACATGGTTTTGTTTTCCAAAAAACCGTGAAGTAAAACTACAGCAGTTCCTGTTCCAATATCGGAATAAGAAATGGCAGTGTTTTTATAGATAATTTGTTTCATTGATATATTTCGTGCAAAAATAAGGCTAAAATTTCTACAAAATAAAAAACGGTTTACATTTCTGCAAACCGTCTATTATCTATTTGTCTAAATTCTTTTTATCTAAATTATGCATTCATGATCGTTTCAATTTCTTCAATTTCAATTGGAATATTCTGCATCAAATTAAAAGGATTTCCTTTTTCTTGAATAACTACATTATCTTCTAATCGAATTCCAAAACCTTCCTCTGGAATATAAATTCCTGGCTCAACTGTAAACACCATATTGGCTTGCATTGGCTCAGTCAAAATTCCATAATCGTGAGTGTCTAAGCCCAAATGGTGCGAAGTTCCATGCATGAAATATTTTTTATACGCAGGCCATTCAGGGTTTTCATTTTGAACATCGGCCTTGTCAATTAATCCTAAACCTAATAATTCTGAAGTCATTAATTTACCAACTTCAACATGATATTGTTTCCAATTTGTTCCAGGAGTTAGCATTTTTGTAGCTTCATTTTTCACATTCAAAACAGCATTATAAACTGCTTTTTGTCTTTCAGAAAAACGCCCAGATACAGGAATCATACGCGTCATATCACTAGAATAATTAGCATATTCAGCAGCAACATCCAATAATATCAAATCCCCAGCTTTACAAACTTGGTTATTCTCTATATAATGTAAAACATTGGCATTATTTCCTGAAGCAATTATTGGCGTATAGGCAAAACCTTTTGATCTATTTCGAATAAATTCGTGAATAAATTCGGCCTCAATTTCATATTCAGTAACATTTGGTTTTACAAATGACAATACTCTTCGAAATCCTTTTTCGGTAATATTACAAGCATTCTGAATTAATTCAATTTCCTCTTTTTCCTTTACTGATCGAATGCGTTGCAAAATCGGATTACTTTTTGCAACTGCATGAGCAGGATATTTCTCTTTCCACCATTTTACAAAACGGGCCTCACGAGTTTCTGTTTCTACAGTCGCACGGTAATGCTCATTAGTATTGATATAAATAGTTTCGGAATGGGTCATTAATTCGAATAAAATTTTCTCGAAATCTTGAAGCCAATAAACCGTTTTTATTCCTGAAACCTCAAATGCACGATCTTTAGAAAGTTTTTCGCCTTCCCAAATCGCAATGTGATCGTTGGTTTCTTTTAAGAATAATATTTCTCTTTGGTGCTCGTATGGTGCATCTGGGAATAGTAACAAAATACTCTCTTCTTGATCTACTCCCGACAAATAAAAGATGTCGCGGTGTTGTGCAAATGGCAAAGTGCTATCGGCAGAAACCGGGTAGATATCATTAGAATTAAAAACCGCCACACTTTTAGGCTTCATCTGAGCCGTAAATTTCGAACGATTTTTTACAAATAAATTACGGTCAATTTGATGGTATTTCATAATGCAATAAATTAGATTACAAATCTAATCAATCCATTTGTAATATCTAGCACCTATTAGGTTAGGATTTTCATTTTCTATTTTATCCAATATCCACTCACTTTTTGGCGACTGAACACTCGATTTTTGCTCTTTTTTGTGCAATTTTTCATACGTTTCAAATCCAATTTCATGACTTTTTTCTAATGTTTGAAACAAATTAACATTCGAAATTGCCGATGCCCAATTGGGTTGAATTGTTCCTTCAAACACTTTGGATTTTGAACCGCTTCCGTAGGCTAGGAAACCAAACTTTTGATTTGAAAGATCTGTTTTTGATTCATAAAAATGAGCTAAAGTCGATAGAAATCCCATAAAAATTGAACCTGTATATAAATTACCAATTAACGAAGAAGCAATTTCTGCAGGTTGCAATTTTTCGTTTACAAAGTTTCGGTATTCCTCTGATTTGCTGATTTCTTTCAGTTTATTTTGGTATTCTGAAGCGTCTTCATTTCCATTAATAATTTTGTTTTCATGATCCAAACAATAGATTTCCGACAACATTCTTCTTCCTTGAAAAGAGTAAGGAAGGTGCATAATTATACTTTTCCAAGAATTATAAACTGAATCTTCGGAACCACTTTCTTTTTTAAACGAAAAGTAAGCATTTCTAGTTCTATCCATATAACATTGATTGGAATATTGCCCTTCAAAAACCGGTTGGTCTTTGTGAATTTCAATTTCAGCTTCTAAATTATCGAACCAATTTTCGTTATTAGAATTTCCGGTAATTGCTTCTTTAGAAATTGAGCGATAAGGTTTGAAAAAATCAAAAACTCCTTTTGTACTAGTTGCCCAATTATTTTCAAATGCTATGATTCTAGGATTTTGAGAAATTAATAAAGCTACTGCTCCTGCCCCTTGAGTGTACTCTCCAGTTGAATTTAAATCGTATTTAGCAATGTCAGATGTGACTACAATTGCTTTTTTATTTGGATTTAATTTTACAAAATCAATACAATTTTGCATTGCATCAACACCGCCAATACATGCAAATGTAAAATCAACAACGTCGCATTCTGCCAATCGGTTTTCACCAAATTTTTGCTCCATTAGTGTAACTAAAAAGGAAGCAATAGGTTTTGAACTGTCGATTGCGCTTTCGGTTCCAACATAAATTCGAGAAATATCCTCTAAGTTAATTGCATTATCTACAATCAATTTAGTCAATGCGTTAGCACCAAAAACCACCGTATCTTGATGGGTATCAGGCAATGTCATTTTCAGTAATCCCAATCCTTTTTCCAATTTTTCAGGATCGATATTTCTATTATTTGCCAATGTATTTATTGGTAAATGTATTTTTGCAACATCAAATGCGATAGCGTCTATTCCGAAATTCATTGTAGTCAATTTTTTGTAAAATTACAAAGTGGTATTGATGTTTAATAGAATTTAACTCTTAAAAATGCCTTCGTAATTAATTTTTACGATATTTAAAACAAACAGGAAGTTCTAATAGGAATTTAATAATTTTATAATCATTCCTGCACAATTTTATTTAATTTAGCAGAAATAATATTTTAACAACTGTTTTTTATGAAGTCACTTTTCTTAATTTTATTTTCAAGTTTTTTTCTCTTTTCAAATGCTCAAAATAAGCCTTCGTATTTTATTTATGATCAAAATGGAAAGCAAGCAAGTTATAAAGATATCATAAACAATTCACAAAAAGCAGAGGTGCTTTTATTTGGAGAATACCACGACAATTCTGTGGCGCATTGGCTTGAATTAGAAATAACTAAAGATTTATTTGGAAAAAAAGGATTGGTTTTAGGAGCTGAAATGTTGGAGGCTGACAATCAAAAACAAGTAAATCAATATTTAAATGGCGAAATCAATCAGAAAAAATTAGATAGTACCGCAAGACTTTGGCCCAACTATAAAACGGATTACAAACCACTAGTAGATTTTGCAAAGGAAAATAAGGTTGATTTTATTGCTACTAATATTCCTCGAAGATTTGCAAGTTTAGTTTTTAAAAACGGTTTTGAAGCATTAGATAAATTGTCAATTGAAGAAAAATCTTGGATTGCGCCGTTGCCTATATTATACGATTCAAACCTGCCTGGATACAATAAAATGGCACAAGAAATGGGAGGTCATGGGGGAGAGAATTTGCCTAAAGCACAAGCTTCAAAAGATGCTACAATGGCTCATTTTATTATTAAAAATCGAAAAGAAAACTCTTTATTTATTCATTACAACGGTTCCTACCATAGTGATAATTTTGAAGGAATTAATTGGTATTTAAAACAGGAAAATCCTACAATAAAAATTGTTACCATTGCGACCGTTTCTCAAAAAGACATCTCAAAACTAGAGCCTGAATATTTGGGTAAAGCCAATTTTATTATTGTAATTGATGAAGACGTAACCAAAACGTATTAATTGAACAAAATGAAATTTCATTTTTTGCATATTATTCAAAATTTCATTGAATTATTTTAATCGGATTCAACAATAATTAAACAATTGTCAAAATCGCCTTAAAATCATTATAAATTACAACGAAAAGGTTGTAGTATGTTTTTTTAATGATTATTTTTGTGCATTATTAAAAAATAAAAATTGAATTTATCATGGCCAATTCTTCATTTCTAAAGTCTTCAATTGCAAAGAAAGTTGCAATGGCGCTTTCGGGACTTTTTTTAATTTCCTTTTTATCACTTCATTTTTTCATCAATTTAACATCAATTTTCAGTGAAGATGTTTTTAATATGATGTCACATTTTATGGGTTACAATCCGATAATTCAATTTGTAATGCAGCCAATTTTGGTTGCAGGAGTTGTTTTTCACTTTGTAATGGGAATGATTTTAGAATTAAAAAACAGAAGTTCTAGACCTGTATCTTATGCTAATTATAATGGAGCGGCCAATTCCTCCTGGGTATCAAGAAATATGATTGTTTCTGGATTAGTGGTTCTAGCTTTTCTAGGATTGCACTTTTACGATTTTTGGGTTCAAGAAATTACTTATAAATACATTAACGTAAACGAAATTAATCCAACAAGATATTACGAAGAATTAAACCATAAATTCGAAAGTCCAGTTCGAACAGGATTGTATGCTTTAGCATTTATTTTATTATCAATGCACTTATGGCACGGTTTCAACTCGTCTTTCCAATCGGTTGGATTTAATAATAAATATTCAAAAGCACTTCATAAATTAGGATATGCATTTGCAATTATTGTTCCTTTAGGATTTATAGTTATTGCGTTATTCCATCATTTTAATCAAATTTAATTCAATTTATAATGGCATTAGATTCAAAAATACCAGAAGGTTCAATTTCGGACAAATGGACAAATTATAAAGATCATATTAATTTAGTAAACCCTGCAAACAAGCGTAATTTAGATGTTATTGTTGTGGGAACTGGATTGGCTGGTGGTTCTGCCGCTGCAACTTTAGCAGAGTTAGGCTACAATGTAAAAGCATTTTGTTTTCAAGATTCACCTCGTCGTGCACACTCAATTGCTGCTCAAGGAGGAATTAATGCTGCCAAGAATTATCAAGGTGACGGAGATTCAACTTTCCGTTTATTCTACGATACTGTAAAAGGTGGAGATTATCGTGCTCGTGAAGCCAATGTACACCGTTTAGCCGAAGTTTCAACTAATATTATCGACCAATGTGTGGCTCAAGGGGTACCTTTTGCTCGTGAATATGGAGGTTTATTAGACAATCGTTCTTTTGGAGGAACTTTGGTTTCTAGAACTTTTTATGCTAAAGGACAAACAGGACAACAATTATTATTAGGAGCGTATTCAGCAATGAACCGTCAAATAGGTCGTGGTAAAATAAAAATGTTCAACCGTCACGAAATGCTTGATATAGTTATCGTGGATGGAAAAGCAAGAGGTATTATAGCGCGCGATTTAGTTTCAGGAAAAATCGAAAGACACTCTGCCCACGCCGTAGTTATTGCTTCTGGAGGATATGGAAATGTATTTTTCCTTTCTACAAATGCAATGGGAAGTAACGTTACAGCTGCTTGGAAAGTCCATAAAAGAGGCGCTTATTTTGCAAATCCTTGTTATACACAAATTCACCCAACATGTATTCCAGTTTCTGGAGATCACCAAGCAAAACTGACATTAATGTCGGAATCTTTGCGTAATGATGGGCGTATTTGGGTACCAGCAAAATTAGAAGATGCAAAAGCCATTCGAGAAGGAAAATTGAAACCTACACAAATAGCTGAAGCCGATAGAGATTATTATTTAGAAAGACGCTACCCCGCTTTTGGAAATTTAGTACCACGTGATATTGCTTCTCGTGCCGCTAAAGAAAGATGCGATGCTGGTTTTGGTGTCAATAAAACTGGTGAAGCGGTCTATTTAGATTTTGCAGCAGCAATTCAAAGATACGGAGTAGATCAAGCGCGATTAAAACATTTAGATGAGAACGATAGCACTGTAGTTACTAAATTAGGAACTGAAGTGGTGGCTAATAAATACGGGAACTTATTTCAAATGTATGAGAAAATCGTCGACGAAGATCCATACACTACACCAATGATGATTTACCCTGCGGTTCACTATACAATGGGTGGAGTTTGGGTTGATTATAACTTACAAACAACTATTCCTGGTTGTTTTGCAATTGGAGAAGCTAATTTTTCTGATCACGGAGCAAACAGACTAGGAGCATCTGCATTGATGCAAGGATTAGCTGACGGATATTTTGTTTTACCATATACAATTGGTGATTATTTAGCACCAGATATCAAAATGGGAACTATTTCTACAGATTTACCAGAATTTGAAGTAGCAGAAAAAAATGTAGTTGCCCAAATAGATAAACTAATGAATAATGGCGGTTCTAAACCAGCAGATTATTTCCATAAGAAATTAGGAAAAATCATGTGGGATAAAGTTGGAATGGCTCGTAATGAAAAAGGGTTAATTGAAGCGCAAGCCGAAATCGCACAAATCAGAGAAGAATTCTATAAAGAAGTAAAAATTCCTGGAACTGCTGATAGCTTCAACCCTGAATTAGCAAAAGCACTTCGTGTTGCCGACTTCCTAGAATTAGGAGAATTATTCGCTAAAGATGCTTTACACAGAAACGAATCTTGTGGAGGTCACTTCCGTGAAGAATACCAAACTCCAGAAGGAGAAGCACAACGTGATGATGAGAATTTTGCATACGTAGCGGCTTGGGAATACAAAGGAAATCCAAGTGACGCCGTGCTTCACAAAGAAGAATTGAAATTTGAAAACGTTAAATTAGTTCAAAGAAGTTATAAATAATAATTTGTCAAATGTCTAACGTCCAAATGTCCAACGACTTTAGACCTTAAGACCTTCAATCGAAATAATATGAAATTAAATTTGAAAATATGGCGTCAAGAAAACGCTAAAGCTGCCGGGAAAATGGTAGATTATACAGTTGATCACATTGAACCAGACATGTCATTTCTTGAAATGCTTGACATTTTAAACGATCAATTAATTGTTAAAGGACAAGATACTGTAGCTTTTGACCACGATTGCCGCGAAGGAATTTGCGGAATGTGCTCTCTATATATCAACGGAGAAGCGCACGGGCCAGACCGTTTGGTGACGACTTGTCAATTACACATGCGTAAATTTAAAGACGGCGATACCATATATATCGAACCTTTTAGAGCAAAAGCATTCCCAGTAATTAAAGATTTAGTGGTGGATAGAAGCGCATTCGACAGAATCCAACAATCTGGCGGATTTGTATCTGTAAATACTTCTGGAAACACAATTGATGCGAATTCTATTCCAATTCCTAAAGCCGATGCCGACAGAGCTTTTGATGCCGCAACTTGCATAGGATGTGGTGCTTGTGTAGCAACTTGTAAAAACTCATCAGCAATGTTATTTGTATCTGCAAAAGTGTCTCAATTTGCATTATTGCCTCAAGGAAAAGTGGAAGCTACCGACAGAGTATTGAACATGGTCTCCCAAATGGATGCCGAAGGTTTTGGTAATTGTACCAATACCGGAGCTTGTGAAGTTGAATGTCCAAAAGGAATTTCCCTTGACTATATCGCTCAAATGAACAGAGAATATTTAGCCGCAAGCTTAAAAGGATAGTAATTTTTTTACAATAATAATAAAAGACTGTTCAATTGAGCAGTCTTTTTTGTTTTCTTGAAGCACACGTTTTGTATTTCTTTCACTATTCCTCCCGCCATGCGCTATATCTCTTGTGGCGTCCCGAAGTGTCGGGATGCCACAAGAGGATGCCGCTACTGTCGGGGCTAGAAATTGAGTTTTGTTTTATAAATCACAACCAAAAAGTATTTTGTGTGGCTTTGAGTATTCTTTGGGCACTTTGTGAAATAGTTAATTAATATTTTTAGGCAAGCTCGCATCGTTCAATTAATGAGTAGCTCTTTTGTTATAACTATTTAATAATTACCCTAATTTTAAAATAGCAACATTAGAAACAAATGATTAAATTTGCTACTTAATCTTAAAATTAATTTTAGATTTATAAAAATTACAATATGTTACAAATAGGATTTATTAGAGAAAATCAGGAAAAAGTAATCAAAGCGTTGGCCAAGAGAAATATCGATGCCAAAGCTACCGTTGACGAAGTAGTTCAATTAGATGAAAAACGACGTTCTACGCAAGTAGAATTGGATAACATCTTATCTGAATCTAATAAATTATCAAAAGATATTGGTGATTTAATGAAAGCCGGAGAGAAATCAAAAGCTACAATTCTAAAAGAAAAAACAGTAATTCTTAAAGAAAAAAGTAAAGATTTAGCCGAAAAAGCAGATGCTTTGGCAAATGAATTACTTGAAAAATTATATACACTTCCTAATCTTCCTGCAGATATAGTTCCTGAAGGTAAAACCCCTGAAGAAAATGTAAATGTATTTCAAGAAGGTACAATTCCTGTTTTACATGAAGGAGCACAGCCTCATTGGGAATTGGTTAAAAAATACGACATCATCGATTTTGAATTAGGAAATAAAATCACAGGCGCAGGTTTCCCAGTTTATAAAGGAAAAGGAGCCAAATTACAACGCGCTTTAATCACTTATTTCTTAGATAAAAATACCGATGCAGGTTATAAAGAATATCAAGTTCCACATCTTGTAAATGAAGCTTCAGCTTATGGAACGGGGCAATTACCAGATAAAGACGGTCAGATGTATCACGACGCAACGGATAATTTATATTTAATTCCTACTGCTGAGGTTCCAGTAACCAACTTATTTCGCGATGTGATTTTGAATGAAAATGAATTGCCAGTTTTAGCAACAGGATACACTCCTTGTTTCCGAAGAGAAGCTGGTTCTTATGGCGCTCACGTTCGTGGATTGAACCGTTTGCATCAATTTGATAAAGTAGAAATCGTGAGAATTGAGCATCCTGAAAAATCTTATGAAGCTTTGGAAGGAATGGTAGAACACGTAAAAACGATACTTCAAGAATTGAAATTACCATACAGAATTCTACGCCTTTGTGGAGGAGATATGGGATTCACTTCTGCATTAACCTACGATTTTGAAGTGTTTTCAACCGCCCAAGATCGTTGGTTAGAAATTTCATCAGTATCGAACTTTGAAACTTTTCAAGCCAATCGTTTAAAATTACGATTTAAAGATAAAGACGGTAAAAACCAATTGGCGCACACCTTAAACGGAAGTTCATTGGCTTTGCCAAGAGTTTTAGCCGGAATATTAGAAAACTATCAAACGCCTGAAGGAATAGTAATTCCAGAAGTTTTGAGAAAATATACAGGTTTTGATTTGATTGACTAAAAATTAGTTTGTCACTGAAAATAATGTACTAATATGACACAAAAAGGGTTGTTTTAGTACATTGTTTTTTTAACACATTTTGAAATGAAAAAAATAATTTTCCTTTTTTCTCTGCTTTATTCTCTAATTGGTTTCTCTCAAAACGACCAATTGGCGATGAACTATTTTGACAAAGGAGAATTTGAAAAAGCGCTCGTTTCATTCCAGGATTTATTAACTTCTCAACCAGGAAATGGATTTTATTTCCAAAAAGCAATAGAATGCTACCAACAATTAAAACAATACGATGTTGCTGAAAAAGCAATTTTAGATCGTTTCAATAAATACAAACAAGCCTACCTTTTAGTCGAATTAGGCGCCAACTACCAGCTACAAAAAGACGAAAGTAAAGCCAAAAAATATTTTGAGCAAGCGCTAGATAAAATCAAAAAAAATCCTTCAGAAGTATATGGAATTGCCGCTGTTTTTGAAAGAAAAGTATTGATTGATTATGCATTACAATCCTATGAAATTGCATTGGAAATTGATTTGAATATGAATTTTAATTTTCAAATGGCAGTTTTATACGGGCAAAAAGGGGAAACCGATAAAATGATCGAAAAGTTCTTAGAGGAATCCTATAAAAACCCTCAAAATCTGATTTTAATTCAAAATCAATTCACCCGATTTATGACTGAAAATGCGGATGTGACTTTCAACGAGGCACTTCGTAAAGCACTATTAATCAGAATTCAAAAGAATCAAGATGTCTTTTGGAATCAATATTTGAGTTGGTTTTATGTTCAACAAAAAGAATTTGGGAAAGCATTCATACAAGAAAAAGCCATTTATAAAAGAAATCCAGAATCACTTTCTAACATTGTGAATTTAGCTCAAATTTCTATTGAAGAAGACGAAAAAGAAACCGCAAAAGAAATTCTTGCCTTCATTTTAGAAAATTCAAAAGACACCGATTTACAAATGCAGGCACATTATTTTCTAATTGAAATGAAAATAAATGATCCTGCAATCAAAGATTATTCTGAAATTGAAAAAGACTTGGTTTCCTTATTAAATCAATATGGAATTACTCCCTATTCAATAAAATTACAAATATTGAAAGCGCACTTTAATACTTTTCAAATGAAGAATCCCACACAGGGGAAAGCGATTTTGAAAACCGCTTTGGAGTTGCCAATTAATGAATATCAAAAAGCAGATGTGAAAATGGAATTGGCAGACATCTTTTTATTTGAAGAGAAATTCAATCAAGCTTCCTTGTATTATTCTCAAATTGAAGAAGACCTAAAAAACGATGTTGTTGGCCACGAAGCCACTTTAAAATCCGCCAAAACAAGTTATTTCAAAGGTGATTTTGTTTGGGCTTTGAAACAATTTAAAGAATTAAAAACGGTTTCTTCGCAATTAATTGCAAATGATGCTTTAGAGTATTTCCTATTAATAAATGACAATACCGTTGCAGATTCTACTCAAACGGCTTTAAAACAATTTGCTCGAGGTGATTATTTGATTTATCAAAACAAACCCCAAGAAGCGTTATTGCAATTTCAAGATATTTTGAATAATTTTAAAGGAAAGGAAATTGAAAGTGTTACTTTATATCGATTAGGTAAAATTTATGAAAAATTAGGCGATTACCAATCGGCTTTAAGCCAATATCAAAAAATTATAGACCATCATTCCGAAGAAATTTACATTGATGAAGCCTTGTTTTTTACAGCCGAGATTTACAACAAAAAACTTATTGATATTGAAAAGGCGAAGTCGTTTTATGAAAAATTGGTATTTCATCATCAAGACAGTATTTATTTTGTAGATGCTAGAAAAAAATACAGGGAACTTAGAGGAGATCTTGCCCCCTAACCCCCAAAAGGGGAACAAAAGAAACGATATTAGATTTTAATAAAATAAATTAATGATATTCACTTTCGGCTCCCTTTCCTTTGGAGAGGGTTGGGGAGAGGATTAAATAATAAAAATGATAATTTACAACGTAACAATTAATATTCACGAAAGTGTTCACGACCAATGGATGACTTGGATGCAACAAAAACACATAAATGATGTTTTGGCAACCGGGAAATTCACGTCTGCAAGAATGGTAAAAGTGCTTATTGAGGAAGAAATGGGAGGAGTTACCTATTCCATTCAATATACTACAGAAAATAAAGAGCTGCTACAAAGATATTACGAAGAAGACGCGCCAAGATTGAGAGAAGAAGGAGCGGCATTATTTGGCGATAAAATGTTGGCTTTCAGAACAGAATTGGAATTAATTTCTGAACATTAATAAATATTTCTATAGCAACTTGAAGTCGCAATTTAAGACTTCAAAATTGAATAAAATACAATTGGAGATCACAATTTGTGACCTTCAAATTAAAATATAACCCAAAAAATACAATTATGAGCACCGAAATTTCGTTAATTCCAGATGATGTTGTAATAAACAAAATTTACTTTATCAGAAATCAAAAAGTAATGTTAGATCGAGATTTGGCAGAACTTTATAGCGTTGAAACTAAAAGATTAAACGAGCAAGTCAAAAGGAATTTATCCAGATTTCCCGAAGATTTTATGTTTCAACTAAGTGAAATTGAATTTCAAAACTTGAAGTCGCAATTTGCGACATCAAGTTGGGGAGGAATTAGAAAGTTACCTTATGTTTTTACTGAACACGGAGTATTGATGCTTTCGAGTGTATTGAACAGTGAAAAAGCCATTCAAACCAATATTCAAATTATTAGAATATTTACAAAAATTAGGCAAATGCTTGTTGATACAACCGAACTAAGTTTGGACGTGGAAAAAATTAAAAAGAAAATTGATAATCAGGGTAAAAATATTGAACTGGTTTTTCAATATCTTGACGAATTACTCGAAAAGAAGGATACGAAAAAAGAAAGAGAAAAAATCGGATATAAAAAATAGGCTGAAATTACCTTAAAAGAATTATGGAAAAAGTAAAAGCAAAAAAACACCTAGGGCAGCATTTTTTAAATGATGAAAGTATTGCTGCTGCAATTGCTGCTACTTTGAACTTTGAAGGTTACGAGGAAGTTTTAGAAATTGGTCCTGGAATGGGGGTTTTGACAAAATATTTATTAGAAAAACCAATTACAACCTATGTGATTGAAATCGATACCGAATCGGTGACGTATTTAGAAAACAATTTCCCAAAATTGAAAGGAAAAATAATTTCTAAAGATTTTTTGAAATACGATATAAACGAAACTTTTGGAGGAAAACAATTCGGGATAATTGGAAACTTTCCCTATAATATTTCTACGCAAATTGTATTCCGAATGTTGGAATATAGAAACCAAATTCCGGAATTTTCTGGGATGTTTCAAAAGGAAGTAGCTGAGAGAATTTGTGAAAAAAAAGGAACAAAAGCTTACGGGATTTTATCCGTTTTAGTACAAGCGTTCTATCATGCAGATTACCTATTTACGGTTGACGAACATGTTTTCAATCCGCCACCAAAAGTAAAATCGGGAGTATTGAGATTAAGACGAAAAGACGATTTTAGTTTGCCTTGCGGAGAAAAATTATTCTTCACGGTCGTAAAAACTGCCTTTCAACAACGTAGAAAAACATTGCGAAATAGTTTAAAAACACTAAATTTGTCGGATAATTTGCGAGAAGACACTATCTTTGACCTTCGTCCAGAGCAGTTGAACGTGCAACAATTCATTGAACTCACTCAAAAAATAGAAGCCGATGCAGTTTAAAATCAGTAAAGAGCTTATAGTTCAAATAGAAGAACTAATCAAAAGTAAGGACGACCACCAACTCGAATCCTTGCTTAATGATTTGCACCATGCTGATATTGCCGAAATTCTTGACGAGTTAGATTTTAACGAAGCCACCTACATTTTCAAGGTATTAGACAGTGATAAAACTGCCGAAATTCTTCTTGAATTAGATGACGATTTAAGAGAAAATATCTTAAGCCGATTGTCACCAAAAGAAATCGCAGAAGAGCTTGACGAATTAGATACTAACGATGCTGCCGATATTATCGCCGAACTTTCTCAAAGTAAAAAACAAGAAGTAATCTCGGAACTTCAAGACGTTGAGCACGCAAAAGACATTGTCGATTTATTACGTTACGACGAAAATACCGCCGGGGGATTAATGCACAAGGAGTTGGTTAAAGTGAATGAAAATTGGAACGTACTCACTTGCGTTAAAGAAATGCGTATCCAAGCCGAAAACATATCACGAGTTCATTCCATTTATGTAGTTGATGATCAAGATAAATTATTGGGAAGACTTTCTCTTAAAGATTTATTGACAACGTCAACCAAAACGCCAATTAGCAACGTCTATATTCGAAAATTAAATTCAGTAAATGTTGATGTTGAAGATGTTGAAGTAGCAAGAATCATGCAAAAATATGACTTGGAGGCCATTCCAGTTACCGACGAATTAGGCCGATTGTTAGGTAGAATTACCATCGATGATATCGTGGATGTAATCAAAGATGAAGCCGATAAAGATTACCAATTAGCTGCCGGTATTACCCAAGACGTAGAAGCAAAAGACAGTGTTTTCGAATTAACCAAAGCGCGCTTGCCTTGGCTAATCATTGGAATGTTAATAGAAATTGTGGCCTCAATTGTTTTAAAACACAACGAAAATGCCTTTCAAAAATATACAACACTATTCATATTCGTTCCGTTACTTTCTGCAACAGCAGGAAATATTGGTGTGCAGGCCTCTGCAATCGTGGTTCAAGGTTTGGCAAACGGTTCCTTAAAAGAATTCAACAGAAATTATTTAAGCAAAGAATTGACCGTTGCCATGATTTCTGGAACCATAATATCCCTGTTTTTATTAGGTTATCACTCCTTAATGTATGGGCAATATCAAGTAGGATTAGCCATTTCAATATCCATAATTGTAGTAATTTTGTTTGCAGCAACCTTAGGAACTTTGGTGCCGTTATTCCTTCATAAAAACAAAATTGATCCCGCAATTGCAACAGGCCCATTTATTACCACCACCAATGACGTATTTGGAATTATTCTGTATTTTGGAATTGCACAATTAATTCTAGGTTACTAAACCTTTCTTACTACTTTAATAAAGGAATTTATCGAATGTCGGTGTTATACTATTTCACAAAAAAACACAAAGTTGATACAAAAATTCTCAAATAATTTTAAAGGGAATTTTCTTCAATAGAGGTGTTTTTTATTAAAAATGACTATAGAAATCTTAACGAATTTCAGAGTAATAGCATCCAAAATTAATATTCTACAAATTTGTTTTAAATGCTATTTATTTGGGCATTTCCCAAATGACAACCGTACTTTTATTGAAATGGCTTTCAATACACGCTTCGATAATTCTCATGGTATTAATTCCGTCTTGAGCAGTAACTGGTTCTACCAAATTATTAGCAATAGATTGGTAAACACCGTCAAAATAATCGTAGTAATTTCCTAATTGCGTTGGTACTTTTTTCCTAATTATTTCACCATTGATTTCTGTGTGTAGCAAACCTTCATTTCCTTCATTTTCCGATTTCCAAGTGATTCGGTTTGGCTTTTCGCCAATTTTTAGAGCGTCTTCTTGAAGATCACCTCGATGTTTTAAAAACGAACCCTTTTCGCCATGAAGAACAAATGCCGGATTTGCTTCTCGAACAAAAAAACCAGATTTTAAACGAACTCTGAATTGAGGGTAAAACAATAAAATATCGATGTAATCATCAACTACAGATTCTTTCCTAGTGATTCTTATATCGGCAAAAACTTGCTCTGGCATTCCAAATAAATGTAACGCTTGATCGATCAAATGCGGTCCTAAATCTTTCAAAATTCCAGATCCTGAATTGATAGTTTCTTTATGTGACTTTGGGCTTAAGACAGGATTATAACGATCAAAATGAAATTCGGCTTCAACAATATTGCCTAAAATTCCTTCCTGAAAAATACTTTTTACAGTTTTAAAATCGCTATCCCAACGGCGGTTTTGGAATACAGACAATTTCAAATTATTTGCTTCAGCAATAGCTTTCAACTCTTTTGCTTCAGCAACAGTAGTGGTAAAAGCCTTCTCTACAATAATGTGTTTTCCTGCCAATAAGGCTATTTTAGCATATTCAAAATGAGTTGCAGTAGGAGTATTTATGATCACCAATTCAATGTCATCTTGTAAAAGTTCCTCAAAAGAAGAGTAACTTTTAACGTTTGGATAATCCAATTGAATTAATTTTTGATTTCTTTCCCAAGAACCTACGAGCTCAAATCCTTCATGTAATTCTAAAAAAGGCGCATGGAATACTTTTCCCGACATTCCATAAGAGAGCAAAGCAGTTTTTATTTTTCTCATTATATCAAATTGAATTGTAAAAATACTTCCATTTTATGGAAATATAAATAATTAACAAATTTTTAAAAGCCCAGACGAAATAAAAATTGAAAAATTACTATTTAATACCTTACTTTTGTTTGTTATAAAAAATACGAAAATTATATAATGGAAATAGTTATCAAATTAGGTCAGTTTTTAATGAGTTTGTCATTGCTGATTGTACTTCATGAATTAGGACATTTTATTCCTGCCAAATTATTCAAAACTAGAGTAGAGAAATTCTATTTATTTTTTGATATCAAATATTCCTTACTAAAAAAGACTATTGGTGGTACAGAATACGGAATTGGGTGGTTGCCGCTTGGTGGTTACGTGAAAATTTCAGGTATGATCGATGAAAGTATGGACAAGGAACAAATGGCATTGCCACCTCAACCATGGGAATTCAGATCGAAACCGGCATGGCAACGTTTAATAATAATGCTTGGTGGGGTGACAGTAAATTTCATTTTAGCTTTTATTATTTATATCGGGATGACCTTCTTTTACGGAGAATTATACATTTCCAATAGCGATATTAAAGACGGTGTTTGGGTTACTAATCCTGTAATTGAAAAATCAGGTTTAAAAACTGGAGATAAAATTATTTCAGTTGATGGAGTTAAAATTAATCGCTACAATGAAATAAATGAGAAAATCCTTCTTGGAAAACAAGTAATTGTTGAAAGAAATGGCGCTGAACAAAAAGTAGATTTGCCTGTAGATTTCATTAACCAATTGATGAATGGCAAAAAAATATCAGTTGTTGAACTTCGTTTGCCATTTATTGTTTCGGGGGTAGAAGAAAATTCTGCAAATAAAAATTCCGTTCATGAAAAAGACATTATCACTAGTTTTAATGGTATTCCTGTTCAATATGCTGACCAAGTGGTTGCCGCTGTAAAAGAGTTGAAAGGGAAAACAGTTCCAGCAATTATTAAAAGAGACAATCAAGAAGTTGCAGTTTCAATTGTAGTTAACGATAGCGCAAAAATGGGAATTCATTATGCTAGTAAGCTTCCAATTGATAATTTAGAGAAATTAGGATTGTATCCAATTCGTAAACAAACTTATGGCTTTTTTGAGTCGATTCCTGTGGGAATTGAGCGAGGAAAAGACCAGCTAGTTGGATATTGGAAACAATTACAAATGATATTTACACCAAGTACAGGTGCCTATAAAGGAGTTGGAGGATTCAAAGCAATTTTCGATATTTTCCCTGCCTATTGGAGTTGGGAAGCGTTTTGGAGCATTACCGCTTTGTTGTCAATTATGCTTGGAGTGATGAATTTATTGCCTATTCCTGCTTTGGATGGAGGTCATGTACTGTTTTTATTATATGAAATAATTAGCCGTAGAAAACCGAGTGATAAATTCATGGAAAACGCCCAAATGGTTGGTTTTGTATTACTTATCTCGTTATTGCTTTTTGCAAATGGGAACGATATTTATAAGGCAATTGTTGGGAAGTAATTTTTTTTAGAATTTTATTTCAAATTATTTGCAAAAAAGATTATTTACCTTATATTTGCAACCGCTTTAAAAGGCAACCCGCCTTCCTCCTTAGCTCAGTTGGTTAGAGCATCTGACTGTTAATCAGAGGGTCCTTGGTTCGAGCCCAAGAGGGGGAGCAAAACAAAACCCGATACGAAAGTGTCGGGTTTTTTTGTGTTTAATCGTTTGCAAAATTAACGCCTATTAATTATTTTTGATAAACTAATACACATAACTATGAAAACACCTTTTAACAAATTTCTTTACATTGGATTTTTACTTTTAGGATTGTTCCAGGCATTTTTCTCTAAAGATTATATGCAAGCTACAGCTTCATTAGGTATTGGATTGGCATTTGACCCATTCGACCAAGAACAAAAGTGGAATGACAGACCAACTTGGCAAAAAGCCGTCTTAATCATTCATCTAGGATTAGTAGCCGCTATGTTTGGTTTCGGAATTGGGCAGAATGACAAGTAAACATCCTGCAAATTGACACGAAGCCTATCTGTTTAATTTCAAAATAATTGAATAAGCATTCATCGCATTAAAATTATAACTTTCACCAATAGGGGGAGCAAAACAAAACCCGATACGAAAGTGTCGGGTTTTTTTGTGGACATTCTTGGGCGAATACTTTATCCCGAAGTAACGAAGCGAAAGCGGGAAGCCCAATAGGGAACTAAAAGGCCAGCAGCAATGTTGGACTTTTTTTGTTTAACCAAATTAAACAAAGTTTAGATAATAATTAAAATCACATAATATTAATTCTAAATCCATGAATAAAGTGTAAACAAAAAGTTAAACCTATATAAAATTTAGAATTATAAAATTAAAACTTTACAATTATTTAAACCATTAAATTACAATAAACTAACTTAAATAAAGATAAAGCAGAAATAATGTCTTCTTTAAAATTAATTAAAATTATTAAATCATTATGCTATAGTAAATAGTTATTTTTTTAATAGCTCTACTTTTAAATTTGTGAAAATTATAGTGATGCAAACTAAAAATAATTTTCTACTTTCTATAGTACTTGTAATTTTTCCTTTTTTTAGCCTTATTTATGCTGGTGAAATAAAAGGGAAAGTAATTGATAGCTCTACAAATGAACCCGTAATTGGCGCTAAAGTTTTTATAACAAACAAATTTTTTGGCTTTTCTGGCTTTGATGGTAGTTATTCTATAAAGAATGTTCCAGATGGAACGTATAAAGTTGTTTGTAGCAATATGGGATTTTCTAATCAAGAAAAATCGGTTGTTTTAAATTCTTCAGTCGTGTTATTAAATTTCAATATTCAGGAAAATCAAACCTCTCTTAGAGAAGTGTTGATAGCTGTCAAGCAAAATAAAGAAGGAGAAAAATATTCGATGGAAAGAGAAAAAAATTCTCAAAATATTTTAAACGCCATTAGCGCAAAAACCATTCAATTATTGCCAGACATTACTACTGCAGGAGTTTTGCAACGAATGTCAGGGGTGTCATTAGAGCGAACTAGTACTGGTGAAGCTAGATTTGCTATTATAAGAGGGATGGATAAAAGGTACAATTACACACTTGTAAATGGGATAAAAATTCCAAGTCCGGATGATAAGTTTCGTTATGTTCCAATGGATATGTTTCCTGCCGATTTATTGGAACGATTAGAAGTAATTAAAGCATTAACTCCAGCTATGGAAGGGGATGCTATAGGAGGAGCAATGGATTTAATAATGAAAAATGCGCCAGATAAATTGACTATAACTGCAAATGTTGCTGCAGGATTCAGTCAATTTATTAACGAAAATGGCTATGAAAATTTTGATAAAAAAGTAATTAATAGTAGATCCCCAGCACAAATTAATGGTTCAAATTATATTGCTACGCCCAATGATTTTACCTATAAAAACTTTAATTATATTAGAAAAAGTTTGCCATTAAATACGAGTATTGGATTTTCTGTAGGAAATCGTTTTTTAAAAGATAAAAAACTAGGCTTTATTGTAGCAACTAGTTATCAAAATCAATATAAAGGATCGAATAGCACTTGGTTTAAACCAGAAAATCAGCCTTCACCAGGAAATGTTCCTGCGTTTACAGATCTTTATTCTAGAAAGTACAACACAGAACAAACTCGTTATGGGATACATTCTAAGTTAGATTTTATTTTAAATAATAGAAATAAAATAATTCTTTATAATGTGTATTTAAATTCCGAAGAAACTCAAAATCGAAAATCGATTGATACTAGTTTATCAATTGGAAGATCAGGAGTTGGTACAGGAAACACTTATAAAATATACCGGTCTAGATATGTCAATCAAAGTATTTACAATAGTACTTTGCAAGGGGAACATATATTAAATGATCATCTAAACCTTGATTGGTCTGCGGTATATTCTTTAGCCAAAAGTGCTACGCCAGATTGGTCTGAATACCAAACAGTAGAACGAGTTGGGTTTGACATCAATCACAACCAAACGGTTACACCACCAGTTTTAAATATTCCATTTTACAGAATCTGGATGGCTAACTCGGACAGAGACCAAGCAGGCTACTTAAATTTAAAATATAAAAGAGAAATATTTAACAAACCAATGGTTCTATCCACCGGAGGACTTTATAGAAGTAAATCAAGAAGTAATAATTATGATGAATATAATTTAATTCCTAATTCATCATCTACTGGTGAAGCAATTCCTTTTGATGGTAATTTAACTCCTGATAAATTTCATTTTAATGGCAATTCAGCAGCACAAGGAAGTCCGAATAATGCTTTAAATTATACAGCAACCGAAAAAATCGCTGCTTATTATATTCAAGGTGATATTCAATTTAATGATGCTCTTTCGATTTTAAGTGGGTTCCGAATAGAAAACACAACACAAACATGGAAAACAGCTCAAGACGCAACAATAATTGCTGGAGCGATTGGATCAAAAACGTATACAGATATTCTTCCAAGTTTACATATTAAATACAAACTGAGCGACAAAGAGAATCTGAGGTTTTCCTATTTCGGAGCCATAAATAGACCCGGATTCTACGAATATATTCCCTTTAAAATAGATGACGAAGACTTTAATTTGAGTGGAAATCCAGATTTGAAACACGCAATAGCGTCTAACTTTGATTTTAGATACGAACTTTTCCCAAAAGGATTAAATCAATTATTGATAGGAGGTTTTTATAAAAACATACAAAACCCAATTGAATCTGCAATTTCATTTTCAGGAACTTCTAGCGCTACTTTAAAACCATTAAATTTTGGTACTGCTACAAATTATGGGATTGAGGTAAATATGGCCAAGTATTTTGGAAAATTTGGAGTAAGTGCTAATTACACCTATACTAATTCAAAAATTACAACTAGTAAATTATTTTACAACAGTTCCTATGTTAGCGAAGAAACAACGCAATCAAGACCACTACAAGGGCAATCGCCACATATTGGTAACGTGTCATTATTGTATAAAAATCAAAAAATAGGTTTTGATATTCAATTAGCTTATGTCTATACAGGTGAAAAAATTGTATTGGTTTCTCCGTATAAAGATCTAGATTATTGGCAAAAAGGAATGTCTCAGCTTGATTTTTCATTAGAAAAAAGGGCTTTTAACTATTTTACTTTTTATAGCAAAATAACCAATATTTTGAATACTCCTATAATAGTTCAAATTTTGAAGCCGAATATTTATACCACAGGAAATTTTGCGTTGCCAAATCAAACCGATTCTAATAGAGTTACGGTACAAAAAGATTTGTATGGGCAAAATTTCACTTTTGGGATGCGTTATAAATTTTAATAATTAACAATTAACCTTTAAATAAATCAAACAATGAAAAACAAATTAAATTTAGGAATAATTGCTTTAGCGGTAATCGCTTTATCCTCTTGTAGTAATAAAGATGAAGTGTCAACACCAGAATTTAAAGCAGGAGCAATTATTACAGGGCAAACACTTTCAGGAAGTGTAAAAGGAACAATGGAATCTGGTAAAACGTATTATTTTGATTCAAAAGTAACTATTAATGCTAATGATACTTTGGTAATGCAAAGTGGTGTTAAATTATTAGCAACAAATCCAGCGGCAGAGCTGATTGTAAAAGGAGTTTTTATTTCTTTGGGAACAAAACAAAGACCAAATTGGATTACAGGTCAAGCAGCAGATTTAAATCCTGGTGCTTATAAATTGACGACATTGCAAGATCCTAATACTGATCCAGGTTTAATGCCAACTGGAAAATTGTGGGGAGGAATTCAATGTGAATCTACTTGCTCTTTATTAGATATCAAATGGACTCATTTAGATTTTGCAGGAGGAACTGCTGACGCATTAAATGTGAACCAAGGGTATGTTGTAGGAGCTCTATTATTCAATATTATGTTTCAAAATCCTAATGGAATTCTAATTTTAGAAGATTCTTGGATTTATGGAACTTCGTCGGATGCTGTTCGTGTCAATGGAGGAAAAGTTCACATTATGAGAAATACAGTTGAAAAACTGGCTTACAACGATGGTGATGGCTTCAATGTAAAAAATTCAAGTGTTGGTGATATGGCTTATAACTTAATCATAGGAACTGCTAAAGGGGGTACTAAAGTGTCTAACAAAGGGACTTATGGAAGTGTACAAACTCAAATACATATGTATAACAATACTTATGTTTCTGGAGGTTTTAGAAGTATCGATCCAGATCGTGGAGCTAATGCAAATATTGAGCAAGGGGCCAAAGGTAAAGTATACAATAATCTTTTTGTTAACTGTAGAACGGGATTGCGTATCCTAGAAAATCCTGCTGCCGACTTTGCTAATTGTTTTTATGGTAATAACTTAAGCTATGGTGATACTGCAGCTATTGTAAATGAGTTTTATCCAGCAACTCATGCTACAGCTCCTCAAACTACAGATATTCCTAATCCAACATCATTTTATCCTGGATTTCCAAGTACTTACACTTTAGGTCAAGTTTATTCAGCACCACAGTTAGTTGGTCAAAATAATCCAAAATTTGTTAATTTTCCTTTGCCGGTTCCTGTTATAGGTAGTTTGTCATTGTATAACTTTCAAGGATCTTATGACTTTCATTTAGCTGCAGACTCACCAGCTATTGGAAAAGGAAACACGAATTTTTCTGCTATAAATGCAACAGCTTCATTAACAAATCAGTATTTAAAAGCAACTGTTACGCCTCCAAGTGTTGACTTAGGTGCTTTTCCTAAAGACGGTACAGGAAACCAACACAACTAATAAATTAAGTTAAGTTTTTTAAAATACTATCAAGGAAAGTCTATTTCCATGATAGTATTTTAATTTATAGTCATTCCATCTTTTTTAATTTTTTTATGAAAAATATAAGTAAAAAAGTCAACTTTTCGTACAGAAATTTAATTAAAATTATACCATTACTTTTTTTAACGGTTAGTATTAGTTCGTGTAAAGTTAGAGAGAAAGACATAGTGCATTTTATCTATACTTCAGACCCCCATTTTGGGACAACTATTCCTGAATTTAGAGGAAATGTAAATGTTTCTGCAAAAATTGTTAATCAAGCAATGGTAGAAAAAATGAATACATTACCAACACTTAAATTTTCTAATGATGATGGAGTAAACGCTGGGAAAATTATTAGTTCCGTAGATTATTTAATAATTACTGGAGACATTGCCAATCGGGAAGAAAAAGGAATACAAAATGCTAAAAAATCGTGGAATGAATTTGTAGAAACGTATTTGAATGGCATCACTTTAAAAAATAAAAGTGGAGAAAAAACCCAATTTCTCCTTTTACCAGGAAACCATGATGTGTCTAATGCCATAGGTCATTTTAAAATAAATGCTCCAATTGATAATACATCAATGGTCGAAATTTATAATTATATGTTTCCAAATTCGCCTAAAAACTCAGCAACATTTAATTACAAAACAGACAAAATCCATTATTCAAAGGATATTCAAGGCATTCATTTTGCATTTATTAATATTTGGCTAGATTCTGAAGAGCGAATCTGGTTAGAAAATGATTTAAAATCAGTTAGTAGTTCAACACCCGTGCTTTTGTTTGTCCATGATCAACCTGAGGTAGAATCTAAACATTTTACAAATCCTAATGGTAATCACGACATCAACAGCATTGATAAATTTGAAAATCTTTTGGTCGATGAATTTAAAGACGGGAAAAATATTAAAGATGAAAGTGTAATAGAGCAACGAGAATTTGTCGATTTTTTAAAGTTACATAAAAATATAAAAGTCTATTTTCACGGAAATGACAACGAAAATAGATATTTTGAATATCAAGGCCCTGATAAAGATATTAACTTGAAGATAATTCAGGTAGACTCGCCTATGAAAGGTAATTTTTCGAGAACTAATGAGAAATTATTATCCTTTCAGTTTGTTTCTATTAACACCAAAATGAAGATAATAACAGTTCGGGAATGTCTTTGGAATACCGATTTAGAAAATCCAAACAGTCCTATTGTTTTTGGAAAAAGCACGACTTTCAGTTTAAAATGAAACCCGATACGAAATTATCGGGGTTTTTTGTGTTTATTTGAAAACACTATTTCTCAACATAAAACTTAAAATTATCTAAAATCATTTGCCACCCTTTTTTTTGAAGTTCTAAAGGATTTTCCGTTTCGGGGTCAAATTTTTCTGTTATTATAGTTTCGTTGTCTAAAAATTCAAATATTACCGCCATTTTTCTTCCATCGCCCAATACTATTTGAAGATATCTTCCTTTTTCAATATTCACATAAGTCCCCCAAAAATCAAAGCTGAAACTTTCGTCTTTTGCTGACATCAAATAATGAAATTCTCCTCCAATTACTAAATTATTTTCTGCTTTTGGACAATGCCAATCATTACTTGCAAAATTCCAATTGACAATGTGGTTCGGAGAAGTCCAACATTCCCAAACTTTACTTATTGGAGCTTTAATGATTGATTTAACTTCTATTTGTTGCATTTTTATATAATTATTTGATACAAATCTATTAAATATGACAATAATAATCAAAATGTTTTTTATTGTAATCATGTTAGTTTAGTGCAGTTTTTCTTATGGTTACATAAATTATCATCTCATCAAATTTGTAAATTTCTCCAATAGTTGGTACAAAAGTCATTCATAAATGCTAGACTTTTTTTGTTTATATTTGTGATTATCTTAAAATTTAATCCACATGAAAATAGCAATTATTATTATTTCAATTTTATTATTAATTGTAATAGTGCAAATTTATTTGTCCAGAAGCACTAAGCTAACAGAACAACACAATTACAAGGTAATTAAGAAATTTGACAAATTTGAAATAAGAAAATATGATGCCGCCTTGTTTTCAAGTGTAAAACTCAACAAGAAAGGATATAAAGAAAGCTCAAGCGAGGGTTTTAGAATATTGGCTGGGTATATTTTTGGAGATAATGACGCCAAGGAAAAAATCGCAATGACATCACCCGTAGTTATGGGACTAGGAGATTCTTCTAAAATGATGTTTATGGTTCCAAAAAATTATAATTTGAAAAATTTACCAAATCCTAATAACAATAAAATAGTTTTTGAAAAAGAAGAAGTAAAAATTATTGCCGCTATTCGCTTTGATGGGTGGGCAGATGATGAAAAAATAGAAAAATATAAGACTATTTTAATGAATGAATTAGCCAATGAAAAATTAAATTTTATCAATAAATTTTCTTTTCTAGGGTACAACCCCCCATATGAAGTTATGAATAGACGAAATGAAATTGTTGTTGAGTTAATTAACTACAACTAGTAATTCAACAAAAACCACTTAATAGTTTTTGACCATTACTTCATTGATATTAAGATAATTGAACAGGCAACCAAATAATTAAATTTTAGCTTCCTTTAATAGGGGCAGGGGAGCTACTAAAGTAA
The DNA here is from genome assembly GCA_947447375.1 of Bacteroidota bacterium. Lineage (GTDB taxonomy): Bacteria > Bacteroidota > Bacteroidia > Flavobacteriales > Flavobacteriaceae > Flavobacterium. The sequence goes on from CANFJB010000003.1 coordinate 28,966, forward strand.
AGCCTTTACAAAAAGTAGCGGCTTTTTGTGATTATAGTTCTTGTAAAATTAAGTTTTGTTAATTATTTTTGATAAACAATTGATGCCCCTATGAAAACCCCTTTTAACAAATTTCTTTACATCGGATTTTTACTTTTAGGATTGTTCCAAGCATTTTATTCTAATGATTATATGCAGGCTACAGCCTCTTTAGGAATTGCATTGGCATTTGATCCATTTAATCCTGAACAAAAATGGAACGATCGTCCAACTTGGCAAAAAACAATTTTGATAATTCACCTTGCTTTGGTAGTGGCACTGTTTGGTTTTGGGATTGGTATGAATGATAAATAAATAGTAAAATTCCTGTTTAATTATTAACAACCCTTCCCGTTTATAATACATGAATTTCTTAAATTCATGCTGACGAACACTATGTAAAATCACAAAAACATAGTAAAAAAATATAGTATTAATTAAATATTAAGTCAAATAAATTGTTTTTTAATGAGATAATTTTAATATTCGTTAATTATTTAATTATCAATTTAACAAATCCCTCAATGTTAAAAAACAATTTATATAAAAAGAAAAATCAAGCATTTATAATTGCTTTAATAGTAATAGTTCAATTTTGTTTTGCAATTGACCCTATTGTTCTTCCGGTTAAATCTAGTAATAAAAAAACCAAGGACTTAGTAAAGCCAAAAGCGAAAATCATTGACGAACACGACCACGAGCGCGCCAATGTTGCCTATCCATTAATGACTTCTGGAAATTGTGTGTCTGGAACGGTTAATAGATTCTCGGGTTCTTATCATTCGAATTTATATATCGGAAATAGCAATGGGTCAAATGTACTATTAGGATGGGGACAAAACATGGCCTTATACACTACTGGAAGCGGAACTAATATTACCTCGCCATCAGAAGTTTTATCGTCAAGTTATGGTAATGGAATTCCTTATGAGGTTAGATCTGCAAGCACAGGAGGGGCTGGAGGAGAAAGTGCATTAGCATTAAGAACTTCAAATAAATTATTTGTGTTTGGTACAACTGCCAATTATCAAGCAATTACTTCAATATCTAACTTTGGAGGCACTTCTTTAATAGATTCAAATAGTGATGTGACTAGTAAATTGCCTAACGGCATAGCCATTACTGATATTTCTCAAATGGCAATTACAAATAATGCATTTGCATTAGTAACTAATACTGGGGAAGTTTGGATGCTTTCTAAAAACAAGAATTTAGTTGGAGAAAAATATAATTCTACCTCATCAACAAGTGTATTAATTGCAAATACAGGTTCTAAAACTTTCACAATTGAAACTGGTTTGCCCTGGGGGAATGGGGATATTATGACATTATCAAGTACTGCCAATAGTACAAATAATATGACTCTAACTGTTACAGCCTATAATTCAAGCACTGGAGTAATAACAGCAACAGCTACTGCTAAATCCGGTTCTGGAACTTTTACATCTTGGAATGCTACTCTTTCAAGCAGTAATAACATTTCAACTAAGTGGCATAAAGTAAAATTATCTGATGGAGTTACAGCTCTTTCAGGAGTAACTAAATTCTCATTGTCAAGTTCTGGGGCATTTGCATTAACATCGACAGGAAAAATATATTATTGGGGATATCCTGCTAATGTAAATGGAATTATTAATACAACTACAAGTTATGACTATGCTTATGATATGTCAGCACAAATCCCTAGTGGCACCAATGTTAACGATTTAGTTTGTTTAGGAAAAACAGGAAGCACTCTTTTTTTATTATGTAGTAACAATAAAGTATATGGTTGTGGATTAAATACAAATGGAGTATTAGGTATTAATAATTCAACTTACACCACTAATCAAGTTACTTTCCAACCTGTAAAAGGTATTGACGGAACAACAGATTTATCAGACATTGTTCGTATAGACGGAGATACAGAAGCCGATATTTTTACAATGGGTGCAATGACTAGCGATGGAAAAATTTATGGCTGGGGTGATGATCAAATGAGTATGCTTGGATATAATAGTGGGCATTCAAGTGCTGGAACAAGCTATCCCACACCAAAAACTGTTCAATTGTTTAGTTCAGGTACAGCTCCTACATCAGGATATGCGGATTTTTCAATTGCTGGACACTTTACAATTGCTTTTTATCATACAGAAACTGTTGGAGCTACACAAGGTGTGGATCAATATTGGTATTTAGGACATAATTCAGGATCTTCATTAGGAAAAGTAGTGAGTGGGACAAATATATATAATACAATAGCCGCATACCTTAATTCTTCAGCAGGTGTAACCTTTGATTGTTCAAATACTCAACCAACTATTACTGTAACAGGGACTCTATCAGCATTTAATTCTTGTAACGGTTTGGCATCTCCAACACAAACTTTATCTGTTTCAGGCGCTAATTTATCTGATAATATTACCATTACTGCTCCATCAGGATTTGAAGTTTCAACATCGTCTGGTAGTGGGTTTGGAACAACTGCAACTTTAACTCAATCAAGTAGTACTGTAAGCGCTACAACTGTTTATGTTAGAATAACCAGTTCTGCTTCAGGAACTCCTTCAGGGAATATTAGTTGTACTTCCACAGGTGCAACCACAGTTACGGTGGCGGTCTCTGGAACTGTAAATTCTTTACCAACAGTAACTTCAACAACTGGAGCATCAAGAACTGGAACTGGTATTTTAACTTTAACAGGTATTGCATCCACTAGTGCAACTTTAGATTGGTATGCCAATTCAACAGGTGGTTCTGTATTATCAGGAGGAACTGGGACATTAAGTTTTATTACCCCTTCAATTTCAGTTACTACTAATTATTTTGCACAAGCAAGAAATACATCAACGGGTTGTGTTTCGTCAGCTAGAACTCTTACAACAGCAACTATAAATGGTTCCTTTGCTGCAGGTACAATCGGTTTTGATCAGTCAATTTGTAACGGGGCAACCCCAAGTGGTTTTACTTCAGTTGCAGATGCTACCGGCGGAACAGGTTCTATTTCTTACCAATGGCAATCTTCAATCGATAATACTACATTTAATAATATCTCTGGCGCTACATTAGCAACCTATACTCCTTTAACAGGAATAACACAAACTACCTATTATAGAAGAGCGGCATCTACTTCTACAGATTCTGCAGTTTATTCATCAGTAATAACTATAACTGTAACTGCATTACCAACTGCTTCTTCACCTGTAGATAATAGCAGAACTGGTGCTGGTCCAGTAATTATTAGTGCGACGGCATCTGCTGGAGCAACTTTAGATTGGTATGCAAATTCAACCGGTGGATCTGTTTTATCTGGAGGAAATGGAGTATTAACCTTTACTACGCCTTCTATTTCAACAACTACAACCTATTTTGCACAAGCTAGAAATACTACTACTGGTTGTTTATCTTCAAGTAGAATTGCTGTTTTAGCTACAATCAATGGTTCTTTTTCTGCAGGATCAATATCTGCAGATCAAACCATTTGTAGCGGATCTACTCCTTCTGGATTAACATCAGTTACAGATGCTAGTGGAGGGACTGGAACAAGAACTTACCAATGGCAAGTTTCTACATCTTCATCTACTTCTGGTTTTAATGATATTTCTGGAGCTACATCTGCTACTTATAATCCCTCTTCATTATCAACTACAACGTATTATAAAAGAGGGGTAACTACAATTACAGACAGAACTATTTATTCTAATGTAATTACTATTACAGTAAATCCGCTACCATCGAGTCCTACTGGAACAAATGGTTCAAGTTCTGGTACTGGAACTGTAGCAATTAGTGGTTCTGTTAATGCAGGCGAAACCATCGACTGGTATGCTAATTCAACTGGTGGTAGTCCTCTCTCAGGAGGAACAGGAACTACTAGTTTTACAACACCTTCAATTTCATCAACTACAATTTATTATGCACAAGCAAGAAACACAAGTACAGGTTGTGTTTCTGCCTCAAGAACAGCTGTAACCGCATCTATTTCTGCAAATGCAACACCTACAATAACAACTTCAGGAACGCTTAACGCTTTCACTTCGTGTTTAGGTTTTGTTTCGTCAGAACAAAGTTTTTCAGTTTCGGGAATAGATTTAGTTGCAGATATTGTGGTAACAGCTCCATCTGGATATGAATTATCACTAACATCAGGCGGTTCGTTTACAAACGCTATAACTTTAACACAAACTTCTTCTACTGTTGGAGCTACAACCATATATGTACGATTAAAAAGTGATGCTACCAGTGGTGCTTCTGGAAATATTTTTTGTTCTTCTACTAATGCTAGTTCAATAGATATTAGTACTGGAACTGCTACAATTGGCGCTACTAATTACGTTGTTTCTAACGCATTAAATTTTGACGGGAGTAATGATTATATTATTAATAATTTAGATGCAAATGGCCTCAATGTTTTTTCTATAGAAATGTATATAAAACCAAATAACAGTCAAAGTGGTGTTGGCCTATTTCAATGGGGGAATCAATTAGGCACCGGAATTCCGATGGTTCTTTTTCAACAAAGAGGGAATTCTTTGCATGCATATGTAAATTCAGGTTATAATTTAAATACAACAATCCCAATTGGTAGTTGGAGCCATATTGCTTTGACTTATAACGGAACCCTATATAAACTATACCTTAATGGAGCCCTAGTTATGTCCTATACAGGATCGATTTCTTTCCAAAATACAGCAACTAATTTGTATTTTGGTAATGGTTATAACGGTTTTTGGAATGGAAGTATGGATGAAGTTCGTGTATGGAATTCCGAAAGAACGCAAGCGCAAATTCAAGAATTCATGAACTCTGAATTATCGGGCTCAGAAAGTGGATTATTAACTTACTTTAATTTTAATCAAGGGACAGCCAACGCAAACAATACCTCAATTTCTTCTTTGACAGATAATTCAGGAAGTAATCACCCAGCAAGTTTTAATAACATGATATTAAATGGCAATAGCTCAAATTTTGTTACAGGAGTAATTACCAATAATTCTATTTCTGCATTAGTTCAAAATATTTGTGTAAATGGTTCCGCTATCGCCCTTTCATCAAGCCTTAGTGGTCCCGGAATAACTTACCAATGGTATACTAATACTACATCTAGCAACACTGGAGGAACATTAATTGCCAATGCAAATTCTAGAAGTTATACTCCACCAACAAATGCTGTAGGAACTAATTATTATTATGTAGTAGTTACTAATGCCTTTGGCTGCGAATCTAGTAGCTCTGTATCTGGCGCTGTAAATGTGAACGCAATTCCTACAATAGCATTATCAAGCAGCACAACTGATGTAAGCAATAATGTAAATAGTCAAAACACTTCTATTAGCTATAGCGGGACCACTGGCAATCCTACAAACTATAGTATTACTTGGAATTCATCACCAATTAATAGTTTTGCTGCTATTTCAGATGCGAGTTTGATAAGCAGCCCTATTTCAATTGCAATTCCTGCTGGCGCCAATGTTGGAACTTATACAGGAACATTAACAGTTAAAAACGCATCTGATTGTACAAGTTCAAATAATAATTTCACATTGAAAATAAACAGTTCGGATAACATTCCTCCTACTATTACTCACCCGATTTCACAAACTATTTCGGACAATTGTTCTATTATGTTATCGGAAAACACATCCTATGTTACAACTTACACAGCTAATGAAACAGTAACCTGGTCTATTACTGGAGGAATTGAATCAAGCTTATTTAACATAGATGCAACTACTGGGATATTAACATTTAATTCTCCTTATCCTCAGTATGCAAATCCAACTGATTCAACCCCTACTAATAGTTACATTGTAGAAGTTACCGCTACAGATAACGGCGGAAATGCTACAAATCAATTATTAACCGTTAATATTAGTCCATTTTGCGGTAATTGGGGAAATTAATTCTAGATTAAAATTTAATAAAACTCAGGATATTTCCTGAGTTTTTTATGAGAAGTGAATAAATTCTTTTGATTCTTTTATGGTAAAAAACCTAAACTTTCTCCTCAAAAGGAATATTTTCATCTAAAATTTCAACCAATAAAATAGTAATTTGCTCTAAATACTGATCGATTGTTTCTTTACTTATTATTGTATTAAGTTCTTTCCCTTCTTTAAATGTAAATGGTAAAAATCCAGATTTTAAATTCTTGAAGGAAATAATACCCGCTTCCATCGGTTGATCAATTGCCAATTCCTCACAAGCAAAAGCATAGGCTAATATTTGTATGATTTTCTCGTTGACAATGTCTTTAGTTAAATCTGTCCATGTGGATAATGTCACCGTTCCTTTATCAACTTTTCCGGTTTTATAATCAATAATTCTAAGAACCCCATTTCGCAATTCAATTCTATCTACTGAACCTCCAATTTTAACCGGATATGGCAAACTTGGATGCTCAAATATTCTCTCAAATCGTTGTTCAAGTGTGATTATTTTAACAGCATCGCCTGAAACGATAGATTCCAATTCCACTTTTAAGAAATTATATACATTGCGTTTTACCACTTCAAAGGTTAGTAAATTTTTACCTTTTTTGATTTCCCCCTCTTTATAAACATTTTTGAATTGGTTCAACACTTCTGAATCAATTTGCTTAATACAATTTAGAATATCACTTTCGGAAATAAATTTTCCTATAAAAGGTAAATAAAGAGCTTCCAAAGTTTCATGAATAATTATCCCTAATGTCTTTCCAGCAATATTCTCTTCCACTTCATCTACTCCGCCTATCGATAAAATTTTGTCATAGTAAAATTGTATTGGATTCCGAATGTAACTCGTTAAAGCAGTAGGTGAAAATCCAGATTCAGCAATTTCTTTTAAACGTACCATCACTGATTCTGATTTTGGAATAACCATTGGATGATTTGCTTTTTCAGGCACTACCGCATTATAAATTGAAGGATTTATATTATGGATATCTTTATCTTTATATTCAACTTGTAACTGTGTAATAAATCGGCTTTTTTCTCCAGCATCCATTCCATCACTTTCAGTATTATAAAGTAAGAACACGTTTTTTGCACGTTGTAACAAATGATAAAAGTGATAGGTATAAATTGCGTCTTTCTCTTTGAAAGTAGGCAGTTCTAATTCTCGTTTAACATCATAAGGAATGAAAGAATTTTGCGACTTTCCTGCTGGTAATTTACCTTCGTTCAAAGAAGTAATAATAACCGTTTCAAAGTCTAAAACACGACTTTCCAATACGCCCATAATTTGCAATCCTTTTAATGGTTCTCCTTCAAATGAAACCTCAGCAAGATCAATTACTTGTTTGTAAATCGCGTAAAGCGTTTCAATAGTATTGATGTGATCGTATTTAGAATAATAACTTATGAGTTTATTAATGACTTTAAAGATTGAAAAAACAAATGCTTTTGTGATTTTTTCCTCTTCATTATCATTACTTAAATTTCCTTTTATGGTTTGCAATAATTGTGAAATCCCTTCCAGTGCTTTTAAACTCCCTTCCTCCCATTTCCCAAATAATAAAAGGAATAAATTACTAGGATTAGGGTTTAACTCCATTATTTTTTGATGCGTAATGAAGGTATAATTGAATTCAATTATAGTTTTTACTAATACATTTGTATTTGAGTAGGGTTCAATTAATGGGTGAGTTAATATTCCAAGTACGTCTTTATAATAAAATACATAGTTCTTGCCGTTTCGTGATAAAGCGGCCGTATGCATTTTAAATAACTTAGAAATTAATATTTGTGCAGGATTGTTCTTACTTGAAAAACCCATTGTAATATTAAGTGATCCAACACTTGACGGAAGGGAATAAAGCAATGGAATTAGCAGGTTTTCATCACCTAAAACTATTGCTACTTTTTCCAAAGAAATAGTTGGATCATTAGCAATTAAATCATCAATTATACCTCCGGCAATTTTTGCTTGACCAATAGATTTTGGTGTCCCAATAATATTGATGTTCTTTTTGTTTTTCAAAAAATCATCGGCAATCCATTCAAAGGGATTGGACTTATAATGGGACCATTTTTCTTTAAATCTTCGAATAAATAATCCAGCATCATGATAAGGATCATTTAAAAATGCTTGGTCTATATCCCAATAAATTTTTGCTTGATTGGACGCTAATAAACTTTGAACAATTTTTTCTTCAGCAGCATTCAGGGCATTAAAGCCAGCAATAATATATTTTGTGTCTGGGACAGATTTAGAAAATGCACTTATTTTATTTACAGCTTCTCGATAAATTAATCCTTGATATCCAATTCCTTTTTTTAATAAATGATTGTAAAGCGTTTGGTAGTAATTAGGTAGTAATTTCCAAAAATCGATATAATTTTCTAATAATTTTGTTTTGTTTTCAACTTCAATCCCCCATTTTTTTATGTCTTCAATATCTTTTAAATAAGAAAGCACATGATTTGAATCTAATAAATATCGGTCTATTTCATTAAAATCTTGTAAAAGCATTTTTGCCCAATTGGCAAATAAATCGAATGATTGTTGGCTTTTTACATCGGTTAATTTTAAATACACCTCATAAAATTCGAATACCAATTCTATTGAGTCGATAGATCTAATTGCTGAAATTTCCTGAATAAAATCCTCAATACTTATAATTTTAGGACAAATAATATTATTCTTGATTTGATTCTTTAAAGCTTCAATCAAAAATATTTTTGCTCTTTTATTCGGTAAGATCACAACAGTATTGGAAAGATTATCAGAATAATCTCTAATTATTACTTGAGCTATTTTATCTAAAAAAGTTTCTTCTATCATTCTATAAATATAAAAAAAACGCCCCGATAAATCGAGGCGTTTTTAAAAATATTATAAGTGAATTATTTAACGTATTTCACTTCTACTCTTCTGTTACTAGCTCTTCCTTCTTCAGTGCTATTATCTCCAATTGGTTGAGTATCTCCAAAACCTTTAGAACTCAATCTATCTACAGCTATTCCATTAGAAACTAAGTAATTTTTTACAGCAGCAGCTCTTTCATTTGAAAGCACCATGTTTGATGCTGGATTACCAATTATATCCGTATGACCTGAAATATTAAATTTAGCAGTTGGATTTTCTTTTAAAATTGCAGTAATAGAAACTAAAACTGGTAAAGTTTGTTTTTGGAAAGATGCTTTTCCAGTATTAAACAAGATTGTTTTTGCATATCCATCTAATGAATTCATAGCCGCTTGAGAAATTTCTGGACAACCATTGTTAGCAACAGTTCCTTTTTCAGTTGGACATTTATCATCTTTATCTAAAACTGAGTCTCCATCGGTATCTGGCCAAGGGCAACCTGCATTTTCTTTAGGTCCTTTAATATTTGGACATTTATCAGCTTTATCTGTAGTTCCGTCTCCGTCTGTATCAGGACATCCTTTTAACGCTTTTAAACCAGCAACTTCAGGACAATCATCATCTTTATCAGCAACTCCATCGCCGTCAGTATCAGGACAACCATTCATCGCAACAGTTCCTGCAGCCTCTGGACAAGCATCACTAGCATCTACAATTCCGTCACCGTCAGTATCAGGACAACCTTTGAATTCTTTTAAACCAGCAACTTCTGGACAAGCATCATCTCTATCGTAAATTCCGTCGCCGTCAGTATCTTTTCCTCCAAATTTGAAGATTAGACCTGCAAAATGTTGCATGTGAGACGGTACGTCTACACCTGGTATTCTAGCATCATCAAATGAATGTTTGTAAGTAGATTGAACTGAAAGACCTACTAATTCAGTCATCCAATAAGTTAATCCTAAACCAGCGTTCATTGTTCCTGAGCTAACAGTTCCTAAGAAAGTGTAACCTCCACCAACATGCGCAGATGGTTCAAATGACTTAGAACCAATCATTTTCATGAAGCTATATTTAATGTCTAAATCTACAGCATAATAATTTAAATCACCTGGATTTGTTACTACGTAATCACCAGATGCAGTTTTATTATTTACAAATTTTGACATTTTGTTAATAGACCCAGAAAGTCCAAATGAAAAATTATCTCCAGCAAATTTTGTTAAATTTAAATAAGATAATGAAGGCAATACATTCCAGTTATCTTTTTTATTAAAATAGTTAGAGAATTGATCTTGGATGCTTGAAGCCGCACTAACTCTTGTGTCAACAGCATTTGTTCCAAAAGATATAGCCCATGTGTTGTTTACGTCTTGAGCTTGAGATAATAATCCCACTAAAAGCACAACAGCCGTAATTAATTTGTTTAAATGTTTCATATTTGTTTGTTTTAATTTTGAATGAATCTTTCGCAAAAGTAATATCTTATTATTTAACTACAAAGAGTTTTGTTAAAAATCTGATTAAAAGGGCATTATTTGTTAATTTAAATCACATTTAAATGTTTTCCCACCTCTATAAAAGCGGCTATTGCTTTGTCTAAATGTGCTTTAGTATGGGCAGCCGATAATTGCACTCTTATTCTTGCCTTTTCCTTTGGTACCACTGGGAAAAAGAAACCTATTACATAAATTCCTTTCTTCAATAATTCATCAGCCATCACTTGGGCTAACTTTGCATCATATAACATTACAGGTACAATTGCTGAATCGCCATCAACGATATCAAATCCCGCATTTTTCATTCCCGATTTGAAATAATTAGTATTTTCTTCTAATTGATCTCTTAAAGTGGTGTCTTTTTCTAGAAGTTCAAATACCTTAATTGAGGCTCCAACAATTGCTGGAGCTAAAGAATTTGAAAATAAATAAGGGCGAGAACGCTGTCTTAATATTTCGATAATTTCTTTTTTAGCAGTGGTATAACCTCCCATTGCTCCCCCAAGGGCTTTCCCTAAAGTTCCAGTGATAATGTCCACACGGCCCATAACCCCTTTTGCTTCAAGCGTCCCCTTTCCTGTTGCGCCAATAAATCCAGCGGCATGACACTCGTCAACCATAACCATTGCATCATATTTATCGGCTAAATCACAAATTTTATCTAGCGGAGCTACAACACCATCCATTGAGAAAACACCATCGGTAACAATTAATTTAAAACGCGTTCCAGCTTCTGTAGCCTTAATTAATTGCGCCTCTAAATCTTCCATATTGCTATTTTCATAACGATAACGAGCGGCTTTACACAATCGAACGCCATCAATAATTGAAGCGTGATTCAAACTATCAGAAATTATGCAATCTTGTTCACCTAATAAAGGTTCGAAAACTCCACCATTGGCATCAAATGCCGCAGCATATAAAATCGTGTCTTCTGTTCCATAAAATTCAGCGATTTTTCTTTCCAATGTTTTGTGAATATCTTGGGTTCCACAGATAAATCTAACCGATGACATTCCAAATCCGTGAGAATCCAAAGTGTCTTTTGCAGCTTGAATAACCTCTGGATGGGAAGAAAGTCCCAAATAGTTGTTGGCACAAAAATTCAATACCGTTTCACCATTAACCGTTATTTCCGCTCCTTGTGTAGAAGTTATTATTCGCTCTTTTTTAAATATCCCGTTTTCTTCAATTGTTGCTAATTCTGATTGAAGAAATTGTTGAATTTTACCGTACATTTTTATAATTTTAGTTTTAGTTTTTTACAAATTTACAACGTTAATTTCTTCTCCAATATAAACTAACGCTTTTTTAGTGACTATTAATCCCATTTTTTCAATAGCATTTTGGTAATTTTCCAATTGGAGTTGGTACTTTTGATTGTGAGTTCCTGTTTTATAATCTAATAAATATACTTCCTTATTTTTGGTCAAAACCATTCGGTCTGGCTTTATCGTTTTTCCTTCTTTTTGAATTATTGCTTGCTCATTTAAGATTTCATTTCCATGTGAAAAATAACTTTCAAGTTCTTTATTATTTACAATTTCTTGAATACTTTTCAGAACAACTTCCTTTTGATTTAAGGTAATTAACCCATTTTCAATTGCATTTTGTATTGCTAAATCTATATCGGATGCCGTTTTTACAAATGATAAAATTTCATGAATTATGTTTCCATATTCAATTGCTTTTTGCTGATTTGTTCCCCACATTAATGCTTCGCGTCGGGCAATTTTAATGTCTTTAGGGTCCAATACACTACTAATTGTTGGGATAGTATTGGTTTCATCATTGAATGAAATTGCTTTCGATAACTTTACTTTGTTTCCAAATTCGTATTCTAAAATACTTGGATTATAAACTTCAATCGCAATTAAATATTCAATAAAAAACGACGCCGTATTATAAGGATATTGCCCTTCTTTATTTGGTTCTAAATATTGCGAAATTACATACAATTGTTCCTCGGCACGAGTTAATGCAACATATAAAACATTGATATTATCAAGCAACTCCTCTTGTTTTTTTTCATGAAATACCGCTGCAGCTTCCTCTCCAAAATTTTCTACAGAGCTACTATTGTCTATTAATACTTTTGGTAAACCAAAGGTTTCTTCTTCGGCATCAAGCCACAATTTATCTTTTGGTTTTCGAACATAATCTTCATCAGCAAAAGGCATAATTACCACCGGAAATTCTAATCCTTTTGATTTGTGAATGGTCATAATCCGAATTGCATTTTTCCCTTCCGGAGATGGAATGCTGAATTTATCGTTATTTTTATCCCAATAGCTTAAAAAATCTGCAATTCCAGCTTGATTTCTTATATCACGTTCTAAAACTATATCGATGAAATATTGAACGTAGGCATTCCCCGCCCCAACCCTCCCCGAAGGGGAGGGAGACGAAACCGATAAATCGAATTGTTGCTCTTTCTCTTGATTTTTTAATTCTGATTTAATTTTATCTAAAACTGTTGAGATAGTTCCAGTAACTTCTTCATTTTTAAAGCGAATTACTTTATATCCTAATTCATTAAGAATACGAGTTCGATCTGCATCTAATTGAATTTGTTCCTCAGTAAAATGATATTCGCCATCAACTTCGATTATTTTTTTTTTTGATAAACAGACAAAATCAACTATGAAATCATTTATTAAATGCTGTTGTCTGAATTTATATTCTAAAGATTTCGATTTTAACTCCGACCATAATATCTTTTCAGCATCAGTTGGTGTTTTTCGCATTTCTTGCGCTTTTTCTATAGACAAATGAGAATATTTTCCTCCGGTTAAATATCCTAATTTCTGTCCTTTTTCACCTGCATGATTTTCCGTAATGTCTCCCTTTCCTTTGGAAAGGGTTGGGGATAGGAATTTACTCACAATTATTTCTACCGCCTCATACAAAGATTTTTTCCTAATGTCTTGAAATGAAAGTGAAATATCAAACTCCGATAACCACAATTCAAACTCATTTTCTTTTACTTTTTCTTTCCCTTTGGCGATGAAATCATGAACAGCCATATTGGTTTGAAACTGATTTGCAATATAAAGTAAGAATCCTGCTTTGGCTTTAATGTCAGAGTTATTGTGTAAATATCTTAAAACATTGATTATCATTTGAACGTCGGTTGAATTCTTAATCATCAACGTTTCAGAAGAAATAATTGGAATGTTATTCTCAATTAGATAATTGGCTAAAGCAATTCCCTGCGCCCTTTTTCGGGTTAGAATTACAATTTCTTGGTAGTCAAATCCTTCGTTTTTTACTTTTTCAATTGTCTTTAAAGTTGCCTTTAAGTACATTTCTATTTTATCCAATGACTCTTCTTCCTCTGAAGTGTTTTCCATTTTTGGAAGGAATGAAATGTTCACATACCCTCCTTTTTTACTATTTTCTTCTTGGCGACTGTGATTTTCGTATAAATCTTTGTAATCTGCATTGTTAAATTCAGTTGATAAATAGTAAAAAAACTTATTATTAAAATCGATTACTTGAGAATAACTTCTGTAATTGGTATCTAATGTAAATAATTGTTTGTCAGGATTATTGAACGGATTTTTATCTTTACTCAATTCGATAAATTGCTCCGCTTTTCCGCCACGCCATCTGTAAATAGATTGTTTAGGATCGCCCACAATCATCAAAGTTCCTTTTTCACCTTCTATTTCGCTTGAAGTGGCATTGTCAATTAGAGGAATTAAATTCTGCCATTGCATTTCGGAGGTGTCTTGAAATTCATCTATAAAAAAATGGCGGTAACGTTCCCCTAATCTTTCATAAATAAACGGCGCCGGTTGGTATTGAATTTCATTATAAATAATCGCATTGAACTCGGCTATAGAAAGTACATTTTGCTCTTTCTGGATTTTTGCCAATTCGTTACTAACGGTATTTAACAAAGAAAGTGGCGTAATGTTTTTTAGGAAAGCATTATAAAATTCTCTTTTTTCAAATTTGGTATAAATCGTTTCTAAAACACTTAAAAGTTCCGGAATTATAGCTTCTATTTCTAATTTGTCTTTCGCAGTTTTATTGATTTTAATATCATCAAATTCATGGTAAGTTTTATTGTTTGGATTGAATTTTTCGACAGCTATATTGTTCAAATGATTGGGAAAGTGTCCTGCAGAAAACGATTTTATATCGATTCCATTTTTTTCAATTAAAGCCAACAAGCTTTTTGCTAATTCTGAATTTTCTTTATTGATAACCTGACAAGCTTCGGCAACTTTATTTTTTATTTCGATGAATTCTGAAATGGATTTATCTTGAAAATGAGTTATTTCTTCCCGATTATTCTCATTTAAAAGCAAGCGCCCCGTATCTAAAATTTCACGTGAAATATCCCAACTTTTATCTTCGTCGGTTTTTTGCATGGTGAAATCGATGAGTAGTTTGGTTAATACATCGTCTTCGCCGGCTTGAGCGATTATGGCATCAACGGCTTCTGTTAAAAGATTTTCAGTGTCCAAAGTCACTTCAAATGTCATCGGCAAATTTAAATCGTGGGCAAAAGCACGGATTACTTTGTGCGTGAATTTATCGATGGTTGAAATATCAAAAGCGGCATAATTATGAATAATATGCTTTATGATTTGTTGCGCTTTGGTTTGTATTTGAATAATCGAAAGCCCAATTGGTTCGTCTTGCCATTCTTGAGGATTGTCTTTTTTTCGCCTTCCATTTGACAGAATATCCATTAATTCTGCTGCTTTTGGATCGGGAATTTTCTCTGCAAACTCTGATAAATTCCACACAATTCGGCTTTTCATTTCGTGAACCGCTTTGTTGGTAAACGTTATGGCGAGGATGTTTCTATAGGCGTCGTTTTTCTTGGAGACCAAAATAATTTTCAGGTATTCTTTAACCAGCGCATAAGTTTTTCCTGAGCCTGCCGATGCGTCGTATATGGAGAATGATGGTCTTTGCATTTAGATTTCTGATTTTAGATTTCTGATTTTAGATTAAATCTACAATTTCCCAAATGTCCTAGCCCTGATTGAAGGGAAAATCCTCGCCTTTTTTTGCGAGATTTGGAATGAAAGCAGGAAATAGCTCCAAAAAATTCCGTTCCTGTAATGACAATTGAACTATAGATTTATTTGATAGGAAAATAACAAAATAGAATTTTCATTTCCAAAGTTAATTGTTTATTTTTGAAATAAATATAATTAACAAATAAACTATACTATTATGGCATTTGAATTACCACAATTACCTTACGCGTATGACGCTTTGGAACCACATATTGATGCTCGCACGATGGAAATTCACCATTCGAAACATCATAATGCTTACACAACCAATTTGAATGTAGCAATTGCTGGAACAGATTTGGAAGGTAAAACGATTGAAAATATTTTAATAAATCTTGATATGAAAAACGCGGCTGTTCGAAATAATGGCGGTGGTTTTTACAATCATAATTTGTTTTGGACGGTGATGTCTCCAAATGGTGGCGGACTTCCAACTGGAGATTTATTAGCGGCTATTGAAAGTGCTTTTGGAACTTTTGAAGAGTTTAAAGCTAAATTTGCTAAAGCGGGAGCGACTCAATTTGGTTCAGGATGGGCTTGGCTTTGCGTTCACAAAGGTGGAAAATTAGACGTTTGTGGAACTCCAAATCAGGACAATACTTTGATGCCTGGTGTGGGTTGCGGCGGAACTCCAATTTTAGGAATGGATGTTTGGGAGCATGCTTATTATTTAAACTATCAAAACAGAAGACCGGATTATATTGAAGCTTTTTTCAATGTAATTAACTGGGTGGAAGTTTCAAGAAGATATGCTTTAGAGAAATAGTCCCCCTAGCCCCCGAAGGGGGAATTTCTAGAGAAAATAAAAAAAATGCAATTTTGATTTAATTATCAAAATTGCATTTTTTATTATTAATCTGTTGGTTTTTTTGCCGCAGATTATCACAGATTTAAAGGATTTTATCTGATTCAATAATTCCTTCAGCAATCAAATAAAATCATTAATACGCTCTTGCGTCTTTTCCTTCGTAGAAATTCATAAAGGCTCGATTTACTACTCGGTTTCCGCCAGGCGTAGGATAATCACCTGTAAAATACCAATCTCCTAGGTTTTTAGGACATGCAATATGTAAATTTTCAACGGTTTGGAAAATAATTTTAACGTCGGCTTTTACAGAAGAGTCTTTTAGCATTTGCGCAATTTTATCTGATATTTCTTGTGGCTCAAATGGTGCATAAATTTCAGTAACAAAATTCACGACTTCGCTGTCTTTGAAGTTTTCTTGCGCTTTACATTTTTCATAAACCGAATCGACAATTCCGTATAAATTTCTTTCTTTTAATAATTCTAATGCCGCTTGGAAAGCTATTAATCCTTCTAGTTTTGCCATGTCGATTCCGTAGCAATCGGGATATCTAATTTGAGGCGCTGCTGAAACTATCACAATACTTTTTGGATTTAGACGGTCCATCATTTTTATAATACTCAGCTTTAAGGTAGTTCCTCGAACGATACTGTCATCAATGATTACCAAATTGTCTGTTGGTTTTATTACTCCATAAGTAACATCATAGATATGTGCAACCAAATCGTTTCGGCTACTGTCTTCGGTAATAAACGTTCTAAGTTTAGCATCTTTAATTGCTACTTTTTCGGTTCTAATTTTTACTGAAAGTAATTCCTGCAGGCTTTCTTTTGTTAGTGTATTTCTATTTTCAAGAATGAAATTATTTTTTCTTTGATTTAAAAAATCTTGAGCCGCTTCTACAATTCCGTAAAATGAAGTTTCGGCAGTATTTGGTATGTAAGAAAAAACGGTGTTATCGGTATCGTTATCGATAGCTTCTAAAACAGCTGGTAAAATTAATTTTCCAAGATTTTTACGCTCTTGATATATTTCAGCATCGCTTCCTCTTGAGAAATAAATTCTCTCGAATGAACATGCTTTTTTTACAGTTGGAACAATAATTTCTTCTTCGGTAACCTTTCCGTTTTTCTTAATAATCAAGGCGTTTCCAGGTGTCAATTCTTGAACTTTGTCAAAGTCGACATTAAAAACTGTTTGAATTACGGGACGTTCAGAAGCAACGACTACAATTTCATCGTCTTGATAAAAATAGGCTGGTCGGATTCCGGCTGGATCTCTAAATACAAATGCGTCTCCGTGTCCTAATAGTCCTGCCATTGCATAGCCACCATCCCAGCCTTTTGAGGCGCGACGAAGAATTTTTGAGATTTCTAATTTTTCAGCAATAACTGGTGAAGCTTCTCTTTTAGACAAGCCATTGTTTTTACATTCTAGATATAAATCGGTTACTTCGTCATCCAGGAAATGTCCGATTTTTTCCATAATTGTTACGGTATCGGCCATTTCTTTTGGGTGTTGCCCTAATTCAATTAAGCTAGAGAAAAGTTCCTTTACATTGGTCATGTTAAAATTTCCTGCAACAATTAAATTACGATGCATCCAATTGTTTTGACGAAGAAATGGGTGAACGCTTTCAATACTGTTTTTCCCAAAAGTTCCGTATCGAACGTGTCCTAAAAACACTTCTCCTATATATGGAATGTTCTTTTTTTGGAGCGCTACATTATTGGTGTATTCTGGATGGGACGCCATTTCATCATTGATACGATCGTTTATTTGTGAAAACACATCTTGAATGGCTTGAGGATCATTGGAACGAACCCTGCTGATGTATCTTTCACCAGGTTCCATGTCTAATTTTATACTTGCAAAACCAGCTCCGTCTTGTCCACGATTGTGCTGTTTTTCCATTAGGAGATACATTTTTTGAATGCCATAAAAAGCCGTTCCGTATTTCTCCTTGTAAAATTCAAGCGGTTTTAAAAGTCTTAAAAATGCTATTCCACATTCGTGTTGTAACGCGTCGCTCATTGTAGTTGTAGTTGTATTGTAGTTATGTAAAAATAAAAAAAGCCCCGAAATTTCGAGGCATAATTTTATTGTATTTCTATATCAAATTGTGTTAATGATTTGAATTGTTGTAATCTGGCATTTACCTCATCGCTTTTAATCCCCACCATTCTTTCAGTTCCAAATTTCTCCACACAAAAAGATGCTAAATTGGAACCGTAGATAATTGCGCTTTTCATATTTTCAAAAGTCACATTTTCACTTTGAGTAATAAATCCTGCAAATCCACCTGCAAATGTATCTCCAGCTCCTGTAGGATCAAAAACTTCTTCTAATGGTAATGCTGGCGCAAAGAAAACGTCTTTATTATGAAACAATAAAGCTCCGTGTTCTCCTTTTTTAATCACAACATATTTAGGCCCCATTGTATGAATTTTTGCCGCAGCTTTCACTAATGAATATTCTCCTGACAATTGACGTGCTTCTTCATCATTTATGGTAATTACATCGACTCTTTTGATCACGCTTAATAATTCTTCCAACGCACAATCCATCCAGAAATTCATAGTATCTAAAACAACCAGTTTAGGTTTTCCTTCCATTTGGTCTAAAACGCTGCTTTGAACTAACGGATGCAAATTCCCTAACATAACTACGTCAGCATTTTTAAAATTCTGAGGTACTTTTGGTTGGAAATCAGCCAATACATTTAACTGGGTATCAAGTGTATCTCTTGAATTTAAATCGTTGTGATAGTGACCACTCCAAAAGAATGTTTTTCCACCTTTAACTACTTCAAGCCCTGAAATATCAATATTTCGATCTGATAATAAATCTAAATATTCTTGTGGAAAATCGTCGCCAACAACAGAAACTATTGCAGATTGTAAGTTAAAATGAGAAGCAGAAAGCCCAATATAGGTTCCGGCTCCACCTAAAATTTTATCTGTTTTTCCAAATGGGGTTTCAATTGCGTCGAAAGCCACGGTTCCAACAATCAATAATTTATTCATATTTTGTCATTAGGAGATTTGAAGTAATCTCAAATTAAGAGGCAAAGATAAGTTTTTTGTTGCAGAGTTGCAAAGGGATTTGATGGCAATATTTAGAAAAGTTTGTCGTCTTCTTTTTCGTAAAAAGTGTCTGTAGAAAACCGTATTATATTATTTTAACCAACTTTTATCAGGATTTAAATAGGTTGATAGTACTGCATAAATGTGGATAATTTTATTTTCTTCATCAATTCTAAAATGAAGCATGTACTTAAATGTTTTCAATGGCAAACAATGAACATCTTTGTATCTAATTTGAAAATTTGGCGTTTTTTGTATGAGTTTCAATGTGGCAACATATTCTGACAAGAACTTTTTTCCAAACCCAGCTCTTCTTGAATTTAGAAAATCTCGAGCTTCTATTAAATCATACTTAACTTTTGGGTCTGCAATTATTTCGTTATAAATCAATGGTTATTCTTCCAAATTGTCAATCATATCAAATGCATTAACTGGCTTTTGATTTAATTTGATTCGTCTGAAAACCTCTTCTTTATGCCATTGAGGAATTGGATTAGACTCTTGAGAATGTTTAAATGCTAAAAAATCTATATAACTTTCTACTTCATTTATTAAGCTGTCTGGTAACTTTTTCAATTTATTGTTAACCTGTTTTAATGCTGTTGCTGTCATAATAAATTAGAATAAATAATATAGTAAATGTAACCTTTGGGCGTAATTCTTAAAATCGTTATTAATTTTTTTTTGCCACGAATTCTCGAATATCTAAGAAAATCTGGCGCAAAAATTAGTTCATCTTTGATGAAAATTCGAATAAAATCGAAAATTCGCGGTAAAATTATTTATTATTTAATTACACCCGACGGTATAAATGTATAAAAAATATAAATTTAAAACAACGTCTCGTCTTCTTTTTCGTAAAAAGTGTCTGTAGAAAGTGTATTTTGATTTGACGCCATAACGGCCAATTCATCGCAACGCTCATTTTGAGGGTGATTATTATGTCCTTTAATCCATTTAAAATCGACTTGGTGTTTTCGGAATACAACTAGAAATCGTTTCCATAAATCGGGATTTTTCTTGCCAACGTATCCTTTTTTCTCCCAACCAAAAACCCATTTTTTCAAAACAGAATCAACCACATATTTAGAATCCGAAATCACTAAGACTTTCGTGTTTTCAGTTTTTAATTTTTCAAGACCTACTATAACCGCCAACAATTCCATTCTATTATTAGTTGTATGTCTAAATCCTTCGAAAAATTCTTTGCGGTAAGGTTTTCCAACCCATTCCATTACAATCCCATAACCTCCTGGGCCCGGATTGCCTTTTGCGGCACCATCGGTATAAATATGTACTTGATGTTCCATTTAGGAATTTAGATTATTGGTTTAAGATTTTTTCGATAATTAATGGAAAATGCATTTGTTCAAGCTCGTGAATTTTATCGGCTACTTCTTCAGGTGATTCTGTTCCTGTTAAATTTACGCTTTCTTGAAAAATGATATTTCCTTCATCGTAATTTTCATTTACATAATGAATTGTAATTCCCGTTTCTGATTCTTTATTTTCCACTACAGCGCGGTGAACATGCATTCCATACATTCCTTTTCCGCCATATTTTGGTAAAAGTGCTGGATGGATATTAATAATTTTGTTTGGAAATGCTTCGACGCAATTACTTGGAAATTTTAATAAAAATCCAGCTAAAACGATTAAATCAGGTTGAATTTCATTTAAATTATTCAGTAAAACATCCGAATTTAAGTCGTCTTTGGATATAATTTTTGTTGGAACAGATAAATTTTGAGCTTTTTCTATGACTTTTGCGTTAGCATTATTCGAAAAAATATGAAATTGATGTAATTTTGAGGAGTTATTAAAGTGAAGTACAATGTTTTGGGCATTTGTCCCCATACCAGAAGCAAAAATCACTATTTTTTTCATGTTGTACTGTTTAATTTGACACAAAAAAAAGAATAAAAAACGATAAATAATAGAAAATTAGCGTCTTTATTAAAATATTTTTTTAATTTCGCCCCTTATTTATTAACTAATGCGTGGAATTAAAATAAAGTTTTTTATTTTTGCCATCAATTAAATTTTAAAATTAAAGATTATGTCAGACATTGCATCAAGAGTAAAAGCGATTATCGTAGACAAATTAGGCGTTGACGAAAACGAAGTTGTAACCGAAGCAAGCTTCACTAATGATTTAGGAGCAGATTCTTTAGATACAGTTGAGCTAATTATGGAATTTGAAAAAGAATTTGATATTCAAATCCCAGACGATCAAGCAGAAAACATTGCTACTGTAGGTCAAGCTATTTCATACATTGAAGAAGCTAAAAAATAAAAAATTACACCCGTAATCTAATCCATTTCGGGTGTTTTTGTTTTTAATTAAAAATTCAGATTGTTTGTTCAATCCAAAATAATATTATTGTAATACCTATGACTTTTTTTATGATTTTTGCATAGAAGAAAGCATAGGTATTGTTTTTTAAATTCATAACTATAATTATACTATGGAATTAAGGCGAGTTGTAGTAACAGGATTAGGAGCGCTTACTCCTATTGGAAATACAGTTGAAGAATATTGGAACGGTTTAATTAATGGCGTTAGTGGTGCTGCACCAATAACCTATTTTGACGCTTTAAAATTCAAAACTCAATTTGCTTGCGAGTTGAAAAATTTCAATGTTGAGAATTTTATCGACAGAAAAGAAGCTCGTAAAATGGATCGTTATACGCAATATGCTATGGTTGCTGCTGATGAAGCGGTTAGAGACGCCAACTTCGATTTGGATAATTTAGATAAAGATAGAGTTGGAGTTATTTGGGGTTCAGGAATTGGTGGATTAGAAACTTTTCAAATTGAAATGTTAGAATTTGCCAAAGGCGATGGAACTCCTAGATTCAATCCTTTTTTTATTCCAAAGATGATTTCTGATATTGCTTGTGGTCATATTTCTATAAAATATGGTTTCAGAGGGCCAAATTTTGCTACCGTTTCTGCTTGTGCTTCTTCTACAAATGCAATTATCGATGCTTTCAATTACATTCGTTTAGGTCATGCCGATGCAATGATTACTGGTGGTTCTGAAGCTGCTGTAAGTATTGCAGGAATGGGTGGTTTTAACGCAATGCATGCTTTATCAACTAGAAATGATGATCCAAAAACTGCTTCTCGTCCAATGGATAAAGATCGTGACGGATTTGTTTTAGGTGAAGGTGCCGGAGCATTAATTTTAGAAGAATACGAACATGCAATTGCGCGTGGAGCAACTATATATTGTGAAATTGGTGGAGGCGGAATGTCAGCTGATGCACACCACATTACTGCACCTCATCCAGAAGGATTGGGAGCTAAAAATGTAATGATCAACTGCTTGAGAGACGCTGGATTAAAACCAACGGATGTTGATGGTGTAAACATGCACGGAACTTCAACTCCGCTTGGAGATATTGCTGAAAGTAAAGCAATTCTTCATGTTTTTGGTGATCACGCCTATACTATGAATTTGAATTCTACAAAATCAATGACAGGTCATTTACTTGGAGCAGCTGGCGCAGTTGAAACCATTTCTTCAATCCTTTCTATAAAATACGGAATTGTTCCTCCTACTATTAATCATTTTACTGATGATGAAGGAATTGACTCAAAATTAAATTTCACCTTCAATAAAGCTCAAAAAAGAGATGTAAAAGTATTGATGAGTAATACCTTTGGTTTTGGTGGTCACAATGCATGTGTATTAGTAAAAAAATTGGAACTTTAATTTCCTTAGATGAATATTATCAAGAAAATATTTCAAAAATCCCGATCTAAAGAAGACGGGATTTTTTTTGATAAAATTCAAAAAATAATAGGTTTCTCCCCAATAGAATTGGATTTTTACAAAAAAGCTTTCATTCATCGTTCCTCAAGTAAAACCGATATTGACGGAAATCCGATGAATTATGAACGACTAGAATTTCTTGGAGATTCTATGTTAAGCTCAATTATTGCAGCGTTTTTATACAATATTTCACCTTCTGGCGATGAAGGATATTTGACAAAAATGCGTTCGAAAATTGTAAGTCGTGAACATTTAAACGAACTCGGAAGAGATTTAAATTTGTTACAATTTTTAGACAGTAAAGTCCCATCACAACATTTTGGTGAAAACATTCACGGCAACCTTTTTGAAGCGTTAGTGGGAGCAATATACTTAGATCAAGGGTATTCCTATTGTGAAAAATTCATCGAAAAACGAGTGATTATTCCTTATGTAGATATTTCAAAATTGGAAGGTAAAATTATTAGTTACAAAAGCCTTTTGATTGAATGGTGTCAAAAAGAGAAAAAGACATTTCATTTTGATACTTTTGAAGACAACGATTCCGATGGAGAACGCCTTTTTGGAGTTAAATTCAGCATCGATAATAAAGTGATTGCAAAAGCAAGAGCAACTTCAAAAAAGAAAGCAGAAGAAAAAGCATGTCAAAGAGCTTATTTTGCATTTCAAGATAAAATCGATAAAAAATAATACCTTATTTTATCAAATCTACAACGATTTCGTTAGTAAAATAAAGGAAACATATCCATTTAGTAACTTTTTAATTGCTTATAAATAGTATATTTACACCATTATTTAAACGATTATGGCAATTCATAAATTACATATCGATGAATTTGATGAAGTTGATTATGAACTCATTGCAATTCACACTTCTTTAGAAGATTATCGATTGGCTTATTTTTTGAATCAAAAATTGCCCATATTATTAAGTAAAAGCAAAAATGAAATTCAGATAAATATTAAAGAAGGAGTTACCTTTTTTTCGAGATTTATTTATGAAAATACCAACACCGATTGTTGTTGGAGTTTGGTTCAAAATAAAAACGAGGTAACCACTTTATCAACTAATAATCAGAATTTGTTTGGCGATTCAAGTTTTGAAGTAGCTACAAAAGCGTTTCTTTTACCAGAATTGAAAAAGGTAGATTACTTCTTGAAAATTGAAAATAATGATGCCGAACTAGATGAAATAATTGCATCGATGAATACGATTTCTAAAATAGCAACCGTTTATTCAGTTGATTCAAATAGCATAAAGTCAAAAAATAATTTAATTTTTTAATATAAAAATGACAACAAACAAAAAAACTAAAATTGTAGCAACATTAGGACCTGCTTGTAGCACAAAAGAAGTCTTGAAAGCAATGATTGAGGCAGGAGTGAACGTTTTTAGAGTTAATTTTTCCCACGCCGATTACACTGATGTTAAAGCAAAAATAGATTTAATTAGAAGTATCAACGAAGAATTTGGTTATACCGCAGCAATTTTGGGAGATTTACAAGGGCCTAAACTACGTGTTGGTGTGATGAATGAAGAAGTAATTGTAAACCCTGGTGACATCATTACTTTTCAAACTGCCGAAGATGTTCCTGGAACTAAGGAGCGCGTTTACATGAACTACAAAGAGTTTCCAAACGATGTGAATCCAGGAGAAAACATCTTGCTTGACGATGGAAAATTGATGTTTGAAGTGGTGGCTACCAATAAATCTACCGAAGTCGTTGCTAAAGTAATTCAAGGTGGTCCATTGAAATCTAAAAAAGGAGTAAATCTTCCAAATACGAAAGTTTCATTACCTGCATTAACTGAAAAAGATGTTCGCGATGCTATTTTTGCAATCGAGCAAAAAGTAGATTGGATTGCGCTTTCATTCGTTAGAACTTCTGAAGATTTAGTAGAATTACAAGAATTAATTGCAAAACATTCAGAGCACAAAATTCCAATTATAGCTAAAATTGAAAAACCAGAAGGGGTTGCCAATATCGATTCAATTATCGCACATTGTGATGGTTTAATGGTAGCTCGTGGAGATCTAGGTGTTGAAGTTCCTGCGCACGAAGTTCCATTGATTCAGAAAAAATTAGTTAACAAAGCTAAAACAGCTAGAATTCCTGTAATTATCGCTACGCAAATGATGGAAACGATGATTACAAGCTTAACACCAACAAGAGCTGAAGTGAACGACGTTGCCAACTCAGTGATGGACGGTGCCGATGCTGTAATGCTTTCAGGAGAAACTTCTGTAGGAAATTATCCTGTGCAAGTAATCCAACAAATGACTCAAATTATTGAAGCTGTTGAAGATTCACCGCTTATCCAAGTTCCTCAAAATACACCACAAATTAAAACTAATCGATACATTACTAAAACCATTTGTCAGCATGCGGCAAATATGGCCAATGCAATTAAAGCCAAAGCAATTTGTACTTTAACAAATAGTGGTTATACAGCATTTCAAATTTCAGCATGGAGACCACAAGCGGATATTTTAGTATTTACTTCGAACAAAGTGATTTTAACGCAGTTGAATTTAATTTGGGGAGTAAAAACTTTTTACTACGATAAATTTGTTAGTACAGATGATACCATTGACGATATCAACAAAATTGCTGCCGAAAAAGGATTGGTTACTAAAGGCGATATGCTAATTAATTTAGCTGCGATGCCAATTGCAAATAAAGGAATGGTAAATACGTTGAGAATTACAGAAATTGAGTAAATCTTAATTTATTTTATAAAAAAAGGGCTGGATAATTTCCAGCCCTTTTTGTTTTGGAGGTTAATTTAAGAGTTCGATATTAAAATTAATTTTAGCATTTAAAGCCTTAAAAACTTTCAATATAGTTTCAAATCTTGCGTCTGTTAAGCTATTTTCAATTTTTGAAATTTGAGCTTTTTTAACACCAACTAATTGTCCTAATTCCTCTTGAGTCAAATTTCTATTTTTTCTAATTTGCTTGATTTTCTGACCAATAAGTTCTAATTTCAATTCATTTTCAAAGGCATCTCTATTTTGAGTTCCTTTAGTGCCAACGAATTTATCTGTTACCTCATCTAAACTATACGTTTTCATAATTTCATTTTTTTTCGTTAAAATACTTTATTCTCAATGCTTCCGCTTTTTCAATTTCCGAATTTGGGGTTTTACCCGTCTTCTTTAATAATCCATTTGTAGAAATTACAATTGTTTCTTTTTTATCAGATTTATCCCAAAATGCGAATAACCTAATGTATTGTTTATTGTATAAAGTTCTAAATTCCCATATTTCACCCTTTAGTTTTTTAAATAATTCGTCATCATTAACACTTCTTGATTTCCAAATAGTATAAAGGACTTTCTCTCTTGATTTAGAATCTAAACTTTCTAAAAATTCTATGGCTGGTTCGAGAAATTTAACATTGAATTTATATTGCATTGATTGGCTTTTAATATAACAGTAGCAAAAGTAAAGGTTTCCTTTTTAGGAAACAAATATTAAATAAAATAATTTTAGTTTGTATTAAATGCAATTAGCGTAATTATTCTCAAATTTAATGTTTATTTAAATCCGAATTTTTTAAAAAACATTTATTTATATAACCCCCTAAAACTCTTCTACAAAAGTAGTGTCAACTTGGATCGTGTCTTTGACTTCAAACTTTAAAAAGGAGCGCGCGTTTCCAGTTATTGCCATCGGAATATGTTGACCAATGGTGTCGTCGGGCATAATTAATCCACGGCGTAGCATTAAATTACTAATGAAGGCTTGCTTTTTATTTTCAATGGCTTTCAGGAATCCATCGGGGTTAAATTCGTACATGAATTTTTTTGGTTTTGGAACTATCGAAGCCAAAAACAAGCATTCTTTTAAGGTTAAATCAGCTGGTTTTTTACTGAAATAAAAATTGGCCGCTTCCCCTATTCCATATACATTTGGACCCCATTCTATGACGTTGAAATAGACTTCAAGCATTCGCTGTTTGCTAGAAATGTGGTTGTTTTCTAATATGTAAACCAATAAAATTTCTTCCAATTTTCGGGACAATGTTTTTTCGCGAGTTAGAAATACATTTTTCACCAATTGCATGCTAATCGTACTTGCTCCTCGGGAGAATTTCTTGGTTTTAAGATTCTTGATAATGGACTGCTTGAAGGCATCGTTAATGAAACCTCGGTGGGAGAAAAATGAAGGATCTTCACAAGTCAAAACCGCCTTCTGTAAAAAGGGCGAAATTTGATCTATCGGGGTGTAATTTGGATTGGAAGGGCCCACAAGAATTGGTCGCTGTGGCACTCCGTTTTCCATCGCTCGATAGGTAAATTCTGAATTTAATTTGGATAAATTGGCTTCCCCGTATTTCAATATTCTTAGATTCTCCTTGGTCAATTTACTTTCGAAAACCAATTGGTTTGGTTTGTGTTTTACAAATTTATAATCCAATTTATATTCGAAATTCCCTTGGGTTTCCATTCCCTCAAAATGTGAAAATAAGCCTTTAGGCAAAGACGTGATAAACTGCTGCGCTTTCATTTTTGGAATGGCAACTCGGAGTTTGTAAACGGTGTCTTCCTCGGTGTTGTACTCTGCAAAAGGATGCATTTTTACGTCGTTCATTTGAATGGTAGAACTACTATCAATGGCCATAAAATGTTCGCCAAAAAGAAAACGATAATCGAATAGTGCTTTTTTAACTACCACTTCTTTAGAAGCAATTTTAGGATGGCTTAGAGTTAAATTAGCAATTGATGAAAACCCGTCAATGTGCAATTCTCCGCTTTCCATTTCTATTTTTGCAATATTCAAATGGATGCTGTCGAAGCTGGAAAGCAAACCGAAACGCTCGTTTAAATAGGGTACAATAATTTTAGAATTATCGCTATTGAAAAACTTCAAATCGGCAGTTTTATCTCTAGGATTTGCCGTTCCTTTGATATTCCATTTTTGATTAATGGAATTGGTTTTTACGTCAATTGTGGTGGAAAGAATCTCATCTTGCAATTGCAAATGGTTCATCGTTAAAGCTACTTTTCTTCCCATATCGTCCATTCGGAAAGACAGGTTTTCAAGCTGCATTTCTGTTGGAATTAAATTCAATACTCTAGAAAGTAATCGATAGGCAGATTTAGCATAATTGCTATTTTCGGAAGGAGAATCATCTTCTTTATTGCGTTTTAGAAAAGCATCAAAATTGCGACCGTTTTTGTTTTTTACCAATTGGATAAAACCATTTTTCATTTCTAATTTTTCCAATTGGATGGTTCCAAATAATAACTTGAACAAGTTAATTTTGGTGTTTACTTTTTCAACAGAAAAAAGAGTGTCGGCATTATTCGGAACTACATATATTTTTTGAAATTGAACCGCAGAAATTCCATCAAAACTTGCTTTTTCGATGGTTAATTTGGTATCATAATCGTTCGCCATTTTATTTTCAATTTTGGCGATTGCTGTTTGCAATAATGAATCTCTAAATACAAAAAGCAGCACGATACAAATTGTGATTATTACGGCAAATATTTTTAAAAAAAGTACGGCTTTTTGTTTTCTATTTCTCATGATTATCCGAATAATTCGCTTACAATATCTTCAATTTTGGCTACTAATCTAATTTTTATAAAGGTATTTTTAAGTGCAATTTTATTGTATTTGGATACAAATATGGTTGAAAAGCCTAACTTTTCGGCTTCCTGAATTCGTTGCTCAATTCGGTTTACAGGGCGAATTTCTCCCGAAAGTCCAACTTCACCAGCAAAACAAAAATCTTTTTCGATAGCAATATCTTCATTAGAAGATAAAATGGCGGCAACCACTGCAAGATCAATTGCAGGATCATCAACTGAAAGTCCGCCGGTAACATTTAGAAAAACATCTTTCGAACCCAAATGAAAACCTGCTCTTTTTTCTAGAACAGCCAAAATCATATTCAGTCTTTTGGCATTGTAACCCGTAGTACTTCGTTGCGGAGTTCCATAAACGGCGCTGCTCACCAACGCTTGAATTTCAATCATCAAGGGGCGCATTCCTTCCAAAGTAGTTGCAATTGCAGTTCCCGATAAAGTCGCATCATTATGAGAAATCAATATTTCTGATGGATTGGCCACTTCGCGCAATCCTGTTCCTTGCATTTCATAAATTCCAATTTCAGCGGTGGAACCAAACCTGTTTTTTAGAGAACGTAATATTCTATAGACGTGATTTCTATCGCCTTCAAATTGCAAAACGGTATCCACCATGTGCTCCAAAATTTTTGGCCCGGCGATATTTCCATCTTTGGTAATATGACCAATTAAAATTACAGGGACATTTGTTTCTTTAGCAAATTTTATCAATTCGGCGGTAGTTTCACGAATTTGAGAAATGCTTCCCGCCGCCGATTCTATATAATCGGTATGCAGCGTTTGAATGGAATCGATGATTACGATTTCAGGTTGGATTTCCTCAATTTGACGGAAAATATTTTGTGTTTTTGTTTCGGTTAGAATGTAACAATTGTCGCCGTTTGGCGTAATTCTCTCCGCACGCATTTTAATTTGTTTCTGACTTTCTTCACCCGAAACATAAAGCGTTTTATAAGGTAATTTTAATGATATTTGTAATAACAAAGTACTTTTCCCAATTCCTGGTTCACCGCCCAAAAGAATTAAAGATCCTGGTACAATTCCGCCTCCCAAAACACGATTCAATTCGTTATCGCAAGTGTCCATTCGGATTTCAAGCGTAGAATCTATTTCTTTAATTTTAAGTGGTTTTGCGGCTTTTTTAACTTCAGAAGTTGACGGTTTCCAAGCTACTTTTTCTTCTTTTTGGATAATTTCTTCTACAATAGTATTCCATTCTTTGCACGCATTACATTGCCCCTGCCATTTAGAATATTGAGAGCCACAACTTTGACAAAAAAACGAGGTTTTAACTTTAGTCATATTTATGGTTTTTGTTCTGGAGTTGGAGTTTCAGCAGGAGTTTCTGTTGAAGCTGGAGCTTTTGCATTTTTCATTTTCTCCATTTTATCAAACATCATGTCTTGAGTAAGATTTCCAATTTCTTCTCTTTCGTAAGCTGCTTGATAGTATTTTCTAGCCTTTTGAAAATCTCCTGTATATTCATACATTAAAGCCAATTCATAATTCGCAAGCATACTTTTTGGATATTGTTTTTCGGCTAAATTAGAGAGTTCCCCAAATTCATCGTAGGCTTTATTTTTTATGATTGCAGCTTCAATTGCTTTGAAATCATTAAAACGAATACGCGTTTTTAATGCTAATAATTTCTCGATGGTTTCGTATTTTTTATTCAGATAATCAACGTAACCTGAAGGCAAAGCAGCGATTTTTTCATTGTATTCATTGACTGAAATTGGCTGATAAATTCCAAAAATATGATACAAAGCATTTGGAATTGCATATAAAACTAGAGAATAATGCGATGCGTTCGGAAAATTGTCAAAATGATAATTTAGGTTTGGCTTTTTTAATTCTGCTACAGCAGCATCTAACTTAATTGTCTTTTCTTTAATAGATTTAATATCTCCTTCGGCAGTTGCCTGATAATAAAATAATTGTTGGTTTAATGCTGAAAATCTATCTGGAATTGTTTCTTCCATTGCAACAGGAAATTGAGGACTTAAAGAAATATAAGCGTTAAAAATAGGTTGGTCTTTGTATAAAAAGAAATTCAGATATCCTGCAGTAACATCGTGACCAGCAATAATTTTAAAGGGAGCAATTCTGTAACTTTTTTCTAAAAACGGCATTAATTCTTGGCCGATAAATTCATAGAAAAGTTCTCCTTTTGAGTCGGGCAATCCTGATTCTGGATCAACACCACAATCGGTGAAACGTTCGTCTTTTTGATTTTGAGAAATTCCAACAATGATTACTTCTGGAATATCATCCCAATAACCGCCGTAAGTTAATGCACCATGAAAAGGATCAAATAGATAATCGCCATCTAATAAAAGTAAAATTGGGTATTTCTTAGTTTTATTTGTGGCATACGATTCTGGCAACGATATTCTGAATTCTCTATCTTCTTTTAATTTTTGAGAAAAAATAGTGTCTTTAGAAGTTTGTGAAAATGCAATACTTGGAAAAATAAAAATAAAAAGAAGAAGAAATTTTCTCATCGTTTATAGCGTTTGTTGATAATCTGAAGCCTATGAAAAGGCAGAGCAATATAATAATTTATTTGCTTCTATTCAATACCGGCAAAAGTAAAAATGAAAGTGCTCCTAAAAATACTAATAACAGCATTTGAGAAGTCCAAATTATCCATCCAAAAGCGCTTCCTGCTGTCTCAGAAATGTGGTAAAAAAGTAGAATTTTTGCCATTAAAAAAGGGTAAGATCCGAAGCCGCTATTGGTAAATGCAATCGCAACACTTCCCACAATAAAGGAAGTAATAACAGCACCTAACGGTAGAGTGCTTGTTTCAGAAATTACTAATAATCCTATGTAAAACATATAAATATAGGAGAACCAAATGAAAATAGTGTGCCCTAAATACGACCACTTTTTCTCCATGTGAAATATACTCAATATCCCTTCTTTTAGTCCAGTTATTTTCTCTTTTATTTTTAAAATGAATTTTATCTTAGAATAGGCATAAAGGAGAATAAAAGTGATGAAAAGTACGAAACCAATTACCAATAATAGAATTAGGTTTTGAAGCGGTACTTTATCTAAAACAAAAGTTTTTAAAACATCATATTGAACAAAAAAAGCAACAATAATTAGTCCTAATAAAATTACCATATCAACAATTCTTTCGGCTATTATTGACCCAAAAGCCTTGTCAAATGGAACGTTATTGTATTTTTTTAAAACTAAAGCTCTTGATATTTCGCCAGATCTTGGAACCGTCATGTTCATTAGATAACCAATAGAAACTGCCATAAAATTATTGGCAAATGAAGTTTTATAACCCATTTGATCCAACACGTATTTCCATCTGTAGGCGCGAGAGGCGCTTCCTAAAAAAGCGATAAATATGGAAAAATTGAGGTAATAATAATTGGCATTTTTAAAGTGCTTTTTAATTTCCTCGATATCTTTTTCAGAAAATTGATTGTAGGAATAATATATTAGAAAAATTCCCAGAAAAAGTGGGAGTATTATAGAAAGCCATTTGCCAATTTTTGCTTTCAAAATCTAGGTTAAAGAGTTGTCATTTTCATTAGGGAAAACCAAAGAAGGTTTGAAGGTTTTAGCCTCTTCAAAATCCATGATTCCGTATGAAATGATAATAATAATATCTCCTTTTTGAACTTTTCTAGCTGCAGGTCCGTTCAGTGTAATTTCACCAGAATTTCTGTTTCCTTTGATAACATAAGTTTCTAGACGTTCTCCATTGTTAATGTTTACAATTGAAACTTTTTCACCTTCAATTAGGTTTGAGGCTTCCATTAAAGCTTCATCAATAGTAATACTTCCGATATAATTTAAATCGGCTCCCGTTACTTTTACACGGTGTATTTTAGATTTTACAACTTGGATTTGCATGCGGCAAAGATAATTAATTTAATGAAATGGTATCTATCAATCGGATATTGTTAACAAAAACTGCTATAAAAGCGCGGCATTTTTGGTTAGGATTTTTAGTTTCACAGGATTGCAAAGTAGTTTCATCGGCAATTTCGAAATAATCCAATTTAAAATCGGGTTGGTTTTCAAAAACTTGGTTCACCCAAAGTGCTATTTCTGACAATGTTTCTGATGAAAATTTATGTTTGACTTCCAAAAGTGTTTTGTATATAATTGCAGCCGCATTTCTATCATTTGGCGAAAGCCTTTCATTTCTAGAGCTCATTGCAAGTCCGTTTTCTTCTCTAAAAATGGGACATTCGACTATATTTATCGCGAAATTTTCTTTTTCAACTAATTTTTTGATGATTTGTAACTGTTGGAAATCTTTTTCACCAAAATATGCATTGGTAGGATTTACAATTTCAAATAATCTTTTTACAATTGTTCCAACGCCTTCAAAATGTCCTGGTCGAAATTTTCCTTCCATTTGATTTTCTAAACCATCAAAATAGAATGATTTTGAAGTTGTATTTCCTTCATAAATATCATCGACAGAAGGAGCATAAATAATCACATTGTCGCTAACGGTTTGAAGTTTGGCAATATCGCTTTCTAAATTTCTAGGATATTTTTCTAAATCTTCGGGGTTATTAAACTGAGTAGGATTAACAAAAATACTCACAATAGTTAGGTCGTTATTTTGCAACGACTTTTCTACTAGCGATAAATGACCTTGGTGTAAAGCGCCCATTGTAGGAACAAAACCAAGGGTCGTTTTTGAATTAGAATTTTCTTTTAAATGCTCTATTAAAGCTAGTTGTGTCTCGAAAATGAGCATGCTGTTTTATTGAAATATTGTGCAAACTTAAGATTTTAGTTATTAACTGCATAAATTTTTGTAAATTTGCATGTTTTTTATTTACAAAAGTAATACTGAATTTTAATATGGAAGATAAGAGGATATTGTATGTATCATCTGAAGTAGTGCCCTACTTAGCTGAAAACGAGGTTTCTCTAATGTCTTATGACGTGCCAAAAATGGTAAATGATCAAGGCGGACAGATTAGAATTTTCATGCCTAGATATGGCAATATCAATGAGAGAAGACATCAATTGCACGAAGTAATTAGATTGTCGGGGATGAATTTAGTGGTTAATGATTTGGATATGCCTTTGATTATCAAGGTAGCTTCTATTCCAAAAGAGAGAATTCAGGTTTATTTTATCGACAACGATGAATATTTTAAACGCAAAGCCACTTTTACTGATGAAGAAGGGACTTTGTTTCCAGATAACGATGAGCGCGCCATATTTTTCGCAAAAGGGGTAGTTGAAACCGTTAAAAAATTAAATTGGGTTCCAGATATTATTCATGTTCACGGTTGGATGGCTGCAATGTTGCCTATTTATTTGAAGCATTATTATAAAGATGAAGCTTTATTTTCGGATACAAAAATCATTACTTCGGTTTACGGTCAGTCTTTTGATGGTAGTTTAAACGTTGAAATGATCAACAAAGTTAAATTTGACGGAGTTCCAGCAGCTTCAATTTCAAATTTAGAAACTCCTGATTATGAAAATATTATCTTGGCAACGCTAAATCATTCTGATGGAATAATAATTGCATCTGAAAACCTGTCTCCAAGTTTAACAAAATTTATAGAAACTTCGGGAAAACCTTTTTTACCTTTCACCTCGAAAGATAAATTCGCGGAGGTATACACTAACTTCTACAAGAATTTAGTTTAATAATATTATTTAAATATATATGCAAAATAAATCCATTTATAAATTACTTTTTTTAGTTGGTATCATTGCTTTTTTTACTGCTTGTGACAAAGATTTTAATGAGATCGGTTCAGACGTTATTGGGGATGACCATTTCGGATTAATTAAAGATGATTCGCAAACTGTTCTGGCTTATAATACGGCTACAGGTCAAGTTGAAACGAGTAACCAACCAATAAATTCTTTAGGTTATTACAACAATCCATTTTTTGGTAAAACAAAAGCAAGTGTAGTTTCTCAGGTATTATTAGATACTGTAAATCAAACTATTGGAACCAATCCAATAGTTACAAAAGTAGAACTTTCATTGCCTTATTTTAGTCATTTAATTTCTAAAGATGCAACTTCAGGTGATAGTACTTATGAGTTGGATTCTGTTCAAGGTTTTAGTATTGCCAATGATAAAAAAGTATTCAATAAGTTTAAATTGAGTGTTTACGAAAATAACTATACATTACGTGATTTGGATGCTGCACTTAACTTTTTAGATGTTCAACGGTATTATTCAGGAGAAACAGCTGTTTTTGATGCTTATAAAACTCCAAATCGTTTGAATGACGATGCAGATGTAACACAAAACGATGAATTTATTTACAGTTCTGCTGAAATTAAAACCTATAAAACGGTAGATGGCGCTCAAGTTGT
The DNA here is from genome assembly GCA_947447375.1 of Bacteroidota bacterium. Lineage (GTDB taxonomy): Bacteria > Bacteroidota > Bacteroidia > Flavobacteriales > Flavobacteriaceae > Flavobacterium. Next base: position 63,907 of record CANFJB010000003.1, read on the forward strand.
TGATACTAGATCGGCACCCGGAATGCGAATTAAATTAAGAAATGACTTTTTTCAAGCCAAATTATTTGGAACTGGAGCTGCAGGGAAATTATTTAACAACTCTATTTTTAAAGATTATTTCCGTGGGTTGTATTTTAAGGCAGAAGCCTCTTCTGCTTCTCCAAATCAGGGAAGTATGTCTCTGTTGAATTTCAAACAAGGAAAAATTATTGTAACCTACACCGTAGTTGTTACTAGTTCGGCTGGGGTTCCTTCTACAAAAGAAAAGAAATTTGCGATTAGTTTAGGAGGAAATTCTGTTAATTTATTAGAAAATGAATATTCATCTGGATATACTTCTGGTATTGCATCCAATTCAAATGCAACTACTGGTGCCTATAATTTATTTCCAAAAGGGGGCGAAGGTTCAATGGCAATAATTAAACTTTTCGGTGATACCGATGTTAGAGGTTACTCTTCAACAGGAGCACCTACAGTTGGCCCAAATGGAATACCTGACGAATTAGATGATTTACGAAATCCATCAGATGGGAAAAAATTATTAGTTAACGAAGCCAATCTTACCTTTTATGTAGATAAAGATAAAATGATTGGAGCTGCTGAACCAAATAGAATTTATCTTTACGATTTAAATAATCATCGCCCAATTGTAGATTATTATTTAGATTATTCAGTTGCATCTGACTCAAAAAATAATAAATATGTTCATGGTGGTATTATAGAAAAAACTGCTGCCACTTCAGCATATGATAAACGCGGAATAAAATATAAAGTGCGTCTAACCAATCACATGATGAATTTAATTAGTAAAGATTCTACCAATGTGAGATTAGGATTAGTTGTAACTGAATCTATTGGTGTTACTACAAATGCAATGCTAAGAAGTTCAATTCCAGTTGCAAATCCATTTTATAAATATCCTTCTGGAGCGGTTTATAACCCTCTTGGAACTGTTTTATTTGGGAACAATATTCCCGTTACAGATCCAAATTATGCGAAACGTTTAAAATTGGAGATTTACTATACTAAACCAAATTAATAATATTCACCAAAACAAAAAAATATGTGCGGAATTGTAGGTTATATTGGACATAGAGAGGCCTTCCCAATTGTAATTAAAGGTCTAAAAAGACTCGAATACAGAGGTTATGATAGCGCCGGAGTAATGCTTTTTGACGGAAAAAACCTTAAGGTTTGCAAAACTAAAGGTAAAGTTACCGATTTAGAAGAATTATGTTCAACAAATATAACTACAAATGGCACTATAGGAATGGGACATACTCGTTGGGCTACTCATGGAGTTCCGAACGATGTCAATTCGCATCCACATGTTTCAAATTCTGGTAATCTTGTAATAATTCATAATGGAATCATTGAAAATTATGAACCATTAAAAAAAGAATTAATTAATAGAGGTTACGTTTTTCATTCTGATACCGATACAGAAGTTTTGGTGAATCTTATTGAAGACGTTCAGAAAAAAGACAATTTAAAATTAGGAAAAGCAGTTCAAATAGCATTAAATCAAGTGGTTGGTGCTTATGCAATTTGTGTATTTGACAAACAAAAACCAAATGAAATTATTGTGGCTCGATTAGGAAGTCCGTTAGCAATTGGTGTTGGTGAAAATGAATATTTCATTGCTTCAGATGCTTCTCCTTTTATAGAATATACTTCAAATGCTATTTATCTTGAAGATGAAGAAATGGCAATTGTGAGAATGGACAAACCTTTAAGAATTAGAAAAATTAAAGACGATTCTCTTGTAGATCCTTACGTTCAAGAATTGCAAATGAATTTAGAGCAAATTGAAAAAGGAGGTTACGATCACTTTATGTTGAAAGAGATTTTTGAGCAACCAAGTGTTATAAAAGATACATATAGAGGTCGTTTACACGCTAATAATGGTTTGATTCAAATGGCTGGAATTGAAGATAATATCGAGAAATTCCTTAATGCAGATAGAATCTTAATTGTAGCTTGCGGAACTTCATGGCACGCAGGATTGGTTGCCGAATATATTATTGAAGAATTTACAAGAATTCCTGTTGAAGTTGAATATGCTTCAGAATTCAGATATAGAAACCCAATTATCAATAAAGGCGATGTAGTTATTGCTATATCACAATCGGGTGAAACTGCAGATACTTTAGCTGCAATTAAATTAGCAAAAGAAAGAGGTGCATTCGTATTTGGAGTTTGTAACGTAGTAGGTTCTTCAATTTCTAGAGAGACTCACGCTGGCGCTTATACTCATGCTGGTCCAGAAATTGGTGTGGCATCAACCAAAGCATTTACCACTCAAATTACAGTATTAACCATGATTGCTTTACGTATTGCTAAAGCTAAAGGAACCATGACAAATACTGATTTTCATAGATACTTACAAGAATTAGAATTAATTCCTGAAAAAGTAGTTGAAGCACTTCAAACTAACGAAAAAGCAAAAGAAATAGCAGCAACATTTAAAAACTCACACAATTGTTTGTATTTAGGTAGAGGTTATAATTTCCCAGTAGCATTAGAAGGCGCATTAAAATTAAAAGAAATTTCCTACATCCATGCTGAAGGATATCCTGCTGCAGAAATGAAACACGGACCAATTGCCTTAATTGACGAGCACATGCCTGTAGTGGTAATTGCCCCAAAATTAGGCCATTATGATAAAGTGGTGAGTAACATTCAAGAGATAAAATCAAGAAGTGGAAAAATTATTGCAATTGTTACTAAAGGAGATACACAAGTTCGAGATTTAGCCGATTATGTAATTGAAATTCCTGAAACTGCAGATGCATTATCACCATTAATTACAACGATTCCTTTACAATTGTTATCTTATCATATTGCTGTTATGAGAGATTGTAATGTTGACCAACCTCGAAATTTGGCAAAATCGGTTACCGTAGAGTAAAATCTTAGAAAATAAAAAAAAAGCGCTCAATTTTAGAGCGCTTTTTTTATTTATACAAATAAGCTAAATTTTTACGAATTACTTAATGAAATGTTAAAATAAAAAGTTATTACGGAATAAAATTAACAGATTAAATTAAATCGATGTGAAAAATTTAAAGAATTAATTTGATTAATTAGTAAAATAAATGGCATCAATGTATTAAATAACAAATTTCATTAACAAATATTTAATAATATGAAAATAAATACTAATTTAGCTACACTAACAAACAAATTTTAAACCACAATGAGAAAACACTTACTAATTTTGACATTGTTTTTTTGCAGCGTTTCGTTTGCACAAAAAGTAGTTTCAGATTCAATTAAAAACACAGTACTAGATGAGGTTGTAGTCTCTGCATCTAGAACTCCAGAAAAAGTTTTACAGTCGCCAGTTACAATCGAAAGAATGGGACTAAAAGACATTAAAAAAACAGCTTCTCCTTCTTACTACGACGGTTTAGAGAACCTAAAAGAGGTCCAAATGAACACCAGTAGTTTAACTTTTAAATCTATCAATACTAGAGGATTTGCTACTGTTGCAAACGTTAGATTTATGCAGTTAGTTGATGGAATGGACAACTCTTCTCCGTTACTTAACTTCGTTTTAGGAAACATGATTGGTATCTCTGAAATTGACGTTCAAAGCGTGGAATTATTGCCTGGAGCTTCATCTGCATTGTATGGAGCTAATGCCTTTAATGGAATTTTATTTATGAATAGTAAAAATCCATTTACTAGCGAAGGGGTGAACGGTTATGTAAAATATGGTCAAACGAGCCAACAAGCTGCAGGAGTTAATAATTTTGCAGATTATGGAGTGAGAATAGCTCACAAATTCAATAACTATTTTGCTGCTAAAGCAAATTATACTTACATGAAAGGTACTGATTGGTATGCTACTAATTACAACGACAAAACAGTTGCTGGAAGAGATAGAAGCAATATGAATTATGATGGTATCAACGTATATGGTGACGAGGTTTCGACTAACATTAAAGGAGTTGGGCAAGCATTAGCTGGACTTGGAATTATCCCGGCATCAACAGTGAATTTATTGCCAAATGCAAATGTAAGTAGAACTGGTTATAATGAGGTTGAATTAACAGATAACAAAGCTTCAAACACTAAACTTGATTTCTCTTTCCACTTAAGACCTTTCGGAAATGAAAATTTAGAAATTATCTGGCAAAGTAAATTTGGTTTTGGTAATGCAGTTTACCAAGGTGCCAACAGATATTACTTAAATAACTTCTTTATGCAACAACATAAATTAGAATTTAAAGGTAAAAACTTCTTCGTAAGAGGATATACTACAACTGAAGATGGTGGAAATTCTTACGACATGTTGTTTACAGGTATCAACATCAACAGAAAATGGAAAGATGACAAAACTTGGTTTGGACAATATGCAGGTGCGTATATTCAATCAACATTAGGAGGAGCAACTCCTGCAGCAGCTCACCAAATCGCAAGAAATACTGCTGATACAGGAAGATTAATTCCAGGAACAGATGCATTCAAAACTGCATTCGACCAAGTAACTTCTGAAGCAAGTGTACTTTCAGGATCTAAATTAGTTGACAATTCTAGAATTTATCATTCTGATGCTAACTATAACTTGAAGGACGTTGTAAAATTTGCTGAAATTCAAGTAGGTGGATCTTACAGATTATATGAGTTGAATTCTCATGGAAGAATTTATACTGATGGAAGTGGAGTAATCAACTATAATGAATATGGTGCTTACACTCAATTGACAAAAAAATTAATGGATGAGAAATTGAAGTTTTCTGCCTCTCTTCGTTATGATAAATCTAAGAACTTTGCTGGTAATTTCTCTCCAAGACTTTCAGTTGTTTACTCAGCAGGAGAGAACAAACAACACAATTTTAGAGCTTCATTCCAAACAGGTTTTAGAAACCCATCTACTCAAGATCAATACATAGGATTTAACGTAGGTAGTGCAATTTTACTTGGATCAGCTCCTGATAACTTAGTAAGATATTCTGAAACTTTAGATGTAAGCACAACTGTAGGCCAATTATTTGCAGGGGGAACTTCTGTTGTTATGACTGGATTAAATGCATACAACAACTCTTATACTGCTGCTTCTGTAGCTGCATTATCTGCAACTGGAAATCCAGCTGCTTTAAGAAAAACAAACTTAGATTACGTTAAACCGGAAGAAGTAAAAGCTTTTGAATTAGGTTACCGTTCTGTATTTAGTGATTTCTCTTTTGATGTAAATGGTTACTACAATGTTTACAACAATTTTATTGGTAACATTAATGTTGTTGCTCCTTTCTATGGTACTGCAATGGATTCTCCAAGTGCTACTGGAGGACCAACAGATCTTGGAACTCAATCTATTCACGCTTTACAAACAGGAAACTACAGAGCTTATCAATTGTATACCAATACTAAAATTGAAATTAAATCTCTTGGATTCGGACTTGGACTTTCTAAAAAAGTATATAAAGATTTCGAATTTGGCGTAAACTATAACTATGCTGAATTTAAATTTGACCAATCATTAGACGAAAGTTTTGAAGCTGGTTTCAACACTCCAAAACACAAAGTGAAAGCTTCTCTTGGAAACGAAAAATTATTCAAAAACTTTGGATTTAATGTTAGTGGAAGATGGAATAGTGAATATTTATGGCAATCAACAATGGTTGACGGTATGATTCCAGCAGCTACTGTATTTGATGCTCAAGTAACTTACAATGTTCCTAGCATGAAATCTGCATTCAAAATTGGTGCTGCTAACTTAGGAGGAAAAGAATATTTCCAAGTATTAGGAGCTGGATTAATAGGGCAACAAATTTTTGCTTCTTGGACTATTAAACCATAATTATTATTAATATAAAAACATACGTTATGATAAAAAATTTCAAATGGGTCGTACTGGTTTCTTTAACTTTTATGGCATGTACAAATGACGATACAACTACTACTGGTGAAGCGCCAGTATCAGCTGGAACCGCAGATTTCTCAAAATATGTAGCTTTAGGAGATTCTTTTGCTGCTGGATATTCTGACGGTGCATTATTCAAAAAAGGACAAGAAAATTCTTACCCAAATTTACTTGCGCAACAATTTGCAGCAGCTGGAGGTGGTGTTTTCTCAAGTCCATTTATGGCCCCTGACAACGTTGGTGGTTTTTCATCTGGTGGTACTCAAGTAGTTTCTCAAAGATTGTATCTTGAAACTTCAAATAATACTCCTACTCTAGTTCCTGGAGTTTCTGCAAACACTCTTACAGAGCGTTTAACGGGTACTTTTAACAACATGGGTATACCTGGAGCAAAAAGTTTTCACTTGCTTTTCAATGGTTATGCTCCTTTGAATCCCTATTTTAAAAGAATGGCTTCCTCAACAACTGCAACAGTTTTAGGGGATGCATTAGCTCAAAACCCTACTTTCTTCTCTTTATGGATTGGAGGAAATGATGAATTGGGTTACGCTACTAATGGTGGAGTTCCAACTTCTCAAGATGCGGTAAATGGAAATGATTTAACTCCAACTGCTACTTTTACATCTGCTTATAACACTTTAGCTTCTCAGCTTGCTGCAAATGGAAGAAAAGGAGTAGTTGCAAATTTACCTTACGTAACTGCTTTACCCTATTTTACTGCAGTACCTTACAATGCAGTACCTTTAAATGCAGCGACAGCTACACAATTAAATAGCGGATACGCTCAATATAACGGAGGTTTAGCAGTAGCTCAAAGTATGGGATTAATTACCGCAGCTGAAAAAACAAAAAGAACGATTACTTTCGCTGCAGGTCAAAATGCTGTTGTAATGATAGATAGTTATTTAACTAATTTAAGTGCTCTTGGTTTGCCTTCCTACAGACAAGCAACAAGTGCTGATTTATTAGTACTACCTTCAAGATCAATAATTGGAACTACTGTAGGTGGAAATCCTGCTCAAGTTAATGGAGTTTCTGTACCATTAGAAGATAAATGGGTACTTTCTGCAGATGAAGTAGCAGAAGTTAAAGCGGCAACTGATTCTTACAATACAGTAATACAAGCTGCAGCAACTGCTAACAACTTGGCATTTGTTGATGCTAAATCAGTAATGGACCAACTAAGTACTACTGGAATTAATTTCAATACTTATAACATGACTTCAACTTATGTTACAGGTGGTTCTTTCTCTTTAGATGGTGTTCACCCGAGTGCAAGAGGTTATGCTTTAATCACGAACTTATTTATTGACGCTATTAATGCTAAATATGGTTCTACTTTGAAGAAAAAAGACGGTAGAGACTTTCAAATTTTATATCCGAAAGTAATCAACTAAATTATTTTCACTTTAATTATAAAAAGTCCAAAATTAATTTTTTGGACTTTTTTTTGTTTCTAACTTTAAATCTTAATTAAAAAATAAATTTTATATGTAATAATATTCTTTAAATTAGCAACATATAAATTTCATCCATGAAAAATTCTATATTTTATTTACTGTGCCTGAGTTTTATAGGAGTATTTTCTCAAAACAATATTTCAGAAACTAGTCGAATTGCAAACTCAGAAATGAAATCTGCCGAAAGGCAAATGAACCTATTAGTAAATCCAAATACTCAAAATTATGATATAACTTATCATAAATTAGAATTTAATGTTGATCCTGCGGTATACTTGGTTTCAGGAAAAATTACCACCACTTATACTGCACTTGCAAATATGAATACGCTTACTTTCGACCTTAGTAATACCTTAATAGTTAGTAGTGTAAAAATTAATAATACCAGTTTAGCTTTTACTCAAAATACGAATGAATTAATAATTACCTTGCCTTCAACTCAATTAACAGGGGTTCAAGCAACAGTAGAAGTGGTCTATTCAGGTGCACCACCCCAAAACGGATTTTTCGCTTTCACAAGCACTACTCACGGACCAAGTAATACTCCGGTTATTTATACCTTATCAGAACCGTTTGGAGCAAGAGATTGGTGGCCATGCAAACAAGATTTAAATGATAAAATAAATAATATTGACGTTTATATTACCGCTCCATCACAATATATTAGCGTTTCCAACGGAGTAGAACCTGATGCTCCTGTAATTAATGGTAATTTAAAAACAACCCATTTTCGACATAATTATCCGATACCAGCCTACTTGATTTGTATGGCGGTAACCAATTATACATTAATTAATCAAACTGGTGGTGCTTCTCCAAATACCTATCCTATTATTAATTATATTTATCCTGAAAGTGACACCTCAACATTGAGAACACAACTTTTGCAAACGCCACTAATATTAAACTTGTACGGCAATCTATTAGAAAATTACCCTTTTGCAAATGAAAAATACGGGCACGCTCAGTTTGGTTGGGGTGGCGGAATGGAACACACTACCGTATCCTTTATGGTAAGTTTTGGTCGCCAATTAATAGCTCACGAAATGGCACACCAATGGTTTGGTGATAAAATTACTTGCGGAACTTGGAAAGACATTTGGTTGAATGAAGGATTTGCGACTTATATTGCAGCGTTAGTTATAGAAAATTTTGATGGTCAAGCAGCTTTTGTAACCGAAAAAGCAAATATGATTGGTAATATTACATCCATGCCTAACGGTGGGGTTTATTTAACAGACACGGAAGCTTTGGACGTAAATAGAGTTTTTGATTCTAGACTTTCCTACAATAAAGGAGCGATGGTTCTTCATATGCTTCGTTTCAAACTAGGCGATTCTGTATTTTTTCAAGGATTAAGAAATTATTTAGCAGATAGTAATTTAGCTTATAAATATGCGGTAACTCCCAATTTACAATCTCACTTAGAGGCCGTTTACGGGAGTAGTCTGTCGGAGTTTTTTAACGATTGGGTTTACAATCAAGGGTATCCTATTTATAATATAACGGTTCAAAACACAGCTCCTGGCCAAGCTAAAATAACTGTTGCACAAACTACCTCTCACACCTCAGTACCATTTTTTGAAATGCCGGTTCCAGTTCGATTATTAGGAGCAAGCGGTCAATCGCAAGATGTGGTGGTAAACAATACTGTAAACGGAGAACAATTTAACGTTACGGTGCCTTTTACCGTTACCGGAGTTCAATTTGATCCAAATAAAAATATTATTTCTAGAATGAGCACGGCGACTTTAGAAAATGCAAACTTCAATTTTGATTCCGCAATACAAATTTTTCCAAATCCAAGTTCGTCAACAATTTCTGTAGCAATTCCTGAAAATATCGAAATTGAGAATGCAGTAATTTATTCGGTCTTAGGACAAAAAATTATGGAAACTAAATCTCAAAAGTCATGGGATATATCCTCATTTTCTTCAGGGATTCATTTTATAACTATTCAAACCAATAAAGGCACGAAGCAATTCAAGTTTGTAAAAGAGTAGTTATAAATCAACGATGATTACTTTCTATACAAATTATTGTGATCGATATATTCCCAAACTTTATTAGGTAAAAGCGGCTGAATATTCTTTTTGTTTTTGATGGAATTTCTAATAAATGTAGCCGAAATTTCCACAATTGGAGCATCTATAAAGTGAACTTTAGGATGGTTTTTGAAACCGTACTTATCACTATCATTATTCGTTTGCCCGTTTTCATCAACCCTTGGATAAACATAAATGGCATGATTTTCAAGAATTACCTCGTAGTTTTTCCATTTGTGAAATGACTTCAAATTGTCTTCTCCCATAATCAATGAAAACTCATTTTTAGGATATTTATCTTGTAAATGCGCCAATGTATTTACCGTGTAATTGGGCTGAGGCAATTGAAATTCGATGTCGCAAGGTTTAATCTTTGGGTAGTCTTCTGTGGCTAGAAAAACCAATTCTAAACGTGTCGAATCTTTAAGTAAAGTGTCTTTATTTTTCAATGGATTGTGAGGAGTAACCACCATCCAAACCTGATTTAAATCGGTGTGCTCCGCAAAGTGATTGGCAATAATTAGGTGCCCAACATGAATGGGGTTGAAGGTTCCAAAATAAAGTCCAATTTTCATAGTTTTTTTGTTTCACAAAGTTATTTACAATTTAACTAGTATAGTGGTTAATGTGTTTGTTTACATTTTATCATAAATAAAATTTGGAATCCTCTTCAATATTGAAGCAATTATACCCCAACGTTTTGTTACATATACTATTTCTTTCTTTTTTAATATTGATTTATAAATCTGTTTCCCAGCTTTTTCAACAGATGCAACCCAAAATAATCCATCCCCTTTAGCCATATCTGTATTAATAAAACCAGGTCTAATGTCGGTTACATTAATTTTCATTTTTAGTTGTTTGGCTTTCTGTCTTAAACCCTCCAAATAATTTATTTGATATGCTTTAGTTGCATTGTATGAGGTTGAATTTTTATTTCCTCTAATTCCAGCAATCGAACTTATAACAACTAAATGCCCATGTTGTTGTTTCTTAAAATGGTTAAAAGCCCAATCTAAAACACAAGTAAAACCCAATACATTTGTTTCGATTGTTTTTTTGTCAATTTCAAAATCTAAATCTGTATTTATATTTCCAATCCCAGAACTTAAAATTAAAAGATCAATTCCTCCTAATTCAGCAGTTAATTCATTTAATTTTGTTTCAATTATTTCAATTTCTGTTATGTCGAAACTTTTGATTCTGTATAATTTTGGATTTTCAGCTTCAATATTATTTAGTAATTCTGTCCTTCTTCCGGTAATTCCGACTAAATAATCATTTTTTGCTAATAATTTAGCAAGCTCTTTTCCTAATCCTGAAGTTGCACCAATTATTATTGCTTTTTTCATTACCTATTTTAAATAATAAATTTTTTGCCTCTTTGCTTTTTGTTTAGTGAATCTTAGTGCAGTACTTTTAATCTTTCACAAATGCTTTAACCAATTGATACGCATCTTCTTTGGCAACATCTAAATCGTAATTTTTTATGATTTTATCAAATTGTGGCGCTGTTGCTAATTCTACAGAAGCCTTTGCTATTCTCATATTAATCTTATCGTCACTTTCTGTAGAACGCTTTTTTAACCGGATTTTAAGTTCGTCAATACTTGGTGGTTTTACAAAAACAGCTAAGGTTTGCTCTGGAAATTTGTTCTTTATTCTTAATCCACCAGCGACATCAATATCAAAAATTACATTTTTCCCTAAAGCCCAAATGCGCTCCACTTCACTTTTTAAGGTACCGTAAAAATTATCGCGATACACTTCTTCCCACTCAATAAAATCTTCGTTTTTAATGTGTTTTTTAAACTCTTCAGTTGAAATAAAATAGTAATCTTTGCCATTCACTTCTTCGCCTCGAGGCGGTCTTGAAGCTGCCGAAATAGAAAATTCTAAGTTCAAATCTTCTAATCCAAGTAAGTGTTTTACAATCGTGGTTTTCCCTGATCCTGAAGGCGCCGAAAAAACTATTAATTTTCCTTTTTTCATTTTTTATTTGCTTTATGCTTATAGACTAATGCTAAAAACTTTTACAACACATTCAAAACTTGTTCTTTGATTTTTTCCAATTCATCCTTCATCATCACAACTAATTTCTGCATTTGCGCGTGATTCGATTTAGAACCCATCGTATTAATTTCACGTCCCATTTCCTGAGTAATAAATCCTAATTTTCTCCCATTGGCTTCTTTCCCTTTTATGGTTTCTAGAAAGTAATCCAAGTGGTTGGTCAATCGAACTTTCTCTTCGGTAATATCTAATTTTTCCAAATAATAAATCAATTCTTGCTCGAAACGATTTTCATCCACATTGACTTTCAATTCTGAAATTGCAGTTTGCAAACGGTCTTTAATCGCCTGAACTCGCTCTGGATCGAGTGCCAAAGCCTCGTTCATATAACTTCTGATATTTCCAATTCTCAATTGAAATTCATTTTCTAACGAAACTCCTTCCGCTTGACGGAAATTCAAAATATTTGAAATCGCTTCTTTAATCACTTTTTGGATTTCAAGCCAATCATTTTCATCAATTTCTTCTCGCTCAATTTTCATTGTATCTGGCATTCTCACTGCCATTTTCATCAATTCTGTTTCATCGGCATCGCCATAAACTTCACGAAGTTGCGCCATGTAAGCTTTCACAATTGGAACATTTACCTTGGTTGAGGTTTGTTCGGCAGTACTTTCAACATAAATCGAAAAATCAATTTTTCCTCGTTCTAATGCCAATGAAATTTCGTTGCGCAAGCCCAATTCCATTTCTCTATAAACGGAAGGCATTCTCACGCTTAAATCCAAACCTTTACTATTTAAAGATTTAACTTCAACGGTTATTTTTTTTGTTGGTAATTGCAAAGTTGCTTTCCCAAAACCAGTCATTGATTGTATCATATTGCTATTAAAATGTGTGTAAAGATAATGAAAAAGTTTTCAGTGTTTATTTAGCTTCGTCCCGTAGCGGCTCACTTTTTTTATCGGTAACCAAATATACTCCTGTAAAGATTAAAATTGCCGAACTTATTTTCACCCACGACAATTCATCTTTCCCTAAACTAATTGCAAAAACAGTAGCAAAAAGAGGTTGCAAATAGATAAATACCGCTACTAATGTGGGTTTTAATTCCCGCATTGAAAGTAGGTTTAACAAGTAAGTAAAAAAGGTTGAAAACACGACCACAAATCCAATTTTCCAAAAAATATCTGTAGGCAAAACAGCCCAATCAACCGTTTGAAATTGGCTTAAGCCAAAAGGAATTACCATTAAAAATCCAAATAAATAAATCCATTTTACAAAGGTAAAAGCGTTGTATTTATCCATCAACTTTTTTACAATAACTAAGTAATATCCATAGGAAACGGCATTGACCAAAACTAAAAAATTTCCCAAACTTACATTGGAATTATTTTCAACGGACTTTCCATATAATATCAAAAAAGACGTTCCAAAAAGCCCCAAAAGTATTCCTAGGATTTTTCTTTTTCGCATTTTTTCTTTGATAATTATTGCCGATAATATCAATACAATTAACGGAGTGCAAACCATAATTACAGCTGCTGAAATAGGCGAAGTCATACTCAATCCTTTAAAAAAGGTCAACATATTTAAAGCAACCCCGAAAAAAGCACAGGCAATAATTCTAGGAAAATCATTAAGAGCAATTTTTTCATTTGGCCCTATTTTTAGCATTCTCATAATCAACCAAGCGATCCAAAATAAGATTGCGGAACCGCCTACTCGAAGGAAAATGAAGCCGTAAGCATCAATATAATGCGGCATAACATCCTTGGCAATTGTGAAGGTAACGCCATAAATTAAGGATACTAAAGTCGCGCCAATTAATGCAATATTTCTTTTAGACATTATTTAAAATAGTATTAACCTTAAGAATATTTTGTTGGCTATTGCCAATGTAAATTCCATCATTTATAATAAAAACGGGGCGACTCAAAAATGTATAATTTTCTAAAATCAATTTTTTATAATCGGATTCTGATAATTGCTTGTTTTTTAAATCCATCGTTTTATACAAAATGGCTTTCTTGCTAAATAACGATTCATAGCTCCCTGAAAGTTGGTGCATTTCTTCCAATTGCTCTTCTGTAATTCGATCTTGCTTTATGTCGTGAAATACTAAATCAACACCTTTAGGGAGCGATTTTATTATTTTGCGACAAGTATCACAAGTTCCAAGGTAATAAATTTTGTTAATCATAAGTAACTTATTTCTTTATGCAAAGAAAATTCATTTGAAGGAAAAAAGGGCATTTTTAATAAAAAATAAAGAGTTACAATTTATATCTTTACAAAAAAAATAGCATTTATGAAATTCAATACTAAAACCATTCACGGCGGACAACACCATGATCCTGCAACAGGAGCAGTAATGCCTCCGGTTTATCAAACATCAACATTTGTTCAAACAAGTCCTGGACAACCTTTGAATCCTGATTATGAATACAGTCGTGCTGCAAATCCGACACGTTCGGCGTTAGAAAGCGCGTTGGCAAGTATTGAAAATGGAGCACGCGGATTGGCATTTTCCTCTGGTTTGGCTGCTACTGATTGTCTAATTAGAACCTTTAAATCTGGTGATGAAATTATTGCAATGGATGATTTATATGGTGGAACTTATAGAATGTTCACTCGCATTTATAAAGATTCTGGAATAAAATTTCATTTTGTTGACATGAATGATTTGGAAAAATTCAAATCATTAATCAATGAAAACACCAAATTAGTTTGGGTGGAAACACCTACAAATCCTTTGATGAAATTAGCAGATATTCAAGAAATTGCTAAAATCACAAAGCAACATAAAATCCTTTTTGCAGTTGACAATACATTTGCAACCCCATATTTACAAAAACCTTTAGATTTAGGTGCAGACATTGTGATGCATTCCGCAACAAAATACCTTGGCGGACATTCTGATGTAATCGCTGGAGCACTAATTATTAAAGACGAAGAATTGGGAAATCAATTGCATTTTCAACAATTTGCTACTGGAGGAACATTAGGCCCAATGGATAGTTTTTTAGTTCTAAGAGGAATAAAAACGCTTCATTTACGAGTTCAAAGACATTGTGAAAATGGCGCAAAAGTGGCTGATTTTTTAAATAATCATCCTAAAATAAAAACTGTTTTTTACCCTGGATTACCAAGCCATCCTTTTCATGAAATTGCCAAAAAGCAAATGAGTGGTTTTGGGGGAATGGTTTCATTTACATTTGTTTCAGGAAAAAAAGAAGATTCAATTCACTTTCTTGAAAAGTTGAAAGTTTTCACTTTAGCCGAATCGTTAGGTGGAGTTGAATCATTAGCCAATCATCCGGCATTAATGACTCACGCTTCTATTCCTGAAGAAAAACGCAAAGAAATTGGAATTTCCGATGATTTAGTTCGTTTAAGTGTTGGAATTGAAGACATTGAGGATCTTATTGAAGACTTGACCCAGGCGTTGGCATAATTCATTTAAATAATAGTAAAATGGCATTAAAATTCGATTTTACTTAATAATAAATGAACTTTACAATATAAATTGATGAATAAAATTCACAGTTTTTCAATATTTCCTAAAATAAAGATAATTCTATTGTCATATTGAAAAATATTCTAATGTTTATTGATTAAAATGTATATTTGTATCAAAATACGAAAACGTTTTCTTAAACCGTTAAATAAAAAAATAGTATGTCAGAAAGTATTAAATCTTTTGTTGAAGCTGTAGCTAAAAGAAATCCGAACGAGCCAGAATTTATGCAAGCCGTTCATGAAGTTGCTGAAACAGTAATTCCATTTATTGAAGAAAATAAAAAATACCAAAACAAAATGCTTTTGGAGAGAATGGTCGAATCTGAGCGAATCATTACTTTCCGTGTAGTTTGGACCGATGATAAAGGCGATATCCAAGTAAATAGAGGTTATAGAATTCAAATGAATTCTGCTATTGGACCTTATAAAGGAGGAATTCGTTTTCACCCTTCCGTAAATTTAAGTATTTTGAAATTTTTAGCTTTCGAGCAAACTTTCAAAAATAGTTTAACCACATTACCAATGGGTGGTGGTAAAGGAGGAGCAGATTTTGATCCTAAAGGAAAATCTGATAATGAAGTAATGCGTTTTTGTCAAGCATTTATGACAGAATTATCAAAACATATTGGAGATAATACTGACGTTCCTGCCGGAGATATCGGAGTTGGAGGTCGTGAAGTAGGATATATGTTTGGTCAATATAAAAGATTAAGAAACGAGTTTACAGGAGTATTGACAGGAAAAGGAATTTCTTTTGGAGGTTCATTAATTCGTCCTGAAGCTACTGGATATGGAGATGTTTACTTTGCACAAAGTATGTTGAATACTAAAGGAGATAGTTTTACAGGAAAAACAGTTGTAATTTCTGGATCTGGAAACGTAGCCCAATATGCTGCTGAAAAAGCAACTCAATTAGGTGGTAAAGTAGTTACTTTATCTGATTCATCAGGATATATTTATGATGCTGATGGAATTGATGCTGCTAAATTAGCTTACGTAATGGAGATCAAAAATGAATTGCGTGGAAGAATCAGCGATTATTTAACTAAGTATCCAAATGCAAAATATGTTGCTGGAAAACGCCCGTGGGAAGTTAAATGTGATGTTGCTTTGCCTTGTGCAACTCAAAACGAATTGAACGAAGAAGAGGCGAAAATGCTAGTTGCAAATGGTTGTATTTGTGTGGCTGAAGGAGCAAATATGCCTTCAACGCCAGAAGCTGTAATTGTTTTCCATAAAGCAAAAATATTATTTGCGCCTGGAAAAGCATCAAATGCTGGTGGAGTAGCAACTTCAGGATTAGAGATGTCTCAAAACTCATTGAGATTAAGTTGGACAGCAGAAGAAGTTGACGAGCGTTTGAAAAAAATCATGCTTGACATTCATGCTTCATGTGTTAAATACGGTAAAGATGCAACAGGATACGTAGATTACGTTAAAGGAGCAAATATTGCTGGATTTGTTAAAGTTGCTGACGCAATGTTGGCACAAGGGGTAGTATAAAACCAACCACTATAATAATTAAATGCCTCACCATTTGTGGGGCATTTTTTTGTTTGCATATGAAAACGATAATAATTCCGTTTTATAGTATATTTGTGGTTGTAACAAAATTAAAATGAAATACCCTTTAGCATTATTTATTGCTTTGTTTTCAATTCAAATTGGCTTTTCCCAAAACAGTCAATTTTGGAAGGGCTATTTTTCTTATAAAGAAATTAAGGACATTTCTCAATCTCCAACCGTTTTTTTTGCTGCAGCAGAAAATGCTTTGTTTTCAAAAAACCTAACTACAAATTCAATAAAAACAACCAATACTATCGACGGTCTTTCAGGTCAAACGATTACTTCAATGTACCACAGTACTGCTTTTAATAAAACCATTATTGGTTATGAAAATGGATTAATTATTATTGTGAATGATGCCGATGGAACCATGTTAAATGTAGTTGATATCATTACCAATGGCGTTAATCAAAATTTAAAACGCATCAATCATTTCATGGAATACAACGGTATTCTTTATGTATCCTGCGATTTTGGAATTGTACAATATAATTTAGCCACTTCAGGCTTTGGAGACACCTACAGAATAGGTGATTTAGGTGCTGAAATTAAAGTATCACAAACTGCAATTAGCAATGGAATTATTTATGCAGCGACCATGGTAGGAATAAAATCCGCTAGTATTTCCAATCCTAATTTGAATGATTACAACCAATGGACGCAATTAATAGGCGGCGGTTTTACAGGAGTTGAGACTTTTGGAACACAAGTAGTTGCTTCTACCAATTGGGGTGCGGTTTTTAAACTTAACGGTTCGGTTTTTACCTCATTTGCAACACTTCCTCTAGGCGCAGTTGATTTAAGAGCTAGTGGAAATTATGTATTGATTTCTACTCAAACAAGTGTTTCTATTTATAACCAAAATTTGAGTTTGCTTTTGCAAATAAGTAGCAATCAAATTCCAAATATTTCAGCAAAATTTACCTGTGCAACCATCATTGATTCTACTATATATTTAGGAACATTAGAAGATGGAATAATTACTACAACAATTGATAACCCAACTACTTTTACGTTTTTAAGTCCCGACGGACCTTCTAGGAATGCATTATTTGCAATTAATGCTTCCACAAAAAACGTTTGGGCGGTTTATGGCGGTTATTCTCCTGAATACAATCCATACACTTATGATAATAATGGGTTAAATACTTATGGGTTTAGTAAATTTACAGAAAATGGATGGCAAAACACTCCTTATTCAGCTGTATTAGGAGCAAAGGCACTTTCTAAAATTACCATAAATCCAAATAATAGCAATCAAGTTTATATAAGTTCCTTTTTCTCTGGATTATTAAAAGTTGAAAATGATGTTCCAACCGTTTTGTATGATGAGAGCAACAGTTCATTGGAATCATTAATTTTAAATCCACCAAATCCAAATTATAAAGATTTACGTATTAATGGCGCGGCATTTGATAAATCTGGTAATTTATGGATTGGAAATGGTTGGTCTAAAAATGGTTTAAAGAAGCTTTCAACTCAAGGCTCCTGGTCAAGTGTAAATATTGAACCTATTTCTCAAAGGTATTATGAAAACAGTTATGGTGAAGTTGTAGTTGATAAAAACGGAACTAAATGGATGGCATCAAGTTATGATGGTGTAATTGCCTACAATGAAAACGGAAATATTTTTAAGAAAATATCTCTTGGCGCAGATTTAGGAAATTTACCTGTAGTTGATGCTAGAGTAGTAGCAATCGATAATAGAAACCAACTTTGGATAGGAACCACCAGTGGATTAAGAGTACTTTCAAGCGTGGATCGTTTTTCAACTGATGATCAATTAACCTCAAATCCTATTATTATTTTAGAAAATGGCTTGGCGCAAGAATTATTATACGAACAATTTATTACCGATATTGTTGTTGATGGGGCCAATAATAAATGGGTAGGAACCGCAGATTCTGGAGTTTTCCAATTTTCTTCAGACGGGCAGCAAACCCTTCGCCGATTTACAAGTAGTAATTCTCCTTTGCCAAGTAACGCCATTAATGATATTGATATTAGCCCAACTACCGGAGAGGTTTTCTTTGCTACTGACAAAGGAATGGTTTCCTATAAAGGAACTTCAACCACGGCAAGCACCGATTTAAGCAATGTAAATGTTTATCCCAATCCAGTAAGGCCAGAGTTTGAAGGAACCGTAAAAGTGAGTGGTTTGTCCAATAAATGCAATGTGAAAATCACAGATATTGAGGGAAATCTAGTTTATGAAACAATTTCTCAAGGTGGAACAATTGAATGGGATACCAAAGCTTTTGGGAACTACAATGTGGCTTCAGGGGTTTATATGATATTTATTTCTTCACAAGATGGAACGGATACCACAGTTAAAAAAGTAATGATAATTAGGTAATTTACTTTGAGTTTTATTAATCTCTAGAATTATAGACAAAAAAATGGTAGTTAAAACCAGAGCAATTGTAATTTCATCAATAAAATATCAAGAGAAAAGCTTAATTGTAAAATGCTTTACACTCTCCGATGGACTTAAATCGTACTTTGTTCGGGATGCTTTTTCATCCAGAAAATCAAATCAGAAAATCGCATACTTCCAGCCATTTTCATTATTAGAAATTGAAGCAGTTCACAAGAATAAGGGGACACTTGAAAATTTTAAAGAAATTAAACTTGCCGTTCCATTTCAAACTATTCATAGCGATGTTGTAAAAAGCACTATTGTACTATTTTTATCCGAAATGATGCATTATTCAATTCATGAAGAGGAAGAAAATGAGGCGTTATTTACCTATCTTGAAACTTCCTTGTTGTGGCTTGATGCTCATGATGATATGGCAAATTTTCATCTTATTTTTTTATTAGAAGCATCGAAATACTTGGGATTTTATCCTGATATTTCCGAAATTGAAATGCCGTTTTTTGAAATGAAAGAAGGTAATTTTTCGCCTTTTAGCGCTGTAAGTTCTTTATCTGAACATGAAACTTTGCTTTTCAAAAAATTAATAAATTTAAAATTGGAAAGCGATATCAAAACATTTCATGTAATTGAAAGACAACTACTATTAAAAATTCTAATTGATTATTACAGTTATCATTTAGAAGGATTCAGAAAACCAAAATCGGTAGAAGTGTTGAAAGAAGTATTTTCTTGATTACGGTTTTACTATCAATACTGAAGGAATATCACTCAACCAATCACTTTGAGAATCTACCAGTTTTTTCCAACTTTCTAAACTAATAACCATTAAATCATGTTGTTTTAACAATTCTTTTTCAATGACTTTATTAGTTAATAAACTCATATTGCTAGGATAGTTATTTTCTAAAGAATCAACTGCATTTTCAATAATAAAGTTGTTTTTTATTTGCCCATTGCAATCTAAAACAGCAATTTTCGAATCGTTATTGTAGATTAATTTTTGAGCATAATCCAATAAAAATCCATCTTCAGCACTAAATATTGGAATAAAAACTTGATTTACCTTTTGCAGATCTTTATTGATTAATATCCCTAAAGGCATTTTAGTTTTTGAGATAATTTGTCTGGTTCTTTCATCAAAAGGGGAGTTTTCAAAAAGCCCTTCTTTTCCTGTAAACTTATCAATTAAACGATCTGGATTTATAATTCTTGTCGTAAATCCTAGTACTTTTCCTAAAAGCGTTCCTTCAAAAATTGATTTCCCAAGTCCCACAAGTAGCAAGTCATAATCACCTTGATTTGCAATTTCTACGATATCCGTTTCTACGTCAACGGTAGTCTTAAAAACTGTAGTTATTTCTTGTTGTAAAATTTTAGATTCACTTAATATAGGAAGGAAACTATCTGTTTCATATTCTTCCATATTATTAACGTGCATTTCGTCACTTAATACCAAGTGCATTGCCGTAATATTTACATTTTCTTTTTGTTTTTTGACTAAGCTACTCGCCAATCGAAGCAAAGACTTTCCTTTTTCATTATTTCCAAAAAACAATAAAATCTTGAATTTACTTTTGCTATTGATTTCCTCTGGAACAAATTGATTTTTAGATTTAAATGCCCAATTTATCAAATTCAATGCCGGACCAGTCATAAAAGTGGTAACTAAAGCCATGATAACCATCATTGTAAACACTTGAGGAGTAAGCACTTTAAGATCCAAACCAATATTTAAAACTACCAATTCCATTAATCCACGAGTATTCATTAAAGCTCCAATTGTAAGACTGTCTTTCCAACTTTGACCTACAAATTTTGCTGCCAAAGCACTTCCGAAGAATTTTCCTACTACCGCTACCAAGATAATGAAACCGGTAACTTGCCACATGTAAGGATCGTTAATTAATCCGATTTGAGTTCTTAAACCTGTAAATACGAAGAATAATGGCAATAGTAAAATTACAGATACATCTTCAACTTTTTCAATAAATATACTTCTGAATTTTGAAATATCAGGCATGATTACTCCGGTCATAAAGGCACCAAATAAAGCATGAATTCCAATTATATTTGTAGCATATGAAGATAATATCAGTGTTAGAAAAAATATTGCAACAACAGGTTTACTTAAATTTTCGCTTTTTGAATATAAATCACCAACTTTTTTCAAGAACGGTTTTACAATAAAAAGCATTATAAGAACATAAAGTACTGAAAGTCCAATTACATATAATGCACTGTCAAAAGTTCCCGCTTTTACAATTGCAATTACTACTGCAAGTAAACACCAAGCGGTGATATCATCTGCGGCAGCACAAGTAATTACAATTGCTCCCAACCTGGTTTTATGAATTCCTCTTTCTTGTACAATCCTTGCTAATACCGGAAAAGCAGTAATACTCATTGCAATTCCCATAAATAAGCTAAAAGATAAAAATGAAATTCCTTCTGGTGCAAAAGTTTGGTAGACATAAAAAGCCAATCCAATTCCTAATGCAAACGGAATTACAATACTGGCATGACTAATAACCACCGCCTCATTTGCTTTGTTTTTTAGCACTTTTAAATCCAATTCCATTCCTACAACAAACATGAAAAGGATTAAACCAATTTGGCTTAAGAACGATAAATTTCCAAGTGATTGAGCGGGAAATAAAGCCATTGAAAACTCAGGGAAATACATTCCAAGTAATGAAGGTCCTAGAAAAATACCTGCAATTATTTCACCAATCACAGATGGTTGACCGATTTTTCTGAAAATCCATCCAAAAAAGCGAGCTACTATAATTATGGTAATTATTTGTGCCAATAAAATTGCCAACGGATCATTAAAATTGGCAATCATAGAATTGATAAATTCATTCCAATGATCAGAGGGAGTTAAAACAATTGATGCCGTTTTAAAAGTTTCCAAAAACTTGCCTTTTGATATTATCCAATAAATTAAAGCGGTGAAACCACCAGTTACTATAAGATAAAAGAAAGTATTTTTAAAGTTTTTCATATGCAATTAAGCAGTAATTATATGCAAAGTTTCAAAAATCAAATATAAGAAATAATACATTCCATAAATCAATCCATTAATTTAAAATGGCAATAAAATTAATTTTGATTTATTAAATAAATTATTTTTGGTTTATCTATAAATTTTGTAGGTTTTAATTAACTTTGCTCGCGTTAATAACGAATATGAAAAAGACATTAAAAGTTGGTTTTTGGGAATTTATTGCCCGATTGATTCTTACCTATAGAATTACCATTTTAATTGCCATTATTGTCATCACTATTTTCCTAGGTTTTCAATGGAAAAATTTAAGTATGACTTATACCGAAGCAAACCTGCTTCCCAAAAAGCATATCGTTAACCAACAATACGATGATTTTCTTTCTAAATTTGGTGAAGAAGGAAACCTGATTGTAATAGGCTTTCAAGACCCAAAATTTTTCACCCCTGAGGCATTTTCTGAATGGAATGAATTAATGTCAGGGCTAAAATCATCCAAAAATGTAGATTTGGTTGTTTCTATTAGCGACCTAAAAATACTACAAAAAGATACTCTTGCACAAAAATTTGAATTGGTTCCGTTAATTGACCCATTACAGACTATAAATCAAGCCTATTTACAAAACATTAAAACGGAATTGTTTACCAATTTACCATTTTATGAAGGGCTTTTATTCAATAAAAAATCAGGAAGTATCCGTTCTGCAGTTTATTTGAAAAAAAACATAGTTAACACAGCGGAGAGGAAAACGTTTATAATTGAAACGCTAATTCCAAAAATTGATAAGTTTGAAAAAAGCACTGGAATAGATCTTCGAGTTTCAGGAATGCCCTACATTAGAACTATAAATGCCGAGAACATGAAAGGGGAAATCGGACTGTTTATTGGTGCAGCATTATTGATAACCTCACTCCTCTTTTTCTTCTTTTTCCGTTCGTTCAGAGCAACATTTATTTCTATTTGTATTTTACTATTTGGTGTTATGTGGTCCTTTGGAACTTTAGGATTATTTAATTATAAAATAACTATTTTAACGGCTATTATTCCGCCTTTAATTATTGTTATTGGAATAACCAATTGTATCTTTCTTATTAATAAATACCAGCAAGAAATTAAATTACATCAAAACCAAGCCAAAGCTTTGCAACGTGTAATTTCTAAAATTGGAGTTTCTACTTTAATGACTAACCTTACTACTGCTGTTGGTTTTGCAACCTTCATGATTACTGGAAACGAACTCCTTTATGAATTTGGATTGGTAACTTCAATAAACGTGATTACAGTTTATTTATTGACGCTTTTAATTGTACCAATTATATACAGTTTTATGCCAATGCCAGAGGAAAAGCACCTTTATCATTTAAGTAAGAACTATTTGTCTTCCGTTTTAGGATGGGTTGAAAAAGTGGTTAAAACCAAACGTACTTATATCTATACTGTTTACGTTTTATTACTTGTTTTTAGTGTAGTAGGGGTAATGCAAATGAAAGTTTCAGGAAGTTTAATTGGTGAAATGCCTAAAAGCGCTTCATTTTTTAAAGACATTTTGTTCTATGAAAAAGAATTCAACGGGGTAATGCCTCTTGAAATAATGATTAACACCAAACATAAAAAAGGGGTTATGAAATTGTCGACCATGAAAAAAATGGACGAATTGCAAAAAACAATTGAACAAATTCCAGAACTTTCAAAGCCAGTTTCTGTGGTAAATTTAGTAAAATATTCAAAGCAAGCATTCTATAATGGGAATCCTGAATATTATGAATTGCCCACTTCACAAGAGCAAGTTTTTATTCTTTCGTATGCAAAAAATGCATCAAAAAACAATAAAGACAACTTGATGAAAAGTTATGTTGATTCGACCGGTCAATATGCAAGAATTACAACTTATATGAAAGATATTGGCACCAAAGACATGGCTAATATTGAAGGAAAATTAAGAGCGAAAATTGATGAAATTTTCCCAAAAGAGCGTTACGAAGTTACTTTAACCGGTAAAGCATTAGTGTTTCAAAAAGGAACTACTTACCTCATTAATAATTTAATTGAGTCCTTGATATTTGCAATTTTCTTGATTGCTGGGTTAATGGCATACATGTTCCGATCTGCAAAAATGATTTTTGTTTCGGTTATCACCAATATTTTGCCACTTTGTATTACCTCTGGATTAATGGGTTATTTGGGAATTCCTTTAAAGCCATCTACCATTTTAGTATTTAGTATCGCCTTTGGAATATCGGTGGATAATGCCATTCAGTTTATGGCAAAATACCGTCACGACTTAAAAATGAATGACGGAAAAATAAAAAAATCGGTGTTTAGTGCTTTGCAAGAAACAGGGGTGAGCACTTTTTATACTTCTATCGTTTTGATATTCGGATTTGCCATTTTTACTCTTTCAAGCTTTAGCGGAACGGTAGCACTCGGAGGATTAATTTCTTGCACTTTACTTTTTGCAATGTTTGCCAACTTATTGGTATTACCGGCATTGGTATTAACATTTGAAAAAAAGAAAGCCAAACAAGAAGAATAGTTACGACTTAATAATGTCTTCTATTATTTTCAAATGATGGTTCGTATGAATTTCTAAAAAACGAATGGTATCCTTTTTTTTCAATTTTCCTAAGTAAGGATGTTCAAAATAATGATCATTTGAAATGGATTTTAATTCCAAAATCAATTTTCGGGTTAGTTCTATATTCGATAACAATAGAGTTTCTGTAATATCATTTTTCGGAACAACTACCTCTGGTGCTTTTGCTTTTCCCCTTGGGATTTTACCAAGCGTAAAAATTAATATTCGACTCAATTTGAATTTCCATTTGTAATCTTTTGGATTGGATCGTAAAACAACTTTTGTAACCCCAATTATAGTTAAAAGGGAATGTTCAATGTGCCACCCAACATTTGATTTAGAAATTTCGGAATTTTCTTTTGCAAAAAGCGGAATTCTAGATTCAAATTGGTCCAAAAGTGTTTCTAAATTCTTCATATTACAATTTTAATTTCATTAATAAATCCGTTTGTTTGTCATCACCCAAAATAAATAGATGCTCATCAAATACCACAAAACCATTTTTCTCATAAAACCGAATGGCTCTTTGATTTTTTTCCCAAACTCCCAACCAAACGAAGTCTAATTTTTTATCATTTGCTATAGCAATAGCTTTTCCTAAAAGCAACTGACCAACTTGTTTCCCGAGATATTCTTTTGAAACATATATTCTTTCAATTTCAAGAGAATTTTCATTTTGCAATTCTTTTTGAGCTCTCCCAAAGTTGAGTTTTAAATAGCCTATAACTACTTCGCCAATTCTAGCAAAATAGTATTCAATATTTGGATTTATTAATTCTGAGGATAATTTTTCTAAAGAGAATTCTTCAGCTAAATAGGAAGTCATGTTTTCCGGGGTATTTACCGCGGCAAAGGTTTCAATGAATGTTTGACTACTAATGTTTTGCAATGCTACAACATCGTTTGAAGAAATTCTTTTAATTTCAATAGGTTTCATAATAATCTTATATGGGTTTTAATTTAAGTAAAGATATTAATTTCCATAAAAAAACCATCAAGCAATTGATGGTTTTTTTATAATTTAAATAAGTATTAGCTTAATAATTGCATGATCAAAGTTGGATATAATCCTATGATTAAGTTTATCACTATTGCTACTACCGCCACTGCATAAAATGCAAATGGTGTTGACTGTTTTTCTTCTGCTGCGTCTTTGGTGTACATTGCCAAAATTAATTTGAAATAATATCCAATACTGATAATCGAGTTAATTACAGCTGCAATAACCACAATTAAATAGCCTGACTGAATGGTTTGGGTAAACAACATTAGCTTAGCGAAAAATCCTGCAAAAACAGGAATTCCTGCCATTGATAATAAAGAAGCAGTAAGAACTGCCGCCAATATTGGGTTGGTTTTTCCTAATCCATTAAAGTGAGAAATTTCTTCGTTTCCTTTGTCTTTACAAACGTATAATAAAACTGTGAAGGCAGCAATTCCGGCGAGTGAATAAGCGGTTGCATAATACAATAAACTTCCCGCGGCTGTTGTAGCACTTAACAAAACCATTAGCATAAATCCTGCATGAGAAATACCTGAAAAAGCCAACATACGTTTTACATTCGTTTGCTTTAATGCCATGATATTTCCTACAGTCATTGAAGCAATTGAAATTACTACAATAACTATTTGAAATCCGTAAGTAATTTCCACGTTCATTGCAGTCAGTAATTTATATAAAGCCGCCATTGCAACTACTTTTGCTAATGTGCTCATTGTTGCTGTTGTTAGTGCTGGTGCTCCCTGATAAACGTCTGGTGCCCAAAAGTGAAAAGGCACTGCCGCAATTTTGAACAACATTCCAATGGTTAATAATACAATTCCTATGAAAAACCAAGAGGGTAATTCGGCAGATTGTGAAAGTTCGCTTATTTCTGCAATATCAAAAGTTCCCATTGCGCCATAAATTAAGCAAATTCCAAATAGTAATATTCCTGAAGCAAAAGAACCCATTAGGAAGTATTTTAATCCTGCTTCGTTACTCTTAATGTTCATACGATCGGATGCCGCTAAAACATAAAGTGAAATGGATAAAATTTCAATTCCCAGGAAAAACATTGATAAGTTTCCAAAAGAAACCATGGCAACAGCTCCCGACAATAAGAATATTTTTATAACAATATAATCGGAGATTTTAGTTTGGTGTTTTTCGTAAAAATTATTACTCAGTGCTACCAAGAAAATAGTTAATAAAATGAATAAACTCGAGAAGGCAACAGAGAATTTGTTGACCACAATCATATTATTATGGTAGGTTGCTGGCGAATTTAATTCGGAAAGTGTTAGGCCCAATATTCCCATTAATCCAAGAATTGTTACTGGAATAATTGCTTTTCTGAAATTCATGATTTCAAATAAAAGACATAAAACACCTAATCCTATTATTGCTATTAATGTATTCATTTTTTAAATTTTAGATATAAACTGAAAGCGTACTTTAGTTTTAAATCGTTATATTATTAATTTAATTTCTTAACCAAATCTATTGATACTAACCAATATCGATTCTAATGATGGAGTAATTAGGTCTATTATAGGTTTTGGATACAAACCAAAAAAGAACAAAACCGCCACAATTATCGATAATGAAATTCCTTCATTCCAAGTAATGTCTGAAAATACTTTAGTATTTGTTTCTCCCAACATTGCTGTTTGAAACATCTTCAACATATAATAAGCTCCTAAAATAATAGTTGTACCACCTAAAACAGCATACCAAAGATTAATTTGAGAGATACTATAAAGAACTGTAAATTCACCAATAAAGTTAAATGTTGGAGGCAACGCTACCGAAGCCAAAACTAAAATCATGAAGAAAGAAGTAAATTTAGGCGCATGGGTGCGAATGCCACCAAGTTCAGTAATTGTATTGGTTTGGTACCTACGATTAATGATTTCAGCAGCAAGAAATAAACCTACAATTACAAATCCGTGAGCAATCATCTGAAGCACTGCTCCACGAACTCCGTCAAGTGTTAAGGTATATGCCCCAGCTGTAATTAATCCTACGTGTGCTAATGAAGAATAAGCCAATAGTCTTTTTAAATCTTTTTGGCGTAAAGCCACGATTGATCCATAAATAGTTCCTGCAATTCCAATTGCTACGAAAATATAAATATGAATTTTAGCCGTTAAAGGCGCAATCTGTAGTTGCCAACGTAGTACACTGTATAATCCCATTTTCAACATAATCCCAGATAGCAACATGGTTCCTACCGTTGGTGATTTTTGATATACATTTGCTTGCCATGAATGAAAAGGAATTAATGGAATTTTGATTGCATAAGCTAAAAAGAAGGCTAGGAAAATCCAAAATTGTTCATTAATTGTAAGGTTCACCATAGCGAAATCTACCAATAGGAAATTGTGTGTTTTGGTATATAAGTAAGCAAAAGCGGCCAACATAAATAGCGAACCTGCAATAGTATAAATGAAAAATTTAACTACCGCTTTTTTACGTTCTTCGGCATCACCATTACCCCAAATTAGTGCAATAAAATAAATTGGAATTAAGGATAATTCCCAAAACATATAATATAAAATTCCGTCACCCGCTAAGAATGTTCCGCACATTGCAAAAGCCATAAACAAAATCAATGCATAAATAGTTTTGCTATTATTGAATTTGTTTGCAAAAGAGGAATAGATAATTATTGGTGTTAATGCTAGAGTTAAAATCACCATTGCCATTGCCAAACCGTCTGCTTCCAGAATCATGAAAACTTTTGGATTTGCAATCCAAGGACTTAAATAACTGATGTCGTAACCAATATTTAATCGGTTCAATAACATTAATGCATATCCGAAAATGGCTACACTAAAAAATAAGGCAACTTTTGAAGCTAATTTATCACCCGAAAAAAAGGTGGCTAGTGCGCCAACTAAAAGTAAAATTAAAAGTATCGATACATTCATAGTATAATTATTGAGCTATAAATAAACAGGTTAATATCACGCAAACTCCCAAAACGAAAGCAAAAAGGTACAATCCAATACTTCCACTTTGAACTTTTCTTCCTTGGGTTCCAATTGCCTCTGTTGCTTTTCCAAAACCGAATACGAATTTCGATAATCCGGTTTCAAGTGTGTCTCTAAAGAAACGAGAAGCAGCATTTAATGGGTTTACAATTAGCATTGCATAGGCTTCGTCTACATAATATTTATTGTAAATTATTTTTGAAATACCAGTGATATTCTCATCCTCAGCTGGCAATTCACTTTTCTTAATGTATTTAATATAAGCAACTGTAATTCCAACAATAGCTCCAACTAATGCAATTCCCATTAAAATATAGGAAGTAGAATTTAAAGCTTCTTCGTGACTTACTTTACTAATTATAGGTTTTAAATAGTGGTTCAACCAATTGCTTCCTGGGAAATTAATTAACCCACCAAAAGTAGCTAACAGTGCTAATACAATCAGTGGAATGGTGATCAATGAAGGAGATTCGTGTAAATGACTTTTTTGGTGTTCAGTTCCTCTAAATTCTTTAAAGAACGTAAGATACATCAATCGGAACATGTAAAAAGCAGTCATAATAGAAGCAACTGAACCAATAATCCATAGAGGCATATTCTCATGGAAAGCAGCCATTAATATTTCGTCTTTAGACCAAAAACCTGCAAAAGGGAATATTCCAGATATGGCCAATGAAGAAATTAACATGGTAATAAATGTAATAGGCATTACTTTTTTCAATCCTCCCATTTTACGCATGTCTTGTTCGCCATGAAGTGCGTGAATTACAGAACCTGAACCTAAGAACAAACAAGCTTTGAAAAATGCATGGGTAATTACGTGGAAAACCGCTACCTGGTATGCGCCAAGCCCTAAAGCAAGGAACATTAATCCTAATTGTGAAACGGTAGAGTAGGCCAAAACCTTTTTGATATCGTTTTGTAATAATCCTATTGTTGCCGCAACAAGTGCAGTGATTGCTCCAATTATGGCAATTAAGTTTTGAACGTCTGGTGCTAAATCAAACAAGAAGTTTAATCTTGTAATCATAAAAATACCTGCAGTTACCATCGTTGCAGCGTGAATTAAAGCTGAAACTGGAGTAGGACCCGCCATCGCATCTGGCAACCAAGTATACAATGGAATTTGAGCTGATTTTCCTGTTGCACCAATAAACAAAGCAAAAGTCGCAATGCCAACCCAAAATAGAGTAACATGATTAGTACCTTCTAAAATATGTTCATGAATTCCAATAAAATCGGCGGTATTGAATAAACTTGCAATGATAATAATTCCAATAAGCAAACCTAAATCACCAATACGGTTCATGATGAATGCTTTTTTTGCGGCATCATTATAATCTTGGTTTTTATGCCAAAATCCAATTAGTAAATAAGAACAAAGTCCAACACCTTCCCATCCGATAAACATAATCAGTAAATTACTACCCATTACAAGAGTAATCATGAAAAAGACAAACAGATTTAAATAGGCGAAAAATTTGTGTAAGTTTTCATCGTCGTGCATGTAACTGATAGAATACATATGAATTAACGAACCTATTCCAGTTACAAATAATAACCATAATAGTGATAATTGGTCCAAAAGGAAACCAAATTTTACACTGAAATTGCTGAATTTAATCCAATCAAATAAGTTAATTACAATGGCTTGGTGCGTTTCATTTACTTTAAGAAAAAAGAAAATTGAAACAACAAAAGAAATCACAACTGTAAGAGTTCCGATAGTTCCAGAAAGTGTTTTTCCAATTTTTTTCCCAAAGAAAACATTGAATAAAAACCCTATAAAAGGGGATAATAGTAAGACTAAAGCTAAATTGGTATCCATTAAATTATCCTTTTAAATTTTTTAAATTATCGATATCAATCGAACCTAAATTTCTAAATATTGAAACCAATATTGCCAATCCTACAGCAACTTCAGCCGCCGCAACAGCCATTGAGAAGAATACAAAAACCTGTCCTTGGGCATCTTGGTGATAAGTTGAAAAGGCTACAAAAAGCAAATTCACCGCATTTAGCATGATCTCAATCGACATAAATACGATAATGGCATTTCGTCTGTACAATACTCCAAATACTCCAATACTAAAAAGTATCACAGCAAGGAAAATATAGTTTTCAATCCCTATTTGATTTAAAACATTGTTCATATTATTTTTGTATTTTTTCTTTCTTAGACAATAAAACGGTACCTATCATAGCTACTAAAAGCAAAATGGATGCAAATTCAAACGGCACCATATATTCGTTTAGTAAAACGTTTCCTAACTTATTAATAGATTGAAAATCTTCACCAGTTGCATCATATTCTCCCATAATTGGTTTAGAATTCACAAAAAGGGCGATTAAAATAGCACAAGTTAAACCGAACAAAACGATAGCGCCCAAACGGGTTACACGAGGTTTATGAACTTCATTTTCTTTGTTCAAATTCATTAACATGATCGTAAACAGGAATAGAATCATAATCGCTCCAGAATAGACTATAATATGAACAACAGCCAAAAACTGAGAATTCAATAATAGGTAATGACCTGCAATTGAGAAAAAGCAAATCACCAAATAGATAGCACTATGAATTGGGTTTTTAGTGAAAACCGTCAAAAAAGCGGTCGATAAAGTTATCGCTGCTAATACACAAAATATAATTAGAAATGGAGTCATTAGTTGGCGTTGTTAAGTTGAGCGTTTTGCATAGCAACGTCCAAAGGCATCACTAAGCGATCTTTTCCAAAAATAAAATCTTCTCTTTCGTAGCTTGCAGGAACCAATTCCTTAGAAATAGTAAGGTAAATTGCATCTTTCGGACACGCTTCCTCACACAATCCACAGAAAATGCAACGCAACATATTGATTTCATAAATCGAAGCATATTTTTCCTCACGATACAAATGCATCTCGTTGGCTTTGCGTTCTTCCGCCTTCATTGTAATAGCTTCTGCTGGGCACGACAATGCGCACAAACCACAAGCAGTACAATTTTCACGACCGAGTTCGTCGCGTTTCAACATGTGCTGACCACGATAAACAGGGCTCATTTCTCGAACTTGCTCTGGATATTGAATCGTTACTTTTCTGCGAAACAAGTGTTTGATTGTAATAAACAAACCTTTAATTATCGCAAGCAAATACATGCTTTCCAAAAAAGTCATTTTCTTGTTAGAAACTTCCTTTTTTCTTCCCGATAAGGAGATACTTTGTATTGACATTTTTATTTTTTTTTTGAAGCTTAATCCTGCTTTCCGTTTCAATCCACGCTAAAAAGCGTGGGATTTACACTGCAATCAGGGCTAGGACTTTTCGTATTTAATTAAAATCCTAAATAAGCAATTATTTCGTGTCTTAAAATTACAATTCCTGTAATCATAATATTCACAATTGATAAAGGAATCAAAATTCTCCATCCCAAATTCATCAATTGATCGTATCTAAATCTTGGAATTGTCCATCTTACCCACATATAGAAAAATATGAATCCACAAATTTTTATAAATAAGGCTACAATTCCTAATACATTGGCAATATTCACTCCCCAATTTTCAACCGCCCAACTCATTCCAGGATAATTATAACCACCGAAGAATAAAACCGCTAAAATAGTAGAAGAGATAAACATATTCGCATATTCAGCAAATAAGTAGAATCCCATTTTCATGGAAGAATATTCTGTGTGATATCCACCTATTAACTCGGTTTCACATTCTGCTAAATCAAATGGTGTTCTGTTGGTTTCTGCAAATGCACAAATTAAAAAGATTAAAAACGATAACGGTTGGTAAAAAACATTCCAGTTCATTCCTTCCTGTTGAGCCGAGATTTCTCTTAAACTCAATGTTCCTGTCATCATTAATAATGCAATTATCGAAAGCCCCATCGCAACTTCATAAGAAATCATTTGCGAAGCAGCACGGATAGCTCCAATCAATGAAAATTTATTATTGGAAGCCCAACCTCCAATCATAATTCCATAAACTCCTACTGAAACTACTGCAAAAACATATAAAACAGCTACATTTATATCAGTAGCTTGAAGTAAAATATCTCTACCAAAAAGGTGTAGTTTATCTCCCCATGGAATTACAGCACTAGTCATTAATGCCGTACTCATTGCAATTGCTGGGCCAACTATAAATAGGAATTTATTAGGTGTGTTTGGCTCAAATTCTTCTTTAGAAAATAATTTTAATCCATCGGCAAGCGGTTGGAATAATCCAAGTGGACCCGCTCTGTTAGGACCAACCCTGTCTTGCAACCAAGCAGCCACTTTACGCTCTGCCCAAGTAGAATACATTGCCATCAACATCGTAATTGCAAAAACAACTAAAATGATGACACTTTTTTCGATTATAATAGTATTATCCATCATCTAAAGATTACCTTTTTGAAATTCTTGTTCTTCCTCTTTGCTCAATGGCACCTCTGGCATACTGATTTTTTTACGATCTTGGTCTCTTCCTTTAAGGATTCCCACTTCCGTAGCAATATGAACTGGTTGTAATTTTCTGTTGTATTTGTTTTGATTGATCACAGAATCTTTTTCAAATTTTCTAGGTCCTTCAATTACCCAATCAGATACTTCTTTATGATCAAAACGACATCCGTTGCAAATGAATTCTTCTACTTCATGGTACTCGTCTTTTCTTCCTGTTACTCTTTGAATTTCGTCACCAAACATCCAAACAGTAGTTTTTCCACAACATTTATCGCAATCTCTGTGGGCATTATAAGGTTTGTTAAACCAAACTCTCGATTTGAATCGGAAGGTTTTATCAGTTAAAGCACCTACAGGACAAACGTCTATCATGTTTCCAGAAAATTCGTTGTCAATCGCTTTTGATATACAAGTTGAAATATTAGAATGATCGCCTCTGTCCATAACACCGTGAACACGATTGTCTGTCAATTGATCGGCAACCATTACGCAACGGTAACAAAGGATACAACGATTCATGTGCAATTGAATATTTGGACCAATATCTTCAGGTTCGAAAGTTCTTTTTTCTTCTATGTATCCCGTTTCTGATTTTCCGTGTTTGAAACTTAAATTTTGCAAATCACATTCTCCCGCCTGATCACAAACTGGGCAATCTAAAGGGTGATTGATCAATAAAAATTCCGTTACCGATTTTCTCGCTTCCGTTACTCTTTCAGATGAGGTACTGTTTACTTCCATACCGTCCTGACATCCTGTTACACAAGAAGCCACTAATTTTGGCATCGGTCTTGGATCTGCTTCGCTACCTTTTGCTACTTCAACTAAACAACAACGGCATTTTCCGCCGCTTCCTTTTAGTTTTGAATAATAGCACATTGCTGGAGGAACACTCTCTCCACCAATCATACGCGCAGCTTGCAGGATTGTTGTTCCTGGTTCTACTTCAATCGCTTGACCATCTATAGTTACTTTCATAATATTGGTTGTTGGTTGTTGGTTGTTGGTTGTTAGTTTTAGAAATCCATTAACTATCAACCATCAACTATCAACTTTTAAACTGTTAATTTAGAAACCAAGTGTTTTACCTTTTCGAAAGGCTCTGCCACAAAGTGATCTCTATTTTTTATTTTTTCTGGGAATCGAATATGGTATTCAAACTCCTCTCTAAAGTGACGTATTGCAGAAGCCACTGGCCAAGCTGCAGCATCACCTAACGGACAAATGGTATTACCTTCAATTTTACTTTGAATACTCAAAAGCAAATCGATATCTTCCTCACGACCATGACCGTTTTCAATTCGGTGCAGTACTTTTTCCATCCATCCCGTACCTTCACGGCAAGGAGAACATTGTCCGCAACTTTCGTGGTGGTAAAATCTTGAAAAATTCCATGTATTTCTAACCATACAAGAAGTATCATTGTAAACAATAAAACCTCCTGATCCTAACATGGAACCAGATACAAATCCACCGTCGCTTAATGATTCGTAGGTCATTAATCGGTCTTCCCCATTTGCTGTTTTATAAATTAAATCAGCTGGTAAAACGGGAACAGAACTTCCTCCAGGCACAAATGCTTTTAAGGGACGATCCGAACTCATACCGCCTAAATATTCATCAGAATTCATGAATTCGTAAACACTTAATCCCAATTCAATTTCGTAAACGCCAGGATTTTTGATGTGTCCTGAAGCTGAAATTAATTTGGTTCCTGTAGAACGTCCAATACCAATTTTAGCATAATCTTCACCTGAATTATTGATAATCCAAGGCACAGCAGCAATAGTTTCTACATTGTTTACCACTGTTGGATTGGCCCAAAGACCTGAAATCGCAGGGAATGGAGGCTTGATTCTAGGATTTCCTCTTTTTCCTTCCAATGATTCAATCAATGCCGTTTCTTCACCACAGATATAAGCTCCAGCTCCAACTTGAACATACAATTCCAAATCGTAACCCGATCCTAATATATTTTTCCCTAACCAACCTGCCGCTTTTGCTTCGGCGATGGCTCTTTCTAATATTTTGTATACCCACATGTATTCTCCACGAATATAGATGTAGGATAAATTGGCACCCAACGCAAAACTTGAGGTTATCATTCCTTCAATTAAAAGGTGAGGAATGTACTCCATCAAATAACGATCTTTGAACGTTCCCGGTTCTGATTCGTCAGCGTTGCAAACTAAATGTCTTGGTTTTCCAGATTTTTTATCAATGAAACTCCATTTCATTCCTGCTGGAAATCCTGCTCCACCACGACCACGAAGTCCCGAAGTTTTCACTTCTTCAACTACTTCGTCAGGAGTCATTTTTTTTATCGCTTTTTCCACAGAAGCATAACCACCATTTTGACGGTAAACTTCATAAGTGCGAATTCCCGGAACATTAATTTTGTCTAATAATATTTTTTGTGACATATTATTTATCGTGTAACGTAATTTTATCTTCTTTACAATCAACAATCAATTGATCGATTTTTTCTTTTGTAAGGTGTTCTTTATAGAAATCTCCTAATTGCATCATTGGAGCATAACCACAAGCGCCTAAGCATTCTACACCACGAACCTCAAAAAGTCCGTCTGCAGTTGGTTCACCCACTTTTACACCTAATTTATTGCAAGTGTAATCCATCAAATCCTCCACACCATTCAAACAACAAGGTGAAGTTTGGCAAAATTCAAACATGTATTTTCCAATTGGTCTTTGGTTGTACATTGTATAAAAAGAAACCACTTCATAAACTTCAACAGGTTTAATATGAAGAATTTCGGCTACTTTATCCATTAATTCTATACTTAACCAATTGTCATGAGCATCTTGAACTTCATGCAAAACTGGCAATAAAGCCGATTTTCTCTTTTCTTCAGGATAATGACTGATCAACTCATTGATGCGAGTCATCAAAGCATCAGTGATATTAATTTCTTGTTTGTAATGTGTATGTTCCATTTTTTATTATTTTGAATTCTGAATTTTAAGTTTGAAATGAAAGTGATTCATTTATAATTTATAATTCAAAATTTATAATTTTTTTATGCGTCTAATTCTCCTGCAATAACATTTAAACTCGACAAAATAACTATTGCATCTGATAATAATGCCCCTTTAATCATTTCAGGATAAGCTTGGTAATAAATAAAACAAGGTCTTCTAAAATGCAATCTGTAAGGCGTTCTACTTCCGTCAGTAACTAAATAAAATCCTAATTCTCCATTTCCACCTTCAACAGCATGGTACACTTCGTCAACTGGAACGGGAACTTCTCCCATTACAATTTTGAAGTGGTAAATCAAAGATTCCATATCGTGGTATACATCTTCTTTAGGAGGCAAATAGTATGCAGGAACATCTGCGTGGTATTCATTTCCAGCAGGCATTTTATCTAAAGCTTGACGAATAATACTCAAACTTTCCCAAACTTCAGCATTACGAACGCAAAAACGATCGTAAGTATCACCTGATTTTCCTACAGGAACTTTGAAATCAAAATCTTCGTAAGAAGAATAAGGTTGTGCCACACGAACATCATAATCAACACCCGCAGCACGTAAATTAGGACCTGTAAATCCGTAAGCCATTGCTTTTTCAGCAGATATTGGACCAACATTTACAGTTCTATCAATAAAAATTCTGTTTCTTTCAAATAGGTTTTCGAATTCTTTCCAAGCAACAGGAAATTCTTCTAAAAACACGTCCAATTTGCGGAAAGCTTCTGGTGACCAATCTCTTTCGAAACCACCAATTCTTCCCATATTTGTTGTCAAACGAGCGCCACAAATTTCTTCGTAAATCTCGTATACTTTTTCTCTAAATTGGAATACATACAAGAAACCAGTGTAAGCTCCTGTATCCACACCAAGAATTGAATTACAAATCAAGTGATCGGTAATTCTTGCTAATTCCATTACGATAACTCTTAAATACTGCGCTCTTTTAGGAACTTC
This sequence comes from Bacteroidota bacterium, assembly GCA_947447375.1. GTDB lineage: Bacteria > Bacteroidota > Bacteroidia > Flavobacteriales > Flavobacteriaceae > Flavobacterium. The sequence continues at coordinate 100,708 of CANFJB010000003.1, forward strand.
AATATCTAATAATTTTTCAATAGTCATCCACCAAGCCATATTATTGATAGGCGATGAACAGTAGTTCATTCTATCAGTAAGAGGTGTGATTTGATAAAAAGGTCGGTTTTCCGCAATTTTTTCAAACGCCCTATGGATGTATCCAATGGTAGGTTCCGCTTCTAAAATTCGCTCTCCATCCATCAACAAAATATTTTGGAAAATACCGTGAGTCGCAGGGTGGGTTGGGCCTAAATTCAGAATTGAAAGCTCGCTTCCATCTTCATTTTGACGTTTTTTTACTATTTCAGCATATCGATGCTCTGGTGGTAATAATAGTTCTGACATCTATAATTAAAAATTGATAATTAAAAATTGATAATTCATGATTTAAATTAAATTGACCTTACTTTTTTCAGTAATTATCAATTATTCATTGTTAATTATGCATTATTTGTTGTTCTACCGAAAAATCGGTCGTCCTTGTCTGTTCTTCCGCCGTCTTCCATTGGGAATTCCTTTCTCATAGGAAAAGAAATCATCTCGTCCATATTTAAAATTCGTTTCAATTGTGGATGGCCAATAAAGTTAATACCGTAAAAATCGTAAGCTTCTCTTTCCATCCAATTGGCGCAAAGAAAAATAGATGATACCGTTTTAATTTCTGGATTGGAACCTGGCAAGTAGGTTTTTATTTTAATTCTAACGTTGTCAATCCAATTATGAAGGTGATAAACCACTGTAAATTGTTGACTATCATCATTATCAGGATAGTGAATTCCACATAAATCGGTTAGAAAGTTAAAACGCAAAGTTTCATCATTTTTTAAAAAAAGTAAAACTGCGGTAATTTTATCAGAAGCAACTTCAAGAGAGAAAATAGATTTTTCTTGAGTGAAATTAAACACACTTTCTCCAAATGTTGCTGTTAATTTTTCTTGAATTTCAGAGGTTTCTAAAGCCATTATTTTATGTTATAAGAAGCTAATAATTCTTGGTATTCTGGAGAACTTCTTCTTCGTACCGATTCGGATTTAACCAATTCTTGTAATCTCATTACTCCGTCAACAATTTGCTCTGGTCTTGGAGGACAACCAGGAACATAAACGTCTACAGGAATTACTTTGTCTATCCCTTGAAGTACTGAATACGTGTCGAAAATCCCTCCTGAAGAAGCACAAGCTCCAACAGCAATTACCCAACGAGGTTCTGACATTTGCTCATAAACCTGACGTAAAATAGGCGCCATTTTTTTAGAGATTGTTCCCATAACCATTAGCATATCCGCTTGACGAGGAGAAAAACTCACTCTTTCAGATCCGAAACGCGCTAAGTCATAATGAGAGGCCATGGTAGCCATAAATTCAATTCCGCAACAAGAAGTTGCAAATGGTAACGGCCAAAGTGAATTGGCTCTTGCAAGACCTACGACATCATTTAGTTTTGTAGCGAAAAATCCTTCTCCTACAACTCCTTCTGGAGCATCAACCATTTTTGTTTTAGATTCAGTCATTGTTATTATTTTGAATTAAAAATTTTGAATTATAAATTAAACGACATCATTTAAAATTTAAAATTCAACCTTTAAATAATTATTTTATTCCCACTCTAACGCTTTCTTTTTGATGATATAGAAAAAACCAACTAAAAGTAAAGCCATAAATAGCACCATTTTCACCATTCCTTCCATTCCCAATTCCTTGAAATTGATAGCCCAAGGATATAAGAAAATAACTTCAACATCAAAAAGCACGAATAAAATCGCAACTAAGAAATATTTTACCGAAAATGGGATTCTAGCATTTCCTTGAGATTCGATTCCACACTCAAAATTTTTGTCTTTTGAAGCTGACGATCTTTTTGGACCTAATTTGCCAGAAACAATGATGGTTCCCACTACAAATCCAACAGCTAAAAGCATTTGCATTAGTATTGGAAAATAACTTGATAAACTTGTTTGCATATTATGAGTTTTATTCCTTAGAATTCGGTTGCAAAGATAACTTTCAATAATTGATTTAGCAACGAAAAAATAAAAATTTATGAAACTATTTTGAAAATTTTTACAGATTATAAATAAATCTAATTTTCAAGGTTTTATGGTTCTATTTTTAGAGGGATTTTTTTAAATAAAGGCAAAAAAAAACGTTCCGAAATTAATCGGAACGTTTAAACCATTAGGTAACAAAAATATATATATTTTAGTCTTCAATTACTGCAACTTGCGCAGCAACTTTACCTTTTCTACCTTCTTCTTCTTCGTAACTTACTCGGTCACCTTCGCGTAATTCTTCCGCTCTGATTCCTGAAGCATGCACGAAAATGTCTTTTCCTGTTTCTTCGTCTGTAATGAATCCGTAACCTTTTGATTCATTGAAAAATTTAACTGTTCCTGTACGCATTGTAAAAATAATAATAATTTATAATGTCACAAATGTAAACTATATTGTAATACGAAAATCATTTGCAAGCATTTTTTTTCGTAAAATTATTGATTTTCAGTGTTTTCGAGGGTTTTAAACCAAAAAATTATTCCATTTTTAGCTGAATATGCAACTCATTTAACTGATTTTCATCGATAATTGAAGGTGCATCAATCATTACATCGCGACCCGAATTATTTTTTGGAAAGGCAATAAAATCACGAATTGTTTCTTGACCACCCAAAATAGAAACCAATCGATCCAATCCAAAAGCCAATCCGCCGTGTGGTGGCGCTCCAAATTGAAACGCATCCATCAAGAAACCAAATTGATTTCGAGCTTCTTCTTCGGTGAATCCTAAATATTTAAACATTAATTGTTGCGTTGCTTTATCGTGAATTCGGATGGAACCTCCACCAATTTCATTTCCGTTTAAGACCATATCGTAAGCATTGGCGCGAACTTTTCCTGGATTAGTAGCTAATAAATCCATGTCTTCTGGTTTTGGAGAAGTGAATGGATGGTGCATTGCGTGCCATCTTCCAGATTCTTCATCCAATTCTAATAATGGGAAATCTACCACCCATAATGGAGCAAACTCCGCTGGATTTCTCAATCCTAAACGGGTTGCCAATTCCATTCTTAATGCTGAAAGTTGCGTTCTTGTTTTATCGGCTTGACCCGAAAGTACAAATATCATATCGCCTGGTTTTGCACCAGTAATTTGAGCCCATTTTGCTAAATCTTCTTGGTCGTAAAATTTATCAACCGATGATTTATACGTTCCATCTTCATTGCATTTTACATAAACCATTCCTAAAGCGCCAATTTGTGGGCGTTTCATCCAATCAATTAAGGCATCAATTTCCTTACGAGAATAGTCTCCGGTTCCTGGAGCGGCAATTCCTACAACCAATTCAGCGGAATTGAAAACAGAAAAATCTTTGTGTTGCGCTACTTCGTTTAACTCTCCAAACTCCATTCCGAAACGAATGTCTGGCTTATCATTTCCGTAGGTTTTCATCGCATAATCGTAGGTAATTCTTGTGAATTTTTCCACTTCAATTCCTTTGATTTCTTTCAATAAATGGCGTGTCAATCCTTCAAAAACATTCAAAATATCTTCTTGCTCAACAAATGCCATTTCACAATCTATTTGTGTGAATTCTGGTTGTCTGTCGGCACGTAAATCTTCATCACGGAAACATTTCACAATTTGGAAATATTTGTCCATTCCACCCACCATCAATAATTGTTTGAAGGTTTGTGGCGATTGTGGTAAGGCATAAAATTGCCCGGCATTCATTCTACTTGGAACCACAAAATCTCTAGCGCCTTCAGGTGTCGATTTAATTAAATAAGGAGTTTCTACTTCACAGAATTCCAAATCGGAAAGGTATTTTCTAACTTCCATTGCCACTTTATGGCGAAAAAGCAAGTTGTTTTTCACGGGATTTCTACGAATATCTAAATAGCGGTATTTCATTCTGATGTCTTCTCCGCCGTCCGTTTCATCTTCAATAGTAAATGGTGGAGTTAACGCTGCATTCAAAATAGTCATTTGCGAAACTAGTATTTCAATTTCGCCTGTCGCCATATTTACGTTTTTAGATTCACGCTCAATTACAGTTCCTTTCACCTGAATTACAAATTCGCGACCAAGGGTTTTCGCCAATTCAAAGATCGATTTTTCGGTACGACTTTCGTCAAATAGCAATTGGGTAATTCCATAACGATCTCGTAAATCAACCCAATTCATGAATCCTTTATCACGCGATTTTTGAACCCAACCCGCAAGTGTAACTTCTGTATTAATATGAGTAGCGTTTAACTCGCCACAAGAATAACTTCTATACATTATTGTAATTTTAGATTGCAAAAATACTATTTTGTTTTTGATTAAGGTTTTAGTGATAAAATTTATTTTAAAAATTTAAAACCTTATATTTGATGTCTAATTTAATTTTAACCACATGAAAAAAATAGTATTATTAGGAATGTTCCTAGGATATTCATTATTGGGCGTTGCTCAATCAAACAATTTTGTGATTTTCAAAGCAGAAATTGCTAATAAAAACACAGATTTTATTTCTATTAGAGATAATAAAAAGGTGTATAAAAAAATACAAGTTAACAAAGACGGGTTTTTTAAAGACACTTTAAACGTAAAAGAAGGCTTTTATCAAATGTATGATGGAGTTGAAGTGACGAGTTTGTATTTGAAAAATGGTTACGACTTAAGTTTGAAAATGGATGCCAAAAAATTTGACGAATCTATTGTTTATACTGGTGTTGGAGCAAATGAAAACAATTATTTAGCGCAAGCAACTGTAGAAGATAGCAAAGTGGATTACGATAAAATATTTGCATTAAAAGAAGCCGATTTTAACGCTCAAGTTGATGAAAAGTGCAAATCTGACCTAGCAAAATTAGAAAGCAGTAATTTAGATCCAGCTTTTATTTCTTTACAAAAAAAGCAAATAGAAGGAACTAAAACGGGTATGAAACAATATTATGCTGAGGCTCAAAAAAAGCTATTATTAAACAATACTATGTCTGCACCTTTTGATTATTTGAATTTTAAAGGAGGAAATACGAAACTTTCAGATTTCAAAGGGAAGTACGTTTACATCGATGTTTGGGCTACTTGGTGCGGACCTTGTCGTGCTGAAATTCCATCCTTGAAAAAGGTTGAAGAAAAATATGAAGGTAAAAATGTTGCTTTCGTGAGTATTTCTGTAGATGTTCAAAAAGACTTCGAGAAATGGAAAAAATTTGTTGATGAGAAACAATTGGGAGGAGTTCAGCTTTTTGCTGATAAAGATTGGAATTCCGATTTCATGAAAAGCTATAGCATCAATAGTATTCCAAGATTTATATTAATAGATCCAACAGGAAAAATTGTTAGCGCAGATGCTTCTAGGCCTTCAAATCCGAAACTTCAAGAGCAATTAGATGCTTTATTGAAATAGAAAAACAAATTAGTATATAAAAAAACCGGTCTCAATTGAAACCGGTTTTTTTATTTTTATATTAGATCCAACCACAAACAATTGCGCCGATAATTGTTAAACATACTACCCAATATCCTGAATGGATAAAGATGTATTTCCAAGATCTTCTTTCAAATAAACCATTGATTGCAATCATTGGGAAAGCAAAAAATAATCCAGTGAAAAAACCATGTAATGCACCATGTTTGTAGGTTCTAAATGCAGTTCCATAATCGGCCATGAATGCCATAAATGAAGGTTTTGCTTCCGCTAATTTTGTCCCTCCGCCGATCATTCCTAAAGCACCAAATTGGTGAATGGTTAACGATTGCATTATTATTCCAATAAAAATTGAAAACACAAATGTAAGTCCAAAGATTTTAAACATGTTTCCTTTTTGCGATTCGTCTTTGGTTAAACCAGCTTCGTGGATCCATAATGTCCCAAGAAAATTTGGATGGTACCAAATAAAACCAACTAATAAAGTAGTAAATGCAGCAACTACTGGCGACAAAAAATTCATTTCCATAATATATTTTTTTAGGTGTTAATGAAACAAATATATAAAAAAACCCATAAAATTAAATATGGGTTCTAATTGTTTATTATGAATATTATTTACTCAATTCAACGAAATATTTATAAAACAATGGAATCGTTTCTATTCCTTTTAAGTAATTGAAAATACCAAAATGTTCGTTTGGCGAATGAATGGCATCGCTATCTAATCCAAATCCCATTAAAATAGTTTTGCTTTTTAGTTCTTTTTCAAATAACGCTACAATTGGAATACTTCCTCCTGAGCGAACCGGAATTGCTGGCACTCCAAACGTTTCAGTGTAAGCCATATTTGCGGCTTTATAGCCAATACTGTCTGTTGGTGTAACATATCCTTGACCACCATGATGAGGCGTGACTTTCACGGTAACTCCTGCCGGTGCAATATTGGTAAAATGTTTTGTAAACAATTCAGTGATGTTCTCCCAATCTTGATTTGGAACCAAACGCATCGATATTTTTGCGAAAGCTTTACTAGCAATAACTGTTTTAGCCCCTTCGCCAGTATAACCTCCCCAAATACCGTTTACATCTAATGTTGGGCGGATAGAATTTCTTTCATTGGTTACGTAACCCGTTTCTCCATAAATGTCGTTTAATTCCAATGCCTTTTTATAATTTTCTAAATTGAAAGGTGCTTTTGCCATTTCAGCACGTTCTTCAAGTGATAATTCTTCAACATTATCGTAGAAACCAGGAATCGTAATATGGTTGTTTTCATCGTGAAGCGAAGCAATCATTTTGGAAAGCACGTTGATCGGATTGGCAACAGCCCCACCGTATAAACCAGAATGCAAGTCACGATTTGGACCTGTAACTTCCACTTCTACATAACTCAAACCACGTAAACCAGTGGTAATTGATGGTTGCTGGTTGGAGATCATTCCGGTATCGGAAATTAAAATCACATCGCATTTTAGTTTTTCTTGATTGCGCTCTACAAACCAGCTTAAGCTTTTTGAGCCCACTTCTTCTTCTCCTTCAATCATAAATTTCACATTACAAGGCAAAGAATTCGATTGCACCATATATTCTAAAGCCTTAACGTGCATGTACATTTGTCCTTTGTCATCGCAAGCGCCTCTAGCAAAAATGGCACCTTCAGGATGAATAGCTGTAGTTTTTATAACGGGTTCAAATGGAGGCGAAGTCCAAAGTTCCATTGGATCTGGTGGCTGCACATCATAATGTCCGTAAACCAAAACGGTAGGAAGCGATTTATCGATAGTTTTTTCCCCATAAACAATCGGATATCCAGGAGTATCACAAATTTCTACCAAGTCGCAACCGGCATTTTTAAGACTTAATTTTACTGCATCTGCAGTGTTGAAAACGTCTTGAGAATAAGCGGGATCGGCACTTACAGAAGGGATTTTTAATAATTCAATTAACTCGTTGATAAAGCGAGCCTTATTTTCTTGAACGTAGGTTTTTATTGCATTCATATTAATAGAGTAGTTTATTAGAATTCCAAAAATACAAAAAAGACTTTGAAATATTTTTATAAATTTTTATCCATAATTTATATTTAATTGTATATTTGCACTCTCAATTTTGCGGATATGGTGAAATTGGTAGACATGCCAGACTTAGGATCTGGTGCCGCAAGGCGTGTAGGTTCGAGTCCTATTATCCGCACTTAAAAACAACCCTAAAACCTTTATTATCAAGGATTTAGGGTTTTTAATTATTCAAATTCCCCTAATATTCCCTTTTTTAAAACTTTAGTGACTTAAATTAGGTTTAAATAGTCAAACCAATTATTAATTTTATTTATAAATAAAATGTTAAATTTTACTTCTACACTTGTAGAATTAAAATTTTATTCTACATTTGTAGAAGTAATTCTAAAAACGTAGAGCAATGCAATTATCAAATTCAGAAGAACAGTTAATGGAACATTTGTGGAAACTTGAAAAAGCTTTTATGAAAGATTTATTGGAAGCCTATCCAAAACCAAAACCTGCAACAACAACCGTAGCTACTTTATTAAAAAGAATGATTGACAAAAATTTTGTAGCCTACAATGAATTTGGCAATTCAAGAGAATATTTTCCGCTTGTTAAAAAAGAAGATTATTTCTCCAAACAAATTAACGTATTGATAAAGAATTTTTTTAATGATTCTACGTCACAATTTGCCTCGTTCTTTACTACTTCAACTAATTTAACGCAAAATGAATTGGAAGAATTAAAAAAAATCATTGATGTTGAACTTCAAAAAAAGAAAAAATGAACGACTTTTTAATAAAATCAACTATTATTTTAACGATTTTACTTGCCTTCTATCATTTAGTATTAGGGAGAGAAAAGATACATCAATTCAATCGATTTTATCTATTAATCTCAATTGTAATTTCATTTATAATTCCATTTTTAACTTTTGAAATTATAAAAGTTATTCCTGTATTTGTAAATCTCGAACCTATAAAAAGCGTAGCAATTCCAACAGATATTAATGAAAATGAAATTAGGGAAACCGTAGCACCTATAGTTGAATCCATAAATTACATACCATATATATTGTGGAGTTTGTATGCTTTAATTACTTTGATATTACTGGGAAGATTTACGAAAAACGTTTTTGAATTAATTTCTAAAACTAAATCCAATCCCATTGTAAAATATAAAACCGCAAAATTAGTTTTAGTTGATGAAAAAGTACTTCCTCATACTTTTTTGAATTACATTTTTATCAATTTTGACGATTACAATAGTAGAAATATTGAAGATGAATTATTCACACACGAATTGGTTCATGTAATACAAAAACACTCTTTAGATATTTTGTTTATTGAGTTTTTAAAAGTAATATTTTGGTTTAATCCAATTTTCATTTTCTACAAAAAAGCAATTCAACTTAATCACGAATTTCTTGCTGATGATGAAATTGTAAGAACCTATAATAATGTTCCTTTTTATCAAAATTTACTTTTACAAAAAGGGAATGACAACCAAACAATTTACTTAGCTAGTAATTTAAATTATTTAGTAACTAAAAAACGATTGATTATGATGACCAAAAGCACTTCACAAAGAATAGCGTTATTAAAAATAGCATCCATTTTACCAATTCTAGCTGGATTAATTTACTTTTTCTGTTTTGAAGTTGTGGCACAACAAAAAGTAATAAATACCAATTCAAAAAGTAACAGTTCTGAATTAAATGACAAGGATAAAATTAGAGATAGTTATTACAGAGGTGTTTATGTGAAAATTATTGATGAAAAAAATAACAAAAATATTTCAACGCAATACGAAAATCTTTCATTAGAAGATCGAAGAAAATATTTTTATTACATTCCGGAAATGATGATTGAAAATGAAATTCCTGAGCCATTATTTGAAAAAATGAAAGTAAAAAACATGGCTGTTTGGATTAATGGAAAAGTTAGAACCAAAGAAGAAATAAAAAAATATAAAAGATTAGATTTTAGTTATTACTCTACAAGTTTTATTCATAAAAATGCTAGGTCTAAACGATTTCCACAAGAGTATCAATATTCGCTTTATACTAAAAAGTTTTTTGATGAAAATTTAAAAAACAGTCATTTGCACTTCAGCGGGGATACAATTAAAATTTGCTCAGTTTCCTATAAAACTGCTTTGAAAAATGTAGTTAAACCAAGAACGAAAGCAGATACAATTGTTTGGTATACCAAAGGGAAGGACGGTTATAATTTATATATAAATGAAGATAATAAAAACAAAACAATAGTAATTGATGCCGGACACGGCGGATCAGATTTTGGAGCGTCAAAAGAAGGATTGACAGAGAAATCTCTTACAGAAATTATATCAAATAAAATTCAAAATAGGAATGAGAATGAAGATGTTAAAATTCATTTTACCAGAACTAACGATACATTTATTGATTTAAGTGATAGAGCTAAAATTGTAAATTCTTATCAACCGGATTTAGCTATTTCGTTACATTTTAATTTTAATAAAAATATTGAAGCAAACGGCTTTGAAATTTACGTTTCCGAAAGTTCGCCAACTTCGGAAAAATCAAGAGAATTAGCCAATCAATTGGCAGCAGTTATTTCTAATGCTACACCATTAATAAATAGAGGTGTTAAAGTTGCACCATTTTATATATTGAAAAAATCGGAATGCCCAACAATAGTGGTTGAATTAGGGTTTCTTTCTAATGAAAATGACAGAAATTATGTGAATAGCGACATGGGGCAAACAGAAATTGCTAATGCAATTTTAAATTTTGTTTCTGGTTTAAAAAAATAGTTATTAACGGTCTTTAATAATTACCTTTTTACCTTAATTCTCACTCCCTTCAGATCGAAAAAAATAAAATATTTAAAAAACACGATTTTTTTATAAGAATAGTGTTGATTTTTATGTTTTAAAAAATTATCTTTGCGCCTTGAAAAACAAACCTAAATATTCCGTTTAGAAAATTTGTTTTTTATAAGTCTAATTAGCTATTTAATAAATACATAAGCAATGTCAAAAGTAATAGGAAAAGTATCGCAAATCATTGGGCCAGTAGTTGACGTAGTATTCAACGGTAAAGATGTAGAACTTCCAAAAATTTATGATTCATTAGAAATCACTAAAAAAGATGGTACCTTATTAGTACTAGAAGTACAATCTCACATAGGTGAAAACACAGTTAGAACCATTTCGATGGATTCAACTGACGGTTTGAGCAGAGGATATGAGGTGGTAGGTACTGGAAATCCTATTAAAATGCCAATTGGACCAGATGTTTACGGACGTTTGTTTAATGTAATTGGAGATGCTATTGACGGATTAGGAGATTTGCCAAAAACAGGTGACAACGGAATGTCAATTCACCGTCAAGCTCCAAAATTTGAAGATTTATCAACTTCTTCTGAAGTTTTATTTACTGGAATCAAAGTAATCGATTTAATTGAGCCTTACGCAAAAGGAGGAAAAATTGGATTGTTCGGTGGTGCTGGTGTTGGTAAAACAGTATTGATTCAGGAGTTGATCAACAATATCGCAAAAGGTCACGGTGGACTTTCAGTATTCGCAGGAGTAGGAGAAAGAACACGTGAAGGAAACGACTTACTTCGTGAGATGTTAGAGTCAGGAATTATTAAATATGGTGAAGAATTCATGCATTCTATGGAAGAAGGTGGATGGGATTTATCAAAAGTAGACAAGCCAGGAATGAGAGAGTCTAAAGCGACTTTCGTTTTCGGTCAAATGAACGAACCTCCAGGAGCTCGTGCTCGTGTGGCGCTTTCAGGATTGTCTATTGCTGAATATTTCCGTGATGGTGCAGGTTCTGATCAAGGGAAAGACGTACTTTTCTTCGTAGATAATATCTTCCGTTTTACACAAGCAGGTTCTGAGGTATCAGCACTTTTAGGTCGTATGCCGTCTGCGGTAGGTTACCAACCAACATTAGCTACAGAAATGGGTGCGATGCAAGAGCGTATCACATCAACCAATAAAGGATCTATTACTTCAGTTCAAGCGGTTTATGTACCTGCGGACGATTTAACAGACCCAGCTCCAGCAACTACATTTGCTCACTTAGACGCTACAACAGTATTGTCTCGTAAAATTGCTGAGTTAGGAATTTATCCTGCGGTAGATCCATTGGATTCTACTTCTAGAATTTTAACTCCTCAAATTCTTGGTGACGAGCACTACGACTGTGCACAAAGAGTAAAAGAGATTCTTCAAAAATACAAACAATTGCAAGATATCATTGCGATTTTAGGTATGGAAGAATTATCTGAAGAAGATAAATTAGCGGTATCTAGAGCAAGACGTGTACAACGTTTCTTATCACAACCTTTCCACGTTGCTGAGCAATTTACAGGTTTAAAAGGAGTATTAGTTGACATTAAAGATACTATCAAAGGATTCAATATGATTATTGATGGTGAACTAGATCACTTGCCAGAAGCAGCTTTCAACCTTAAAGGAACCATTGAAGACGTTATCGAAGCAGGAGAAAAAATGTTGGCAGAAGCATAATTCAATTAACAATGGATAATTAACAATTGACAATGTGAAAATTATCAATTATCAATTATCAATTATCAATTAAAAAAATGATTTTAGAAATAGTATCACCAGAAGCAAAATTATTTACAGGAGAAGTAACTTCGGTTTCTCTTCCTGGAGTAGATGGTAGCTTTCAATTATTGAATAATCACGCTCCAATTGTTTCCACTTTAAAAGAGGGATTAATTAAAATTGCGGCTTTGAGTTTTGATTTTAATAAAGGTTCGGAAGAGCAATTCAATAAAGTAAACGATCAAAATTATACATTAGCTATTAATTCAGGTACAATTGAATTAAAAGACAATAAAGTGATCGTTTTAGTAGATTAATTTTAATTACAACACATAAAAAAAGGCTCAATATTAAATTGAGCCTTTTTTGTATTTAATATTTTATTAGTTAACCGGAATCTTATAAAACACACCGTTAGTAAAATTCACAATAGGATTTCCTAGAGGATTGTTAGTTAAATTAAAAGCGTTAAAACGATAAGTTCCACTGATTGTTTTGTTTATTGGATCGTATTCTGAGAGAATAATTTGACCATCCTGAGCATTTGCCCCAGTGGCATAAAATAAATTTTGACCATTTACTACATAACTGAACGTTGCTTCACTTGCAGAACCTGTTCCAAGAACGCTTGTTATTGGGCAGATATTAGTAGCACTAGGAAGCGGCATTTTTAACGTTAAAGTTTCAAACTGACTGTCGGCCTCTAGCGAAATGGTATTAGTTACTGGGTCAATAGTTGCGCTAAATGATTGCGCTCTCCAAAAATAATTGTCTTTTGTTCCTTGAACGGAAGGATTGTTAAAAGAAACTTCTTGAGTACACCCGCTTAAAGTGATTGTTGCTAAGAATAGGATGATAAATTTTTTCATTTTCATTATTTTGTTTTACAAAAATAGACTAATTAAATAAAAAAGCTAAAATTTTTAAAATAAATTACGTTGATTTTTACATTATTTTACTCAATATCATAAAATTAACAGTGGTAGATTAGTTACATTCAAAAAAATAATTATCTTTGCACCCTTAATTAACGGAGGTCGTGTACCTCAAAATTTAATCATAAGATTATGTCTGTAAAAATTAGATTACAAAGACACGGTAAAAAAGGAAAACCTTTTTACTGGGTTGTAGCAGCTGATGCTCGCTCAAAAAGAGATGGTAGATACCTAGAAAAAATTGGTACTTACAATCCAAACACTAACCCTGCAACTATCGAATTAAACCTTGATAGCGCTGTAAGATGGTTACATAATGGTGCTCAACCAACGGATACTGCAAAAGCAATATTATCATACAAAGGAGCATTATTGAAACACCACCTTGATGGAGGAATCCGTAAAGGGGCATTAACTCAAGAACAAGCTGATGCAAAATTAGCTGCTTGGTTAGAAGCAAAAGCTGGAAAAGTGGATGCTAAAAAAGATGGTTTATCTAAAGCGCAAGCTGCTGCTAAAGCAAAAGCATTCAAAGCGGAACAAGCTGTAAATGCTAAACGTTTAGAAGATGCTGCTAAAGCTGAAGCTGATGCAATTGCTGCTGAGTCTGCTGTTGAAGAAGTTGAAGAAGCTTCTGCTGCTGAAGTAGAAGTTGAAGAAACTGCTGCTGAAGAAGTTGTAGCTGAAGAAGTTGTAGATGAAGTTGAAGAAGCTCCTGCTGCTGAGGTTACTGCTGAAGAAGTTGTAGCTGAAGCTGAAGAAGCTCCTGCTGCTGAGGTTACTGCTGAAGAAGTTGTAGCTGAAGCTGAAGAAGCTCCTGCTGCTGAAGAGAATAACGAAGAAGCACAAGCTTAATTCATTTAGCGATTCAATGCGTAAAGACGAATGTTTTTATTTAGGTAAAATCGCAAAAAAATTTAGCTTCAAAGGGGAAGTCTTAGCTTATTTAGACACAGACGAACCCGAGTTATACGAAAATTTGGAATCAGTGTTTGTTGAATGCAACAAACACTTGGTTCCTTTTTTTATTGAAAGTAGTTCCCTTCATAAAAATGATTTTTTAAGAATTCGTTTTGAAGATGTTACTACTGAAGATGAGGCAGAAGCTATTCTTGGCAATGCCCTTTACCTTCCTTTAGATAGATTGCCTAAACTTTCAGGTAAAAAATTCTATTTCCACGAAGTTATTGGTTTTGAAATCGATGATAAAAAACACGGAGTTATTGGCAAAATTGTATCTGTGAATGATACCACTGCACAGCCACTTTTTGAAGTTTTGAATGGCGATGTGGAAATGTTAATCCCAATGGTGGATCATTTTCTATTGAAAATCGATAGAGAAAATAAAAAAGTGATGATGGATTTGCCAGACGGTTTAATCGAAATGTACCTCTAGAAAGTTTATTCGGTTAATCGAAAATTCTTAAATCTAAATTCTTAAATCAGAGATCAGAAATCACAATGTCGGTATTTCAATTCAAACAATTTTCTGTAAACCAAGACCAGACTGCCATGAAAATTGGAACAGACGGCATTTTGCTGGGCGCTTGGACACCAATAGAAAACAATCCTAAATCAGTTTTAGATATTGGAACGGGAACCGGAATAATTGCTTTAATGTTGGCACAAAGAAGCGACGCCGAACAAATTGACGCCTTAGAAATTGATGAAAGTGCCTACGAACAATCGGTTGAAAATTTCGAAAATTCCCCATGGGGAGATCGTTTGTTTTGTTTTCATGCAGGTTTAGATGAATTTGTAGATGATCCAGAAGACGAATATGATTTGATTGTTTCCAATCCTCCATTTTATTCAGAAGAATATCGTTCAGAGAATGAACAGCGTGATTTAGCAAGATTTCAAGGAGCTATGCCTTTTGAAGAATTGGTGGAAGCTGCCGATTTATTGTTATCTGAAAATGGGATTTTTTCTGTAATTATTCCATTTAATGAAGAAGATCGATTTATCGAATTGTGTGCAGAAGTGGAACTTTTTCCTATAAAGGCCACTCGTGTTAAAGGGGCTCCAAACACCAAAATTATTCGGAGTTTATTGGCTTTTAAAAGATATGAATTGGCAGTTTTAACAGCAGATGAACTGATAATCGAGATTAGCCGACACGAATATACCCCAGAATATATTTCTCTTACGAAAGATTTCTACATAAAAATGTAGCCCTAGCCCTGAGTACTTCACCTAACTTTTATTAACATAGGAGTTCAGTGAACTACGTTTAAAGAGGAAATCCCTCGCTTTTTAGCGAGGATTGCAACGGAAAGCAGGATTAAGCTCCAAAAAAACAATCAAAAAATATAACAATTGTTAATCGGTTTGTTACATTTCTTTGTGTAAATTTGCAAGTGACTATTAATTAGTTTGTTTCGCTTTTGCGATTTAACCAAAAAGATAATACATGAAACCAGATTTATTTCAAGCTCCAGATTATTACAACCTTGATGAATTATTGACGGACGAACATAAATTAGTTCGTGACGCAGCGAGAGAATGGGTAAAAAGAGAAGTGTCACCTATAATTGAAGATTACGCGCAAAGGGCTGATTTTCCGACTCAAATTATCAAAGGATTAGCGGATATTGGTGCTTTTGGACCTTATATTCCTGAAGAATATGGTGGTGCGGGATTGGATCAAATCTCTTATGGTTTGATAATGCAAGAAATTGAAAGAGGTGATTCTGGTGTTCGTTCCACGGCTTCTGTTCAATCTTCATTGGTGATGTATCCAATTTGGAAATATGGAAATGAGGAACAAAGAATGAAATATTTACCAAAATTAGCTTCGGGAGAATTCATGGGTTGTTTTGGTTTGACCGAGCCAAATTACGGTTCAGATCCTGGAAGTATGATTACCAATTATAAAGATATGGGCGACCATTATTTATTAAATGGAGCTAAAATGTGGATTTCGAATGCGCCATTTGCAGACATTGCAATTGTATGGGCTAAGAATGAAGAAGGAAGAATTCACGGATTGATTGTGGAGCGTGGAATGGAAGGTTTTACCACTCCTGAAACGCACAACAAATGGTCGTTACGTGCATCGGCAACTGGAGAATTGATTTTTGATAATGTGAAAGTTCCTAAGGAAAATTTATTACCAAATAAATCGGGATTGGGAGCACCACTAGGATGTTTAGATTCTGCTCGTTATGGAATTGCATGGGGTGCAATTGGAGCAGCGATGGACTGTTATGATACTGCGTTGCGCTATGCAAAAGAGAGAATTCAGTTTGACAAACCTATCGCTGGAACGCAATTACAACAAAAGAAATTAGCTGAAATGATTACCGAAATTACTAAAGCGCAATTGTTAACTTGGCGTTTAGGAGTTTTAAGAAATGAAGGTAAAGCGACAACTGCTCAAATTTCGATGGCGAAAAGAAACAATGTTGATATGGCAATTAATATTGCTCGTGAAGCCAGACAAATATTAGGTGGAATGGGAATTACGGGTGAATATTCAATTATGAGACACATGATGAATTTGGAATCGGTGATTACTTATGAAGGAACTCACGACATTCACTTGTTAATTACAGGAGCTGATATTACCGGAATTCCAGCATTCAAATAGTAGTTAACAATTATTAAAGTATTGATAAAATTGATAGCAAAAGCTTCTTGGAAACGAGAAGCTTTTTTACTTTTGTGTAAAATTTACAAACATGGATATCCAATCTATAAATAGGAGTATTGAAACTCAAAAAAGTGCCTTATTACAGCATTCTTTATACGAAAAAGTAGAAACGATTGAAGACTTACATTGTTTTCTAGAAAGTCACGTTTATGCAGTTTGGGATTTCATGTCTTTGTTGAAAGCATTGCAATCGAAATTGACTTGTACCACAACGCCATGGATTGCTTCGAAAAACCCAGAAACTCGTTATTTAATTAATGAAATTGTTTTGGCAGAAGAATCGGATTTGACTTTGGACGGAAAAAGACAAAGCCATTTTGAAATGTACCTTGATGCAATGATTTCTTGTGGCGCCAATACGGAACAAATCAATAATTTTATTGAGAATGTAGTAGCTACACAAAATATTTTTGTATCTATAAAACAAAGTGATTTACATCCAAATATAAAAGCCTTTTTAGATTTCACATTCAGAGTTATTGAGGAAGGAAAACCGCATGAAATTGCTGCCGCATTTACCTTTGGAAGAGAAGATTTAATTCCAGCGATGTTCACTGAAATTTTAAGAAATTTTGAAGCGAACTTCCCTCAAACCGATTTAAGTAAATTGATTTATTACTTCGAAAGACATATAGAATTGGACGCTGACGAACATGGTCCAATGGCAATGAAAATGATATCTGAACTTTGTGAAAACAGTGAAACCAAGTGGAAGGAAGTGGAGGAAATCTCAAAATTAGCACTTGAAAAACGCATCGGACTTTGGGATGCAATTGAAGAAAAAATAGTAAAATCAGCAACCGAATTGGTTTAATTCTAATAAAAAAGCGAGATACTCATCTCGCTTTTTTTATGCTTCGGGGGCTAATTCAATTTCAAGCCCTTCTAAATCTTCGGTAATGTTTATTTGACATCCCAAGCGGCTGTTGGGTTTAACGTTGAAAGCTTCGGAAAGCATGGCTTCCTCATCATCGCCTTTTTCGGGAATTTCTACTGAATTTAGAACATAACATTGGCAAGAGGCGCACATGGCCATTCCACCACAAATTCCAATAGTACCTTCAGGAGCTAATTCATACATTCGAACTACTTCCATTATGTTTAAATTCATATCCGTAGGAGCGAGGACTTCGTGAGTTAGACCTTCGCGATCGGTAATTTTTATTGAGATATCCGCCGACATAATTAATCTATAGATTTTACAACTTGTTTTTCGGCTTCTTTTCTAGTTCCATCAAATCCGTCAACACCAGAAACAGTAGTGTATTTCAGCACGTATTTTTTTCCTGGATTCATTCTTTGGTAAACACTTTGTACCATTAAAGTCGCTTCATGGAATCCGCACAAAATAAGTTTTAATTTACCCGGATAGGTATTAACATCGCCAATTGCATAAATCCCTGGAATATTGGTTTGATAATCCAATGAGTTGTCTACTTTAATGGCATTTTTTTCAATTTCTAATCCCCAATTTGCTATTGGCCCTAATTTTGGGGTTAACCCAAATAATGGAATAAGGTAATCTGTTTCCGTAGTTATTTTTTCACCATTGGTTTCAATGATTACCGATTCTAATTGATCTTTACCATTAAAACCTACGATTTCTCCTGGAGTAATTAGTTTTATTTTTCCTAATTCTTTCAATTCTTGAACTTTTTCAACTGAGTCTAAAGCGCCTCGAAATTCATTTCTACGATGAATTAATGTTACGCTAGAAGCTACATTTGAAAGGAAAATACTCCAATCCAAAGCGGAATCTCCACCACCTGAAATGACTACTTTTTTGTTTCTAAATTTTTCGGGATCTTTCACAAAATATTCAATTCCACGATCGTTTTGTTCGTAGAATTCAATTCCTTCAAGTTGTGGTTTTCTAGGTTCGAAACTTCCCAATCCACCCGCAATTGCAACTGAATTGGCATGGTGTTTTGTTCCCTTATTTGTAGTAACAATGAAAGTTCCATCTTCAAGTTGGTCAATGGTTTCAGCAACTTCATTCAAGGTAAATCCAGGTTGAAATTGCTTTATTTGTTCCATTAAATTGGTCACTAAGTCACCGGCTAAAACAGATGGAAATCCTGGAATATCAAATATTGGTTTTTTAGGATATAACTCGGAAAGTTGCCCTCCAGGTTGAGGTAAACCATCAATAATGTGGCATTTTAACTTTAAAAGCCCGGCTTCAAATACAGTGAATAATCCTGTAGGTCCAGCGCCAATGATGAGAATATCCGTTTCAATCATTTTAAAATTATAATTTAATATTGGTTTTAACCAAAATTATTAATCAACATTTGTTACCGTTTCAATTTGTGGCGCAAACTTTTTAATGGTAGTTTCCACGCCCATTTTTAGTGTCATTTGATTCACGCTACAACCCACGCAAGCACCTTGTAAACGAACTTTCACATGTTTGCCATCTTCAATTGAAATCAATGCGATATCGCCACCATCAGAATTTAGAAAAGGTCTAATTTCTTGAAGTGCATTTTCTACGCTTGTTGTTAATTCTTCTATTGTCATAATTTCTATTGTTCCAATTAGACGAAATAATTATTTTTTTACCGCTGAACAGCCTGCCATTGTTGTTATTTTAACCGCTTCTGTTGGAGGTAGATTTTCATTTCTATTTACCACTTCCTGAACTACATTTCTAGTAATTTCTTGGAAAACTTTCTCAATAATTGAACCTTCTTGTAAAGCTGCTGGTCTTCCAATATCTCCAGCTTCACGAATAGATTGTACTATTGGAACTTCCCCAAGGAAAGATACATTTAAATCTTCAGCTAGGTTTTTTGCGCCTTCTTTACCAAAGATATAATATTTATTTTCTGGCAATTCTTCAGGAGTGAAGTAAGCCATATTTTCTATAATTCCTAAAACAGGAACATTGATGCTATCTGAAGTAAACATTGCAACTCCTTTTTTTGCGTCAGCAAGAGCAACAGCTTGCGGAGTACTCACTACTACAACCCCAGTTATTGGTAACGATTGAACTATAGAAAGGTGAATATCTCCTGTTCCCGGAGGTAAATCAAGCAACATAAAATCCAATTCTCCCCAATCAGCATCAAATATCATTTGGTTCAAGGCTTTTGAAGCCATTGGTCCACGCCAAATAACCGCTTGACTTGGTGAAGTGAAAAATCCTATCGATAGCATTTTTATCTCATAGCTTTCAACAGGTTTCATTTTTGATTTTCCGTCAACGGTAACTGAAATTGGTTTTTCCGATTCTACATCAAACATAATTGGCATTGAAGGGCCGTAAATATCGGCATCTAAAATACCAACTTTGAAACCCATTTTTGCTAATGTAACAGCTAAATTTGCGGTAACAGTTGATTTTCCAACACCACCTTTTCCAGAAGCTATTGCAATAATATTTTTCATTCCCGGAACTGCCTTTCCTTTAATTTCATTAGGCTCGGGAACAACAACAGTAGATTTTATTTGGATTTTTGCATCAGCAGAAACCAACTCGTGAATGGTTTTTTTGATATCGTCTTCAGCTCTTTTTTTAATATGCATCGCTGGAGTGCTTAACACTAAATCGATAATTACTTCATCTCCAAATGTGACTACATTTTTTACTGCGCCACTCTCCACCATATTTTTACCTTCTCCCGCAATTGTGATTGTTTCTAATGCTTTGAGAATGTCTTTTTTATCTAATTTCATATTCTTTTTCTTGATCAAAATCAATTGTAAATTTCGACTACAAAGATAGCTTGAAAAGTTTGTTTATAAAAATCTAAAAAGGATAAGATTATTATTTTTCGTTGATCCAATCATTGATTTTATTTTCCAATAATGCCAATGGTAAAACCCCAGATTCTAATACTTTTTCGTGGAATTTCTTAATATCAAATTTAGCTCCCATTTTTTCAGATGCTTTTTTGCGCAATTCCATAATTTTCAATTGTCCAATTTTGTAGGATAAAGCCTGTCCCGGAATGGCCATGTAGCGTTCAATTTCCGCTGTTATACTTGCTTCACTTTCTGCTTCATTTTCTAACGAGTACTTAATTGCTTGTTCTCTTGTCCAGCCTTTGGTGTGGATTCCAGTATCTACAACCAGCCTAATTGCGCGGTGCATTTCGTTTCCTAACATCCCAAAATATTGATAAGGATCTTTGTATAATCCTAATTCAGAACCTAAACTTTCAGTGTACAAAGCCCAGCCTTCACCATAGGCACCAAACCAATTGAATTTTCTAAAATCAGGTAATTGTTGGTTTTCTTGTTGTAATGATATTTGAAAATGATGTCCTGGAATCGCTTCATGCAAAAACAAATCTTCATCGCCATAAAGATTATAATTTGCTACATCAGGAATTGGCACATAAAAAGTTCCAGGTCGAGATCCATCAGCGGCACCTTGAACATATTCCGCACTTGCTGAAAGTTCTCTGAAAGCTTCGGTTCTTTTAATTTGGAATTTAGTTTTTGGCTGTAGAGAAAACAATTTGTCTACATTTGGTTTTATTCTTGCATAAATACTTTCAAAATTAGCAATTACTTCTTCTGGTTTTTTGAAAGGTTTTAGTTCTTTTTTATTTCGAACTTCGTCAAAAAACGATAATAAAGTCCCTTTGTAACCCACTTGAGCTTTCACTTTTTCCATTTCTAGTTTTATGCGAGCCACTTCTTTTAATCCCAATTCATGAATTTCTTCGGGTGAAGTATTGGTAGTTGTCCATTGTTTTACACAAGCCGCATAATATTCTTTTCCATATGGCAAACTTCCAATTCCACTTGTATTTCTTGATGCAGGAAGGTATTCCGATTTTAAAAACTGCGTCATTTTTTGAAATTGTGGAATCAATTTATTTGTAATTGCAGTTTTATATTTTTCTGTTAAATCCTTTTTTACAGTATCCGAAAATGAAGTTGGCATCGTTTTTATTGTAGAATAAAATAGGTTGTCCTCTACGTTTGAAGTAATCATATCCTCAAATTCTGGAATTACCTTAACGGTTAACGCCTTTGGTAAAACCACTCCTTTCGCAATTCCTTTTTTCATGTAAACCATTGCAGAATCTATCCAAACAGAATACAAATCCATTCTTTTCAAGAAATTTCTGTAATCTTTTTCTGTTTTAAATGGTTGTCCAGCAGTTCCTCCAGCATATTGCCCCATCGTTAAATGAGTACCCCAAAACTGATGTATTGGAATTAAATTTGAAGGTTGAGCAAGTTGCTCTTTGCCTACGCCAATTTCCCATTTTATGATTTCATAACTGATTTTTTCTTCCGGAGTTAGCTTTGTTTCATCCACTTTTGAAAGTTCGGTTTCAAATTTATCATAAAACGCTTTTTGCTTTAGTCTGAAACTATCGGTCATTTCAAATTGCAATTGATCGTTGAATTGACTCTGTCCATTTAGTGTTGCATCTAATGGGTTTAGCTCGTTTTTTCCATCAAAATAACTTTTTGTCAATGCGGTAAAATCAACCGATTTTTCTTCTGATTTGCAATTGATGAATAACACTGAAATTGAAATAGCGATAAAAAGTAAAGTATATTTTCTCATATTTTTTTATAAGTTAATTCTAGATTTAAAGATATAAATTATTTGAATTAAGGGCTAATTTTATAATTAATATTTGCCTAATTCTAGCCGTGATAAACTCTTGAAGCGATAATTTTTCCTTCTTTCACAATCAATACTTCTGCCACGAGCATATTTTCTTCACCATCAACCGATCGAATATATTCCATAAATACCCGATCCCCGTTTGCGGTAAGCGATGTAACTTTGTAATTTAAACTTGGTAAAAGGTCGAAAGCATCCTGCCACCATTCACTCAAAGCTGGTTTTCCAATTATCATTCCTTGTGTTTCGGGCTTTCGAATTTTTAATTTTGGGCTATAATGTTCGGCATCATCGTCATAAAGTGATAATAATTGCTCTAAATTGTGATTATTGAATGCATCGAACCATTTGAAGGCGATAGATTGAAGATTTTCGGGTGTCATAAATGATATTATATTAAAATTCCCGCTAAAGTTTAGCAGGAATTTTTATTATTAAGGATTTAAAACTAAGCGTTTTTCAAATTTATAATTTCTTGCTCGGTTAACTTTCTCCAGTTGCCTCTTGGCAAATTTTTCTTCGTTAATCCAGCAAATGCAACGCGGTCAATTCGCAAAACATCATAATTGAAATGTTCAAAAATAGAACGTACCACTTTTACATTCGAAGAGCGTAATTTTAATCCTACTTCACTTTTTGCTTCTCCTTCAATGTAGCTCACATCTTCAACAAAAACGCGGTGCCCATCTAAAACTAAGCCTTTATTTATCTTTTCTAAATCTTCGTATTTCAAATTTTTATCCAATGAAACTTGGTATATTTTTGAAGATTTTTGATTGGGTAAAGTGAATTTTCGAATCATATCGGTGTCATTTGTAAACAATAACAAACCGGTTGTATTCTTATCCATTCTTCCAACAGCGCCAATTTTTGCCGTGGTAGAACCTTTAACCAACTCAAGTACATTTCTATATTCCTGACCTTCGTCTAAAGCTGTTGTAAAATTTTTAGGCTTGTTCAATAAAATGTATTCTTTTTTTTCTGGAGTCAATACATTTCCGTCAAAATTCACAATATCGCCTGGTTTTACAAGGTAACCCATTTCAATAACTGGAACGCCGTTCACTTTTACATTCCCAGATTGGATATAAATATCGGCATCACGTCTTGAACAAACTCCAGAATTGGAAATGTATTTATTCAAACGAATTTCGTCTTTTGCTTTTTGACGTTTAGGTGCTTGATTTGGTTTTTTCTCTACTTTTTCAGCAGCAAGTTCAGCTACTTTAGCATTAACTTTTACTTTTTTAGGACCTTGTGCCCGTTTTTGCATCGCAGGTTTTGGCTTGTTAGAATTTGGTCTTGAACTATTTGTTCTTGAACCACTTCTTTTATTATTGCCTTCCTTGTTATTCATAATATTCTATAATTTTTGCAAATATACCATTTATAAATTTGACAATCTATAATTGAGAATTTAAAGCTATTAATATTGAAATAGTTTTAAAATAATGAAACAATCTTGTGCCAGAAATAAACAACGATGCTAGGATTTATCAGAATAATGCAAAAAACTCCTGAAACAATGAGAAATTTAAGCACGTTGTGAAGTAATAAATAATGCTCTTTAGTGTCTGATTTCCTAAGCTTTAATAAAAATAGTAACAATATCAGCAAACAAGAATAGAAATACAAATCCATATTTCCGATTTCAAATTTTTCAATTAATAGAAAAACTGGAATGATTGTTAAAATCGTTAAAATCGTTATGATTTTTTTGGAAGTTAATTCGCCATACAAAATCGGAATGGTTTTATAATCGTTGGCCAAATCACCTTTTATATTTTCTAAATCTTTAATCATTTCACGAATTAGAATTAGTAAAAACAAGAAAGTGGCATGACAAATAATCACTTCATAAAAATTCTTGTAATATAAAAGAAGGGCAAAAAAGGGCAAAATAGCCATTAATGTAGCCATCAAATTTCCAATAACCACGAATTTTTTGACTTTATGAGAGTAAAACCAAATCAGAAAAATATAAACGGAAAAATATAAAAAGGCACGCCAAGAAATGAAAATGGCTAAAAATGCAACTGCAAAATTCAGAGTGAAATAAACACTTAATTTTGTTTTTTGACTCACTAATCGGTCTAATGTTGATTTATTCGGCCGATTGATTAAGTCTTTTTTGCTGTCATAAAAACTATTAATTATGTAACCTGATGCTATTGTAAGTGCTGTAGCTATTACGATTAGTAATAAATAGATATCCAGAATTACATGTAATGGTTTTTTTTCGGGTGCCAATATAAAAATTGCCGAAAGATATTGTGCAAGAATGATTATTGGAATATTGTAGCCACGAATTACGGAAAACAAACTCACAATTTTCATTATTAAAAGTTTGCTTTTTCTGTTCATCCTTAATTTTTTATTGGGAAAGGAAATCTAAAATTGGTAAACGACTTCTAATTTGTAATCTTTTAATGAAGCTTTGGCTTTTTCTAAATCTTCAGTAAAACCAAGGATATAACCGCCGCCACCAGAGCCACACAGTTTTAAATAGTAATCATTGGTATCGATTCCTTTTTGCCAAATTCCGTGGAATTGTTCTGGAATCATAGGCTTGAAATTATTCAAAACAACTTTTGAAAGTTTTTTGGTATTTTGAAATAACGATTGAACGTCTCCGCCAAGGAAGTTTTCCACACAAGCGTCTGTATATTTTATGAATTGTGATTTTAACATGGTTCTAAAGCCTTTGTCTTTAAGGTTTTCCATGAAAATATTCACCATTGGTGCAGTTTCTCCTATAATCCCTGAGTCCAATAAAAAGACCGCTCCTTTTCCATTCACGCTCTGTGTTGGAATTCCTGTTGCCTCAATATTATCTTTAGAATTGATTAATATAGGAATGCTTAAATAACTATTTAAAGGGTCTAAACCGGAACTTTTACCATGAAAAAAAGATTCCATTTGTGAGAAAATACTTTTTAAAGTTAGTAGTTTTTCACGTGTTAAATTCTCTAATACGGTAATTTTATTTTGTGCATATTTATCATAAATAGCAGCTACAAGTGCGCCGCTACTACCTACGCCGTAACCTTGAGGAATGCTTGAATCAAAATACATTCCGTTATCGACATTGTTTTTTAAGGTCAATATATCAAAAGTTACTAAATCTGGCTGTTCCGTTTGAAGGGTTTCTAAATAAGTTACAAATCGTTTCAAATTTTCATTTGATTTTTTTGCTTCCTCTGAAGAATTCTTATCGGTTTTTAGCGCGCCATTATAAAAATTATAAGGAATAGAAAGGCCTTTGGAATCTTGAATAATTCCATATTCACCAAAAAGTAATATTTTAGAATAAAATAATGGTCCTTTCATATTAATTGATAATTAACAATGGATAATTAATAATTATTTTGATTTAGAAGTATTAATAATGCTGGTTAACAATTTTAATAATTCTATTATTTTAGGTTTTATATTTTCAAATTCAATTTTGTTAATATATTTCGCTTCAAACAACAAATCTAACCAATATTCTGTTTCATTGGCTTCTTTTAGTGAAATCGATAATTTATGTATAAAATCTGCTTTACTTTGCGCATGTTCTGATTCTCTAATATTTGCACCAATTGATGTCCCAGAACGAAGCAATTGTTTTGATAAAACAAATTCTTTTCTTACCGCTAAAAGTTTATAAAGATCGACAATTTCAATTGCAAATAAAAATGATTTTTCTTTGATAACGTTTCTTTTCTCCATCCCTAAATTTTACATTATCCATTATCCATTATCCATTATCAATTATCAATTATCGATTATCGATTATCGATTGACTTCCAAATCCAATTTCATCACAAATGTACTGACCATTTTGACAATAGCCAACTAAATTGTTCTTAATAAATGTTAAAACTTCATCCTTTACGTTTTCTGGGTACAACACGTGCACATTTGCACCGGCATCTAAAGTGAAGCAAACGGGAATTTGAGTTTCATTTCTGAATTTCCAAATCGCGTTAATTATCTCTAAAGTATTTGGTTTCATAAGGATAAAATAGGGAAGGGAAGTCATCATCATCGCGTGTAATGTTAACGCTTCACTTTCCACAATTTTGATAAATTCACTTAAATCACCACTTTCAAATATTTTTATTAAAGAATCCAAATTTTCATGAGCTTGAGCAAATCGCTTTTCAGCAAATGGATGTCCGTGCATTAAATCGTGACCAATTGTGCTTGAAACTTGTTTTTCACCTTTGTCTACCAATAAAATAGTGTCTTGGTAGTTCCTAAAATTATCATGAATTTTATTTGGAAATTCCACTCCAAATAAGTCGGAGCTTCCTTTAATATTTTTATGATTCCCCCAAACTACTACATTTCCTTTGATGCTTCTGCAAGCACTTCCTGATCCTAAACGAGCAAGAAAAGAAGCTTTTTTATTGAAATATTCATCGGTCATTTCTGGGTTCAACAATTTTTCTAAACTCATGAAATTTACTGCCAATGCTGCCATTCCAGATGCTGAAGAAGCAATTCCAGAACTGTGCGGAAAAGTATTTTTGGTGTCAATTGTAAAATGGTAGTCTTTTAAAAAAGGCAAGTAAATTTCAACGCGTTCCAGAAATTTCTGAATTTTCGGTTTGAATTCTTCTTTTGTTTTTCCTTCAAAAAGTAGGTCGAATGAAAAAGCACCATCGTTATTTTTTTTGGCAAAAGCCAATTTAGTTTCTGTTTTACATGAGTTCAAAGTGAAACTCACAGAAGGATTTGCGGGAATTTGTGTCAGAATTTCACCCGCTTCGTTCAATTGATTTTCAATTTTCCCCCAATATTTTACTAAAGCAATATTACTGGGAGCGCTCCATGAAAAAGCGCCTTTTTCAATAGAATGGGTGTATTTTGAAGGTATAAAATCCTTTGTTGAACTCATAAACTGCAATAATTTTTACAAAGATACTTTTTTTGATTTATACGTTGATGAAAATCGACTTTTCAAAGTAAAGTTTCCTTAAATTTGTTATCTAAATATTTATCAGATGAACAAATATAAGAGAATTTTGGCGGTCGTTGCTACTTGTTTAGCAATTGGTTATTTTTCTGGAATTGCAACAAGATCAAGTATTACCACTTGGTTTCCAACATTGGTTAAACCAATATTTAACCCGCCAAATTGGGTTTTTGCGCCTGTTTGGTCGATGTTGTATATTATGATGGGAATTGCTGCGGGGTTGGTTTGGAATAGAATTGAAACCAATAAAGAAGCCGTAAAAAAAGCCTTAATTTTCTTTGCTATTCAATTGGCTTTAAATGCTTTATGGTCCATTTTATTCTTTGCATTACACAATCCATTATTGGCATTATTGGAGATAATATTAATGTGGCTTCTGATATATGAAACTTACATTCAATTCAAAAAAATAGATAAAATAGCCGGATTTTTGTTTATACCGTATTTAGCGTGGGTGAGTTTTGCCACTGTTTTGAATGCAAGTATTTGGTGGTTGAATAGATAATAATAACATGAAACATTTACCAAAAATTAATCCGTTTTATTGGGCTTTGGTTATTAGCGCCAATACGATGGGCGAAACCGCTGGCGACCTAATTTCGCAAACTTTTAATTTGGGATACGGCGGAGGTACCATTGCTTTATTATTTTTATTATTTGTTGCAATTGCCCTTTCAATTTATTCTAAAAGTCAAAAGCCCTTTCTTTATTGGACTGTAATTACTCTAGCAAGTACTGCAGGCACAACGATTTCCGATTTTATTTCTAGAACATTAGGTTTTGGGTATATTTTGAGTACACTACTATTACTATTCCTATTGTCATTTACATTTTATATTTGGAAATGGTTTTCAAAAGTAGACCCTATTAATGAGGGATTAAATAAAACTACAGAATTTTTTTATTGGATATGTATTTTAAGTTCTAGTACTTTAGGAACTGCTTTTGGTGATTTATTAGCTCACGATACCCCTTTGGGTTTTGATTTTGGGACATTATTTTTACTTGCTTTATTGATTATTGTTGCTGCTTTAGATTATTTTTTAAATTGGTCTAAAACACTTATTTATTGGTTGGCAATAATTTTAACTCATCCAATTGGGGCAACGATTGGAGATTATATGACGAAACCGGAAGGAATGAATTTGGGAAATAGTAATGCAAGTTTGATTTTGGTAGTCGTATTTATTTTAGTAATAGCAATTAGAAAATTTACTTTACAAAAGACAAAAACTATTTAGCCCCGACTGAGCTGTTATCCTCGTAACGAAGTGAAGAGATAAAGGCGAAAGCGGGAATTACAATTCCTAAAATGCGGGAACAATTCGCTCCAAAAAAGATAAATAATTCTAAATTGAATTGGCAACAATAAAACCACTTGTCCAGGCATTTTGAAAATTATATCCGCCAGTTACGGCATCGATATTTACAATTTCTCCAGCAAAATATAGGTTTTCGTGGAGTTTGCTTTCCATTGTTTTGAAATTAATTTCTTTTAAATCAATTCCGCCTGCGGTAACAAATTCTTCTTTGAAGGTACTTTTTCCATTCACTTGAAAAACTGAATTTGTTAATTGATGGGATAAATTTTGAAGTTGGTTTTTCGACAAATCTGCCCATTTAGTTTCTGCATCAATGCCGGAAGCCATCACCAAACTTTCCCATAATCGATTGGTTAATTCAAATGGAGATTTTTTTGAAACAGCTTTCTTTGCATGTTCTAATTTTAGCTCTTTTAATTTTTTTTCTGTGTCATCGGAATCGATATCGTTCAACCAATTTATAGCAATTGAAAATTGGTAGTTTTTTTCGAACAAAATCCGTGCTCCCCATGCCGATAATTTTAGAATTGCAGGTCCCGACATTCCCCAATGGGTAATTAATAAAGGCCCTGATGATTCGAGTTTGGTGCCAATTACTTTCACAGAAACTAGCGCTGAAACTCCCGGTAATGCCGCAATTCTAGGATCTTTTATGTTGAAGGTAAATAGGGAAGGGACAGGGGAGACAACTGCATGACCGAAATTTTGTAGCATTTCCCATACTTTTGGATTGCTTCCCGTGGCTAAAATTAATTTTTCTGAAAGGTAAGTTTCCGATTGTGTTTCTACTTTCCAATGTGCGTCTTTTTTGAAAATAGATTGCACACTTTGATTGGTTAGAACTGAAATGCCGAGTTTTTTTGTGGCTTCAATAAAACAATCTATGATGGTTTGTGATGAATTTGAAACTGGGAACATTCGCCCGTCTGCTTCAATTTTTAATTCTACTCCATGTTTTTCAAACCACTCAACTGTATCGCCGGAACAAAATTGATGAAACGGTCCACGCAATTCTTTTTCACCACGAGGATAAAATTTCACTAATTCGTTGGGTTCAAAACACGCATGAGTCACGTTGCAACGACCGCCACCAGAAATTCGAACTTTATTTAGCACCTCTGAACCGCGCTCTAAAATGGCTACTTTCAACGATGGATTTTTTTCAACTATATTAATAGCTGTAAAAAAACCTGCAGCACCTCCACCAACAATTAGTATATCGAAATTTTGATTCATTTTAAATGGTCAAGCTTTACTTGATTTAGCAAAGGTAGTAAAATAAAAAAAGCACAAACCTGACAGATTTGTGCTTTTTAATATATTTAAATTAATTACTCTGCAATAAGAATTTTGTATTCCCAAGGCTTGAAATTAAACTTTTGATTTTTTGAATAATTTACTTTTTCTCCTGTCATATAATCGGTGAATTTCCCTTCAAATGAAGAAGTAAATGCAGTTGCTGATTTAGATAAATTACCCAAATAAATCACTTTATAATTCCCTTTTACTCTTTCAAAAGCTAGAATTTTTTTATCGTCAGAAGTTGAAATTCTAGTATAGGTAGCTGCTTTTTTACCACCATTTAAAGCGGTATTTTCATTTTTAAGTTTGCCTAACTTTACTCTCCATTCCCATTGTTTTCCTTTAACTTTTGTAAAGGAATCTTTTTCAAAAAATTTCAAACTTTTATCCAATCCATATTCGTCACCGCTATATACTAAAGGCATTCCCGGAGTTAGATACGATAATGCGGTCATGCTTTCTTCAGCAGCTCCAAGTCGGCTTTTCATGGTTCCATTCCAGGAGTTTTCATCATGATTATCAACAAAATTCATTAAAATATCGTTGGCTTCGTATTTTTTATTTAAATCAATTATTAAATTATCCCAATCAGTGGTTGTTTTTTTTGCTTGAGCAATATCATTCATCATGTGGTGACCGTCCCAAGAATAGCACATATCAAAAAGATTCGATTTTAGTAATTCAGGTTGCCAAGCTTCAGCAAGCATGAAAATATTTTTCTCTTTTCTTAATTTCGGAATGGTTTCTGCCCAAAAATCGGTTGGTACATTTCCAGCTACATCACAACGGAATCCATCAATATTTTCGTTTTTTATCCAATGCATCATATCGCCCGACATTGCTTCACGAAGCCCTTTGTTATCATAATTTAAATCGGCAACATCGGTCCAACCCCAACTTTCTCCTGTTTCAGGATTGATAGGATCTATGATTTCTCCTTTATCATTGTGGGTGTAAAATTCAGGATGCTGTTTGATCCAAACATGGTCCCAACCAGTGTGGTTTGGTACCCAATCCAAGATTACATAAATTCCATTATCGTGAGCAGTTTTCACCAAATTTCTGAAATCTTCGATAGTTC
This sequence comes from Bacteroidota bacterium, assembly GCA_947447375.1. GTDB lineage: Bacteria > Bacteroidota > Bacteroidia > Flavobacteriales > Flavobacteriaceae > Flavobacterium. The sequence goes on from CANFJB010000003.1 coordinate 131,538, forward strand.
CAAATTCAGGATTTACCTTCTTAAAATCGGAAACTGCGTAGTAACTTCCTAGGTATTTTGATTGTTCTTCCTTTGGCATTTCAGAAGCAAATTTGCTATTATCGCCACCGGTTGCTTTTCTTTTGGTTTGAGAAATAGGAAATATTGGCATTACCCAAAGAATTTTAATTCCCATTTCTTTTAGTTGTGGAATGTCTTTTGTAAAAGCGTTGAAAGTCCCTTCTTCAGAATATTGTCTGATATTCACTTCATAAATAACTGCATTTTCTTCTATTTCAGGAGTAATTGCCGCTATTTGAGAGCTAGAATTAGTTGCTGTTTTTTGTTCGGTTTCTTTTTTACAACTCATTAAAGTTGCAATTACTAAAGCCGTTAAAAGTATCTTTTTCATAAGTTATCATTTTTAAGTCAATTATTGAATCGATGCTTTTTTTGCCACAGATTCAACGGATTTAACAGATTCCCACAGATTTTTTTATTGTTTAAGAATAGTAATATTCTCGGATTTTGTATTCCGAATTTCCTTTTTATTTTCCAAACATAAATTCAAGAGGAATATGAATTCTCTTTTGCCAAGAGGCCTCAGAGTGATTTTCCCCTTCAAATTTTAAGTTTCTGAAATTTTGTTGATTGTATCCTTTTGCTTTCAATGTTTCATCCACTCGATATTCATATTTCAAATAACTAGCATCTAAAGTTTCTGTTCCGTAATCAAAATATATTTTGTGGTTTTTCGGATCGGGTAAATTGGCGCTCATGTATTTAAAAAAACTTTCAGGAATTGGATTATTATCAAATTCTCTAAATCCCAACCAGTGCGTCGATAGGCAAGCGGCTTTACTGAAAACCTTCGGATATTCGCAAATGGCATACATAGAAATTAACCCTCCCATACTAGAACCCATTATTGCGGTGTGATCGGCATCGGTGAAAACCGAAAAATTAGTATCCACAAATGGCTTAACTTCTTCAACGATAAATTTCAAATAATTATCCGAATTGATGTCTTCCAAATTGAACTGATAATTTAATTTATGCGCTTCCTCAAAAATCAGTTTTTGTTCTGCTTGATTTAGTCCTAACAACGGTTTTTTAGGGAATAAATCGGCGTGGCGAATTGACGGGATATTCCAAATTGCTACCACAATCACGTCATTAATTTTATTTTCAGATGTTAATTTGCTCAAAACATCGTCGACCATCCATTCTTGTTTGTTCCAAGTAATCGTTGCGTCGAAGAGCATTTGTCCGTCGTGCATATAAAGAACACTGTATTTTTTTTCCTTGGAATAATTCGTTGGAACCCAAATATCAACGTTTCTTGGTTTTATATATTTGGTTGAAAAGTCTTCAATTCTATAAATTTTGCCTTCAAATTTACTATTATCGATAAGTTCTACCATTTCATTATTGCTTTGCGCAAATGATAATAAGTTCATAAATAGAAAGCAAATTAGAAACTTGTTCATCTTATTTTAATTCTAATATTAAGGCCGATTTTCCTTCGATTTCAATGTCATTATTAAGATAAATAGTTTTTCCTGATAACACTTCTTTTCCTGATTTTAAATTTTGAATTGATTCTTTAAATCGGTTTGTTTTCAAAGTTTGTTTATCAGAATTGTTATTGATAATCACCATTACAGTTTCCTTTTCATTGTATCTGAAATACACATATACATTATTATCAGGCACATAATGTGTCATTTTTCCTGAATGAATTACCTCTTTAGATTTTCTCCAAGTGAATAATTTTGATGAGAATTCAAAGAATTTTTGTTGTTCAGCAGTTCTTCCTTCTTTAGTAAAAGCATTGTTTGCATCGCCATTCCAACCCCCAGGAAAATCTCTTCTAATGTCGGCATCACCTTTTCCTTTATCGCCTTTCATTCCAATCTCTGAACCATAATAAAGTTGAGGAATTCCTCGAACTGTTGCGATTAATGTCATTGCCATTTGATACTTTTTGAAATCACTTTTGTAAATTTCATTGAATCTTCCAGTATCATGATTTTCAGCAAAAACCAATAAATTATTCGGATTTGGATATAAGAAATCATTAGCAAAATTATCATATACTTGAATCATTCCTCTGTCCCAAGATTGACGGTCTTCGTTAAAAATATTTCCAATAGCATCGTGTAAAGTAAAATCCATTACACTTGGTAAATTTGAATTATAACTTTGTATAGCACCAATTTTACTGTCTTTTTGCCAATACGACATTTGCGCTTGATCGTGCATCCAAACTTCTCCTACAATATTAAAATGAGGGTATTCATCGGTTATTGCTTTCGTCCATTTTGAAATTCCTTCTTTGTCATTATAAGAATAAGTATCGACTCTGAAACCATCTAAATCGGCATATTCAATCCACCAAATTGCATTTTGAGTTAAGTAATTTAACACCAATGGATTCGATTGATTTAAATCGGGCATTGAAGGAACGAACCATCCGTCCATACATTGTTTTGAATCAATTTTCGAAGCATTTTTATCAAACTGCGTCGTCATTCTATAATTAGATTGAGAATATCCAGGGAATTGGTGAATCCAATTGTAAGTTGGCAAATCATTGTACATCCAGTGTTTCCAACCCCAGTGATTGGTTACATAATCCATGATATTTTTCATACCACGTCGATGTAATTCAGCACTTAATTTCACGTATTCTTCATTGGTTCCGTAACGCGGATCAATTTTATAAACGTCAGATTGAGCATAACCATGATAAGAATAACCTTCGTCGTTGTCTTCACAAAGTGGTGTTGGCCAAACTGCCGTTGCTCCTAATTCCTTAATATAATCAAGGTTTTTAATCAATCCTTCAATGTCTCCACCATGTCTTCCGCCTGGAAGTGAACGATTTGAAATTTCTTTCGTAGATTTTGAATTGTCATTATTTGGGTTTCCATTTGCAAAACGATCTGGCATAATTAGATAAATCACATCCGAAGAATCGTAACTTTTTCTATATTTCGAATTTTCTCCTCTTGCTTTTAAAGAATAGTTTTGAGTAAATGATTTATTACCATTTTTGAATGTAAATACAAATTCTTGAGCTGCTACATTTTTAGTATCAATGGTAACAAATAGATAATTGGGATTTTCTGTTTTTTGGATACTTTTTATAGTCAATCCATTTGAAACTGAAATTTCATTTTGGTTGATATTCTTCCCATAAAACATAATTTGAACTTCTGATAAATTCATATCGCTCCACCAAAATGGAGGTTCAACTCTGTCTATTTGACCAAAGGATAAGAAATTGATTAGTAAAGAGAAGCCTAAAATGATTTTTTTCATGATAACTTATTTATTTTCAATTATGCTAATTGCGTAACCTCCACCAGCTGCAGATAATTGCGATATTTTTGTAGTATTGGTAACTTTCATTTTACGAATAACATACGATTGCGGCTTGGTTTTGTAATGGGCATCTTTTCCATCAGCATAAATAGTAGCAGTGTAGTTTTTTCCTTTTTCTAAAAAGTCCAATTTGATGTTTGATGTCCTTGGCGTTTCCCCATTTACATTACCAATAAACCAATTGTTGGTTCCTTTCGCTTTTCTAGCAACCGTAATATAATCTCCAGGTTCTGCTTCAAGGTAAATACTATTTTCCCAATCAATCGCAACGTCTTTAATGAATTGGAACGCATCAGGAAACTGGTTGTAATGTTCGATTAAATCGGCCGCCATTTGCAACGGACTGTACATTGTAACGTATAAAGCCAATTGATTTGCTAGGGTACTATTAACATGTGAATTGTTGTTTGGACTGAATTTTTTAATATCCATTTCAAATATTCCAGGAGTATAATCCATTGGTCCACCGATTAATCTTGTGAATGGCAAAATAGTAACGTGGTTTGGTTTTGATCCTCCAAAGGCTTGAAATTCTGTTCCACGAGCTGCTTCATTTCCAATCATATTTGGATAAGTTCTGCAAATTCCCGTTGGACGAACCGCTTCGTGGGCGTTGACCATAATTTTATAATCTGCCGCTTTCTCAATTACATATTGGTAGTGATTAATTATGGATTGGCTATAATGGTGTTCTCCAACAGGTAAGATTGGACCAACATAACCACTTTTAACCGCCTCATAACCATTATCGTTCATGAACTTAAAAGCTTTGTCCATGTGGCGCTCATAATTTCTAGTTGAACCAGAAGTTTCATGGTGCATTATCATTTTCACTCCTTTTGATTTTGCATATTCATGAATTCCCTTCACATCAAAATCTGGATAAGGAGTTAGAAAATCAAAAACATAATCTTTTTCATGGCCAAACCAGTCTTCCCAACCTTGATTCCAACCTTCAACTAATACTCCATCGAAGCCATTTTTAGCAGCAAAATCAATATATTCTTTCACGTGAGCGGTATTCGCGCCATGAGTTCCATTTGGTTTAGCTTTTGAATAATCGGTGATACCCAATTGAATTGCAGGAAAATCATTGGTATACGACCAAGAGCTTTTTCCAGTAATCATTTCCCACCAAACTCCAACATATTTCACCGGTTTTATCCAAGAAGTATCTTCAATTTTACATGGATCATTTAAGTTCAATGTCATTTTAGAAGCTAATATTTCACGGGCATCATCGCTAACCATAATTGTTCTCCAAGGTGTGGTACTAGGACTTTGAATATGACCTTTATCGCCTCTAGCATCTGGGGTCAACCACGATTCGAAAATCATGTTTTTATCATCTAAATTCAAGTTCATTAGAGAATAATTAATCAATGCCGCTTCGTGTAAATTGATGTAAATTCCATCGGCAGTTTTCATCATTAAAGATGTTTGAACTCCTGTGTCTGAAAACCAAGTTTGTGAGGCATTTTCTGATCTTGCTTTTCCTGACAACCCTCTAATTTCTGATAATTTAGAAGTGGTGTAATCGTATTCTTGTGTGTCGTAATCACCAGAAATCCAATATGCTGTATGATTTCCTGTCATTGCAAATTGTGTTCTTTCTTCTTTTATTACAAAATAAACTAGGTTTTTCTGTTCTGGAAATTCGTATCTAAATCCTAATCCATCATCAAATAATCGAAAACGGACAACGACTAATCGATCTGTTGATTTTTGATTTAAAGTAACTGCCAATTCATTGTAATGATTTCTAATTTGAGCCACTTCGCCCCAAACAGGTTTCCAAGTTTCATCGAAAGTGGCCGTTTTTGAATTGGTAATTACAAAACCATTAAGCAATGAATTTTTATCATTTTTTAATTCAAATCCTAATTTACTAGATTTAATAATTGGCTTATTTTTATAGTAAAGCTCATAGGTTGGCGTTCCATCTTTTAATAAAGAAAAGTTCATTGAAAACTGTCCGTTTGGCGATTTCAATTCTTGACCGATACTACTATTTATAGAAATTAATAAGACAAAAAGAACTTGAATTAATTTTTTCATTTGATATAAATTATACTGTTATTAAATTATTTGGCTCTACAATTACTTCTTTTCCGTTCACAAAAACAGAAATACTTTGATTTCCTTCTAATGAAAATTTGGTTTCAGATTGATCAATAGTAACTTTTAGAATTTGGTTTCTGAAATTGATTTTGAACGAATATCCGCTCCATTCTTTTGGAATTTTTGGAGCAAAATATAGGCAATCGTTTTTGACTCTCATTCCGCCAAAACCTTCCACAATACTCATCCAAGTTCCCGCCATTGAAGTGATGTGACAACCTTCTTCCACTTCTTTATTGTAATCGTCTAAATCCAATCTTGAAGTTCTTAAATAGAAAGTATAAGCCATTTCCATTTTGTCTAAAACTGCAGCTTGAATAGAGTGAACGCAAGGTGAAAGTGAACTTTCATGAACGGTAAAAGATTCATAAAATTCAAAATTTCTTTGTAATTCTTCTTTTGAAAAATGATCTTCAAAGAAGTAAAAACATTGCAACACATCCGCTTGTTTGATGTATGGCGAACGTAATATTCTATCCCAAGACCATTTTTGATTGATTGGTCGTTGGCTTTTATCAAGGTCAGAAACCCTTACTAATTCTTTATCCAAAAAGCCGTCTTGTTGCAAGAAAACATTTAGTTCTTCCGAAAATGGGAAATACATATTGTCGGCAACTTTTTTCCATGATTGCAATTCAGCATCTGAAATAGCTACTTTTTCTGAAATTCGTTTGTGATCTGAAGGGTATTCCAACGCCACTTTTTGAATTTGTTCGTAGGTATAATCCAAACACCATTTTGCAATATAGTTGGTATAGAAATTATTATTTACGTTATTTTCATATTCATTTGGTCCAGTAACTCCCAGAATTACGTACTTATTTTTATTGGCAGAAAAAGTTGCTCTTTGGTGCCAAAAACGGGCAATTCCGATAAGTACTTCAAGCCCTTTTTCAGGAATATAAGAATAGTCGCCAGTAAATCGGTGGTAGTTGAAAATGGCAAAGGCGATTGCTCCATTTCTATGAATTTCTTCAAATGTAATTTCCCATTCGTTATGGCATTCTTCCCCGTTCATGGTTACCATTGGATACAAAGCGGCTCCGTTTTTAAACCCTAATTTTGCAGCATTTTCAATTGCTTTATCCAATTGATTGTAACGATAAGTCAATAAATTTCGAGCTACATTTTGATCTTTTGTAGCCATATAAAAAGGGATGCAATAGGCCTCGGTATCCCAATAAGTAGAACCTCCGTATTTTTCTCCCGTGAATCCTTTTGGTCCGATATTCAATCGAGAATCTTTTCCTAAATAGGTTTGGTTTAACTGAAAAATGTTGAAACGAATACCTTGTTGCGCTTTAATATCGCCATCAATTGTGATGTCGGACATTTCCCAAATTTTAGCCCAAGCTTGAATTTGTTTTTCTAATAATTGGTTGTAACCAATAGATAAAGCTGTATTTATAACATTTACTGCAGCGCTTTCAGTATCCTGATGGTTTAATGAAACGGTATATCCACCCAATTTTTCAATCGATACAACGTCACCTTTATTGGCATTAACAATATAATCAAATTGAATTTTTTCTGAATCGGAATGGTTGTTATCCGGGATCGCATTTTGATTTTTGTCATTTATGAAAATGTTATTTTGCATAAATGTAGTCGCAATAAAGTGTGTTTTAAAAGTTTTCGCTGTTACAAATCCTGCATTTCCAGAATTTTTAACCGATACTGGCTCCCAGAATTTTTCTTCCCAGTTGGCATCTTCATTGGTAACTCCAGCGTCTATATAGGGTTTAAAAACAATTTTTGTGTCTTTATTTAGAGGTTTAATCTGATATTTAATAACACCTAATTCATCTAAATCTAAAGATAGAAATCGACGAATGTTAACTGAAATTTCAGTGTCATTTTGCAAAGTAGCTTCAAAAGAGCGGTTGTACCAACCTTCTTTCATATTTAATTCTCTACGGAAATTATTGACTGCTTTACAAGTATTTAAATCTAGATTTTCACCGTTAATTTCAATATCAATTCCAATCCAATTTGGAGCATTTAATACTTTTGCAAAATATTCAGGATAGCCATTTTTCCACCATCCTACTTTTGTTTTATCAGGGTAATAAATACCTGCAATATAACTTCCTTGGAATGTTTTTCCGGTATATTTTTCTTCAAAATTAGCGCGTTGTCCCATTGCTCCATTTCCAATACTGAAAAGGCTTTCAGAGGATTTTACGCTATTTTTGTCAAATCCTTCTTCTATAATTGACCAATTGTTTGGCTTTATATAATCTTGGTTCATTTTTTTTTATTTACAGATTGAAAAATTCAAAATTTAAGATTCTATTTTCTATATTTTTAAATTATTCAATCATTGAATCTTTTATTTTTTAATTAAATTTTCGATAAATTCTGTACCTATTTGAGTAGAATCTTCAAAAATATAATTGGCTTCGAATAATATTTCTTTTTCACCAATTCCAATACTGATCATCTTTGCAGAATTGGCAGCTTGAATTCCAGCTACAGAATCTTCAAAAACAATCGAATTTTCATTTTCAATTCCTAATTTTCTTGCTGCTTGCAAAAAAACCTCAGGATCAGGTTTGGCATTTGTAACATCATTTCCATCTACAATTGCGTCGAAATAATTCAATATTCCTGTTTTTTCTAAAATAGGTCTTGCATTTTTACTTGCAGATCCTAAAGCAATTTTTTGGTTGTTGGCTTTCAAAAATTTCAAAATCGGAAGAATTCCCGGCAATAATTCCCTTTCATCCATTGTAACTAAATAAGATAAATAGGTGTCATTTTTTTGAAGCAACCATTTGTTTTTGTCTTCTTGCGAAGCAGTCACTTTTCCTAATTCTAAAATTATATCAAGTGATCGAACTCGGCTCACGCCTTTTAAAAGTTCATTGTCATGTAACGTAAATTCGATTCCGAGTTGGTTTGCTATTTGCTGCCAAGCAATAAAATGATATTTGGCAGTGTCAACAATTACCCCATCTAAATCGAAAATAAAAGCTTTCTTATTCATGCTAATCTTTAATCTGAAATGGCGTTTTTATCTGTAATTAAAAGGGTGCTAACTCCACCTAGAACTAAAGAGATTCCTGCCAAAGTCATTGAGTGAATAGAATCATTACCTATAAGTTTATAGAGTAAATTGATTCCTCCGAGGGCTGCAACGATTTGTGGAATTACAATAAACATGTTAAATAAGCCCATCATAGTTCCCATTTTCTTAGGATCTACGGCGCTAGACAACATGGCATAGGGCATGGATAAAATACTTCCCCACGAAATTCCTATTAATATAAAAGAATAGAGTAGGGTGTCTGGTTTAGAATAGAACATCATAATAAAACCTAGTCCTCCTAATAATAAGGAAGCGCTATGGATGTATTTTCTGTTGATTTTTCTTTCAGCAGTGTAAAATGTCAGCAATAATGCAAATGCCATCGATGACAAACCGTAAACTCCCATTGAGGAACCTACTAGATTTGCAGCATCTTGGTATTTTGCATTAGCAATATCGAAAGCTTCCGCATCTCCTTTTTTGGATAAATCATAATTTTTTTCGATAGGGGCAGGCGCTTTGTAAACATATTCTGTTAATGCCGGCGTAGCCATACTCCACATCGTAAAAAATGCAAACCAACTGAAAAACTGAATGAGTCCCAATTTTTTCATTGTAGAAGGCATTCCTTTTATACTAGTTGAAATATCCTTAAAAAAATTAGCTTGTTTTTTCTCTTTTTCAAAAACGGAAATATCTTCTGGTGGGTATTCTTTGGTAGTAAAAATGGTATAAAGGATACTTGCAATAAATACAAATGCACCAATTGCAAATCCTAATTTCACAGACATTGGTAAAATACCTGCATCTGCTTCATTTGGAACACCAAATTGATCCAACATCCAAGGCAAATTACTGGCAATCCAAGTTCCAATTCCGATGATTAAAGTTTGCATTACAAACCCATAAGATCTTTGAGAATTGGGAAGTTTGTCGGCAACAAGCGCTCGAAAAGGTTCCATACTGATATTTATGGAAGCGTCTAAAACCCACAATAACCCTGTAGCAATCCAAAGCGAAGGAGAATTAGGCACTAAAAACAATGCTAAAGTGCTCAAAATTGCTCCAATTAGAAAGAACGGTTTGCGTCTTCCAAATTTGGGATGCCAAGTGTTATCAGATAAATATCCAATTATTGGTTGTACAATTAGACCTGTAAGTGGGGCTGCAATCCAAAGTAAGGGGATTGCATCTTGTTCTGCTCCTAAAGTTTGGAAAATTCGAGACATGAATCCTCCTTGGAGAGCAAAACCAAATTGTATTCCTAAGAAACCAAAACTCATGTTCCAAATTTCCCAGAAACTTAATTTACGCTTTTCCATTATCGTTTAATAATAAAGATTATAGTGATAAGCGCGTTGCTTATCAAAACTTATTTTAAATTTTCGAAGTAAAAATATAAGCTTTGATAATCTGCCGTAAATATATAATTTTTTTTAAAACAAAAATTAATTTGAGAAATTAATTATGATTTTGTCGACTCTCTTTCTACTAATTCAGTTTCAATAACTTCAGTTCGATAATGTTCTTCGATTTCGCCATCTTCATTTTCAATTTCTTCCGCTTCTAGTCTGTCGATTAACATTTTTGCTGCTTTTGCACCCATTTTAATACCATCTTGACCCACTGTAGTAATACTTGGAGAGGAATATTTAGAAATTAATCCGTCTGTAAATCCTATTATCGATAATTCTTCCGGTATTTTTATACCTAATCTTGTTGCTACTTTTATGGCTGTTACAGCAAATAATTCATTAACCGCAAATATAGCTTGAGGAGATTTTGATTTTAACAGTTGTTCAATAGAATCCTCATAATGTTCTGTATCTTCTATTCGAATTATTAGGCTTTCATCTACTTTTATGTCGTTATTTTTTAAGGCGTTTATGTAGCCTTCTGTTCTTAATTTTCCAACACTTACGTAGTCAACTGTGGTTATTAAAGCAATTTTTTTTAGGCCTTTATCGATGAAAAATTGAGTAGCATTAAAGGCAGCTAAATGATCATTAATAATTACTTTATCACAAAGAATATCATTGGTAACTCGGTCAAACATTACTACTGGCATCCCTTGGTTAATTACTTCGGTAATATGGTGAAAGTCCTTTTTTTGCTGAGTTTCTTTGGATAACGACATGATAAATCCATCGATATTTCCATTGGCCAGCATTTCCATATTAATGACTTCTTTGTCAAATGATTCGTCCGATAGACAGATGATAACATTGTATCCATTTTGATTTGCAACGTGCTCCACACCGCTAATTATGGTAGTAAAAAAGTGATGAATAATTTCTGGGATTATGATGCAAATGGTTTTCGTTTTTCGGTTTTTTAGACTTAAAGCGATATTATTTGGTTTGTAATTATAAAATTTAGCAAAAGCTTGTACTTTTTGCCTTGTATCTTCACTGATTTCCAGGCTATTGCGTAATGATTTTGAAACAGTTGAGATAGAAACATCGAGTTCTCTAGCAATTTGTTTTAAAGTAATTTTTTTCTTCATGCGAAAATGATAAATTAATATTTGATAATTAAGTACGTATTTTTTTTAATTATGTGTAAAATTAGGATTAAAATGACAAATAATCAATAAACTTTTCAACACTATCACGTTTTCGTAACCCTAATTTTAAGTTTTTGTTTTGAAGTTGTTAAATAATATATAAATTTAATCTTTCGAAGTATAAATATAAGCAAAAAAACCAATTTTTAACTTAAACAAAATTTATGAAAACAATTTACAAAAAGTTGTTATTTTTATTCTTACTACTTCCGTTTAGTGTTCTGGCTCAGAGTACTTTAAGCGGAGTTGTACTTGATAAAACATCAGGGCGTGCTTTACCTGGGGTAAATGTAGTAGTAGCTGGCGCATCTAAAAGTGTTGCCACAGATTTAGATGGAAAATTTCAATTGTCAAAAGTAGTGAAAGGCGACAAAATCGTTTTTTCATTCATTGGATTTAAATCCGAAACAATTGTCTATTCCAATCAAACTTCAATTACTGTAAGTCTTCAAGAAGACGCAAACGTATTAAATGAAGTAGTAGTTCAAGTAGGTTATGGTTCTGTAAAGAAAAAAGACGCTACTGGAGCCGTAGAAGTTTTAACAACTAAAGAAATGAACAAAGGTTACGTTTCTACAGTTGAAGGACTTTTAAACGGTAGAGCTGCCGGTGTAGTAGTAACACAAGGTGGTCGCCCAGGAGATGGTGCTGCAATCAGAATTCGTGGAGAATCGTCTTTTAGTGCTAAAAATGATCCTTTAATTGTTGTGGATGGCGTTCAAATTGAAAACGGAATTAATTCTATTAATCCAAATGATATTGAAACTATATCTGTTTTAAAAGATGCTTCTTCTACTGCTATTTATGGTAACCGTGCCTCTGCAGGTGTAATTGTTATTACAACTAAAAAAGGAGAAAAAGGGGATTTAAAAGTGAGTGTGAGCAACACATTTACGGTAAATACCTTAGCAAAGAAATTAAATGCAACTTCAGCAGATGATTTTAGAGCATTTATGACAAATCCAGCTAATATTGCACAATACAATATTGATCCAACTAGATTGGCGAGATTGGGGACTGCATCTACAGATTGGCAAAAAGAAATTTTCTCTAATTCTGTAACTGTAGATACTTATGTTTCTATGAGAGGGTCTTTGTTTGGAGCGCTTCCTGCTTCTTTCTCTTATGGACATTCTTATATTCCAGGTATTTTAGAGACTTCTAAATACGATAGAACCACTACGGCACTTCGTTTAAATCCATCTTTCTTTAACGATCACTTGAAAATTGCTATTAATGGTAATTTAACGGTAACTAAAAATCGTTATGCTGATGAAGGCTCAATTAAAGATGCGGTTACTTTTGATCCAACTCAATCGGTATACAATACTACTGGATTAAATGGTGGATTTTTTGAGTGGTATGATGCTTCAGGAAATCCAAATTTCCAAGCAACAGACAACCCAGTTGCTAAATTGAGACAAACTAATAATACTAATAAATCGTATCGTTATTTAGGAAGTATTCAAGCGGATTATAAATTCCATTTTTTACCAGAATTAAAATTTACTGCTATTGCTGCTGTTGACCGTTCTACAGGAACAAGTGCTTATGAATTAAGCAGTCAAAGTATCAGCGGTTTGTATAATAATGGTGTTGGGTTAGGAAATTCATCTTCTGGATGGGGAACTAGTACTCAACAATCATTAGAATTCTATTTTAACTATACTAAAAAGTTTGGTAAATTAAATGTTGATGTTACTGCTGGACATAGTTTTTTAAGAACAAAACAAGAAAGTTTCAATACTGGAAATGTTAATAATCCTATAAATCCTATTAATTCAACTAGTTATTATTTGAATCCAGTTTTTATGACAGAATCTTATTTTGGTAGAGCCAATTTAGGTTTTGACGGTAAGTATTTATTAACTCTTAACTTAAGAAGAGATACTTCTAATAGATTTGATCCTACAAGCCAAATTGCAATTTTCCCTGGAGCAGCATTTGCTTGGGTAGCTTCTAATGAAAGCTTCTTAAAAGATAGCAAATCTATAACAAGTTTAAAAATTAGAGCTGGATGGGGTCAAACTGGACAACAAGATTTAAATTACAACTATTTTCCCTATTTGCCAACTTATTTAGGAGCGTCAGCAGGGTCATATTATAGTTTTGGAAATACTGTTTATAATCCTATTAGCCCATTATTTTATACTTCTTTGTTGAAATGGGAGACAGTTACTTCTACTAACTTGGGTTCTGATTTTGAATTATTCAATAAAGTTAAAGGTAGTTTAGACTTTTACCAAAAAGAAACCAAAGACATGTTAGCAAAAGGTGTTGCTTATCCTGATGGTGCGAATCTTTCTAATACTGGTCCAAGAAATTATGGTAACCTTAGAACAAGAGGTGTTGAATTGAACTTGAATGCCGATGTTGTTAAATCAAATAACTTTACTTGGAATCTTAATTTTAATACGAACTACCAAAAAAGAGAAATTACCGCTACAGCTACTGATGGTACTGATGCACCTGGACTTGGTGCAGGTGATATTTCTGGAGGCGTTGGTAACCAAATTCAAATACAATCTTCAGGATACGCTCCATATTCATTCTATGTATACGAACAAGTATACGGAACTGATGGTAAGCCTTTAGAAGGAGTTTATGTAGATAGAAATGGAGATGGTGTAATCAACTCTAAAGATATGTACCGTTATAAAAAACCATATGCAGATTTCACTTTTGGTGTAATGTCGAATATGACTTACAAAAAATGGGATTTCTCAATGGCTTGGAGAGCTAGTACAGGAAACTACAATTACAATAATGTAGATTCTTCAAATGGTTATTTAGCTAAATCAATTAGCCAACTTACTCCTTTAAACAATATAAATCCAAGCTTTTTCAATACAGGATTTGTAAATGAAGGAAATAACAGATATTTTTCTGATTATTATATTCAAAACGCATCTTTCATTAAGTTAGATAACGTTTCTCTAGGATATAACTTTAGCCAACCATTTGGTAAAAATACATCTGCTAAATTATCTTTAGGTGTTCAAAATGTACTAACTATTACAAAATATAGTGGATTAGATCCTGAGATTTTTGGAGGTATTGACAATATGATCTACCCAAGAGCTAGAATGTATGTAATAGGATGTAATGTTAACTTTTAATTAAAAAACGTTATGAAAAATAAAATATTAAGTCTATTGTTTTTAGTTGCAGTAACATCTATGTTTACTGTATCTTGTTCAAAAGACATTGCAGTTACGGAAGAAGATTCTGATTATGTAACTTCAGAGAGTCTATTTCAAAATGAAGCTGCCTATAAGCAATTTTTAGCTAAATTGTATATGGGATTAGCAACATCAGGTCAAGGTGGTCCTAATGGCGCTCCAGATATTTCTGGAATTGATGGTGGTTTTGGTCAATATTTAAGAGCTTACTGGCAATTAAATGAAGTTACAACTGATGAGGCAATTATCGGTTGGGCTGATGGTAACTTACCTGCATTAAACAACCAAACATGGGGGTCTAACAATGAGTTCATCTATGCTATGTTTTCTCGTGGTATGTACCAAGTTTCACTATGCAATGAGTTTCTTCGTCAAACATCAGATGACAAGTTAAATAGTAGAAATGTAACTGCTGCAACTCGTGCACAAATTGTTAACTTTAGAGCAGAAGCTCGTTTCTTAAGAGCTTTCTCTTATTGGAACTTAATGGATATGTTTGGAAATATTCCTTTCGTAACTGAGAATGATGCAGTAGGATATTCACTTCCTCCACAAAAAGACAGAGCTTTTATGTTTAATTACATAGTTAGCGAGTTAAATGCTATTGATGGAGATTTAGTAGCTTCTAGAGCTAATGAATACGGAAGAATTGATAAAGTTGCTGGTAAAATGTTATTGGCAAAAATGTACTTGAACGCTCAAGTATATATCAATCAAGATAAATTTGCAGAAGCTGCTACTGCTCTTGCACCTGTATTAAGTTCTTCTTATTCTATCAATACAAGTTCAAGCTATGCTAAATTATTTATGGCAGATAATGATGTAAATGGTTCTCAATCAGAAATCATTTTCCCAATTCGTTTTGATGGTATTAACACCCAAACATGGGGAGGAACTACTTTCATTACACATGCATCTGTAGGAGGTTCTATGAATCCATCTACTTCTGGAGTAAGTGGTGGATGGGCTGGATTAAGAACTAGACCAGAATTAGTAGGAAAATTTGCTGGAGATCCTAGAGGAATGTTCTATACATCAGGTCAAAATTTATCAATTGGAAACGTTGGAAACTTTACTGATGGTTATGCTGTTCAAAAATACAAAAACGTTAAGTCAACAGGTGGTCAAGGTTCTGATGCTTCAGGAACTTTCGTAGACATTGATTTCCCATTATTTAGATTAGGGGATGCCTACTTAATGTATGCTGAATTAGCTGCTAGAGGTCAAGGAAGTACTACTCAAGCTGCTACTTATGTAAATATGTTAAGAACAAGAGCTGGAGCTAATGCTGTAACTGCAGCAGATATCACCTTGAACTTTGTTTTAGACGAAAGAGCTCGTGAGTTATACTGGGAAGGACATAGAAGACAAGATTTGATCCGTTTTGGTAAATATTCTGGTGGTACTTACAATTGGCAATGGAAAGGAAATGTACAAGCAGGAACTAGTATAGATCCTAAATTCAACTTGTTCCCAATTCCATCTGCTGCAATTGGTTCTAATCCAACCTTACAACAAAATCCAGGTTATTAATAATTAATTTTTCCTTGGAGTGAATGCTCCAAGGAAACTTAAATAAACAAATTATGAAAAAAATATTTTTAAGTTTAATTTTACTAGTAGGTACAATTTCAACTTTTGTATCTTGTAGTAATGACGAGTTAGATCCAGTTGCATCTTCTAACACAATTAGCATGACTGCACCAACTGGAGGAACATTTGTATTAACAGGTGCTACTGCTGGAACAACTGCATTTAATGCTACTTGGACTTCTGCGCAATTCGGATTCTCTGCGGCAGTTTCTTATTCTATGCAAGCTGTTGTAAGCACTCAAAGTTTTACACTTACATCACCTTCTATTCCATTAGCAACATATAATTCAGATGCTGCTACTAATGAAAAAGTTATGAATCAAAGGGATTTAAATAATTTACTTTTAAGTGCAGGTGGTTCTATAGGAACTTCTGGTTCTTTTAAAATTAGAATTATCGGAAAACCCTCTACTCAATTAGCAAGTTCTACGAATGGTGTTACAGCTGTTTCTAACGAAGTAACAATTACTGCAACTCCTTACGATACTTTTGACGAATTCACAAAAATATGGGTACCAGGAAGCTACGGTGGAGCTAGTACTTTTGCTGATTGGTCAGGAGCAGGAAACTCTGCTACATTATTTTCTGCTGGAAACGATGGAAAATACGAAGGTTTCGTTTGGATGAATGTTCCTAGCCCTGAATTTAAATTCAATGCAGATCCAACATGGTCTGGACGAGATAGAGGAGAAAGCAATGCCAATGGTTCTTATTCTGGAACTTTAGGAGGAAATAACATCAAGCCAGTTGACGGTGCTGGAACTTATTTCTTTACTGTAAATTGGCCTGCTGGTACTTATACTATGGCTAAAAGACAAGTAGCAATAATTGGAGCTGCGACTCCAAATGGATGGGGAACTCCAACGTATCTAACTTTTGATACTAATCCTGCTTCACCTTATTTCAGAATGTATACTAAAGATCTAGCATTAACTGCAGATGAATTTTTAATTCGTTTGAAAGATGATTGGTCAGTAAAAATGGGAACATTATCTGGAAATACAGAAAACGCTACAACTGGTAATCAGTATAAAATTAAACTAAACGGTGGAAACATGAAAGTTCCTGCTGCTCGTAATTATAAAGTTGTACTTGACGTTAGAAATTCAGCAAATTATAATTTGCGTTTAATGCCAATATAATTGATTTACTCTAACAAATTCCCACTTGAAGAAATTCAAGTGGGATTTGTTATTTTATAAAGAACCATTTTTTTAGGGTTGTTTTTTTTATTATTTCGGAAATTTAAAAATGTAGGCATGAAAAATATTATTTTGCTATTCCTTTTTCCATTCTTTTTAGCTGCTCAAGTACAAACAGTTACCTATTCTTATCTTCCTAATCCTACCTTTGAAGGAAACCAAGCTCTTACTATCACAGTTAATGGGTCTTCAATAAACGAAGCTACCTGGGGAGTTTCAAATAATCAATTGTATGCTTGGGTATGGGCTTTAGATTCTAATAATGCACTTATATCTTATAATGGAGATGGTAGTTGGGACAACTCTGATCCCTCAAAGTTGATGACCTACAATTCAGCTGCAGACACCTATTCTTTTACCTACAACCCATCTGTTTTTACTTTCTTCGGAAGTACTTCAGTGGCTAAAGTAGGTTTTTTAATTAAAGCTAAAAACGGTACTGGCGATAAAAAATCTCAGGATATTGTATTAAATGTTGGTGCATTTCAATTGTCACTTGTTTCACCAACAGAGAACAGTAATACCATAGTTTCCTCAGGTTATAATACTAATATCGTGGCTAACAATACCGGCGGAAATGCAATTTATTCAGTTACTGCTAACGGAGTTCCTATTTCGTCGTGTTCTAATGCGCCAACATCATTTTTTACTTGTGGTGACACCAATGTGACTACAAATAAAGTATATGTTGTATCAGCAACTTTAGGAACCACAACAATATCGAAAAAGTTTACCGTAATTGTGAATCCAGGAGTTATTTCAGCTCCATTACCTGATGGTATGGAAGACGGAATTAATTATGATTCCAGCGACAATACAATAGCTACTTTAGTTTTAAATGCACCATTCAAAGATTTTGTATACGTTGCAGGTAATTTCAATAATTGGGCTCCAACCTCTAGTTATGCTATGAAAAAGGACCCAACAACCGGAAAATTTTGGTTGAAATTAACTGGATTAACACCTGGAACGGTGTATGCTTACCAGTATTGGGTTTGTGATATGACCAATTTACCATCAAATTCTCCTGCAATTGTAAAAACGGCAGACCCTTTTTCAAGTTTGGTATTATCCCCTTTTGACGATCCTGAAATAGCAACTTTAGGAGTATTTCCAAATTTGCCAATTTATAATACTATTGCTCCTGGACAAGAGCGAGAAGTTTCCGTTTTGCAAACAGGAAATTCTACTTTTTTCAATTACAATTGGAGTAGTGCAACCACAAATTTTGTAAAACCGAAGAAAAAAGATTTGGTTATATATGAAGCACTAGTGAGAGATTTTGATGCTGATAGAAGCTACCAAAATTTAATTAATAAAATTGACTATTTCAAAAATTTAAAAATCAATGCTATTCAATTAATGCCAGTAATGGAATTTGAAGGTAATTTAAGCTGGGGTTATAACACCGCATTCCATATGGCTCCTGATAAAAGATATGGGACTCCCGCTAAATTAAAAGAATTCATTGATGTGTGTCATCAAAATGGTATTGCTGTTATTTTAGACTTAGCCTTAAACCATGTTTTTGGTCGTTCTCCATTAGTTAGAATGTGGATGAATGACGCAGATGGAGATGGATGGGGAGATGCTGTTGCCACAACTTCAGAAAATCCATATGTGAATCAAAGCGCAATGCACTCTTACAGTGTTGGAAGCGATTTAAATCACTTTAGAGAACCAAATAATCTTACCAATACGTATGTGATTAAAACTATAAAAACTTGGATTCAGGATTACAAAATTGATGGTTTTCGTTGGGATTTAACCAAAGGATTTACCAATGCTTGTCCGCCGAGCGTTTCTGGTGGTCAAGAGGCTTGTACTAATTCTTATTTGAGTGATCGAGTTGCAAAAATGAAGTGGTACGCAGATAAACAATGGGAATTAGATCCTAATTTTTATGTTATTTTCGAACATTTAGGAAATGGTGGTTCTGCTTTAGAAGAGACCGAATGGGCTAATTATTTGCGCTCAGGCGATACGAAAGGAATTATGTTTTGGAGAAAAATGACCGATTCCTATTCGGAATTAATGAAAGGCAATTTTTCCGATATTTCAGGAGTAGCTGACGCCACAACGAATCGATTTATAGGTTATGCAGAAAGCCATGACGAAGAAAGAATTGCCTACAAGGCTTTAAATGAAGTAGGACAAACACAAGGAAATTTGACGAAAGTACAACAAAGATTATCAGCTATGGGAGCTGTACATTTATTAGTACCTGGACCTAAAATGATATGGCACTTTGGGGATTTAGGTTGGGAAAATTCATTATGGACTTGCAATAACGGATCGGTATCCTATTCCTCTCCCGATTGTAAATTAGATACCAAACCACAGCCACAATGGACTGGAAATTGGTTAACGGACACCAACAGAAGTTCAATTTATAATAATTGGGCCAAAATGATTGATTTAAAGAAGAGCCAAGATGTATTTGAAAATGGTTCTTTCTCTTGGAATATAGGCAATACGGGTCATCCAAGATTGGATGTTTACACAAATAATGTTCAAACTCCTGATTTAAGTTATGTATTTGTATTAACCAATTTTACAGATGTTACTTACAATGTTGCAGGCGGTTTTCCATTTACTGGCACTTGGGCTAATTTAATGGATAATTCTACCTTTGGGGTTACCAATACAGCTATGAATATTAGTATTGAACCTGGTGGTTTTAGAGTTTTTGGAAACAAATTAGCTGTTTTAGGGAATAACGAAATTGAATCTACTAAAACAATTACCCTTTCCCCTAATCCAACATCTAATTATTTTACTTTAAGCACCAATACTACTAAGGTTGCTATTTATTCAATTACGGGACAATTGGTTAAAAGTTATAAAAGCAATTTTAGTTCCGAATCACAATTTGAAATTAGTGATTTGAACAATGGAATTTACCTTGTAAAAGCTACCGATACTAACGATAGAGAAACTACTTTGAAGTTAGTAAAACAATAATATTTTTTGAATTTGTTAGTTGTAATTAAAACCACTTGTTTCGGCAGGTGGTTTTTTTTGATTTAATATCCAAAACAAAATCTTAACTAAAATCTATAAGGTTTACAAATGTTGAATCATTGGTTTCGATTTTTTTATTTTCATTGTAATATTAACTTGAAGATTATACAAATTAATGGAAATATACTTAAAATAACTATTTAGTATTTATTATAGCTTACTATTTTTTGTTAATTTCAAATTATTCAAATTATATTATTATTTAAAATATTTTTCAACAAAAAAACACCCCCAAATAGTATTCCACTTTTTTGGGGTGTTTTTAGAAGAATTTTATCTCAAAGCATCATTACGCATATTTAGTCCCATTTACCGCAAAATGGACTAATCGTAATAGTAAGATTTATAGTTGTACAGCCATTGGAAACATTTACAAGATATACATTTGAAGAAGTACTATTGTAATTAGCAACGTTATTAAAATTGAGCATAGTATTATTTGATATCGAAAATAATCCTTGATCTAAACCACCACTAACGGACCAATTATTGGATAACGATGGTAAAATGGTTACATGAACAGAGGCATTTGATAATTTTATAGCACTTGAAGTTACAGCACTCGGATTTACAGTAACCGCTACCGATGTTCTTTCGCTCTCACTACTATTTAAAGTTTGTGAAACATAATAGGTTCCTGTAGCTAAGGGTGTTGATGAAGCTAAAGCACTTCCGTTAGTCGCTACATCATACCATTTTAAATCGGTTCCCGTAGCTACTAAATCAGCAACGGTTTTGCTACCGCATAAAGTTTGAGCAGTTGCTGTTGGAGGTAGAAAAAAATTATTAGAAGGACATGAACTACCCACACTATTTACAGCACGCAACATGATCGAATTTGCACCTCCTGACAAACTGGTTATAGATAAAGGACTAGTCGTAGCTGCAGGCGAAACCGAACTCCAGTTACTGCCATTGTCAGTAGAATATTCGTAATTGCTGGTTGCCGATGCATTTACAGGACCAGACTGGGTAAAATTAAGGGTAGATGTGCTTCCCATAATAGCGGAAGTAATAACAGGAGCATCTGTCGCCGAAGCAAAACTACTTGTCATCACCCCAGAAGAAGACACCGACACAAATAGATTATTGCCGTAGGTGACGCTATTCCATCCATTATCCGCAGCTGAAGTCCTGGAAGTCCATGTTATGCCATCATAACTTGTCATCACTAGGTTACCATTACCATCCAAGGCAACAGCAACAAATAAGCCATTACCATAGGTAACACTCCTCCATCCATTATCTTCAGCTGAAGTTTGGGCCGTCCAATTTATCCCATCAAGACTGGTCATCACTCGGTCACCGGTACCTGTTCGTGCAACAGCAACAAATAAGCCATTACCATACGTAACGCTATTCCAGCTATTATCCGCTGCTGAAGTCCTTATCGTCCATGTTGTACCATCCGGACTTGTCATCACTTGGTTACCAATACCAACAGTGTCGGAAACAGCAACAAATAAGCCATTACCATACGTAACACTCTGCCAGTTCTTACCAGTCCCAGTTGAGGTACCTAATGTCCAGTTAATTCCATTAGGGCTCGTCATCACTCGGCTATTGCTACCAGTTCGAGACACCGCTACAAATAGACCATTGCCGTAAGTGACACTAGACCATTGATTATTAACATTGGGAGTGTTTCCTAATACCCAGGCAATTCCATCTGTGCTATACATTGCTGCTGTTGCACCGCTATTTGCGGAAACAGCAACAAATTTTCCATTGCCGTAAGTAACACCAAAAAAGTTCTTACTCGAAGCTGAAGTCCCGACCGTCCAACTTATCCCATCAGTACTGGTCATGACTCGGTTATTTGTACCTGTATTGGAAACAGCAACAAATTTGCCATTACCGTTTACAATTCCATACGTAACACTCTGCCAGTTGTTATTTACAGCCGAGGTTCTTGATGTCCAGCTTGCTCCCAAAACATCTACCGCCGCAGGAATCAATTGAACAGACGATTCAGCTCCAACTCCAACATCATTTACTGCCCTTAATTTAAATTGATAAGTTGTACAATTGGTTAACCCACTGTTGATGACAATTCGATTTGTTCTAATGGCAGGAGATGGGGTTATCCAAGTACTTCCATTATCGGTTGAATATTGGTAATTGGAGATGTCTGAACCTCCATCATTTACAGGTGGTGTGAACTCTATTATGCCGCCTGTATTGATTGGCGTAACCACCAAATTAGTAGGTGCATCTGGTACGGTACCCAGTACAGGGGTTCCCAAAAACGCTGAGCTGGCACATGAGGTTCCGGCGGCATTAATAGCCCTTATTTTGACATTATATGTTGTTCCATTGGTTAGGCCACTAATCGTTATTGGGCTAGTAGAAGATGTGTGAGCAACCCAGGTGTTGCCATTATCTGTTGAATACTCGTAATTTAATACTGAAGAAGCATTCACTGAGTTGGCTTGTGAAAAACTAACGCTTAAGCCATTGTTCCTTGGAGTGACGGCAGTAATTACCGGAGCATCCGCCACTTTATCACTTGTAATCACCTTGGTGCCGGCGCCCCTATTTGAAACCACGACAAATATGCCATTGCCATACGTAACACTACTATAATAAGTTGTTACAGGAAAAGCACCATTACTCCAATTTATTCCATCGGGACTTATAATCGCTTTGTTACCCATAATATCGTTGGCAACAGCAACAAATAATCCATTACCATAAGTAACACTAGCCCACTTCCCGCTGTTTGCAACATTCTGGGCAGTCCAAGTTATACCATCAGGGCTGGTCATCACTTGGTTACCGGTTTCACTGGATGAAACAGCAACAAATAAATCATTACCATACGTAACGCTATTCCAGTTGTTATCCTCTACTGAAGTTTGGGCCGTCCAATTTATACCATCAGGACTGGTCATCACTAGGTTACCGTTACCACCTTCAGCAACAGCAACAAATAAGCCATTACCATAGGTAACACTAGTCCAGTTATTACTCGCAGGTGAAGTCCGGGCCGTCCAGGTTACCCCGTCCTCACTGGTCATCACTCGGTTACCTTCACCAGTGAAGGCAACTGCAACAAATAAGCCATTACCATAGGTAACACTCCTCCAATCATCATCTGCAGCTGAAGTTTGGGCCGTCCAATTTATGCCATCAAGACTGGTCATCACTCGGTCACCGGTACCTGTTCGTGCAACAGCAACAAATTTGCCATTACCATAGGTAACACTAGTCCATTCGTTATCCACAGCTGAGGTTCTTGAAGTCCACGTTATACCATCCGGGCTAGTCATTACACGGTCACCGGTACCAGTGGATGAAACAGCAACAAATATGCCATTACCATAGGTAACACTGTTCCAATCATTATTTGAAGCTGATGTGCGTTGCGTCCATTGCACTCCTATATTCACCGATGGAACAGGAATCAATTGAACTGCAGTTGATTCAGTTCCACTTCCCGCAGCATTAACTGCTCTTATTTTAATTTGATAGGATGTACAATTTGTTAAACCACTGCTTATATTCAATGGGCTTGAAGTAATAGCAGGAGACGGAGTAACCCAGGTAGCACCATTATCAATAGAATACTCATAATTGGTGATAGCAGATCCACCATCACTTGCAGGTGCAGTGAATTGTATCGTGCCGCCTGTGTTCAGAGGTGTAACCACCAAATTAGTGGATGCACCGGGTACTTGAGCTTTTACAACGCCAACGTGAAATACGACAATAACAAATAGCATTAAACGGATAATTTTTTTCATATTATATTGAATTGATTTTGTAATAATTTGCAATATTACTCTACCAATCAATTACAGAAAAGCAATCTTTGATGGAGGGCAGCTTTTTTTTAAATATTTAGTAATAATTTACAGTTTTTAGTAACAAAAAAAACACTTCAATTATTAATATTTTTTTAATTTAGCATTTACTAAAAATAGAAAATTAAAGCTTTTTTTTAAATAAAATTATTAAGTAACTAGTAAAAACCTACCCTCTATGACTACTAATATTATACTCATTTTAGCAGGTTTAGTAGGTTATATTCTAGTATTTATAACCCTTAAAAATTCTAAATACAACAAAATATTAAACTCTTTTTTATTGTTTATAATTTTTATATCAAGTACACTAAAGTTGATTGCTGGAATTGGAGAAATTTATAACGATATTTATTTTAAGATTCTTTATTTAAAAATAAATATTTATATTACTTTATTTCTACCTAGTTTTTATTTATATTTTAAATATTTAATCAAAAATCAAAAACATTTAATTTTTAAAGATTTAATTCATATACTATTTCTACTGTTAGCAATAATAGAAAGAGAATTATTACTCTTTGACAGAATTGTTGGTTATAAATTACACTATTTTTTCAGTCAATTTTTTGCGGTTTATTCTGCGGTATACATCCTAATGATTTTTTTACTGCTTAAAAAAAATGTGTGGCACAAAAAAGCAACTTTAAATTTTACAATAACGCAAAACAATTTAATTAAAAAATGGACTGTCCTACTATTTATTGTCATAATTGCTTTTAATTCGCGTTTCTTTTTTTTATATTATAGAGAATATTTATTTTTTGAGCCTTCAGGTATAGATTATTCTTTAAAGTATCTTTGGGTAACCGCATTAGTTTGGATTGTATTGTTTATACTAATTTTATCGAATCCAGCAATACTTTATGGCTATTCTTATTTACAGACAGAACTTTCTAAAAATAATTCCGATTCAATTAGCAATAATTATTGGAATACGAATTCAAAAATTAAAATAAATAATAACCAGGATCAATTGCTTAAGGAAAAAATAAGTTTTAAAATTGAACGATACCTATTTGAATTAAATGCTATTTTATATAAGAATAATTATTTTAGAAATCCTAAATTTTCTTTGAACGACTTAGCTCAAGTTTTAAATATCCCTATTAGTCATTTAAAATATATATTTAAATACCATTCTAAATTATCATTTTCAGATTATAAGAAAATATCAAGAATTCAAAATTCATTAGAATTAATTAATAATAATTATTTAGCCACAAATACATTAGAGTCACTCTCAAAAGAGGTTGGATTTTCATCCTATAATCCATTCTTTACTTGTTTTAAGGATGTTGTTGGGAAATCACCCCATGAGTATATTTCATCTATGAAGAATAATTTAAACTACTAAAAAGGATGAAAAAAAATTGATTTTAAGTCAAATCAATATCGCCCGAGTTAAATCCTAATAAATATTCCAAATGTGAATTGTTGTGTATAAAAAATTACTTCTTTGTTAGATGTTAATTGGAGTGTTTATTTTAAACTATCTGAAACATCACAGAAAAGCGAACTTAGGCCATTAATTTGTATGCGAAGTCACAGACAACACCGATAGGTGTTCCAAATTAGTAGGATAGTTAAAAGATTCTAATAGCGCGAACACGTTTTACGTTACCAATATCTGTATCCTTAATGGTACCGGTCGACTGAACTGCCGCCAGTATAAAAGAACTGAAGCCTTGCGCTAGTAGCTCCATTAGCAAAACTGGTAGTTCCTGTAACAACATTGAAATCTGTTGCAGAAGTAACGGAAATAATTTGAGCAAAAACTAAATTATTATAAAAACTTAATGAAATCAAGATCAAAAATAATAGCATTCTTTTCATAATCGTTCTGGAGAAAGTGAAGATGTTATCGGATTTTCCAATATGTATCACTTCAATAATATATTGATAAAATAAAGTAGATTTTAGAAGTAAGGATTTTTTATAGAAAAATGTTGCTAAACCCAGCACACATGCATATACTTGTTTATACAATTATATACAATTTGAAAAAAGATAAGTTGTAGATTGTTTTACACTTTGTTTTACACTTAAGAAAAGAAAAACCCTTAACTATTTGATTTACAAATTGTTAAGGGGTTTTTTGTGGTACCTCCAGGGTTCGAACCAGGGACACATGGATTTTCAGTCCATTGCTCTACCAACTGAGCTAAGGTACCTTGCTTAGCGGGGGCAAATATAGGGCGAATTTTAATTTATACAAAACAATTATTAAAAAAAATCAATTCGTACCTTTGCAACATCTAATAATAAATTATGCTTTTAGCAGTCGATATCGGAAATACCAGAATTAAAGTTGCTGTATTTGAGGGAAGTACCCTTTTAGAACAATTCTATTTTAATAGTTCGGATCTTCAAAATGAATTGCATTTTATTTTAAATAAATATAAAAAAGCTACAGAATTGGTGGTTGCCTCTGTTGGGAATATCCCAAAAGAAGCTTTTATAGAATTTGAAAGTCTAATAAACATTCATTTCATTTCATCTGATTTTCCTTTTCCTTTTACAAATACTTATTCTACACCCAACACTTTAGGAATAGATCGAATGGTTTTGGCTAGTGGCGCCGTTTTAAAATATCCCAATCAAAACCGATTGGTAATTGATGCCGGAACCTGCATAACTTATGATTTTATTGATGATAATGACAATTATCTTGGTGGTGCAATTTCGCCGGGAATTCGACTCCGATTTGAATCGCTTCATAATTATACCGCTAAATTGCCGCTACAAACATTAGAATTGATTAAAGACCAAGATTCAGAATTGCAAAAAATTCCCTTAATTGGAAATTCAACTTTTGAAGCTATTAATTCAGGAGTAATAAATGGTGTTATTAACGAAATTGAAGGTTTTATTTCACAATATGAAGTCGAATATCCTAAATTTATTATAATTTTAACTGGTGGAGACGCAGAATTTTTGGCTAAACGATTAAAAAATACCATATTTGCCAATTCAAATTTCCTATTAGAGAGTTTGAACCAAACATTTCAACACAAAATCAAAAATGATTAAAAAACTTATAGTACCCGTTTTTTTATTTTTTACCCTTATTTCATTTGCCCAACAGGGAACTTCTTCTCCTTATTCATTTTATGGAATTGGTGATGTAAAATTTAAAGGAACTGCCGAAAATCGTGCAATGGGAGGGTTGACAATTTACTCTGATAGTATTCACTTGAATTTTCAAAACCCAGCCTCGTACTCTAATTTAAAATTAACTACCTTTTCGTTGGGTGGAACCTACTTAACAACCAATTTATCGACTAATTCTCAAAGCGAAAAAGCGAGAAGAACAGCGATGGATTATCTTGCAGTTGGTCTTCCATTAGGAAAATTAGGAGTTGGTTTTGGATTAATGCCGTATTCATCTGTAGGTTATAACATCCAATCTACAGTTGCAGCAACAGCTACAAATCCTCAAGAAATTAAACAATATACAGGTTCTGGCGGAATAAACAAAGTCTTTTTAGGACTTGGATATGCTCTTTCAAAAAAATTAAGTGTAGGTATCGATTATAGTTACAATTTCGGAAAAATTCAAACCTATTCTTTCCGATTTATCGAAGGACTTCAATACGGTTCGAGAGAGAAAAATCTTTCTGATGTATCAGGAGGAACTTTGACTGCAGGAATTAATTATACAACTCCAATCAATAAAAAACTGAATGGATTTGCAAGTTTAACCTATTCTCCAGACTCGAAATTAAGCTCCTCAAATTCAAGAAATATTGCAACAATTCAATATTCATCAACGGGAGCCGAAATTCTAGTGCAGCCTTCAGATATAGATGTTGCCAATACAACACTGACTATACCTTCAAAATTAGCCGTTGGTTTCGGTGTTGGTCAAAATAAAAAATGGATGCTTGGAACAGAAATTACATTTCAAAAAAGCAGCGCTATGGGCAACAGATTTAACGATATTAATGATGTAAATTATGAAAATTCTACCCGTTTTTCACTTGGTGGTTTTTATATTCCAAACTATAACTCCTTCTCAAAATACTATGAGAAAATTACTTATAGAGCTGGTTTGAGATATGAAAATACGGGATTGATTGTCAATACTACTTCTATTAAGGATTATGCTATAACAGGAGGTTTAGGATTGCCGCTAATAGGGGTGTTTTCAAACATTAATATTGGAATTGAATACGGACAAAGAGGAACAACTTCGGCTGGTTTAGTTCAAGAAAATTATACCAATATTACTATCGGACTTTCTCTTAACGATAAATGGTTCCAAAAAAGACGTTTCTATTAGAAAAATAGTAGTCTGGTTTTTTCAGATTTTAATCGTCCACAATTATGACTTTTAATAAATTCACAATCGGAAATTATGGCCTTTTACTACTTTTGGTATCAGCCCTTTTTTCTTGTGAAAGTAATTTTAAGGAAGTTCAAAAACAAAATTTTTCCGAATTTGCTCCTAGTGGTGAAGCCGACGATTTCAATATGAAATATACCGATTCTGGTAGAATAAAATCGATATTGATCAGTCCAAAAATGTTAGATTATGCTTCGGTGACTTACCCATTTACCGAATTTCCAAAAGGGATAAACGTAACTTTATTTGATATCAATAATAAAAGAACATTCGTAACTTCCAATTATGCAGTTTCTTATAAAGTGCCCAACTTAATTGATTTGCAAGGCAATGTGAGAATCACCAATGAAATGGGACAGGTATTAGAAACTTCTCAACTGTATTTTGATCAAAAAAATGAGTGGTTTTATACCGAAAAAAAGTTTAAATTTACAGACCCAAAAGGAGTTTCCTATGGTGAAGGGATTGATTTTAGTAAAGACTTTAAAATTGTAAATTCCCAAAGTATCACAGGAGAAATCGATCAGGCTAATTAAAATTTATTAATAATGAAATACTTAAAATACACACAATTCGTTTATCTATTTGCTGCCATTTTCTTCGTTTATAAAGCAATTGATGTTTGGAGTGCCGACTCTGATGAGCATTATTTGTTTTTAGCAATAGCAGCTTTATCTGTTTTTATGTTTTTCTTTAGAAGAAAATTTGCAAAAAAATTCGAAGCAAGAAACAATTCAAAATAATATATGGAAATCACAATTATCATTATCTGTTTGATATTATGTGCGTTTTTTTCAGGAATGGAAATTGCTTTCGTTTCTTCCAATAAAATATATCTTGAAATTGAAAAAAAACAAGATAATTTCCTTTCTCATATTCTAACTAAACTAACCGAAAAACCATCTCAATTCATTGCTACAATGCTCATTGGAAATAATGTAGCACTAGTTGTTTACAGTTTTTTCATGGGTGATTTATTAATGCAGTGGTTTATAACTCTAGGAATAGAATTTTCTAGTTTTGTTAATTTATTGATACAAACAGTACTTTCAACCTTAATAGTATTAATTACTTCTGAATTTTTGCCAAAAGTTTTTTTCCAGATTTATGCGAATAGTTTTGTGAAGTTTTTCGCCATTCCAGCTTATATTTTCTACCTCATTTTTTATGTAGTTTCTTCTTTTATAATGTGGATTTCAGATACCATTTTAAAACGTTTTTTTAAAACAGAAGGCGATTTTGTGCCTTTGTTTTTCAGTAAAATTGAACTTGGGAATTATATTTCAGAACAAATGAACCATTTTGAAGATCATGAAACTGTGGATTCTGAAATTCAAATTTTTCAAAATGCCTTAGAATTTTCGGGAGTAAAAGCTAGAGATATTATGACGCCAAGAACAGAAATTGCTGGCGTGGACGTCCTTGATTCTGTTGAAGATTTAAAAGAGATGTTTATCAAAACTGGCTATTCAAAAATTATGGTTTACCAAAATTCATTAGATGATTGCATTGGGTACGTTCACTCTTTTGAACTTTTTAAAAAGCCAAAAACAATAAAATCAATATTGATTCGTGTAGAATATGTTCCCGAAACTATTTTTATAAAAGAAGCCCTAGATTTACTGATTAAGAAACGAAAAAGTGTAGCAGTTGTATTAGATGAATATGGTGGAACGGCAGGAATTATGACTATTGAAGATATTGTGGAAGAGCTTTTTGGTGAAATTGAAGACGAACACGATTCGGAAGAGATTAGAATTGAACAAGAAATAGAAGAAGGAGTTTTTCTGTTCTCAGCAAGGTTAGATGTTGAATATCTCAATCAAACTTATAAACTCAATATTCCCGAAAGTGATTCCTATGGAACTTTAGGCGGTTTTATAGTAGATTATACTAAAGAAATCCCACAAAAAGGAAATAAAATAAACATTGGAAACTACAATTTTGTCATCGAAGAAGCTTCAAATAATAAAATTGAATTGGTTAAAATGTCTATAATTGACTAATATTAAAAAAAATAAGGTAATTTATTGCAAAATATAACTTTACAACTATTATTATTAAATAGATAATTGTATTTTCGCAGACAGAATTTTAAATAACAAAATAAAAAATGGCAGTTTTACAAAAAATCAGACAACGTTCACTTCTTCTAATACTAGTTATTGGTTTTTCATTATTGGCTTTTATAGTTCAAGATTTATATAGAAAAGGCGGTCTAAGTCAGACTTCAAAAGATGTAGGAAGTATTAATGGAACGGGAATTTCATTTGAAGATTTCAGAATTAAAGTTAGTAATGTAGAAAAAAGTGGGCAAGGAGTTACTTCAACTCAAGCAGCAAATCAAGTTTGGGATCAAGAGGTTTCAATTGCTTTATTAACCGCCGAATTTGATAAACTTGGAATAAGAGTTGGTGAAAATCACATTATGGAGATCTTCAAAGCAGATCAAAATATCGCTCAAAATCCAACTTTCTTAAACGCAGCTGGAAAATTTGATGTAGCAAAATTTAAAGAATTCTTTAAAGCGAATCCAGATCAAGCTCAAAATTTAAAAGACAGAGAAAAAGATGCAGCTTTAAATGCAAAGTTTCAAATCTATAATTCTTTAATTAAAGCGGGAGTTTACACAACGGATAGTGAAGGTAAATTTAAATATGGAATGGAAGCCAACAAAGTTAATTTTGACTACGTTTCGGTTTTATTTTCATCTGTAAAAGATAGCGAGGTTAAAATTTCTGATGAAGAAATTACAAACTACATGAAAACGAACGAGAAAAAATTCAAAGCTGAAGAATCTCGTGAAATTCAATACGTATTAATTGAAGATAAAGCGTCTCCTGAAGACGAAAATGAAGTTAAAGCATCAGTTAATGCATTACTTTCTTCAAGAATTGAATACAACAAAAATACTGGAAAAAATGATACATTACCAGGATTTAAAGGAGCTAAAGATGCAATTGATTTTGTAAATGCTAATTCCGACAAACCGTATGATTCAACTTATATTTCTAAAAAAGATTTGCCTGCTCAATTTGCAGATCAGTTATTTAACTTAGCTCCAGGTGAAGTTTTTGGACCTTATATGAATAGTAATTATGTATGTCTTTCTAAAAATTTAGGTAGAAAAGCGGGTGCAAATGCAAAAGCTTCTCACATTTTAATTAGTTATGAGGGAACTCAAGTAGCCAATAAAAAAGAAAAACGTACTAAAGAACAAGCTAAAGCAAAAGCAGAAATGTTATTGGCTCAAGTTCAAGCAAATCCTTCAAGTTTCATGATGGTGGCTTTAATGAACTCTGACGATTCATCTTCTCAACAAGGTGGTGATTTAGGTTATTTCGCTCAAGGGCAAATGGTTAAGCCGTTCAATGATTTCGTATTTTCTAATCCAGTTGGAAAAATTGGATTGGTTGAAACTGATTTCGGTTACCACATTATTAATGTTACCGATAAACAAGATGCTGTTCGTTTAGCTACAATCGCCCAAAAAATCGAACCTTCTGAAGCTACTTCTGATCAAATTTATACTAAAGCTGTAAAATTTGAAATGGATGCTACTGAAGGAGATTTTGATAAAGTAGCTAAAACTGCAAAACTTCAAACAAATCCTACTATTAAAGTAAAAGTAATGGACGAGAATTTTGGAATCCTTGGAAACCAAAGACAAATTGTTCGTTGGGCATTTGAAAGTGAAACTAAAATTGGTGATGTAAAAAGATTCGAAGTTCCTAATGTTGGAAATGTAATTGCAAAAGTAAAAGCAGTATTTGAAGCTGGTTTAACTCCAATTGCAGACGCAAGACCAATGGTTGAACCAATCTTGAAAAACAAGAAAAAAGCCGAAATCATTAAAGCTAAAATGAAAGGTGCTACTTTAGAAGCAATTGCTGCTGCAAATAAAACTCAGGTAAAACCAGCTCTTGATGTAACTCTTGAAAATCCTACTTTACCAGGTGTTGGTCAAGAAGCTAAAGTAGTTGGAACTGCTTTCGCATTAAAAGGAGATAAAATTTCTGCACCAATTGATGGAAACTTAGGAGTTTATGTAGTAAAAACTAAAACAGTATTTACTGCTCCAACTTTGAAAAATTATGCTGATTATGTAGCTAAATTAAAATCTCAAAACGCTTCAGCTTCATCTAGAATTATTCCAGCTTTAAAAGTGGATGCTAAAATTGAAGACAACAGATCTCAATTCAACTACTAGAAATAGTTTAACATAAAAAAACCCGTCAATTTATTGACGGGTTTTTTGTTTATAATAAATATCGTTTACAAAATCATATCTTTATAAGTAACAATCGTTTTGTATCCTTTGTTTTCAAAATAAGCAGTTGGATTGTCCTTTGAAACAGCCATTACAAAGTCGCCGCCCCAAGCGCCCAAACTTTTAATTGATCCATCAAAATCAGAAAATAAATTTTCCTTCACCGTAGGAAGTTCAAGAATTTCACTCATTACTTTTTCATGTTTGTCTAGCAAATCACAAAATTCTTCCAATGAATTTGAATTTAAAACGGCTGAGGTAATTTCGTTTAACTTCGGAAATTTATCATCCAAATTCTTCTTGTTTTTATAATAATTTTCAATAGCGGTTTTACTACTTTGCTTCTTATTTAAGTAAACGAAATAAATGCTATCTGTAAATTCAGGATTGAAATTTACATTTTCAACTATTGGCAAACCATTTTCTAATTGGTATAAAATAGGAGTATTATTTTGAGCACATGCAATGTCGTAACCACTTCCTCCAAAACTGTTTTTAAGTAACGTAAAAGCATCAATTTGTAACCATTGAGCAATATTGTTAATTAAAGTTGATGAAGTTCCTAAACCCCACAACTTTGGAAATGTAAGCACTGTCGAAATCGAATAACCTAATGAGGATTTTAAAAAGTCAGCGTTTAATAAATGTGCTTCGTGTAAAATCTTAATTAAAGTTTCGCGCTGCGTTAAATTATCAGAAACCTTGAAATTTATAATCTCATCAAAAGAAATAGTTTCTTCAAACCAAATGCTATTATCGAAATCAAAACTTGTCCAATGAATTTGACTTAAGTCACCAGAATTAACTTTTAAATATTGCCCAAATTTTGTTGGCAATGCCAAACTTTTTGCTCCGTCAAGAACTAAATATTCGCCTGTAATTAATAGTTTCCCGTTACTGTAAAAAGTTTTTTCCATTTTGTTATTGCAAGATACGAAGCAATCTATTTTCTTAATTTCTCAATAAAATCAACAGCCGCCGAGTGAGAAACTACAGTATCTTTAAAGTGATTTTTTATTAAAACGCGTTCTTCATCAGTTACCTGAAATTGATTTAATATATTGTTGAGGTGCATTTTCATATGCCCTTCTTGAATTCCTGTTGTAGTTAAAGAAAGCAAAGCAGCAAAATTTTGTGCTAATCCCGCAACGGCAACCACTTCCATAAGTTCCTTCGCCGAAGGTTTCTCTAGCATTTCAAGTGATAATTTCACCATTGGATGAAGCGAAGTTAATCCGCCTACTGTTC
This sequence comes from Bacteroidota bacterium, assembly GCA_947447375.1. Classification (GTDB taxonomy): domain Bacteria; phylum Bacteroidota; class Bacteroidia; order Flavobacteriales; family Flavobacteriaceae; genus Flavobacterium. Next base: position 165,298 of record CANFJB010000003.1, read on the forward strand.
CTAAAGCCAATGGGATTTCTATCCAAAAACTGAAAATTCCATCTTCAATTTTGGCGTGCGACAAACTCGAGTAACTACCATTTCTAGAAGCATAAGCATGAATTCCAGCTTCTACAGCGCGAAAATCATTTCCAGTTGCCAAAACAACTGCATCAACTCCATTCATGATTCCTTTGTTGTGAGTAACTGCTCTGAATGGTTCTATTTCTGCAATTTGAACTGCTTGAACAAATTTTTCAGCGAAAACTTCAGGGTTTTCAATATTTTTATCTGCTAATTCAGCTACTTTACAGGAAACTTCTGCGCGAACAATGCAATTAGGAACATAATTCGATAAAATACTCATTACAACTTCAATATTTTTTTCACTTTCGGTGAAATTTGAATAAGAAATTGCTTCTTCTTTTAGTGTTTTTGCAAATTGTTCTAAGCACGAATTAATAAAGTTGGCACCCATGGAATCTTTCGTTTCAAAAGTAGCGTGTAACTGATAGTAATTTGGAATTAGGTTGGTTTTATTTCTGAGTTCAATGGATAAAATTCCACCACCTCTTTTTTGCATATTTTTGGTTACACTCTCGGTAGATTTGTAAAATTTATTTTGAATTTCCTTTAAGAAATTTTCCAATTTTACCCCATCGCCCTTGTATATAAAATGAACTTGACCAATTTTTTCAGTATTTAAAACGGTCGCTTTGAATCCGCCACGAGTTGACCAATATTTAGCCGATTTTGAAGCTGCAGCCACCACCGAACTTTCCTCAATAGCCATGGGAATAGTTTTGTATTTTCCATTGATAAGAAAATTGGGAGCAACGCCCAAAGGCAAATAAAAATTGGTGATTGTATTTTCAATGAATTCATCATGCAATTGTTGGATTTTTGAATCTGAATTCCAATATTTTTTTATAATTGAAATAGCTTCATTCGAATCAGAAAAATAGGTATTTGCAATCCAATTTATCTTCTCTTCTTTTGACAATTTTGAAAATCCAGCAATGGCATTGTTCATCTGTGTAAATTATTAATTCATGCAAATATACATTTTCATCAATTCTAAAAAAAAACTTCTCAATGAAATTACATTTTACGAAAAAAAAGGTGTTAATTTCAGAAATTTTCACTAAAATTGAATGTTTTTTAAAAATACTAATTATGAAATTTATTTACAAATTATCTTTATTATTCCTATTTGCCTCTTTTTCAATTGTGGCACAGCAAAAAATTACAATTGAGTCCATTTATTCTGGTGCTTTTAGAACAAAAGGAATGGATGATTTACAAGCGCTTAAAAATACAAATCAATATACAGTATTAAATTTTGATCGTGCTTCTAGAAGTTTTCAAATAGACTTGTATGATTTTGCAACATTAAAAAAAGTAGCGACTTTAATTGATTCAAAGGATTATAAAGCTCTTCAAGGAATAGACAGTTATACTTTTAGTTCAGATGAAAAAACAATCTTAATAGCAAATGATTCAGATCAAATATTCCGTCATTCATTTGTAGCCAATTACTTTTTATTTGATTTAACTTCAAAAAAATTAACCCCTTTATTTGATTTTAAAATTCAGGAACCTACTTTTTCACCTGATGGAACCAAAATTGCTTTTGCAAAAGAAAATAATCTTTTTGTTTATGATATTGCTTCTAAATCAACGGAGCAAATCACAACCGACGGAGTTAGAAATTCTATAATTAATGGTATTACGGATTGGGTTTACGAAGAAGAATTTGCATTTGTAAGAGCATTCGATTGGAGCGCCGATAGTAAGAAATTGGCCTATATTAAATTTGACGAAAGTCAAGTTCCAGAATTTTCAATGTCAATGTTCCAAAAGGATTTATACCCAACAATTGAAACATTTAAATATCCAAAGGCAGGTGAAAAAAATTCTGAGGTTTCCCTACATATTTATGATGTTGCTTCAGCAAATACTAAAAATATCGACTTAAAAAACTATTCTGATTTTTATATTGCTAGAATGAAATGGACCAATGACAGCAATGTTCTTTGTGCTCAAATATTAAACCGTCATCAAGATAATTTAGATTTACTTTTTATAGATGGGACTTCGGGAACTACAAAAGTGGTGTTGAACGAAAAGGACAAAGCCTACGTTGATGTAACGGATAATTTGACATTTTTGAAAGACAACAGTTTCATTTGGACCAGTGAAAAAGACGGTTTCAATCATATTTATGTTTATGATAAAAATGGGAAACTAAAAAACCAAGTTACAAAAGGAAATTGGGAAGTAACGAATTACTATGGTTTTGACGAAAAAAACCAAACTATTTTTTATCAATCAGTAGAAAACGGTTCCATCAATAGAGACGTATACAGAATTGGATTAAATGGAAAAAACAAAGTTAGATTGTCATCTAAAACAGGAACAAGCAACGCTACTTTTAGTCCGAATTTTCAATATTTCATTACTACTTTTTCAAGCGCAACTCAGCCAACTACCTATACTTTAAACGATGCTAAAAACGGAAAAGAAATTCAAGTAATTGAAAATAACGAAACTTTAGCAAATAAAATAAAAGCATACAACTTGCCTTCAAAAGAGTTTTTCGTTTTAAAAACAGAAAAAGGAAATGAATTGAATGCTTGGATTTTGAAACCTAAAGATTTTGATCCTAATAAAAAATACCCAGTTTTTATGTATCAATATTCTGGTCCAGGATCGCAACAAGTGAATAACGATTGGAACTCAACTGACGATTATTGGTTCATGATGTTAACACAGCAAGGTTACATTGTGGCTTGCGTTGACGGACGTGGAACTGGATTTAAAGGAGCCGATTTCAAAAAAGTAACCCAAAAAGAATTAGGTAAATACGAAGTGGAAGACCAAATCGATGCTGCCAAAGTTATCGGGAATTATCCGTTTGTAGATAAAACTAGAATCGGTATATTTGGATGGTCGTTTGGCGGTTTTATGGCTTCCAACTGTATAATGAAAGGGAATGATGTATTTAAAATGGCAATTGCAGTTGCTCCAGTTACCAATTGGAGATTTTATGATAGCATTTATACAGAAAGATACATGCAAACTCCAGCTGAAAATGCAAGTGGATACGATGAAAATTCACCAATTAACCACGTTGATAAATTGAAAGGTAAATTTCTTTTAATTCATGGTTCTGGTGACGATAATGTTCATGTACAAAATTCAATGCAAATGATGGAAGCATTAATTCAAGCCAATAAACAATTTGATTCGCAAATTTATCCTGATAACAATCACGGTATTTATGGTGGAAAAACAAGAATTCAGTTGTATAATAAAATGACTAATTTTATTTATAACAATTTATAGTAGTATATTTAACCTTTTATAATCAATCAAAAATCAACCAAAACTAAATTAACTAATAACAAAAAAATGAGTGAAACAGCAGTAAAATCGGCACATCCAAAAGGACTTTGGGTATTATTTGGAACAGAAATGTGGGAACGTTTCAATTTCTACGGAATGCGAGCAATCTTAACTTTGTTTTTAATCAATTCATTAATGATGAAAGAAGCAGACGCTTCAATTATTTATGGTGGATTCTTAGGACTTTGTTATTTAACCCCAATGTTGGGTGGATTTATTTCTGATCGTTTCTTTGGAAACAGAAACTGTATTTTATTGGGCGGTTTAATGATGGCTGCGGGACAATTTATGTTGTTTACAAGTGCAAGTGTCTTTGGAACAAATTTAAGTTTGGCGACCACTTTAATGTGGTCAGCATTAGGAGTTATCATTTTTGGAAATGGTTTCTTTAAACCAAATATTTCTTCAATGGTAGGAAGTTTGTATCCAAAACAAGAAAAAAGTAAATTGGATACTGCCTTCACAATTTTCTACATGGGGATTAATTTAGGTGCATTTTTAGGCCAAACAATTTGCCCATTAGTTGGGGATGTTGTTGATGGTGGTGGAGTGAGAGACGTTCATGCTTTTAAATGGGGTTTCTTAGCAGCATCAATCGCTATGTTAATCGGAACATTAGTGTTTTATGTACTTAAAAATAAATATGTTGTAACTCCAGAAGGAAAACCTTTAGGAGGATTGCCTTCAAAAAATGAAGCCTCAGATTATGAAGAAGGAGAAGCTCAAAAAGCAGTTTTTACAAATACTTCTTTAGTGGTTGCAGTTATTGCTTTCATTGGGTTGTTCTTCACATTTCAATATTTATTAGACGGTGATAATTTTATTAAAACAATCATTTATCCAATTATTTACGCAAGTGGAATTACGCTTGCAGGATTGATTATTTCTGATAGCTCTTTAACAAAAATTGAAAGAGATAGAATTTTGGTTATCTATATTGTTGCCTTTTTTATCATCTTTTTCTGGGCCGCATTCGAACAAGCAGGATCTTCTTTGACCTTTATTGCCGATAACCAAACCGATAGAACTTTTATGTTCGGTTGGAAAATGCCAGCATCTATGATTCAAGTATTTAACGGAGTATTTGTATTTGCATTTGCATTGCCATTTAGTATTTTATGGGATAAATTAAGAGCAAGTGGAAGAGAGCCAATTTCTCCAGTAAAACAATCAATCGGATTAGGATTAATAGCTGTGAGTTATTTTATTATAGCTTATAATGTAAAAGACCTTGGAAATAGCGGACTTTTAGGAATTAAGTGGCTAATATTATTATACTTAATTCAAACATTTGCTGAATTGTGTTTATCACCAATCGGATTATCATTAGTAGGTAAATTATCTCCAAAACGTTTTGCTTCCTTATTATTTGGAGTTTTCTTCTTGTCAAATGCTGCAGGTTATGCATTAGCAGGAACTTTAGGGTCTATTTTACCAGCAACGGGAGATAAATTTGCAAAAGCACAAGAATTAGGAGTTGATTTACAAGGAGTTTTAAACAAAACTATAGTTCCTACTGCAGATCAATTAAAGTTATTAGCTGACAACCAAATTAGTGCAGTAAATCCATCTTTTGTTGGTTTTGAAATTCATAACCTTTTCGAATTTTTCATGGTATTTGTTGTGCTAACAGGAATTGCTTCAATAACTTTATTTGCATTAACACCAGTATTGAAAAAAATGATGCACGGCGTTCGTTAATCATTCTAAAATATTTTATACCTTTCAAACCTACAAGAATTCTTGTAGGTTTGTTTTTTTAATAAATAAATAAAAATGGCACAAGATTTAACTTTAGAACAAATTCAGAACTTTAAAGGAAAATATCCAAAACAACTTTGGTATTTATTTTTTAGTGAAATGTGGGAACGTTTCAGCTTTTATGGAATGCGTGGAATGCTAGTAATTTTCATGGTGAATCAACTAATGATGAATGATGAAGTGGCTAACTTACAATACGGTGCAACGCAAGCTTTTGTTTATGCTTTCACCTTTATTGGTGGTCTTTTTGCCGATAAAATATTGGGATATAGAAAATCACTTTTTTGGGGAGGTTTACTAATGATTTTAGGAAGTGTAATTTTAGCAATTGACCCAAAACAATTTTTCTTTTTTGGAATAAGTTTCACCATTATTGGAACTGGTTTTTTCAAACCTAACATTTCAACAATGGTTGGAAAATTATACAAAGACGATGACAATAGGAGAGATGCTGGCTTTTCGTTGTTTTATGCAGGCGTTAATTTAGGCGCTTTAATTGGTGGATATTTGTGTATTGCCGTTGCAAATGGATCAATGTTTTCATCAATAATTCCAGAACATTTAAGATGGAATGTTGCCTTCGGATTTGCCGCAGTTGTCATGTTGATTAGCTTATTAACATTTGTGCAAACTCAAAAAAGCCTTGGCGAAATAGGAGTTTCACCATTATTAGAACTTACGAATTCTAAAAGAAAAACATATGAATATTTAACTTATATTGGATCAATATTAGTGATTCCAATAATAATTCTTTTAGTTTCAAATTCAGAATATACTGATATTTTTATGTTCATAATTGGGCCTTGTTCAATTCTTTATCTGATTTACGAAATGCGAAACTTCTCATTATCGGAAAATAAGAAATTAATTGCCGCTTTGGTTTTTATCATCTTTTCCATTTTCTTTTGGGCATTTTTTGAACAAAGCGGAGGGTCTTTAAGTCTTTTTGCTGCTAATAATTTGAATAATACTGTACTCGGAATTCCACTTGATCCTAACGGAGTTAATAATTCTGCAAATTCATTATTTGTTATTATTTTTGCAGCATTAGTAGGAATGGTTTGGCTTTGGTTGGGTAAAATTAAGATGGAACCCAATACAATTGTGAAATTTGGATTGGCATTTCTTTTTCTAGCTGGGGGTTTTTGGGTTTTTTATTATACAAAGTTTTTCGCTGATGCAAATGGAATGACGTCACTTGATTTGTTCACATTTGGTTGGTTTGTTATTACTTTTGGGGAATTGTGTTTGTCCCCAATAGGGATGTCGATTATGACTAAATTATCTCCTTCAAAATTACAGGCGGTAATGATGGGAATGTGGTTTTTAGCTAGTGCTTATGGGCAATATTTTGCTGGATTATTAGGCGCTAATATTGCTAATGCCTCAGAGAACGCTTCAAATGTAGACAAACTAAATATTTATGCAAATGGATATCAACAACTAGCAATTTACGCATTAATAGCAGGAATAATTTTAATAGTAATTTCACCATTTGTAAAAAAATTAATGCAAGAAGTCAAATAAATTTCCGATATTTCGGCGATATTTAAAGATACTAAATTTAATATTCATTAAAATGAAAAAAACACTCATAGCACTAATGTTCATTCTTGGTTCTTACGCAGTTGAAGCTCAAGAATTAGTTTGGAGTAATAACCTTAGAAATTCAATTGAAGTTTCTAAGAAAACCAAAAAACCATTATTACTTTTCTTCACAGGAAGTGATTGGTGTGGGTGGTGTATTAAACTTCAAAATGAAGTTTTTAGAACACCTGAATTTGTTAAATGGGCCAATGAAAATGTGGTTCTTGTAGAAGTAGATTTTCCAAGAAGAACAGCTTTAGCTCCTGAAACTACAGAACAAAATAATCAATTGCAACAGTTTTTTGCCGTTCAAGGATATCCAACAGTTTGGTTTGTAAATGCAACAATAAATGACGGAAAAATTAATATTGATAAACTAGGAAGTACAGGTTATTTAGCCGGAGGACCTAAAGTTTGGTTGGAAACTGCCAACGGAATATTGAAAAAGAAATAACATTATTTAACTTTATAAAATCCCTTTTCAGCAGTAGCATGAAAAGGGATTTTCTTTTTTATACAAATGGATTTCCAAAGTTGGATGGTTGTTTTATAATTGGAGGCATCCGCAACAATTAATTTCGGATGGGTTACTTGAATTAATCGTTCTAAATTTATTTTTGGCGACTGTCTTAAAATGATAATATCGGGATTTATTTGTTTCGAATAAACACCAAAACTATCAATTACCATTATCTTTTTATTTTTGAAATAGTATAAATTTTGCATTTTATTTATTCCAGTTATTGAGCTATTATTTGCAATTAAGTAGGATTTTAAAGAAGTATTTGATGCTAGTTTATCAATAGTTTTTTCATTACCATAAACCATTACTTTATTTCCATTTCTTTCAGTGATTAAAGTGTTTTTCCAACTATTAAAAACAATAAATTCTTGTTCGTTTTGAATTTCCCAACGCGTTATTAATAACGTTGATTGAAAAAGTAATACACTTATAAATGCAAATACAATTTTAGGATAAGTCGGTTTTTTAAATAAAATCACAAAGGCAATTATTAGAACGTACAAACAAATTAACGTTTGCCAATTTATAGGAATATCCTTAATAATAAATTGCTCAAATGACGCTACCCAATTGATAATTTTATTCAAATAATTGATGCAAAATTCTAATGGTTTCATAGTTAATATTGGCACAAAATTAAAAGCTGCCATTACCATTACTAGAACTCCCAATCCCATAATTAGAATTAAAAAAGGAATAATAATTAGATTGGTAATAAAAAACAAACCAGGAAATTGATGAAAGTAGAAAATACTTAACGGGAAAGCTCCAATTTGTGCTGCAAATGATACTGTTAAAATGTCCCAGAAATAATTAACGATTTTGTTTTTTGGAACCCATAAATCGGAAATTAAAGGCTGCAACCACAGAATAAAAAATAAGGAGAGGTAACTTAATTGAAATCCAACATCAAATAAAAAAGAAGGCTGGAAAAATAAAATTAGAAACATTGAAACCAATAAAGTATGGAATATATTGGTGCTTCTTTTCAAATAAATTCCTACAGCAACAAATGAAAACATAGTTACAGATCGAATTACAGAAGGTGAAAGCCCTGCTAATATTGCAAATCCCCAAAGACAAATGATGATGGTAAATAAGCGAATTGTATTTCCTAATTTATTTTTTGGTAAGGGTTTTAATAAAAATGTAATGAATAGCAAAATAAATCCGACATGCAATCCGGAAACAGATAATATATGAATTGCACCAGCGTATTGATAATCTTTTATAATTTCCTTTGAAATATCTTGTTGTTGTCCTAAGATAAGCGCACTAACAACTTGTAATTCGTCTTTTGAAAAGTTATTTTTTTGGAGGTTTGTAATTATATTATTTCTAAGTTGATCGGAGTAATACCAGACATTTTTATCAATCTTATTACTAACTTTAATAGAATTAGCGTTGGAATAAATTTGACCAAAAATGGATTTATTTTTTAAATAGTTACCATAATCAAATTGGTTTGGATTCAGCAATTTTTTATTTAAAACAAACTTGCCATAAATTTGGATATTACTACCAATTTGAATTCTTGAATCTTCGTGAGCATCATGAATTTGTACTAAAATTCTCCCAGAACAATTTTTTGAATCTACTCTTTTTACTAATCCTATGTATTTATCAACTTTTTCGTTTCCTTTTAATTTTTCTCTTAAAACCAATTCTACAGAATGATAATCAGTTTCGTTTTTTATTAAATGAACATAATTGGTCTCATTGTAAAATTCGTTATGAATTACATGAGTGAAGCAACCAATTTGAAAAAATAATAAATAGGCGTTAATTCCGAAATATATTTTTTGAATAAAATCCTTCCTCGATAAATATAAAGTGATAATAAATGCGACAAAAAATAATCCTATAAAAATAAAAGTGGTAGCTGGATTTGGATTGAAATAGCTTGAAAATACAATTCCCAATACAAACCAGATGGTGATTTTCATTAAAGGAAATTGAAGTATTTTCATTTTCCTAATGTAGTCAATTTAATCTTACTAAAACGAAGAATAAATTCTGTTTACTTGAGCGAAAGTTCTTTTGTAATAAGGTTCTTTGGTGGAAGATATAATCACCCCTTTTGAGGTTGCCGAATGGATAAATTTTATCTCATCTTCCAAAACTTCCACAACCATTCCCACGTGATTAATTATTTTTCTGCCATTGGTTTTAAAGAAAATTAAATCCCCTTTTCTAATTTCATCAGAATTTAATACAGTCCCTAAAGTTGACATTTCATGGGATGATCTAGGCAAAACAATATCGAATTTACTAAAAGTAAAAAACATTAATCCGGAGCAATCGAAGCCTTCAGGATTTGACCCGCCGCTTCTGTAGCGAGCACCTAAATTTTCAGAAGCAGCGTTTATGAGTTGCTCTACTAAATAACTTGAATTGTTAGTATTTATAATAAAATCGTCCGAATTTTCATCGGTACTCAGCCTGCTTTTTATGTCTTTTTTTGGAGCGTTTTCTGTAATTATTGGTTCAACTTTTTCAACAACTTTCTTTTTTTTCTTTTCTGGTTTTGCATTCACAGCTAGCTCGGGCTTTTTATATAAACCTTGTTTTTCTGCTTCAGATTTAGACGTAACTATCACTGAGGTTGTTTTACAACTCGTAAATACTAAGAATAAAAGGAAAAGTGAAATTAGATTTCTCAAAGTTATTTTTTTGCAAATTTATGCAATTAATTCTAATCAGATTTTCTGCAAATTACTTACAATGAGTTTTGCTGTTTTTTGACTTGCGCCACTACCACCTAATTTCAATTCAAGTTCGTTGTAATTTTTTAAAACTTCAGTGCGGTAATTAGAATCTAATAGTTTTTGAAGTTCGATTTTGATGTTCTTGGTATTGCAATTTTCTTGAATCAATTCAGTAACTACTTCTTTGTCCATAATTAAATTCACAAGAGAAATGTATTTTAAAGTTACAATCCTTTTCGCAATTTGGTATGAAAGCCAACTCCCTTTGTAGCATACAACTTCAGGAACTTTGAAAAGTGCAGTTTCTAATGTTGCAGTGCCAGACGTTACTAAAGCAGCATAAGAAACACTCAATAAATCATAGGTTTTATTGGAAATAAAATGACAGTTTTTTGAAGTTAAAAATGTACTATAAAAAGAATATTCTTGACTTGGAGCACCAGCGATTACAAATTGATATTCTGAAAAATCATTAACAACACTTAGCATTACACTGAGCATTTTGGTAATTTCCTGCTTTCTGCTTCCGGGTAAAATAGCTATAATTGGCTTGTCACTTAAATTATTTTCTTTTCTAAATTCAATTTCATTTACGGTTTTTCGATTATGGATAGCATCAATTAATGGATGCCCTACAAATTCAACTTGATAAAGGTGTTTATTTTCATAAAAGTCTTTTTCGAATGGTAATATCACGTACATTTTATCAATGTCGCGTTTAATATCTTTTATTCTATTTTCTTTCCAAGCCCAAATTTGAGGTGAAATATAATAGTGGGTTTTCATACCCAATTTTTTGGCCCATTTAGCAATTCTCATATTGAAACCTGGGTAGTCTATGAAAATTAAAACGTCAGGTTGGAATTCTAAAATATCTTTTTTACAGATTTTAATATTGTTTAAAATAGTTTTTATATTCAAGGCTACTTCTAGAAAACCCATAAACGATAAATCGCGATAATGTTTCACTAAAGTTCCCCCTTCGGATTGCATTAAGTCACCTCCCCAAAAACGTATTTCTGCATTTGGATCTTCATTATATAATGACTTCATCAAATTTGATCCATGTAAATCTCCTGAAGCTTCACCAGCAATAATGTAGTATTTCATAGGATAAATCTATATAAATAATGTAACAATTGTTAATACGATTAGGGCTAGAATGATCCCTTTTGCCATCGTTTCTTTTTTATATTTTAAAAGTCCGAAGAACATTCCAATATTCAAAATGGTTCCTATGGTGATTATTTTTCCTAATTCACCTTCAAATTTCAAGATCTGTATACCACCAATAAATGAATAGGGTGTAAAGGCAATAATGAATAGGTAACTCCCAATTAATGAAGTGATTAATCCAATTATTAATCCGTAAAATAGATCTATTTTTTTCATTTATTATTAAAAGAAACAACTGTTTTCCGATGTAAAAATAATCAATTTTAAACTTACATTGTTAGATTTAAATCTTTAACAAAAAATTAGCCAATTCGATATTTTGAGTTACTTATTTTTGTTTACCTTAGTTAAAAAAATTTAATGAATACATTTTTGAATTTTATGAAAAGGAATTATAAGATATTAGCACTCGTTTTAGTTGCCTCATTAACGCTTTGGAGTTTTATCCCAAAGCAAAAAGGAGACCCTGAAAAAGACCGATTATTATTAGAATTACTAACATTTGTTATTGAAAAAGGGCACTATAGCCCGGCAGCAATTGATGATAATTTTTCTAAAAGTTTATATAAAGAATATATTAAATCACTTGATCCAACAAAAAGATTCTTTTTACAATCTGACCTTGAAGAATTTTCTAAGTATGAATCCGACTTAGATGATCAAATTAAAAATAAAGATTTGACCTTTTTCGATTTGACCTATTCTCGTTTGAAACAACGTATCGAGGAAAGCAAAACGTATTATAAAACTATTTTAAGTCAACCTTTCGATTTTAAAGTGGAGGAGGAATTTAATTCAGATTATGACAAACAGCCATTCGCTTCTTCAATTTCAGAATTAAAAGAAAGATGGAGAAAACAATTGAAACTGTCCGTTTTATCATCTTTAACTGACCGATTGAAATTGGAGGAAGACATAAAAAATGGAGTTGTTAAAGCAAAAAAGGATTCCTTAGGTACAAATAAAATTGAAAAGCCAGTAGATAAAACTCCAAAAACATTTGAGCAAATTGAAAAAGAAACTAGAGAAAGTTCATTAAAATCTATGAACGAATTTTTTAGTTTAATTGATGACATGAAAAGAGAAGAATGGTTTTCGATTTTTGTGAATACTATTGCAGAACGTTTTGACCCACATACTTCTTATTTTGCTCCGGAAGAAAAAGAGCGGTTTGATGTAAGTATGTCAGGTAAATTCTTCGGAATTGGTGCTCGCCTTCAAAAGAAAAATGATTTCACAGAAATCACTGAATTAATCTCAGGTGGTCCAGCTTGGAGAGGAAAAGAATTAGAAGTGGGCGATATTTTTCTAAAAGTGGCTCAAGGGGATAAAGATCCTGTTGATGTAGTAGGTATGAAAATTGACGATGTAGTAAAGAAAATTAAAGGACCAAAAGGAACGGAAGTTCGCTTAACAGTTAAAAAAACTGATGGAACTATTAAAGTTGTTACCCTAATTCGTGACGAAATTGAAATTGAAGAAACCTATTTAAAATCTAGTGTTGTTGAAAAAAATGGATTAAAATATGGTGTAATTTATTTGCCTAAATTCTATATCGATTTTGAAAACGCCGATAGTAGAGATGCCGGTAAAGATATGGCAATTGAAGTGGAACGTTTGAAAAAAGAAGGCGTAAACGGAATTGTATTGGATGTTCGCGATGATGGTGGTGGATCATTGAAAACTGTCGTTGACATTGCGGGATTATTTATTGAACAAGGTCCAATAGTACAAGTAAAATCTGCTGCAGGTAAAAAAGAGGTTCTTTATGATAGAGACAAAAAAGTTCAATGGGATGGGCCTTTAGTTATTATGATCAATAATTTTTCGGCTTCAGCATCAGAAATATTGGCTGCAGCAATTCAAGATTATAAAAGAGGAGTAATCATTGGAAGTAAACAATCCTACGGAAAAGGAACAGTACAAAATATTATTGATTTAAATCAATTTATTAGAAATTCAAACTTAGGAGATTTGGGAGCTTTAAAAACGACAACTCAAAAATTCTATAGAATCAATGGAGGTTCTACTCAATTAGAAGGTGTTAGTAGCGATGTTGTGATGCCAGACAAATATTCTTATATTAAAATGGGAGAACGTGACGTTGATAATGCAATGCCGTGGGATAAAATTGATGCGGCAGATTACTCAGTTTGGAATAAACAAGATAATATTTCAACCGCAATTGCAAATAGCAAAAAAAGATTGGCTGAAAACAATCAATTTAAATTGATCGATGAAAATGCAAAATGGATCAATGAAAGAAGTGAAGACTATGTTTACAATCTACAAATTGATAAATTTAAAGCAGAGCAAAAATTACTTGAAGAAACTTCAAAAAAATACAAAGCAGTTTTAGATTATAAAAATCAATTGACTTTCAATTCTCTTCCTTATGAAAATGAAATGATGAAAACCGATTCAGCTTTAAAAGAGAAAAGACAAAGATGGCATGAGAGTTTGTCTAAAGACATTTATGTAGATGAAGCATTAAATGTATTGACTGATTTACAACCAAAAGAACTGGCCAAGAAAACAAATGTAACTCTAAAGAAAAAAGATAAATTAGTGAAGTCATAAAAAAAAAGTCCTGAGGTTTCTCAGGACTTTTTTTATCTAAATCTGTATTTATGCGTTTGCAGTTAATACGTCACGATCAATTTTTCCCACCAATCCAACTAGAACTTTTCCAGGACCAACTTCTGTAAATAAAGTTGCACCATCTTTAACCATTTGTTGAACAGATTGCGTCCATTTTACAGGAGCCGTTAATTGTATAATTAGATTTTTCTTAATTTCAACAGGGTCTGAAACCGCATTGGCAGTAACATTTTGATAGACTGGGCAAATTGGAGTGGAAAAAGTAGTCGCTTCAATTGCAGCGGCTAATTCTTCGCGTGCTGGTTCCATCATTGGGGAGTGAAAACCGCCACCTACTGGCAATAATAATGCTCTTTTTGCACCAGCTTCTTTCATTGCTTCACAGGCCTTTTCAACTGCTGAAAATTCTCCTGATATTACCAATTGACCCGGGCAGTTATAGTTTGCCGCTACAACAACTCCATCAATTGAAGCACAAACTTCTTCAACGGCCGAATCTTCTAATCCCAAAACTGCAGCCATTGTTGAAGGTTTTATTTCACATGCTTTTTGCATAGCCAAAGCTCTTTTTGAAACTAATTTTAAACCGTCTTCAAAGGATAAAGTGCCATTTGCAACCAATGCAGAAAACTCTCCTAATGAATGTCCAGCAACCATTTCAGGGTTGAAATCTGTTAACGTTTTTGCTAAAATTACCGAATGCAAAAATACGGCCGGTTGGGTAACTTTGGTTTCTTTTAATTTTTCTGCAGTTCCTTCAAACATAATATCTGTAATTCGGAAGCCCAAAATTTCATTTGCCTTTTCAAATAAATCCTTAGCTAATTCTGAATTTTCATACAACTCTTTTCCCATTCCTGTAAATTGGGCTCCCTGACCAGGAAATATAAATGCTTTCATAATTTATATAAATATTTATGTTTTATTAGAGTTCAAAAATAGTGAAATTTATAAGATTATTAAAGGTGTGAATTATAGAATTAGTTTTAAATGAAATATAATTTTTTATTTGCATTAAACTATTTGAGATTATTTTTGTCTTACTAATATTATCAAATTAATTTTATGCCTAAATTTCGATTTACATTAGTTTCTATTTTTTTTCTATTTTCAATTTCTTTTTATGCTCAAGACATTCCAAAAAAATGGTCTTTTGCTTTTCAATTAGACAATCGTTTTTCCAATATTCGAAATAATGAAGTTACAGTTTTTGGAGCAAAAATTGGCTTTCAATATAAAAGAATAACAAGAGTTGGTTTGGGTAGTTCTTTTATTATTAACCCTGTTTATATAAATTATTTAAACAAAAAATTAAATAAGGAAGAAACAAACAAAATCAATTTTTGGTATTTCAGCGTTTTCAATGATTGGATTTTATATAAAAATAAAAAATGGGAGTGTTTTTTAACCGAACAAATAGGCTATGGAAAACCAAGTTTCGTTAAAGAAATAAGTGACGATGTTGTTAGCGATGTAAGTATTGATCTTTACGTAAATGAAATTACAGGACAAGTTAATTACAAATTTACTTCTTGGATTGGTGTAGGAGCTGGATTTGGATATAGAAATTTGTTAAATAATAAAGCAGTTTTAAAAACAACTTTCGATTCTCCAATCTATATTGCTAAAATAATAATATTGCCAGAAGTATTCTTCAAGAATTAATCATTATTAGTAATAATGTTAATACCCTACTTTTATCAATTTTGCTGCCTCTTTTGCCAACTCTACAATTTCTTCAATTGGAGTTTTCAAATCATCACTAACTAATGAAACGCCCATTCTTCGATAAGGTCTTGAAGTGGGTTTTCCAAATATTCTAAAGTCGGTTTTTGGTAATGAAGCAATTTTTTCAATCCCTTCATAGGTTGGATTTAAGCTATTTTCTGAAGCAAGAATAACGGCACTTGCACCTGCTTTTTCCAATTTTATTTCAAATATTGGCAAACTTAGTATCGCACGTAAATGCAATTCAAATTCGTTAAAATTTTGAGTACCTGCTAGCGTTACCATTCCGGTATCGTGAGGTCTTGGTGATAATTCTGAAAAGTAAACTCCTTCGTCTGATAGAAAAAATTCTACCCCAAAAAGACCTGCGCCACCTAGAGCTTCAGTAACTTTCTGAGCCATATTTTGTGCTTCCATTAAGTCAATTTCTGAAATTTTTGCGGGCTGCCAACTTTCTTGATAATCCCCTCGTTCTTGACGATGTCCAATTGGAGCGCAAAAAAGAGTTGGATTATTATTTTGAACTACTGTCAATAAAGTGATTTCTGAATTGAATTTTACAAATGCTTCTACTATCACTTCTACAACATCTCCACGCGAACCTTCAACGGCATAATTCCATGCTTTTTCAATATCCGATTCCGTTTTTATTGTAGATTGCCCTTTTCCTGAAGAAGACATTAAAGGTTTTACAACGCAAGGAATTCCGACTTCCAAAACTGCTTTTTTCAGTTCTTCAGAAGTTTTTGCGTACCTATAATTGGCAGTTTTCAAACCTAATTCTTTTGAAGCTAAATCACGAATTGCTTTTCGATTCATCGTAAAATTAGCTGCTTTTGCCGAAGGAACGACTTTTATTCCTTGGTTTTCATAATCATAAAAACGCTCAGTTCTGATTGCTTCAATTTCAGGAACTATAAAATCAGGTTGGTGTTTGTGAACAATTCTATCTAATTCTGTTCCGTCAAGCATGTTGATTACTTCGAATCCATTGGCAACTTGCATCGCTGGAGCATTTTCATAATTATCAACTGCAATTACAACTTGCCCAATTCTTTGAGCTGCAATTGTAAATTCTTTGCCTAATTCACCAGAACCTAGAAGGAGTATTTTCATAAAATCACAATGTTAAATCGCTTTATTTATGCCAATGCTTGTTTGATTCTTCTTAGCGCTTCAATCAATAAATCTTCGCTTGTAGCATAAGAAAAACGAATACAATTTGGGTTTCCAAAAGCATCTCCAGTTACTGTTGCTACATTTGCTTCAGATAAAAGATACATTGAAAAATCGTTTGCATCTTTAATAAAAGTACCATTTAAAGTTTTTCCAAAAAAGTGTGAAACGTCTGGGAAAACATAAAATGCCCCTTCTGGAACATTGATTTTTATTCCTGGAATATCTTTTAATAGTCCCACGACTAAATCTCTTCTACTATGAAAAGCATCAACCATGTGTTTTAAAACAGTTGGATCAGCATCAACGGCAGTAATTGTTGCTCTTTGTGCAATACTATTTGCTCCGCTGGTTACTTGTCCTTGAATTTTTGTACAAGCTTTTGCTATAAATTCGGGTGCTCCAATATATCCAATTCTCCATCCTGTCATCGCAAATGCTTTTGCTACACCATTTACAGTTACTGTTTTTTCAAGCATTCCTGAAATAGAACCAATACTGCAGAAAGTGCCTGAGAAATTAATGTGCTCGTAAATTTCATCGGCAACTACATAGATATTTGGGTATTTTTCTAAAACTTTTGCAAGAGCGGTTAGTTCCTCTCTGCTGTAAACAGATCCACTTGGATTACATGGCGAACTGAACCACATCATTTTAGTTTTTGGAGTTATTGCAGCTTCTAATTGGGAAGGTGTAATTTTGAAATCACTTTCTATAGTAGTAGGAACTTCAACAGGAACTCCTCCTGATAATTTTATAATTTCAAAGTAGCTAACCCAATATGGAGCTGGTAAAATCACCTCGTCTCCATCGTTTAACATTACTTGCGCTATATTGTATAAAGATTGTTTTGCTCCAGTAGAAACTACAATTTGCGATGGTTTGTAATCTAAATTATTATCTCTTTTAAATTTTCTGCAAATCGCCTCTTTTAATTCTAAGTAACCTTCTACTGGGGAATAGGTGCTGTAATTTTCGTCAATTGCTTTTTTTGCGGCCTCCTTGATGAAATCGGGAGTGTTGAAGTCGGGTTCACCTAAACTTAAACTAATAATATCTTTTCCTTGCGCTTTTAATTCTCTTGCTAAAGCGGCCATTGCCAATGTTTGTGACGTCGATAAATTATTTATCCTATCCGAAAGTGCATTCATTCTTGTTGTGTGTTGTAGTTATTTATTGTTGTGTTTAATTTTTTATGCTGATAATTCTGGTTTCATTCCTAAGTCTTTCAAATGTTTGAAATGGGCAATTACCGCCGCTCTCATTGATTTGTACTCATAGTAAGGAAGATTTGCTTCAGCTGCAGCTTCTTTTACAAATTGTGAAATTTTATTGTAATGCACGTGACAAATATTTGGGAATAAATGGTGTTCAATTTGATGATTTAAACCTCCAGTGTACCAGTTTACGATAAAGTTTTTAGGAGCAAAATTTGCCGTAGTAAATAGTTGGTGAATGGCCCAAGTATTTTCCATTTCGCCAGCTTCGTTTGGTAATGGATTCGCAGTTTCTTCAATTACGTGAGCCAATTGGAAAACAATACTCAAAATTAATCCTGCAGTGTAATGCATAACAAAAAATCCAAAAAGTACTTTCCACCAAGAAACTCCAATAATCATAGGAACAACAATCCAAATTGAGAAGTAAATTAGTTTTGTAACTACTAATGTTGACCAAAGAAACTTAGAGCTTTTCGGCTCACCATAAGATAGTTTTCTTTTCAAATACTGTCTCATTTGTTTGAAATCAGTAGTTAAAGCCCAGTTGAAAGTCAATAATCCATATAAAAAAACCGAGTAATAGTGTTGAAATTTATGGAAATAGGACCACTTTGCTTCTTTTGTAAATCTGATAATTCTACCAGCATCTAAATCTTCATCGTGCCCTGGAATATTGGTGTAGGTATGGTGCAAAACGTTGTGTTGAACTTGCCAGTTGTAAACATTTCCGGCTAGAACATAAATCGTTCCACCCATAAATTTATTTACCCAGCCTTTATTGGAATAAGAACCATGATTACCATCGTGCATTACATTCATTCCTATTCCTGCCATTCCAATACCAATCAAAATTGATAAAAGCGTAAACACCCAAAAAGGCATGTTTGTTAATGTAATAATTAAAATATAAGGGGTAATAAAGATTGAGAAAAGTATAATTGTTTTAAGGTACAATTTCCAGTTTCCCGTTTTTTCAATATTATTTTCTTTGAAATAATTGTTTACTTTAGAATTCAATGTTCTAAAAAACTTCATTCCATCTTGTTTTGCAAATGTAGGGACAGTATTGTTCATAATATATTTGATATTCAACAAAGATAATTATTATATAAATTTATTCCACTAATTTCGAGTTAATATTTTAACTTTAAATAGTACTTTTGTTAAAAAAAATAAATGGAATTTATTCTGAAGTACTTTCCTGAATTAACTGAGGTTCAGATAGGTCAATTCCAACAGTTGGAAGCGTTATATCACGATTGGAATTCAAAAATTAATGTTATTTCTAGAAAAGACATCGATCAATTGTATGTGAAACATGTTTTGCACTCTTTGGCCATTGCCAAAATTCAAAAATTTGAACCAGGAACTTATGTTTTGGATGTTGGAACTGGCGGAGGTTTTCCTGGAATTCCATTGGCAATATTATTTCCTGAAACACGTTTTTACCTAATAGATGTAATTCTCAAAAAGATAAATGTGGTAAAAGCAGTTGCTGAATCGTTGGAATTAAAAAATGTAAAGGCGGAACAAATACGTGCCGAAAATGTAAAAGGCGATTTCGATTTCATTGTTAGTCGTGCAGTAACCAACATGCCCGATTTCGTTTCTTGGATAAAAGATAAAATCAAAAAACAACAAAAACACGAACTCAAAAATGGTATTTTATACCTTAAGGGTGGCGATCTAACTGAAGAATTGGCTTCGTTTCCAAACGCAAAAGAATACAATATTTCCGATTTTTTTGAAGATGATTTTTTTGAAACTAAGAAAGTAGTTCACCTGCCTTTGAAATATAAATCATAATAAAAAACCCACAAATATTGTGGGTTTTTTATTCTTAAATCTAATTTCTTAAACCTTAAATTATGTTTATTCTCCTAAAAAAGGGTATCTGTAATTTTCAGGGGTAACAAACGTTTCTTTGATAGTTCGTGGTGATGCCCAACGCAATAAGTTCAAAGCAGAACCCGCTTTGTCATTCGTTCCGGAAGCTCGAGCACCACCAAAAGGTTGCATTCCTACCACCGCACCTGTTGGTTTATCATTCACATAAAAATTTCCTGCAGCATTTTGCAAAGCGATAGTTGCCTGTTCAATTGCATAACGATCTTTGCTGAAAATAGCGCCTGTTAATGCGTATTCTGAAGTTTGATCTACTAATTCTAAAGTGGTTTCCCAATCGGCATCTTCATAAACATAAATAGTCACTATTGGCCCGAACAATTCGGTTTCCATTGTAGTATATTTTGGGTTGGTAGTAACAATAATGGTAGGTTCAATGAAATAACCAACCGATTTATCATAATTTCCACCAACGATTATTTCAGCATCAGTATCTTTTTTTGCTTGTTCGATGTAACTAACTAATTTGTTGAACGAACCTTCGTGAATAACTGCTGTAATGAAATTCCCAAAATCTTCGGGAGATCCCATTTTCATGGATTTTACGTCGGTAATTAATTGTTGTTTTACTGCTGACCACAAACTTTGAGGAATATAGGCTCTTGAAGCTGCTGAACATTTTTGTCCTTGAAATTCAAAGGCACCACGAGCAATTCCCGTTGCCACTTGTTTAACATTGGCACTTGGATGCGCTACGACAAAATCTTTTCCACCTGTTTCTCCTACAATTCTTGGATAGGTTTTATAATGGTGAATATTCATTCCGATTTTTGCCCAAATATCTTTGAATACGTGAGTTGATCCTGTGAAATGCACTCCGGCAAAATCACGATTTGCCAAAACAGTATTGGTAATCATTTCTGCATCACCAAAAACAACGTTGATAACGCCATCAGGAACACCAGCTTCTTTGAAAACATCGATGATAATTTTTGCTGAGAATACTTGGCTATCACTTGGTTTCCAAATTACAACATTCCCCATCATGGCTGCACTTGCTGGTAAATTTGCTGCAATTGCAGTGAAATTAAAAGGTGTAATTGCATAAACAAATCCTTCTAATGGACGGTATTCTACTCTGTTCCAAACGGCAGAATCAGAATTAGGTTGGTCGTTATAAATTTGAGTCATAAACTCCACATTATAACGTAGAAAATCTATTAATTCACAAGAAGCATCAATTTCTGCTTGGAATATGTTTTTAGATTGCGCAATCATGGTTGCGGCATTAATTTTTGCTCGGTAAGGCCCTGCGATTAATTCGGCTGCTTTTAAAAATATAGCAGCACGTTGTTCCCAAGCCATATTTGCCCATGCTTTTTTAGATTCTAATGCGTTTGCGATTGCTTTTTCAATATGAGATTTTTCAGCTAAATGATAGGTTCCCACGATGTGTTTATGATCGTGTGGTGCCGACATCGTTCTGGTGTTTCCAGTTCTAATTTCTTCACTTCCGATATATAGTGGAACGTCAATTTTGGTGTTCCACATTTCTTTATAGGCTGCAAGAACTGCTGCTTTTTCTGGAGAATTTGGGGCGTACGACTTTACTGGTTCGTTTACCGCTTTTGGTACATTAAAGAATCCTTTTAACATGATAGTTTTTATTTAATAATACCCAATTTAATTGTTTAATTTGGGTGATACTGTTTTTACAAAAGTACAAATGAAAAATTGATAAATGACAATTTAGATTTAGAAATTAAATCGGATTTCTAGCCCAGACGGAAATGGAAACCCCGGAATTCAAAAAGCTATTTTTTCTTTTGTTTTTAAAGCGACCAAAGGAAGCTCTTAAAGCAAAATAGAAAAAAAGATTTTTGAATGAGGAGTTGTAATGTACTGCTGGAAATAGCTCCTTATTAATTTAATGCAAATGGTGCGCTCAAACGAAATGTTGGAACTACGACTTTGAAATTTCTGGTTGAGGTAAAATTCACCATGTTAAAATGGCCTTGCATTGCGCCAAACGGAGAAGTGAGTAAGCATCCAGAGCTGTAAGTGTGAGATTCTCCTGGTTTTAAAACTGGTTTTTTTCCGATAATTCCTTCTCCATCAACGATTTCTGTTTCTTGAAGAGAATCGAAAATTTCCCAGTGGCGAGTCATTAATTGTACGGAATCTTTGCTGTGATTTTCAATGGTTATATGGTAGCTGAAGGCAAATTGAATCTTGTAGTTTTTGAAGTAAGTGCCTTCAAAACTGGTGGATACAGAAATTTTAATTCCCCTTGTGATTTGTGATACCATAGTAACAAACTGATTTTAGGTAAAATTATAAAAAATTTGTGAGTTATTCACTAAATTAAAAAAATAAAATTAATTGGTAATATTCTCAGAATTTGCAACTCCTTTTCCAATAATTCTATCGTAACGTTGGTTGTTTTCTCTGTAATAAATGATGGCAAAATAGTTGTTTTCGGTTTGCCAAAAATTACCATCTATTGCATTTTCGTAATCAATTTTTTTATTTTGGTCGGCCACCACATATTGATAATTAGTAAAACCTTGTTTGATCATTATTGCTTTTTCGTAGATTCCTTTTTCTTGATTGTAATCCATTTTAAATTCATCGGAAATTGAGTAATTATTGAACATTCCGTTGATGTAAATGTTCTTTTTTTCATAAAATGATGGTGCCGACAGTGTGAAAAACACCCATGAATAATCAGCTTCTATTGCGTTATTTGAAGCATTTGCATTTAGCGGAACAAAATTCCCGTTGGCATCAGGATTGTAGGTGTAGGATTTGTTAGTTCGTGCATTATCGGTGTAAAGATGGGTGTTATATACACCATTATTGGCATCTACTCTCGCTATATAATTGGTTGCTGCACGAATTACTTTATTTTCAAAATACAGAAATTCATTTCCACCCCAGAATTGTGTTTCAGAATCGTATTTATAAATTAGGTCATTTCCAATGGTATACATTGGTTTAATATTGGTGATTGCTTCATTCAATTTACCGTTTTGCATCAATAGTACTTTTACGTTTTGCAGTGGACTTTGAAAAAGTAAATTGGGCGATTTAATTGAAAAATCGAGGTTTTGCTTGTAGTTAATTTCATTTAATGTTCGTGCTCTTTTTATTTGCATTGGCACTGAAACCAAATCTTCATAAATCATGAATTTTCTAGAAAAAACAACCTCTCTATCTTCATTAAGAATTTTTATCATGTAATTCCCACTCACTAAAAGACGGGTGTTTTTGTTTGGAAAACCAATTTTATAATGAGAATACAATTGAAGTGCGTTTAATGAGTTGGTGTATTCTTGAATTCGTATTCCGTCAAACCCTTGTAGGTATTCATTTTTTGACAAATCGGAATGTTTCCAATCGTAATTGCAGTGAACAATTTCATAATAATAATTGGCTTCATTTCCATACAAATCATCAAATTGAATTTCAAAAGAATCATTCAAACCAAAAAGGGCAATTGAATTTTGATTGTTTTGAACAAAAGTGATTGTTTTTATATTAAATGGGGGGTCGATCTCTTTTTCCACTTGCGCAAATGTGAAAAATGAAACCAGTAGAAGAGCTATATTTAACCAAAGGGTTTTAAACATAATAGTATTTTTGCTTTTGTAAATATATGAAAATTACCTTTGAAAATAAAGTTAATATAAGTGCTATTTGAAGCATACCGGAATAATTTCTCCTTTTGCTAGACAATATTTTTCAACTAATTCTGGTTTTAATTTGGCAGTATAATCTTCTTCAACGACTTTAAATCCGATGGATCGAAGTTTGTCAAAGTAATCACGGCCATATATTCTAACATGGTCGTATTGGCCAAAAATAGCGGCTCGTTCTTTCTGATTTGTAATAGAATCGTCAGAGAAAGTGAATTCGCGGGATAAATCTTGTGGGATTTGGAAAATTCCCATTCCACCTGGTTTTAATACTCGATATAATTCTTGCATTGCTTTTGTATCATCGGGGATGTGTTCCAAAACGTGATTGCAAAAAATGATATCGTAGAAATTATCTTCAAATGGTAAGTTGCAAATGTCCGCTTTCACGTCTGCCAAGGGGGAAAATAAATCGGTTGTGGTGTAATCGATATTTTTTTGGTTTCTAAACAGTTTGTAGAATGCTTGTTCGGGAGCAAAATGCAGGACTTTTAATACTGAACTCGTTTCAGTATCTCTTAATTTGAAGCTTTTAGGTTGTTTAAGAGAAGAATCTGAATCCAGTTCAGATTGAAAAAAATCGGTTTCATTATTAAGATACAGCCACAATAAACGGTGTCTTTCCAGTGAAAGGGTACTTGGTGAAAGCACATTGTTACGTTGGTTTCCATATCCGTAAGGCAAGAACATTTTAAAACTTTTGCCGTCAATTGGATCCGTATATGTAGTTCCTTTTAGTAAAAAAGCTAAAATAGGGCGCGCAATATAACTCAATCGAATTAGGATTGGCCTTGGAATGGTATTGAGAATTAATTTAAATAGTTTTTTCATTAGATTTCACAAAGTTATACAAAGGTAGCACGAAAATTCACAAAACTTTTATGAAATTGGTGTTGTATTTATAAATCTTTTTATATTGTTTCTGAGAATTTTACTATTATAATTTAAAAGTAAACCCAAAGTATATTTACCAAGTTTCAAATAGGTTAAAATTTGAGCGTAATGGACTGGAGTGAAATTATCAACTGTTTTTAATTCTATTACAAATTTATTTTCAATAAGTAAATCTATTCGATAACCTTGTTCCAATTTTAAGCCTTTATAAATTATAGGAAGTGACTTTTCTTTTTCTACAATAAGTCCTTCATTTTTAATTTCAAAATACAGACATTCTTGATATGCAGACTCTAAAAGACCGGGTCCTAAATGTTTGTGTACTTCTATTGCATGGCCAATTATAGTGTAGGAAATTTTATTTAATTCTTCTGAAATTTTAGAAAATTCATCATTCATTTTAAGTGGAATTTATATTATTTAAATGGCTTTTAATTAAATTATCTTTTAATTCTTTTGTGAATTTCTGAGTTATTTTGAGAACCTTCGTGAAATAATTTATATCACCAATGGCGTTTTTCTAAATTCATCTTCTTCATTACTAACAATTCCTAACGCATCATAAACATAGGCAAACGTAGATAGCAATTCTGGTTTTCCATCAATTATTGCGACATCATGTTCATAATGTGCACTAGGTTTTCCATCGGCAGTTAATATTGTCCAGCCGTCTTTTAACTGCTTGATATTTTTAGTTCCCATGTTGATCATAGGCTCAATGGCAACCACCATTCCTTCTACAAATAATTTTCCACGACCTTTTTTACCATAATTTGGCATTTCTGGATCTTCATGCATTTTTTGACCTAAACCGTGGCCAACTAATTCTCTCACAACACCATAACCATGAGATTCAGTATATTTTTGAATTGCATTACCAACATCTTCAACGCGGTTTCCGATTTTAAATTCGCGGATACCAACATATAAAGATTCTTTAGTTACTTGTAATAATTTTTTAGTTTCAGGAGCTACCTCACCAATTTCAAATGAATAGGCGTGATCTCCGTGGAATCCGTTTTTAAAAGCACCGCAATCTACCGAAATTACATCGCCACTTTCAAGCGGAATATTATTTGGAATACCATGAACAACCTGAGCGTTTGGACTCATGCAAAGTGAATTTGGGAAGCCGTACAATCCCAGAAAACTTGGGACTGCGCCATGGTCACGAATAAACTCTTCTGCTAATTTATCTAGGTACAATGTAGTTACTCCAGGCTTTATTTCCCGAGCTATCATCCCTAATGTTTTGGATACAATTAAAGCACTTTCGCGCATTAATTCTATTTCTTCTCTTGTTTTTTGGATTATCATTTTTCACCGAATAGATTACAAAAGTACAATTTTATAATTATTTAATCGGGATTGGCCATAATTTTAAAAAGTTCAGAATTCGATACAAAATATCTGTTCTCCAATGCTATTTGTGATAATTTAGCAGTCACCAAATTATTCTCTCTTGAATTAATTAAAAATAGAGAACTCTCCCCAAACAAAAATAACTTCTCTTCAGATTTTAGCATTTTGTCATTGTCTTCAGATAATGATTTTGCAAATTCTATTTGCTTCAAATAGGAGGTAAGTTCTATTTTTTGTGCATTGATTTTATTTTGTAATTGCAATCTTTCAAACTCCAATAAAAACTCTGTTTCTTGAACTTTGAATTTTGCGAGTTTTAAATTTCCACGTTCTTTTCTTAAAAATAATGGAAAATAAAAATTCATGCCTATTTTATAATCATTAAATTGATAGTTATTAAAGTAGCTAGGTTCCGATAAATAGGAGTACCCTAAATCAATTTTTGGCAACAGCATATTGGCTTTTAATTTTCTTTCTACATTTAAAATTTCAATTTTATTCTGAAGTGCGTTTATTTTTGGATGGCTGTTTAATGAAAATTGATTGTTCATCAAATCATTCGTTTTTAAAGTTTCTTGTATTGATAATTCTAAATTTATTTCAGGAATTAATTCGTCTGCTAATTCCAACGGAATGTTATTATCTAACCATAAATAATTAGACAGTTCCAATTTTGCTTTTGCCAATTTTAACCTAGAATCTTCAGCGCTTAGTAATCTATTTTTTACAATAATCCCAGCTTCAATGCTGTCAATGGCTGATTTATCTCCTTGTTTTATTAAAGTCTGAATCCCATTAAAACGATTTTGAGCGTTTTTAGTATATTCTTCGTATAATTTATATTCACTAAATGTTTTCTTCCAGTTAAAATAAGCGATTGATGCTTCATAAAGTATTCCAATTGCTTCAATTTTTTGTTCAGCTTGACTCAATTGCAATTGGATTTTAGCCTTTCTTAGATCTGCCATTCGCTCATTTATAAACAAGCCTTGCCCTAATGGAATTGAAATTCCAAGTGATGTTAACCCTTTATTTGGTAGTGTATTGTCTGGATTTAAATAAATCCCTTCACTATTATCAAAACCCGCTTTGATATCAATTCCATACCAAGTTGGAATTTTGAAACTACTATTTAAAATGGAATAATATTCGTTGTTTTTGAACTGTTTTTTTGAAAAATCGACTTCAATTTTTGGATCAAATCCTCCTCTAGCAATCATCAAATTTGCTTGAGCTTTGCTGATTTCTAAATTGGCGTTTTTAACCAACGGGTGGTATTTTTTCACATAGCCAATAAACTCATTATAAGTAAATTCTTTAGATACTAAATTTTGCCCTTGCAAATTAATTCCAACAAATAGTAATAGGAAAAGTAACTTTTTCATTATTTTTTATCTTTTGAAATTGAAGGGTTAGGCTTATAGTAATTTGGTGGAAAGCCATTTAGGGTTCTCCATAATTCAAACCAAACAGGCACATTGTCTAATAACGCGATAGTTTTTGCGCCAGCTCCAATACTGAGTTGTTTTGGCCACTTAATATCATTCTTATCCGGAGCGATTAACACTCTATATTTTCCGTTTTCACTGATAAAATTCTCAATTGCTACAATTTTACCTCCAAATGTACCGTAGGAAATATCAGGCCATCCCGAAAATACAATTGTTGGCCAACCGTCAAACCAAACTCGAACTTTTTCACCTTTAGATATTAAGGGTAAGTCAATTGGATTTACATAGGTTTCAACCGCGATATCAAAACTAGCAGGCATTATGGTAACAATTGGGGTTCCTTCTTTAATCGTTTCACCAATTCCCGATTGTAAAGCCCTGTTTATATAGCCACTTTGAGAAGCTCTTATATAATACATCCCGTTTCTAATACTATAATTTGCATATTGATTTTCCAATTTGCTTACTTGTGCTTCTGTATCATATTGATTACTCATAGCCGTAAATTGGTCACTTTGTGCTTTTGATTCTTTTTCAGAATATTCTGCCTCAATCCTATTCGTTTCTACTTTTGCATTGATAAGCTCATTTTTACTTGATAATAATTTATTTTCTTGCGTTATTATTTTGGCTTCTACTTCTTGCAATTTTAATCTTTTTTCTTCAACATCAGTTAGCGGTTTTAAACCTTCTTTATTGAGTTGTAAGGCACGATTAAATTGAGTTGTTGCTATTTTTAATTGCGTTTTAGTTGCAGCCAAATCCATACTGTCACTTTTTATTTTTAAAATTGACTGTTTGATTTTGTTCTTTGCTTGTTCTTTTTTTAATCTCTTTTCCGCTGTAATAGCTTTTATTTGCTCTGAAAGTGAGATCACTTTTGAACCATAAGATTCATACGATTGTTTTTTTGCAGCTACTTGTCTCTTGGTGTTTTCAACCAAATTTGGATCCATGTAATCCTCTTTCACCTCTGAAATAAAAAGTATAGTATCTCCTTTATTTACAAAATCTCCTTCTTTAACATACCATTTTTCTAATCTACCAGAAATAACACTTTGAATTGACTGAGGTCGTTGACCTGGTTTTAAAGTAGTTACACTTCCAGTTCCCGAAATATTTTGAGTCCAAGGAAGGAAAAGTGCAATTAATACTACTATAGAAATGCCTCCAATTATTCTATTTAAAATTTTGTAATGCGGTCTATTAATTAGATTTTTTACCGTTTGATATTTATCTAAATTTGGTAATTTCGAGTCGTTTTCAGATATATTTAGCATGGTTATTATTTGTTTGTATCAAGTTGAATATTTCCCTTTTGCATTGTTATAATTCTATCGCATTTGCTATTCCAATATGGATTTTTTGACGAAACAATTATGCTCCAATTATTTTCTTTCGAAGTTAAAAAATCAATTATTTCATTAGCTTCAGCTTCATCCATTGTACTTGTTGGGTCTTCATAGAATAGCATTTTTGGTTTTCGAATGATACTTCTAGCTAATAGAATTTTTTGCGCGTTAGATGATGATAGTTGTTTGCTTTCTGGAAAAATTGGTGTTTCTAATCCTTTTGGCAAAGATTTTATAAATGAAGTTAGTTGAACACTTTCTATAGCCCATTTAATATCTTCAAAACTAACATTGGAATTATTTAGTGTAATATTTTCTAAAAGTGTCCCTTCAAATGTTGATTCTCCATGTAAAACACATGCGATTTGAGATCTAAATTGATTGGCATTTAATTTTCTAAATGTTTCGTCATTAATGTATAAAGCACCGGTTTTTGGTTCTAAAACGCCGCACAATATTTTAATTAAGGTTGATTTTCCTGATCCGTTTTCGCCATTAATAATGATTTTTTCACCCTGTTTAATTTTAAGAGAAATATCATTAATTATTTTTTTATTGGAATCAGGAAATTTGAAACCAATGTTTTCAGCTTCTAAATTGATATTGGTATAACAAGCTACAATGTTGTTATTAATTTCTTCTTCTAATTCTAAATCGGTTATTTCTCCTATTTTTTCTATAGATGTTAATACGTCATAAAAAGTTTCTAATCCCAATATTATTTTTTCTACAGAATTAATCACAAGCAATATAATAATTTCAGAAGCTACAAATTGTCCAATATTCATCTTTTGCGATAGCACTAAAAACCCACCAATCAATAATAATCCGGCAGTAATTATTACTTTAAAAACAATCAATTGACTAAATTGTCTTTTAATAATATTAAAATGCTTTTCTCTATAATTTAAATAATTGGTTACTAATAAATTGTTTTTTTGAAGTGCAAAATCATAATTTATTTCACTTTTAAAACTATAATTATTTCTAGCCATTTCGTGCAACCAATTGGCCACTTTATATTTAAATTTAGATTCTTTCATACTGGTTTCTAGTCCTGCAGAATAGGAAAACCGGAATACAAAATACAATAATAAGAATAGAAGTATCCCAAATAGAATGAAAAACGGGTGGTACAATGACAACAATATTAACCCAAATGATATTTGTAGTAATGCTGCAGAAAAATCTAGGAGCAATTTTGAAGTCCCTTTTTGAATAGTTAAAGTGTCAAAAAACCGTGTCGCCATTTCCGGAGGATAACTATTGTATAATTGCTCTTGCTTTATTTTTGGTAAACGAGCAGCAAATTCAAAAGAGGAACGAACAAATATTTTTTGTTGTAGATTTTCCGAAATCCGAAGTTGCATAAGGGATAATATTCCAACTAATGCCACGCCAATTACTACTAAAATAATTAATACAATCCATGAAGCACTCACTCTTCCCGATTGTATAAAATTCACAATAGCTTGAATTCCTAATGGCAACGACAAACTAATTAAACCTGAAAAAAGTGCGTAAAAAAACAATTGTGAAACATCCTTTTTGTCTAATTTCAGTAAGTTAAAAAATCTCTTTAGTGGCTGCATATATCTTAATTTTATTTTTTTAAAGTTGATTCTACCAGATTCAAGTAAAAATTTGTTGGGGTAATATTGTCGTCACAATCAGTAATAGATTTCAAATGTTCTTTCAGAAAATACTGATGTAAACTTCCTTCTACAATAGATGAAACTAGCGATTTTGCATATTGATATTCCGGATTTACTTCGTTTACAATAGATATAATTCTAGAAATAACCCTTTTATATATGGAGAAAAAGCCTTCTTTATTTTCAGAATCGATTTCTTTTGTATGCAATGTTTTGGTGAATTCCGCAATGATTATTTTATTCAAAATAGATTCATTTATATAATCGGTGGATAAATCGTCTTTTACTCTTTCGGTGACAATAGTAATGGCTTTTTTTAGTTTTTCATTTGCATCAGTAATGTTGGCTGTAGCAAAAACAAGTTTGTATTCCATCCAACTCCAATACCAGGAAGACAAATAAACCAATAGCTTGTGTTTGTTTTCAAAATAACGGTAAATAGAACTTTCGTTTGATCCAATTTTTTCACCTAATTTCTTAAACGTAAAGTTGTCAAATCCTATTTCGTCTATTAAAATAATACTTTGCTCCAGTATTTTTCTACCTAAATCGGATGTTTCAGGATCTTTTACATAAATCTTGTCGTTGATCTGAATTTTAAAATTTGCTAATACCGTATTCATAATTAATATAATTTATTGCAAAGATAATAGTAATACTATTAATTACGAAATTTTAACTTTTATTTATAAAAAAAGGGCTTCACTAAAGTGAAGCCCTTTATATAGTGGAAAATTAATTCTTATAATAAAGAATGGCTTGTCATTGCATCCGGTTTTGTAACTCCCATCAATTCTAATATGGTTGGAGCTATATCTCCTAAAACGCCATTTTCTATTTTTTTCAATTCTTTGTCTACCAAAATAATTGGCACTGGATTAGTAGTGTGAGCAGTATTTGGAGAACCATCAGGATTAATCATTGTTTCGCAATTTCCGTGATCGGCAATTACTATTGTGGTATAATCATTTGCTAATGCGGCTGTAATTACTTTTTCAACACATTGATCAACAGCTTCACAAGCTTTTATTGCTGCATTCATAACCCCTGTATGTCCCACCATATCTCCATTGGCAAAATTCAAACATACAAAATCAACTTCTCCTTTTTCTATTTCTGGAACTAGGACTTCCGCCAATTCAAATGCGCTCATTTCCGGTTGCAAATCGTAGGTTGCCACTTTTGGTGAGTTTTTTAGAATGCGGCTTTCGCCAATAAATGGTTCTTCACGACCTCCAGAAAAGAAGAAAGTAACATGGGGATATTTTTCTGTTTCAGCAATTCTAATTTGAGTTTTATTTGCTTTTTCCAATACTTCGCCCAGCGTTTCAGTGATATTATCTTTATTGTAAACTACTTTTACATTCTGATAGGTTTCATCGTAATTGGTCAATGTAACATAATACAAACTCAATTTGTGCATGTTTTGCTCATGGAAATCTTTTTGAGAAAGTGCCTCTGTTAATTCACGACCTCTATCGGTTCTGAAGTTGAAGAAAATTACTACATCGTCCTCTTCAATGGTTGCGAATGGGTTTCCATTATTATCCAAGTGAACTAGCGGAGCTATAAATTCGTCAGTGATATTATTGTTGTAACTGGATTCAATTGAAGCCACTAAATCAGTAGTTCCAGTTCCTATTGCGTGAACTAATAAATCGTAGGCTAATTTTACTCTTTCCCAACGTTTATCGCGGTCCATTGCATAATAACGACCTATAATTGAAGCTATTTTAACTGGAGTTTTTGAAATATAATTTTCAAGGTCTTGGATGTATTTTTTCCCTGATTTTGGATCTACATCACGACCATCAGTAAAAGCATGAATGTAAACTTTTTCAAGTCCGAATTCTTGAGAAGCATCTATTAAACCTCTTAAATGAGAAGTATGTGAGTGAACTCCACCATCAGAAACTAATCCTAAAAAGTGAACTTTTTTATTTTGCTTTTTTGCATAGGTAAAAGCATCAATTAGTACTGGTTCTTTTGCTAAAGTTTTATTGGCTACAGCCAAATTTATTTTTGCTAAATCTTGATATACAATTCTTCCCGCCCCAAGATTCATGTGTCCCACTTCAGAATTTCCCATTTGGCCTTCTGGCAATCCTACGTTTAATCCGTCGGTTCTAAGTTGGGCGTTTGGGTAGTTTTTGTAAAGCGAATTGATAAATGGAACATTGGCATTGTCGATAGCTGAAACCTTTGGATCGGGAGATTTCCCCCATCCGTCGAGGATCATTAAAATCACTTTTTTATTCATGATGTGTGTTTTTTAGCCCAGATGGAAGTGGAAATCATTTTTGTTTTTTCTTAAAAACAAAAATATTGCAACGTACAGCTGGAAATAGCTCCAAATTTAAGAAATTAAAATAACTTTTTTACTCGATTGTAATCGATAAAATATTTCATACTTATAGAAAAGGTGTGGTTTAACGCCTCGTTATTTAGCAAATTGGTAACGTTGCTTCCGAAGTCGCTATTGATAGTTCGAGAAAAATTGGCCGCATTATTTCGATATAAAACCGATATTTGACTTCCTGGCGCAAACCACCATGAATAGGACAAATCGACATTCCAAGAGGTGAAATTGGAGTTTTTATTGGTTGTATAATTGGCAAAATCACTCAAATTACCATTATCACCTAATTTAAGGAAATTTTTATTTTCGGCAAACGACCAATAATGGCGAACGGAAAGGTTAAAAGTCATCGTACTGTTTACCGAATATTTTCCGGTTAGCGTGTTGGAATAGGTGAATACATTTCTATTGGCAAAAATAATTGCATTTGGCGTTAATGAATTGCCATCATCGTCAATGCTGTCGGCGAAACCTTTGTTATTGTTTTGTCGGAAGAAATTAAAATTAAAATTCAATAAAAACTTATCGTTGAATCGGTATCTTGGACCCATTGAGAATCCGTATCCGTTTCTTCCGGCTTCATCTAATATTCCAAAAGACGGATTAAAATCGAATGCAAATTTATAGTTATAGTTCGATGAAAAATACATCCAACCGCCTAATCTAGTTGGGATTATAACGTATCTGTTTTCAACTCTTGGCTCGTAAAAATCATAACTTTTTAAAGGATTAAAATTTAATCCTATACCAAAGTAGTGGTTCTTTTTATTGTTGATATTCACATTGACATTAAAGTTATTTCCTTGCACTAATCCCGTTTCTTTTTGGAATTGTAAAAAGGAATTTAAATTAACATTAAATGAATTTAGGTGTTTGGTGGAGTTCAAAATTCGATAGTTGGCATTTCCATACAAGCTATAATAATTGGTTTGAAAATTGATTCCTAAATCGTTGATATCGTAATCTTTAGTAACAATATCTGCGCCAAGACTATAGCGATATTGTCCGCTAGTTTCACCAATATTTATGCTTGAAGCATATCCAGTTTTTGCACCACCTTCGTTTACGTAACTGTATTTAAAATCTCCAGAAAGGTTGTAGGTATTGGCTTTAGTATTTAAATCCCAAATTAAACCTGAAACATTTCCGTCTCTAAAACTTCCATCTCTTGTCACATTAGTATTAATAAAACTTACAGATGAATTTTTGCGAAAGCGTTGGTCAAGTACAATAACACTATAATTTGCTAGAGGCTCAACAACTTCACTTCGAACAGATTGATCGACGTTGTTTCTGATTTTTGCCGTGGTTGTTTCTGTAACAGCATTTAACACTCCAACTCCTAAACCACTTTTTGTTCGTCCGGAAACTTTTAGTGCATTAATTAAATTTACGGTTGCTGGATTATCAATTATTTCTTCGTTATTATCTACCGTAGGATAAGCAGACGGGCTTCCGCCAATTCTTCTCGAATAAAATATACCTCCTTTATTAAAAAGGTCGGTTCCTTCAGTAAAAAAGGCTCTATTTTCGTTAAATTGTTGTTCAAACGGACCTAGATTTAAAATTTGATCATCGTATTTTGTTTGGCCAAAATCAGGAATTAAGATAGCATCAAGCGTAAAAGCATCATTAATTCCATATTTTATATCCATGCCGCCTTTCAGGGTTCCTTTCGTTTTTTGAGCATCATTGGCATTCAAATAAAAGGAAGAATAAGGCATAAAGAATAGACGAGTAGGGGTTTTGATATTCTCAATTCCCTCCAAATTTCCGGCTTGTTGAATTACGTTATTTAATTTATTATCTACTTTATTCCATGCATAAATTGAGTTTTCCCTTTTCAAATCTCTAACGAAATTGATTCCCCAAGTTTGAACTTTATTGTTTGAAAATCGGAGTGCAGCATAAGGGATTTTCATTTCTACCATCCAACCTTTGTCGGTAATTTTAGTTTTACTTGTCCAAATGGCGTCCCAAGTAAAATCTTCTCCAGTAGAATCGGTTGCTAAACAATCCAATTGCGTTCCCGAGGCAGTGCAAAAAAATCGAAAATCTTGTTGACCATCGTTAAAACCGTTGATAAAAACACCAAAATTATCGCTTGTTCCTTGGTCATCACGTTGAGTAAGTTCCTTTAAAATTTTGCTTGGTTCGGGATCTAATAAAATTGCACCTATATATATTGCTTCATTATCATAAAGTATTCTCACTTCTGTGTCTTTTTCTTTAGCAACTTCTTTTCCATTGTCTGGGGCAAACATGAAAAAATCTTTGGCAACGGGTGCGTTTTGCCATTGTGATTCGTCTAAATTGCCATCAATGGTAATTCCTCCATTAATAAGAACTGTTTTTAATATTTTTTTCTGAGAATAACTTAATGTGCAGGTAATTAATAAAAGTAGAAGCAGTGCTTTTTTCATATAGGTTTATTTCAAGCCGCAAAATTATCATTTGCGACTATTAATAACAATTATTTTATACTTTTATTATGTTAAATTAGTTCTATTTTAACTTAAAGAAACTCATTTTGTGTTAATTAACACGTTAAAATTTCAGAATAGAATGTTTAGTAGAATTTTAATTTATAAATTTGAAATAAGTAATAAATACAGTAATACAATAATTATTAATGACTTATAAATTTTTCCCGATTTTAGTTTTCTTTTTTTCTACATTTTCATCAAATAAAATAGAAACTCCCTCAACATTACCTTCCGCTTTACTTTCAAAAAGTGAGAATTTCTCTGCAGAAATTGTTAGTGTTTACCATAATTTAAATCACAATAATTTTTCATTACCAAAGTTAGAAAGTTTCCAAAAAGCAATGTTGGGATTTTATGAAATGAAGAAAAAAGGAATTTTCAAAAAGGATATTCTGACTTTAATAGATTTCAGTTTGTCATCCAATGAAAAAAGACTTTGGGCAATTGATTTGTGAACCAATACGATCGTATTCAATTCTTTGGTTGCACATGGCAGAAACACCGGAGATGAATTTGCTAAGAGTTTTTCCAACTCGGCAGCATCTTTTAAAAGTAGTTTGGGATTTTATTCAACAGGAGAGATTTATATCGGTAAGCACGGAAAATCTTTAAAATTGGATGGTTTAGAAAAAGGGATAAATGATAATGCTAGAAATCGAGGAATTGTAATGCATGCCGCCGATTATGTTTCTGATTTTTTTATAAAAGCTCATAATCGATTGGGAAGAAGTCAGGGTTGTCCTGCGTTGCCAATAGAATTCACTGAAAAAATAATCAATAAAATAAAGGATAAATCGTGTTTGTATATTTATTTTCCGAGTTCTAATTCTTGATTCTATATTTTTTTAAACAAAACGTAATGCGGTCCTACATCTGGGATTTCAAATTGACCTCCAATAATTTCATATCCCGATTTTTTATAGAAACCTACGGCAGTTTCACGAGCATTAAACCAAATTAATTCTCCTTTTTTTATTCGAATTTCATTTTCACAAAAGTGTAATAATTGTTCTCCAAAACCTCTTTTTTGAAACTCCTCTAAAACTGCCATTCCACGAATTTGATATTGATTTTCTTCAGTAAACAATTTGTTTTTTACTTCAAATGCTGAAATCACAGCTATCAATTGGTTGTGTAAATTTAAACCAAAGTGAACTGTTGAAGGTAAATCATCCCCTTCAAAATTGCAAGATTCTATTGGTTTGCCAGCTCGTAAAACAGGATGTCTTACAATTATTGTTTCAAAAGCGCTGATTTTTTTAATTTCTATCATAATTTAATTTCCTTATTTTTTTGAGAATTGTTATCATAACAATATCAAAATAAATTATTTACGTTATTAAATTGAACTTTAAAAGGTAAATTTTTAAAGTGTCCTTAAATTTTTTTTCAAAAAAACTTGCAATAAATCCAACTTATTATCTATATTTGCACCGTTGTTAATGCGAAAGTAGCTCAGTTGGTAGAGCTCCAGCCTTCCAAGCTGGTTGTCGCGAGTTCGAGCCTCGTCTTTCGCTCTAAAATCCTCAAACTAATAGTTTGGGGATTTTTTGTTATTAGTAGTGGCGAGAAGTTTATCCAGCTTTAGCGGGAAGCCTCGTCTTTCGCTCTAAAATCCTCAAACTAATAGTTTGGGGATTTTTTATTTTAAGTCACTTAGATCACTTTCCGATTCAATTTCTAAAGGCGCTGTATTCTTTTGAAATAATCTTGCGTGAAGCCCACCTTTCAAAGTAATTTTATCGCCTTTAACTTCTAGCCAACTTCCTTCGCGAAGTCCAAGAACTGGTGGAGAATTCAAAAAGTGAAATTCTTTTATTCTCATTTCTCGAGTTTCGCCATTGTGTTTCAATTGCAAATCGGCATCCAAATAATGTGGATTGATATTGAAAGGAACAATTCCTAATGTTTGAAAACTTGGAGGATAAATGATCGGCATATCGTTAGTGGTTTGCATCGTTAAACCGCAAATATTACTTCCAGCGCTAGAGCCTAAATAGGGAGTTCCTTTTTTTATGGCTCCCGTCAATGCATCCATTACTTTATTTTTATACAATTGGAAAACCAATAAAAAGGTATTTCCGCCACCTGTGAAAATACCTTCGGCTTCTTCAATTGCTGCAATTGGATTTTCAAACTCATGAATTCCTTTAACTTCAATATTTAATTTGGCAAAAGTTTTAGAAACTCTATCGGTATATTCTTCATAGGACAATCCACCAGGTTGCGCATAGGGAATAAATAGAATCGATTTACAATTTTGGAAGTGCAATTTCAATTCCGGAAGTAAATAGTCTAAATAGGTTCCTCCGTATAAAGTTGAGGTGCTGGCTATAATGCAATTTTTCATTTTAATCTTTTAGGAATTCAAAGTTACCCAATTTATCATTTTATTTTCAATATTAGAAAATTATATATTAACATAACTTTACCAACAGAAATAATAATTATTTAATTTCACTTAAATACTTTTACAAATAATAAAAATTAGTTTCAGATTATGAAAAAATGGGTTGTCCTACTTTTATTTTTAGGTACTTTTTCGATGTGGTCGCAAGATCGAAATGAGAAACTACTTCAAGGAATAATTGCAGCCGACGACGCGTTACTTTCAGGAATTGATGTGGTGAATTTAGGTAATGAAAAAGTTACCTTGACCAATAGCAAAGGGGAGTTTTCTATATTGGCTAAAGCCGACGACATTTTAGTATTTTCATCAAAATCTTTGGAAATGAGAAGAGTGCTTATTGATGAAGACGATTTAAAATCGGGAATAATTACCGTAAATATGTATCCGAAAATCACCGAACTCAATGAGGTGATTGTAAAGAAAAGTCCTATTGAGGGGGTGAGTATAATTCCAGGCCAAAAACAATACACTCCCGCCGAAAGAAAATTGCACACCGCAACCAACGGAATTATTGATGCTCCTGTAAATTGGATGTCAGGGCGAACTGCAATGCTGAAAAAAGAGGTTGCAGTGGAACGTAAAGAACGTCTTTTAGATAAAGTTGGTATTCTATATGAAGACAAATATTACATAGAAACTTTAAAAATACCCGAAATTTATATTGATGATTTTCAAAGGTATATTATTGAAGACAAAGAATTTACAGCCGCATTAAAAGTTAAAAACAGAACTATGATGTTATTTTTAATATCTAAATTAGCTGTAAATTATAATGCTATTCCTAAATAGAAATGGTTTAATTACTTTTGGTAAATGAAGAAAAATACATTTTACACATTAATAGCAATAATTTTCTTGACATTATCCTCTTTTGGGATACATAAATTTTATGTTTCCATCTACCAAATTAACTATGCCTCAGAGAAAAAAATGCTACAAATTACTTCCCGCCTTTTTGTTGATGATGTAAACGCAGTTCTTTATAAAAAATATGGCAAAAAGACCTATTTAGGTGAAAAAAATGAATCTCAAGAAGATGTAAATTTGATGAAGAAATACATTTTGGATAATTTTTCATTGAAAGTTAATGGCCAACTAAAGCCAATAAACTATCTAAGTAAGGAAATGGAAGGCAATGTTATTATTTGTTACTACAACATAAAAGACATTTCAAAAATAAAATCGTTAGAAGTTAAAAACTCCGCATTAATTGAATTAAATGCAGAACAGCAAAATATAATTCAATCTACAATTTACGGTGAAAAACAAAGTTTGTTGCTCACTGAAGGAACTTTAAGCGGAATGTTAAAATAACTAGATAAAAAACTCAAATAAATTAATTACTTTAGCATTTGAAAGATAAAAAAATCCTCATTTATGAAAAATATTACCACTCTATTTTTATTGTTCTTCGTAACATTTTCAACCTTTTCTCAAGAAGTTAAAGAAATTCCAAAAGCTAAAGAATTAGGACACGAAGACAAAAACAAGTTTCGTCAAATGTACGATTTGTTGGCCACTCCCAATATGTATAGAACCGCTTCTGGAGCACCTGGACCAGAGTATTATCAGCAGCAAGCTG
Source organism: Bacteroidota bacterium (assembly GCA_947447375.1). Lineage (GTDB taxonomy): Bacteria > Bacteroidota > Bacteroidia > Flavobacteriales > Flavobacteriaceae > Flavobacterium. The sequence goes on from CANFJB010000003.1 coordinate 204,259, forward strand.
ACTATAAAATGGACATTGAGTTGGATGATAAAAATACCAAAATTTATGGAACTGAAACCATTACCTATACTAATAATGCAAAAGAATCTTTAGACTATCTATGGATTCAATTGGATCAAAATATTGCAGCAAAAACTTCCAAAACTCCCTTAGTTGAAAATTCAAAAATTGATCCAGCGATTAGCGTTGCAGGGTTTTCTAGAAAATACTTGGAAGAGAAATTTGATGGTGGTTTTAAAATAGATTATGTAAAAGACAGTAAAGGAAATTAGATGTCCTATACTGTAAATGAAACGATGATGCGAATTAATTTGGCAAAATCATTAGCACACGGAGAAAAAATAGCCCTAAATATTAAGTGGAATTATAACATTAATAATTATATGATTGATGGAGGCCGTTCCGGATACGAGCACTTTAAGGATGGAAATAATCTATATGTATTAGCCCAATTTTATCCTAGAATGGCTGTTTATAATGATGTTGAAGGTTGGCAAAACATGCAATTTTGGGGAAGCGGTGAATTTGCTTTGCCTTTTGGAAATTACGAAGTCAACATAACTGTTCCGGCTGACCATATAATGGAAGCTACGGGAGTATTGCAAAACAGGGCTGAAGTTTTTACACCTGAACAGGTTAAGAGATACGCTCTAGCTGAAAATTCATTTGATAAACCTGTTGTTATTGTTACACAAGCTGAAGCTTCTGAAACTGAAAAAGGTTTTTCAGACAAAAAGAAAACATGGAAATTCAAAGCTGAAAATGTTAGAGATTTTGGAATTTCAACCTCTAGAAAATTTATATTAGACGCCATGGCGGTGAAATTAGGTGGTAAAACGGTTATGGCGGTTTCGTTATATCCAAAAGAAGGAAATCCGTTATGGGAACAATATTCTACAAGAGCAGTTGCTCATACATTGAAAAGTTATTCTAGTTATACTTTTGATTATCCTTATCCGAAAGCAGTTTCGGTTAATGCTCAAGATCAAGGAATGGAATACCCTATGATTTGTTGGAATTTTGGTCGTCCTGATGCCGATGGAAAATATACCGACAGAGTAAAATATGGAATGTTAGGGGTTATTATTCATGAAGTAGGGCATAATTTCTTCCCGATGATTGTAAATTCTGATGAGCGCCAATGGACATGGATGGATGAGGGCTTGAACTCATTTATGGAATATTTAGCAGAAATTTCTTGGGAAGCTACTTTTCCAGCAGATAGAGGACCGGCGGCAAAAATAGTTCCTTATATGAGTGGAAGCCAAAAAAATTTAGAGCCTATAATGACCAATTCTGAAGCTATAAAACAATTTGGAAACAATGCTTATGGAAAACCTGCGGCTGGATTAAATATTTTACGCGAAACAATTATGGGTCATGAATTATTTGATTATGCTTTCAAAACCTATGCAAATAGATGGAAATTCAAGCATCCAACACCAGAAGATTTCTTTAGAACAATGGAAGATGCATCGGCAACTGATTTAGATTGGTTCATTCGAGGATGGTTTTATACTACCGATTTTACAGATATTGGAATTAAAGAAGTAAAGCAATATTTTGTAAGTAATGATGCTCCAAAAGACTTTAAAGCACCAACTCCAAATAGAAGAAACCGTTTAAGAGCAACAGGTCCAATGGTTTTTATGGTAAATAATACTAGCGAAAGTTACAAGCCAGAAATGAATAAACCATTGGAAATTAAAGAAATTAAAGCCCTTGATGAATTTATTCAAACTAATTTCAAGCCTGAAGAAATTGCTAAATTTGATTCTCCAAAATACTTCTATGAAGTAACCTTCAATAAGCCAGGGGGATTGGTTATGCCAATAATAGTAGAGTTAACATTTGAGGATGGAACAACTGAAAATCATAAATTTCCTGCTCAAATATGGAGAATGAATGATGATGAGGTAACTCGAACTTTTGCGACTAAAAAAGTGATAACGAAAATTGTAGTTGATCCAAAATTAGAAACTGCCGACATTGATGTAACAAATAATACATGGCCAAAAGAGGAAGTAAAATCTAAATTTGATTAACATTTTTTTATTAATAATATACTTTAAGCTTTGTATAAACTTAGTAACTTTGCAATAAAATAAATCGATATGTTTGGAATAGGCGGAGGGGAATTAATACTAATATTATTTGTAGTTCTAATGCTTTTTGGGTCAGATAAAATCCCAGATATAGCAAGAACAATGGGTAAAGCTATGGCGCAATTGAAAAACGCTACTAATGATATTAAAAGTGAAATTCAAAAAGGAGCTGAAGCAAATGGTTTAGACTCTAAATCAATTACAGATATTACTGGAAATATCAATCAAGAAATTTATAAAGCAAAAGAAAATTTGCTTAAAGAGGCATCGCCAGTTATTGAAAATGCTAAAATTGATATTGAGAAAGTAGAAACTATTGAAACCGAGGGTCCAATAAAAAGACAATCCTAATGCTCGATAAAATCCTTGCGCTCGATAAAGAACTTCTTATTTATTTAAATGGGCTTGGATCATCAACCTTCGATCCGTTTTGGACATTAATTACTAAGCAAAGCACTTGGATTCCATTTTTTATAGTTCTGTTGTATTTCGTATTTAAAAAAAACGGCCTCAAAAAAGGAGCAATTATTGTTGTAGTTGTTTTTTTACTAATAGTAGTTAACGATCAAACTACCAATATAATTCGCGAGATTTTTAAAAGATTACGACCATGTAATGATCCTTCAGTAAATCATATCATTAGAATTTTCTTTGATCCAATTAAGAAACAATTTTACAAACCAATACAATTTAGTTTTGTATCTGGACATGCTTCCAACTCGATGGCTACAATGCTATTTATTTTCTTACTGATGAGAAAACACTATAAATACATTGGGCTGGTGTTTATTTTCCCTTTATTATTTGCTTACAGCAGAATTTACCTTGGAGTTCATTATCCTATTGATGTTCTATGCGGCTATATTTATGGAGGAACTTTAGGGTTTTTATTTTATAAATTATATGGATTTCTCCAATTCAAAAAAGTAATTATTTAACTCTAGACACGGTTAATCCATCGCGAATAGGTAATAAAACGGTTTCAACTCGTGGATCATTTTTCAATAGTTCATTATATTCTAAAAGTACTTTTGTACTACTATCGTTTTTTTGTAAAGGTTCCAATACTTTTCCACTCCATAAAACATTATCAGATAATATGATGCCACCTTTATTCATTTTAGGGACTATCATTTCAAAATAGTTGAGATAATTTTCCTTATCTGCATCAATAAAAACCAAATCAAATTTTATTTCTAATGTTGGAATAATATCAATTGCTTCACCCAAATGTTGAAAAATTTGACTTCCCCAAGGAGATTTATCAAAGTATTTTCTTTGGATAGTTTCCAATTCTTCTTTAATGTCAATTGTGTGTAATTGACCATTTTCTTGCATACCTTCGCACAAACACAAAGCAGCATAACCAGTAAATGTTCCAATTTCTAGGATATTAACCGGTCGAATTAATTTTGAAAGCATGCTCAATACTCGCCCTTGAAAATGCCCGCTCAACATTCTGGGTAATAGAATTTTTTGATACGTTTCCTTATTTAAAGCTGCCAATAAATCAGGTTCTTTTTCAGAATGTTTCTCGATATAATCTTCTAATTCTTGGGAAATAAAGTGCATCTTTTGATTGTATTTATATTTTTTGTCAAAGTTATCAATTTATCAAATAAACAAATCCACAAATTAAACTAATTTTGTTATTCAAAATCAGAAGCAAACAACAGATCATATTCTAATAGAGTATTCAAAAATGTAATTTTATGAAAATCAATTCTAAAACAATAATTTCAATAGTCCTTTTTTTCATTTTAATCGAATTAGATGCTCAAGTTATTAACGATTCCTTATTAATTGATGGCCACTATCGAACGTTTCATTTTAATTTGCCTTCAAAAAATTCTGTCAATGCAAGTTTAATTTTTGTTTTGCATGGTTCGGGAGGTAACGGACTAAAATCCATGAAAGGCACTGCAAAATTATTGGAAGTTGCTAATAAAGAGAATCTAATAATTTTGTTTCCAGACGGCTATTTAAAAAATTGGAATGAATGTAGAAAAAATGCGCCTGCTGCTGCAAATGTCGAAAACATTGATGAAAACACTTTTTTTAATAAAATGATAGATTATTGCTCCACTAAATATTTAATCAATCGCCAAAAAGTATTTGCCATTGGTACTTCTGGGGGTGGACACATGGTTTATAAATTAGCAATGACAATGCCAGAAAAATTTAAGGCAATTTCGGCAATTGTAGCCAATTTGCCTGAAGCGAATAATATGGATTGTATCGATAAGAAAATGCCAATTGCCGTAATGATCATTAATGGAACCAATGATGCAACAAACCCATATAACGGAGGGATTTCTGCCAAAAAGAAAGGATTAGTTGTTTCCACAGATGATACTTTCCATTATTGGGCTACTGTAAATGGTTACAAAGGTACGCCATCAATGGAGGAACTTCCCGACTTGGAAGCCGATGGAAAAACAATTGAAAAATATACTTTTAAGCAAAATGGAAAACCAGAAGTAGTTCTATTAAAAGTAATTAATGGAGAACACAATAACCCAAAAGATATTGATGTGTTCTTAGAAAGTTGGTATTTTTTTAAAAGACAATAGTTTCTAATTTAAATAAAATACAAATTGATTTTTTCTTTTATAAAAGTTATCAATTTATCAAATAGACAAATCCACAAATTAAACTAAATTTGCACCATGCAAATCGAGAAAAAAGACATAAGAGCATTATCAAAAGAACAGTTGCGTGATTTTTTTGTTGCTAATCAAGATAAAGCCTTCCGTGGAAATCAGGTTTATGAATGGTTATGGAGCAAAGGGGCACATAGTTTTGATGATATGACCAATGTATCCAAAGAAACTCGATTGATGCTGGAAAACAATTTTGTAATCAACCATATAAAGGTAGATACAATGCAACGCAGTTCTGATGGAACAGTAAAAAATGCAGTTCGCCTTCATGATGGATTGGTTGTGGAAAGTGTTTTAATCCCCACTGATACAAGAACAACTGCTTGTGTTTCTAGTCAAGTAGGGTGTAGTTTAGATTGTAACTTTTGCGCTACAGCAAGATTAAAAAGAATGCGAAATTTGGAACCAGGAGAAATTTATGACCAAGTAATCGCTATTGATAAAGAAAGTCGCTTGTATTATAATCATCCACTTTCCAATATTGTTTTTATGGGAATGGGAGAACCATTGATGAACTATAACAACGTGCTTAAAGCAATTGCTATGATTACCTCAAATGAAGGTTTGGGGATGTCTCCAAAGAGAATTACACTTTCTACTTCAGGTGTTCCTAAAATGATTAAAAAACTAGCCGATGATGAAGTTAAATTTAAATTAGCCGTTTCATTACATTCGGCAATTGATGAAATTCGTTCCCGAATAATGCCGTTTTCAGCTAATTTTCCTTTAGCAGATTTAAGAGAATCATTAGAATATTGGTATTTAAAAACAAAAAGTAAAATTACCTACGAATATGTAGTTTGGAAAGGAATTAACGACAATAAAGAATCGGTTGACGCCTTGGTTAAATTCTGTAAATATGTACCTTGCAAAGTCAATTTAATCGAATACAATCCGATTGATGACGGAGAATTCCAACAAGCATCTGAAGAGTCAATTAATGCTTATATAAAAGCTCTTGCTGCAATTGATATCGTTGCAAAAGTTAGGCGAAGTAGAGGAAAAGACATTGATGCAGCATGTGGGCAATTAGCAAACAAAGAAGTATAAAAAAAACGTTCAGAATATTCTGAACGTTTTTTTTATATAATAATTTAATTATTAGAATGTAAATGAGATTGGTGTTCCTCCATCAATTGAAATAGTAGCAACATTATCACAAGTTCCAGCACCATAATCTAATACTGCTGTGTGATTTGGTCTAGTAATATTTACAATACCAGAAACCACTCTGTAATCACAATTTAATCTAACTCTTAAAGGAGTAGTGTTAGAAATTGCATTTGAATGAACATTTCCATTAGGGAAAGTAGTTGTCCAATTTCCAGTAATAACATAAACGTTATCTGTCCAAATAGCTGTAGTATATCCTTCAACACATTCTCTAGTTCTTGAACCAACTCTTGTGTAAACACCAGTTGCATTTGTGAATGTCATATTCATGTCCATTACACATATAGGGTGAGTGTTTACTTGATAAGAAGAAGAACCTAATGATCTTGTAATTGTCCTGTTTCCTTGAACTAAGAAGTCATTATAATAAAAACCATCAAAAGTATAAGTAATCACATAATTTGAAGTAGAATAAGGTAAAGCTCCGCTGATGAAGATACTACCTCTTAAGATAGCACCATTTGGCATTGCACAACCTGTAGTTCCAAAATTAATTCTTCTTGTCCAAGTAGTGGCAGTAAAAGTTCGTGTAATTGTAACACATGGAGGTAAAAGATTTGCTTCTGTTGGAGCGATAGTTTTCCCTGCAGGATTTTCTGTAAAATATTGATCGTCAATAATATCAGATAAATCATTTGCAACTTGATCTAATTTAGCATTAGTTTGAATGTCTGCAGCAGTAAATGCATTAGCAAGATCATTGCTATCTTTTGAACAGCTAACAAATAAAATTACTGCAAACAATACAGTTAATTTTAAAATTGAATTTGTTTTCATATTTAGTTTAATTTAAATTTCTTAATCATAAGACTTAAACAAATGTAAAAAGTTTAATTGTAATAAAAAAATATTTTCAATCCAATTTCAAAATAGTATCTTTGAAATCCTATGAATATAATTGCCGAAATAAAAAAACCTATTCTAACAGAAATGGATCTTTTCGAAATAAAATTTCGAGAATCGATGGTTTCTAAAGTTGGCTTGCTCAATCGGATTACCTATTATATTGTAAATAGAAAAGGAAAACAAATGCGACCAATGTTTGTTTTTCTAACAGCAAAAATGTTATCTAATGGCACCGTAAATGAAAGAACCTATCGTGGTGCATCTGTAATTGAATTAATACACACCGCCACTTTAGTTCATGATGATGTGGTTGATGATAGCAATCGAAGACGGGGGTTTTTCTCCATAAATGCCCTTTGGAAAAATAAAATTGCGGTATTAGTTGGAGATTATTTACTGTCAAAAGGGTTGCTACTTTCAATTGATAATGGCGATTTCGATTTGTTAAAAATTATATCTGTCGCGGTTCGAGAAATGAGTGAAGGGGAATTACTTCAAATAGAAAAAGCCCGAAGATTAGATATAACTGAAGCGGTTTATTATGAAATAATTCAAAAGAAAACGGCCACATTAATTGCTGCTTGCTGTGCTCTTGGTGCAAAATCTGTAATTGATGATGAAATTCAGGTTGAAAATATGAGAAAATTTGGAGAACTAATTGGAATGGCTTTTCAAATAAAAGACGATTTGTTTGATTATACAGAAGATGCCATTGGAAAACCAACAGGGATTGATATTAAAGAACAAAAAATGACCTTGCCATTAATCCATGTTTTGAATAATTGCACATCAAAAGAAAAAAGCTGGCTTATCAATTCAATTAAGAATCACAATAAAGATAAAAAGAGAGTTAAAGAAGTAATTGCTTTTGTGAAAAACAACAATGGTCTTACTTATGCTGAGCAAAAAATGATTCAATTTCAACAAGAAGCACTCCAATTAATTGAAAATTATCCAAAATCCGACTATAAAGAATCTTTGACCATTATGGTAAATTATGTCATTGAAAGAAAAAAGTAATAACAGATTACACAAAAAACTTTGTAACTTTGAGCCTTAACCCTTTGAACCTAAATTTAAATTGATTTCAAAAGCTACCATAGATACCGTTTTCGAAACTGCTCGAGTTGAGGAGGTTATTGGTGATTTTGTACAATTGAAACGTGCAGGCAGTAATTTCAAAGGATTAAGTCCCTTTTCAGACGAGCGTTCTCCTTCTTTTATGGTGTCTCCAGTAAAACAAATTTGGAAGGATTTTAGTTCCGGAAAAGGAGGAAATTCTGTTGCTTTTTTAATGGAACACGAGCATTTTACCTATCCAGAAGCCATTCGATATTTAGCTAAAAAGTACAACATTGAAATTGAAGAAACAGTTCAAACCGATGAGGAAAAAGCAAATACTGATGTTCGAGAAAGCATGTATTTAGTTTCTGAATTTGCCAAAAATTATTTTCAAGATGCACTTTTAAATACCGAAGAAGGAAAAGCAATTGGTTACACTTATTTCAAAGAAAGAGGTTTTACCAATGAAACCATCAAGAAATTTTCACTCGGATATTCACCTGAAGCTTGGGATGCTTTCACAAAGGAAGCTTTAGGGAAAGGTTATAAATTAGAATTTTTAGAAAGTACTGGATTAACAATTCCAAGGGATGACAGGCCGTTTGACCGATTTAAAGGTCGTGTTATGTTCCCCATTCAAAGCATGTCAGGAAGGGTTTTGGGATTTGGGGGAAGAATTTTGACTAATGATAAAAAAGCGGCTAAATACCTAAATTCACCTGAAAGTGATATTTACCATAAAAGCAAGGTGCTTTATGGGATTTATCAAGCCAAACAAGCTATTGCAAAACAAAATAATTGCTTTTTGGTTGAAGGTTACACCGATGTAATTCAGTTCAATCAAACGGGAATTGAAAACGTAGTTTCTTCTTCGGGAACAGCATTAACACCAGACCAAATCCGATTAATAAATAGGTTGACCAAAAATGTAACCGTACTTTTTGATGGTGATGCAGCAGGTTTACGAGCATCCATTCGAGGAATCGATTTAATTTTGGAAGAAGGAATGAACGTGAGAGTTTGCGAATTTCCTGATGGCGAAGACCCTGATAGTTTTGCAAAGAAAACGCCCTATGAAGATTTAGTAGTTTACCTAGAAGAAAACGCAAAAGATTTTATTCAATTCAAAGCTTCTTTATTAATGAAAGACGCCAAGAATGATCCTATAAAAAAAGCCGAATTAATTCGTGATATCGTAGCAAGTATTTCAAAAATTCCAGACCGAATTCAACGCGAAATTTACATTCAAGAATGTTCCAGAATCATGGATATTTCAGAACAAGTTTTGTTGAGTACGTTAGCTCAATTAGTAAAAAAAGATATTTCTGATATTGGTAAAAAAATAAAACAAGAGCAAAAATCATTTGAAGTTATTAAGAGTGAATCTGTAAATCAAGTGGAGAAAGTGGATGTTTTGTATCAATTAGAACGAACAATAATTAAAATCTTACTTCTTTACGGAAACATTAAAGAGGAATTTGAAGATGTTTTGTTAAAAACAAATGCCAATGGTGAGGTTGAAAACACAATTGAGAAAAAAGAATATTTTGTTTACCAAAGAGTTTATTTGAGTTTGCAGGAAGATGAGGTTGAATTGGCAAATCCACTTTTTAAAGACATTTATAATAATCTAGTTAATTACTTTAATCAGAATGAGTCTTATAATATTGAGCAGTATTTGATGCAACTTCCTCAAGAATTTGCTCAAGAAGTAACGGATATATTAATGGAAGACGAAAAATTGGCTTTGCACGATTGGGGCGGTCAAAATATATTTGTTAAACAAAAAAATGAAACGATAAGTCAATATGTTTCAGAGACTATTTTAACGATGAGATGGTATTTAGTAGATAAAATCATTGAAGAATTAAAAGGTTCAATTTTGCCTGATCCAACTTTAGACAATTCAGATACGATGTCTTTAGCTATGGATTATTCTAAGCTTATTAATTCTTTTTCTATGAAATTAGGAAGAGTAATGTCGAGATACAGTAATTAGAATTTATAACTATTAAGCATAAAAAAAACCTGTTCAAACGAACAGGTTTTTTATTTTATATAAATAGAAATTATTTTACAACTAGTTTTTTAGTCGCTGTTTTTCCACCTTCAGTAATTTTCACAATATAGATTCCGCTATTTAAATTAGCAATATTAATTGTAGTGTTTGAAGTGGTTGTTTTCATTACTTCTTTTCCTAAAACATCATATAACGAAATTGTTCTTTCTGTATTTAAATTAGATTCAACATGTAAAACACCATTTGAAACTGGATTTGGATAAACTTTTAATCCAGCGATTTCGTTGTTTTGTGCTTGAAGTGTGACAGAAAAATCGGCAGCATTTCTAGGTATAAATTGAGGAGTTAACACGGGAGGAGTAGCTGTTGATACATTGTCATATCCTAAAGCAGTTATGTTAAAAGCTCCAGTAGGAATTGTTGCGCCAATGTAGTTTGCTTCAGCAAAACCAGTTCTTAATACACCGTGGGTTGTTCCATCAAATACATCATAATTAGTGCTTGTAGTAAATACTTGCCCAGCAGTTAATGGAGTTACAACACCTGCAACTACGGTACCTGTAATTGTAATACCATTAAAACTAATTAATTTACTTTCATATGTATTTACATTTGCATTTAATGCAGCGATGGTAATATTTTGAGGAGTTAAAGTGTTTCCTGATGAAACAACAGTTTGGTTTTGTAAAGGAACAAATTCTAAGATACCATTAAAATCAATTAATTGACCTAAAACATTGTTCATGCTGTCTCCAACTGCAAATGGTGTTGTTATTTTTCCAGCACTATCGTCAATTAAAACTCCACCTGTAGCATCTTGAATAAATTTCTGATTTCTAGTAGTTGTAACTGTTACTGTTCCTGCAGGAGTTCTAACGTGTGAAACTACAGCGGTTCCAGTTAATGTGTAATATCCGTTTAGGGTACCTGCTCTTAAAGCAGCAATGTTGGCAACACTTGGAGCTGCCGCAATTGTAAATTGAGTTGTTGCACTAGCAGCAGGTGATAAAGCAGCGTGATTATTATCTACTAAACTCACTACAACAGTATGACTTCCAACAGCTAATCCATTTAGTACAATTGGAGTTGTGTCGTATTTCATTACAGTAGCTCCACCATCCACAGTGTAGTGAATGTGACCAGTTCCAGTTCCGTTGGCAACAGTAAAATTAGATACGGAAACGTTTACCGTAACACTTGTTGTTAAAGGATTATAAATAGTTGCATTTACCGGAGATGTAATAGCAATATTTGGAGCTGTAGAACAAATGCTTGCTGCCGTAGAAGAATTTCTAGGAGCTGGAGCTCCAACTAAAAAATCAGTATTGTTAGCATTATTATCAGTGCAACCACCATTTAATCTAATAGCCGAAGTAGTGTTTGATAATATTGCTACAGCAGCGGTACCTTCATAATAGGTAGCTGTTGGTCCATAACCAACCATGTCAACATAAGTTCCTACTGTTAATGTTGTTCCGGCAAGTGCTGTTGCTGAATTAACTAAAGCTACTTTCCCAGCAGTTCCAGACAAATTCATTGGAGATGTAGTTACATCTAAATCTGGTGTTGGTAAAGCAACGCCAGATGTAGTTCCTGCAGCAAGTTTTATTAAATAATATTTTCCAGGAGCAATAGAAGTTGAAGCAGGAATTGAATTAACTTGCCATGCAGTTCCTGTAGCAGAAGCATATTGAACCGACCAACCTGAAATATCAACGGTAGCCGTTCCTCTATTAAACAATTCAACAAAGTCATTTAAGTATTGCGCTCCAGTATTACCACCTCCACCATATACTTGGCTGATTACGACTTGAGCATTCGATGTGAATCCAATAAAAAGAAACAACATTAAAGTAAAAAAGTAAATTTTTTTCATAATTTTTAATTTATATTAAATATTCTACAAATATAAGAAGTAATCTGAACATAAATATCAGATTTATGTAAATATTACATTAAATTATTAACAGGAAAATGAGATAACTATTTGACTATTAGTTTTCTAGTTGCGGTAGCTTCTCCTTCTTTAATTTTGATGATGTAAACACCAGGAGATAATGCAGAAATATTCAACTCTCTTGAGTTCAATATTGTTTGAAGGACTTTTTTTCCTAAAACATCAAAAATCGTGATTTCTTTGTCTAAGGATAATTTTGAAGTAATGTAAATTTTACCATTGCTCACAGGGTTTGGATAGAAACTCAAGCCTTCAATTGAAGTCTCTTGATTTCTAGCTTGCACTCTACTGTCCTGAGCTTTAGCGCTAAAAGAACTTAGGAAAAGTGCCAATAAAGCAATATAAAAGTAATTTTTTAGCATTAATAATTTTTTTGTAAAGGTATTGGTTTTTCAACTAAAACACATAAAACTTTAACATATTTAAAACACAACTACAATTTCCATACCAATATTGTTACTTACCATTATAAGAGGTCATCGTAATTTCTAACCCAGCTAGTCCAAATGATTTTATAATTTCAGATGCAATTTCGAGTCGTTCAGGAAGTTTCGTTTTCTCCTCTTCATCCCAATTTCCTAGAACGTAATCCACTTGCTTTCCTTTTTTAAAAGCATCGCTGATTCCAAATCTAAATCGGGCATATTCTTGAGTATTTAAAACTTGTGTAATATTCTTTAAGCCATTATGCCCGCCATCACTTCCCTTTGATCGAATTCTAATTGTGCCGAAAGACAAATTCAAATCGTCAGTAATAATCAAAACTTTATCCAAACCTATTTTTTCTTTGTCCATCCAATATTTCACTGCTTTGCCACTCAAATTCATATAGGTATTTGGCTTCAACAGAATAAAAGTTTTGCCTTTTATCATTAATTCAGCAACAGCCCCTAATTTTAAATTGTCAAAACCAGCACCTTCTTTATTTGCAATAAAATCAAGTACTTTAAAACCTATATTGTGTCTTGTGTTGACATATTCTGCGCCAATATTTCCAAGACCAACTATTAAAAATTTATTCATAACATCCAATTTGTCTGACGTTTTTTCTACTCCCAATAAATTATTTAGCCATTGTATCATAATGCTAAAGTACTCTATTTATATTCTTTTGGAATCAAACACACTGGTATTGGATTCATTTTGTGTTGATTTACCGTATTTAATCTTTTATATATTGAAAAAGCCTCGTATTCTCTGCCTGAAAAATCAGCTGCACTTTTACCATTATTATCTTCTATCATAGCCCATTCTAACTCATCGTAACTGGCGCCAAGTTGCTCTTCATCTGATCGTGCATCGCCAAAAAGTCCATCCGACGGTTCAGCAATCAATATTGAATTTGGAATTTGTAAATAACGGCCTAAAGCAAAAACATCCGATTTCATTAAATCAGCTATTGGACTTAAATCAACTCCGCCATCTCCGTATTTTGTATAAAAACCAACTCCAAAATCTTCTACTTTATTTCCCGTTCCAGCCACTAAAAAACCATTAATTCCCGCATGATAATACAAAGTAGTCATTCGCAATCTCGCCCTAGTATTTGCTAAAGCAAGGTGTTTTTTATCTTCATCTTCCCCAGTTGGAACTAATTTCACAAAATTATCAAACACCGAAGTCAAATCTGTGTGAACACTTTGCACATTTGAGAATCTATTTTTCAACTGCTCAATATGCTCTTTTCCACGATTTACGTGATTTTCATTTTGATGAATCGGCATTTCAACACACAAAGTGGGCAATCCCGTTTGAGCACACAATGTAGAAGTTACAGCCGAATCTACTCCGCCTGAAATTCCAACCACAAAGCCATTGGTTTTAGATGTAATTGCGTACTCTTTTAGCCAGTTCACAATATGTTGGTTCACTTTTTCAACCTGAATTGTACTTTTTTTAGACATTTTTTGTTATAGTTTATAGTACTGCAATGTATATTTGCAAAAATAATAATTATTTGGAGCTATTTCCTGCTTTCCGTTGCAATCTTTTTTTTTCGTACCTCAAAAAAAAGGATTTCCACTGCACTCAGGGCTAAAAAATAAATACTATGAAAAAATTGTTGTCGCTATTCTCGATATTGGTGGTTTTATCTTCTTGTGATAAAAAAAATAAAATCGAAAAAGAAGTCGAGGAAATTCCCGTTACCATAAAAGTGGAACGATTTGATAAAATTTTCTACGAATCTCCTGTGGAAAATCTTCAAAATGTAAAAAATAAATATCCTTATTTTTTTCCTGCCCAAACTCCAGATTCTGTTTGGGTGAACAAAATTAAAAATCCACTTTACAGAGAATTATATTCAGAAGTTCAAAAAAAATACTCCAATTTTGAAAAAGTTAATTCCGACTTAGAGTCGCTTTTTCAGCACATAAAATACTATTTTCCAAATACCAAAACACCAAAAGTAGTTACACTTATTTCTGAAATGGATTATCAAAATAAAGCCATTTATACCGATAGTTTAGTGCTTATCTCTCTTGATTTATATTTAGGTAAAAACCATAAATTCTATGAATTTCCAGAATATTTAAAACAAAATTTTGAGCAAAATCAAATTATGCCCGACATCGTTACAAGCTTCTCTGTCACCAAAATTCCTTTTGGAAACAATAGAAGTTTGCTTTCGCAAATGGTTTATGCAGGGAAGCAATTGTATTTAAAAGACGTTCTATTACCTGAAACTTCCGATGCTGAAAAAATGGGTTACACCCCAGAACAAATTACCTGGTGTCAAGAAAACGAGAGCTACATGTGGCGCTATTTCATGGAAAATCAATTACTCTACAGCACCGATTCAAAACTGCCAAGTCGTTTTATAAATACTGCGCCATTTTCAAAATTTTACCTTGAAATTGATAACGAATCGCCCGGTAGAGTTGGAACTTGGGTAGGGTGGCAAATTGTTCGTTCCTTTATGAATAATAATGATGTAAATTTGCAACAATTATTGCAAATGGATCCAATAGAAATATTTCAAAATTCAAAATACAAACCTAAAAAATAATGGCAAATTCAACTTCTGAAATTAATTTTTATATTGACTTAGACGAAAATAAAGTACCTGAAAAATTAAGTTGGTCGGCTCAAGACGGTGGCGTAAATTCTGAAGAAGCTAAAGCAATTATGCTTTCCATTTGGAATAGCAATAACAAAGAATCACTGCGAATCGATTTATGGACTAAAGACATGCCGGTTGACGAAATGAAGCTCTTTTTTCATCAAACTCTGGTTGCAATGTCTGATACCTACATGAGAGCAACAGGCGATGAAAAAATGTCGGAAACAATGAAAGATTTTTGTGATTATTTTGCAGAAAAATTAGATCTGAACAAAACAATATAGTTTCTAAAACTGACTATTATTTTTAAAAACTTCCTGATTTACTTCGTCAATATATTCGAGTAATTCCATTTTTCCAGTCATTTCAGTTGCTGAGGTGACAAAGAAATGAGGCATTTCAGCCCAATTATTGGCAAACATCTGTTTTTTGTAAGCAGCAATATGAGAGTTAATTTTCACTTTACTGATTTTATCTGCTTTTGTAAAAATGATACAAAACGGAATTTCACTTTCTCCCATATATGACATAAATTCAATATCAATATTTTGAGCTTCGTGACGAATATCAATTAACACAAATGCACAAACTAATTGTTCGCGTGTTTCAAAATAATCAGTGATAAATTGTTGGAATATCGATTTGGTTTTTTTAGAAACCTTAGCATAACCGTATCCTGGTAAATCAACCAAAAACCAATTATTATTAATTAAAAAATGATTTATTAATTGCGTTTTTCCTGGTCTTCCCGATGTTTTTGCTAAATTTTTATGATTGGTTAACATATTAATCAACGAAGATTTTCCAACATTTGACCGACCAATAAAGGCATATTCTGGCAAAAAGTCTTTCGGACATTTATCCACTTCTGAATTGCTAATAATAAATTCGGCCGTATTAATTTTCATAATCAATCTTGATTTTTTGCAAAGGTAGTTAAAAAAAACACCAAACAATTTTTGAAATTATTTGGTGAAAATTATATTATAAATTAACCTTTTTTAACCATTCAAGCATAATTTCGTTGAATTCATCTGGTCGCTCCATCATGGCGGCATGACCACATTTATCAATCCAATATAATGTTGAGTTAGGTAATAACTTGTTAAATTCAAGCGCAACTTCTGGCGGTGTGACGGTATCATTTTTACCCCAAATAATACAAGTTGGGACATGCATTTTAGGTAAATCTTTAGCCATATTATGACGAATAGCACTTTTTGCAATAGTTAGTGTTTTTATCAATTTGATTCTGTCATTAGCCATGCTAAAAACTTCGTCAACCATTTCTTTAGTGGCAATTTTAGGGTCGTAAAATACCGCTTCTGCCTTCTTTTGAATATAATCGTAGTCACCACGTCTTGGGTAACTGTCTCCCATTGCATTTTCGTAAAGACCTGAACTTCCTGTAATTACAAGTCCTAGCATTTTTTCTGGATACATTTTTGCATGATATAAAGCAATATGACCTCCCAATGAATTTCCCATTAAAATCACTCTGTCGAAACCCTTAAACACTATAAAATCTTTAACATATTTTGCAAATGCTTTTACGTTAGTTCGCAATAAACTTTGGGTATAAATAGGTAATTCTGGGATAATAATTTTATAGCCCTTTTTAGAAAAGTATTCGCCCGCAGACTCAAAGTTGCTCAATCCTCCCATTAATCCGTGTAAAACGATTATTGGAGTTCCTTCGCCAGCTTCAAAATAGCGATAACGACCTTCTTTTTTTAAGACTTGTTCCATGTTTATATCAGCATTTCTATTTGACAAATATAGGATTAATATGTATTATTTTTTGATTATAAAATCAATTTTTTTTCTAATTCAAAATTATTTCTTCTAGAATCTCCTCAAAGTTAATTTTAAGTTTCCAAACTATAAAATCTACATTAATTTTTTCTTAAACCTTATTTAACCATTAAAATCAACATTTTTAGCTGATTTTTAAAGACTTGTTATTGAGTTATTTATAAAATAAAGCTGCTTTTTTTGCTTCATTTTTTAATCAAGTGGGAAAACTTATTAACAAAGTGGTATTTTGTGGTAAATTGTGGGAATTTTTTTTTATTTTTGTCAGTATCATTTAAAAACAAGTAAAATTGAATTCAATTATTGGAACATATGAATGCAAAGTTGATGCTAAAGGAAGGCTGCTTTTACCAGCGCCTTTGAAAAAGCAATTGTCAGCCGCACTTCTGGATGGTTTTGTCTTGAAGCGTTCGGTTTTTCAACCTTGTTTAGAATTGTATCCAATGGCAGAATGGAACTTGATGATGAATAAAATCAACAAGTTGAACCGATTTGTGAAAAAGAATAATGATTTTATCCGTCGTTTTACTGCTGGTGTTAAAGTAGTAGAAATAGACGCTTTAGGTAGATTATTAGTACCTAAAGATTTGGTTGCCTTTGCATCAATTTCCAAAGATTTGGTGCTTTCTTCAGCAGTTAATATAGTTGAAATTTGGGATAAAGATTTGTATGAAAATTTCATTTCTAATGATGAAGTTGACTTTGCAGATTTAGCAGAAGAGGTTATGGGTAATGTAAATGATGATGAAAATGGAATATCATAATCCTGTTTTATTAAAAGAATCTGTTGACGGACTAGATATAAAACCTGACGGAATTTATGTAGATGTGACTTTTGGAGGTGGTGGTCATTCAAGAGAAATCTTGAGTAGGTTAGGTCCAAACGGCAGATTATATGCTTTCGATCAAGATGAAGATGCGCTTGCGAATTCAATTGATGACGAGCGATTTGTTTTAATAAATGAGAATTTTCGATTCATAAAAAGATTTTTACGATTTCACAATGTAAAAAGCGTTGATGGAATTTTAGGCGATTTAGGTGTTTCATCTCACCAATTTGATGTTGCTGAACGTGGTTTTTCAACTCGTTTCGAAGGGGAACTGGACATGAGAATGAGTCAAAAACAAGATCTAAACGCGTATAAAGTGGTCAACGAATATGATGAAGAAAATTTGAGAAGAGTGTTCCTTGATTATGGTGAATTAAAAAATGCACCTGTAATAGCTCGAGTAATTATTGAAGCACGTGAGTTGGAACCCATAAAAAATACAGAACAACTTAAAGTAGTTCTTGGGCGTTTTTTACAAGCTCATAAAAGTCACAAGATATTGGCTCAAATGTATCAAGCAATACGAATTGAAGTCAACCAAGAAATGGAGGTTTTAAAGGAGTTTTTAGAGCAATCTCTAGAAATTTTGAAGCCAGGTGGAAGATTAAGTGTTATTTCTTATCACTCATTGGAAGACAGATTGGTAAAAAGAATAATGAAAAACGGAATGTTTGAAGGTGAACCAGAACGCGATTTCTTCGGAAATTTTTCGGTTCCTTTTAAAACAATTGGAAAATTAATAGTTCCTGATTTTCAAGAAATAAAAAGCAACAATAGAGCACGAAGCGCAAAATTGAGAATTGCTGAAAAGAAGTAAATAATGAAAAACGGTGTTTATAGCATATTAAAAGCAAGATTTTTAATCAACGAAGAAGCGAACGCAGCAAAAAATTGGCGCTTCATCGTGTTTTTGATTCTACTCGCTATAATAATGATTGCAAACAATAATAATGTAGATCAAAAAGTATTTAAAATAATTCAATTATCGGGAGAGGTAAAAGAGTTGCGTTCAGAATTTGTTGATCGACGTTCAGAATTAATGAAATTGAAAATGGAATCGACGGTAACTCAAAAAATGGCCGTAAAAGGAATTTTACCTGCATCAGTTCCGCCAGTTAAAGTAATTATAAAGAAAAAAGAAGAAAAAGGATTTTTTAAAAATCTATGGTAGAGAATAATAAAAATATCATCCTACGAATTTATGTAGTTGCAGTTGTCATCTTTTTAATGGCTGTTGCAATTGTATTAAAAATAACTAATATCCAATGGGTAGAGGGAGATTCTTTGCGCAAATTAGCGAATAAGCATTCTATTCAAAACTTTGTTATTCCAGCAAATAAAGGAAATATTTACTCTGCAGACGGGAGTTTACTAGCTACATCAATTCCAAATTACAATATTCGATTTGATGCTTTAGCTCCTAATGATAAAGATTTTCACAAGTACATGAAACCTTTATCTGATTCTTTAGCGGTACTATTCAATAAACCAAGTAATTATTTTCATTCAGAATTAACGAGAGCAAGAACCAGTGGAAATAGATTTTACTTGTTGGCTAAAGATTTAAGCTACACTCAATACATGAAAATTAAAAAATTCCCGCTTTTCAAATTGGGAATATATAGAGGTGGAATTATTGTAGACCAACAAGTGGTTAGAAAACACCCTATTGGTGAAATTGCTTCAAGAACAATTGGATATGAGCGTATTACACCTGAAGGATTGCCTGACGGAAAAGGAATTGAATGGGCTTTTAGAAAGTACTTAAACGGAAAAGACGGGAAAGTATTAAAACAAAAAATCGCAAAAGGGCAATGGAAACCAATTCGCGATGTGAATGAAGTGGAGCCTCAAGACGGATTCGATATCATTTCAACTCTTGATGTGTATATTCAAGATATTGCACACCATGCTTTACTAGATCAATTAATTAAGAAAAAAGCAGAACATGGTTGCGTGGTAGTTATGGAAACTAAGACAGGTTATATTAAAGCAATTTCAAATTTGGGTAGAATTGCAGATAATACCTATGCTGAAACCACAAATTACGCTATTCAAGAATCACACGAACCGGGGTCTACTTATAAATTGGCGGATATGATGGCGCTTTTGGAAGATAAAAAAGTAGACACAAGTACTACCTACAATACTAATGGTGGTATCGTAATTATTAATGGTAGAAAAGTCAAAGATTCTCACGATGGTGGTTATGGAATAATATCATTGGGAAAAGGTTTTGAAAAATCTTCAAATACCGTTTTGGTTCAAGCTGTATATAATAGTTATAAAAATAATCCGTCACAATTTGTGAATCATTTAAATGCTTATGGTTTAAATAAACCATTAGGATTATCAATTCAAGGAGAAGGAATTCCTAGAGTTCCTCAACCAACAGATAAACATTGGTCACCGATGTCCTTGCCTTCTATGGCTTTCGGTTACGAAGTTTCCATAACGCCTTTACAAACATTAACATTCTATAATTCAGTTGCAAATAATGGTGTGATGGTAAAACCACAATTCGTATCTGAAATTAAAGAATGGAATAAAACCATCAAAAAATTCGATAAAATAGTAATGAATCCTAAGATTTGTTCTGATGCTACGATTTTAAAATTGAGAGCTGTAATGGAAAATGTCGTTAAACGTGGAACGGCAAAAGATCTTTATTCTAAGGATTTTTCATTTGCAGGAAAAACAGGAACAGCTCAAGCAAATTATGCTTCAAATAGTGGTGCTGACAAACATTATATTTCATCATTTGTAGGTTATTTCCCTGCAGAAAATCCTAAATATTCTTGTATTGTAGTGGTTCACAAACCTGACACTTCAACCAATCAATATTACGGAGCAGATGTGGCTGGTCCAGTTTTTACCAGAATTGCTCAAAAAATATTTACAGATTCTCCTACAAAAAACGTAGTTAAAAATTTAGAATTGAAAAATTCAAATCAAGAAAAAAACTATTCAGATTACTATACAAAAGCACAGGAAAAAAAGAATGTAATTCCAAATTTAAAAGGAATGTCAGGAATGGATGCAGTGGCTTTATTAGGGAATTTAAAAGTAAAAGTGAAAGTAATTGGGGTTGGAAAAGTTAAAAAACAATCTTTAAACCCAGGCGAAGCAATTAAAAGTGATACAATTATAACATTAGAATTATCGTGATTAATTTAAAAGACATACTTTGGAAAGTAGCAATTGAAGCAGTTCATGGTTCAACAGATGTTGCTATTGAAAAAATGGAATTTGATTCTCGAAAAGTTTCTGAGAACGATGTCTTTATAACTATTCGCGGAACAATTTCTGACGGTCATGAATTTATAGAAACAGCGATTAATAAAGGTGCAATTGCTATTATTTGTGATAGTTTCCCTGAGATTATTGTTTCCGGTATTACTTACATTAAAGTGAATGATACCAATAAAGCAATGGCTTTTATGGCTGCTAATTATTTTGACAATCCTTCTCAAAAATTAAAATTAATTGGAATTACAGGGACCAACGGCAAAACAACCATAGCGTCATTATTATTTCAATTATTTCAAAAGGCAGGATTTAAAACAGGATTGCTTTCTACTGTAAAAATTGTTGTTGACACAAATGAATTTAAGGCTACTCACACTACACCAGATTCTATTTCGATAAATCATTATTTAAATGAAATGGTAATTTCAGGTGTTGAATACTGTTTTATGGAAGTGAGCTCTCATGGAATTCATCAAAAAAGAACTGAAGGGTTGCATTTTGCAGGAGGAGTTTTCACTAATTTGTCTCACGACCATTTAGATTATCATGCTACCTTTTCTGAATACCGAGATGTAAAAAAATCATTTTTCGATTATTTACCAAAAACTGCTTTTGCATTGTCAAATATTGATGATAAAAACGGTTCTGTAATGTTGCAAAATACGAATGCAAGAAAATTGACCTATGCTTTAAAAACTTATGCCGATTATAAAGCACAAATATTAGAAAATCAGTTGTCAGGTTTATTATTAAAAATCAATGATAATGAAGTTTGGGTTCGTTTAATTGGAACTTTTAACGCCTACAATTTACTTGCTATTTATGGAACAGCAGTTGAATTGGGAATGGAATCTTTAGAAGTACTTCGATTATTATCGGAGTTAGAAAGTGTATCTGGCCGATTCCAATTTATTATTTCCAATGGTAAAATTACCGCGATTGTTGACTATGCTCACACTCCAGATGCTTTAGAAAACGTATTGAAAACCATCAATGATATTCGAACAAAAAACGAACAATTGATAACTGTTGTGGGTTGTGGCGGCGATAGAGACAAAACAAAAAGACCAGTTATGGCTGGAATTGCAGCCGATTTAAGTGACAAAATTATCATTACATCTGATAATCCAAGAACAGAGAATCCAGAAACTATTATTGAAGAAATGGAAGCTGGCATTGCCCCTCAAAATTATAAAAAAACAGTTTCTATTGTGGATAGAAAACAAGCTATAAAAACAGCATGTCAGTTGGCTCAAGCCAATGATATTATCCTTATTGCAGGAAAAGGACATGAAACTTATCAAGAAATTAATGGTGTACGCCATGATTTTGACGATATGAAAATTGTAAAAGAAATGTTAGATCAATTGAACAAATAAACGAAACTATGTTATACTATTTATTTGAATACCTGCACAAAGCATTAAATATTCCTGGAACTGGAGTGTTTCAATATATTACATTCAGATCGGCACTAGCATTGATTTTATCATTATTGATTTCAACTATTTTCGGTAAAAGAATCATTAATTTCTTGAGAAACCAACAAGTGGGAGAAACAGTTCGCGAACTTGGTCTGGAGGGACAATCGCAAAAAGCTGGAACGCCAACAATGGGTGGGATAATAATTATTATAGCCACTTTAATCCCAGTTTTATTATTGACAAAATTGAATAATATCTATATCATTCTATTAATTGTAACCACAATTTGGATGGGAACAATTGGTTTTATTGATGATTATATCAAAATTTTCAAAAAAGACAAAGAAGGTTTAAAAGGTATTTTTAAAGTAATTGGACAAGTAGGTTTGGGAATAATTGTAGGTTCTGTTTTGTATTTACATCCCGATGTTACTGTTAGAAAAGAAACCAGTTATAAAGTTCCAATGGTTCAAACTGAAAATGTTATTCAGCAAGCGCCAATTGAAGAAAAATCTACTGCGACGACCATTCCGTTTTTTAAAAATAATGAATTTGATTATGCCGAAATACTTGCATGGACAGGCGATGGATATGAAAAATGGGCTTGGTTAATCTTCATTCCATTTGTAATATTCATTATCACAGCAGTTTCAAACGGTGCCAATTTAACCGATGGAATTGATGGTTTAGCTGCAGGAACATCTGCAATATCTGTGCTCGCCTTGGCAATTTTCACATTTGTATCTGGAAATATTGTTTTTTCAAATTATTTGAACATTATGTATATCCCGGATTCAGGAGAAATGACCGTTTTCATTGCGGCATTCATTGGAGCACTAGTTGGATTTTTATGGTATAATTCGTATCCAGCTTCAGTATTCATGGGCGATACAGGAAGTTTAACTATTGGAGGAATAATCGCTGTTTTAGCAATTTCTGTTCGAAAAGAAATGCTAATTCCATTGTTGTGCGGTATTTTCTTAGCCGAGAATTTTTCAGTAGTACTTCAAGTAGCTTATTTCAAATACACGAAAAAACGATTTGGGGAAGGACGACGAATATTTTTAATGTCGCCACTTCATCATCATTATCAGAAAAAGGGTTATCACGAAAGTAAAATTGTAACTCGATTTTGGATTGTAGGAATATTATTGGCAATACTTTCAATTGTAACATTGAAATTAAGATAATATGAGATTAGTCATACTTGGTGGTGGCGAAAGCGGAGTTGGAACCGCAATCCTAGGAAAGAAAGAAGGATATGATGTTTTTGTTTCAGATTTTGGGAAAATAAAACAAAATTATAAAGACGTTCTTAATAAATACGGAATAATTTGGGAAGAAGAAAAGCATACAGAAGATTCAATTCTGAAAGCTGATGTGGTGATGAAAAGCCCAGGAATTCCTGAAAAAGCCCCGATTGTAAAATCGCTTATTGCAAAAAAGATTCCAGTAATTTCTGAAATTGAGTTTGCAGCTCCTTTTACAAAAGCAAAAACGATTGGTATTACAGGTAGTAACGGAAAAACGACAACTACAATGTTAACCTATCATTTGCTAAAATCGGCAGGACTAAATGTTGGTCTAGGTGGGAATATTGGAAAAAGCTTTGCTTGGCAAGTGGCAGAAGACAATTACGATGTCTACGTTTTGGAATTAAGTAGTTTTCAATTGGACGGCATCATAAATTACAAACCTGAAATTGCAATTATCACCAATATTAGCCCAGATCATTTAGATCGATATGAATATAAATATGAGAATTATATAGCTTCAAAATTTAGAATTACAATGAATCAAACAGAAGATGATTTTTTGATTTATGATGCAGATGATGAAGCAATGACCGAATGGTTTAAAACAAATAAAACGAAAGCACAATTAATTCCTTTTTCAATTTCAAAAGCACTTGAAAACGGAGCATTTTTAAAAGATAATAATATGGAAATCAACATCAACCAAGAAGAATTTGTAATGGAAACGCAATACATTGCATTAGAAGGAAAACACAACATGAAAAACGCAATGGCAGCCACTTCGGTAGCGAAATTGATGCAAATTCGTAAACAAACCATTCGTGAAAGTTTGTCGAATTTTCAAGGAGTGGAACACCGTTTAGAAAAAGTACTTAAAATCCAAAATGTACAATATATAAACGATTCAAAAGCAACCAATGTTAACGCAACTTTCTTTGCTTTGGATAGCATGAACACGCCTACAGTATGGATTGTTGGTGGTGTTGATAAAGGAAATGATTATTCAGAATTGATGTCTTTGGTGCACGAAAAAGTGAAAGCTATAATTTGTCTTGGTGTTGATAACAAGAAAATTATCGATTCTTTTGGAAATATTGTAGACATGATGATTGAAGTAACTAGCATGAAAGATGCTGTTACAATGTCACAAAGATTAGCAGAAAAAGGAGATACAGTGCTTTTATCACCAGCATGCGCGAGTTTCGATTTGTTCGAAAACTATGAAGATAGAGGGAATCAATTTAAAAATGCAGTACAGCATTTGTAATAATTTATGATTTCAGAATTAAGATTTCAGATTTAATTATCAGAATTATCTTAAAATGAAAACATAATGAATTTAGAATTTTAAATCTTATTTCATAAATCAAAAATCAAAAATCAGTTTTGAAAGAACTAATAAACAATTTAAAAGGAGATAAAGTAATATGGACATTCGTGGCCCTATTGGCTTTGTTTTCGTTTATGCCAGTTTTTAGTGCGAGTAGTAATTTGGCTTTTATGAATGGCGGTGACGGAAATACAATAAGTTATTTGCTAACGCATTTGGCTCATATTTTCATGGGATTCTTAATTATTTATGGAGTTCACAAAATTCCATATCACTATTTCAGACCCATTTCAAAAATTGCTTTGCCAATAGTTTGGTTGCTTTTGGCTTATACTTTGGTTAAAGGTACTGTTATCGCTGGTGCAAATGCTAGCCGCTGGATCAAAGTGCCATTCATTGGAATTACGTTTCAAACATCGACTTTTGCTTTCGTAATATTAATGATTTTTGTGGCGAGATTTCTTTCAAGAAAATCAGAAGAACCGTTGTCTTTTAAATCTTCATTTATTGATTTATGGATTCCAGTATTTATAACATTAGGATTAATTCTACCGGCCAATTTTTCTACCACAGCGCTTATTTTTGCAATGGTTATCATGCTGACATTTGTTGGAAATTATCCACTAAAATATATTGGGATTATCATTGGGTCAGGGATTGCTTTTCTATTGTTTTTTGTGATTTTATCAAGAGCTTTTCCAGATTCAAAATTCTTTAATAGGGTAGGAACGTGGTCAAGTAGAATTGAAAATTATACTTCAAATAAACCTGGAGAAGACGATTACCAAATTAAAAATGCCAAAATAGCCATCGCAACAGGTGGAATTTACGGTTTAGGACCAGGAAAAAGCGTCCAAAAAAATGTGCTTCCGCAATCTTCCTCCGACTTTATTTTTGCAATTATCGTTGAAGAATATGGATTAATTGGTGGATTGTTGGTGTTGTGTTTGTACCTACTCCTTTTCTTCAGATTCATCGTTGCAGCTCATAAGGCAAATACGTTGTTTGGAAAATTAGTGGTCGTCGGGCTCGGTTTTCCTATGATATTTCAAGCGCTAATCAATATGGGTGTTGCAGTTGAATTGTTACCAGTTACTGGACAAACATTACCATTAATTAGTAGTGGTGGTAGCTCAATTTGGATGACTTGTGTATCTCTTGGAATTATTATTGGGGTAACCAAAAAAGAAGAGGAGATAGCTCTAGAGCAAAGTGAAGCTGAAAAAAGAGAACAGATCTTACAAAAATTAATTGACGAGCAAATTGAAAAAGAAAATGCGCTTGAGCAAGAAGAAATAGTAGAAACCGATAATTATTCTATAGAAGATGCTTCGGCAAATCCTATGGAACCAGTAATGAAGAAAAAATAATCCCACTAAACCCTGTAGGAAAATTAGAATAGATAATGAAAGTAGTAAATACAAATAGTAGCAATTCAGTTTTATCTCCTTCCCTTTGGGAAGGTCGGGATGGGATTAAATTCATAATTAGCGGTGGCGGAACTGGGGGACATATTTACCCAGCAATTGCTATTGCAAATGAATTAAAATCGCGTTTTCCAAAAGCAGAATTTTTATTTGTTGGCGCTCAAGATAAAATGGAAATGCAAAAAGTGCCTCAAGCGGGTTTTGATATAAAAGGGCTTTGGATTGCTGGTTTACAAAGAAAATTGACATTGCAAAATTTACTTTTTCCAGTAAAACTAATAAGTAGTTTATGGAAGTCAAGAGCTATTATTAAGAGTTTTAAACCAGATGTGGTTATCGGTACAGGAGGATTTGCTTCGGGACCTTTATTGCAAACGGCGAATTCTTTAAATATTCCAACGTTAATTCAAGAGCAAAATTCCTATCCTGGAATTACCAATAAATTATTGAGTAAAAAGGCCAATAAGATTTGTGTGGCATACGAAAATTTAGAACGTTTTTTTCCAAATGAAAAGATGATTCTAACTGGAAATCCTGTACGTCAAGATTTAATAGACATCGATAGTAAAAGAGCGGAAGCGATTCAATATTTTAATTTGGATCCTGCCAAAAAAACACTTCTAATATTAGGAGGAAGTTTGGGTGCAAGAAGAGTGAACCAATTAATTGAAAAAGAACTTGATTTTTTCGCATCACAAAACGTTCAAATTATCTGGCAATGTGGAAAATTTTATTTGGATGAATATAAAAAATATGATTCCAATAACGTTCAAGTTTTGGCTTTCATAGATCGTATGGATTTGGTTTATGCTGCTGCCGATTTTGTTATTTCAAGAGCGGGTGCGTCATCGGTTTCTGAACTAAGTATTGTGGGGAAACCTGTAATTTTTATTCCATCGCCAAATGTTGCGGAAGACCATCAAACCAAAAATGCAAAATCGATCGTAGATAAAAATGGGGCGTTGATGATTAAAGAAAGTGAATTAGATGAAAATTTTAATTCTGTTTTTAGCGATTTAGTAGCTAATGAAAATTTGCAAAAGCAACTTTCTGAGAATATAAAAAAGTTAGCTAAAGTAAATGCCACCAAAGATATTGTTGATGAAATTGTGAAACTGATAAAAAAATGAAAAGCAAATTACAATTGCAAAAGTAAAAAGTAAGATTTTGAATTGAAATTGCCATTGATATTGCCATTGATATTGAAATTGCCATTGAAATTGCCATTTAAATAAATAAAAACTAAATGAACTTAAACCAAATACATAACGTCTATTTCATAGGAATCGGAGGAATCGGAATGAGTGCTTTGGCGCGCTATTTCAAGTCCATCGGGAAAAATGTATCTGGTTATGACAAAACAGAAACAGAGCTAACAAATGAATTAATAGAAAGCGGAATCGAGATTCATTTTAAAGATGAAATTGGTCTAATTCCAACCGATTATTATATTGAAAATACTTTGGTAGTGATTACGCCAGCCGTTCCTACAACCCATTCTCAATGGAATTATTTTCTGGAAAGAGAATTTGTTGTTAAAAAAAGAGCGGAAGTATTGGGATTAATAACTAAAGATACTTTTTGTTTTGCAGTGGCAGGAACTCATGGGAAAACAACAACATCAAGTATTTTAGGTCATATATTATTTCAAAGCGGTGCAGATGTCACTTCGTTTTTAGGCGGAATTGTAGAAAATTACAATTCAAATTTAATCGGAACTGGAAAATCAATAACAGTGGTTGAAGCTGATGAATTTGATCGTTCATTCTTGCATTTGTATCCAAATATTGCTTGCGTAACGTCTATGGATGCCGATCATTTGGATATTTATGGTGATAGCGCTGCAATTGAAGCTTCGTTTTTAGAATTTGCTAATAAAATTACAGATAAAAGTCAGCTTTTCATTGCTAAAAACTTGAATCTTGAAGGAGTAACAGTTGCTGTAAATGAAAATGCAGATTACAAAGCATATAATGTTCGAATTGATAATGGAAATTATGTTTTTGATGTTCAAACACCAACAGAAGTAATCTCTAATTTACAATTTGGATTGCCAGGCAAACACAATTTGACGAATGCACTGATGGCGTTGGCTATGGCCAAAACATTTGGAACTTCTAATGATGA
Source organism: Bacteroidota bacterium (assembly GCA_947447375.1). GTDB lineage: Bacteria > Bacteroidota > Bacteroidia > Flavobacteriales > Flavobacteriaceae > Flavobacterium. The sequence continues at coordinate 232,604 of CANFJB010000003.1, forward strand.
TATTGCAGCAGCTTTGAAATCATTTAAAGGAATAAAAAGAAGATTCTCCTATCAAATAAAAGAATCGAATTTAGTTTACATCGATGATTATGCACACCATCCAACAGAAATTGATGCTGTTTATCAAGCCGTTTCTGAATTGTATCCAAACCAAAAAGTACTGGCTATTTTCCAGCCGCATCTTTTTAGTAGAACTAGAGATTTTGCCGATGGATTTGCAAAAAGCTTATCCAAATTTGACGAAGTATTATTGTTAGATATTTATCCAGCGAGAGAATTGCCAATTGAGGGAATCACATCAAGTTGGCTTTTAGATAAAATGACGAATGAGCATAAAAAAGTAGTTTCAAAAACGGATTTGATTACTCATATTTTGGAAAGTGAAGCGAAAATTATCGTGACAATTGGCGCAGGAGATATTGGGGAATTAGTTCATTCAATTAAACAAGGATTGCAAAAAAATAATTAACAAAATAGAAACCAATAGAAAAGGATAAATTAACATTAAAAATGGAAAAAGAGACTAGAAAAAATATTTGGATAAACGCAAGATTGATTTTGATGATCATTGCGGTTATTTTTCTATTTTCTTTCTCAGCAAAACGAAATTCAGATCGAAAAATCAAAAAAACAGAGGTAATTTTTGTTGGAAATGACGAACTTTTTATCACTCACGAAACGGTTAATAAATTGTTAATAGAAAAAAATAAGAGTGTGCAAAAACCTCAAAAAGTTGCGGTAGATTTGAACAAATTGGAAAATTCCCTCGACAATTATAACATGATTGAAAAATCGGAAGTGTTTATAAGTATAGATGGAGTGTTAAAAGCATTTGTAAAACAGAAGTCGCCAATAGCAAGGGTTTTCGACGAAAACGGATCCTTTTATTTTGATTATCAAGGGAATAAAATGCCGTTGTCTGAAAATTTTACGGCGAGAGTTCCGCTAGTTTCAGGCGAAATAAATGATGAGAACAGCAAAGATTTAAATAAATTATTTCGATTTATTTATGACGATGATTTTTTGAAAAAAAACATAATTGGAATAGAAATTTTGCCAACCGGAGCGATAATTATGTCCAATAGAAATTATAATTACAAAATTGATTTTGGAAGAACGATAAATGTGGAGTCAAAATTCAAAAATTATAAGGCGTTTTTTCAAAAAGCGGAGGCAGATAGTTCGTTAGTAAAATACAAAAAAATAAATCTTAGGTTTACTCAGCAAGTCGTTTGTACAAAAAAATAGGTTATGGAAAAAGAGAACATTGCAGTTGGATTAGACATTGGGACAACCAAAATTGTCGCAATGATTGGTAAAAAAAATGAATACGGGAAATTGGAGATTCTAGGTGTTGGAAAATCCAAAAGCCTAGGTGTGAAAAGAGGTGTTGTAGATAATATTACACAAACTATCCAATCGATTCAACTTGCAGTAAAAGACGCTGAAGCAAATTCAGGGTACAAAATTAAAGACGTGGTTGTGGGAATTGCGGGACAACACATCCGTAGTATTCAACACAGCGATTATATCAGCAGAAGTAATGCTGAAGAGGTTATTGGAGATAAAGATATTGATTTATTAATCAATCAAGTTCATAAGTTAGCGATGTTACCTGGGGAAGAAATTATCCATGTTTTACCTCAAGAATTCAAAATTGACGGTCAATCGGAAATTAAAGAACCGATAGGAATGTGTGGTGGCCGACTAGAATCTAGTTTTCACGTGGTGGTAGGACAAGCGTCTTCAATTAGAAATATTGGAAGATGTATTCAAAGTTCGGGAATCGAATTGTCTGGATTAACCCTTGAACCATTAGCATCTGCAGACGCAGTATTGAGTCAAGAAGAAAAAGAAGCTGGAGTAGCTTTGATAGATATTGGAGGTGGAACTACGGATTTAGCCATTTTTAAAGATGGTATTATTCGCCACACTGCCGTAATTCCTTTTGGAGGAAATGTGATTACAGACGACATCATAGAAGGCTGTTCCATCATTGAAAAACAAGCGGAATTATTGAAAGTGAAATTTGGATCGGCTTGGCCAGGTGAAAATAAAGACAACGAAATTGTTTCTATTCCTGGACTTAGAGGTAGAGAGCCAAAAGAAATTTCTTTGAAAAACTTGTCTAAAATAATTCATGCACGAGTGGTAGAAATTATTGAGCAAGTATTTGCAGAAATTAAAGCTTACGGACACGAAGATCCAAGACGAAAATTAATTGCAGGAATTGTATTAACAGGGGGTGGAGCACAACTAAAACACATCAAGCAATTAGTTGAATACATCACCGGAATGGATACAAGAATTGGATATCCAAACGAGCATTTAGCTGGAGATTCAGACGAAGAAATTTCTAGTCCATTGTACGCAACAGCGGTTGGATTAGTAATGAATTCAATAGAAAACAACTCTCAAAGCGCTATTAAAGTTACCTTTTCTGCACCAGAGAAAGTAAATGTTTATAGAGCTCCGGTTGAGCCAGTGAAAGAGGTTGAAGAAGTTCCAGAAATTGAAATGGAAACTGAAAAAGAAGTTGAAATTGAATTGCCAAAGCAACCAGAATCAACGGAAACGAAAATTAGAAAATCATTTTTTGATAAGTATGTCGATAAAATTAAAGAGTTTTTAGACAACGCAGAATAATAGAAATCCCTTTTTACAGATGCAGTAAAAAGAAAAAATATAGAAAAATTAATAAAGTTAAAAGACCAATATTATGATGAGCAACTCAGATTTTGGAAGTATATCATTTGATTTACCAAAAAACCAATCAAATGTAATTAAAGTAATCGGCGTTGGTGGTGGCGGAAGTAACGCGATCAACCATATGTTTAAGCAAGGTATCAAAGGCGTTGATTTTATCGTTTGTAATACCGATTCTCAAGCCCTTGAAAACAGCGCTGTACCAAACAAAATTCAACTTGGGGTTACCCTTACTGAAGGTTTGGGAGCTGGTGCTAATCCAGATGTGGGACAACAATCGGCTATTGAAAGCATTAGCGAAATTGAAAAAATGTTAGACAGCAATACCAAAATGGTTTTCATTACCGCAGGAATGGGTGGTGGAACAGGTACAGGTGCTGCGCCAGTAATTGCTCAATTGGCGAAAGAAAGAGGAATTTTAACTGTTGGAATCGTAACAAAACCATTCCAATTTGAAGGTAAAGTCAGATACGAACAAGCTTTATTAGGGGTTGAAAAATTAAGAAAACAAGTAGATTCTTTAATTGTTATCAATAATAATAAATTAAGAGAAGTATACGGAAATTTAGGTTTCAAAGCTGGTTTCTCTAAAGCTGACGAAGTGTTAGCAACTGCATCTAGAGGAATTGCTGAAGTAATTACACACCACTACACTCAAAATATCGATTTAAAAGATGCCAAAACGGTATTGTCTGATAGTGGAACTGCTATCATGGGATCTGCAGTTGCAAGCGGTGAAAACAGAGCTAAAGAAGCGATTATTGCAGCACTAGATTCTCCACTTTTAGACGATAATAAAATTACAGGTGCCAAAAACGTATTGTTGCTTATCGTTTCTGGAACTAGCGAAATCACTATCGATGAAATCGGAGAAATTAACGACCACATCCAAACAGAAGCTGGTTTCAACGCTAATATTATCATGGGTGTTGGTGACGACGAATCACTTGGTGAAGACATTGCAGTAACCATTATCGCAACAGGATTTAACGTTGAACAACAAAACGATATTGTAAATACAGAACCTAAGAAGATCATCCATACACTTGGAACCGAACAAAAATTAGTTCAAGATTTATCAAGTAATAAAGAAATTCCAAGCTTTGATTTTTCAACTTTCGAAACAGCAACTCCTCAAAAAGAAGAGAAAATTATATTCGAATTAATCGAAGACGAAGTAGAATTTGATATCGTTGCTGAAACTCCAGCAGAAGTTTTTGAAACTCCAATAGTGGAAACTCCTATCATGGAAACCCCAGTTGTAGAGACTCCAAAAGCAGAAACTCCAACGTTCACTATGGACTTAGTTCCAACATCTGAATTCTTGAAAAATTTAGAAGTTACTTTCGAAATTGTTGCTCCAGATTTAGACCAAGAATACTATTTTTCAGCTCCAGAAGTAAACGAAATTGTAGTCAATTCAATCCAACCAATATTCGAACAAGAAGAACAAATTACCTTCTCATTCGATTTGCCAATTGAGAATAAAGAAACTCCTAAAAACGAGGATATCTTATTCCAATTAACAGAAGAAACTAAAAACATCTTTGTAAACGATCCTGTTCAGTTTGTTCCAATGACCGAATTAAACGAAGGTGGAATTGTAAAATATTCTTTAGAAGAATTCATGGATGTTGAAAATAAATTGGCAAATTCTAAACCTGTAGAAGCAGTAGTTGAAGAGCCAATAGCTGAAGAATTAAACATCACTGTGAAAGAAGTTGAAATGACTTCAAACCACAACCCATTTGCAGAAGAAATTTCTCCAATGGAAATGACCATCGAAGAATCAACAAGAATTATTGCTGACGAAAGAAGAAGAAAGTTGAAAGAATTCAATTATAAATTCCACAACAACCCTTCAAGAGTTGAAGAATTAGAGAAAGAACCTGCCTACAAAAGATCGGGTGTCGACCTTGCAGCTCCTCAACAAAACAATTCAAATTCAAGAATGTCATTTGGTACCGATAGTAACAATGACAACCAATTGAGAAGCAATAATTCCTATTTACACGACAATGTAGATTAATTATTGAAATAATAAATTTGAAATAACCCGAAAATTGTAATGATTTTCGGGTTATTTTTTTTGATCCAATTTAATGTTTAGCTCACAACTCATCACTTCCCAATTTGTTGCGAGATCAATTAATATTCTCTAAATTTGCAGGGCCTTAATCCAGCTGTCCGTTGCAAGTTTTATGTCTAAAATGGTTTTTTATAAGGCCTTAAAAGAGCTTCTAAAGTCGCTTTTTAAGCCCAATAAAAAATACATTTTCTCCATAAAAGCTTTCCACTGCCATCTGGGGCAATACGATTCAACAATTAAATGAAATAACAATTTAACACTAGAACATATGAGTTTATCAGTACAATTAATGGACGAAATTAAAAACGCAATGCGAGCAAAAGACACTATTGCTTTGGAAGCGCTTCGTGCCATTAAATCAGAAATTTTGTTAGCACAAACAGCCTCAGGAAACAAAGAAGAAATCTCTGAAGCAGACGAAATTAAATTGTTGCAAAAATTGGTTAAAACCAGAAAAGACAGTGCGAAAATCTTCACAGAGCAAAACCGTATGGATCTAGCTGAACCAGAACTGGCTCAAATTGCAGTTATAGAAAAATTCTTACCAGCACAATTAAGCGAAGAAGAAGTAGAAGCAGTAATAGCTAAAATTATTGCGGAAACCGGCGCGTCTGGAATAGCTTCCATGGGAAAAGTAATGGGAATTGCATCAGCACAATTGGGCGGTACCGCTGAAGGAAAAACCATTTCTACAATCGTTAAGAAATTATTGGTTTAGATTTATTTAAATCTAAAATCTTAGATCTTAGATCTAAAATCAAAATTGGCTGCGTAGTTCAACTGGATAGAATATCAGATTTCGGCTCTGAGGGTTGGGGGTTCGAACCCCTCCGCGGTCACAAAAAAAGTCCAAGAGAAATCTTGGACTTTTTTTTATATAAGTTAATTGAAATTAATCTTTGATGCACCTACAGGATTGCCCCGTTGTTTTGTAGTAATTGGTATCAAACCAAGTTGTCCAGGAAATTACCCCGAAATATTTCACACTACCATTATCATAAGCTGTTTGAGTTAAATACTGACCATAGTTACCTATTGCAGTGATATAACTTTGAGAAGTTGCCATTCCTCCAACGGTTAATTTTAATCCATATCCTGCTTCAAAAGAACCAGCAACATTATTTGAGGTAAATACTGCAGCTTCAGCAGCCCATTCTGATTCTGTTGGAATCCTAAATCCAGCAGGGCAAGGATTGTTCGGTGCATTTAAGCCTGTCCATAAAGTATTATCTGGTGTAATTAGCCAATCCTGACTTCCATCTGAAGGGAATATATATTTGTCATCTGGGGGAACACTAGTCGCAGATTTTGTACCTGTAAAATTGCCTGCTAATCCTAGTGCTATTTGTTTTTCATGACCATCTGTTCGTCTTCCCCATTGGTAATAATCTCCATAGGCTTGAGTGTCAGTAGAACTCAATGCCACTCGTGATGCTCCCAAGTTTCTGTCTAGCCAAATTCTACCTGTACGTGTAGTAACCGTTCCATAATAAATAGGTTTTGTTACTATTAAGCCTCTTTCATCAATCCCTTTTCCACTATTAGTAGCGCCATCTTTGCTAATTAGTGTTGTTGAATTTTCTGTTGGTATCAATTTACCTTCAGCAGTTAAACCGCAAACAGTCATAGAAGTTGAAGCTGAAGTATTTGTACAAGATCCATTGGATACTTCTACTGAATATGCCCCAGTAGCTGTTGGAACATAGGAATTACTTGTAGCGCCAGAAATAGCGATATTGTCTTTATACCAAGTGTATGAGGTTAAACCTGAAGTGGTACTTAAAGTGGTTTTGTTTATACATCCATCACCATCAACTGAAATTGTAGGAATCGAACCATTTAAGGAAATAGTAATTGTATTCGAGCCATAACCAGTTGTTTTAGTAGCAAATGCGTTGTAGTTTTGAAGAATTTCTGCTTGTGACAATTCTCGGTTATAAAAATAGGCAGCTGCAAATTTTCCGTTATAATAGATGTTTCCATCCCCAATGTTTGCTCCCAAACTCAAGGGTCCAGAGGGAGAAGTAGGAGAAGGCCATGTGTAAGTGCCAATCAAATTGCCATTTACATAAGCTCTAGCCGTGGATGATCCATCCAAAGTTAAAGTCACTAATTTCCAGCCTGCTGTTCCATAACTTACGCCGGAGCCTATCCATCCTCGTCCATAAAGTAACATCACCACGTTGCTTCCTACCCGATCATATGCCCAATCCCCAATTCCTATGGAGTATCCTCCACCACCTGTACCATTTTTAATAAATGTTCCAGTGGTACTCAAGTTGACATAAACCCAGGCTTGCATAGTTATATTTGTGTTAGCCGTACTCACTTCTGGAATAGATATATATTGATTTGTCCCATTAGTAACGATACTTCCGCTAGTCGCATCGTAAGTGGGGCTATTCATTAAAGTACCGTGATTGTTATTTCCGCTCAAATCATACCAAGTATTTCCAGTTCCAGAATAACTTCCAGGATTACTGGCATCTAGGTTTAGCAATAATCCATTGGATACAATAGCACTATTATCAATTCCTGCATTTACCCATACTTTAATCACATCATTATTGCTTAAGCTTGTCGTGGAATAAGTGGAAGAAGTAGCCCCAGGAATGGCGATACCATTTTTAGTCCATTGATAGGTTGGAGTTGTAGTAAAATTTTGAGCATTTGCTGTAAAAGTAACTGATGTTCCTGAACAGATTGCTCCGGTTGCACTTGAGGTGATGGAAACTGTCTGTGCTTTTAATAAAGTATTAAAAGCAATTAAAGTAATTAGTAAAAAAAGGTGTTTAATTTTCATATATTAATAGCAATAATCAAATTGAATACGATCGCCTACTACAATGGTATAACTATTATTACTTGAAGGTGAATAAGTTATTGTTGTACCATTTATTGTATAGGCACTATTGTTGGTTCTCACTCCGTTAATATACATCCAAACTTTTGCGTTTTGAGGAGTTTGACCTAGTGTAAAACTAGTTTGCCCTGCTGTTGCTGTAAATTGCTCGGTGGTTGGTTTTGCCGCACCCGAAAGTAACCAAGTAGTTCCGTTATAAAAATACAATCCGACAGGCGCATCAGTTTGAAAAACTAATAATCCAGTAGCAGGACTTGAAATAGCGGCTCGCTGAGAGGCTGTCATTCTTGGTAGTAAAAAACCTTTTGATGTCGAAGATACCTCCAAAAGCGCCGAAGCACTTACACTAGTAGAAGCAACTCCTATTCCCACTTGGGAATGAGCAAAAAAGGCTGTTGAAAGTAGTAATAAAGTGATAATTTTTTTCATATAAATTTTATTAATTAACTGTTTTAATTTTGTCCAAAATACCCACAAAAAGGACTTATTTGAATAGAAAGATTTTGAATTTCACAACCGTTAGAAACATTTACCAAATAAATATTATTCAAATCGGAATCATGTGGACTTGCAAAAACGGCAGCATTATTAAACACTAGTTCCTGAGAATTTAAAGATGGATTTAATGAAAAATCTGCTACATCAACCCCGGATAATAAGCTCCATGAACTTAGTGAAGTAGATAAATACTTAACATGGGTGGATTGATTTGATATTTTAAATGTATATGAAGTTGTAAAAGGTGAACAAGTAGCTAACGTAATTTCGTCTAATGCAATCGCAGATAATGAGCTGCTTAAAGTTGAATTTGCATTGGTATCCGTGGTACTAGAAGAATCAAAAGTCCAATTGCTTGTGTGATAAATTACCTTCAAATTGCTTTCTGGTAAATTCATACCTACTAAATCAGTATCAATATAATTAATTTTTAATGTTCCGCTAAATGAATTGGTAGTTTGGCTAAAAGTATAAACTCTTGGTAAATAAAGAAATGTTGTAGCATTGCTAACAGCAGAGTTTTTACTTATACTAGCATTTAAAATAAAATTACTATAGGGAGTAATGTCAAGTCCATCAACAGAGAAAATGGTCCCAGTAGCAATGTTGACAGGCGTTGCTGAGTTAATCGAAATGATTTGTGAATTGACAGTGCTGAACAAAAAACAAATTAAAAGAGGGATAGAATTAATTAATTTTTTATATTTCATTTTTTAACGTTGAATTTGTGATACAAATAAATCTTAAAATCATTAGTTTACGTTTAAAATCAATACATAATGTATGTCAAAAAGCGTTTTTTGACATAAACTACCAAATTCAATTAAATTATTAATTATGGATAATTAAAAAAAATAAAGTAGTTTTGGAGTAAATTACTAGCAATAGCTATTTAAAATACTTGAAGAATGCTAGCAATAAATAAATTGGCAATTTCGGGTAAAATTGCTATAAAAATAGTGTTTTCAACATAGGAATTTATGAATACTGAAATTAAAATTATTGACATATTAGTTTATTCTAATTTATTAATAGTCCCTCTGTCTCTCTTATTAATATTGGTAAAAAATAAATTAAGCAATTATTTTTTTGCAACACAATTTGTATTTTATCAAATATCATTTTTTTTTATTCCTTTAATTTATTTCTTAATTTCTTTAAAAATTATAAATCAAACTACCTTTTATTTATATATAATAGGAACCCTATTTATAGGTTCTAATTACATTTTTTACTATTTAATTAATAAAAGTATTTTACATAAAAAAACTAAATTTGATTTAATTGATTTTGCTCATATTATTCCAATAATATTTGTTGTATTTTTCATAGCTAATCAATATTTTGAGTCATTTGAAATAAAATCTAGTAATATATTAGTGGGTATGATTGAGTTACAGAAAATGATATTTTTTAGAAATACTTCAAATATATTATTAGTAATTAGAGTAATATACCCTACCTTTTATTTGTTTTTAGCAACTGGTTTACTTGTAAAAATTTTGAAAACAACCTCTATTATTAATTATTCAAAGCAAATTAAAACGTTTTTACATGTACTATTTATTAGTAAAATTGGATATTTCATTGCTTTTATACTAGGGATCATAGCCATACTTTATAATAGTCAAATTATTATAGAACTGGTGAAATTATTATTTTTAGTATTTTCATTAATTACTCCAATTTATTTAATTGTAGAGCCTAAAATAATTTCAGTAATTACTAATTTTATTGTTGACACCAAAAAGAAGGAAAACAGTCAATGTGATAAAAAGGAAGTAATTTCAATACTCAACAATTTAATTTCCAGCAATAAATTATTTTTAAATACAAATTATAGTATTGTAAACTTGTCTGCTGATTCTAATATTTCCATTATTAAAATTAGAGAAACCATTAAAGAGAGTGGCTGTAATAATTATTCTGAATTTATTAATACCTTTAAAATTAATTTTGCTATTGATTTAATTAATGAAGGGTATTTAGATAGATTTTCTATTGAATCACTTTCAAAAGAATCTGGCTTTCAGTCGGAAGTTACATTTTATAGAATTTTTAAAAAAATTAATGGTTGTACTCCAAAAGAATATAAAAACAAAGAAGATTATAATATGGTTTATGAGTAATATTGCTCCTAAAATTTTATAAAATAAAAAAAGTCCAGAGAAATCTCGGACTTTTTTTTGTTTATCTTTTCAATAAATTATTTGGATTTCTAACATTATTCAAGTTATCTAAAAATCCCTAAAAAAACGTATTAAACGCGGTTTTAAAATAAAACTTAATATTTATGCTGTCTTTTTCTTTTTTAGTAAGAAGAAACTTAAAGCAATTCCCAATATGATCATCGGGACAATGTAATCATTAATGGGTGATACATTTCCTGGATCTGCTCCTGGGTCAAGTGGATTAGGATCATCTGCGTAAATCAGTGAACTACTAAATAACAAAAATGCTATAACTATCGATTTTATTGTTGTTTTCATGATTCTTATTTTTTAATAATTTTAGCGGTAAACACCGAGTTATCACTTCCTTTAATTTTCAT
>CANFJB010000004.1 GCA_947447375.1 Bacteroidota bacterium
AATCGGTTATTCGTTGATTCGGTTAATCGGTTAATCGGTTATTTTTAAATCCGTTTAATCTGTGGTAATCTGTGGCAAGATTATTTGGTTATTTGTTGATTCGGTTATTTGTTGATTTGTTGATTCGGTAATTCGGTAATTTGTTGATTCGGTTATTTGGTTATTCGTTGATTCGGTTAAACGGTAATTTGTTGATTCGGTTAATCGGTAATTCGTTGAATCGTTGAATCGGTTAATCGGTTATTTTTAAATCCGTTTAATCTGTGGTAATCTGTGGCAAGATTATTCGGTTATTTGTTGATTCGGTTATTTGTTGATTTGTTGATTCGGTAATTCGGTAATTTGTTGATTCAGTTATTTGGTTATTCGTTGATTCGGTTAAACGGTAATTTGTTGATTCGGTTAATCGGTAATTCGTTGAATCGGTTATTCGGTTAATCGGTTAATCGGTTATTTTTAAATCCGTTTAATCTGTGGTAATCTGTGGCAAGATTATTCGGTTATTTGGTTATTCGGTAATTCGGTTAATCGGTTAATCGGTTATTTGTAGATTCGGTTAAACAGTTAAACGGTTAAACAATTTATCGGTTAATCGGTAATTTGTTGATTCGGTTATTCGTTAATCTGTGTCAAACAACCAACAACCAACAACCAAAATTCCTTTAACCGCAAAGTTCGCAAAGTTTTACGCAAGGGCGCAAGGAATTACGAACTATAAGTTTTGATATTGTTATTGAAATTGAAATTGATATTGAGATTGAAATTGATATTGAGATTGAAATTGCCACGTCGTTCCTCCTCGTAAAGACGTATCTACAAACATCAACTTTTTAACCGCAAAGAGCGCAAAGTTTTACGCAAGGGCGCAAGGAATTACGAACTATAAGTTTTGATATTGATATTGATATTGATATTGATATTGTTATTGAATTTGTTATTGATATTGATATTGATATTGATATTGAATTTGTTATTGATATTGATATTGATTTTGATATTGATTTTGAGATTGAGATTGAGATTGATATTGCCGCGACGTTCCTCCTCGCAAAGACGAACCAAAAACATTTCCACCAGTCCCTGCAATTTGTTCATAACTAAATTGAAAAAGCGTAATTTAATTTACTTTTATCTTTATTTTTATACTCTAAATCGACGCAGTTAGCGGTAACTACTCGAGGACTTGCATTTACAAACGCTCAAAATCGGGGTTCTAGCTTCATTTTTTGAGCTTTTTTTATACCTAAAATGACCTAAAACGGGTAATTTTAGGACTAAAAAAAACGGTTTATTAAGGCTAAAATCCCCATTTGTCCCAATTATTTTCTCTGTTTTTTCGAAAATACAACCTTGACTTTCCCTTTTGGAAGCCTTTTTTTGTTAAAAGGGAGTGTTTTTCAATGGGACGGGACGAAGGTTTCACCGCGTCAGGACGCAATATCTGGCGGGTCAGGACGCGACAAAAGTCGCATCAGGTCACAGTGGCGAAAATTTTCGTTAAAAAAAGGGCAAAAAAAAGCCCCGAGCGCGGTATACTCGGGGACTTACATTTACTTAACGCAACTTAAAACGGGGTTCTAGCTTGCTTTTCGGTACGTTAAAATAGACAACATACTACGCAATTTTTTTCCAGGACGGAACAAAATGCGGTTGTTAACAATGTCGTTGGCCGACACTTCCTCTGGAGTGTCTTTGCCTCCAGAACTAATGCTTACCTGAAAGTTACCCAACTTCCCAAGTCGCACAATCCTACCCTGACTGAGTTCGCTAATAATGTTGTGTTCTAATGACATCAACACTGCATAGCAATCGGTATCGGTTAAGGTACTTTGATAGGCGATCATACCCGCTAGGGTTTCCATATCAACTTCGCCGTTATTGATAACAGCGGCATAATACTTCTCAGGAGCCAAAAGGTCTTGAGGATTCTTCCGTGGAAGGACTTTAAATTTTACTGCCATGGCTAATAAATTTAAATTAACAAATTAAAATTTGTCTTAGTACGTGGAGGGATTGTCTAACTGACTTGTACAAAGATACGACCCATTTGAGGATATTAAATAGCGAAGTTATTCACAATGTAAGATAGTTTTTAACAATAATTTATGATTAGACAACAGTTAAGTAATCAATTAACTAACGGTTATTTGGTAATTCGGTAATTTGTTAATTTGTTGATTCGGTAATTCGGTAAATCGTTGAATCGGTTATTCGGTAATTTGTTAATTTGTTGATTCGGTTATTCGGTAATTTGTTAATTTGTTGATTCGGTAAATCGTTGAATCGGTTATTTGGTTATTTGTTGATTCGGTTAATCGGTAAATCGTTGAATCGGTTATTTGGTAATTCGTGGAATCGGTAAATCGGTTATTCGTTGATTCGGTTATTTGTTGATTCGGTTATTTGTTGATTCGGTTAATCGGTAAATCGTTGAATCGGTTATTTGGTTATTTGTGGAATCGGTTAATCGGTTATTTTTAAATCCGTTTAATCTGTGGTGATCTGTGGCAAGATTATTCGGTTATTTGGTTATTTGGTTATTCGGTTAATCGTTGAATCGGTTATTCGTTGAATCGGTTAATCGGTTAAACAGTTAATCGGTTAAACAGTTAAACGGTTAAACAATTTATCGGTTAAACAGTTAAACAGTTTATCGTTGATTCGGTTAATCGGTTAAACAATTAGCAATTATCAATTACCAATTATCAATTATCAATTATCCATTATCAATTATCAATTATCAATTATCAATTATAAGTTATCAATTAACACCACTATTAGGAAGTTATCACTAGTTTTACAAACTATTTATCAACAATTTGAATAATTTATTGAAAAAAAGTCAATAATCTTATTGTGGTTTATATATATTTTTTACTTTAGCTCAAATTAATTAACGATAAATTAATAATTTAATCATCATTTATACTATAAACTCAAAATACCAAAGTTATGAAACCAACTTTACACTCCTTTTTAACTGCTCTAGGAAGCAAAATAACTTCGTTTAAAAATTTAAGTGCCCTGGCCGTGGTACTGCTGCTGTTGAGTGGCGGCGCTTGGGGGCAGGTGACAGATTTATCCCAAGGTTTTGAAGGAGGCGTTATGCCACCAACCGGATGGTCAAATTTAAATGGCGGAACTGGAAATACATGGGGGATTTCAACTACATCATATTCAGGCACTAAAGCAGCATCATATACATACAATATTACAAATGCAGCTAATGCACATTTAATTTCTTCAGGAGTTGCATGTTCTTCTGGAACTGTTTATACTATTACATTCTATACTAGAAGTTCTAGTTATGCTGAAAAAATTGGAGTAAAAGCTGGAACAACACAAAGTATTGCTGGAATGACATTAACCTTATTAGCCGCAACAACTATTAGTTCAAGTAGTTCAACCTATTATCAAATATCAATTACTTGGACTGCTCCTTCTACAGCAACATACTATTTTGATTGGAATTGTACTTCAGCAAAAAATCAGAATGTTTTATATGTAGATGATATTTTAATTACTCATCCATCCCCTCCATGCTCGGGAACACCTGCGCCAGGAAATACAATTGCCTCAGTAAATCCGGTAGCAGGGGGTGCTACAACTGTCTTATCAACACAAAACTCCACGGGATCTGGAGCTACCTACCAATGGCAGTCATCAACGGATAATAGCACTTGGGCTAATGTCGCTTCAGCAGGGACTTCAGCTACCTATACTGCTACTCCAACTGCAGCAACTTATTATAGATGTAATGTTACTTGCTCAGGTAATACCGGAACTTCAAATTCGCTATTGGTTAATTTATCATATTGTTTCCCTACAGGCACAAGTACTACCTATTATATGACTGGATTTTCTACGACTGGAGGAATTAGTAATATTACAAATACTGGAACTTCTTATGGCACTACTAATACAGGTTATAGCAATTACAGTAGCACAATCTCTTGTAGTCAATATCCTAATAGTGCTGTTAATTTTGCAGTAGCTTTAGCAGGAAATTCAACTACAAATACATATTCATATGGGGTGTCAATTTGGGTTGATTGGAATAACAATTTTACATTTGATGTTGGAGAAAAAATGTATAATTCGGCAGCATATGTTTATAGTGCAAGTGGTTCGTTTACTGTTCCTGCTGGAACTGCTGCTGGTTCCTACAGAATGAGAGTTTTAACAGATTATGATGCAACAAGTCCTGTTGCATGTTCTTATACAAGTTCCAATGGAGAAGCTGAAGACTATACTTTTACAGTAGTTGCTATACCTTCTTGTTCCGGCACTCCAACAGCAGGAACTATTTCCACTGCAAATCAAACATTATTAAGTGGAGCAACACCTTCGAATATAGTTGTAACAGGGTTTTCGGGAGATGCAGGAATTACTTTACAATGGCAAGAGTCTACTGATAATACTACATGGACAACTGTAATTGGCGGTTCAGGCGCTACAACCGCAACGTACACACCTCCAACTTTTGCAGGTACAACCATTTACTACCGTTGCAACGTAACGTGTACAAATAGTAGCCTATCTGCAGCAACGACTTCTGTGTCAATTAATCCTTGTCCAACATTTGCTTCAACCATATCAATTAATGGTTTAACAGCAGTATCAGGAACTTCCTATCCAACGTTAACTGCTGCAATTTCTAGTTTGGCAATCTGTGGAATCACACAACCCACAATCTTAGAACTTACTAGTAACTATAATTCAAGCGCAGAGACCTTCCCAATAACAATATCCGCCATTTCTGGCGCCAGTGCAACGAATACCCTAACAATAAAACCGGCAAGTGGTGTAACAGCAAGTATTAGTGGTAGTTCTGCATCTTCTATATTTAAATTGAACGGTGCAGATTACGTTACCATTGATGGTAGTAATAGCGGAGGTTCTGATAAAAGCCTCTCTATTTCAAATACAAATACGGGTATATCGTCTGCCATAGTTTGGGTTGCAAGTGCTTCTGCTTCTAACGGAGCCACTAATAACACAATTAAAAATTGTAATATAGCTGGGAATGCTTCTACAACTACCTATTGCGGTATTGTTAGTAGCTCAGGCACAACAATAACTAATCCCGCAGACGCTGCTAACGTGAACAATACCTATACTAATAATACATTAAATACTTCTTGGAATGGGATTGCTTTGTTAGGTGTCGTGGGTAATGAGGCTAATAATACTATTACAAATAATAATATAGGTTCTACTACTACAAATAACAAGATTGGATGTACAGGTATTTACGTTTCGAATCAAGCAAATTTTAACGTTTCAAATAATACAGTTTTTGGAGTTTCCTTTAGTGGGGCAAATTTTATTACAGGGATTTCAATTAATGGAACAATCTCAGGAGGTACTGTTTCGAAAAATAAAATTTCAGATATTAAAAATCCAAGCTCAACGGGATACCCTGCTTATGGGATAAATTTAAATTCAACTTCTATTCTAGCCAATGTTACTTTAAGTAATAATTTCATCTTTGATATTGCTGGTTATGGAAATGCTACTACTCGTGAATATAATGGACACGGAATAGTAATTTATGCTGGAGGTGGATATTCAATTTATAACAATACCGTTAATATGAATACTAGCCAGTCTGTTGCTGCAAGAGCCTCAGCTTTATTTGTTCAATCGGGTTTAACAACATCAAATTCAGGAAATATAAACATAATAAATAATATATTTTCGAATACACAAACTACCAACGCAACTTCATCTGTTGCTATTTATAGTAGTTCTATAAATACTATTTATTCATCAATTAATTACAATAATTATTTTTGTTTAAATACAATAATTGGTGGGTATTACAACAGCACGGGTGGGCTATCAACAACAACAAGTTTTACTAGTTTAATGACTAATTTAGGTAGTACGGTAGGTAATTTAAACGTTCTACCTTCCTTCACCTCTGCGACTGATTTGCATTTAACAACATCGGGCAACTGTAGTTTAAATAATGCAGGTACGCCTATTTCTGGCATCACTACCGATTATGATGGAGCTACAAGAAGTACCACCACACCTGATATTGGTGCGGATGAGTTTACCGGAGATATTAACACTGCAGGAGCTGCAAGTTCAACTCCTACTTTATGTAACAATACTATTTTAACAAATATTACTCATGCTACAACAGTTGCTACTGGAATTGGAACTGCTACAGGATTACCCACTGGAGTTACTGCGGCATGGGCTTCTGACACGATTACAATTTCAGGAACACCATCTGCTACTGGAACTTTTAACTATACTATTCCTTTATCAGGTGGTACTTGCAGCGTAAATGCTACTGGTACAATAACCGTCAACCCATTACCAACCGCATTAGTACTAACAGGAAGTTTAACGTGTGCTGGAACTACAGGTTCTATTACATCAAGCACATCAGTAATTGGAGTAGAATATCAATTGTATAATTCTAGTAATGCTCCTGTAGGAGCTGCGCTTTCAGGAACAGGTTCAGGATTAACTTGGTCTTCAATAGCAATAGGAAATGGTTATTATGTAAAAGCTACCAATACAAGTACAACTTGTGTGTCTGCCAATAGCAATGCCGTTAACGTGGGTACGATTACAACTAAAACATGGTTAGGAACAACTGACACTTCTTGGAATACCGCGAGTAACTGGTCTTGTGGCACCCTGCCTTCTTCTTCAGATGTGATTGTCATCAGTTCAGGGTCGCCTGTTTTAGACACTAACTTTACTGTAGGTTCTGGTGGTAGTTTAACCATTAGTGGTTCAGGAACTTTAACTATTAGTCCTACAAGTACCTTGACTGTAACCGGAACAGCTAACTTTGGTGGCAATTCCGTTACCATAAAATCTGATAGTAACGGTACTGGTGCAATTGGACAAGTTACCGGAACTTTAAGTAATGCAACCAATGTTACTGTGGAAAGATACATCCCTAACCGACGAGCGTGGAGAGCATTAACAGCACCTTTAAAAGGAAGCAACTCAAGTGTATTTAGCCAATGGCAAAACAATGGTAATTCTACATTAACTGGTGTTGGAGTGGAGCTTTGGGGACCTGGAGGAACAGGTAGTACAGGTAATGGTTTAGCAGTGGGTCCTAATAATTCTATTTTACAATATGATAATAGTGTAGCTGGGGCATGGACTCCAGTTACTGACACCAAATCAACTAACTTGTTTACCATTGGCGCAAACAATGCGTTTATGTTATTCCCAACAGGTGGTTATGGAAGCGGAAACATATTTAGTTCTGCCAATGCTACAGCTACAACTTTAAAAGCTACTGGTCAGTTAATAACTGGTCCTGTAACATATACAAGTTTGCCTAGCGCAAGCCATACTTTGATAGGAAATCCTTATGCGAGTCCAATTGACTTAAATTCGATTTTAGACGCTAGCACAACTCTACAAAAGTATTTCTGGGTTTGGGACCCTAATGGCGCCAATCAAGGAGCTTACAATACGTTTGATGCTTTAGCAAATACCTTTACTTTTACCGATTTGTCGTATTCAAATAGTACGGTTATTCAAAGTGGTCAGGCGTTTTTTGTAAAAGCCTTAACTGGTCAAACAGGTAGTTTTACCATTAATGAAAATAATAAAAGTAATGCTACAGTTACCAATGTGTTTAGAAATGGGACGACACCTGAATTATTCAGAGTTGGATTATACAAACAAGAAAACAACCTATGGTCTGGTCGTGACGGTGCAATGACAGTTATTTTATCAGATGCAGATGCCAATCAAGCACAAAACAAATTGGCTAATGGTACAGAGAATATTGCCTTTGTTAAAAACGGAACCCTATTTGCCAGCGAGCACCACTTGCCTTTGGTAGCTTCTGATGTGTTGAATATCCGTGTTTGGAAAACGACTGCTGGGTCGAATTATAAATTGAAAATTAATACCGAGCAATTCGCAATTACAAATTTAGATGCGACATTAGAAGATTTGTTTACCAATTCTAGAACGCCTCTTAACCTTGATGGTACTGCAGTTGAATATCCATTTACCGTTACAACGGATGCTTTAAGTACCGGTGATCGTTTCAGAATTGTATTCCAAACATCGCTTTTAGGTTCTACTCTTCCAACAGCTAGCGGTTTCAGTATAATTCCTAACCCTGTAACTGGAGATTCGTTCCAAGTGAATTTAGGAACATTAGCAACAGGAACGTACACCTACTCTATTTATAATGCAATAGGTCAAGAAGTGGAAAAAGGAAGCATTAATAACGCTGCTCAAAATACTAACAATACAGTAAAATTCAGAGAATCTGCTGCTACGGGTATTTATATTATGAAAATTAAAGGAAGTGATAACTCGGTGTTTACCGCTAAAATTATTAAAAAATAAGAATCATGAAAACAACAATAAAATCGATAGTTATAGCATTTTTGTTATTTAGTAGTTCCCTGATTTACGCAGATGATCCTAATCCATTTGACCCAGGAGCAGATCCAG
The DNA here is from genome assembly GCA_947447375.1 of Bacteroidota bacterium. Classification (GTDB taxonomy): domain Bacteria; phylum Bacteroidota; class Bacteroidia; order Flavobacteriales; family Flavobacteriaceae; genus Flavobacterium. Next base: position 8,461 of record CANFJB010000004.1, read on the forward strand.
GAAATGTAACACCGATAAACGATTACATTGTCCCGATGCTAATTTTGGGAATTGCATTGAGTTTCTTCTTACTTAAAAAGAAAAAGACCGCATAACATATTTTAAATTAAAAACCACGTACTGCGTGGTTTTTTTTGTTTCACAAAGATACGAGAAGGTTATTTGGTTATTTGTTGATTCGGTTAATCGGTTAATCGGTTATTCGGTTAATCGGTTATTTTTAAATCCGTTTAATCTGTGGTAATCTGTGGCAAGATTATTTGGTTATTTGGTTATTCGGTAATTCGTTGAATCGGTTAATCGGTTAATCGGTTAAACAGTTAAACAGTTAAACGATTAAACAATTTATCGGTTATTTGGTTATTTGTTGATTCGGTTATTCGGTTAATCGGTTAATCGGTAATTTGTTGATTTGTGGATTCGATTAAACAGTTAAACGATTAAACAATTTATCGGTTATTTGGTTATTCGTTGAATCGGTTAATCGGTTAAACAGTTAAACAGTTAAACGATTAAACAATTTATCGGTTAAACGATTAAACAATTTATTGATTAAACAATTAAACAGAGGTAATCTGTGGCTATAAAAAAACCACGCATTTAGCGTGGTTTTTAATATCAAAAATTATCCAACTTAATTATCTCTAATAACGTGTGCAACACCTGTAATAGTATGCGAACCAGTTGAATTAGTATAAGTTCCATTAAATGTGATATCGATATATTGCCCTACCGCACCCACACTACTTAAATTAAAGGAAACTGTGTTTACCGTTTGAACATTTATTGATCCAATATCAGCAGACGAAATTGAAAACATTGAAGTGGTATAGATTCCTGGTATATTGGTATTGCCATATAAATTAAATCCTTGCGTAGTATTTGGTGCAATTGTGTCGTATGCAGAAATCGACAATCCAGCAGCAGTGGTTCCTGAAGCTGTTCCTCTTCCAGATGCTGTAATATTTGCAATTATATATCTCACCGCATTAGTATCTATTCGATAAGAAATAAACTCCGAAATTGAATTACACGCTGTGATATTCCCCACATTCGTAGTTGGACTAGTAAACGTAAAATTAATTGAATTGGTAGTTTGTAAGTTATCGTAATCGAAACCTTGTAAACTAAATCCAGTATTGGTAGCGCTACAAACTAGCATTGTAAAACTAAAAGTACCATTGGTTACTGTTGCTAATTGGTTCTGGTTGCCGTAACGCATTAAAACATAGCCATTGGTAACATTTGTACCATCACATTTAAGAAGGTTTCCTTGAACTAAAGTCGATTGAATAGTTGAATTAGCAATAACTAAATTAGGCAAAGTGGTATCTGCAGAAAACGGCCCTATAGTAGTTGTGCTAACAATATTTCCACAAGAATCAAAAACTACCATCGTTAAAGTTTCATTTGCAGGAACTAATCCGCTAACTAAACCTTGACCATTTGTGGTGCCATTAACAGTGTAAGAATTGGTTGCTCTTCGTATTCCTACTCTCACATTTGCTAAAGGCGTAGCATTTGAATTTACCACTGTTACCGATAATCTAACTGTTGGGAATTGAGCATCGCAGTTCCACCATGAAAAGTGAGAAACGGTACCTACATATTTTGTTCCTTGCTTAGTCGCAGCTCCTTCTTCTTTCCAATATCCTAGCGTTTCATCAAAATGCCAAAGTGGAATTGTTGTTGGTGAAGCCGATAATTGTGATGTAGCGATAGGCATTTCAATTTGTGCTGTGGTTGAAAGTTGCAATTTTTGTGATGCAGCACCTCGCAACTCAATATTCATCATACCATAAGATTCCAATACTCGCTCCTCACCGCTTGCATTTTGTGCCAATAACATTCCAGGCATTTTATCAACAGTAGTGGCGTCAGTTGGGTCTAAATGTTTCATTATAACACTTACCACACCAGAATAGGCCTGACCAGTTTCTGTTTTGAAATTACCATCAAAAGTTACTTTAGCACCATTTGCTAAAGAAATACTTCCCGTTGCACCTGAATTTACAGTACCTACAATAGTTCCTGATAATAGCGTAATTCTAACATTATTCATTCCATTAGTTGGAACTAAGGAGCGGGAACCATCTAGGTAGCCTGCTTTTTTTGCTGTTACAAATGCAAACTTATCTCGAACTGTTGCGTTATTGATGATAAAAACACCATTTACATCGGTTGTTGCTGTTTTATTTGCAACGGTAATAGCAACGTTAGAAACAGGATTATTGCTTTCGTCAAGAATTTGTCCTGTAAAATTTTTCGTTACTTCACTTCCAAAGTTTAATGGAGTAGCATTTGAATTTCCGTCAATTCCTGAATCACTACTACAATTGTTGAATAAAAAAGGAAATAACAAAACCAAAATTAAGAGTCTTTTTGAAGTCATAATGTCTTTGTTTTGAGGTTAATACCTATCAAATGTATAAATAATAATATTAATTGGACGGTTTTTCGTTTAAAATTTTACTTAAAATTAAGTTTTCTTCTTTCGGTAAATTGGGTAAAAGCTGTTCTAAATAAGTTCGAATGTTAGGATTTTTCAATAATAAACGGATTTTATCTTTTCCAAATTTTGAAAATTGCCATCGGTAACTGGTCAATGAATTTACTAGGTTTGGAAGTACATTTTTGTCTTTATCATTAATGAAAAGTAAGTTTTCCATTGCATTTTGTCGAATAGAAGTTTCGAATTCAGGATTACAGTAATTCAATAATTCATCATAGAATTTTGCTTTGTCCGCCATTTGGTACTCTTTGGTTCCAAGCGCTACTGTCAGCCATAAAATTCTTAGATTCTTATCATTAAATCCTATCCATTCTTTTGAATTATCTAAAATTCTCTTTTGATCTTCAGGAAATTGAGCCCAAAACGTGCTCAATGAAATTTCTTTGGTAATATAGGAAGTGTCATTCAATAGCGATTCGAAATCCGATTTAAACTCCAATGACACTTTCGGAGTGGTATTCGCAATTGCTTGTCGAACATTAATTTCGTTTGTTGCTAAAGCCAACATTAAAAGTTGCTTTTTTTCCTCAAATGGCACTTTTTCACACTGATAAATGATTTCTTCTTTTATTGGATAATAATCGTCGGAAATCATTGTTTTTTCGAATAATTCCCGCTTTTCAGCAAAAGGAATTGCTTTCATTCGTTTTATATCTAAAAGTGTTTTTATCGACTTGTTTTTAGATAATAATTGGATGGCATAATCATAATCGAATTTCGGATTTTCAAGCCATTTCTTTCTAAATGCTTCACAATCGTAATTAGATATTTTCTTGATTTCATTCAAAAAATCATCAGTAGTTACATTTTTAAAAGAGTATTTATTTAGATAGTTTTTAACTGCCTTTTGGAAAGTCTTAGAACCAATTTCTTCTCTTAAAATAAATAATAACCAAGCGCCTTTTTGATAATACGATAATGTACTTGCTTTTTCACTTAAAATTGGAATAGAATCCGTTTTTGATGCATTTCTCAACTGAATCGAAGTGTCAAATAGCTTTTTATAAAAATAATCATCCCCAAAAACTTCTTTTTCAGCTAATAAAGCATAATAAGTTGCAAAACCTTCTTGTAGCCAATGGTGTTTTCCCGATTGAGCCGTGATTAAATCGCCAAACCATTGGTGAGCCAATTCATGCGCATTTACATTTACATAATTCTTATCGTTAAAACCAATTTCATCAACCACAAAATCTCTTGAAAACAGGGTAGCCGAAGTATTTTCCATACCAGCATATAAAAAATCGCGAACGGGAACTTGCTTGTAAACTTCCCATGTATATTTTAAACCAATCTCTTTTTCGAAAAAATCAAATATGGTTTTAGAATAACGATAAGTCGGTTCCAACTTACTAAAATCTTCTTTTTCGATATAATAAAATAAAGATTTCCCACTCTGCGACTGCTCTTCTTTAATTTCAAATTTGCCTATTGCAATCATCAAAAGATAGCTGCTCATGGGCTTTTTCATTCGGTAATTCCAAATAAAATTGTCTTGACTTGTAATTTTGTTTTCTAATTTTCCATTGGAAATAACTTGAAACTGATTGTTAAATTTGATATCCAAATTGAATATCAATTTCTCATTAGGATCATCAAAACTTGGAAACCAATTGCTCGTGTATTTTCCTTGACCTTGAGTCCATATTTGTAACTGCTCCCCTTTTCCTACAAAATACATCGCTTGTTTTGGTCGCGCCAAATAATTGAAAGTCAACTTGTTTTTACCTGATTTATAACCTTCAAAAAGTAAGATTTGTTTTCTATTATTGCTGTATTTAACTTCGATATTATTAATTTTCAAATTGGTAAATTCAATATTCTGTGCATCAATTTTTATAGTATCGATTGATTTGTTGATTATAAAATCATAGGTAACTTCTCCCGAAACTGATTTGTCCATTGGGTTGACTTCAATTTTACCTAAAACTGAAGTAAAATCAACTGATTTTGATTGTTGTGCAAATGAAAATAAGGAAACAAATAAAAGTAAATATCTCATAACTTATCGTTCTTCATATATTTTTAATAACTGAGAAACTGTATTCCAATTTCTAATGGTAGCTGTCAAATTGAGTTTTTTCTCAATATATTTTTGATCCAATCTCGTTTTCCCTGCCCCAATATGGTATTTTATAAATATTCTAGTGTTATCAATTTGAACTTCATCTGGCTTGAACTGACTCATTTTTAAATCATTTATACTATCCGATTTTAATTCTTTAGATACAAAAGCAACATACAACTTTTTAGTGTCAACGTCTTTCTCTTTTAGAAAATTACAATTGGTAAAACACGCTTGTAAATCAGCTTTAGAAATTACAATTATTGGTACATCATAACCAAAAACCCTATAAATTTCTTGCTTAATGACAAATGCAATTTTAGCTGGACTTTCTTCATCAGAATCCAAAAAAACATTTCCTGATTGGATATAAGTTTGAACATTTTGAAAACCCATATTCTCAAGAGTATTTTTCAAAATGTCCATTTTAATCATGTTATGACCGGAAACATTAATTCCTCGAAGCAGTGCTAAATGGGTTTGCATTAGTATTTATTTAAGTATCAAAGATATTGCCTTTGATTAATATATCACAACTTTCGTCAAATAAGTTCTAGAATCTCATTTTCAAATTTGCAAACAAAAAGCTATCTTCGCTGTAAATAGTTCAAAGACTAAAAAAAATGTCTCAATTGCTTCAAACTCCCATTGAATTCCTAAAAGGCGTTGGCCCCCAACGTGGAGAATTGTTGCGCAAAGAATTAGGCATTCATAAATATCTCGATTTAATCAATTTATATCCGTACCGCTACATTGACAGAACTCGTTATTACAAAATCAACGAATTAGACAACAATAGCGTTGAAGTTCAATTGATTGGAAAAATAATCCACATTAAAACGGTTGAACCTGCAAAGGGTAAAAAAAGATTGGTTGCCACATTTGTAGATGAAACCGGGCAAATGGAGCTGGTTTGGTTTCAAGGTCATAAATGGATTCGAGAGAGTTTAGAATTAAATGTTCCGATAGTGATTTTTGGAAAATGCACCTCATTTGGGAATACATACAATATGGCTCATCCTGAAATTGAACTTTTGTCGGACCACGAAAAGAGTTTGCGTTCGGCAATGCAACCCGTTTATCCATCTACAGAAACGCTTACCAACAGAGGGATTACCAATAAAGTTGTGAATAAATTAATGCAACAATTATTTCTAGAAACGCAAAATTTATTTTCAGAAACACTTCCAGAATACTTACGAACCGAACTTAATTTAATTTCAAAAAAAGAAGCACTTTTCAATATTCATTTTCCAAAAAACGCTGAAATATTGGCGAAAGCCCAATTCCGATTGAAGTTTGAAGAGTTATTTTACATACAGTTGCATTTAATTACCAAGAATTTAGTTCGCAAACATAAAATTAAAGGCCATGCATTTAATAAAGTAGGAAATTTATTTAGCGATTTCTATGAAAACCACTTGCCGTTTGAATTGACAAATGCGCAAAAAAGAGTTCTCAAAGAAATTAGAAATGACATGGGAAATCCGGCTCAAATGAATCGATTGTTGCAAGGAGATGTTGGGTCTGGAAAAACAATTGTGGCATTTATGAGTATGCTTTTGGCATTGGACAATGGATTTCAAGCTTGTTTGATGGCGCCTACAGAAATTCTAGCCAATCAACATTTTATTGGTTTGTCAGAATTGGCTAAAACAATGAATATCAATATTAAAAAGCTAACTGGTTCATCAAAAACTTCAGAAAGAAAAATTATTCATGAGGAATTGGAAAACGGTGAATTACAACTATTAATTGGCACCCATGCTTTATTGGAAGAAAAGGTAAAATTTCAAAATTTAGGTTTAGCAATAATTGATGAGCAACACCGATTTGGAGTAGAACAACGTTCAAAATTGTGGAAGAAAAATGAAATTCCACCACACGTTTTAGTCATGACAGCCACCCCTATTCCAAGGACTTTGGCGATGAGTTTGTATGGAGATTTAGATATTTCATTGATTGATGAGTTGCCGCCTGGCAGAAAACCCATCAAAACAGTCCATCGTTACGATAACAATCGTTTGAATGTAATGGCATTTGTAAACGATCAAATTGATTTAGGGCGACAAATTTATGTTGTATTTCCATTAATACAAGAGTCTGAAAAGATGGATTTTAAAGATTTAATGGACGGTTACGACACGATTTCAAGAGAATTTCCTTTGCCTAAATATGCCGTTTCAATACTTCATGGAAAAATGAAAGCGGCCGAAAAAGATTTTGAAATGAAACGATTTGCAGAAGGAAAAACCAACATTATGGTTGCTACAACTGTTATAGAAGTTGGTGTTAATATTCCGAATGCTAGCGTTATGATCGTAGAAAGCGCAGAACGTTTTGGGCTTTCACAATTGCATCAATTGCGTGGACGCGTTGGTCGTGGTGCGGATCAAAGTTATTGTATACTAATGACTTCCAATAAGTTATCAAACAATAGCAAAACTCGAATGGAGACTATGGTTCGAACCAATGATGGCTTTGAAATTGCAGAGGTCGACTTAAAACTTCGAGGCCCCGGAGACTTAATGGGGACACAACAAAGCGGCGTTTTAAACCTTCAAATTGCCGATTTAGTTAAAGATAGAGATATTTTAACCTTGGCTCGAAATTATGCAGTTAAAATATTAAAAGAAGACGCAGCTTTGGAAAAACCTATCAATTCAATATTAAGAGAAGTATTTATGGAAATATCCAAACGAAAAAATATTTGGAATTACATAAGTTAGCTTAATTAAACGTATGTTTTTACAATAATTTATATAAATTTACATTCAATTTTAAAACGCCAATATGAGTTTATTTTTTAATAAATTAGCTAGAAGATTATCTGTAATCGCTTTGTTATTTTCATTAACTATTTCGGCACAAAACGATTGTGTTGACGCTATATTTATTTGTGGTAACGCCAACTTATCTGGGCTTACAGCCAATGGAATTGGAGTACAAGAAATTAATCCTGGAAATGCTTGCGGTTTAGGTGAAAATAATAGTTTGTGGCTTAAAATTAAAATTAGAACTGGAGGGACTTTAGGGTTTACTTTAACTCCACAAAGTCCTAATTTAATTGAAGATTTAGATTTTTGGATTTTCGGTCCAAATGTCACTTGTGGAAATTTAGGAACCGCCATTAGATGTTCCACTACTAATCCACTTCAAGCCAATTTAACTGATAATTTAACGGGTTTAAGTAGTACCGAAATAGACGTTAGTGAAGGGCCCGGACCTGATGGTAATAGTTTTGTTCAATGGATGAATGTTTTAGATAATGAAACCTATTATATAGCGGTTGACAGACCTGTAGGTGTAAGTGCTTTTTCAATTTCATGGTCTGGAACTGCTACTTTTTTTCAAGCACCAACTACTATAACAAAAATTGATTTTCAAAAATGTAGTTTACCTAATTTTCCTGGCGAAGCATTTTTTGATATGACCCCAAATACTAGTTTAGCCATTGGTGCTCAACCTAATTTAGTGGCTACTTATCATACCAGCTATAATGATGCAGTAACCAATACCAATGCAATTGCTAATCCCAACAATTTTAGGAATACCGCAAATCCGCAACAAATTTTCATCAGATTAAGTAATACTTTTACTGGTTGTTTTGCAATTACCGATTTTAATTTATCCGTTTTACCACCAACAATTAGTGCTTTTACTTACAATTCACCCATTTGTATTAACGATATAAATCCAATAATAATTCCTGCAACGGGATTTACAAATGGAGGAACATTTACATCAACCGCTGGATTGAGCATTAACGCTGCTACGGGCGAAATTAATCTTGCTAATAGTATACCAGGAAGCTACCAAGTTACCTATACTTTAATTGCAAATCCGGCGATATGCCAAACCGCTTCAACTTCTAGTTTTACAATTGTAATAAATCCTCTTCCGAGTATTACATTAAATGCCGCAATTCCAACTTTGTGCTTAAATTCGGTAATCAACCCAATTGCATTTAATATTGGTGGTTTGGCAACAAATGCATCCATAACTTCGGGAAATTTACCCACAGGATTATCAGGGAATTATAACAATAATGTTTTTACGATTTCAGGAACACCTACAACGACAGGAACTTTTAATTTCACAGTTACAACCCAGGGCGGATGTGCTCCAGCAGCAGTTTATAATGGGACTTTGATTGTAAATAGTTTGCCAATAGTGACTTTACCACAAGATGGTTATATTTGTTTAGATGACGCTGGAAATTCACTTGGTAGCTACACTTTAATTGCCAATCTAAGTTCAGCAAGTCATACATTTGTTTGGTCAAATAGCGCTGGAATTATTGCAGGTCAAACTAGAAATAATTATCGAGCTACTCAACCAGGTCCTTATTCTGTTGTTGCTACCAATAATATCACTGGCTGTTCCGCTACTGCAAATACTACTATTGATACTCATTTACCTCCTGAAATTGTTACTGCTGTAGTTTCTAATTATTTTTCGGAAATACAAACTGTTACTGTTAATGTAACACCTGCAGGAGTTTACGAATACAGATTAGATTTTAACCCGTACCAAGATAGTAATGTATTCACAAATTTATCAATGGGAACTCATGACATATGGGTTAGAGATTTGTTTTACTGTGGAGTTAAAAAAATTACGGTTCAAATAATTGATTATCCAACTTATTTTACCCCAAATGGTGATACAATTCATGATACTTGGAATATTACTGAACTTAAAAATCAACCCAATTCCTATATTGACCTATTTGATCGATATGGAAAACTTATTAGACAAATAAAACCATCAGGGCCAGGATGGGATGGTACCTATAATGGAAACCCTTTACCCGCAACAGATTATTGGTTTACAGTTTATTATTCAGAATTAGGTACTTTTCAGAAATTTAGTTCCCATTTTTCATTGGTTAGATAGTTAATAATTGGTGTTAAAAAAGCAATAAAAATCTTTCTTACTACAATTTGCAATCCTTATATTTGCATCATTATTAAAGAAAAATATGAAAATATCATACAATTGGTTAAAACAATTTATTAGTATCGATTTAAAATCGGAAGATGCTGCTGATGTATTGACCGATCTAGGATTAGAAGTTGAAGGCGTAGAAAAATTCGAAAGTTTGAAAGGCGGATTAGAAGGAGTCGTGATTGGCCATGTGCTAACTTGCGTTCAACATACAAATGCCGATAAATTGAAGGTAACGACTGTTGATATTGGATCTGGTGCTCCTATTCAAATTGTATGTGGTGCTTCCAATGTTGCTGTGGGACAAAAAGTTCCTGTTGCAACAATTGGCACAAAATTATACGATAAAGAAGGAGAATCATTTGAAATAAAAAAAGGAAAAATTAGAGGTGAAGAAAGCCACGGAATGATTTGCGCTGAAGATGAATTAGGTCTTGGTGACAGTCATGATGGTATTATGGTTCTTGATTCTAGTTTAGCTCCTGGCACTCCAGCTGCTAAAGTATTTAAAATTGAAACAGACGAAGTTTTTGAAATTGGATTAACTCCAAATCGCGCTGACGCCATGAGTCATTGGGGCGTTGCGAGAGATTTACGTGCTGGTTTAATTCAAAGAGACGGAAAACAATACGAATTAATTACTCCATCTGTAAATAAATTTAAGGTAGATAAAAGAACATTCAAAGTTGATGTTAAAGTAAATAACCCAAAATTGACTCCTAGATATTGTGGTATTACCATTTCAGGAATTACAGTTAAGGCTTCTCCAGAATGGCTAAAAAACAAACTAAAAGCTATTGGTTTAACACCAAAAAACAATATTGTCGATGTTACCAATTATGTACTTCATGAATTAGGACAACCTCTTCACGCTTTTGACGCATCAAAAATTAATGGAAATATTATTGTTGACACAGTTAAATCTGGAACAAAATTTACAACATTAGATGGAATTGAAAGAAGTTTGAATGAAGAAGACATCATGATTTGTGATACTCAAGGACCACTTTGTATTGCAGGTGTTTTTGGAGGTTTGGATTCAGGAGTTTCTGAAACTACGAGTGCTATCTTTTTAGAAAGCGCCTATTTTAATCCGGTTTCAATTCGTAAAACTGCTAAAAGACATGGTTTAAGCACCGATGCTTCATTCAGATTTGAAAGAGGAATTGATCCAGCTATTACTGATTATGCGTTAAAAAGAGCGGCCACATTAATTTTAGAAGTTGCTGGTGGTGAAATTACTTCAGATTTAATTGACGTAAATAATACTAAAAATGGTGATTTTCCGGTGGTATTAAATTTTGAAAAAGTTACCAAAATTATTGGTCAAGAAATTCCAAAAGAAACAATCAAGAAAATATTAGTTTCATTGGACATCAAAGTAACAAGCGTTTCTGATTCTAGTTTAGGGCTGATAATTCCAGCTTATCGTGTTGATGTTCAAAGAGAAATTGATGTAATTGAAGAGTTACTTAGAGTTTATGGTTACAACAATATCAATTTTACCAATAAAGTAAATGCGACAGTTTCCAAATCTGGTAGAACTGAGGATTATAAGGTTCAAAATGTTATTGGAAATCAATTGACGTCACTAGGATTTCATGAAATGATGGCCAATTCTTTGACCACTCCTGATTACATAAAATTGTCAGAAAATTTAAAAGAAGATTATAACGTACACATCCTTAATCCTTTAAGTAATGATTTGTCTGCAATGAGACAATCTTTGTTGTTTTCAGGATTGGAAGCCGTTTCATTTAATATTAATCGTAGAAACACCGATTTAAAGTTATTTGAATTTGGAAAAACCTACCATAAATTACCATCTGGATTTGATGAACGAAAACACTTATCATTATTTACCACCGGAAATAGATTGGATGAAAGCTGGACAAACGCTCAAAAACCTTCTGACTTTTTCTTGTTTAAAGGATACATCAATAATGTTTTATCGAGATTAGGAATTAATAATTTTATTACTAAACCTATTTCAAATGATGTTTTTGCAGAAGGAATCGCTTTTGCAAACGGCAATAACGTATTGGTTGAATTTGGTACCGTTAAAAAATCAATATTGAAACATTTCGATATTAAGCAAGAAGTTTTTTATGCCGATTTCGATTGGAATGCGGTATTAAAATCTATTTCAAACAAAATCAAATTTGTTGAAATTCCTAAATATCCTGAAGTTAGAAGAGATTTAGCTTTGCTTTTGGATGAGTCAGTTGCTTTTGAAGAAATTTATACCATTGCAAGGCAAACAGAGAAATCATTGTTGAAAGAAATTACTTTGTTTGACGTTTACGTAGGTAAAAATTTGCCAGAAGGCAAAAAATCATATGCGGTTAGTTTCACTATTCAAGATGATTCTAAAACATTAACGGATACTCAAATTGAAAAAATTATGAGTAAACTTCAAAACAATTTCCAAACCCAATTAGGAGCGCAATTAAGATAACTAGAATTTATTTACTATTTTAACACATTACTATAGATGAAAAAATTACTCTTTTTATTAGTCGTTTTATTTTCAATTAATTCTGCCAAAGCTCAAAATGCTTATGACATTAAAATTAATTTAAAAAATTGTAAGGACACTCTCGCCTATCTAACTTTTTACCAATTTGATAAAAATATGATTGTTGATACATGTACTACAATCAAAAATGGTAAAATAGTATTCAATGGAAAAAAGAAATTATTAAAAGGAATTTATTCACTTGTAGGTCAAGGAAAAATAATCTATTTTGATTTCTTTGTTGATGATGAAAACCAAAATCTAGATATTTCTAGTGAATCTTTAACGAACTATAAGGAGTTGTTGCATTGTAATAACTCCAAAACCCAAAATGATTTCTTCGATTATATCAAATATTTTGAAGTTCAAAGACTTGATTTTGAATCTTATTTGACAAAAACTAAAGGACTTAGCAAAAAAGATTCCACCGATTTCATGTCCAGCAAACAAAAAGCAATCAATGAAAATATAGAAAATTTTGAAAAGTCTTTTATACTTAAAAACAAAGGGACTTTCATTAGTGATGCTTTGAATTTGAAAATTGAGAAATACTTAAAAGACATTCCAAAAGCTTCCAATGGTCGTCCTGATAGCATTGCTGTTTATGATTATTATAAAAAACACTATTGGGATGGTGTTGATTTTAAAGAGGATGGATTAGCAAGAACTCCTTTTTTCCATGGTCGTTTATCTCGCTATTTTGATGGAGTTGTGATTAGAAATCCCGACTCGGTTGCTGTTGAAATTGACCGTATTATGAATCAAGCAAATGAAGGTTCAATAATGTACAAATTATTATTGGCTCATTTTGTAAACAAATATGAAACTTCAAAAATTATGGGTTATGACAAAGTATTTGTTTACATCGTAGATAAATATTTTAAAACTGGAAAAGCAAAAGACATTTATAACGATGATAATATTGTAAATAACATTATAAATCGTGCAAATATATTACGACCGCTTTTACTTGAGGCTGTTGCCCCAGATTTACCAATGATACCTATAGAAAGTCATGAAAAAATAGCAAAAATGGGCTTTGAAAATGCCAAGACAAGTGAAGAAATGACGAAGATTTTCTATGCTAATGCTCCGGAAATAGAAAAATCGTTTTTAAAGCTTCATTCCATAAAAGCAAAATATACACTACTGGTATTTTGGGATGTAGATTGCAGCCATTGTCAAGTAGAAATTCCGAAATTAATCGATTTGTATCATCAATTACTGAAAGAAAAAATTGATGTAAAAGTATTTTGTGTTTACACTCAACAAGAATTTGATAAATATAAAAAGTACGTTGATGAGAAAAAATTAGATTGGATAAATGTTTATGATGGAGTTCATTACAATAATTTGAAAGACAAATACGACATCTACTCTACTCCTGTTATTTATATATTGGATAAAGACAAGAAAATCAAAGCTAAAAGAATTGATGTAGATCAAATTAAAACCATCTTAACTGCTTTAGAAAAAGGTGAATAGTTAATTGACTATTTATTTAACAAATATTAAATACTAATAGTTGAGTTAAAGATTACTTTTGCAAACAAACATCATATAAATGGCTCGTTTCAAAGAAAATGATTTACCAAAATCAAAGCTTACAAAATCTTCTATAAGCAAAGCATTATTAATATTTAAATATGCTGAAAATCATAAATGGAAATTTTATGTAGGTTTAATTTTCTTATTATTTACTGGTGGAACAGCGCTGGCATTTCCTAAATTAATGGGGCTATTAATTGATTGTGTTAAAAATAAAGACAACGAACAAGCCAATTTAATAGCTGGTGGATTACTTGTAATTCTTTTATTTCAATCGCTTTTCTCCTTTTTCAGATTGTCATTATTCGTCAATTTTACTGAAAATACTTTAGCAAATTTACGTTTGGCTTTGTATAGCAATTTGGTAAAATTACCAATGACCTTTTTCTCGCAAAAACGTGTTGGTGAATTAAACAGCCGAATAAGCTCCGATATTACTCAAATTCAAGATACTCTAACTTCAACAATAGCTGAATTTTTAAGACAATTTATTTTAATAATTGGTGGAATTGCATTGTTAGCCAGTGAGAGTTTTAAGCTTACTTTGTTAATGTTGTCTGTTGTTCCATTGGTTGCAGTTGCCGCAGTAATATTTGGTCGATTCATTAGAAAATATTCTAAGAAAGTCCAAGATCAAGTTGCAGAAAGTCAGGTAATCGTGGAAGAAACGATGCAAGGAATTAGTATTGTTAAGGCTTTCGCCAATGAATGGTACGAAATTGCACGTTATAATGGTAAGATTAAAGAAATTGTAAAAATTGCAATTAAGGGAGGGAAATTTAGAGGTTACTTTGCCTCTTTCATCATATTTTGTCTTTTTGGTGCAATTGTAGCAGTAGTTTGGTTTGGCGTTCGATTGAGTATTAGTGGGGAAATGAGCGTTGGACAATTAATATCATTTGTATTGTACTCCACTTTTGTTGGAGCTTCATTTGGAGGGATTGCAGAATTATATGCTCAAATTCAAAAAGCAGTTGGCGCAACAGAACGAGTTTTTGAACTTTTAGAAGAAACTCCTGAAAAAATTAACTCTTCTGAAATTGGTGCAGAAAAAATATTAAAAGGAAATGTGAGTTTCAAAAAAGTAGCTTTTTCTTATCCTTCAAGAAAAGAAATTCAAGTACTAAAAGACGTTAGTTTTAATGCTGATTTTGGTCAGAAAATAGCAATCGTTGGGCCAAGTGGAGCCGGAAAATCAACTATAGCCTCTTTATTATTAAGGTTTTATAACATAGAAGGTGGAGAAATTACGATTGACGGAAAAAATATTTACGACTACGATTTAGAAACCCTACGTGGAAATATGAGTATTGTTCCCCAGGATGTCATATTATTTGGAGGAACCATACGTGAAAATATTGCTTATGGAAAACCAAATGCTACTGAAGAAGAAATTATTAAAGCAGCAAAACAAGCCAATGCCTACCAATTCATAAAAGGTTTTCCTGACAAATTTGAAACTATCGTTGGAGAACGTGGAATTAAACTTTCTGGAGGTCAACGCCAAAGAATTGCGATTGCTAGAGCATTATTAAAAAATCCAAGTATCTTAATTTTGGACGAGGCAACTTCTTCATTAGACAGTGAAAGCGAAAAATTAGTACAAGAAGCTTTAGAAATTTTAATGGAAGGAAGAACAAGTATTATAATTGCTCACCGTTTGTCCACCATTCGTTCTGCAGATCAAATAATTGTTTTGGATGAAGGAACGATAAAAGAACAAGGAACGCACCAAGAGCTAATTTCCTTGGAAAACGGAATCTATAAAAACTTGAGTAATCTTCAGTTTAATAACTTTTAACGGCACAAGATTAAAATCTAAAAAACAACCACAAATTAAACTAATTGGAAGTAATTCGTGTAATTCGTGGCAAAAATAATGTGAATGAATATTACTTTCCTTTTCTTCGATCTCTTTCTGCAGTAATCAATTTTAATTCACGGCTAGTTTGGCCAGCAACAGAGGTGTTTTCTTCTGCTCTTCGAATTAAATACGGCATCACATCACGAACAGGCCCAAAAGGCAAATATTTAGCATTGTTGTAGCCATTTGCAGATAAATTGTAACTTATATTATCACTCATTCCATACAATTGTCCGAACCAAATTCTAGAATCTTTTTTCTCAATATTCAATTCTTGTAAGTATTCCATCAATTTATAAGACGATAATTCATTATGAGTTCCTGCGAAAATGGCCATTCTATCTATATTTTCAACCATGTAATGAATTGCAGCGTCATAATTTAAATCGGTTGCCTCCTTAGATTCACAAATTGGTGTTGGATATCCTTTCTCTTCAGCCCTCAAATTTTCCTTTTCCATATAGGCGCCTCGAACGATTTTCATTCCAATATAAAAACCATCCGTTTTCGCTTGTTGGTGTAAATCCTTCAAATAATCCAAGCGGTCCCAACGGTACATTTGTAACGTATTAAAAATAATGGCTTTTCCTTTGTTGTACTTTTTCATCATTTGGGCAACCAAATCATCAGCTGCATCTTGCATCCAACTCTCCTCTGCGTCAATTAACAAAGGAACATTTTTTTGGTAAGCTTCGCTGCAAACTTTGTCAAAACGAGCAACAACACTATTCCATTCGGCTTTTTCAGATTCGGTTAGTTCAACTTTAGAACCTACTTTTTCATATAAATCCAATCTTCCAAAACCTGTTGGTTTAAAAACTGCAAACGGAATTGCCTCACGTTCTTTAGCAAATTCGATGGTTTTCAACGTCATTTTCAAAGCGGCATCAAATTGCTCCTCTTCTTCTTTACCTTCAACAGAATAATCCAAAACTGAAGATACCCCTTTGGTGAACATTTTGTCAACAACAGAAAGACAATCCACTTCATTTACACCTCCACAAAAATGATCAAATACCGTAGCACGAATTAATCCTTCAACAGGCAAATGTGCTTTTAAAGCAAAATTTGTTACCGCAGTTCCAATTCTTACTAATGGTTGATTGTCAATCATTTTGAAAAGAAAATAGGCACGATCTAATTCGGTATCACTTTTTAATGAAAAAGCAACTTCAGTATTGTTGAAAATTTTATCCATTTGAATTTTAATAATAATGCAAATATAAGAACACAATACTGATTATTAATCAAAAATTACCTTATTTTGCATCATCAATTTACACCAACAATTAATTAGCGAATGCAGTCAATTAAAGCAAATGGATATTCAGTAATTTTCAATGAAGAAGGTTATAAAGAACTGAATAAACTGATTTCTGAAAATAATTATTCTACCCTATTTATTATTGTAGATTCAATTACTAATGAAGTTTGTTTACCAAAATTACTTCCTTTAATTGAAACCGAAAGTCCAATTGAAATTATAGAATTTGAAGCTGGAGAAAGCAATAAAAACATTGATACTTGTATTCAAATTTGGAATGTTTTAACTGAATTAGGCGCTGATAGAAAGAGTTTGATAATCAATTTAGGTGGCGGCGTTGTTTCGGATCTTGGTGGTTTTGTAGCTTCGACCTTCAAAAGAGGAATTGATTTTATAAATGTTCCAACAACATTATTAGCGATGGTTGATGCTTCTATTGGTGGTAAAACAGGAATTGATTTAGGAAGTCTGAAAAATCAAATTGGTGTGATAAACAATCCCAAATTAGTAGTTATCGATTCTGAATATTTGTTAACGCTTCCGCAAATGGAAATGCGTTCAGGATTAGCAGAAATATTGAAACATGGCTTGATATTTGACGCATCCTATTGGAAGCAATTCTTAGATTTATCACAATTGGATTTTGCCGATTTTGATACAATTATATACGATTCAATAAAGATTAAAAATGAAATTGTAATGCAAGATCCTAATGAAAAAGGAATTCGAAAAGCATTGAATTTCGGACATACTTTAGGGCATGCAATTGAAAGTTATTTTATAGATAATCCAACAAAAAAGAATTTGTTACATGGCGAAGCAATCGCAATTGGAATGATACTGGAAAGCTATATTTCTATGATAAAGAAGCTAATTTCCAAAGAAGAATATGTTGAGATTAAATCAACCATTAAATCAATATTTGAAGTGGTTAATTTTAATAAAAGCGACATTCAATCGATACTGGATTTACTAATTCATGATAAGAAAAATGAAAATGGTAAAATTAAATTTGTACTTCTTGATGGAATTGGCAAATTCACCATTAATCAAGAGGTTGAAAATGAAATAATTACATCTTCATTTGAAGATTATAAATTATAAAAAAAAAGTTCTGCAGTTTGTTATATAGAATTATTATTTTTTTACATTTGCTCCGATGAATAAAAAACAAAATACCACCCACTTTTCACTCTCAAAAAACGAGACTTATATGGCGTTCCAAGCTTTATTGAATCGTTATTTTGGGCTAGTTGGTATCCTGTATTTTGACGAATTAAGGCATTCCATAATCAATGATGATGAACTTCAAATCATCTACGCGAATATTCGAGTTTGAAAATTAGATTTTATAAAGAAATAACACTTTTTAATTCTAATTTACTGATAAACATATGAATACAAAATATTCGGATTTAATTAATCAAAATTATTATTTTCCTCAAGAAGAATTTAATCTTAATAAAGACAACCTACAATTTCATGATATTGATTTAATGAAATTGGTAGAACAATATGGTACGCCATTAAAATTCACCTATTTACCACAAATTTCCAACAACATAAAAAGAGCCAAAACTTGGTTCAAAAATGCTATGGATAAAAGTGATTACAAAGGGAAATATTACTTTTGTTATTGTACAAAAAGTTCTCATTTTGAATACATTATGAATGAGGCTTTTAAAAATAATATTCATATAGAAACTTCATCGGCATTTGACATTAATATTGTTGAAAATTTGTTGCAATCTGGTAAAATAAACAAAAGTACCTACGTGATTTGTAATGGTTTCAAAAGAGACCAGTACATTGAAAACATTGCACGAATTATCAATAACGGTCATAAAAATACCATTCCAATAATTGACAATTACGAAGAGTTGGATTTGCTTCAAGCATCAATAAAAGGAAAGTTCAAAATTGGAATTAGAATTGCAGCCGAAGAAGAGCCTAAATTTGAGTTTTATACTTCTAGGTTGGGAATTGGATACAGGAATATTGTACCTTTTTACAAAAAACAAATTCATGAAAATAAAAATTTGGAACTTAAAATGTTGCACTTTTTTATCAATACAGGGATCAATGATAACGCCTATTATTGGAACGAGTTAATTAAATGTATTAAAGTATATGTTTCCTTAAAAAAAGAATGTCCAAGTTTAGATAGTTTGAATGTGGGTGGAGGTTTTCCAATAAAAAACTCATTGGCATTTGAATACGATTACCAATATATGATTGACGAAATTATCAATCAAGTGAAGATTGCTTGTGATGAAGCTGAAGTTGATGTTCCAAATATTTTTACTGAATTTGGATCGTTTACCGTTGGTGAAAGTGGTGGCGCAATCTACCAAGTTTTGTATCAAAAGCAGCAAAATGACAGAGAAAAATGGAACATGATTGACTCTTCATTTATTACAACTTTACCTGACACTTGGGCTATCAATAAGCGTTTTGTAATGTTGGCTGTAAATCGCTGGAACGATACCTACGAAAGAGTTTTATTAGGCGGAATGACTTGTGATAGCGATGATTATTACAATTCTGAACAGAATATGAATGCCATTTATTTACCAAAATACAATAAGGAAAAGCCTTTGTATATTGGTTTTTTCAACACTGGTGCTTATCAAGAAACCATTGGTGGATTTGGAGGTTTACATCACTGTTTAATTCCTGAACCAAAACATCTTTTGATAGATCATGACGAAAATGGTGAAATAAAAACTACTGTTTTTTCAGAACAACAAACTGCCGATGATGTGTTAAAAATATTAGGATATAACAACAAATAAGAATAATTGTGTAATAAAATACAAATTCAATTCTATACTATTGTAGATATATAATTTGTACATTTTCATTAGAAAAAAAGTATAAAAAAAATAAAATTCAAATTGTTTATCAAATAATTAATTTGTTAATTTGAATCGAAAATAACTAAAAAACTAAAAATGAGTAAAGGTCCTATAAGTCAGTTTATTGAGAAGTATTATCTGCATTTCAATTCTGCAACTGTTGTTGATGCAGCAAAAGCATACGAACAACAATTAGAAAAAGGAGCCAAAATGATGGTTACTTTAGCTGGTGCAATGAGTACTGCTGAAATAGGAAAAATCTTCGCAGAAATGATACGAAGAGACAAAGTTCAAATTGTTTCTTGTACTGGTGCAAATTTAGAAGAAGATATAATGAATTTGGTTGCTCACTCTCATTATGAAAGAGTTCCAAATTATAGAGATTTAACTCCTCAAGAAGAATGGGATTTAATGGAACGTGGATTGAATCGTGTTACAGATACTTGTATTCCTGAGCACGAAGCTTTTAGACGTTTGCAAAAGCATATCTACAAAATATGGAAAGACGCAGATGACAAAGGAGAACGTTATTTTCCGCATGAATTCATGTATAAATTGTTACTTTCGGGCGTTTTAGAAGAATATTACGAAATAGATTTAAAAGACAGTTGGATGTATGCTGCTGCCGAAAAAAACCTACCAATTATTGTTCCTGGTTGGGAAGACAGCACTATGGGAAATATTTTTGCTTCCTATGTTATCAAAGGTGATTTGAAAGCATCGACGATGAAATCAGGAATTGAATACATGATTTATCTTGCAGATTGGTATCCGAAAAATAGTGAGAATGGTATTGGATTTTTCCAAATTGGTGGAGGAATTGCTGGTGACTTCCCAATATGTGTGGTGCCGATGTTGTACCAAGATATGGAAATGCATGAAGTACCATTTTGGAGTTATTTCTGTCAAATATCTGATTCTACAACTAGTTACGGATCGTATTCTGGAGCAGTGCCAAATGAAAAAATCACTTGGGGTAAATTAGATATTAACACCCCTAAGTTTATTATTGAGTCGGATGCAACCATTGTTGCTCCATTAATTTTTGCTTATTTACTAGATTTATAATATAATTTTATGAGAAGAGTTATTGTTGATTACGCAAAACTAACCAATGAAATCTTGAACTTATTAGTCGAGAAATTTCCTGACGGATATGATGATTCTAATATCATCCGATTTAAAAACCACAAAGACGAAACTATTGAAGCGGTAGAAGTTCGTACTGAAGATACCATTTACTTGGTTAAGATTAGCACTAAATTATCAGACAGACTAATCAATTTTGAAGATGATGATGATATTGTGGTGCCTTTGGACGCTATTAAAGGTATCGATTTGGATGATGATGTAGCGGCTGATGATGAAGAAGAAGAGGTTGATAATACAAAAGATCCTGAAGGTTCAAATGATATTGACGATGACGATGATCATGATGCGGATGATATCGCTGACGAAGATTCTGATGATGACGAAGAATAATTGAAATAAAAAAAAGGAACTCAATCGAGTTCCTTTTTTTTATTTTATTAAGTTAAAGATATCTTTCTGAAAATACTTTTTGATGGTGCTTTTGGTGACCAATAATAATAAAACCTATTGCTCTAACAGATACTTCCCTATTCGAAGCAATACCAATTTTAGTTAGTTGTTCTTGTGAAAAGCTATTGAATAACGATAATGTTGCTTGTCGAACAACAGCCATTTCAGTCAATAAACTTTGCAAACTTCTCTCTTTTCCATTTGAATTTGCAACGTAATCATTTTCGTCAAATCCAGGTAATGGCGTTTTATCATTTCTTGAAATTCTTAGAGCTCTGTAACTAAAAACTCTTTCTGAATCGATCAAATGCTGAATAATTTCTTTAATTGTCCACTTCCCTTCTTCATATTGATAATCAAATTTATCCATTGGAATGTTTTGAACAAACTTGATGAATTCGTGCAAGCAAATTTCTAATTCTTCAATTAATTCAACATTATCGAGCGCTTCAATATAAGATTTATAAAAATCGGCATATTCATTAACAGGCAATTGATTGGATTTCATAATTCAATTTTAAAGTTCAATTATTTAGATAGTCAAATTTATAAAAAAAGCCCCAAGAATAAACTTGAGGCTTTAAAATAGTTATTAATAAAAACTACAAGCTTTTAAAAATAGTATGCATTAAACGTTTTTTATCATTTAAACTTTCGTCTAATGATATCATTGTTTCTGTTCTATAAACACCTTCAATATCATCAATCATGAAGATAACATCTTTAGCGTGTTTAGTATCTTTTGCTCTAATTTTACAGAAAATATTGAATTTTCCAGTAGTGATATGTGCAACTGTAACAAATGGAATTTCATTAATACGTTCTAAAACAAATTTAGTTTGTGAGGTATTATTTAAAAATACACCAACATAAGCGATAAATGAATATCCTAATTTTTCATAATCTAAAGTCAATGATGACCCCATTATTATACCAGCATCTTCCATTTTTTTCACTCTAACGTGAACTGTACCAGCAGAAATTAATAATTTCTTAGCGATATCTGTAAATGGAACTCTAGTATTATCAATCAACATGTCTAAAATTTGATGATCTACTTCATCTAAACGGAACTTGCTCATAAGTTTGTTTTTTTGTACTTTAATTTATTTAAATATAATTATAAAAATTCTAAAAAAAACTAATTTTTAATCAATCCGTTAACAAATTTTATACTTTTTCCTAAAGAAAATTCTGCTTTTTGGTCAATTTTCGGAATATTTATTTCTAAATCTTCGTATAAAGCTTCTTCAACATCGCACTCAAAATGACCTGAAAAACCTTCTAAATCCCCTATTGCAGCAGTATAAGCGTTGAAAACTAATTGGTTGCCAATTAATTCTTCTTTAAACTGAAGTGCAAAATTGGTGATAATTTTGTTATTATCATAATTAATTTTGATATTTTTATAAATAAAATCATAAAAACAGATTTTATTATGAGGAATATTCATGTAATCTTCGATTTTATTGCAAACTATATCGTTTTCGTAAATATTTTTCAAACCTTCAACTAACGCTATAAAAACAAATTTTCTAGTAAATTCGCGATCATAATCTCCTTGAAAATGTCCTGCCTCAATTAAAATAGTTGGTACATTTAAAAACTGAAAAGTATCCCCTACACAATTAATATTAAATGAATCATCAAAACGACCAACTTGATTTGGAATAAACTCTTGAAGTATGTTGTTCATCGAAACAATAACTTGAATCGCCTTGGTTCTAACTTCATTAATATCTCTATTTTCATTGTAAGCAGGTGCTAAAAAAGATACAGTCGCTGGTTTAATAGTGTCAGATTCAATACCGTAAATGGTTCTTTGATCGTGTAAATTATAGCAAAAATCAGGTTTAAAACTTTCAAAAGTACTTCGCAACAACTTACTTTCGGGTTGGGTTAAATTCTGAGCATCTCTATTTAAATCAATTCCATTAGCATTTTCACGAGTATAAAGAAATGCCCCATCGGGATTTAACATTGGTAAACAACAAAAAGTGAATTCGCTTAATAAATTCTTAGCTAAATCTGAATTACCGTTCAATAAGTTTAGAAAATCAAATAGTGCCTTTGTAGTCGTGCTCTCGTTTCCATGCATTTGTGACCACAATAAAACTCTTATTTTTCCTGTTCCTAATTCATATTTATAAATGGATTTTCCGAGAACTGATTGTCCTAAAATTTGAACTTGATTATCAGAATTAAATTGCAACAATAAAGGCTCAATAGCATTCAAAGTGATATAACGCCCCTTTAAATTGGTTTCTAAATTCTGACTAAATAAATTCTCGTAATTCATATTTCTATTTTATTAAATAAAAGTAAGCTTTCAATTAAACGACATAACTATTTTCTGGAATTTTACCTGTAACTCCTTTAAAATGAAGTAATAAAATTTTTAAATCAGAGTCAATATCACCAGTGGTATAAAATGGTTTGCCAAAATTAACTTCTTTATTACCGTAGTTAAAAGCCACCGGAATTATCGGGACATTGGCTTTTTCGGCTATATAATAAAACCCTGTTTTTAATTCGGTTACTTTTTTTCGAGTTCCTTCTGGAGAAAGCCCCAAGCGAAATATTTTTCTCTTTTCAAATACTTGAGCAATAGAATCTACCATATTCAATCCTCCTGTTCTATCCAAAGGCGCTCCTCCCATATATCGGAAATACCAACCTAAAAGAAATCCGAAAAGTTCTTTTTTTCCTAGCCAATTCATTTCAACCCCAATTATTCCTCTAGCAAATAAACCTACAAAAAAGTCAAACCAACTTGTATGAGGGATTACAATTAAAATACATTTTTCAATTTTTTCATCGACTTCACCAACAATCTTCCACCCCATTAATCTGAAAAAAATGAATTTGTAAATGAGCTTTTTCATTCTTTATAATTTTTATGTAAAAGTAATATTAATCTCTTATTTTTGATAAAAAAAGAACATTGCTTAATAAATTACTTAGTTTTCTATTTCCAGTTACTATTTTTAAACAGAATTCCTCTGTAAGTAGCTCAATAGAAATCACTTGGAACAACGGCCAACTAGTTATGGATTCTAAGAATACCAATTATTCTTATGGAAGTTTGCAACGAATATTACGTCGCGGATTACAATCTATAGGTTTTGAAAACATAAAAAACTTGGATTCTATTTTGGTTTTGGGAGTCGCTGGCGGTAGCGTAATCAAAACATTAGTCAATGAAATAAACTTTAAAGGTGAAATAACCGGAGTTGAAATCGATCCAGAAATCATTTCTTTAGCCAATAAATATTTCAATATAGATGAAATTCAAAATCTGACAATAATTATTGACGATGCGAGTAAATTTGTTCAAAAAACCGATAAAACCTTTGATTTAATTATCATTGATATCTTTCAGGACAATTCCATGCCCGAATTTCTATTTGAATCTGAATTTGTAGAAAAAACAATTTCGCTTATAAATCCTGGCGGATACCTACTCTTCAATACCATGATAAATTCTAAAGCCGATCTGGAAAGAAACAAACATTTTGTAAACCATTTCAATAAAGCAGAATTCACGACCTATACCCTACCAAAAGTGGAAGTTTATAATGAATTGATTGTCGTGAGGAGAGAAAGATAATTGTTAATTATTAATTGATAATTGATAATTGATAATTGATAATTGATAATTGATAATTGATAATTGATAATTGATAATTGTTAATTGTTAATTGTTAATTGATAATTGATAATTGATAATTGTTAATTGTTAATTGTTAATTGTTAATTGATAATTGATAATTGATAATTGATAATTGTTAATTGTTAATTGATAATTGATAATTGATAATTGTTAATTGTTAATTGATAATTGATAATTGATAATTGTTAATTGTTAATTGTTAATTGTTAATTGTTAATTGATAATTGTTAATTGTTAATTGTTAATTGATAATTGATAATTGATAATTGATAATTGTTAATTGTTAATTGTTTAACTGTTTAATTGTTTAACCGAATTAACGAATTAACGAATAACCGAATAACCGAATAACCGATTCAACGAATTAATTCCAAAAAAAAATCCCCGCAAGTGCGGGGATTTCATATAAAAATCAAGAATTATTTTTTCTCGCTTTTTTCCATTTTAGCTTTTAATTCAGCTAACATATCGTTGTTGTCTCCTAATGTAGATGCTTGCGCATTAGCATTATTTGCAACAGCTTCAGTAACCGCTTTCACATTTTTCTCTTCTTCTTCACGGAAGATAGCAGTGTGAGAAGCAACTACTCTTTTAAATTCTTTGTTGAATTCAATTACTTTAAATTCAGCAGAATCTCCTTTTTTCAATTTCTTACCGTCTTCTTTTTCAAGGTGACGTGTAGGAATGAAAGCAACGATATCATCACCAAATTCTACAGTAGCTCCTTTGTCAACAATTTCAGAGATTTCACCGGTGTGGATAGTTCCAACAGCAAATGAATCTTCGTATTGATCCCAAGGGTTAGCAGTAGTTTGTTTGTGACCTAAAGATAATTTACGACCTTCAACATCTAATTCTAATACTACTACATCTAATTTTTCACCAACGTTTACAAACTCAGATGGGTGTTTGATTTTCTTAGTCCAAGAAAGATCAGAAATGTAAATCAATCCGTCAATTCCTTCTTCTAATTCTACAAATATTCCAAAGTTAGTAAAGTTTCTAACGATTCCTGTGTGTTTAGAACCTACAGGGTATTTAGCAGTGATATCTGTCCAAGGATCTTGCGTTAATTGCTTGATACCTAATGACATTTTACGGTCGTCTCTATCTAATGTTAAGATAACTCCTTCCACAATATCACCCACTTTTACGAAATCTTGAGCTGAACGCAAGTGCGTAGACCATGACATTTCAGAAACGTGGATTAAACCTTCAACACCTTCAGCAACTTCGATGAAAGCACCGTAATCAGCGATTACAACTACTTTACCACTTACTTTATCACCTACATTTAATTCAGCGTTTAAAGCATCCCATGGGTGAGCGTTTAATTGTTTCAATCCTAATTGGATTCTTGTTTTCTCATCATCAAAGTCAAGAATAACAACATTCAATTTTTGATCCAATTCTAATACTTCACTTGGGTGGTTAATTCTACTCCAAGAAAGGTCAGTAATGTGGATTAATCCGTCAACACCACCTAAGTCAATGAACACACCATAAGAAGTAATGTTTTTCACAATACCTTCTAATACTTGTCCTTTTTGTAATTGACCGATGATTTCTTTTTTCTGTACTTCAATATCCGCTTCAATAAGCGCTTTATGAGATACCACTACGTTTTTGAATTCGTGATTGATTTTCACCACCTTGAATTCCATCATTTTATTTACATAAACATCGTAATCTCTAATTGGTTTAACGTCAATTTGAGATCCAGGTAAGAATGCTTCGATTCCGAATACGTCAACGATCATACCACCTTTAGTTCTACATTTCACGAAACCATTAACAATTTCTCCTGTTTCATTTGCACTAATAACTCTGTCCCAAGATTTAATTGTACGTGCTTTTCTGTGAGACAATACCAATTGACCTGTTTTATCCTCACGGATATCAATTAATACTTCTACTTTGTCACCTACTTTTAAAGCTGGATTGTAACGGAATTCGTTTAAAGAAATAACACCTTCCGATTTTGCGTTGATATCAACGATAACGTCTCTATCTGTAATACGAACAACAACACCTTCAACTACCTCTTCTTGATCAGTATCAATAAAAGTTTCAGAAACTAATTGTTCAAATTCTTGCAAGTTTTTTTCGTCAACGGCATCAATACCTTCTTCAAAGTTGTGCCAGTTAAATTCTGCTAAAAACTGCTCTTGTGATTTTAATTGTTCAGACATGCTGATAATAAATTTGTATTCTGCATTTTCTCGAGTTTCGTAATGTGATAGAAAACAACAGAAGTTGTTTGATTTAATTGATATTCCCGAATAGAAACTCTTACTCACTATAAGGGTTGGCAAAAGTAATTCTTTTTTATTTATTCGCAAAGTTTTTTCCAGAAAACTAAACCCTTAACTATCAATTATATAAATAAATAGTTTTTGGAGCGAATTGTCCTGGCATTTTTGGAATTGTAATTCCCGCTTTCGGCTCTATCTCTTCGCTTTGCTGCGAGGATACCGCCTTGATCGGGGCTAAAGAATCTTGATTTTTTTCTAGCCAGGAATTACCTCCGTCATTGCGAGCGGAACGACCTCCTACAGTCATTGCGAGCGGAACAAAGTGCAGCGCGGCAATCTGTAGAAGCTCACGGGAACATCATGAGATTGCTTCGTTCCTCGCAATGACCTGCTTCGTTCCTCGCAATGACAAATAATTAAAATAAAACTACACAATTCCAATAATTCTTTATAAGTTTACCCTGATTATAGACCAAACAATTAATTACATGCCAATTACCTACCTCTATTTTTGCGCACTCGCAACTCTCCTTTTTTACATTCACTATAAACCCTTTCTTAAAACCGCCCGTTTTGAGTTGGCTTTGCTATGGAATAAACTCAGCCAAACTACATTTAAACAAGATTTAATTAATCCCACACCTATAAACGCCCAAATAACGGGGTTGACCACGTTACAGACTCCATTAACCACGTTCCAAACCCCGTTTATGTGGTTCCGAAGTACATTAATGGGGTTGTACAACGGGGTAAACGGGGTTTGGAACGTGGTAAATGCACTTACCTAACGTGGTAAACGCAGTTCGAGACGTGGTAAATGGGGTTGCGCAACGGGGTAAACGGGGTTCGGAACGTAGTAAATGCACTTACCTAACGTGGTAAACGCAGTTCGAGACGTGGTAAACGGGGTTATTTTAAACAGGAGAGCCGAAAACTAGAATAAAAAGTAAGAAAAATAATAAAAAATATAATAGTAGCGGCTATCTACCCAAATATGGGTTGATAAACGAAAGTTTATAGCGGGTATATACAAGTTAGCGGTCAGCTTCGAAAAACGAACCGCAAACGGGGAAAGCCGAAAACCGAAAAGAGTAAGCAAAACTTATAATTTAAAAAAAATGAAAAAAATTATCTTAATCTTGGTTATTACTTTAACCACAATTGCTGTAAATGCACAATCAAGCCAAAAGTATAACAGTTATTTAGGCAGAACAGAATTTTTTGATTCAAGCGGAACTTTGATTGGTTATGCGAAAGAAAATACATACTTAAATAGAATTGAGTATTATGATGCAAGTGGAAATCTAATAAAATATGAAAAGCAGAATGAATATTTAAATAGAACTGAAACTTATAATTCAAATGGAACTCAACAAGGTTATGAAAAAACAAATTCATATTTGAACAGAAATGAAACTTACGACCAAAATGGTAATCAACAATTAACTAAAAAATGGAATGACTATCTGAAAAGATATGAAGTTTATGATGCACAAGGTAATATGAAAGGTTACTATAAGTATAATTCATACCTTGATAAATGGGAATATACTTCAGGTTCATATTAACAATATAGCATAATCACTATATAATTGTTAAATAGTAAATCCAAATGATACAACGAGAGATAATAAATAAAAAAACAGGCGAAAAATTAATAATGTTTGAAGATGGTGATTTTGAATATGAAAAGCCAATTAAACATTATGGTGACGGATTTATAGTAAAACAAATGGTATTAAATGGAATACCAAATGAAGAACTTAACGGTGACAAAAAACCAACAGAGAAAAGTGAACAAATATTTATTAAAGCAACAGTTCAATGGCAAAAAATGCTTCAAGAGTTTAAAGCTGTAGAAGTGCCAAATGGTTTTTTAAATTTATTGGGAACAACCAAGAAAACAGAACAAGAAAATTTATTAAAAGGACAAGTTCTGACGCCTGATATTTTAATGGGGTTGATGATTAGGTCCGAAGAATTAGGCTATACTTTAAGTCAGTATTCATCTGAATATTCTCAAAAAGGAGTTGATTTATCAAAAATGCCGTTTGCTTATCGAGTAAAAGAAAATGGAGAAGTCCAAACTTTTGGAAAAACAGAACTTTCAGATGGACAATTGAAGCAAGCAATTGAACATAGAAAAGTGAAAGTTGCGAAAATATTGGACAAAAACGATCAATGGCATTGCTTCTTCGCAACCTTTAAAAGTTTACGTGGTGAAGAAACTTGGCTTGGAGAAAAACAACCTCATTATCATTATATTTCTAACGCATTTGGTATTGAAAGAGCAGAAGTAATAAATCAAATTAAATCTGAAAAATATAAACTTGGAAATTTACCACACATAAAATTGGAAGATTATGGAAAACAACCAAAATAAAGAAAAGCCGAACCGCTAACATCGGTTTGGCAATATGGCCCCCGCTAGCGCGAGCGTCTCGCTCGTGCCCACAAGCAAAAAACTGTAAACCTCATGAGATTGCTTCGTGCCTCGCAATGAGGGTGTACTTGTCATGCTGAACTTGTTTCAGCATCTAACAAAACAATCGAAAGGTCAAGACTATACAATAAAACGATTATGATAATTTAATAATTTGAATGCAGTCAAATATAAATGCAACTACAATCATTTAATAATATAACTGCAGTCAAATTAAAGTTTCGTCAAGACCAAGGAGTATTTGTTCGCTTATTAGATTCAAATTGTGTACAGAGTCAACTAAAAAATCTTGTTTACGATATGTAAGAATCTTTTATTACATTTGAAATAAATAATTAAGAAACTAACTTTCCGCCAATCTTACAGAATAAGTTTGATAATTGAGTGTTTGTAGTGATTATAAGTAGCTGGCTACAATTTTTAAGGAAACGAAATTAAAAATAAAATATTTATGTTTGAAGGGCTAAAAAATGGATGGGATGTAATTAATGCATCAATAAAGGCTTTTTTAAAAAACCCAATTCTATTGGTACCCTTGCTTTTCGTTTGGTTAATATATGCTCCAACGGTGATCTATTTTAAATGGCATTTTGATTGGGATAGCTATAGTACAGCAACCTCAATGCTAATTTTGTATATTATAATATTCTGTTTTGCATTAATGCTAACTCTTTCATGCTCTGTTTTATTAGAACTTATTCAACAAAAAGAAAATGGAAAAGAATTTAATCTGATGAATTCTTTAGTGGAAACATGTACAAAAAATATAATTCAAATACTTGTTCTCTCCATTTTTTGGTCGCTAATATGGTTTTTACTAACGGTATTAGAAATGATTTTTAGTAAAAAGAAAAGCTCCAGTGATACTGAAGAAGAAAGTGCAGAAAATGTTGCGCAAACACTTGCAGGTGGCGAAGATTTTTCTATTTGGTCTTTGACTTTTGACGCTTTAAAAAAAGGAATTAGAATGATCGTATTTTTAATTATGCCTGCTTTTGCATGGGAGGATTTAAGTACTGGAAAATCTTTAAAAAGAGGGATGTCAATATTTAAATCTAGGATATCCGAATTTGTGGCAGGTTATACTCTTTCCTATTTAGCGGGTGTAATTGTATTTTTTCCTCCCTTTATTATGTTTTATTTGAGTGGAAAACTAAAAATAGATTTTCCGGATTGGAGTTGGGTTGTTTGTATTATTTACATTGCTTTTGCATGGAGTTACACCATTTATTTAGAACAAATGTTTACGGCAGAATTATATTTATGGCACTTGAAATATGAAAACGAAGTTAAATTAGCTGAAAAAGAAGGTAGACCAATTCCCAATTTTAGTAGTGTCGAAAGACCTTCTGTTTTAGACGATAAACCAGATCTGATATTTTAATAAATGAATATCTCTAAACTTAATTTTATATAATTTTTAAATATGAAAAAATTTATGCTTAATATCCAATTGGAAGAATTGGATACTGAAACAAGAATGAAACTACTCCCAAGAGAACAAGAACTTGTAAAAGAATTGGAACAAAATGGCACCATTGTAGATAACTTTATTAAACTTGATATGTCAGGGATTTTTATTGTAATGATGGCTATTGATCAGGAAGATGTGCATTCTAAACTATCCGTTTTGCCTTATTACCCCTATATGAAAATTGAAATTATTCCTGTGAGAATCGTGAATAGTGTAAATCAATAGCAACAGCAATGGCAATGGCAATGGCAATGGAAATGGAAATTCCTCGCTCGTGCCCATAATCAAAAAACTGTAAACCTCATGAGATTGCTTCGTGCCTCGCAATGACAAATCAGGGTTGAATTCAGATTAACAAAGCATAGGTTAATTTATATTGACAAACGTAATTACATAGCCCCGGTAGTAGCGGCATCCTGTTGTGGCGGGGTTCGCCACAAGAGATATAGCGAATGACGGGAGGGATTTTCTTGAAGAATTAAAAGCGAGTACTTCAAAATAAAAAACCCATTAAAAAATACATTCTAATGGGTTTAGCTTTATGATATTAGGCTTTCGACCTACAACTATCTAGAATAATTGGGAGCTTCCTTAGTAATCGTTACATTGTGCGGATGACTTTCGTTGATACCGCTAGCGGTAATACGAACAAATCGGCCTGTATCTTGTAATGTAGGAATGTCTTTTGAACCGCAATAACCCATTCCAGCTCTTAAACCTCCAATAAATTGTTGCATACTTTCATTTAATTCTCCTTTATAAGGAACACGACCTACAATTCCTTCAGGAACTAATTTCTTAACGTCGTCTTCAACATCCTGAAAATAACGGTCTTTTGAACCTTCTTGCATCGCTTCAACAGAACCCATTCCTCGGTACGATTTGAATTTACGACCTTCAAATATGATAGTTTCACCCGGTGATTCTTTTGTTCCTGCTAATAATGATCCTAACATTACACAATCGGCACCCGCTGCGATTGCCTTTGGAATATCACCTGTATAACGAATTCCACCATCAGCAATTACTGGAACTCCAGATCCCTTTATCGCTGCAGCAACTTCTAATACAGCTGAAAATTGAGGAAATCCAACACCTGCAACTATTCTAGTCGTACAAATAGAACCTGGGCCAATACCTACTTTTACACCGTCTGCACCATTTTCAACTAAGTATTTTGCCGCTTCAGGAGTAGCTATATTTCCAACAATAACGTCTAATTTTGGGAATTTTGCTTTTACTTCTTTCAATACATTAACCACCCCTTGCGTGTGTCCGTGAGCAGTATCTATAATTATAGCATCAACACCAGCATTGACTAAAGCTTCCGCTCTTTGAACAGCATCGCCCGTAACTCCAATGGCAGCAGCGACTCGCAAACGACCAAAAACGTCTTTGTTGGCGATAGGTTTTTGTGTTAATTTAGTAATATCTCTAAATGTTATAAGACCTACCAATTTATAATCGGCATCTACAACTGGTAATTTTTCAATTTTGTTTCCTTGCAACACTACTTCTGCTTGCTCTAAGGAAGTTCCCTCGGCAACGGTAACCAAATTTTCTGAAGTCATTACTTCAATAATAGGTCGTGAATTGTTTTTCTCAAAACGCAAATCACGATTGGTTACAATTCCTTTCAAGGTTTTATTTTCATCTACAATTGGAATTCCACCAATACCAAATTCTTTCATTGCATTTTTCGCATCTGAAACAGTTGAAGTTAGCGGTAATGTTACAGGGTCGATAATCATTCCTGATTCTGCACGTTTTACTTTTCTAACTTTCGCAGCTTGTTGCTCAATCGTCATATTTTTATGTAAAACGCCAATTCCACCTTCTTGCGCCATAGCAATTGCCATAGCACTTTCAGTTACAGTGTCCATTGCAGCAGATACTATAGGTACATTTAAAGTAATGTTACGAGAAAATTTTGTTTGAATACTAACTTCTCTTGGGAGAACATTAGAATAATTAGGAACTAATAATACGTCATCGTAAGTTAATCCTTCGCCAATAATTTTTGTGTTGTGTGCGATCATTGCAATTTGTAGTTGAATTGCGTGCAAAGATAGTAAATAATATTAGATATGTCAAATATTAAGATTCCTAGCTATAGTTTGAATTGCTTCAAATGAATTAATGAAATTCACCAAACAACTTTGTTGCTTCATTGTAGGCACTTTCAAAACTCATCGGACTAGTATTGGTTTGCTCTTTATTTGAAGTAAAGAAGGATAGTAATTTTTCTGTCGGCATATTTCCTGTAAGCGTATCTTTCGCCATTGGACATCCACCAAAACCTTGAATGGCGCCATCAAATCGGCGGCAGCCAGCATTATAAGCAGCGTCCACTTTTTCAAACCATTTTTCAGGAGTAGTATGAAGGTGCGCACCAAATTCAATTTTAGGATATTTAGGAATTAAATTGGAGAATAAATACTGAATTACTTCAGGAGTTGAGCTTCCAATTGTATCGGAAAGCGATAGAATTTTGACCCCTCGATTGGCTAAATTTTCTGTCCAATTACACACAATATCAATATTCCAAGGATCACCATACGGATTCCCAAATCCCATTGATAAATAGGCTACGACTTCTTTATTCGTTTTATCAGCAATTTCTAGAATCTCGTTCAGAGTCACCAATGATTCATCGATAGTTTTATGAGTATTCCTCATTTGAAAATTCTCAGAAATAGAAAATGGAAAACCCAAATACTGAATTTCTTTATGTGCTGATGCGGCAATTGCTCCTTGAGTATTGGCAATAATAGCGAGTAATTTACTATTGGTTTGTGATAAATCCAGTTGCGCCAAAACTTCGGCTGTATCTTGCATTTGGGGAATGGCTTTTGCAGATACAAAACTTCCAAAATCAATGGTATCAAACCCTACGCGAAGCAACGATTGAATATAAGCCACCTTCCTAGCAGTTGGAATAAACGATTTTATTCCTTGCATAGCATCACGAGGGCATTCTATTATTTTAATTGGATCCATTGGCTCAAATATAGAGAAAATGCGGGAATTCAGGAAGAAGAATCAAATAAATTAACGCGAAACCGATTCTATTATTTTTTTGTTTATGGCTTTCACCAATGCTGGCCCTTCGTAGATAAATCCAGTATAAAGTTGGATCAAACTAGCTCCAGCCTCCAATTTTTCAATAGCATCTTGGGCAGAATGAATACCTCCTACTCCAATAATCGGGAAAGACTTATTGCTTTTTTCAGATAAAAATCGGATTACTTCAGTTGATCTTGAAGTTAACGGTTTTCCCGACAATCCTCCTACTTCGACTTTATTCTCAGATTGCAATCCTTCCCTGGAAATAGTGGTATTGGTAGCAATTACTCCAGCAATTTTGGTTGTTTTTACAATGTCGATAATATCCAATAACTGCTCGTCTGTCAAATCGGGTGCAATTTTTAGTAAAATTGGTTTTTGTATTGGTCGAGCGGAATTTAGGTCTTGCAAGGTTTGCAATAATTTAGTTAAGGGTTCTTTTTCTTGAAGTTCTCTTAAATTGGGTGTGTTGGGAGAACTTACATTTACCACAAAGTAATCTACATAATCATAAAGTGCATCAAAGCAAATTACGTAATCAACAACCGCATTTTCATTTGGCGTAAGCTTATTTTTACCAATGTTACCACCAATTAAAACACCTTTATTTTGCTTTAATTTTTGAATAGCTGCATCAACGCCTTTATTGTTGAAACCCATTCTATTGATAATTGCGCCGTCTTGTTTTAAACGGAATAATCTCTTTTTAGGGTTCCCATCTTGCGATTTAGGAGTTAATGTTCCTATTTCAATAAAACCAAATCCAAAATTAGAAAGTTCATTATAAAGTACTGCATCTTTGTCGAAACCAGCAGCTAATCCAACACGGTTTTTAAATTTTAAACCAAATACTTCCGTTTCTAATCTTTTATCATCAACTACATAAATGGCTCTGAAAATACTTGAAACACCAGGTATTTTTGAAACAAAGCGAATAGCAGAAAAAGTAAAATAATGTACTTTTTCGGGGTCAAACCAAAAAAGTAAAGGGCGAATTAAAAGTTTGTACATGATTGTGCTGTTGTGAGCTACAAAAGTAAAGAATAGTTTTAATTAAATTAAATCTACCTACAATAAATTGAGAAATTTCTATTTGTAAAAGCATTTAAATTATTACATTTGAAGCTAAAGCAAATAATGATTACAATAATGAAAAAACCGAGTTCAATACTGCTGTTAATTTTCTTCTGTTTTACACAAATATCATTTGGACAACAACCTGTAAAACCCAATTCAGCAGTCATTTATAACCAAATTGAAAAGCTAAATTTCTTAGGATCGGTATTGTATATTGCCGCACATCCCGACGATGAAAACACCAGATTAATATCTTATTTGTCCAATGAGAAAATGGCCAGAACCGGTTATTTATCATTAACACGCGGTGATGGAGGACAGAATTTAATTGGTCCCGAATTACGTGAACAGTTGGGTGTGATTCGAACACAAGAATTGCTTGAAGCAAGAAAAATTGATGGAGGGGAACAATTTTTTTCTCGCGCTAATGATTTTGGATACTCTAAAAACCCTGACGAAACGCTGCAAATTTGGAATAAAGACCAAGTTTTAAGCGATGTAGTTTGGGCAATTAGAAAATTCCAACCCGATGTGATTATCAATCGTTTTGATCATCGTTCTCCGGGGACAACCCACGGGCACCATACCGCTTCTGCCCTATTGAGTGTAGAAAGTTTTGATTTAGCCAACAATGTAAATGTATTCCCAAATCAATTAAAATGGGTTAAACCTTGGCAACCAAAAAGACATTTTTTTAATACATCATGGTGGTTTTATGGCAGTAAAGAAAAATTTGATGCCGCTGATAAAACTAATTTATCTTCTTTACAAATAGGTGTTTATTATCCTACAATTGGGAAATCAAATCAAGAAATTGCGGCTTTAAGTAGAAGTAGTCATGAATCACAAGGATTTGGAAGTACCGGAAGTCGTGGGGAAGAAATAGAATATTTAGAATTTCTAAAAGGGACTTCGTTAAACGATAAGAACAATATTTTTGATGGAATAGATACTACTTGGAATCGTGTGAAAGGCGGAACTGCTGTTGGCGAATTAATACAAAAAATAGTAAAAGAATACGATTT
Organism: Bacteroidota bacterium; assembly: GCA_947447375.1. Taxonomy (GTDB): domain Bacteria; phylum Bacteroidota; class Bacteroidia; order Flavobacteriales; family Flavobacteriaceae; genus Flavobacterium. Next base: position 44,595 of record CANFJB010000004.1, read on the forward strand.
CAAAAACCCATCATTAAGCATTCCGAATTTGGTGAAAGCCTATTCGATGGCTCAATTATTGGATGACGAACATTGGAAAACAATTAAATCCGATGAAATAAAAAAGGTAATTACTGCTTGTTCAGGTTTGTACCTTGAAGGTGTGGCTGAAAATCAAACAGCAACTCCAAATAGTACTTTAAATGTAAAAATTGAAGTAATAAACAGAAGTTTAAATTCAATGGTTCTTAAGAGTATTGTCTCCATGCCAGAAGGAAAAAACACGAATATTAATAGCGAATTAAAAAATAACATTGCTATAAATAATAATCTTACAATTCAATTACCAGAAACGGTAAACTATACCAATCCTTATTGGTTAAACCAAAAAGGAACTGTTGGAATGTATACTGTAAACGAACAACAAAACATTGGATTTGCTGATGTAATTAGAGAAGTTAAATTGGTATTTAATATTGAAATTAATGGAATTACGATTCCTTTTGAGCGAAATGTAATTTATAAATACAACGATCCTACCAAAGGAGAAATTTACAATCCGTTGGATATTGTTCCTGAAATAACAACCTCAATAATCGATAAAGTCGCCTTATTTAATTCGGGTAAATCAAAAACGATTGGAGTTAAGATTAAAGCTGGAAAAGAAGCAGCGAGTGGAATTTTGAAATTGGACCTTCCTGCAAATTGGAAAGTGAATCCGAACGAAATCTCATTTGCCTTGAGCAAAAAAGGGGAAGAACAAATTGTGAATTTTGAAGTATTTCCTCCGAAAAATGCAGATGAAATTACAGCAAAAGCAGTTGCGATTATTAATGGGAAAATATTTGATAGAGAGCAAATTAATATTAATTACGAGCATATTTCAAAGCAACAAATACTAAGAACCTCAGAGGCAAAATTCATTAAATTGGACATCAAAACGGGTAATCAAAAAATCGCTTATTTAATGGGTGCAGGCGATGAAGTTCCAAAAAGTTTAAAACAAATGGGATATGAAGTTACAGAAATTAATCCGATTGAAATTTCGAAAGAAAAACTGGCTAATTTTGATGTTTTGATAACAGGAATTAGAGCTTACAATACCGTTAAAGAACTAAAATTTAAGCAAGAAATTCTTTTGGATTTTGTGAAAGAAGGGAAAACCATGATCGTTCAATACAATACAACGGATGAATTAGTGACTAAAAATATTGCACCTTTTCCTTTGAAAATTTCTAGGGACCGCGTAACAGAGGAAAATGCAGCAATTCGATTTTTAGTTCCCGAACATCCTGTTTTAAATTATCCTAACAAAATTACTTCTAAAGATTTTGAGGGTTGGAAACAAGAACAAGGATTGTATTATCCAAATGAATTTGACGCTGCTTTCACTCCTATTCTATCTTCAAATGACAAAGGGGAAACTCCTAAAAATGGCGCATTATTGATCGCCAAATACGGAAAAGGAAATTACATTTATACGGGTTTGAGCTTTTTTAGAGAATTACCAGAAGGAGTTTCTGGAGCGTACCGATTGATTTCTAACTTAATTTCAATAAAGTAGTAATGAGTGAAAATGAGAATAAATTGTGGAAGAAAAATTACACTTGGGTGTTGATTGCAAATGCGATTTACATCATATTTTACTTTATTATTATGCAACTATTTTCCTAAAATATGCAACAAATTGATTGGATAATACTCGTAATCACCCTTCTTTTCATCGTTATTTATGGTGTTTGGAAAACAAAAGGCAGTACTAAAAATGTAAAAGATTACATTTTAGGAAACAATGAAACTCCGTGGTGGACGGTTGGACTTTCGGTGATGGCAACTCAGGCGAGCGCGATTACTTTCCTTTCTACACCTGGTCAAGCGTACCATGACGGAATGGGATTTGTACAGGTTTATTTTGGTTTACCGTTTGCAATGGTGGTAATTAGCATGACTTTCATTCCCATTTATCACAGGCTGAAAGTATTTACAGCCTACGAATATTTAGAACAACGATTTGACTTAAAAACGCGTTCTTTAGCCTCAATTTTATTTTTGGTGCAACGAGGTTTAGGAACTGGAATTACCATTTATGCTCCTTCTATTATTCTATCAACGATATTAGGTTGGAATTTAACGCAATTGAATATTATCATTGGTACATTGGTCATAATTTACACTTTTTCGGGCGGTACTAAAGCGGTAAACGTGACGCAAAAACACCAAATGTTTGTAATAATGTTTGGTATGATTTTAACTTTTTTCTTAATCTTACATTTATTACCAAACGATATGACTTTTGGAAATGCGCTTCATATTGCTGGTGCAAATGACAAAATGAATATCGTAGATTTCTCATTTGACCCTGAAACTCGTTATACTTTTTGGAGTGGAATTACTGGAGGATTTTTCCTAGCACTCTCCTATTTTGGTACCGATCAATCCCAAGTAGGTCGTTATTTATCGGGAAAATCAATAAAAGAAAGCCAAATGGGATTGATTATGAATGGATTTCTAAAAGTCCCAATGCAGTTCTTTATCTTGCTTATTGGGGTGATGGTTTTTGTGTTTTTCCAATTCAATCCCGTTCCGTTAAATTTCAATCCAAATAATAAAATCGTAATTGAAAAGTCTATTTACAAAGAAGAATATCAGAATTTAGAAAAACAACTTTCTGATTTATCTGAAGAAAAAAAGGAGTTTAACCTTTTGTATATTGATCATTTGAATCAGAATTACGATAATCCGATTCTGAGAAAAAAACTTACTGCTTTGTCCAATAAAGAAAATGATTTGAGAGATCAGGCGAAAGAATTAATTTCAAAAGCAGATCCAAAAGCAGAAACAAACGATAAAGATTATGTTTTTATTAATTTCATTTTAAATTATTTACCGAAAGGATTAATCGGACTTTTATTAGCGGTAATTTTATCTGCCGCCATGTCGTCAACAGCTTCAGGTTTAACCGCATTGGCATCTACAACGGCAATTGACATTTATAAACGAAATTTAAAAGAAGAAAAATCGGATAAACATTATGTAAATGCCACCAAGGTTTTTACAGTGTTTTGGGGAATTGTAGCAATTCTTTTTGCTTGTATAGGAACTTTATTTGAGAATTTAATTCAGCTCGTAAATATTATTGGATCTATTTTCTACGGAACTGTTCTAGGGATTTTCTTGGTTGGTTTTTACATCAAATACATTCGTGCAAAAGCCATTTTCTGGGGAGCAATTGTCACACAGTTAATGATATTCTATATTTTCTACTTGGATATTGTGAGTTTCCTTTGGTTGAATTTTATTGGCGCAATAATGACTATTATAATTGCAACTTTGCTTCAGTTCTTTCTTTTTAGAAACCAAAAAGAAGCTTTAGAAAGTATTGAATAATAATAATTTAAGGAGATAATCGATCTATTTTCCAAGAAAAATCATCTTGCAATTGGTATCTAATTCGGTCATGAAGTCGGTTTGGACGACCTTGCCAAAATTCAACTTCAACAGGTTTAATTAGGAAACCTCCCCAAAATTCTGGTCGCATGATATCCTTACCTTGGTAATCCAATTCCATTTGTTTTAATTTATCTTCTAATGTTGATCGTGACGGAATTACCTCACTTTGATTGGAAACTATGGCACCTAATTTACTTCCGTCAGGTCTAGAATCAAAGTAACCATCGGAAATATTGGTTGGTGTTTTTTCGGCGATACCTTTAATAATAACTTGACGTTCCAATGAATGCCAAAAAAATGACAGACAAACATTTGGATTATTGGTGATTGCTTTTCCTTTCTCGGAGTTATAATTGGTGTAAAAAATAAATCCTTCTTCAGAGTATTTTTTCAATAATACGACCCTCGATTTAGGAAATCCATCCAATCCAATTGTCGAAACCGTCATCGCGTTTACCTCATCTATTCCACCAAAATCTTCCACTTCATGAAACCATTTGTGAAACAAATTAATAGGATCTTCTGGAATTGAAGTTTCCAAAAGGGCACTCTTCTCATATGATTTTCGGTAATCGCTTAAATCTTCCATTGAATGTAATTTAGATTTTAGATAGTAGATTTTAGAAATTGATTCTAAAATAATGAATCTAAAATAATTGATTTATTTTTAAAACTCAAAACTTTTTCCATCATCTGCCAAAAGCACTTCTGGGAAAATGGTTAGCGCTTCTTCTTTAAACAAATTGATAGTATCGTATCGAGTAGAATAATGTCCTAATATCAATTGTTTTACATTGGCTTTCAAAGCAATTTTTGCAGCTTGTTTGGCTGTACAATGCATTGTTTTATGAGCCAATTGCTCTTCTGAATCTAGAAATGTAGATTCATGATACAAGACATCCACATTTTCAATTATCGGAATTATGTCTTCATTATAAGCGGTATCGGAACAAAAAGCATAACTTTTAGTTGGAATTGGGTCAAAGGTCAATTTTTCGTTTTCAATCACCCGACCGTCATCTAAAGTTATGTCTTTACCATTTTTTATTTTCTGATAATAACAAGTTTCTATTTCGAAGTTTTGAACCGCATCCATATTTAATTTACGATCTCCAACTTTTTCTTGGAATAAGAATCCATTAGTGTAAACTCTATGTTTCAAGGGAATTGTTTTCACAAATACTTTGTCGTCTTCGTAAATAATTTCACTTTTATCTGAATTCAATTCATGAAAATACAAACCGTAATTTGTCCATGAATTGGATAATTTTAACTGTAATTTGATTACTTCTTCTATTCCTTTTGGTCCATAAATATGCAAATCGGTGGTTCTATTCAACAACATAAAAGTAGAAACCAAACCCACTAAACCATAAAAATGATCGCCATGTAAATGAGAAATAAATATGTGATTAATTTTAGAAAAACGAATTTTATTCTTTCGCAATTGAACCTGCGTTCCTTCACCACAATCAATTAGAAAAAGACGATTTCTGATTTCTAAAACTTGCGAAGTTGGATTAGTAATTGTTCGTGGTGTTGCAGCATAGCAACCAAGTACAGTTAGATTCAATTTTGAGTTTATTCGTTAATTTGGTAATTCGTAAAAAGTAGTTTGTTTTCGATGAAACAATTACACTTCTAAAATCCTAAATCTCTTTCAATTTCGTCCATATCAATAATATCGTGGGCTTCTAAAACGGAAGGAACAACAACTAATGATTTAGGAACAGCATTAAAATCGATGTTTTCAGCAACAATGACAAACGATTTTTTTCCTTTACAATGCATTTTAGACATTTCAGTAAAAGCTTTGATAGATTGAATTGAAATTGATTTATCGTGAGTTACATCCAAAATCAAATTCTGGTTTTTATAACTTTCGTGTTGGTTGGTGATATTATCTAAAAATAATTGGAAATCTCCCTGAGTATCTTTTAAAACTGTGGTGTGTCCTTTTACAAGTACTTTCATTTATTGAATTTTTGAAGCCAGTAAATAGATTACAGCCATTCGAACCGCCACTCCATTTTCCACTTGATTTAATATCAACGATTGATTAGAATCGGCAACTTCAGAAGTAATTTCAACTCCTCGGTTTATTGGCCCAGGATGCATAATTACGATCTCTTTATTTATTGAATCCAACAAGGTTTTATCCAATCCATATTGTTGGGCGTATTCTCTAGTTGAAGGGAAAAAATTTACATCCATTCGTTCGTTTTGAACTCTTAGCATGTTAGCTAAATCACACCATTCCAATGCTTTGCGTAAATTTGGTTCTACCTTTACTCCAAGTGACTCAATGTGTCTCGGTATAAGCGTTTTTGGACCGCAAACTTTCACTTCTGCACCTTGCATTTGCAAAGCATAGATATTTGAAAGCGCTACACGAGAGTGCAAAATATCGCCAACAATCACAACTTTTTTACCTGCAACTTCTCCTAGTTTTTCTCGAATCGAATAACTGTCTAAAAGAGCTTGTGTTGGATGTTCGTGTGCTCCATCTCCAGCGTTAATAATACTCGCTTTTACATTTTGAGATAAAAAGTGGGCTGCGCCAGGATTAGCATGTCGCATTACTACCATATCCACTTTCATAGAAAGGATATTGTTTACTGTATCAACTAGGGTTTCTCCTTTTTTTACTGAGGATTGAGCGGCAGAAAAACTAATTACATCAGCAGAAAGTCTTTTTTGAGCTAATTCAAATGATAATTTAGTTCTGGTGCTATTTTCGAAGAATATATTAGCAATTGTAATGTCGCGCAAGGAAGGAACTTTCTTAATTGGGCGATTGATTACTTCTTTAAAATGATCGGCGGTTTCAAAAATAAGGTCAATATCATTTATGTTGATATTTTTAATTCCTAATAAATGATTTACACTTAATTCGCTCATTTTTATACTATTTATTTACTATTTGTTGGTATTAAATACACTGCATCTTCGCCATCTTGCTCGTTCCAGCATACCTTTACTTTTTCATCATTAATCGCGTCTACTTGACGACCACGGTAATCAGGTTGAATCGGTAAGTCACGACTAAATCTACGATCAATTAACGTTAAAAGCTCAATAGATGCTGGTCTTCCGAAAGATTGAACTGCAGTTAATGCCGCACGGATACTTCTTCCTGTGTACAAAACATCATCTATAAAAATTACTTTTTTATTTTCAACTAAAAAATCAATTTGGGTTTTATTTGCTTCTAATTGTTTGTCGTTTCTTCTGAAATCATCTCTAAAAAAGGTAATATCCAAATACCCTAAAAGGATATTAGAAATTTTGTATTCGTTTTCTAAAAGTGATTTTAATCTTTCTGCCAAAAAAGTTCCACGAGGCTGAATACCAATAAGAATAGTTTCTGAAAAATCTAAATGTTTTTCAATCAATTGACAAGCCAAACGATGAAGAATGATATTGACTTCTTTGGAAGTAAGCAATATTTTTTGACTCATATTGAAGATTTTTGTTTGGTTATGCAAATATATAATTTTTTTATAGATTTTAACATCGATTGAATAAGAACTGAAAAATATTTTAATTCATTTACTATCAAAAAAAACTCCCGATTTCTCGAGAGTTTGCTATTATTAATTAAGAATACATTTTGATTCTCAACTCTTTAATGCTTTCATTATCCAAATATTCATCAAAAGTCATGTATCGATCAATTGCTCCTTTTGGTGTTAATTCTACCACTCTGTTACCTACGGTTTGCGAAAATTCGTGGTCATGAGTTGTAAAGATTACAGAACCTTTGAAGTTTTTAAGCGAATTATTAAACGCCGTAATCGACTCCAAATCCAAGTGGTTTGTAGGTTCGTCAATCATCAAAACATTAGCGCGTTCCATCATCATTCGCGAAAGCATGCATCTTACTTTTTCTCCTCCTGATAAGACACGGCTAGTTTTTAAAGCTTCTTCACCTGAGAAAATCATTTTTCCAAGGAAACCACGAATATTAACCTCATCACGTTCTTCTTCTGTTTTAACCCATTGGCGCAACCAATCTACTAATGAATAATCGTTTTCAAAAAACGAGTGATTATCAACTGGTAAATACGCTTGATTAGTAGTAACTCCCCAATCAAATGTTCCAGAATCAGCTTTTTGCAAACCGTTTAAAATATCGTAGAATGCAGTTGTAGCACGTGAATCTTTTGAAAACAATATTATTTTGTCGCCTTTAGCCATATTTAAATCTACACCTGTAAATAAAACCTCGCCATCAACAGAAGCACTTAGATTTTGCACATTCAAAATTTGGTCTCCAGCTTCTCTTTCTTGATCGAAAATAATTGCAGGATAACGACGGCTTGAAGGTCGAATTTCAGCAATATTCAATTTAGAAATCATTTTCTTTCTAGAAGTTGCTTGTTTAGATTTTGCCACATTCGCACTAAAACGACGAATAAATTCTTCCAACTCTTGTTTCTTTTCTTCGGCCTTCTTGTTTTGTTGCGCGCGTTGCTTTGCAGCTAATTGGCTTGATTCGTACCAAAAAGTATAGTTACCAGAATAGTGGTTAATTTTTCCAAAATCAATATCAGAAATATGGGTACAAACCGCGTCTAGAAAGTGACGGTCGTGAGAAACTACAATTACTGTGTTGTCGTAATTTGCTAAGAAATTCTCTAACCAAGCGATGGTTTCAAAATCCAAATCATTGGTAGGCTCATCCATAATTAACAAATCAGGATTCCCAAAAAGTGCTTGTGCTAAAAGGACACGAACTTTCAATTTTCCTTCTAAATCAGACATTAAAGTGTAATGACTGTCTTCGGTAATTCCTAAATTCGATAACAATGAAGCGGCATCTGAGTCGGCATTCCAACCATTCATTTCTTCAAATTGAACTTGCAACTCCCCTATTCTATCAGCATTTTTATCATCGTAATCAGCATATAATTCATCCATTTCTTTCTTAACGGCATACAAAACTTTGTTTCCCATCATCACAGTTTCTAATACCGTAAAATCATCAAACATGTTGTGATTCTGATTTAAAACCGACATTCTTTTACCGGCTTCAAGGTGAACATGTCCAGCTGTAGGATCCATTTCACCAGAAATTATCTTTAAAAAAGTTGATTTTCCAGCACCATTTGCTCCAATAACTCCGTAAACATTACCATGTGTGAAAACGGTATTTACTTCGTCAAACAAAATTCTTTTACCAAACTGTACTGATAAATTATTGATAGTTAACATTGATATTCTTTGTTTTAATTTTTGCAAAAGTAGAAAAAATCCCTCAATTTCAGCCAATTCATTGTTTGAAATAAGAGTAAAACTTTAATTTAACTAACTATTAACACCTAAATTGAATTGGTCTAAATATTTTTGTAAGTATTGCAATGAATATTAATATGTCTAATTCTACCTTATTAAGAATTTTTTCGCCGCTATTTTTTCTTTCCTTACTGTCTTGTAACAAAGATTTTAAGAAGGACGATTATAGAGCTTATTTTGGTGGAGAAGTTATTAATCCAACCAATAGATTTATTTATTTTTCTAAAGATGGAGTTGTAATTGACACTATTCCACTTCAAAAAGACAATACTTTCTTCGTTCAATTTGATTCTTTAGCACCGGGAATGTACACTTTTAAGCACGATCCAGAATACCAATATGTTTATTTTGACAAGAATGACAGTATTATGGTTCGTTTGAATTCAAACAATTTTGATGAATCAATAATTTTTTGTGGTCGTGGAGATGCAAAAAATAATTACTTAATGGAGTCTTATTTAAAAGACGAAGCAGAAAAGGAAAAAATGTTTGATGTTTTTGATTATGATTTCACAAAATTTAACGCTAACATAGATTCTACCTACAATAAAAACAAGAAAAGTTATTTATCGCATAAGAAAGATATCAATTGGAGTAAGGAGTTTGATTTATTTGCGAAAGCAGAATTGGATTTTAATTATTATTCTAAAAAAGAGCTGTATCCAATTATTCATAAGCTAAGAACGGACGAAGATGTTTATGAAAAATTACCTGCAAAATATTACAGTTATAGAAAAAACATCGATTTTAATAATGTAGAATTATCTACTTATACTCCATTTGTAGTTTATTTATCTCATTTATTAAATAATGTCGGTTCTGTAAAATACCACAATCATTTCTCGGATGTTGATTTAGCCTTAACAACCAACATCAATAAATTGAATATTGCTGATACTTTAATTCGGAATGAAAAAGTAAAAAATAGCATTCTTAATAATATTGCTTTCTCCTATTTATTAGAAGATCAAAATATGGTGAACAACCAAAAGTTCTTGGATATTTATAGAAAATACTCAACCGACAATAGTAGTAAAAACGAAATTCTAAAAATTGAAAACGCAATTAAACTTCTGAAAGTAGGAAATGAATTACCAGAAGTAAATTTAGTTAATAAAGAAGGAAATACTGTTTCGTCGAAGTCTATTATGAATAAAAAGACGGTATTGTTTTTCTGGACTAAAGAAGCTGTAACACATTTAGCTGCAGCACATAAGAAAGTATTAGCCTTTAAATTACAGCACCCAGAATACCAATACATCGCAGTAAATTTAGATGAAGACCAGAAAAGTTGGATTGATTTATTGACCAATTATAAGTTTGATGGAATTCAAGAATACCGTTGTGCCAATTTTGAGGATGTGAAAAATAAATGGGCAATTACCAAAATTCATAGAACTTTGATTTTAGATGGAAATGGCAAAATAAAAGATGCGTTCACCAATCTCTTTGAAGTTAAATTTGCTGATAAATTGAAATAAGATAACTTACAAATAAAAAAGCGGTACTGATAACGGTACCGCTTTTTTTTATACTTAAATGATTTTATTTATTCCCTTTTTCAAAGTCAGCGATAAACTGGGCTAGGCCAATATCTGTCAACGGGTGTTTAAGCAATCCTAGGATAGCAGAAAGTGGGCCAGTCATTACATCGGCACCAATTTTAGCGCAATTCACAATGTGCATTGTATGACGAACAGAAGCGGCTAATATTTGAGTTTCAAAACCATAATTGTCATAAATCAATCTGATTTCCTCAATTAAAGCCAATCCATCTGTTGAAATATCGTCTAATCTACCTACGAAAGGCGAAACATAGGTTGCTCCCGCTTTTGCAGCCAAAATAGCTTGTCCAGCAGAAAAAACTAAGGTAACATTGGTTTTAATTCCTTTATCAGAAAAATACTTACACGCCATGATTCCTTCTTTTGTCATAGGTAATTTCACGACAATTTGTGGATGTAAATCAACTAATTCTTCGCCCTCGCGAATCATTCCATCATAATCAACTGCATTTACTTCGGCACTAACATCGCCATCAACGCTATTGCAAATGTCAACGTAATGTTTTAGGATGTTATTTTTTCCCGTAATTCCTTCTTTTGCCATTAAAGAAGGATTGGTGGTAACGCCATCAAGAACTCCAAGAGCTTGCGCGGCTTTAATTTCATTTAGGTTTGCTGTATCGATAAAAAACTTCATAATTGAGTGTTTTTAAGTTAGAATGTTAGTTTATGCTAAGTTACAATTTATAATGATTCATTAGTATTTTTTCATAGACTTTATCGGGTAAAATTCTCTTTAAAACGATGGAAAACTTTTGAATGAAACTTCCCACTTTGTAATGAATTTTTGGGTTGGTTGAATTGATAATATCAAATATAGCTTCGGCCATTTCGATAGGATTATTTCCGCTATCTACTTGGTCGTTCATCATTTTTAGAGTTGCACCATAAGAATTTTCATAATCTGATCCTTTTATTACTGGCGCATGAAAACGTCCTGCAGCAATATTAGTTGCGTAATCTCCTGGAGCAACATTTGTAACGTTAATTCCAAATGGTTTAACTTCCATACTTAAAGATTCGGTGATTAATTCTAACGCCCCTTTTGATGCAGAATATATTCCGCGGTACGGCAATCCCATGTAACCTGCAATGGAGGTAATGTTGATAATTAAACCCGATTTTTGAGCGCGCATTTGTGGCAAAACGGCTTTCATTACTTCTATAGGACCAAAGAAATTGGTTTCGAAATTATTTTTTATTTCTTGAGATGGTATTTCTTCGATTGGACCTGTAATTCCAACACCCGCATTATTAATTACAATATCTATAGTTCCAGAAAGTTCAATTACTTTTTTTACGGTATTTTGGATTGAATCGGTATTTCGAACGTCTAATTCTAATAATGGAAAGACAGAATTTCTAACATTGTCAGGGTTTCTACTCGTTCCATAAACGATAAAACCTTTGTAATGTAAAAATTCGGCGATAGATTTTCCTATTCCTGAAGAAGCGCCTGTTATTAAAACTACTTTATTCATAAACGAATTGTTTTAGAATGTAAATATAGTTAATTCTGATATTTGGAAAACTGAAAGTACAAAATTAGTCCCGATTGCAGTGAAAATCCCACGCTTTTTTGCGTGGATTGCAGCGGAAAGCGGGTGTGAAAGCGAGGGAAAGTAGGATTGAATTACTCCAAAAAAAAATCCTCCGAATGGAAGATTACTTGATTAAAAAAAGGCAAGCGACCTACATCGCATCGCTCAACCACTTACCCTTGCTACGTTCCCATCCTGGGGGATTTTGCAGGAGCAGATCGTGTAGGACTTGCCGTTGCAAATATACAATTAATTTGTATTTTTGCAACTCAATTATATAAACTTTTGTGTTGTAACTTCACCCACAAATAAAACTCATTATGAAAAAATATAACCTTCTCTCAATCATTTTATTAGGCTCAATTTTTGTAGGTTGCAACGGTTCGAAATCGGCTACTGAAAAATATTTTAGTTTTGACGAAAGTAATTTTAAAAGCGAATACAATAATGACGACAGTGTTTCGCTGCGTTTATTGAATGGTGAAAATAAAAAAATCGATAGTATTGTTTACTTTGTTAATGACAAGAATATTGGTTCGAAAAAGAATTTGGACAACCTAACTTTTAGCTTAAAAGATCAGAAATTGGGGTATCAAAATTTGAAGGCCTTAGTTTATTTTGAAGGTGAAAACCAAGAAATAACTTCTCGCATAGAATTGGTTTCGAATGTGACTCCGAAATTATTGAACTATAAAATTGTGAATACGTTTCCTCATGATACTTCTTCTTTCACTGAAGGTTTAGAGTTTTTTAGAGATACTTTATTTGAAGGAACGGGACTTCGTGGATTTTCGAAATTATTGAAAACAGATTATAAAACAGGGAAAATTTACAAATCGTTAAAATTAGACGATATATATTTTGGTGAAGGAATTACCTTTATCAATAATAAATTATTTCAACTGACTTGGGAAGAAAAAACGGGATTTATTTACAATGTTGATACGTGGAAACTGGAAAAAACTTTTGCATATGATAAACCAATTGAAGGTTGGGGTATGACGAATGATGGAAAAGTTATCTACGAATCAGATGGAACAGAGAAAATTTGGAAAATGGATCCAGCGACTCAAAAAATGATTGATTATGTAAATGTTTATTCTGGAAGCAGCAAGATAAAAAGCGTTAATGAGTTGGAATACATCAACGGAAAAATTTACTGTAATATTTGGCAAAAAGACGCTATTGCTGTTGTAAATCCTGAAAATGGTAAAGTAGAAGCGATTATTAATTTGGCTGGCTTACGCAAATTTATAAAATATGCTGAGGCGGAAGTTTTGAATGGAATTGCTTATAATCCGAAAACGAAAACCATATTTGTTACAGGAAAAAAATGGGAGAAACTATTTGAGATTACCGTCTCTGAATAAAAATTAAAGCATAAAAAAACCGCCTTGTTTTCACAAGGCGGCATATGTAATTGAGGGGCCTAATTAGTCTTTTTGAGAATTTTGAGCCAAGTTGTAAATTACAAGACCAAATCCAATTTTGTTGATTGCATCTGCGATGTTGTAAGCTACGTCAACACTTCCTTTTCCAAGGATATTTGTGTACCATCCGTCAGTTCCTAACATGTATCCTAATGGATAAATAGCCCAACCAACTAGTACGAACCAGCAAAGAATTTTGTGTGCAGCCAATACGTTTCCTCCAGCAGCAGCAGCTAATTTAGAAGCGCTTCCTAACCAGATTTCATAAGCTATTACAAAATAAGCCAATCCAGAGATTCCTCCCCATAATGCAGCTTGATCAGTGAATACCGTTTCTCCTAGGTAACCAGTAACTAACATTACAACTGACAAGAAAATCATTTTCCATAATAAATCAGTTTTTGCACCTGCAACTTTTAGTATTAAGTAAAACTCAACACACATTAAAGGCACAGTAAGTACCCAATCCACATATCTGAAGAATGTTGGTGATTCTTGGAATTCAGACCAATACTCTTTCATGTAGAAATAGTGTACTGCTGCAATAAAGGTAATTAAACCTGAAACTAATACAGAAGTACGCCACTTTTTATCAAATTGACTTAATGATAAAAAGAAAAATGCAGATGCAGCCATCATAGCCATACATCCAACAAAGAAAGTAAATCCTACATAATCAGTAGGTGCTAACTTTCCAATCAAACTCGGGTTAAACATAAAATTTGTCATAATAAAATTGGTTAAAATTGGTTAAATATTTATTTTGTTTAATCAAATGTATAAAAAGTTAAACAATAAAAAAAATATTTTGTTTAATTTTTTTTTATTATTTTTAGACAATAATTAAAAAACGATTATGAAATATTTCAATTTCGCAATAGTAGCAAGCTTTTTTTGTTTGTGGCTTGATTCTTTACTATCAAATGATGCTCAAATAATTGTTGGTTTTATTTTGATTTTAACGTTTGGAATTCTTCATGGCGCGAACGATTTACTTCTAATTAAGAAAATAGATATTAATAAGGAGCAAATATCATTTCAAAAAACACTACTCTATTATATAATAGTCGTTGGTTTAGGATCGCTATTATTTTGGATAATCCCTTGGTTTGCTCTTTTACTCTTTATTATTGTAAGTGGTTATCATTTTGGAGAACAACAATGGGAAAATTTAGAAAAAAGTTCGTTGTTTAAGCTATTCGAGTTTACCTATGGTTTATTTATTCTAATGTTACTATTTAATTTTAACATTAAAGAGGTTCAAGAAGTGATACATAATATTACGTCAATAGTTGTCCCTGAGAATTATTTTACTAATGGATTAATAATTAATAGTGTAGCTTTGGTTGCTTTAGGAATTTACTTTTCAAATAAGTTGGTAGAATTTAAAAACAGATGGATGCTTGAAACTTTTTATCTATTAGTATTCACTGTCATATTCCGAGTTTCTAGTTTGATATGGGGATTTGCCATTTATTTTATCATTTGGCATAGCATTCCTTCAATAATCAATCAAATAAGTTATTTAAATGGAGAAGTGAGTTGGAATAATTTTAGAAAATACATTTGTTCCGCATTTCTGTATTGGGTAATTTCATTAATTGGAATTGCTACCTTATATTTATTATTTAAAGATATTGAAATTTTTAACGCCTTATTTTTCTCTTTCCTGGCTGCAATTACTTTTCCACATGTTTTAGTTATATTTATTCTATTTAAAAAGAAATAAAAAAACCGCCTTGTTTTCGCAAGACGGTTTAATTTATATTTTAAAAGCTAATTAATCGTTTTGAGATTTTTGAGCTAAGTTGTAAATTACAAGACCAAATCCAATTTTGTTGATTGCATCTGCGATGTTGTAAGCTACGTCTACACTTCCTTTTCCAAGGATATCAGTGTACCATCCGTCAGTTCCTAACATGTATCCTAATGGATAGATAGCCCAACCAACTAGTACAAACCAGCATAAGATTTTGTGTGCAGCTTGAACATTTCCTCCAGCAGCAGCAGCTAATTTAGAAGCGCTTCCTAACCAGATTTCATAAGCTATTACAAAATAAGCCAATCCAGAGATTCCTCCCCATAATGCAGCTTGATCAGAGAATAAAGTTTCTCCTAGGTAACCTGTTACTAACATTACTACTGATAAGAAAATCATTTTCCAAAGCAAATTAGTTTTTGCTCCTGCAACTTTTAGTATTAAGTAAAACTCAACACACATTAATGGCACAGTTAATACCCAATCCACATATCTGAAGAATGTTGGTGATTCTTGGAATTCAGACCAATACTCTTTCATGTAGAAATAGTGTACTGCTGCAATAAAGGTAATTAAACCCGAAACTAATACAGAAGTACGCCACTTTTTATCAAATTGACTTAATGATAAAAAGAAAAATGCAGATGCAGCCATCATGGCCATACATCCAACAAAAAAGGTAAATCCTACATAATCAGTAGGCGCTAACTTTCCAATCAAACTTGGAATAAACATTAAATTTGTCATAATTAAAATTGGTTAATTGGTTTTCTTACTCGTAAGGCTTTTCGGTTCCGCCCCGTTGTTTAAAGTAGTTTCTGGACTCCACTAACATTACAAAATTAATAAAATAATTGTTAATATTATATCAAACTTAAATAATTTTAATTAAATTGATAATTGTGAATGTAAAAAGTTATCAAATATATATTTATGAAATTGTTAATAACTACATTTTATAACAAAAAAAACGAACTTTTTTAAGTTCGTTTTTGAGTATATCGCAATAAAAATCCTATTACTATAAAGAGAAGTTTACTTTTTGGACAAATAATCTAATACGTTTTTTTCAATTCTACTATTGATGTCAGAAATATCAGCTTTAATGAATTTTTCACCGATAATATTTTCAAATAATTCAATATAACGATCAGAAACCGTTTGAATGTATTCATCAGTCATATTTGGAATCTTTTGTCCATCTTTACCTTGAAATCCATTTTCTATCAACCAACGTCTTACAAACTCTTTAGAAAGTTGTTTTTGCTCTTCGCCATTGTCTTGGCGTTCTTGGTAACCATCTGCATAAAAATAACGAGAAGAATCGGGAGTATGAATTTCATCTATCAATACAATTTTCCCGTCTTTGGTTTTCCCAAATTCATATTTGGTATCTACCAATATCAATCCACGGCTAGCAGCAATTTCAGTTCCTCGTTGAAATAAAGCACGAGTATATTTTTCTAATACCAAATAATCTTCTTCAGATACAATTCCCTTTGCTAAAATGTCCTCACGAGAAATATCTTCATCGTGTGCTCCATTATCTGCTTTGGTTGATGGAGTAATTATTGGTGTTGAAAATTTATCATTTTCTTTTAACCCTTCAGGCATTGCAACCCCGCACAACGTTCTTTTCCCAGCAGCATACTCACGAGCAGCATGACCAGAAACATAACCACGAATTACCATTTCCACTTTAAAAGGCTCACATAAATGTCCGATTGCCACATTTGGATCTGGAGTTGCAATTAACCAATTCGGAACAATATCCTGAGTTAATTCCATGAATTTAGTCGCAATTTGATTTAAAATCTGACCTTTATAAGGTATTCCTTTTGGCATTACCACATCAAAAGCTGAAAGTCTATCGGTGGCAACCATAACCAATAAATCGTTATTGATATTGTATACTTCGCGAACTTTTCCGTGGTAAACTGACTTTTGGTAAGGAAAATTAAAATTAGTGGTAGTAATTGTATTCATTTAATTGTGTTGTTTGTTGTTGTGTACTGCAAAAGTAGATTGTTTTATAGAAGAAAGCAAAATAGGAAGTGATTTAATTGAAAAATCTTTGTTTTGCTTAATCTACTATCCTGACTTGTCATGCTGAACTTGTTTCAACATCTAAATGAAATTGAAATAAAATCAATTAAAATCTGTTTATCTAAGTCAAAAAAACTCCTAAATCAAAACCACCAATTACAAGAATTTTCTCAAATTTCTTTAGAAACAAAATGCAATTCTATTAACTTATAAAGTTTAACTACTGATTGAGGATTTTAAAATCTAATGCTTCATTCGACTTTAAGACTTTTGACTTTCGACATATTTTTTTAAGTACTATTTATAAAAATAACTATTTTTGCAGTCTAAAATTTTAGCTATGGCAAATAACAAATACAAAATAGCGGTTGTACAATTAAACTTGAACGATGTTGCCGAGAACAACCTTAAAAAATGTTTGTCTTGGGTTCGTGAGGCAGCAAAAATGGGTGCCGAAGTGATCTCGTTACCTGAATTATATAGCAGTCATTACTTTTGTCAAAGTGAAGATGTCGATAATTTTGCTTTAGCGGAACCCCTTTACAGTACTTCGTTTGTGGCTTTTAGCGCTTTGGCAAAAGAATTGGGCGTGGTAATTATTGTTCCTTTTTTTGAGAAAAGAATGGCTGGAATTTACCATAATAGTGCCTATATTATAGATACCGATGGATCGGAAGCGGGATTGTACCGTAAAATGCACATTCCAGATGATCCTCATTTTTATGAGAAATTCTACTTTACCCCTGGCGATTTAGGTTTTAAAGCTTTTCCAACTAACAAAGGGAAAATTGGAACGCTAATTTGTTGGGACCAATGGTTTCCTGAAGCGGCTCGTTTAACGGCTTTGCAAGGTGCTGAAGTGTTGTTTTATCCAACAGCTATTGGTTGGCATCCATTGGAAAAAGAAGAATATGGTGAAAACCAACACGGTGCATGGATGAATGTTATGAAGGGACACGCTGTTGCAAATGGCGTTTATGTTGCTGCTGCCAACAGAATTGGTTTGGAACAATATTTACCAAACACTTCGGGGATTGAATTTTGGGGATCCTCATTTATAGCTGGACCACAAGGAGAAATATTGGCGCAAGCTTCACACGATAAAGAAGAAATTTTGATTGCAGAAGTCGATTTGGACTTACAAGAAAATGTTCGTCAGAATTGGCCGTTTTTACGTGATAGAAGAATTGATGCTTTTGAAGACATTACTAAAAGAGCCATAGAATAATGACAAATTCAAGACGATTTCCTGCAGAATGGGAAAAGCAACAGGGAATTTTACTTTGTTTTCCTCATAACGGTAACGATTGGCCCGGAAAATACGAGGCGATTCAATGGGCGTTTGTAGAATTCATCAAAAAAGTAACCAAATTTGAAGAGGTTGTTTTGGTTGTTTCCGATGAAAAATTGAAAGCCAAAGTTATCGGAATGCTTGAAATTGCAGAAGTTAATATCAAATCAGTTTCATTTATTATACATAAAACAAATAGAAGTTGGATGCGTGATTCTGGTCCAATTATTGTAAAAAACGGAACTAAAAGAGAAGCATTGGACTTTAATTTTAACGGTTGGGCAAAATACAACAACTATCAATTGGACAAATGGGTTCCAAGGATGGTAGCAAAATTTTTAGATATTCCGGTCCAACAAGTTACTTATAAAGGAAAACCCGTTATTGTTGAAGGTGGCGCGATTGAAACCAACGGAAAAGGAACGCTAATTACTTCTGAAGAATGCTTGATGCATCCTACTATACAAGTTAGAAATGAAAATTTTACCAAAGAAGATTATGAAGCTGTTTTCAAAGAATACCTTGGAATTACCAATGTTATTTGGCTAGGAAACGGAATTGAAGGCGATGATACTCATGGCCATATTGATGATTTATGTCGTTTTGTAAATGAAAATACAGTGGTTACCATTGTAGAATCTGATAAAAAAGATAGCAATTACCAACCGTTGCAAGACAATTTAAAAAGGCTGCAAAACGCGAAATTAGAAAATGGGAAACCATTAAACATTGTAGAATTACCAATGCCAAAAAGAATTTATTTTGACGGGATTGTTTTACCTGCAAGTTATGCTAATTTTTTAATATTAAATAAATGTGTGTTGGTCCCAACTTTCAACGATTCTAATGATAGAGTGGCGTTGAATATTCTCGCTGATTGTTTCCCAGATCGCGAAATTATAGGAATTAGCGCTATTGATTTAATTTGGGGATTTGGAACGCTACATTGTTTAAGTCAGCAAATTCCAGCTTAAGAAAATTAAACAAAAAGTTAGATCTAATAAATTTTTACTTTAACTTTTTAAACCACGATTAAAATTAAATAATTAAACAGCAAATTCGAGAATTATAAAAACCAAAATAGTTTAGAACTAATTTGCGAATTCGCTGTAAAATTTAATAAAAAAAACACCAACTTTTCAGTTGGTGTATCTATTTGAATCATTAAATAAAATATTATTTGTCTTTTGTAAATAAGAACGTTTGACCGTTAATCATTAAATTTAATTCTGTTTTAGCTTCGTTAAATTGGATTGTTAAACCAGCTTGTTCAAAAGTAAATTTGTCTTTTCCAGCACTTTCAAGTGGAATATTTGGTTGTCCTGTAGCTTTTGCAACAAGCGAACCATCTTCCTCTGAAATAGCTATTTTAACTGGAATCATTGCGCTTGAATAATTTCCAAAATAAGCATCTAAAATAACGTCTTTTTCCAATTCACCAGCAGCTGGAGTCCAAGTATTATTTTTACTATTTACATCTGGGAAAACATGATCAGGATCTAAAGTAATATTGTCAATTTCCTCATTTGATTCATATTTAAATGACCATTCGGTATTTTTTTGCCAAATTTCAACTGGTAAATTCACTCTTTTAACATCACCACTTTTAAATTTGATATCTAAAATAACTGGAAGAGGCATTTTCTCTAAATTTTCTAATGAAATTACCACTCCTAATTTTGGATTGTTTTTGACATATTTAACTTTGGTAATTCCTTGGTCAAAACGCCAGTTATTGATAAACCAACTTCTCCAAAACCAATTTAAATCTTCACCAGCAACGTTTTCAATAGTTCTGAAGAAATCATCTGGAGTTGGATGTTTGAAAGCCCATCTTGCAACATAAGTTTTAAAAGCACTATCAAAACGTTCTTTACCTAAAATTTGTTCTCTCAACATAATCAATCCTGCCGAAGGTTTGTAATAGGCTAACATTCCCATATTCATTTCTTTAAAACAATCAGGAGCAGTAAATATAGGTTCAATTGAAGGTCTTGTAAATACTTCCGACATTTGGTGCATATCTGTAGCTGGAGATTTGTATTCCCCATTATTGAAATCTACCGAGCTCAAAGAATTGATAAATGTATTGAAACCTTCGTCCATCCAAGCGAATAATCTTTCGTTTGAACCCACAATCATTGGGAACCAAATGTGCCCAAACTCGTGATCAGTAACTCCCCATAATTCTTCCCCTTTAGATTCCCATCCGCAGAAAACAATACCAGGATATTCCATTCCACCCTCATTACCAGCTACGTTGGTTGCTGCTGGATAAGGATATTCAAACCATCTTTTTGAATAGTTTTCGATTGATGTTTTTGTATATTCTGTTGAACGTCCCCAAGCTGAATCGCCTTCACATTCCACTGGATAAGCAGAAATAGCAAGTGATTTTTTACCGCTTGGTAAGTTAATTCTAGCAGCATCGATAATAAATGCAGCAGAAGAAGCGAAAGAAACGTCTCTAGAATTTTTAATTTTAAAATGCCAAGTCAATGTTGGTTTTGTCAATGGATTTGAAACAGCTTTAGCTACATCATCTGCAGAACGAATTACAACCGTTTTTTCACTATTTGCAGCAGCAGCCCATAATTTTTGTTGTTTGTCAGAATAAACTTCATTCGCATTAACCAACTCTCCAGAACAAACCACCACATGATTTGACGGCGCAGTAATATTCACATCAAAATCACCATATTCTAAATAAAACTCACCAGCACCTTGATAAGGTAATGTGTTCCAACCTTTTACATCGTCGTAAACACACATTCTAGGATACCATTGAGCAATAGTAAAAACTTTACCATTTTTAGTGTCTAAAACTCCAGTTCTATCTGAACCGTATTTTGGAGAAATATAAGAGAATTCGATTTTTACTTTCACAGAGGCACCGTTTGAATTTAATTCTTGCGGAAGAGAAATTTTCATTCTGGTATCGTTAATTTCAAATTTAGCCTCTTTTTCAACTACTTTTCCGCCAACATTCGTAACCACTTTAACCGATTTTATTTTATGACCTCCGTCAAATTTTTCTCCTCTTGCACCGTTACGACTACCATTTACAGGAATTACAGCGTTTCCACGAGAATCATTTTTAAATAAATTTTGATCAACGTTCATCCAAAGGAATGACAATTTATCTGGACTATTGTTAGTATAAGTCAACGTTTCTGAACCAACAATTTCACTTGTTTTGTCATTTAAACTGGCTGTCAATTGGTAATCAGCTCTGTTTTGCCAATATTTTTCACCAGGCTGTCCACTTGCTGAACGAGTTGCAGTTCCATTTTTAGTATAGAAATTTGGAGCAAAGGCTTCAACATAACTATAATTTGAAACTTTTTTAGTTTCAGTTGCAGGAGTTTGCTGAGCAAATGCAACCACTGATCCGAAAAGTAAAGCAGAAAATAATAACGCTTTAGTAAATTTGTTTTTCATTTATTTAGTGTTTTTAGATGGAGACGAACTATTTATTGTATTGTTACAAATGAGACAAACAATTACTAATAATTCGAATTTCAAAGTTGCTATTTTTTCTTCAAATAAAAATATATTTAACATAAATTAATGAAAGTTTCACTTTGTGAAAAGTAGAAATACTATTTTTGCTAAAAATCATTACAATTGAAAATAATCTTATCCAATTCAGAACTTACTGCGACAATAAACTCCTTTGGTGCAGAATTAATTTCTTTAAAAAACAATTCCAATCGTGAGTATATTTGGGAAGGAAATCCAGATTATTGGGGTAAGCACTCCCCTATTTTATTTCCAATTGTGGGAAGTTTAAAGAACAATAGTTATCGCTTCAATAATTCAATTTTTCATTTACCGAGACATGGATTTGCTAGAGAAATGAATTTTGATATTATAGAACAATCAAATGAAAAAGTAATTTTCTCTTTAAAAGAAACCGCAGCTACAATAGAAAAATATCCATTTAAATTTGAATTACAAATAAGTTATACTTTAACCAATTCTGAATTAAAAATAGGATTCAATGTAATCAATAATAATTCGTTTTCAATGCCATTTTCAATTGGAGCTCACCCCGCATTTGCAA
This sequence comes from Bacteroidota bacterium, assembly GCA_947447375.1. GTDB lineage: Bacteria > Bacteroidota > Bacteroidia > Flavobacteriales > Flavobacteriaceae > Flavobacterium. The sequence goes on from CANFJB010000004.1 coordinate 67,020, forward strand.
TAGCGAATAATTTCGAGAGCTACGAATTGCTATTTGAAAAATCAGAAAATTTAATAGTTTCAAAATTAGAAAATGACTTGATTTCAAATACTGCCTATAAATTGCCAATTGAAAATAATAGTTTACCTTTAACGTATTCATTATTTGAAAATGACGCTTTAATTTTTAAAACTATAGAATCTAAATCGGTAACTATCGCTGAAAATGAGATTCCGTTTTTAAAAGTACATTTTAATGACTTTCCATCATTAGGAATTTGGACGAAAAGTCAAGCTCCTTTTATTTGTATAGAACCTTGGATTGGATACGCTGACACGGTTGAAAACAATGGTAATTTAGAAGAAAAAGAAGGAATTAAAATCCTGGGAGTCAATCAAACATTTGAAACTAATTATTTAATAGAAATTTTATAAGCCAAATTATGCTAGAATTGAATTTTACTCCATTTCCGATATTAGAAACCGAAAGATTAATCCTTCGAAGAGTAGACAAAAATGATGTTAACGAAATTTTTTCGATGCGTTCCAACCCGGAAACGATGAAATACATACCGCGACCATTGGTAACCACTAATGATGATGCACTTGTGCATATTGCTTTATTGGATAGTGGTATTGAAAAAAACGAGGCAATAAATTGGGCAATTACCTATAAAGGTGAAAATAAGTTATTAGGAATTATCGGCTTTTACAGAACAAAATTTGAAGATTTTCGTTCAGAGATTGGTTATATGCTACTTTCCGAAAATCATGGTAAAGGAATTGCCTCTGAAGCAGTTGAAAGAGCTTTGGAATATGGTTTTAAAGAAATGAATTTGCATTCAATTGAAGCTGTAATAGACCCTAGAAATTCTGCTTCTGAAAGAGTTTTAGAAAAAAACGGATTTATAAAAGAGGGGCATTTCAAAGAGAATGCATTTTTTAATGGGGAATTTTTAGACAGTGTGGTTTATTCAAAAATAAAAAAAGCAGACCTATAAGCCGGATTCTGTCCACGTTTTGCGTGGCCTTATCATTTATCTAGGCTCGAAATTACTCGCGAGCTCCATCTTTCTACCCTTCAACAACGGACGAGAAGCCCTTAACTATTGATATACTTGAAATTTCACCGCATAGAGTTTACCTGGTTTCACTACAGCATTACCTGTACCTGCTTTCTGTTGCACTTGTCCTCTTTCGATTGCTCGAAATGACGGGCGTTACCCGCTATGCTTCTCTTTGGTGTCCGGACTTTCCTCCACACCTAAGCGTGGCGATAAGGCGGTCTGCGGTGCAAATCTACAACAATAATTGAATAAATATTTGAAAGATTATACGTTTAATTTATTTAATAAATAATGGAATAAATTTGAAAATTAGAATTTCAAAATTGAAATAATAAATCTATATTTGTAAACCAATAATATTCTATGGAAGAATTTGTAGTATCGGCACGTAAATATCGCCCTCAAACATTTAAAGATGTTGTAGGTCAAAAAGCCATTACCAATACTTTATTAAATGCCATAGAAACCAATCATTTGGCGTCAGCATTATTATTCACTGGCCCTAGAGGTGTTGGAAAAACTACTTGTGCAAGAATCTTAGCTAGAAAAATCAACCAGCCTGGTTATGATGATCCATTAGAAGATTTTGCATTCAATGTATTTGAATTGGATGCGGCTTCAAATAACTCGGTGGATGACATTCGAAATTTGATTGACCAAGTTAGAATCCCACCACAAACAGGAAAATACAAGGTTTATATTATTGACGAGGTTCACATGTTGTCTGCAGCGGCATTTAATGCGTTTTTGAAAACATTAGAAGAACCACCTAAACACGCCATTTTTATTTTGGCAACCACTGAAAAACACAAAATTATTCCGACGATTTTATCTCGTTGTCAGATATTTGATTTTAAAAGAATCACCGTAAAAGACGCTAAAGAACACTTGGCTGAAGTTGCAGAAAGTCAAGGAGTAAAATTTGAGGATGATGCGTTACATATTATTGCTCAAAAGGCAGATGGAGCAATGCGGGACGCCTTATCAATATTTGATAGAGTCGTTTCTTTTTGCGGAAATAACCTTACTCGTCAGGCAGTTACGGAAAATTTGAACGTACTTGATTATGAAACGTATATCAATATTACCGATTTAATTATTGAAAATAAAATTCCAGAATTATTGATGGCTTATAATGAAATTCTTTCAAAAGGATTTGATGGTCATCATTTTATCGCTGGTTTAGCTTCACATTTTAGAGATTTATTAGTTTGTAAAACGCCAACTACTATCACACTATTGGAAGTTGGTGAACAAGCACAAAAATTATACGGAATTCAATCTCAAAAAACGACACAAGACTTTTTATTAGAAGGAATTCAAATTGCCAATGATTGTGACTTGAAATACAAGGTCAGTCAAAACCAGCGTTTATTGGTTGAACTTTGTTTAATGCAATTGGCCTCTATCACTTTTGATGGAGAAAAAAAAAAGGTTGAATCCTTTATAATTCCCCCAACTCACTTTAGAATTGCAAATTATTCAATAACTGACAAAACAGTTGTTGAAAAACCTACTGTTACAATTGAAGTTAAGCCTGAAATCACTCCGGAAGTTACAGTTGAAGTTACTTCGGAATCAATTGAAAATATTGAAGTTGAAGAAGAAATTGAAGAGATAACTACAGAAAATATAGAAATCGAAACTCCTTTAATAGAAAATAATATTGAGGAAGGTCCTAAAGAGAAAACGGAAAAACCAAACCCAATAGATAGTGCCTCAGAACCTAAGGTTTCCGCCTTTTCATTGGCAAGTATAAAAGCAAAAAAAGAACTTTTAGAAGCAGGAAAATCCATAGTAAAAGAAGAAGTTCATTTACCAACAGAAGATTTTAATGAAACCGATATGTTGTTGTACTGGCACAAATATGCCCAACGTTTAGGAGATAAAGGTTATAAAATAATGGAATCTTTATTGTTAATAAACGATCCTGTATTAAACGGAACTACAATTACATTAGAATTACCAAATCAAGGTTCGAAAATTGATTTTGAATCGGAGAAAAATGGTTTGTTAGGTTATTTAAAAGGACATTTACACAATCATAATATTACAATTGAAGTGATTGTAAATGAGTCCGTTAAAACAAAATTGGCATTTACACCACAAGAAAAATACAATCGATTAACAGAAATCAATCATAATTTAGATATTTTGAGAAAAACTTTCGAACTGGATATTTAAATTTTTCCGTAATAAAGTGCTTTTACAATTCCATCAGAAAGACCAATTTTTGGAACATAAATGTTTTTTGCACCACTCCATTTCATAGCGTTAAGGTAAATTTTCGTTGCCAAAACGATTACGTCTGCTCTATCCGCATTCAATCCTAATTCTGTAATTCTTTGCTCGTAGGTTAGTGAGTTTAAGAATGCAAATTGTGAATTAACATACATGTAAGATAGAGGTTTATCTTGCATTTTACCCGACATTTTAAACAGTTTATTGATGTTACCACCTGATCCAATTAGAGTTACCTCATCATAGATTTCGGTGTTGGTTTTAATCCATTTTTCAATTTCATGCCAAACGATATCAGAAACTACTTCGTTTAATAGTCGGACTGTACCAGCTTTAAAGGATTTTGATGCAATCATTTTTCCATCTGAAAATAATGAAAATTCAGTACTTCCACCACCAACATCAACATATAAATACGTTTTCTCTGTTTTTAATAAATAATGCAAATCAGTTGAAGCGATAATGGCTGCTTCTGTTTTTCCATCGATAATATTGATTTCAACATCGGCTTTTTGCTTAATAATATCGATCACTTCTCGGCCATTATAAGCTTCACGCATTGCAGAAGTAGCGCAAGCCATGTATTTTTCTACTTTATGAACTTTCATTAACAGTTTAAATGCTTTCATAGCATCAACCATTCTATCAATATTTTCTTCAGAAATTTCACCAACTGTAAACGCATCTTGACCCAAACGAATTGGAACACGAACCAATGCACTTTTACTAAATTGCGTTTCCTTTCCTTCTTCTTCAATAATATTAGCTACCAAAAGGCGCATTGCATTTGATCCAACATCTATTGCGGCATATTTTTTTATTGTAATCATTAAATTTTATTTGGGCTAAATTAAATTTGAATTATAATTTTTCAGTTACTACATCAAGTCGATTTAAGTAGTAATTGTACATTTCTTGTTGCGCTCTAAAAACAGAATCTTTACCTCTTAATCGGTATTTATTATCCAATTTATCCGAATGCAAACGCGATTTTACATTTCCTTTCCAACCAATATTAAAAATATCTATCAGTTCATTTTTTATTCTTTCATCATAAATTGGACAGGTAACCTCAACTCTTCCTTCCACATTTCGAGTCATAAAATCAGCTGATGAAATAAATATTTCGGGATCATTATCATTACTAAAAATATAGATTCTTGCGTGCTCTAAGTAATTGTCTACTATACTAATAGCCTCAATGTTTGAACTCATTCCTTTAACACCAGGGATTAAAGAGCATATGCCTCTAACTTGAAGTTGGATGGTCACTCCAGCGTTACTTGCATCGTATAATTTATCAATTAATTGAACATCGGTCAAACTATTCAATTTAAGTTTGATAAAGGCCGTTTTACCATTTTCCGCATTAGTAATTTCGCGATCAATTAACTTATTGATTTTGGTTCTTGTGTAATGCGGGGAAACAATTAAATGTTTGTATCGATGAACTCTATAATTCACATTAAAGAACTCAAATATCTTAGAAACGTCTTTTAAAATTTGCTGGTGACTGGTAAATAAAGTCACATCAGTATAAACTCTTGCGGTTGCTTCATTAAAATTACCTGTAGAAATGAAACCATAACGAACTAATTTTCCGTTTTGAATTCTCTCAACCAAGCAAATTTTACTATGAACTTTCAAACCTTTGATTCCGAAAATTAACTCAATTCCTTCGGTTTGCATTTGTTCGGCATAAGAAATGTTACTTGCTTCATCAAAACGCGCTTGAAGTTCAATTTGAACCGTAACTTTCTTTCCGTTTTTAGCAGCATTAATCAACGAACTAATCACTTGAGAGTTTTTTGCTAATCGATATAAAGTAATTTTAATAGCAGTTACATGCGGATCTAAAGCAGCTTCTCTTAAGAATTTAATGATGTAAGAAAACGACTGATACGGTGCATTTACTAAATAATCTTTCTTCGCAATTTTATTCAAAATACTTCCGTCCAAACTCAATCCTTCAACAGGTAACGGGATTTTTGGTTCGTATAATAAATCAAATCTTCCAAGATTTGGAAAATCCATAAAATCACGTCTATTGTGGTATCTTCCACCAGGAATAATACTATCGGAAGCATCAATTCCCATATTGGTAAGGAAAAATTTTAAGGTATCTTTACCTATGGATTGATCGTAAACAAAGCGCACTGGCTCCCCTATTCTTCTGTCTTTTACGCTGGTTGCAATTTTTTCAAGCATACTTTTACTCATGTCGCTATCAATATCTAATTGAGCGTCACGGGTAATTTTAATCATGTGAGCAGAAATGCTTTCGTAATCAAAAATATTGAACAAACTTGATAAATTATGACGAATTACATCATCTAAAAGAATAACGTATTGCTTATCATCAACAGAAGGTAAAACTACAAAACGGTTAATTGATTTTGGAATTTCAATTACGGCATAACGGATTTCCTTTTTTGGTTTAACCAATCCTAAAATTTTAGGTTCTGATTCGGGTTTCATTACTAATTTAACTGCCAGATAACCTAAAGTGTCTTTCAAAACAGGAAATTCCGCCAAGTCATTTAAGATAATTGTAACTAAAGCAGGACTTACTTTTTGAATAAAAAAATCTTTAATGAAATTTTCTTGTTCACTTGTAATCTGACTTTCGTCAATGATGTAGATATTTTCAGCCTGTAATTTATCTTCAATAATTTTTAGAATCCTTAAACTTTCGGTTTGCTGTTCGATTACAATTTCGGTAATGTCTTTTACCAATTGATTTGCACTTATTCCCATGAGTACTTTCTCACCTGAAATTCCTGACAAACTCAATCGGCGAATTGCCGCAAATCGAACTCTAAAAAACTCATCCAAGTTATTTGAAAATATTCCTAAAAATCGCAAACGATCTAATAACGGCACATTTTCATCGGAAGCTTCCTGAAGAACACGAGCGTTAAATGCAAGCCAGCTTTTTTCTCTATCTATGTATTTGTAATCCAAATTTTTATTCATACTTTAAATCTCTGGGGAATACTACTTTTTGTGTTTTCCCTTTTTTCAATAATTTCCATTCCAAACAATCAAATTTAATCCAAACTAAACCTGAAGTGGGAACATTTTCAATAAATATATCGCCAAATTTATTAACAAAATTTGTTATAGCCTCATTATGACCAAAAAGAATAACATTTTCTAAATCATTGTTTAATGATTTGATTACTTTTTCCAACTGATTTTCATCAAATGTATATAAATCTTCATTTATAATAATTTCATTAACAGGAAACGAATAATTAGTTGCAAAAATCGTAGCTGTTTCAAAGGCTCGTCTAGCATTGCTGCTAAATAATACAAATTTATCACTTATCAAACTTAAACTATCCAATGAAACCAAAGTAGCGTCATTCCTACCTCTTTCTGTTAAATTTCGTTCTTTATCACTAACTGGATTGTCCCAGCTGGATTTTGCATGTCTAATAAGTATTAAATTTTTCATGTGTTTTGAAATTTATATTGATAATATCAAAAGGTGATTCAAATAGAATTTACAATATACGAATTATTTGCTGAATTAATTATGGTCGAAATGCCTTTTTATTTTAAAATAATTGGAATTGTTTTATTTAAATGTACCTTTGCAAAAAATTTGTCATTTTTAATGATTGTAAAATAAATTATATCATTTGAAAGACGCTTATTTAATAAGTTTATGAAAAAAATAGTTGAATACAGAAAGTTACTAAACGTTGATAAAACTGTAGATTTAAAAGATTTGAAAACCATCTATCGTAATGCGATGAAAGATGCGCATCCTGATAAATTTCAAGGAGATGACGAAGGTTTGAAAGCTGCAGAAGAAAATAGTAAAAAAATTATTGAAGCCTACTACTTTTTGGTAAGTATCAATCCTGAAACTATTAAACAAAACTTACCTGAATACACTGAAACTATTAGTACTTCAACAATTACAGACTATAAATTTGTTGACGGAAGATTAATTATCAATTTTTCAAATGGTAGTGTTTACGAATATATTAGTGTTCCTAAAGCTACTTATGTAAAAATGGTAAACGCAGATTCTCCTGGTAGATTTGCGAAAAGACACATTTTAAATGCTTTTACTTGGAGAAAAACAACAAACCAAGATTAATATTTATCATAGAATATAAAAAAGGGGTTTAAACAATTTTTAAACCCCTTTTTTATTACAATTTATTAATGTAATTTCTATAAATATCACTGAATTGATATCCTTGAGAAATTCTGTCTTTGCTTAATTTGTCGTATTCCACCAAAGCCCATAATACAAACTCTTTCATAAAATAAACATCCTCGTTTGCCAGTTTCGGTTGGTATTTTTTAATCAAAACTGAAAGAGGTGTTATCGAATCCAATATTGATTTGTATTCTTCATCTGTAGCATCGTCTAACAATTCAAATCCGCTTTCAGCAAAAAACCATTCTATTAAATCGGAATAGGCAGTTTTTTCATCTTGCTTTTCTAATTTCTCAATCTTAGGAAAATATGCTGGCAAAAAGGTATGAATTGCATCGCCAATTAAATGTTGTGCAACAACAGCAGCTCCTTCCTGTTCGCCTTCATAAACTAATTCAACTTTTCCCGTAATAGAAGGAATTATTCCCATAAAATCGGATAATCTTACCGAAGTTTTATCCATTCCAGATTTTAAAGCACGGCGTTCAGCAGAACTCAATAAATTTTCATAAGCCGTAATGCTCAATCTTGCACTTACCCCGCTTTTATTATCAATATATTCACTTTCACGCGCTTCAAAAACAATTTGCTCCAATAAATCTTTGGCTAATGAAGGAACATAAACCGCATCACTTTGAATCTGATCCAATTTAGCTTCTTGCTCCGTAATTGTTCTTGCAATTTCAATAGTTTCTGGATAATGTGTTAGAATTTGAGAACCAATTCTATCTTTCAATGGAGTCACAATACTTCCTCGATTGGTATAATCTTCTGGATTTGCAGTAAATACGAACTGCATATCCAATGGCATTCTTAATTTAAATCCACGTATTTGAATGTCACCTTCCTGCAAAATATTGAACAATGCCACTTGAATTCGGGCTTGTAAATCTGGTAATTCGTTGATCACAAATATGCAACGATTGGCTCTTGGAATCATTCCAAAGTGTATCACGCGATCATCAGCATATGATAATTTCAAATTCGCTGCTTTTATCGGATCTACATCACCAATTAAATCTGCCACAGTTACATCAGGTGTCGCCAATTTTTCAAAAAATCTTTCACTTCTATGAATCCACTGAATTGGAGTTTTATCGCCTTCAGCAGCAATTAAATCTTTAGCAAAACGAGAAATTGGTTTCAATGGATCATCATTAATTTCAGAACCTGCAACAATAGGCATATATTCATCTAACAATTCAATCATCAAACGTGCCAATCGTGTTTTGGCTTGACCACGAAGTCCTAATAAATTGATGTTGTGGCGTGATAAAATTGCTCGTTCCAATTCTGGAATTACTGTATTTTCAAATCCATGAACACCTTGAAATACAGGCTTTCCAGTTTTAATTTTTTCTCTAAGATTATTTCGTAACTCGTCTTTTATATTTTTACTTTGGTATCCCGCAGCTTTTAATTCTCCTAAAGTTTTAATGGTATCTATTTTCATAATAATATATTATCGTTCTATTTAATTCTCTTTTTTCTGTTGGTTTCATAATCTTCAAAAATCATTTCTCCAAGGCCTTTTAATCCTGTATAAAATGCTTTTCCTTGATTTTCTTCTGTGAATCGATTGACAAATTTTTGCAAATACGGATCATTTGCAATCATAAAAGTGGTGATAGGAATGTGCAATTTTCTGGCTTGTTGCGCTTGACTGTAGCATTTATTTACAATGTATTCGTCCAATCCGTTGCTGTTCATGTAATATTCTCCGTCTTTTTCACGAACACAACTCGGTTTACCATCGGTAATCATGAAAATTTGCTTGTTGGTGTTGCGCTTTCGTCTCAATAAATCCATCGCTAGTTGCAAACCCGCCACTGTATTGGTATGATATGGACCCACTTTCAAGTATGGCAAATCGCGAATTGCAATTGTCCAAGCGTCATTTCCAAAAACCAAAATATCTAGGGTGTCTTTTGGGTACCGCGTTGTAATTAATTCTGCCAATGCCATTGCTACTTTTTTAGCAGGTGTAATTCGATCTTCGCCATAAAGAATCATACTATGACTGATGTCAATCATTAAAACGGTACTCATTTGAGATTTGAATTGGGTATCTTCCACAACCAAATCTTTTTCGGTCAATAGAAAATCATCAACTCCGTTATTAATTTGAGCATTACGCAAACTTTCGGTCAAAGAAATTTGTTCTAAACCATCACCAAAATGAAATTCACGCAATTCACCAGTATGCTCATCACCATTTCCTGAATGCTTTGTTTTATGATTTCCATTACCGGAACGCTTTAAATTTCCAAATATTTGATCTAAAGCTTGTTGCCGAATTGCTCTTTCGGTTTTTGCTGTTATACCGGTTCCCGACGAACCATCTTCTTTTAGTTCTTCTCGAATGTATCCCTTTTTCTTTAAATCTTCAATAAAATCGTCAATCGTGTAGCTTGAATCGGTTAATTTGTATTCTTTATCCAATTCCCGCAACCAATCAATTGCCTCATCAAAATCACCAGAAGTATGGGTTATTAATTCTTTAAACACTTCGAAAAGTCTATCAAATGGTGATTGAAATGGGGCTTCATACTGCTTGTAATAAAAGCCTTTTCTAAATTCATTTTTCATAGAAATAAAATTAATATAATTAATTACTTAATAGAATAAAACGAGTAATAATTTTTAGTTAAAGTATTTTAAACGATTTGAATTTACTCAAATATAATTTCATAAATTTGAACAATATTAAGATATGATGATTGAATTTATAGAATATTTTTGCGCCTTATTGATTGGTATTCTTCTTGGTTTAACCGGTGGAGGCGGATCAATATTAACCGTTCCTGTTTTGGTATATATATTAAATTATAATCCAATAATAGCTTCTTCTTATTCCCTTTTCATTGTAGGAATGACTTCTACTTTTGGAACATTAATAAATTTAAAAAAGGGAAATGTAGTTTTAAAAACTGGATTTATTTTTGCAATACCTTCTTTGATTTCAGTTTATATAACAAGAAAATACATTGTACATTCCATCCCAGAAATTTTAATTCAAAATAGTTATTTCACCATAACTAAAGATTTATTTTTAATGGTATTATTTGCAATAGTGATGCTTTTTGCAGCTTTATCAATGCTTAAAACTCCTAAAACAAACACTTTAGAAGTAGAAGACAGTAAACCAAATATTTTTATTATTGTTTTTCAAATTTTTTGTGTTGGAATACTAATTGGTTTAATTGGAGCCGGCGGAGGTTTTTTAATTATTCCTGCTTTAGTACATTTTGCAAAATTGCCAATAAAAAAAGCCATTGGTACTTCCCTATTAATAATTTCATGTAATTCCTTAATTGGTTTTTCGGGTGACGTTCAAAATATAAATCCAGATTGGTATTTCCTATTTAAATTCGCAGGATTTGCAATGACAGGAATATTTATTGGTATTTATTTAAGTCGTTTTTTTAATGACAGGAATTTGAAAAAAATATTCGGTTGGTTTGTATTAACTATGGCCGTTTTTATATTAACAAAAGAAATTTTATTCTAAATATTATTACAAATTCATATTAAATGAAAATACAACAAATTTATACCGGATGTATTGCTCAAGCCGCTTATTATATTGAAAATAAAGGCGAAGTTGCCATATTCGATCCGTTGAGAGAAGTTCAGCCTTATATAGATAAAGCCAATTTAGATCACGCCAAAATAAAGTATATTTTTGAAACACATTTTCATGCCGATTTTGTTTCTGGTCATCTTGATTTAGCCAACAAAACCGGTGGAGAAATTGTTTTTGGACCCACAGCAAAACCTGAATTTAGTGCTATAGTTGCAACAGACAATCAAGAATTTAAAGTTGGAGATTATACTATTAAAGCGATTCACACTCCGGGACATACTATGGAAAGCACGTGTTATTTATTGATTGATGAAAATGGAAAAGAACACGGAATTATCACTGGCGATACATTGTTTATTGGTGATGTAGGAAGACCAGATTTAGCACAATCATTGGTTAAAGACTTGACACAAGAAAAATTAGCTTCCTATTTATATGATTCATTAAGAAATAAAATCATGCCTTTATCAGATGATTTGATTGTTTACCCTAGTCATGGTGCGGGAAGTGCTTGCGGAAAAAACATGAGTAAAGAAACTACTGATACATTGGGTAATCAAAAGAAAATAAATTATGCTTTGAGAGCAAATATGACTCGGGAGGAATTTACTTCCGAGGTATTAGATGGTTTAGGAGTTCCTCCAGCCTATTTTCCTCAAAATGTAATGATGAATATTCAAGGTTATGCAAGTTTAGATTCTGTTATTGATAAATCAAAAAAACCTTTAAGTCCTTCAGAATTTAATGCTATTGCAAATGATACTGACGCTATTATTTTAGATGTTCGTCATGAAAATGATTTTGTTAAATGTCATATTCCTAGATCCATCTTTATTGGAATACAAGGAAATTTTGCTCCGTGGGTAGGTTCGTTAATCATGAATACGAAACAACCAATAGTATTAATTACCCCTGATGGAATGGAAAACGAAACTATTACTCGACTTTCAAGAGTTGGTTTTGACAATGTTTTGGGTTATCTTGAAGGAGGAATTGATTCCTGGAAAAAATCAGGATTTGAAACAGATAGCATTCATTCCATTTCGCCTGAGCAATTTTCGAATGAATTAAAAGCAAATAGTATTATTGTAGATGCAAGAAAGCCAAGCGAGTTTGATGCTGAACACATTGAGAATGCAATAAACTTACCATTGGATACAATTAACTCACATTTAGATTTAGTTCCTAAAAATGAAGATTTTTATTTACATTGCGCTGGTGGTTATCGTTCGGTAATAATGGCTTCTATATTAAAATCTCGTGGATTTCATCATTTTACAAATATTGAAAAAGGAATTAGTGGAATTAGAACTACAAATGTTCCTATGACAGTTTTTGTATGTCCTTCAACGATAAAGTAATAAAATATAAACAATAACAAAAAATTAAGTAATTTAAATGTAACAACTTTGTTATTTTTAAATACTTTTGCAACCTAAAATTTAAACTAATTAAAAATGAAAAGAATTTTAATGCTATTAGCTGTAATAACAGTTATAATTTCGTGTAATAAAGCAGGAGAGAATGAATATATTATTTCAGGAACTGTAAAAGGTATTGCTGATGGAAAAACAGTAGTACTTGAAAAACAGGATGAAATGGGACAATTTATTCCAATGGATACTGTAAAAGTTAAAGATGGAAAATTCATGATGAAAGGTTCTGCAAAAGAGCCAGAAATTATGTTAATTCAAGTTGAAGCCATTCAAGGAAAAGTTCCGTTTGTACTTGAAAATGGAGATATTGATATTATTGTAGATAAAGACAGTTTACAAAAATCTAAATTTTCTGGAACATTTAATAATGATGTGTTTTCAAAATTCAATGACGATTTAACAAAATTCCAAAAAGAACTTCAGAAGAAGTTGATGGCTTTTCAAACTGCTAATATGGCAAAAATGAAAGCAGCTCAAGAAGCAAAAGATACTATTGTAATCAATAAATTGATGAAAGAATATCAAGGAATGCAAAAAGAGGGAATGGAATTTTATGTGAAATTTGCAGAAGGAAATCCAAAAGCATTATTATCAGCATTAATTGTAGATAGTATGCTAAATGATCCATCCGTAGATGTTGCAAGAGCTAAAAAAATATACGCTAGTTTCAGTCCTGAATTGAAAAATTACAAACCAGGAAAATCAATTCAAACTAAATTAAACAAAATTGGAAAACCTGTAACTGTTGCTGCAGCTGCTAATGTAGGAAATGTAGCGCCAGATTTTACAGCACCAAATCCTGAAGGAAAATCAATTTCATTGAAACAGTCTTTAGGAAAAGTAACTATTGTTGATTTTTGGGCTTCTTGGTGCAAACCATGTCGTGCTGAAAATCCAAATGTTGTAGCTCTATATGCAAAATACCATGCTAAAGGTTTGAATATTTTAAGTGTTTCATTGGATAAAGAAGCATCGGCTTGGAAAGCAGCTATTGCAAAAGATAAATTAATTTGGAATCACGTTTCTAATTTAAAAGAGTTTGAAGATCCAATTGCTTTACAATATGGAATTAATGCAATTCCAACGATTTTTGTATTGGATGCAAAAGGAGTTATCATTGCAAAAGACATACGTGGAGAGGAATTAAATGCTAAAATTGCTTCACTTTTAGGTTCATAATTATCCTAAATTATCCTATTAATTAAAATCTCCCTAGTGGAGATTTTTTTTATTTAATTCAATACCAAGAGGTTAAAAAAAGTATCGAAATTAAGTACTTTATAAATTTGGAATGCTGGAAAGTGTTGTTATATTTGCAGCCGTTTGCCGAGACAAATTCAAAAAATTATTGGGGAGATACTCAAGCGGCCAACGAGGGCAGACTGTAAATCTGCTGTGTGAACTTCGCAGGTTCGAATCCTGCTCTCCCCACAAAAAAGCCCAGTTTGATACTGGGCTTTTTAATTTAATCTAAAGATATCTATTTTTAATTATTACTCAAGGTATCGCGTGCCCATCCCAGACTTACAAGCGCTGTCAATCCTGTTGCTGTTCCGATCTCTGCTTTCACAATAGTTATTTTGTATATAAAAAATTATATTGTTTATCGAACCCAATACCAATTATACCAGGTTGAGGATTACACGAGTCATTACAGTTATCTCCAATATAAGGTGTTGGATTATAGTTTTCAAGTCCAATCAATGTGCCCCACCATTGATCAGAAGTGTCTGTACTTGTTGTTATTATTGCAGGTCCGTTATTTACATTATGCCATGGCATTCTTTGTTCAATACTTACATCATCATAATTCCAAGTTCCAAACTTAATATTTATAGTAACATCTGTTTGACTATTGTCGTTAGTAATGAAACTATAAGCTCCATTTGCAGTCCAAATACCCCCATAACTTTGTCTTGTAGTAGCATCAATCATATATTGAAAGGCACAATACAGGTATTTTTCATTTTATTACAACAATTTAAAAGAACTTATTATACAATTAAACTAAAAAGCATTTTTAAGTAATTAAATAAAAATATTTTTTTTTATTCGCTATTATAAAATAGTTCTTTCAATAATAATACAAGTATTTTCAATAATTATGCAACAATAAAAACCTTTTAAACGACTATTTAATGGTAATTTTGTTGAACTACATAATTAACTTCCACTAATTCCATGTTGGAAAAAAATATTTACTTATTCTCAGGTTTACTAGGATTTATCGTTTTTTTGTTAATGGTTTTTAGGTATAAAAAAAACCATAACACTAACGTCTATTTTCTCGTACTTATATTTATTGCTAGCTCAAGGTTTGTGATTCATGGGTTTACAGATATTTTTCCAAAACTATTTTTTTTTCAAAATCAAATAGATATTTTAGTTAATGTATTTGCTTGGCCATTAGTTTATTTGTATTTTAATAAATTAATTAATAAACCCTCCGATTTAAAAAAAAGAGATTTACTTCATTTTATTATTCCTACTCTTTTTTTAAATTTAATATGGTTAAAAAATATTTTAACTGTTGAATCATTTAGGGAAGGAGTATTTATTGGGACAGGAATCATAATAATTACAAGTTTTTTATACGTTGTTGAGAGCTATAAATTATTGAAAAAAAATATATGGTCACAAAAAAACGACTTATTACTTATCAACCAAAAAAATAAAATATTTAAACAATGGACACTTTCCTTGTTCGTTTTATTTATATTAATGTTTCTTAGATTTTTATTCAATTTTACACTTAACTACTACGGAATTAACTATTTAAACAAAAATCAATATCTTTGGTTCAGTGCCTTAATTTGTATAGGATTGTACTTAAAAATGCTACATTCTCCAGAATTAATTTATGGATATCATGTTTTTCAAAATAAAATAAAGGATTATAAAAAAAACTCTATTGTTTATAATAATATATGGGTTACCAAAAAGCCTGTAATAAGTAATATTCAAGATTCTGTTTTGAAAGAAAAAATGGAAATTAATATTGAGAATTATATCTTAGCTATTGAAGATTTAGCTATAAATTCAAATTCATTATTTATTGAAAAATACAATACAACTAATTTGGCTAATGAACTAAATATCCCTAAAAGTCATGTTTTGTTTCTATTTAAATATCATTCAAAAATAAAGTTCTCTGAATTTAAAAAAATAATACGCATTCAAAAAATAATTATTTTAATTGAGAATGGCTATCTCAAGAAAAATACGATGGAGTCTTTGGCATCTGAAGTTGGATTTACTTCCTACAGTTCGTTCTTTAAGAGTTTTATTTCAATTACTGGAGTATCTCCTCAAGAATATCTAAAGAAATAAAGGTGAAAGCTATATTTTCCCCAGCTTAGCTAAAATAAACAACAATACAATTGGAATCGCTAATAAAATTACCATTTCAAGATTATCAATAAATAAATGAGGTTCTTTTACTAAAGTTATTAAATAACCTCCAATTGCTCCACCAAAATGAGCTGTGTGTCCAATATTGTCTCGCTTGGCTTTCATTCCATAAATTGAGTAAAGTAAATAGCCAATTCCAAAAATATAGGCTGGAATCGGAATTGGAATAAAAAATAGATATAAATCCATATCGGGTTGCAATAAAATGGCTGAATACAACACGCCGGTTACTGCTCCCGAAGCACCAATGGCGCGATAGGAATAATCATTTGAATGAAAATACAAAGTCAATAAACTTCCAAAAATCAAGCTACCTAAATATATTAATCCAAAAGAAAAATTTCCCAAATAACCATAAACAACTGGTGCAAAGAAGTACAATGTCAACATATTAAATACAAGATGCGAAATATCGGCATGTAAAAAAGCCGAAGATATCATTCGGAATTGCTCACCAGAACGAATACTTCCTATATGGAATTCAAACTTTCTAAAAAAACCAGTGTCTTCAAAACCCTTAAAACTAATTACTACAGTTAAAGCAATAATAATAATCAATAAAATATTCATGGCTATAGATTTAATATTTAGTAAAAGTAAAGATAGTTTTTAAGGTTTATGCAATGAGCATGAAAAAAATTATTTAATGTATATTTGCAAAAATAACTTTAAGAATGCAGTTTATAATTTATATTTTACTCTATCCGATTTTATGGTGTATTTCCATACTCCCTTTTAGATTATTATATGTTCTTTCAGATGGATTTTATTTTTTAACTTACTATATTATTAGTTATAGAAAAAAAATAGTTCGTGAAAATTTAGCTTTAACACTCCCAAATTTATCTGATAAAGAAAGACTAACTATTGAAAAAAAATCATACCAAAACATGTGCGATGTTTTTTTGGAAATGATTAAAACGTTGACCATTTCTAAAACTGAAATAGATAAAAGATACAAATTTAAAAATATAGAAGTTTATCTAGAATTAGAAAAAAAAGGTAAAAGTATTGCTTTACTTTGTGCACACTACGCTAGTTACGAATGGGTTGTTTCAATTAATAGTAAAATTACATTTGAAGGATATGCGATTTATAAAAAAATAAATAATCGCTATTTTGATAAATTAGTACGAGATATTCGATCTAAATTTAAGGCTACTTTGATTACTACCAAAGAAACAATTCCTACAATGGAAAACAATTTCAAAAATAGAAAACTAGGTTTATATGGTTTGGTTAGTGATCAATCCCCAAGATTTGGTTCATTTTATCACTGGAATAAATTCATGGGGATTGAAGTGCCTATTCACACAGGTGGTGAAATGTTGGCCAAAAAATACGATATGAACGTTATTTTTTTAAGAACAAAAAAACTGAGAAGAGGATTTTACGAAGCTGAATTAGAAATACTGTCTGAAAATGCTAAAGAAGAACCAAATTACGAAATTACAGACCGATTTTTAAAGCTTGTTGAACAACAAATATATGAAAAACCAGAATATTATCTGTGGACTCATAAACGTTGGAAACACAGAAAATTATCTTAAGGATTTAATATATAATTCTTCCACTTTTTTTCTAGCCCAATCTGTTTTTCTCAAAAAAGTAAGACTTGATTTTACACTAGGGTTGCTTGTAAAACACTTTATTTTAATCAATTCTCCAAGAGTATCAAATCCATAATGATCTACTAAATGTTCTACTATTTTTTGTAAAGTAACTCCATGAAGTGGATCGGGATTAGTGTTTGACATATAAATAAATAGTGTGATTTAAGGAGTTAAAAAGTTCTTGTATACCAACAAAATTAATGAATTCTTATCGTACATTTGCACCAAGATGCTAAAAACTGTAAACATATTAAACAAAAGAGCCAGATTTGATTATGAAATAATCGAAACCTATACTGCTGGAATAGTTTTAGCTGGAACAGAAATAAAATCAATACGTCTTGGTAAAGCAAATATTACTGAAAGTTTCTGTGAATTTAGTGGATTAGAATTGTTTGCAATTAACACCTATATCGAAGAATACACCTACGGAAATCAGTTTAATCACAAAGCTAGAAGCGAAAGAAAATTACTTCTTAATAAAAGAGAACTTAAAGGATTGGAACGAAGTGTTCAAGCAAAAGGACTTACAATTGTCCCGTTGAAATTATTTACCAATGAAAAAGGAATTGCCAAAATAGAAATAGGCCTTTGTAGAGGTAAAAAAACCTATGACAAACGAGAATCCCTAAAAGAACAAGATACTAAAAGAGATTTAGAGCGAATTAAAAAAGAATATTGAAAAAGTATTTTTTTTTGAAAAAAAATGACTAATTTTGTCTTGACAAATTAAATTGATTAAGATGAAAACTTTATTAAAAGTAGCTAGAGAGAAAAAAGGATTAAAAACTCGAGAAGTAGCACAACTACTGGGCATCGATCAGGCGCTTATTAGTAAGTTTGAAAGTGGTTCAAGAAAACCCACTAAAGAACAAGTAATAAAGTTAGCATCACTATTAGAAATAGATCTTGAAACTATAATGATAGCTTGGTTCAAGGAAAAATTATTATATGAAATTGGCAACGATGAATTTGCATTAAAAGCAATGAATATTGTTCGCGAGGAAGTTGAAAATAATTACGGTATTACCAAAAGAAATATTTCCAATAATTTAACAACAATTATCAACGAGATAGATGCTTTGAAAGCTAAACTGGATGCTTTTAGAAAATTGGATAGCTTTAAAATAGCGCAAGCTTTAGAGTTGGAATATACCTTTGAAAGTAATAGAATTGAAGGAAATACTTTAACTCTTCGTGAAACAGATTTGGTCATAAATGAAGGATTGACTATTTCGGGAAAAAGTATGAGAGAGCATCTTGAAGTTATCAATCACCAAGAGGCAATAGTATATATTAAACATTTAATGGAAAGAAATTCTCCTTTAAATGAACGAGAAGTACTTTCTATACATAACCTAATTTTGAGAGGGATTCAACCCGAAGATGCTGGAAAATATAGAAAAGTTCAAGTCATGATAAAAGGAAGTTCCCATTTACCGCCACAGCCTTTTTTGGTTGCCAAAGAAATGGAAGATTTCTTTATTTGGTATGAATCCAATAAAAAGAGATTGCATCCGGTTATTTTAGCCGCTGAACTTCATGAACGTTTAGTAACCATTCATCCATTTATTGATGGAAATGGTAGAAGTTCTCGTTTAGTAATGAACCTTATTTTGCTTCAGCATGGGTATGTAATTGCAAATATTAAAGGAGATTACGAAAATAGAATGCAATATTATAATACCCTTGAAACGGCTCAAACTAAAAACAACAAAGAAGACTTTTTGATGTTTATTGCTCAAATTGAGAAAGAAAGTTTGGAGCGTTATTTAAATATTATTGGACAATAAACCTCGATATTTCGAGGTTTTTGCTTTATTTTTTATCTTCTAATAAAGGAACGAATTTAAAATCACCACATTCGTGTTTTTCAAATTGGGTTTCGTTTTTTCTAATCAACTTAATCATAATTTGATTTTCTTCCCCAACAGGAATAATCAGCTTACCTCCTATTTTTAATTGTGCCATTAATGGTTTTGGAATTGTGGGAGCGCCTGCAGTAACAATTATACTATCAAAAGGTGCGTGATTTGGCAACCCTTTATAACCGTCACCAAAAGAAAGATGTTTAGGTCGAATTCCTAATTTTGGTAATAAGGCAGAAGTTTGTTTGAATAACTCATTTTGCCTTTCTACGCTATACACTTTAGCGCCCATTAAATACAAAACAGCGGTTTGATATCCTGATCCTGTTCCTATTTCTAGAATTTTATCTCCTTTTTTAATCTCTAATAATTGGCTTTGAAAAGCAACTGTATAAGGTTGTGATATCGTTTGTCCGGCACCTATTGGAAATGCTTTGTCTTGATAGGCATAGTCTTCAAAGCTTGAATTTAAAAATAAATGGCGCGGAATAGTACTAATTGCTTTTAGTACGTTTTTGTCAACGATTCCTTTTTCTTGCAACAATTTTACAAGCTGGTTTCTAAGTCCTTGATGTTTGGCTGTGTCTTTCAAAACTAATTATTATTTATGATGTAAATTTAAGAAAGTAATCGACAATTCAAATGATGGATTTAATTTTAAATGCATTAATTTATTATCAATTTATTGCTATTTTTGTTGAAAATACTTAGTTATGTTAAAAGTAGGAGTTTTAGGTGCTGGACATCTCGGAAAAATACATTTACGATTATTACAACAATCAGACCAATACGAATTGGTTGGTTTTTATGATGAAAATCAAGAAAACGGAGCAAAAATTGCAGAAGAATTTGGCTACAAGCAATTTCATACTATTGCAACTTTAATTCACGCTGTAGACGTTATTGATATTGTAACCCCTACTCTTTCTCATTATAAATGTGCTAAAGTGGCTATTAAG
Organism: Bacteroidota bacterium; assembly: GCA_947447375.1. GTDB lineage: Bacteria > Bacteroidota > Bacteroidia > Flavobacteriales > Flavobacteriaceae > Flavobacterium. The sequence continues at coordinate 87,359 of CANFJB010000004.1, forward strand.
TCTGGAAAACACGTTTTTATCGAAAAACCCATTTCAAACACTGTCGCTGAGGCTGAAGAAATTATTGCTTTAGCAAATGAGTATAATGTAAAAGGGCAAGTGGGTCACGTGGAAAGATTCAATCCTGCATTTATTGCAACCAAGGACATGATTGAGAATCCAATGTTTATTGAAACCCATCGATTGGCTGAATTCAACCCTCGAGGTACTGATGTTCCTGTAGTTTTAGATTTAATGATTCACGATATTGACGCGATTTTGAGTGTGGTTCCCTCCAAAGTAAAACTTATAAATGCAAGTGGTGTTTCTGTGATTAGTGAAACTCCAGATATTGCCAATGCCAGAATTGAATTCGAAAATGGTTGTGTTGCCAATTTAACTGCAAGCAGAATTTCATTGAAAAACATGCGCAAATCTCGTTTCTTTCAAAAAGACGCTTACATTTCAGTAGATTTCTTAGAGAAAAAATGTGAAGTGGTAAAAATGAAAGATGCTCCTGAAGTACCTGGTGATTTTGATATGATTTTACAAAATGCAGAAGGCATCAAAAAACAAATCTATTTTGCAAATCCAGAAGTGGAACAAAATAATGCGATTTTAGACGAACTAAATTCCTTCGCTGATGCCATAAATAATAATACAACACCAGTGGTAACTTTGGAACAAGGCACTAATGCGTTGAGAGTTGCTTATCAAATAATTGATTGTTTTAAAAAATAATATATGAAAATAATAGCTGTAATTGGAGCTGGAACAATGGGTAATGGAATTGCTCACACATTTGCTCAAAGCGGATTTACCGTAAAACTAATTGATATTTCTGAAAAATCTTTAGACAAAGGAATGGCGACTATTGCTACTAATTTAGATCGAATGGTGGCAAAAGGAACTATTACAGAGGAGGACAAACTAAAAACTATTTCCAATATTATCACTTATACCGATATTAAAGATGGCGTTGTAGGTGTGGATTTAGTGGTAGAAGCGGCAACAGAAAACGTAGATTTAAAATTGAGTATTTTCAAACAACTGAATGACGTTTGTTCGCACAATACAATTTTAGCAACCAATACTTCTTCTATTTCAATTACACAAATAGGATCTGTAGTTGCTCATCCTGAAAGAGTTATCGGAATGCACTTCATGAATCCGGTGCCAATTATGAAATTGGTAGAAATTATTCGTGGATACAATACTTCTGATGAAGTTACAAAAATCATCATGGAATTGTCTGAAAAATTGGGAAAAACTCCAGTAGAAGTAAATGATTACCCTGGATTTGTTGCCAATAGAATTTTGATGCCAATGATAAATGAGGCAATTGAAACTTTATACAATAAAGTGGCTGGCGTTTATGAAATTGATACCGTTATGAAATTAGGAATGGGACAACCAATGGGACCATTACAATTAGCCGATTTCATTGGGCTTGATGTTTGTTTAGCCATTTTAAATGTAATGCATGATGGATTCAAAAATCCAAAATATGCTCCTTGCCCACTTTTAGTAAATATGGTTCGCGCTGGAAAATTAGGTTCAAAATCTGGTGAAGGGTTCTATGATTATAGCGAGAGTAAAAAAGCAGAGAAAATTGCAAAACAATTTATTTCTTAATTGAATATTAAATGTCAATAAAAGATAATTTACTCAAAATAAAATCCTCATTACCTGAACATGTAACTCTTGTTGCTGTTTCAAAAACCAAACCCGTTGCCGATTTAATGGAAGCTTATAATGCTGGCCAACGCGTATTTGGAGAAAACAAAATCCAAGAAATGACCGAGAAATGGGAACAAATGCCCAAAGACATTCAATGGCACATGATTGGTCATATTCAAACGAATAAGGTGAAATATATGGCGCCATATGTGAGTTTGATTCATGGAGTTGATAGTTTAAAATTATTAGAAGAAATCAACAAACAAGCTTTAAAAAACAATAGAATAATAGACTGTTTGCTGCAAATTCATATTGCAGAAGAAGAAACAAAGTTTGGTTTGAATGAAGATGAACTAGAAAATTTATTAGCCTCCGAATCATTTATAAACTTAAAAAATATCAAAATAGTTGGTTTAATGGGAATGGCAACGTTTACAGAAAACCAAAATCAAATCAAAAAAGAATTCGAACATTTAAAATCGATTTTTGACACTAAAAAGTCATTATCAATTGTTAATTGTCATTTGTCAATTCTTTCAATGGGAATGTCGGGCGACTACCAACTTGCAATTGAGTGCGGAAGTACTATGGTTCGAATTGGAAGTAGTATCTTTGGAGGACGTTAATATAAACTTAAACAAAATAACGATTTACTGCATACTCGACATAGAAACCACCGGAGGACAATTCAACGAAGAAGGAATTACGGAAATCGCTATCTATAAATTTGACGGCCTCGAAATTGTAGATCAATTTATCAGTTTGGTAAATCCTGAAATCCCTATTCAGCCTTTTGTAGTCAAATTAACAGGTATTAATAATGCAATGTTAAGAAGCGCTCCAAAGTTTTATGAAGTCGCAAAACGTATTATTGAAATCACAAATGATTGTGTTTTAGTAGCCCACAACACCTCTTTTGATTACCGAATACTTCGAACAGAATTCCGAAGATTAGGATTCGATTTTAATAAGCAAACACTTTGCACTGTAGAATTATCCCAAAAATTATTACCAGAACAACCTTCACACAGTTTAGGAAAACTAGTTCGCGCTCTAGGAATTCCAATGGCAGACAGACATCGAGCTAGCGGAGATGCATTGGCAACCCTAAAATTATTTCAATTATTGCTTGCTAAAGACACCGAAAAATCAATAGTTCAAGAGTTAATTAAAACAGAAGTACTTAAAGGAATAACTCCAAAATTATATTCAATTATAGAAAGTGTTACTTCAAATACTGGAGTTTATTATATTCATAATGAAGAAGGTAGAATTATATATATTGGTAAAAGTAAGAATATTAAAAAACGAATTAACCAACATTTTACCGGTGTTGATAAAAAATCAGTTAAAATACAATCGGAAGTTTTTAAAGTTACATTTGAAGAAACTGGAAGCGAATTAATTGCTTTGTTGAAAGAAAGTGAAGAAATTAAAATTCATAAACCTATTTATAATCGCGCACAAAGAAAGAACCTATTCAACATTGCATTGTATGCCGAAGAAGATAAGAACGGTTACTTAAATTTGAAATTACAAAAAGCCGATGGTCGAAAAAAAGAAATTACTTCGTTTTCAACCATGCAAGAAGCTAAAAATACGTTATTCAGAATCACAGCTGACTATCATTTGTGTCAAAAATTAACAGGTTTATATGTGACAAATGACGCCTGTTTCCAATACAAAATTAAGGAATGTGATGGCGCCTGTATTGGAAAAATAACGCCTGAAGAATACAATTCGAGAGTTTCAACGTTTATTTCTAAGAATAGTTTTGAAGATCAAAACATGATTCTGAAAGACAAAGGACGAACAATTCACGAACGCAGTGCAGTTTTAATTGAAAACGGTATTTACAAGGGATATGCGTTTTATGATCTGAATTATCAGGTACAAAAAATCGAAATACTTAAGAATATTATTATTCCAATGCAAAATAATCGAGATGCCAGAAATATAATTCAAAGCCAAATTCGTAAAAATAAATTATTGAAAATTGTAAAATTTTAATTTTATTTGGAGCTATTTCCGGCTATTCGTTGCAATCCATTTTTTGCTTCGTTCCGAGCAATAAAATGGGATTTCCACTACTATCCGGGCTAAAAAAATATGAAGTACTTAATCACCATCGTTGGACCAACAGCTATAGGAAAAACTTCCTTAAGTATTGCTTTGGCTCAACATTTCAATTGTGAAATTATTTCCTGTGATAGCCGACAATTTTTTAAGGAAATTAGCATTGGTACCGCTGTTCCCAACGAATTAGAGCTTTCATCTGCAAAACATCATTTTATACATAACAAATCGATATTTGAAAGTTATAACGTGGGTGACTTTGAAAAAGAAGCCATTTCAAAACTTAACGAACTTTATAAAACCAATGATTTTGCAATACTTGTTGGAGGTTCAGGATTGTACGTAGACGCAATTTTAAAAGGTTTTGATGATATTCCAGAAATTGATAAAAGCATTCGAGATGCTGTGATGTCAGAATTTGAAACAAACGGAATTGGCTATTTACAAGAATACTTAAAAAAACTAGATCCAAATTATTACGCAGAACTAACTCAGAAAAATCCACAAACACTTTTAAATCCACAAAGAATGATGCGTTTCGTGGAAGTTTGCATTGGAACTGGAAAACCTTATTCTTCCTTTATTAATCAGAAGAAAAATCAAAGAAGCTTCACTCCTATTCTAATTGGTTTAGAAGCAAAAAGAGAAGTAATTTATAACCGAATAAACCAACGCGTAGACATAATGATGAACGAGGGATTATTGGCGGAAGCCAAAAAAGTGTATCCACAAAAAGACTTAAATGCATTACAAACAGTTGGTTACAAAGAATTATTTAGTTATTTTGATAATGAAATAGCATTAGAATTTGCAATAGAGGAAATTAAAAAAAATACACGTCGATTTGCAAAAAGGCAACTTACATGGTTTAAAAGAAACCCAGAAACTAAATGGTTTGAATACGATGTAAACAAAGAAGAAATCATAGAATTCATAAATAATAAAATTTAATATGCCGATTTCAAGTCAATTTACATCCGTTTTAAGCAAAGATTGGGAAATCAATTTTACACAATGCAATCCAAACGGCAATTTAAAATACACCGATTTATGTAATTTAATTCAGCTAACTGCTGCTGCTCATTCGGAATTGGGTGGAATCAGTTTCTCTGATATGCAGGAATTTAATCAAGCTTGGGTTTTAAGTAGAATGCGAGTTGAAATTACAGAATTACCGAAATGGAAAGACGTAATCACAATTAATACTTGGATCAATAGTCTTGAAAATTCTCGTTCTGTCAGAGCTATTGAGGTTCTTTTAAATGGAAGAAAAATTATAGGATGCGAAACTTTCTGGGTGGTATTCAATACTAAAATTAGAAGACCTGAAGAATTAAAACTACCTATTTCTCACTTTGAATTATTTCCAGAAAGAAAAACTGCAAAAATTAGTTTTTCAAAAATAATAGCTGGTGATTCCTTAGAAAAAATCAATAAAAAAGAAGTTGTATTATCCGATTTAGATATTGTAAATCATGTCAACAATGTGAAATATCTAGAATGGTGCTTAGATTATTTAAACACTGAAATAATCTTGAAACAACAAATAGAATCATTTGAAATGAACTTCTTAAAAGAACTTTCACTGAAAGACAATATTGAAATCAATAAATGCGAGGATTCAAATAAAATTCAATTTACAATCACAAAAGAAGAGAAAACTTGTTTTGCTTTAGAAATTAATTTAAAATAAAAAACTCCGATTTCTCGGAGTTTTTAAATTTATTTATCTGAAACTTTGTTTTTTATTACCAATCTAAAGCCTTCACCGTGAATATTTAAAATTTCAACATTGGCATCCGGTTTTAAGTATTTTCTCAGTTTGGCAATATAAACGTCCATACTTCTTGAAGTAAAGTAATTGTCGTCTCTCCAAATTTTCGTTAATGCTAACTCTCTCGGCATTAAGTCGTTTTCATAAAGTACTAATAACTTAAGTAATTCATTTTCCTTAGGAGATAATTTTATCGATTCTTGGTCTTTAAAGGTCAAGAAACGTAATTTAGAATTCAAGTGAAATGCACCAACTTGAAATTCAAACTTAGTAGCATCCGTTTTTGTATCTGTTGCTTTTCTTTGAATAATTGCTCGGATTTTCATTAACAAAACCTCAGAATCAAATGGCTTATTTAAATAATCATCTGCACCAACTTTATATCCTTTCAACACATCCTCTTTCATAGATTTTGCTGTTAAAAAAACAATAGGCACTTCCTTATTTTTTTCTCTAATTTCTTTTGCAAGTGTATACCCGTCTTTATAAGGCATCATTACGTCAAGAATACATAAATCGTAGGTGTCTTTTTTGAATTTCTCAAAGCCTTCCATACCATTTTTTGCCAATGTAACATCAAAATCATTTAGCATTAAATAGTCTTTTAAAATGGCTCCGAAATTTTGATCGTCTTCTACTAAAAGAATTTTTTTGTTGTCTGTTTCCATAATATTATTAATTAATTAGTGGTAATTTTATTATAAATGTACTTCCTTTTCCTTTTTCGCTTTCTACATAAACTTCACCGTCATGATTTTCTACAATTTTCTTAACATACGCCAATCCTAATCCGTGGCCTTTTACATTGTGTAAATCTCCAGTGTGTTCTCTGTAGAACTTTTCAAATATTCTCTTTTGAGCAACTTTACTCATTCCAGCCCCTTGGTCTTTTATTTTAACTATAATGAAATCTTTTACGTTTTCAGTATAAATATCAATCACAGGTGTTTCAGGTGAATATTTAATTGCATTATCCAATATATTTACAATTACATTTGTAAAATGAACGTCATTCAATAAAACTGATGTTCTCGTCGCATCAAAATGAGTTGTAATTGTACCTTGACGGTCTTCAATAATCAAATTAATATGCTCAACTGCCTCATCAATAATATCATGTAAGTTGTTGTTTTCCTTATTGATTTCTAATTCTCTTTTTTCTAATTTAGATATTCGTAAAACATTTTCAACTTGCGCATGCATTCTCTTGTTTTCATCCCTTATCATTTGCAAATAGCGCTGAACTTTTTCCTTGTCGTCAATTATCTTAGGATTTTTGATCGCATCTAAAGCCAAATTAATCGTTGCAATTGGTGTTTTAAATTCATGCGTCATATTATTAATGAAATCTGTTTTAATTTCAGAAATCTGTCTTTGACGAATCAATTGATTTAAAGCACTGGAGTAAGCAATAATAATAATCAATGTAAATATTATTGACAATACCGTTATTCCTAACAATTCCGAAAATAAAAATGTCTTTTTATGCGGAAAACTAACCAATAATTGATAAGAACTTGTGCCTTCATTGTCTGTAAAAACAGGAATTGAATAGGTATTGTGTTTGTCGTAATTAAATTTTTCAGATTTAATTTTGGTCGCTAATCCATTACTATAAATTCCATATTCAAAAGGCGTTTTTATACCAAACTCATCCAACTCATTCAACAATAATTTTTGAAGAATTTCATTTGAAACTCGTTCTTGAATAGGCATTGTTGAAGCAATATCTTTAAAGAAAATTTCAAACTGTGCGTTATCTAAAATATCTAAACTACCTGATTTTTGAATTTTAGAATCGGGCATTATACTATTTTGAACAGACGAATTGTCTATTTTATTATCATTATATATTTCAGTAGTCCTTTTGGAAGAAAAACTTTTCAACTTAACACTATCCACTTTTTTATTAAAAATGGAAGATGAAATTGAATAATCTTCGGCAATTATACTGTTAGAATAGATTATCGTTTCATTGGTTTCAGTATTCTTTTGAACGTAATAAAACTCTAGTAAATCCTTCTTTTGTGGAGCCTTTCCAGTACTGTCCTTGAAACGATTGTATTTGTCGTAAAAACTATATGCTTCTCTTTTTTGTAATTTATCAGAAACATTTACAATCGCTTGCTGAACGTGAAAACGGAATTGCTCATCATTATTCTGAAATGAAGAATTAAACCAATAAACTTGTACCAATATTATCCCAATTAGGGACAAACTCATTAGTACAATTAGTAAACGGAAAAATAATTTATTCATCAATCAAATTTAATATTTTAACATTTATTCTATTAATATATTAACCAAACATTAACAATTTAAGCTTTTTTTAGTAATTTAATAAAATTTTAATACAATCTTCTGTTTGTGCACACGCTTTTTCAATATCTTGATTATCAATAACATAATCACTCTTGTTTTTACGCATTTCATCGGTCCATTGATTGTTAATTCTAGACACCACTTCGTCAAAAGTTAAGTGATCTCTTTCAATAACTCTTTGAATTCTCATTTCTTGAGGAGCAGAAATGGAAATTATCGCATCGCAATCTTTATAACTTCCGCTTTCAAATAAAATTGCTGCTTCTTTTATTATAAGTGGTGAATTTTTATTTGCTTTAAGCCAATTCTCAAAATCAACTTTTACTGCAGGATGAATTATTTTATTGAGTAACTTTAATTGTTCCGGATTATTAAAAACGAGTTTTGCTAATTTATCTTTGTCAAACAATTCGTTTGTAAAAACAACATTACCAAAAGCAGATTTTAGTGAATCAATTGTTTCAGGTAAATAAAGGATTTTTTTTGCTTGATCATCAGAATTATAAACTGGAATTCCTATCGATTTTAAATGATTCGCTATCGTGGTTTTCCCACTTCCTATTCCGCCAGTTAATCCAATGATTTTTGTCATTTCTTAAAGAATAATTCAGGATAAGCTTGTTCTGGTTGTTGTTTTAAAATTATAATTTTAATGAATGATTCTAAAAACCCAAAACCGTAACCTGAAAATTGTTTCCAAGCAGCTTTAACAGAAAAATAGCCAACAATAAAGTTTCTAGATTTATAGGTTGAAACCAAAAACAAAATAAAAAAGTAAATAAAATAAAGTTTTAGAAGCATATCCTGAGCAAATATTAATAAGAAAATTGAAAAATAAAATCCAATAATAAAAATGGTTGGTAAAAAAAAAGTGATCTTATTGTATTCTGGATACCAACTATTTAAAATAGGTCTGGCTTTACCAAATTTATTAACCTGAAGATAAAATTTATCCCAATCGATTCGTCTTTTGTGATAAACAAATGCCTCAGAAAATAGTTTCGTTTCAAAACCTAATTTCCACAATCTAATTGATAAATCTGGGTCTTCACCCGGGTGAATATTACCAAAACCTCCTGAAGTTTCAAAAGCTTTTTTCGACAAACCCATATTAAAACTACGAGGTTGGAAACGATCAATTGTTTCAGATCCTCCGCGAATCCCACCAGTTGTAAGAAACGAAGTCATTGTAAAATCTATAGCTTTTTGAATGTTTGTAAAACTAGCCATCGCACGATCAGGACCACCAAAACAATCAACATATTCTTGTATTAATTGTTTTGAAACTTCTGACAAATAGTTTTTTGGAATAATACAATCGGAATCAAAAATCAAAAAATACTCGCCCTTTGCCTTTTTCATTCCATAATTTCTAGAATCACCAGGTCCTGTATTTTCTTTATTATAATAGGATATATTTAATTTGTTATTAAATGAATCAATCACATTTTCGCAAGTCAAACTTGAGCCATCTTCAATAATAACCACTTCAAAATCTTCTTTATAGTCAGTTTCAACTAAACTACCTAGAAGTTCTTTTATCTCGTCAGGACGATTATAAACGGGAATAATTATTGAAAAATACATTTCTATTATTTGTTTTTATTTTAATTTACAAATATAATTCTAATATCTATTAAGTATTATAATTGTGTATAAAAATTAAAAGCCACAAATTCAAAGGATATTTTCGTAAACCTCTGTATTTGTGGCGTATTAAAATTAAATATTTTTAAGAAATACTTGAGATTGCAACCATTTCGTTAGTGTCAGCTTGATAATCCACACCATCAAATCCGAAACCAAATAAATTATGAAAATCACTTGTATAACCTTTTAAATCTCCAATATTTGGTAAAGATTCTGTTGTGGCTTCTTTCCACAACTTAGCCACTTTTTCTTGTACATCATCTCTCATTTCCCAATCATCAATTCTAATTCTACCTTTGTCATCAGTTGGAATTTCAGAACCTGTATACAATCTATGTTCAAATAAACGTTGGATTTGTTCAATACAGCCTTCGTGAATTCCTTCCTCTTTCATTATTTTATACAATAAAGAAATATACAATGGAATTACTGGAATTGCAGAACTTGCTTGAGTTACCAAAGCTTTATTCACCGAAACATAAGCCTTACAATTGACACTTTCTAATTGTTTAGTAATTTCAAAAGCTGTCGCTTCCAAATGATCTTTTGCACGACCAATTGTTCCTTTTCTATAAACCGCTTCTGTAACTTCCGGTCCTATATAAGAATAGGCTAAAGTCAATGCATCATTAGCTAAAACTCCTGCCTCATTTAAAGCATTCATCCACATTTGCCAATCTTCACCACCCATTACAACAACAGTATTGTCAATATCTTCTTGATTAGCAGGCTCAATTGAAACTTCTGTAACGTTACCTGTATGGAAATCAACTGTTTTATTTGTAAATGTACTTCCAATTGGTTTAAGTACAGAACGGTGCAAAATACCTGTGTTTGGATTTAATCTAACTGGTGATGCTAAACTATAAATAACCAAATCAATTTGTCCTAAATCGGCTTTAATTAAATCAATAGTTTGTTGTTTTATTTCATTAGAAAAAGCATCGCCATTGATACTTTTTGCATACAATCCAGATTCATGAGCTAATTTTTCAAAAGCTGCTGAATTATACCAACCTGGAGAAGCTGTTTTTCCTTCAGTTGGTGGTTTTTCAAAAAACACTCCAATTGTTGAAGCATTTGAACCAAAAGCACTTGTAATTCTTGATGCTAAACCAAATCCTGTTGATGCTCCAATTACTAATACTTTTTTAGCACCATCAATTGATCCTTTAGATTTAACATATTCAATTTGATTTTTTACGCTTTGCTCACAACCTTTTGGATGTGCTGTTAAGCAAATAAACCCTCTCATTCTTGGTTCTATGATCATTTTTTTATTTTAATCTAATTAATAATAGTAGTTGTATTGATTGTGTTGCAAAATTATAAAAATATTTAATTTAATAAGGCTTTTGCGTGATTTAAAGCAGAATCAGAAATATCTTTACCGGATAGCATTTCTGCAATTTCAACAATTCTTTCTTCAAATGTTAGCAATTTTAATTCTGAGATTGTTGTATCTCCCTGAATTGACTTGTATACTTTATAATGTGTTTTTCCTTTTGCAGCAATTTGTGGTAAATGTGTAATTGAAAAAACTTGGATTTTATTGCTCATGTCTTTCATAATCGCCGCCATTTTGTTTGCAATTTCACCTGAAACACCAGTATCAATTTCATCAAATATGATGGTTGGCAAGTTAGAATATTGAGCCAAAATCGCTTTTACAGCAAGCATTATTCTTGATAATTCTCCACCTGAAGCTACCTTTTTCAATAATCCAAAATCGGAACCTTTGTTAGCAGAAAACAAAAATTGTAATTCGTCCTTTCCATTTGCAAAATAATGCTCCGTTTCTTTTAATTCCATATTAAAACGAACATTTGGCATTCCCAATTGCTCTAAAATAAAAATCAATTTTTCAGATAAAACAGGAACCGCTTTTAATCTATTGTTACGGATATTAAGTGCCGATTTATCTAATTCAGAAGCAGCAGCTTCAATACTATCAGCCAATTTCTTTATTTCAAATTCTAATTCTACTACAGAAACCACTTTATTATCTAGATCGTTTTGAATTTCTAAAAGTTCTTCAATCGAATTTACTTGGTGTTTCTTTTGTAAATTATAAATGTTTTGCAACTTTTGGTTCACCAATTCTAAATTCTCAGGATCATGTACTAAATTTTCAGTTTGCTGATTTAACTCACTAATAATGTCATCAAATTCAATTGTTACACTATTAATTCTGTCAAATAAAGATTGGTATTCTGGTGAAAAAGAAATTGTTTTCTGTAAAGCAATTTTGATTTCCTTAAGATTTTGTAAAATCCCAAACTGCTCTTCATTGGCCAAAGCCAAAGATTTATCCAAATTTTCCTTAATAAATTCGACATTATTAAGTTGTTCGTATACTTGTTCTAATTCCTCTTGCTCATTCACTTTTAACTTCGCCGCTAACAATTCATCCAATAAAAACGTATTGTAATCTTGCTCTTTTAATAGTGTTTGTAGTTTGGAAGTAAGTGTTGCTAGATTTGATCTGTCTTTTTTATAAGTACTTAAAATTGCTGAATATCGGTTTATATTGTCTTGATTTTCAGCAACTGAATCAATTATTTGAAATTGAAAAAGTTCCTCTGAAAGTTCTTGAGTTTGATGTTGGGAATGAATGTCAATTAAAAATACACTTAGTTCTTGTAATTCTTGAAGATTTACGGGGCTGTCATTTATAAAAGCTCTTGATTTCCCTGAAGGCAATATTTCTCTTCGAATGATAGTTTCGTCTTCATAATCCAAATCATTTGATTCAAAAAAGGCCTGAAGATTATAATTTGCTATTTGGAAATGAGCTTCTATCACACATTTCTCCTCTTTATTTTTAAGGGAAGTTAAATCGGCTCTTTTTCCTAATACTAAACCCAATGCACCGAGTAAAATCGATTTTCCAGCACCCGTTTCACCAGTAATAATTGAAAAACCATCAGAAAAATCAATTCCCAATTTATCAATTAACGCAAAATTACTTATTGAAAGTGAAGCTAGCATTGAGGTTACTATTTATAAATTTGAATAATTAATACTTAATTTCCGCCCATTTTGATGAGTTTATAGGGGAAATAGTATTCAAGTTTCCAATTAAGTCTTTAATATCAATTGATGGTCCTGCTGAAAAAACCGAAACAATTTCATCCGATTTGGCATCAAAGAAAACTCTGGTAATAAAGGCATTTGGACGTGTTTCATTAATTTTACCAAGAGTTGAAATGGCATCTTTAATTTTTAATTTTGCAGATTTTAAATCGCTATGCATTAAATCTAGTCCTTCAAAATGATATCCATATAATGCTTCTCTAAAAGGACTGAAAGTACTTGAAAGCATATCATTAATTAAAAAATAACGATTTTGATTTCCATCTGCTTGCCCCCAACCTTTATAACCGCCAGTAATTGCCACATTAGCAATATCTTGAGCAGTTTCTAGATATTTACTTCCTCCTTGTTTGGAAAAAGTATCTGCATCCATACCGATTATCACATAACTATAAAAAGCAACAACCGAAACTAAATTGGATTCAAAATTAGTAGGAGTAAAATTCAAATTTTCAAACTCATTGTATTTAAATGAAAAATCTTTGTCATTAAAATTCAATATCGGTGAAGAGTAAGTTGAATTAAATATTGGTCGAGAAGATTGTACCTGAATTGTTGCAGTAAATTGATTTGAATCGTATGCAGTTACCGTAATATACATTGAACAATTGATCTTTTCTTCCTGTTTGTAAGGAACTCCAGCCCAATCAGTTTTATTAATAAAATCTGATAAGGATTTCTCTAAAGTATTGAAAATTTGTTTGTTAGTAATAGCGATTTTATCTGCATTCACATTTACAGTACAATTTAACTGTTGTGCATTTGCAATTCCAAAAAACAATAATAAAAGAAAACTATATAATTTAAGCTTCATAATGAGCAATTATTTTTATTAAAATATCGTTTGCAACTTCTTCTTTAGATTTTAATTCCATCGGAAACACATTGAAATTACTGTCTATAAAAGTAACTTTATTAGTCGATCCACCAAATCCTGCACCTTTATCTTGTAAAGAATTTAAAACTATCAAATCTAAGTTTTTTTTCTGAACTTTTAGCTTTGCATTTTCAATTTCATTTTCAGTTTCTAATGCAAAACCTATTAAAAATTGATTTTCTTTACTTTTTCCTAATGATTGCAATATGTCTTTTGTTTTTTCTAATTCAATAACAAACGAATCCTCAGACTTTTTTATTTTATGAAGAGCCGGATTTTTTGGTTTGTAATCGGCTACAGCGGCAGCACCTATAAAAACATCTGAAGTTTTAAAATATTTCTGACATTCAGCATACATTTCCTCTGCCGAATTTATATTAATAACCTTTACAAAATCATGATTAATAGATAAATGGGTTGGACCAGAAATTAATATCACCGAGGCACCATAATTTGCAGCACATAAAGCCAAATCATACCCCATTTTCCCCGAGGAATGGTTTCCAATAAATCGAACAGGATCTATCGCTTCGTAGGTTGGACCAGCAGTAATTAGAATTTTTTTACCTAATAAAGGTAATTTAAATTCCATTTTATTTTCTATAAAAGCAACTATATTTTCAGGCTCTGCCATTCTTCCTTCGCCAGAAAGTCCACTCGCTAATTCCCCAGATTCTGCTGGAATTATTGTATTTCCGAACGATTCTAATTTGTTAAAACTCTCAATTGTAGATGGATGCTTGTACATATCCAAATCCATTGCAGGTGCAAAATAAACGGGACATTTAGCCGATAAATAGGTTGCAATAAGTAAATTATCACAAATACCATTTGCCATTTTAGACAATGTATTTGCAGTAGCGGGAGCAATAATCATTAAATCAGCCCAAAGTCCAATTTCAACGTGATTGTTCCATTCTAAGTTTTGATTTGGATTTTCAACTTCTGAATCTAAAGTTTCGTCTTCTTTATAAAAGCTTGAAAAAACAGGTCTTTTAGATAAAGTTGATAGAGTTAACGGAGTTATAAAATCCTTAGAAGCAGGTGTCATTATCACTTGGACATGTGCACCTGCTTTTATGAATAATCTAACCAATGACGCAGTTTTATAAGCAGCAATTCCACCAGAAATTCCTAGTACTATTTTTTTACCGCTTAAAACTGACATTGTAATTTATTTATTTTGTTTCTCTGTAGTAGATTTTATCATCCAACCACTCTTGAACTGCTAAAGCGTGAGGTTTAGGCAATTTTTCGTAAAATTTAGAAACTTCAATTTGTTCTTTATTTTCGAATACTTCCTCTAAACTGTCATTGTAAGTTGCAAATTCTTCCAACTTTTCAGTCAATTCTTTTTTGATTTCAGAGTTAATTTGATTCGCTCTTTTAGCCATAATAGTAATTGCTTCATACACATTACCCGTTGGCTCTTCAATCTTACTTTTATTGTAAGTAATTGTATTTACTGGAGCATTCGTCTTTTTTAAATCCATGACTTTCTAATTATTTTGAAAATTGTTTTAAATCTGTATTAATTCTAGCCAACATATCGTCGGCTTTTTGTTTGTATTCAGTATTTGAATTAAATTTTAATAAACTAGCATGCGCTGCTTTAGCTGCAATTAAACGTTCTTCCATTTTTGAAGGAATACTATTTATAGCTAATTGATAAGCAGAATCTAATTTATAATATAAAGCTTTTTCTTTGTATGGCGTTCCTGGATAATCTATTATAAAATTATCTAAAGCTATCAAAGCCGATTTAAAATCAGATATTTTATTGTATCCATATGCATTTTCATATGCTTTCTTCTCAATTTTTTCTCTTAATTCTTTAACAATAACATTAGCTTCAGGTAAAAAAGAAGAATTTGGAAAAGCATCTATAAACGATTGTAGTTTATCAATTGCTTTATCGGTATCAGTTTGGTCTAAACTATACATTGGAGAAAGCATTGAATAACTTTTAGCACCTAAAAATGAAGCTTCTTCAAGTTTGTCGCTTTTGGGAAATCCCGCAGCAAAACTTTCAAATTGATATCCAGATAAATAATATTGTTTTGTTTTATAATACGATTGTGAAAACATGTAAAACATCTTCTCTGCCTGAGGATTTCCTCTAAATGAGGGAGCCATTTGTTCGAAAAGTGTTAAAGCTTTATAATATTTACCTTTTTCATATTGTTTTGCAGCTTGATTAAATTTTACCGTAAGATCTTCAGATTTTATGGCTTTTTGATATTCGCTACAAGACGAAAAACCTAAAATTATTAAAACTATATAGATGTATTTCTTCATTTTATTATTAAGTTTCGGCAGTTTTAATGGTATTATTACCTTAAAAAACGAACTGCAAATTTAGTTATTAATTTAGCGACTACAAAATATTTTTTCTATTTATAATTCAAGTCCAATCTCTTCGAAAATTATTTGTTTTTCTGAACAAATAAATCAATTCTATTTGCCAAATCTGAATTTACATTTACTAAAGGTAAACGCAGGCAATTGTCAGAAATTCCCAATGATTTCAATACTTCTTTGATACCTCCAGGATTTCCTTGTTCGAAAATCATATCGATACTATCAGCAAGTTTATAGTGCAATTGAAAGGCTTCATCAACTTTTCTATCTAATCCCAATTGAATTAAATCTGAGAATTGTTTTGGAAAACCTTGACCAATAACCGAAATAACTCCACTTCCACCAGCTAAAACCATCGGTAAAGCAATCATATCATCACCTGAAATTACATGAAAATCTTTAGGTTTGTCCTTAATAATACTCATCGCTTGAACAAGATCTCCTGCAGCTTCTTTAATTGCAACTACATTTTTAAATTCATTTGCAAGGCGTAGAACTGTTGAAGGCAACATATTACTACCTGTTCTACCAGGTACATTATAAAGAATAACAGGAATCGGAGAAGCATTTGCAATAGCTTTAAAATGCTGATAAATTCCTTCTTGTGTTGGTTTATTATAATATGGAGAAACGGATAAAATAGCAACAAAATTAGTGAAATCTCTGGTTTGTAACTCCTCAATAATCTTATGGGTATTGTTTCCGCCTACTCCCAAAACAAGAGGTAAACGACCTTTATTTGCCGTAACTACAGTTTGTATAACTAACTCTTTTTCTTCCTGTGTTAGTGTAGCATTTTCAGCAGTGGTCCCAAGAACTACAAGGTAATTGATACCATTATCTATTTGATAATTTACAATTCTAACCAATGCATCTACATCTACAGAAAAATCTTTTTTAAATGGGGTAACAAGTGCAACTCCTGTTCCAATTAATGAATTCATATTTTTAGTTTTTATATTTTTTTTAATATTTTTAAATACTTAAATAACTCGTCTACAAATAGTTCGTAATTATTAATATTGGTATTTACCATAAATTGATTTACAATTTTATCTTGAGTATTAAAACCAACTTTAAAATTTGCATTTGAAAAATAAGACAAATATACTAATGGTTCCTTATCAAATTCATGATAATTAATTAGTAAATCAAAATTAGTATTCAAAAATAATTCCGCTTTTGAATGTGTTAATTCCCCTGACCAATTGAACTCTTTGTAGGTTACTAATTCATGGTTAAAAACTTCATTTTTATTGATTTTAGTTTTGAAAATCAAAACTTTAACTTGATTTTTATCAATTCCTTGTTTAACCAATTCTTTTACTATATTTTCAATATCTAAAGCTAAATTTCCATCAAAAATAACCCCAACAGTTTTAATAACTCCATCTTTTGGAGTAGCAATTGTATTTGATAACAATTTGCTAACTTTATTTTTTAATGAAAAATTCTTTATTATATTCAAAAACATAGTACATTTACTTAATTACAAATTTAATTAAATTAGTTGCAATTCCGATGGTAAATCTAAAAAAGTATAACGGTGTTTTAAGGTATTTTGGTTTAATCTTAACATTTTTTCTGATATTTTCTTGTGCTGAACAAAAATATTATGTCACAAAAATTGAAGCCAAAGATTTTGGGGTAACCAATAAAAATAATAGTATCGAGGCAATTGATTCCTTTATTAAGCCTTATCGTGAACATATTGATACTGATTTAAACACTCCTGTTTCATATGCTCCAGAAACATTAGACAAATCAGGAAAATACCAGACTACAATTGGCAATCTACTTGCTGATATAACTTTACAAAGAGGAAATACTATTTTTAGTGCTAGAGAAAATAAACAATTGGATTTATGTTTATTGAATAATGGCGGAATAAGATCTATTATTTCAAAAGGAAATGTTACCTTAAAAACAGCATTTGAAATTATGCCTTTTGAAAATACCGCTATTGTTGTGGGTTTAAAAGGAGAGCAAATTATAGAAATGTTAAATTATTTTATCACTGAAAATAAACCCCATCCATTATCAGGTATTCAATTTACGATTTCCAAATCCAATCAGCCAATAAATATTCTAATTCAAGGCAAACCATTGGATACAAATAAATTATATTACGTAATTACATCAGATTACCTTTCAAATGGTGGTGATAAAATGGATTTTTTCAAAAAAGGAATTGAAAAATACGATATTAATTATAAGTTGAGAAATATATTAATTGATTACTTTAAAGAAACAAAAACTATCACATCAACAAGAGACCAAAGAATAATTTTAGAATAACTATTTGAAATTTACCTAATTATAAGACAATGAAAAGAAGAGAATTTATACAAAAAACAGCTGCAACAACGGCTTTGGCAGGATTAGGATTATCATTTAGTAGTTTTAAATCTTCAGATACAAAGCATCTAACTATACTTCACACCAATGATGTTCACAGTTATATTGATCCTTTTCCAGCGGATCACCCAAGAAATGCAAATATGGGTGGTGTATCTAGAAGAGCTGCAATAATTGAGAATATCCGACAAGAAAATCCGAATTTATTATTATTAGACGCAGGTGATATTTTTCAAGGAACTCCTTATTTTAATTATTATGGAGGTGAACTTGAGTTGAAATTAATGAGTATGATGAAATACGACCTTGGTACGTTAGGAAATCATGATTTTGACAACGGTATTGAGGGATTTTACTCACAAATGCACAATGCAACATTTGATTTTGTTACTTCAAACTACGATTTCAACAATACCGTTTTACAAGGAAAAACAAAACAATACAAGATTTTCGACAAAAACGGAATAAAAGTTGGAATTTTTGGTCTAGGAATTGAACTGGCAGGACTTGTAGATAGCAAGAACTACAAAGAAACTAAGTATTTAAATCCTGTTGAAATTGCTCAAGACCTATCTCGTATTTTGAAACACGAACAAAAATGTGATCTTGTGATTTGCCTTTCCCACTTGGGTTACAAATACAACGACGAGAAAGACAAAATTTCAGATGTAAAATTAGCTACTTTAACTAAAGATATTGATTTAATTATTGGTGGTCACACCCACACTTTCTTAGATAAACCAACTATTTTAAAAAATAGTGAAGATAAAGAAGTGATCGTAAATCAAGCGGGTTGTTACGGAATTAATATGGGTAGAATTGACTTTTATTTTGATAATGATAAATCGAAATCCCATAACGGAAGAAGTATCATCATCTAATAATTAACTATTTTACCATTTCAATATAATCGTCTTCTGAAATAATTGGGATCTTCAAAGAATTTGCTTTTTCAAGTTTTGCAGGTCCCATATTATCTCCAGCAACCACAAAATGAGTTTTCGCCGAAATTGAACTTCCCACTTTACCCCCGTTTTCTTCAATCGAATTTTTCAATTCGTCGCGAGAGAATTTTTCAAAAACTCCAGAAACAACAAATGTTTTTCCTTCCAATTTATTGGTAGCATTAGGATTTACTTTTTCTATGATTTCAAATTGAACTCCGTGTGCTTTTAATTCTGTAATAATAGATTGATTTGACGGATTCTCAAAAAAGTCAATTACACTTTGAGCTATTCGATCTCCAATTTCATCAACCAAAACCAAATCCATAAAAGTAGCTTTGCTTAAAGCATCGATATTTTTGTAGTGTTTAGCCAATTTTTTAGCGACAGTTTCACCCACATATCGGATTCCAAGTGCGAAAAGTACATTTTCAAAAGGAACATTTTTTGAATTAGAAACGCCATTAATCAAGTTTTCAGCCGATTTTTGAGCCATTCGTTCTAGAGGTAAAATTTGCTCAACAGTTAAATTATATAAATCAGCATAATTAGTAACCAATCCGTTATTGAATAACAAAGCAACCGTTTCTCCTCCTAAACCTTCAATATCCATCGCTTTTCTGGAGATAAAATGTTGGATTCTTCCAATAATTTGTGGAGGACAGCCATAAAAATTTGGGCAATAATGATTAGCTTCTCCATCCAATCGAACCAATTCGGTTTGACACTCAGGACAATGCGTTATGTATTTTGTTGGAATTAAATTGGATGGGCGTTTGCTATTATCCACAGCGATAATTTTAGGTATAATTTCACCTCCTTTTTCAACAAATACTTCATCCCCAATTCGAATATCTAATTTTTCAATTTGATCTGCATTGTGCAATGAAGCTCGTTTTACAATAGTTCCCGCCAATTGCACTGGCTCTAAATTGGCCACTGGAGTAATTGCACCCGTTCTACCCACTTGGTAGGAAATAGAATTCAATCGAGTAGAAACTTGTTCCGATTTGAATTTATAGGCCATTGCCCAACGAGGTGATTTTGCGGTATAACCTAGTTCATCTTGATGTTGAAATTGATTGACTTTCACCACTACTCCATCCGTTTCGTATGGTAATTTATGTCGGTGTTCATCCCAAAAATCTATAAATTGAAAAACTTGGTTTAAGTTTTTTGCCAATCTCGTTTCGTTTGGCACTTTAAATCCCCAAGATCTAGCACTTTCTAAACTTTCAATTTGTGAAGAAATTGGTAGATTTTGACCAATAATAAAATACAACAAACAATCTAAAGGGCGTTTTGAAACTTCTGTACTGTCTTGCAATTTCAAACTTCCTGAAGCGGTATTTCTCGGATTAGAATAAGGCGTTTCACCAATATCTATTAACTCCTGATTCATTTTTTCAAATCCAGCGAAAGGCAAAATTATCTCTCCACGAATGTCAAATTTATTGGGAAAATTTCCTGTTAATTGTAATGGAATAGATTTTATAGTTTTGATATTATTGGTCACATCGTCACCTTGAAAACCATCGCCACGAGTTACCGCACGCTTTAATTTTCCGTTTTCATAGGTAATGCTGATAGAGGCACCGTCGTATTTTAATTCACAAACATATTCCAAAGGAACATCACCTAATACTTTTTGAATTCTGTTTTCCCATTCCAAAAGATCTTCTTTAGAATAAGAATTATCCAAAGAATACATTCTGTAATCATGAGCTACAGTAGCAAAGTTTTTAGTTATGGTTCCTCCTACTCTTTGTGTTGGGGAATTCTCGTCGAAAAATTCAGGGTATTGGTTTTCTAAATCTTGAAGTTGTTTTAACTTGACATCAAATTCAAAATCTGAAATTGTAGGTTGGTCCAACACATAGTAATTATGATTGTGTTGGTTTAATTCTTCTCTTAAATTTTGAATTGTAATTTGAATATCCATTTAAAAAAGTGACAAAGTTACCTGGATTCAAAGTTACAAATAATGGTTATGATTTTGAAATAAATTACAAATTATTCCGACTCAATAATGGTATTTATTTGATTGAATAATTGTCCGTCACTTAAGAACGCTCCTTGTTGAATTAGCTGAAAAAGGGATTGGTTTCTATCTTCAGTAAATTCTTTTTTACCAATTTTCATTTCGATAGTTTCTGTAAATAGATTATCACTTAGCCAATGTAAGCCCTCTTTTGTCAAGAAATCTACTTCTGGCACCAATGATTTCAATACAATTGATTTTACGTAAGTATCAAAACATTGGAAAAGAAAAATATGATTTTTTGAAAAATGCTCTAGATATTCTGTTCTTGATAGCACTCCTTCCCAAACCAAATCAGAGAAAACATCCAATTCTTGTTCAGCAACTTCTGGTTTTTCAATTTTTATTTGATCCCATTCTGCTTTATCGATTGCTTGGGTCGCAAGAAAGTTACTGAATTCAGTATGCATTTCTTCAAATTGTTCTTTAGTAAGTCTAGCGTATTTCATTTAAGCTGAATTTATTTGACCATCTATTAAGAGATGCATTATACAATTAAATTAAGAATCTGAAATAAATTCAGATTAAAAAAAAAATCCCGACTTTCATCGGGATTTATAAATATGAATTTAGAAATTATGCTTTTTCAGCAATGATTTCATATGATAATTCAACAATTACATCTCTGTGCAAACGTACTGAAGCTGAATATTTTCCAATTCTTTTTACAATTCCACTTGTGATGAATTTTCTGTCAATTTCTTGACCACCTTTTGCTAAAGCTTCAGCGATATCAATATTGGTAATAGAACCAAATAATTTTTCACCACCTGCTTTTGCATAGATTTTAATTTCGATAGCTTTTAAAGCTTCGGCTAATGCTTGAGCATCGCTTACAACTTTAGCTTCTTTATGAGCTCTTTGCTTTAAATTTTCAGCCAATACTTTCTTTGCAGAAGCAGTTGCTAATTGAGCATATCCTTGAGGAATTAAGAAATTACGACCGTAACCATTTTTTACGGTTACTACATCATCTTTAAATCCTAAGTTTTGAACGTCTTTTTTTAATATAAGTTCCATGTTGTTGTCCTTTGTTATTAGAAGTTAGTCCCGCAGAAGCGAAACAACAACTGTTAATTTTTAATTATTTTAATAAATCCGCCACATATGGCATTAAAGCTAAGTGACGCGCTCTTTTAACAGCTACTGAAACTTTTCTTTGGTATTTTAATGAAGTTCCTGTTAAACGACGAGGAAGAATTTTTCCTTGCTCATTAACGAATTTCAATAAGAAATCTGCATCTTTATAATCGATATATTTGATACCAGATTTTTTGAAACGACAATATTTTTTTAATTTATTTGTTTCTATGTTCAAAGGCGTAAGATATCTGATATCTCCGTCTTTTTTTCCTGAAGCCGATTGTTGTAATGTTGACATAATGATTACGCTTTAGATGATTTTAATTTAGCTCTTCTTCTTTCAGCCCAAGAAATTGCGTGTTTATCTAAACTTACAGTTAAGAAACGCATAACTCTCTCGTCACGTCTAAATTCAGTTTCAAATGCAATAAGAACCTCTCCTGCAACTTTGAATTCGAATAAATGGTAAAAACCACTTTTCTTGTGTTGGATTTCGTAAGCCATCTTTTTTAGGCCCCAATCCTCTTTGGATACCATTTCTGCTCCTCTGGATGTAAGAAAATCTTCAAATTTGCTTACTGTTTCCTTTACCTGAACTTCAGATAAAACGGGATTTAAAATGAAAACAGTTTCATAATGATTCATAAAAATATATTTTATTGTTAAATTGGATGCAAAAGTAGCTTATATTTTTGAATTGACAAACAAACTTCTGAAATTTCTTTGTGTAAGCCAGCAAACCAATAAAAATAAGGGTTTGCTAGCCTATTTCATCTATTAAAAGTGATATTTTATATTGATTCCATTCCAAAAGTAAGCTTTGCTAGAGCCCGGATTTACGTCAGTTTTCATTCCTGGGAAATTGCTATTTACATCCGAATCGTTGATATTACCTCCTAAAAATAAGAAGGTATAATTGGTTTGATTGGTTAAATTATTTCCTGCTACGAATAAATCTAAACTTAATTTTTTGTTTTTAGAAGCTATTTTATAACCCCATTTAGCATTTAACAATCCAAATCCATTCACATTATTGGTATTAGCAAAATCAGAATATACATCACTTAAATAATTAAAAGTTGTATTCATGTAAATCCCTTCTGGTGATTGAAAATCCAATCCTACTGAATATTTCTGTTTTGGAACTCCAACAACCGTTTTATTAGAAAAATCAGTTAATACACCTCCAACTCTTGTTGAAAAATCAGTGTATTTGAAATCATAATAAGAGAAATTTACAAATGATGTTACTTTAGAAATAATTGGATTCGATTTCATTTCATATACATACCCAACACTAGCTTCCAATCCTTTATTCAATTGATTTCCAGTGTTTGCAGTATAAGTATAACTTCCGCCTGCAGGATTGGCAGCACTTAATTGAGTCAATTTATTTTCAATACTCATATTAAAAAGGGACACTTGATAATCAAAACGAGTATTAAATAACAATCCTTGTGAAGAAACCTCAACCATTTTCGCTTTTTCAGGAACTAAGTCATCATTTGCTTTATTTAAAGCAGCTATATAAGATGTTGATGCTGTTGGCGCATTAAATCCTTCACTATAGGTAGCATTAAAAATTTGATCTTTATATGTTTTTTGAATCGCAATGTGAGGATTAAAAGATGTTTTAAACGATTTGCTAAATGAAGAATTGATGGTATTTCCAATAATCAAACCTGGTAATGCTAATAAATCATTACGGTCGTAGCCGATACGATTTCCGCTCAATCCTAATATTACTGATAAATCAGCTTTTTTGAAATTAATTCTATCGTGAATAAAAACAGATTGTTGGTTGGTGGTATATTTATAATAGGCTCCATCAGCAATTGCTGAAACTGTTAAAGGATTTGCAATATCACCAGTGAATCGGAAGCTTGATGTAAGTGAAGTATATTGTTGAATTTCCGTTCCAATATTCAAAACGTTTTCAATTGAAGAATTAAAATCATTAGTTTTAGTAAAAACCGAACGAACTCCATAATTTGGAGAATTGGTTTGCCCTGAAGCTCCTGCGGAAACGCTTTCTATATCAGTTCCAGTGTAAAAAAGCACAGTTGAATTACTGAATGATTTTGAGAATTTAAAATTATTTGAAACTGCAAAACGAGTGGATTGCATATTTAAATGTGCATTTTTTCTAATGTAAGCATCATTTCCAGGATCATTGTTTGCATAATAATAAGAATACGGTATTTGACCCGAAATCCCTTCGTGAGAATAATTATGACTCAAAAATACCGAAACCGATTGCTTATCAGTGAATTTAAAATCTCCTTTGTAAGTAATAAAGTTCTTTAAACTTTCCCCATTAGGACGATATCCATCCGATTGCAAGTGACCGAAATTGACAAACATTGAAGCGTTATCAGTAACATAATCCAAGCGGGTATTGGTTTGAACCAAATTAAAAGATCCTGTAGTCGTATTTTGAGTTAAAGTAATCCCTTTTTCTTCAGAATTTTTCAAATAAAAACGTACTACTCCTCCTACTCCTGCTCCATACATTGTAGAAGCTGGTCCTTTAACTACTTCAATATTATCGACTACAGAAAAATCAACATCGTCTAATATTGTAACTCCTTCAGCATTTGTTAAAGGGAATTGGTTAAAATAAGCTTTGATTCCCCAGTTATTAAACTTTTGATCGTTTCCATAGCCTCTAATTACAATTCGTTGTCCTCCCACTTGTGTTCTTTTGTCTACTTGAACGCCGGCCATTACTCCTAAACTTTGTTCTAAAAAGGCAGGATTGTTTCTATTTAATTCTTCGGAGGTTAAAACCTCAGTTGTTTGTCCGTGGCGTTTAAATTCCCCACGTTCTTTCAAAGTTTTTGTACGTGCATTAACGGTCACGTTTTTCAATTGATTGATTGAATCTTGTTTGGTTTGCGCTACTATTTGTATAGAAATAAACGCAACCATAAATAATAGTATTCTTGGTTTCATTGTTTATGTTTTAATAATAAATTAAGCACTTTAATAAAATGCCTTTCGATAAAGTCAAAATTAATTTACTATAAAAAACGTGGTGGTGGTGCTATTTCAGCAATTGAAATGGAAGGTTTGATAATAGCTATTTTATCAAATTGAGAATCGTTATAATCAATAAAACGATTTGGAATTTCAACGACTTTAGCAGGTAAAAACAAAGCAAAAAATAGTGTATTTATATTCTGTAATGCCTTTTTTCCATTCAAATTCTTGGTGTAATAACCGTCAACATATTGATCTAAATTCTTAAATAAATTATTATCTTCAGAATCTTCAATACACTTTATTATTCCTGATTTTGAAATACTTACTATATCATAAATGGTGCCTTGGTACCAAAATTCATGGTTTGTTTCTTCCCATCTAAAAGTGGAATGATTGGAAATTGAATTGATATTGAAATGGGAACAATTCTTATCACTTAGATTGTTTTTGATTTTAGTTTTAAATTCCGATTCAATACTATACTTCATTATATTAAAACTAAGGACGTAACCCACAGTTTGGTATATAAAGATTGAAAATAAAATATAGGCGATCGTTTTTTTCATTACAAAAACTAATTCTTTTAAAAGTGATGCAAAAATACTCTTTTAATATAAAATAATCTAATAAAAATCAACATTAACAATTACTCGAATGGATCTATAAGCGGCTACAGTTTCAAAACTATTCAATATTTTTTGAAGTGTGCTTTTCGTAGTTACAATAGAGGTTGCAGTGGGAATTTTTACCATAATAGTTCGAATATATTCATTACGAATTCTGCTAATTGCTGGCTCCTCAGGCCCTAATACCGGCATTGGCAAACTTTGCTGCATTACTTGGTACAACCACATTGATCCTTCCTTTAATTTATCGTAATCGCGGTGTTTTAAAGTGAGTTTTATTAATTTATAATAAGGTGGATATTTATAAATTTCTCGTTCTAATAATTGTTCATTAAACATCGATTCGTAATCATTACGAGTTACTTGCTGAATTGTATTGTGCAATGGCGTATAGGTTTGAATTATCACTTTCCCTTGTTTTTCAGACCTTCCTGAACGACCTGAAACCTGAGCCATCATTTGGAAACTTCTTTCGTAAGCCCTAAAATCAGGATGGTAAAGTAGGTTGTCAGCGTTCATAATTCCTACCAAAGTAACATTATCAAAATCCAAACCTTTTCCTAGCATTTGGGTTCCAACCAATATATCAATTTCGCGGTTTTTGAAACTGTCAATTATTTTTTCAAATCCAAATTTGCCTCTCGTAGTGTCCTGATCCATTCTGCCAATCTTATAACTTGGAAAAAGGGCGACTAACTCTTGCTGAATTTGCTCTGTTCCAAAACCTTTTGTGGTTAAATTTACACTAGAACACGCGTGACAATTCGTCGGCTTTGCTATGGAATAACCACAATAATGACATCGCAACTGATTTTTATGTTTGTGATAAGTCAAACTCACATCACATTGTTGGCATTGCGGAACGTGACCACAAGTCAAACATTCCAATAATGGAGAATAGCCTCGGCGGTTTTGAAACAAAATTACTTGCTCGCCAAGAGTCAATGATTTCGTGATTTCCTCAATTAATACTTCGCTAAAATGCCCCGACATTTTTTTTCTAAAATACTTGTCTTTTAAATCTACCAATTCAATTTCAGGCAGTGTTACATTTCCGTACCTTTCAATAAGGGTAACCAATCCAAACTTTCCAGTTTTAGCATTATTATAGGATTCTAAACTTGGCGTTGCTGATCCTAAAAGTACTTTGGCTTTTTGCAGTCCAGCTAATACAATTGCGGCGTCACGAGCGTGGTATCTTGGCGCAGGATCAACTTGCTTATAGGTTTGTTCGTGTTCTTCGTCCACAATAACAAAACCTAAATTCTGAAATGGGAGAAATAGTGCCGACCTCGCTCCAATTACAATTTGTGCTTTTTCCGACTTTTCAAGCACCTGATTCCATACCTCAACTCTTTCGTTGTTGCTGTATTTAGAATGAAAAACAGCTACTTTATTTCCGAAATGAGCTCGCAATCTTCCTACCAATTGGGTAGTTAAAGCGATTTCTGGCAATAGATAGAGCACTTGATTTCCTTTTTCAAGATAATCCTCAATCAGCTTAATATAAATTTCTGTTTTACCACTTGCTGTTACGCCGTGAAGCAAACAAACTTCTTTATTGGAGAATGATTCTTTTATAGAGTTGAATGCTGTTTCCTGAGGTGAACTCAATTTTAATTCGCCTTCATTAGAATCTCCTTGAAAATTCAATCGATCTTCTTGAAGGTAATATTCTTCAAAAATATTTTTATCAATTAAGACTTTAATAATTCCAGAAGTGGATTGAGATATTTCGGTTAGTTTTTTAACTGTTATCGGTTTCTTTTCAGTTGCTGTTAATTGAAAATACGATAAAATAACTTCCTTTTGTTTGACGGCTCCTTTTAACGTTTCTAGTAATTGCTGCAAACCATTATTGGAATCAAAATCCTTATTTAAACGAACGTAACGAACCAATTTTGGTTTGTAGGTTTCAAGCATTTCCTCTTGCAAAACCAGGATATTTTTATCAATTAGTTTTTGAAGAATGGGAAAAACGCTCTTTTTATTTAAGATTGAAATAATGTCTTGAACCTTAAGTGAACTTTGGTGTTGCAGCGCTTGATATATTAAATATTCATCGTCAGAAAGTTGTGATTCATCTACAAATATATCTTGTTTTTGAGAAATTACTGTTTCGCTTTCTAATAATAATGCGCTTGGAATTGCTCCGCGAAAAACATCACCAATAGCGCACATATAATAAGATGCAATCCATTGCCAATGTTCAATTTGGATTTCGGTAACTAAGGGTTTATCATCTAAAATTTGATGAATTTCTTTGGCATCATATAATGTTGGAGCATTTTGATGTGATTCAATTACTAATGCGGTATAGATTTTACTTTTCCCGAAGGGAACAGCAACGCGCATGCCCTTTTTTATATAGTTATATTCTGCTTCAGAAACACTATAAGTGAAAGTTTTTGCAAGGGAAAGCGGTAAAATTACTTCGACAAAAAATTGCATTTATTTTATTTTACTCGTTCCCAGTATTGAGTTCTACCAATTAATGAAAAACCTAAATAGCCTCGAACTTTAAGTTTGTCGGCACTTTCTAATTCAATGTAGCATTTGTATAATTTACCTGACTTAGGATCTAAAATTATTCCATCATTGTATTCCGAACCGTCTTTTACCAATCCTTTGATAATTACCAATCCCAAAATAGGTTTGTTGTGATCATCACCGGGACATTCTTTACATGTATTATTTCTATTTTTTGGATTTAATATTTCGATGACCTTACCGTATATTTTATTGTTGTGTTCATAAATTTCTACAACAGACATCGCTTTGCCAGAAACCTCATCAATGGTATTCCATTTACCTACTACTCCACGACTTTGAGCGAAAGAGTTGATTGAAAATAAAACTAAAATAATAACTACAAGTTTTTTCATAATCTAAATGTTTTTTAGCCCCGATAGAAGCGGCATCCCACGCATTTTCGCGTGGATATAGCGGATAGCGGGATTAGCTTCAAATGAAACTATTTGTCAATTTTATCTGTTTTTAATTTACCAATAATAGAATTCAATTCGAATCCTAGTAATAATATCATGCAATTGATCCAAATATAAAACATCATAATCAATAATGTTCCAATTGAGCCATAAAGTTCGTTGTATTTTGAAAATTTAATGACCCATATTCCAAAAAAGTAGGAGGTAATAATCACCAAAATCGTTGTAAATACTGAACCTATTGTGATTAATGGTGGCTTGTTTTTTTTCTTAGTACCAAATCGGAATAATATTGAAATGGTAATCAAAATCATCAAGATTACGAATGCGTAACGACTCAAAATAATGATAGGAATACTGTCGCTTAAAACATCTTGAATGATGGTTTTTTGAATAAATACCTCAAAAATAACGATGGCTGCCACTGTGATTAAAAGCAACATTGAAAGTACCAATGACAAAGCTAGTGCGATTAGATATTGTTGCAAAAATCCGCGTTTATCTATTACATGACGTGAAGATTCGAATCCTCCAAGTATTGCATTTAAACCGTTTGCCATTAAAAAAATAGACAAGAAAAAACCTGTTGACAACAACCCTGAGTGGCTATTATTTAGAATATCGTTGATTATATTAAAAATTGCATCGTAAGTATTTGGTGGAACTCCGTCTTTAACAAATTCTAAAAAGTCGGTTTGAAACCCTTCAATTGGAATAAACGGAATTAAGTTCAAAATGAATAATGTGAATGGAAAAAGTGCCATAAAAAAACTAAAAGCTACGGCACTGGCATGATAGGAAAGTGCGCCTTCAAAAATCCCAACAGAATACATTTTTATGAGGTCGTAGAATGACAATCCATGAAGCCACATTGGTTTTATTCGTTGCAGCACATGGATGATGTTTCTTATTACAGGAATTTCTTCAAATTTCATTGATAATGCCATTTTTACAGAATGCTAATTTAGAATTAATTTCGGTAATCTGAAAGCATCTTAGTTTTGTAAATTATAAAAATAGTTTATTATCTTTGAAAAAAAAAATCCATGAGCCAAAACATCATCCTTAACAATCAAGAAATTAAGCATAAAATTACTCGTATCGCCTATCAAATTTACGAGACTTTTGTTGACGAAGAGGAAATTGTAATTGGCGGAATTGCTTCCAATGGATTTGTGTTTGCCAAAAAAATCGCGGCAGAATTAGATAAAATATCGACATTAAAAGTGGTTTTGTGTGAAGTTTTTATCAACAAGCAAAATGTAAATGCACCTATTACTACTTCCCTATCGGTTGATCAATATGAAAATAAAGGATTGGTTTTAGTTGACGACGTTTTGAACTCAGGGACTACTTTAATATATGGGGTCAAACATTTCTTAGAAGTTCCTTTAAAGAAATTAAAAACGGCGGTATTAATAGACCGCAACCACAAAAAATATCCTGTTAAAGCTGATTTTAAAGGAATTTCTCTTTCTACCTCTTTGTTAGAACATGTACAAGTAGTCTTTGAAGAAAAAGGCGATTACGCTTACTTAAGCTAAGATAGTTTCTATTTCAGATAGTATTTCTTCGGGAGATTTTCCGTCCACATTAATTTTGTAATGTGCTTGATTGAAGTAAAAACTTCGATCGAAAAGGTTTTTTGCTATAAATTCCTTCCTATCCTCTGGATTTTTATTGGCTATTAAAGGTCGTTCATCATTCGAATTTAGCAATCGCTCATATAAAGTTGCAACAGATGCATTCAAATAGATAGAAATTACACCTTCGGATTTTAGAAATTCATGGTTATTAGAATAACATGGAGTTCCACCGCCGAGACTTAGAATAAAGGAATCTGGATTTTGAATAAGTTTTGCTAAAATTTGATGTTCTAATTTTCTGAAATAGATTTCACCTTTTTCAGAAAATAGTTTTTTTACCGAAGAATTTTCGTGTTTTTCTATAATTTCATCCAAATCTAGGTAGGAAATAGAGTTAGAAATTGCGAATAATTTCGCTATAGTTGACTTCCCGCAACCCATATAACCTAATAAAATGATTTTTTTCATAGCAATAATGCCTTATAAACTAAGGCGTTAAGATTATTTTATTCAAAAAGTAAATTTATAAATAAAATAGCTTTGAAAAATAAATAATAACGCCTTATATTTGCACCCGCGTTGAAGGAATAGAAAAATGACTCGATAGCTCAGTCGGTAGAGCACATCACTTTTAATGATGGGGTCCTGGGTTCGAGCCCCAGTCGGGTCACAAAAAAGACCAATTTTTAATTCCTTCAAGCAATGACTCGATAGCTCAGTCGGTAGAGCACATCACTTTTAATGATGGGGTCCTGGGTTCGAGCCCCAGTCGGGTCACAATAAAAAAGTCGAGCAAATGCTTGACTTTTTTGTTTTAAGGCCACGTGGAGAAATTGGTAGACTCGCCATCTTGAGGGGGTGGTGTTGAAAGACGTGTCAGTTCGAATCTGATCGTGGTCACTGAAAATTAGAAAATCCCAAATTTAATAATAAGGTTTGGGATTTTATTTTAAACGAATCTTTGTTACTAAAGAAGAAGTTAATTAATCTTTATTAATGCATTCATTTTTATATTATTATCATAGTAACTTTAAATTCACTTAATAATTACACAATTATACCCATTAAATAAAAAATAATAATTACTTTTGTTTAACTTATTTTTATAAAGGATGAACAATGTAAAAAATGTGTTTAGTATTAAAGACTTGGAAAATCTTTCAGGTATAAAAGCACATACTATTAGAATATGGGAAAAACGATATAATATATTGGAACCCATGCGTACCGATACCAATATTAGATTGTATGATTTACCAAATCTACAAAAACTCCTTAATATTGTTTTACTTCACGATTATGGTTACAAAATTTCACGTATCGCAAAATACAATCCAGATGAAATTCCGGAAATTGTAAATAACATTATATCTGAAAAAAGTGTAAAAAGTCACGCGATTTCTTATTTCAAAATGGCAATGATCAATTTTGATCAAACGTTGTTTTTCAAAACTTACGACGAATTACTTTCTGAAAAATCATTTAGAGAAGTGTTTTTCGAGGTTTTTATTCCTTTAATGAACGAAATTGGATTGCTATGGCAAACCGATACAATAACTCCGGCTCACGAACATTTTATTACCTATTTGATTAAACAAAAGTTACTAATAAATACCGAAAAACAGCAATTATTAGAACCTAGAATTGACGACCGCGTATTTGTACTTTACCTTCCTTCAAATGAAATTCACGAATTGGGATTAATGTATTTGAACTATGAAATATTACACCATGGTTATCGAAGCATTTACCTAGGTGAAAGCATTCCACTGGATAATTTGAAAGACTTGAAGAGTTATTTTAACAATATAACTTATGTTTCTTATTTAACGGTTGAACCTAACAAAGACGAAATAAACCCTTATATTGAAGCTTTAAACAAAGAAGTTTTAAACGACAATCAAACAGAGTTATGGCTGATTGGACGAATGGTAGAATTTATAGACGAAAAGCACGTAACTCCAAAAACTAAGGTTTTTAAATCAATTAGTGAACTAATAATAAATCTGTAAATTATACAAATCAAATTGTAAATTCGAGTATATCGTTTTTGTAATTTTGTTACTACACATGGGAAAAGACATTAAAATTATAGGTTCTGGTTTTTCATCACTAGCTGCATCCTGCTACTTGGCTCAAAAAGGTCATAAAGTAACAGTATTCGAAAAAAATAGCTCTATTGGCGGCAGAGCCAGACAATTAAAAAAAGAAGGATTCACTTTTGATATGGGTCCGAGTTGGTACTGGATGCCTGATGTTTTTGAACGCTTTTTTGGTGATTTCAATAAAAAACCTTCCGATTATTACGAGTTAATTAAATTATCACCTGCGTATAGAGTGTATTATGGGATTGATGATTTTATTGCTATAGCAGATAATTTAGAAGAAATAATCAGCACATTTGAAGCAATTGAAAAAGGAAGCGGTAAAGTTCTGGCAAAATTTATGGCTGAAGCCAGAAGTAATTATGACATTGCCATTAAAGATTTAGTTTATCGTCCTGGAGTTTCTCCATTGGAATTAATAACTACAGAAACTGCTTTAAAAGTGGGTCAATTCTTCAGCAATATCAGTAAAGACGTTCGTAAGAAATTTATAAACCAACGCCTAATTCAAATTTTAGAATTCCCAGTTTTATTCCTTGGTGCAAAACCTTCAGATACTCCATCATTTTATAGTTTTATGAATTATGCCGACTTTGGAATGGGAACTTGGCATCCTAAAACAGGTATGTACGATGTTATTCAAGGAATGGAAAGTTTGGCTTTGGAATTAGGAGTAAAATTTGAAACCAATTCCAATATTGAGAAAATAATCGTTGAAAATAAAAAAGCAGTTGCCTTACAAATCAATGGAAAAAGAATCGATGCTGATATTATTTTAAGTGGCGCCGATTACCATCATACAGAAACTTTATTAGACCCGGAGTACCGAGCGTATTCTGAAAAATATTGGGAAAGCAAAACTTTCGCCCCTTCTTCCCTACTTTTTTATGTAGGTTTCAATAAGAAGATAAAAAATATTTCTCACCATGCTTTGTTTTTTGATGTGGATTTCAATCAACATGCGAAAGACATTTATGACGAACCAAAATGGCCTGACAACCCTCTTTTTTATGCGAATTTTCCTTCAATTACTGATAAAACAGCTGCACCTGAAGGAATGGAATCTGGTTTCTTTTTGATACCACTAGCACCAGGAATTGAGGATACACCAGAACTAAGAGAAGCTTATTTTGATAAAATAATTTCAAGATTTGAGACATTAACTAAGGAAAATATAAAAGAAAATATTATTTTTAAAGAATCTTTTTGCAAGCTAGACTTTGAAGAAGTTTATAACTCCTACAAAGGAAATGCATACGGAATGGCGAATACATTGTTACAAACAGCATTTCTAAGACCCAAACTGAAAAGTAAAAAGATAGAAAATATGTATTTTACCGGTCAGCTTACCGTTCCTGGACCTGGAGTTCCGCCAGCCTTAATATCAGGAAAATTAGTTGCCGAATTAATTGAAAAAAACCTATAGTTATGAAGAATCTTTTTGACCAAGTATCTTTTGATTGTAGCCGAAATGTTACAAAATCCTACAGCACCTCTTTTTCTTCAGCGGTGAAAATGCTTGCGCCAAATATTCGTCAAGACATTTATAACATTTATGGTTTTGTTCGTTTTGCTGATGAAATTGTGGATAGTTTTCACGATTACAATAAGGAAGAACTTTTATTACTTTTTGAAAATGATTTAGAGCTTGCGTTGAAAAATAAGATTAGTTTGAATCCTATTTTAAATGCTTTTCAAAATACGGTGCACCAATATCAAATTCCAAAAGAATTAATTGATGCATTTATGAAAAGTATGAAATTGGATTTATCCAAAACAGAATACAAAACAGTTTCTGAATACAATGAATACATTTATGGTTCAGCAGATGTGGTAGGATTAATGTGTTTGAAGGTTTTTGTAAAAGGTGATGACTATAAATATGATTTACTGAAAGAATCAGCAATGAGATTAGGATCAGCATTTCAGAAAGTAAATTTCTTAAGAGATTTAAAAGCTGATTTTGAGGATTTAAATCGCACTTATTTCCCAAATACCGATTTGTCTAAATTAGATGAAAAATCAAAACTAAAAATCATCCAGGAAATTGAAGCCGATTTTGAAGCAGGTTACGAAGGTTTGATTTTACTTCCAATTGAAGCTAAATTCGGAGTTTACACCGCTTATTCCTACTATAAAAAATTACTTGCCAAACTAAAAAATACTCCCTCAGCAGAAATTAAAAATACCAGAATTCGAGTTTCAAATTATCAAAAATACGGGCTTTTCGCCAAATGTTACTTTTCATACAAATTAAATATTATTTAAATTAATCTATTATGTGGATTTATATTGTTGTCTTTTTCGCTACTTTTTTCTTTATGGAATTTATGGCTTGGTTTAGTCACAAATACATTATGCACGGATTTTTGTGGGTTTTACATGCTGATCACCATAAAAAGGACCACGATTCTTGGTTTGAAAGAAACGACTTGTTTTTTATTTTCTATGCCGTTGTCAGCATGGGGTTTTTCTTCCTTTGGAGATATGAAATTTTCGATTTAGGACTAGCGGTTGGATTAGGTATTTTTGCCTACGGTTTGGCTTATTTTATTGTTCACGACATTTTTATTCACCAGAGATTTAAATTATTTAGAAATGCAAATAACGTCTATTCAAGAGCGGTGAGAAGAGCACACAAGATGCACCACAAACATACAGGTAAAGAAGATGGCGAGTGTTTTGGTATGTTATTAGTCCCTTTTAAATACTTCAAAAAATAAAAAAAGCGTTCCAATTAGGAACGCTTTTTCATTATAACCAAGTCAGAATATTACTTTGAAATCATTTGCTGTAATGGTTTCAATTGTTCTAAATCTACATTAGCATTTTTTAGAACCGACATCAATGACAAAATCCCTGTAGGATTCATATCTTTTCCCAAAACTCTAATGACAGCAAAACCATTTTCCTTATTGTTTGCATAAAATACAAATTCGTCTATATGCTCATCATCACCAACAAAACTTACAGAAGCGCCATCTTTTCCAGATCCAAACTTCATTAATTCTTGGTATTTCTCTTCTTTCAATATTTTGCCAACTTTAACTTTCTCTGATTCGAATTCTGCTTTGTTGCTATCATTTAATTTAAAAGCTAGAATATTTACTTTTTCAAATGATTTTAAAGCTGCATTTTCTTCAGAAGATAATTTCGAACTATCAATATTCAACATGTTTGGTGATAAATCCAAAGCAACAAAGTTCTTGTTTTCTGTTTTTTCTACGAAGTACTTCTGTAAAGATGGCTCGTCGTTACAGCTTGAAAATAAAGCGCTTACAACAATCAATAAACCTAAAATACGCTTCATAACTACTATTTTTTACCTTTAGTTGCTTTTTTCAACTCATCGCCACCAGGAAGTCTCATTTTATCTGTAAGTACTGAGATTTCATCCAAATCAAAATCACCGGTTAACGACATTAAAACGGTTTCATTTCCTTTTGAAGTTCCTTCCATAAACATTAATAACTCTTTAATTTGAGAGTCTTTTGCTCCAGATCTTACTAAGATTTTAATATTCTTTCCACCATCGTTAATTCGCATTAACTCTTCTAATCCTGCAGATTTTGTGTACTTGTCAGCAGTAGCTTTCATTTCAGAAGTTACTCTGGTGCTATTGGTAGTAAATACTTTTAAATTGTCTAACTTTTTAATTAAATTCAAATAAGGCTGCGCTGATTTATCTGAAGCGTCCACTTTAACTTTGCTCATTAATTCAAACATTTTTTTGTTTACAATGATTGAAGTAACGTCATCTTGACCGTCAAATTTATCAAATGCTACTTGACCATAAAAAGCGGTTGGCAACACACTAAACATCAATACTAATACTAATTTTCTCATGATTTCTATTTGTTTATTTTGTTTTAAAAATTAATTCTTTTGAGTTTTGAAACTCGTTAATATAAGACACACTTTCAATTCCTACATTTACATTTTTAGACAACATCGAAAGTGCTTTTTGTGTAGCTTCAAAAGCGGCTTCTGGACTATCATAGGTCCCTAAATCATTCGGTTCTTGGGGTTGATGTAAATAGGTAAAAGTGCTAATTCCAAGTAAAACTACAACTGAAGCTGCAATTGATAACCACGCAACATTACGTTTTTTAGCTTGTAGCGGAATCGTTTGCTTAAACTGCTGTTCTTTCGCTTTTGAGAAATACCCAAATAAAGGTTTGTATTGTTCCAAATGCTGCGCAACATCTGATGAAGAAAAGTAATTTTTCAATTCTTTTTCTTCTAATACACTGGTTTCTCCTTGAAAATATTTTTCTAAAATAGCTTCTATTCTATTTAATTCCATAATCATTTGTTTTTAACATAAACGCTCTTATCGTTTTCCTTGCTCTTGACAAAGCAACTCGTATCGCCGTTTCATTCATATCCATTATTTTGGCAATCTCCTCAAATTCATATTCTTCAATATCTCGCATTTGAATAATGAGTTTTTGTTGTTCTGGCAATTCTTTAATCGCTTTTTCAACCCAATTCAAACTATCTTTTGCTTCCAATTGGTTTTCTAAACTTGGCTCTCTGTCAATATAATTATCGTGAACCAATTTTAAATTTCCCGATCGCTTCGCTTTCAACTGATCCAAACAATAATTTTTGGTCATTGTCATTGAAAAAGCTTCGATACTTTTATAAGAATCTAGGTTCTCTTTGTTATTCCATAATTTCAATATCACCTCCTGAGTAGCATCTTCCGCCTCTTCTGTACTAACCAATAGCCGTTTAGCAAGACGAAAAAGTTTGTCTTTAAATGGCGCAATTAATTTTACAAAATCATTTTGAGTCATTGACTTATTTTAAGGCTGTTATAAAAGGAAGACGAGGATGGATTAATTTTGTTACAATATACAATAAAAAATATACAATGGCATTGACAATGGTAATGGCAAATTCAATAACAATAAAAAAAATATAAGAAAATACCTTTTCAATTGGCCTATAGCCTATTGCCTGCTGCTTATGCTAAAATAAAATATTTATTCCAAGTTTATAATTTCTACCGCGGGTGCTATATCCTATATTTTCAGTGAAATTAGCATTTAATATGTTGTTAACACTTGCAAATAAATTGAATCTGTTTTTAATAATTTTGAAATTACCCATCACGTTCACTAATTGATAGGAATCCAATTGAACCGGAACAGTTTCATAGGTTCCACCGTCAAAAAAAACGTCTTTTCGGGAATCAACGTATTGATAAGATAAATTAAAAGTTGCCTTGTCGGAATAATCATAATCTATAGAAACATTTGCCTTGTGCTTTGGAATCAACCTTTTCAAGGGCTCTTCAACTTCTGTAAAAGTATAATTGGCTTTGAACTTTAATTTATTTGTAGCAACATAAGAAAACATCGACTCAATTCCTTTTGTATTATAGGAACCATCACTATTTACATAATTGGAGGCAAAAGTAACAGGATCGGTATAAAAACCAATTGAATTTTTTTCTTCTCTATAAAAACAAACGGTGTTGAATTGGATTTTCTTTTTTAATAACTCTTTTTCAAACCCAAGTTCTATCGTATTGTTCTTTTCAGGTGTCAATGCTAAATTCCCATAAGGCGAAAATAATTGGTACAAACTCGGTGTAATATAGGCAGTGCTGTAGGAAGCAATTAATTTTAAATCAATATTCGATATTGAATACGATGGATTAATGTTATAAACTGAATAATTGTTATAAATAGAATGTTTGTCATAACGGGTACCAGCATTGATATTCAAACCAAAATCAGAGTTATATACTGCAGTAACATAAGTGTCAAACCAATTGAATTTAGCGTTTTGCTTAGCAATTAGTTCTGCTTGAGAATCCATTTCGTTGAATTGAAATTGGGTTCCTAAAATTAGAAAAAATTGATTGGAGAAATTGTATTTATTAAAGGCATCGATAGTAACCGACTTGGAAATATAACTACTATTATCAATAGAATTTGACCAAGTATTCAATGAAGTATAGTATCTTTCATTTATTGAAAAACCTGAATTCAAAACCAATTCTCCATTTTTGTATTTGTATTTTGGAGAAAATCCAAATCGGAATTGCTGTGTTTTTGCAACATTTAAAGGTGTGTCTGCAGAAGTGAAATTATCATAAAATCCATCGTAGTTGTTTTTGATCTTATCAAAATTGGTAAAGAAATCAAATGAGAATTTGGTATTTGGCTTAAAGTAAATTTTCATTAAAGCTGAAATCTTTGAGAATTGATCGGGTTCAAAATTGTTGCCTTGCGCTTCAGAAATTCCTTTGGTTTCAACGCTATTAAACATCGCTAAATAATTCATTTTTCCAATAGTCCCATTCAAACTAACCCCTTGATTGAAATCTTGAGGGCGGTAATTCACTTTATCGGCAGTGGTTTGTGTTCCCAAGCTAAAATAGGTATTACCTGTTAAATTCTTTTTACTGGCTTTTTTCAAAGTAATATTGATTACCCCAGTCGCAGCTCCAGAACCATAAAGTGTACTCGCAGCGCCTTTCATAACCTCAATACTTTCCACTTGCTCTGCAGAAATATATCGTAAATCGTATTCTAAATTCACTCCAGAAGCATCGGTTACAGGAACTCCGTCAATTATAATTAAAGTTTGATGATTTCGGCCACCACGAATGTAGGTTCCAAGATTTTTACCGCCGCTACTCTGATTTCCATTAATTTCTACTCCTACAACTGTACTTAAAATAGAAGCAATAGATTGCCCTGGTTTTTTAGCTAATTCATCAGCGGTAATTTTT
The DNA here is from genome assembly GCA_947447375.1 of Bacteroidota bacterium. Lineage (GTDB taxonomy): Bacteria > Bacteroidota > Bacteroidia > Flavobacteriales > Flavobacteriaceae > Flavobacterium. The sequence goes on from CANFJB010000004.1 coordinate 126,601, forward strand.
ACAATTACCTTTCCTGATTTTTCTTTCGCTAACGCAAATTTCGAGTCGGAGATTACGACTTCTTTTAATTGATTTTCAACTTCTTGCGCATAAGTAGTCATACAAAACAACAATGCAAATACACCAAAGTGAATTACTTTTTTCTTCATTAAACAGTAAAATAATCTTAATAAAATGGGGAGAAAAGTATAGAATTTACCATACCCAAACCTTTTTTCCCGAAAGTTTGATACTCGACGTAATAGGCAGGTCTCCTGGCTTGCGTCTTGTTGTTGACCTTCCCATTCCATTTTAGATTTCTTATTTTTGATTTAAGATTGAAAAAATCTATAATCTAAATTCAAAATCTACAATTAAAACAGTGGTTTTGTAGATAACAACAAGCTGATTAGCTTACAGTTGCGGGAACAGCACAGGATTTATGATTAAATTCATTCACCTGTTTCCCTTTTAATGCTATTTTAAAATTTAAAACAGCAACCTTAATACGCCACAAATATAGGGTTTTGATTCCATTAATTTAATATTATTTCAAATCAGGATTTATTATATACAAATAGAAATCATTAATACATAACTTAAAAAAAAATAAAAATAATTTTTACTGCTATAATCTTTTGATTATCTTTACTTTAAATTACAGTTATGAAAAAAATAATATTACTTATATTACTTTCTAATTTTGTTTTAGCACAACAACCAGATGTTGAAATAAGATTGGTAAATTCAAACGTTGGTTCATCTATAACTTATAACCAAAATCAAGTTAATGAATATACCGCATCAAACGATTCGGGAATAAATGCTATATTAAATTCCTACGGTGTTCGTAGTTATATTATTAAAGGAGGACACCCCTATCAACCATACTCTGGAAGAATAATAAGTATTGCTGGCGTTTTTCCACAACAGTTTGTAAATGATTTATTAGCTTATACTAGCGTAGTAGAGTCTGCCCGCGTTTCTGATAAAAGTTATTTTAGCGATGCACTAAACATTAAATTAGTTAATTTGAATATTGGAACACCTGTTGGATATAATGGAAATATAGTTGTCACAAACAATACTTCCTTAAATCAAATTTTTCAAAATTATAATGTATTTTATTTTACTCAATTATTCCCAACTTCAACTTCAAATGTGAATTTACGTATATACACCGCAGTATGTAATTGTAATGCAAATTCATTGAAAGCTGATTTAAACAATTTAATTTCAGTTATAGAAAGCACCAATAACGTTGGTTCGACATACCTTTCTAACAATCAATTTGAAAAATCTAAGACTACAATTTCACCAAATCCATTTATAAATGTTTTCTCTATCGAAACCGAAGAAGTTATTTATAAATATTCTATTTTTGATTCAACAGGAAAACAAATCGTAAGTACTTCAAATAAGAATGAATTGGATTACCAAGTTTCAAAATTGCAAACTGGTTTTTATATTCTAAATCTTAACTTTGAAAATGGAAAATCTTCAAATTATAAATTGGTAAAAAAATAAACTCTAGCTTACAAGAGATTAATTTACATTTGTAAGATCATTGAAGTAATTTATGAAACCCAATTTTTTATACTCTTTCGCAATTTTGTTACTACTATTCCTTTTTGGATGCAAACAAAACGAAACAAACGAGAAAACTAAAATTTCGGCTGTAGCCAATAGCGTAAAGTATGCCAAAGGACTTGAATTGTATCATTACAAAGGGTTTACAGTAATGAAAGTGACCAAACCTTGGCCAGAAGCCACCAAAGGTTTTACCTATATTTTAAAAGAAAAGAATGGAATTGTTCCTGATAGCTTGAAAGAATTTACAGTAATTTCAGTGCCTATTCAAACTATTGTGGTGACCTCAACCACTCATATTCCTGCCCTCGAAATGCTGGGTGTCGAAAATACCTTAATCGGATTTCCAAGTACCAACTTTATTTCATCTTCCAAAACTAGAAAACGAATTGACGCTGGAAAAGTTCACGAAGTGGGTGTCAATGAAAGTTTGAATACCGAAGTTTTAATCGATATGAAACCAGATGCGATTGTGACTTTTGGTATCAACAACAACAATTCTACTATTGATAATTTGAAGAAAAGCGGATTGAATGTATTAATTAATGGTGATTGGACCGAGCAATCTCCGTTAGGAAAAGCCGAGTGGATTAAGTTTTTCGGTGCTTTGTATAATTTAGATACCGAGGCCAATACCCTCTTCACTTCCATTGAAAGCAATTACAACAACGCATTGGCTTTAGCTAATAAAACTACTATAAATCCAACTGTTATAAGTGGAGCGTTGTACCAAGATCAATGGTATGTTCCACAAGGACAAAGCTGGGCTTCGATATTTTTAAGAGATGCCAAAGCCAACTATTTATGGAAAGAAACTAAAGGATTTGGGAGTTTGAGTTTGCCATTTGAAAAGGTATTTGAGAAAGGACAAAATGCTGAATTTTGGTTAGCTCCAGGTGATTTTTCTTCGCTTAAGCAAATGAGTGAAAGCAGTTCTCATTATACTGAATTTGCAAGTTTTAAAAATAAAAAAGTATATTCGTATGCGGTAAATAAAGGACCAAAAGGTGGGATTGTCTATTTCGAATTTGCTTCTGCCCGCCCCGATTTGGTTTTGAAGGATTTAATAAAGATATTTCACCCTGAATTACTTCCAAACTACAACCCTTTTTTCTTTAAAAAGTTAGAATAAATTGAATACTAAATACAATACAACCTTACTATTTTCTATCCTAATAATTGGGGTAGTATTCTTGTTTTTATTGAATATTAGTTTGGGTTCGATTAACATTCCAATAAAGGATGTTTACACTAGTTTGCTTCATGGATCGTGCAGTAAAGAGTCGTGGAATTACATTATTTTGAATTACAGATTACCTAAAGCTATAGTTGCAATATTAATTGGTATAGGACTATCTATTAGTGGTTTATTAATGCAAACACTATTCAGGAATCCACTTGCCGGACCTTACGTTTTAGGATTGAGTTCTGGTGCAAGTTTAGGTGTAGCGGTTGTCATTTTAGGAGCTTCGTTATTGCCTATTTCACTATCTGAATTTTTCCTTTCCTCATTCGGAATTATCATCGCTTCTAGTTTAGGCAGTTTCTTTGTCTTAATCTCTGTTTTAGTAATTGCAAAACGACTTCGCGACACTATAGCGATATTAATCGTAGGATTGATGTTTGGAAGTTTAACAAGTGCTATTGTGGGTAGTTTAACCTATTTTAGTTCAGCGGAGCAACTTCAGAAATTTACTTTTTGGTCGCTAGGAAATCTTGGAAACCTAACTTGGAATTCAATTGGAATTTTAACTTGTTGCGTTACTTTAGGGATAATACTTAGCGTTTTTAGCATCAAACCTTTGAACGCATTACTATTAGGAGAAAATTACGCTAGAAGCTTAGGGATCAATTATAAAAAAACCAAGTACATTATACTATTTGCAACAAGTATATTAGCAGGAAGTATCACCGCTTTTGTTGGGCCTATTGCATTCGTAGGGCTTGCGGTGCCTCATATAGCGAAATTGGTTTTTCAAACTAGTAACCATAAGATTTTGTTTTGGAGTACGTTACTTTTTGGAGCTATTATTATGCTCATTTGCGACAGCATTACTCAAATCCCAGGTACTGAGATTATCTTGCCAATAAATGCAATTACTTCAATTTTTGGAGCGCCTATCGTGATTTGGTTGTTGGTTAGAAAGAGAAAAATGATGGGTTGATTATAAATGTTTAAGCGTTTAATTGTTTAGTTGTTTAATTGTTTAATTATTTAACCGCAAGGTTCGCAAAGAAAATCAATTATCTGTCAATCTATCATCTATTGGTCTATCATCTATTGGTCTATCATCTATTCATTCTCGCTATAATAACGCGCCTCTATTCTCTTAATGTCTTTAATGGTATTTTTTGCCCATTGCAAACGTTTTTCAATTATTTCATCTTCAGATAATTGCCATTGAATATTGGATTTTCTTAAGCGTTCTGTTAGGTTTTGAATGATAATTGCAGCAGAAACCGAAATATTAAGACTTTCAGTAAATCCTACCATAGGTATTTTTAGAAATCCGTCTGCCCTTTTCAAAATCTCCTCCGATAATCCATCACGTTCAGTACCAAAAAAGAGTGCGCTTGGCTTAGAAATATCAAAGTCTTCTAATAAACAATCGTCTTCGTGTGGTGTGGTTGCGATAATTTGATATCCTCGAGATTGTAAGTTATCCAAGCAACCTGTAATACTATCAAACGCATTAATATCAACCCATTTTTGAGCTCCCATAGCAATTTCTTTATCGATTCGTTTACCAAATCGCTGTTCGATTACGTGTAACTCTTGAATTCCAAAAACCTCACAACTTCGCATGACCGCACTGGTATTGTGCATTTGAAAAACATCTTCTACCGCCACAGTGAAATGGCGTGTTCTGTTTTTGAGAACGCTTAAAAAACGCTCCTTGCGGTTTTCTGTAAGTATGTTTTCTAGATATTCTAAATAAGCAATATCAACCATTATTAGTATATTTTTGGTAAATTTAGAAACAAATTTGAGTTTATAAAACTTTTTCCATTATTGTTACCAATTCGTTACGAAATCAAAAACGGCAATATTATTAGCCAATTATATTCAAACATTTCTGTATCTTTGCACTTTCAAAAAACAACACAACAATGACTACTTTAAACGAATTAAATGCTGTTTCACCTATTGACGGAAGATACAGAAGTAAGACCGTTTCGTTAGCTCCTTTCTTTTCAGAGGAAGCTTTAATTAAATACCGCGTATTAATTGAAATTGAGTACTTTATCGCGTTGTGCGAAATTCCATTACCACAGTTAAAAGAAATCGATAAAGGGGTATTTGAAAGCCTTAGAAACCTTTATAAAAACTTTTCTACACCAGATGCTCTTTGGATCAAAGAAACTGAAAAAACAACCAATCACGATGTAAAAACGGTTGAGTATTTTATTAAAGACGCTTTCGAAAAACTAGGTTTGTCATCTTATAAAGAATTTATCCATTTTGGGTTAACCTCACAAGACATCAACAATACGGCAATTCCATTATCTACAAAAGAAGCATTTGAAAATGTTTATTTACCATCTTTAATTGCGTTAATCTCAAAATTAAAAGAGTTATGCGTTGAATGGAAAGACGTTCCAATGTTGGCAAAAACTCATGGACAACCTGCGTCTCCAACTCGTTTAGGCAAAGAAATTGGCGTTTTTGTAGAGCGATTAGAAGAACAAATGCGTTTGTTGTTTAATATTCCTTTTGCAGCTAAATTTGGTGGTGCAACTGGTAATTACAACGCCCATCATGTGGCTTATCCACAAATTGACTGGAAACAATTTGGTAGTCATTTTGTAGAAGAAAATTTAGGTTTGCACCATTCTTTTCCAACTACCCAAATAGAACATTACGATCATTTTGCTGCTTTTTTTGATGCTTTAAAACGAATCAATACCATTATAATTGATTTAGACAGAGACATTTGGACTTATGTTTCCATGGAGTATTTCAAACAAAAAATTAAAGCAGGAGAAATTGGTTCTTCGGCGATGCCACACAAAGTAAACCCTATTGATTTTGAAAATTCAGAAGGAAATTTAGGAATGGCAAACGCGATTTTTGAGCACCTTTCGGCAAAATTACCTCTTTCTAGATTACAACGAGATTTAACTGACAGTACCGTTTTGAGAAACATTGGTGTGCCAATGGGACATACTTTAATTGCATTTGAATCCACTTTAAAAGGATTGAACAAATTGTTATTGAACGAGCCGAAATTTCATGAAGATTTAGAGAAAAACTGGGCTGTAGTTGCTGAAGCGATCCAAACTATCCTAAGAAGAGAAGGTTATCCAAATCCATACGAAGCCTTAAAGGGATTGACTAGAACGAATGAAGCTATTGATAAAAATGCAATTCATAATTTCATTGCCACTCTAGAAGTATCAGATGAAATAAAAGCAGAATTATTGCAAATCACTCCAAGTAACTTTGTAGGAATTTAGTAAACAAAAACTCCATAATGAAAACCCGCTAAGAAGATATTTTTAGCGGGTTTTGTGTTTGTAATTAATAGCTAAGGACAAAGAACAAGCCCTGTAAGGACGAATTAATAAAACGACCGCGGTGAAATAATAATATCACCGCGGTCGTTTTGTAATTTCACCGCGGTGATTTTCATAAATGACCGCGGTCGTTTAAATTAAAAGTGAGGTTAAAGGTGTATCTTTGTCAAGATTCGATACAAACTAAGTACCAACCAAATAAAAACACCCTTTATGGCAATTCCAATTATTGTAATAGGAAACAGTATTCCTTAGCTCTAATTTGGGACAACGATGCAACGGAATTAAATAAACGCAGTGCCTATTTATTATTTGCCTTACAACTATTTTTGAATTTTTGGTGGAGCATTTTATTCTTTTATTTCCATTCCCCAGCACTAGCATTAGTAGCTATTATTTTAATGGTGGTACTAATTATTTTAACCATTTATAGTTTCTCGAATTTTTCCAAACCAGCAGCTTATTTACTTGTGCCTTATATCGCATGGGTATCATTTGCGACCATTTTAAACTACACTATTTGGAATATAAATAGGTAAAACAGCTACTTCCGACTAAAATCTTATATCTTAAATCTAAAATCCCTACTCCTCTATTTTCTTAACGACTTTTCTGGCGACTTCAATTTTATACTTTTTGCCCTTCATTTTTTCATCGCGAATATTATGAAGTAAGTCTTTGACTTTGTTGAATTTAACGGCTGCAAACGAAATGAAATCTTTCACTTCGATTAATCCCAAATCGCCTTTTTCGAGTTTGCCTTTTTGAGAAAAGAAACCTACAATGTCTATTTTATTCAACTTGTTTTTCTTTCCACCACTGATATAAATGGTTTGAAATTCGGGAGGTTTAGGCAATGAAGTTGAATTTTCAACTTTCAGAGTTTCCATTCCATAATCAATGTAATCCATCTTTTTCTCACTTTCGTGAGCGATAATATAAGCCGTTCCTGAAGCCAACATACGTGCGGTTCTTCCGTTTCTGTGCGTAAATTCGTCTTCTTTGGAAGGCAAATGATAATGAATTACATGTTTCATTTCTGGAATATCCAATCCACGAGCGGCTAAATCGGTAGTGACTAAATAGCTCACACTTCCATTTCTGAACTGAATTAAAGCGCGCTCGCGTTCGTCCTGATCCATTCCGCCGTGATAATAAGTAGCGTAAATTCCTTTTTCGTTTAACGTATCGCTGATGCGTTCGGCAGCATCGCGATGGTTGCAAAATACCAATGCCGATTGCGATTTCAAAGAACAAATCAAGTTGAACAAACTACCTATTTTGTCTTTCTCTTTAGAAACTACCAATTTCATGGACAAATTCGTGCGCTCTTCTTCGGCAGGAATATAATCCAAAATCGTAGGATTAATAACTCGCGTGTATTTTGGAATTTCAATATCAGAAGTTGCCGAAACCAAAACGCGCTTATTAAGTTTCGTTAATTTCCCAATGATAAATGACATTTGCTCGTGGAATCCCAGTTGCAAAGATTTATCAAATTCATCTAAAACCAAGGTTTGAATTTTGTCCAAACGGAAAGTTCCACGGTCAATATGATCGGCAATTCTTCCTGGAGTTCCTATTAAAACTGCCGGAGGATTACTTAAATTCTTAATTTCTGTATCTATGGAATGTCCGCCATAGCAAACGTTTACTTTATAATCGGTTCCCATTTTCTTCCAAACTTGCTCAATTTGCAAAGCCAATTCACGTGAAGGAACTAAAATCAAACATTGCACCGAAAGAATTTCAGGTTGCAACATTTCAAATATTGGCAACAAGAAAGCCAACGTTTTCCCAGAACCTGTTGGTGATAAAAGCAAAATGTTATTGTCGCTCAAAATCGTTTCTTGCGCAGCAACTTGCATTTCGTTTAGGTTTTCAATACCTAAATTGAGAATTATATTATTGGAATGGTATTTCGTTTTCATTTTGCAAAGGTAAACCCAATTTTGAATTATAAATTATAAATTTTAAATAACCCTAAACTTTTCTTTTGGAGCGAATTGTCCTCTTGTATTTGGAAATGTAATTCCCGCTTTCCATTACAATCTGCGTTAAAAAACGCAGGATTTCCATTGCAATCGGGGCTGAGGGAATAGTCATTTTCTTGCTTTTAATTTTTTGGATATAAATCAAACTGATATTGAAAAATAAACTACATTTGAAAATATATAAAGTTAGGACACTTGTAATACAAAGCCACCCAATATTGGGTTGATAAGTCTGACTTTTTCAGATATATAAACTAGTTAGTGGCAATTTTGAAACCCCGAACAGAACAACATGAACATAAAGACAATTTTAAATGCTTTTTTAATTTTAATATTTTCCTTTTCTTACGGACAAACAAAAAAATTAAAAATCTATACTGACGAAAGGATTGAATTGTTAAATGTTATTCAATACCTATCAAATTATCCAATCCTAAATAAATCGGAAAGTCTTGAGTATAAAAAAGAAATTGAAATTTTCTTCAAAGATTTTAAAAACCATAATGCCGTTTCACTGAATAAAAAAGTCTATCGTAATTTTTTGGGATTTGATAGAGCTGTAAATTATATTTTGCACTATGATTTGCCAAATTTTAATGTAAACTCCGAATTTAACAACGACGAATTACAAAACTTGAATGCATTGGAATCAAGAGATTCATTAAATCTTATTAGAAATGAATTCAAAGATTTTTATGAAAAATCTAACTTCCATTTATTTTTTAAAAATCATAGTAACTTTTACAAAAAAATAAATAAATCAACTATTGCAGAATTAAACAACCAAAATGTAATTTCAATTTTAGAAAAACATTATGGCATTAAAAACAATTCTTATTCTATTATTTTAGCACCATTATTACATGATGGCGGTTATGAAGTTGATATTGAAAATGCAAAAGGGAAAAACCTTTATGCCATAATTGGACCTATAAGTGACAATATAAATAAAACACCTGTTTTTGACACACAAAATATTCTTTCAGAGTATGTAATACATGAATTTAGCCATAGCTTTTGTAATCCAATTATTGACCAATATTTTGATAAATTAAAACAAAGCGAATGCCTTTTAAATCCAATAGAAAGTAAAATTAAATTACAAGGATATAAAGGCTGGAAAACATGTCTCTATGAACATTTAGTTCGAGCAAATGAAATTGTACTCAATGAAATTGTTTTTGGAAAACCAAAATCTGACAAACTATATAATGAAATGATAAATGATGGCTGGATTTATCTTGCTGGAATGGTTCCAATAATAAAAGATGAATATTTAAAAAACAGAAATGTATATAAGACAGAAAATGAAATCATGACCTTAATAGTGAAATATTTAGAAACTGAAAAGAAAAACTGCCACTAACAGCGGTTTCAAGAAATGGCGAGGCACGGGATTTATCAGAAATTGGAAAGGTTTTTAATTAAAAGTTTTGTTATATTTGTAAAGGCTTGGTCTAGGTTCATCGCCACTTCTTGAAGCCGCGAAACGTTATAAGCCATTTTTAACAACATCTTTCATGGAAGACAAACCTCTAAATTTTGACAACTCTAAACTGCTTTTACTAATTGAAGATTGGTTGAACGCAAACGGAAAAGGAAATACATATGAAAATGTTTTAATGGAAATATTAAATGGAAACTCATGTTTATTTGTCCAAACGCATGGTGAACAAGTTACAGAAACAAGGACTTATGTTGCCGGTGAAAATGAGAAGCTGAAATTGGGAGTTTATGAAATTCAAGGCAAGAAATATTTTGGAGCGTTTACTGATCTTGACTTATTGGAAAAGTGGCTGAAAGTTCGTGGTTCTTATGCTCAACTTTCTTCAAAAGTTCTACTTGAAATGGCAGAAGAAACCAAAGTAGATGGAATTATAATAAATAGCAGTTATAGAAATATGTTTGCAATTTTAAGAAAAAGTGACGTGTCAAAAAACGGCTTATAACAGCGGTTTCTCGCAATTGCGAATTTTGTTGTGAATTCACGTTTGCGTTTCGCAAGAAGTTTTATCTTTAACAGAAAATAATAAGTTCCGCATTTCGCAACTGCGTGAAGCGGCAAACGTTAGCGTTAATAGCTCCGGAAAACGGAAATTGAAATCGAAAGAATTAAAATTAAACTTTAATTAAAATGTTAGATAATTTTGGAAAAGCCGGATTCGCAATTTTAATGCTTGCCTTTGGAATTGGAATTATAATTTATATAAACAGAGAATCTAAATCATCCCCCCGCTAGCGCGAGCGTCTCGCTCGTGCCCACAATAAAACTAAAATAAACTCAATAAATTATCATTAATTAGAAATTGAAAATAGTATATGCCAAAATGAGTAGAAAATATAAATTTGCAGAAAAAGATGGGGCTTATTTTGTTTCTTTTGCCACGATAAATTGGATTGATGTATTTACAAGAGATCTTTATTTTTCAACAATAACGGAATCATTAGCGTATTGTAGAAAAGAAAAAGGAATGGAATTGTACGGTTACTGCATTATGCCAAGTCATATACATTTAATTTTTCGTTCTTCTTTTAGTGATCCTTCAGGACTAATAAGAGATTTTAAAGGTTTTACTTCTCGTAAATTGATGAAATTGATAGAAGATAATCCCCAAGAAAGTAGGCGGGAATGGATGTTATGGATGTTTGAAAGAGCTGGAAAAAAGAACAGTAATATAGAACACAGGCAATTTTGGCAACAGCACAATAATCCAATTGAAATATGGACATTGAAGGTCTTTGAGCAAAAGTTAAATTATATTCACAACAACCCTTTAGAGACTGGGTTTGTAACCGACCCAATTGATTGGAAATACAGTAGCGCTAGAAATTATGGGAATAATGACCATACTGTTTTAGAAATCGATTTGAATTAGATTGTGGGCACGAGCGAGACGCTCGCGCTAGCGGAGAAGTATATTATTGGAATGGTATTTCGTTTTCATTTTGCAAAGGTAACCCAAATAAAAATAAAGTTCTGAAACCTTTATTCAAACAACAATTTAATGTTTTCATAGGAATTTTTCAGGGCTTCTTTAATTTGTTCAGGATTTTTCCATTCTACTTTTTCAATTCCTTCTTCGGCTTGGCCAATGGGAATTCCTTCATAGTTAGAATGCATTTCAAACCAATGGGTGATTTTTAGTTTGTAAATGCCGTTGCGTTTAAAAATGTGATACGTTTTTTGGAGTTTTTTTGAAATTGACAATCCGTTTACGCCGGTTTCCTCTTCCACTTCGCGCATGGCGGTGTCTTCAATTTCTTCGCCTTTGTTAGTTCCGCCTTTCGGCAAATCCCATTTTCCGTTTCTAAAAATGAATAAAACTTCGCCATTTTTATTGTAAACCAATCCACCCCCAGCCTTATTAACGGGGATTTTTGTCTTTAAAACCTTCATTATTTCCTTTTCATCGGGATGGTACAAATACGCTTTTTGAATTTTATTTTGGAAATATTTCACGATAAGCTGTTTGAAATCAACACTTTCAAGCAAGAACAGTTGGAAATCTGTTTCTTTAAAGATTTGATTTGTTAAAAAAAGTGGTTTATCGTTGACAAAAACTTTATACATTTGTACTATGATTTTTAATAAAGACACAGCCGAAAAAACAGCCGAATTGCTTTTACAAATTAATGCAATTAAATTGAATCCACGAAATCCTTTTACATGGGCTTCGGGATGGAACTCCCCTATTTATTGTGATAATAGGATAACACTCTCATTTCCAGTAGTTAGAAATTACATTCGTGATGAATTTTCTAAAAACATTGAAAAACAATTTGGGAAACCTGATGTAATTGCCGGTGTTGCCACTGGAGCAATTGGAATTGGAATTCTTGTTGCCGAAAGTTTGGGATTACCATTTGTATATGTTCGTCCAGAACCTAAAAAGCACGGTCGATTGAACCAAGTGGAAGGGTATTTACAAAAAGGGCAAAACGTAATTGTAGTGGAAGATTTAATTAGCACTGGAAACAGTAGTTTGCTAGCTGTTGAAGCCTTAAAAGAAGCTGGTGCAAATGTAAAAGGTATGGCTGCCATATTCAGTTATGGTTTTGAAATTGCCTCTGAAAATTTCAAAAATGCAAATGTTGATTTATATACTTTAAGTAATTACGAGAACCTTTTACCATTGGCTGTAGCCAAAAGATACATCACTGAAGAAGAAGAAATCGCCTTACAAGAATGGAGAAAAAGTCCATCTACTTGGGGAAAATAAATAGCCTAAAATTCCAACTATTATGAATTTAGAAAGTCCAAAAGTTACCGTTCAAAATAATGCTGCTTATTTGTTTACTGCACTTTGTGATGTTAACAATTTTGAGAAATTAATGCCGGATAGCATTGCAAAATTCGAAGTTACCGATGCCGATTCGTTTATATTTGGATTAAAAGGAATGCCTGAAATTAAATTGAGAATGAAGGATAAAACGCCCAATTCTAAAATTGTTTTGGGAGCTGCAAGCGATAAATTACCGTTTACATTAACTGCCACTATTGAGGAGATATCGGAATCTTCGGCAGCAATCCAATTGGTATTTGAAGGAGAATTTAACGCGATGATGGCGATGATGGTAAAAGGACCAATCACCAAATTCATTGAGACTTTGTCAGAAAACATGTTTAAATTATAAATTCAATTGCATTTAGTAAAGCAACTGAATTTCTTTTATTCCATAATTTTCGATAGCATCATTTTCTAATTTTACTTCCAATTTTCCTGAAGAATTTACGCCTTGAATTATTCCCATGAATTGAATTCCATCGGGCAATGAAAAAGCCATTGGAATTCCTTTTTTAAATAAATTGTGGTTATAGCTGTCCCATAATTGTGCAGCCGATTTATTTTGGAGTAAATCACAATTCAATTTCAAACAATCTATCAATTGGTTTAGAATAGTTTCTTTATCAAATTCCTTTTTTGAAATAACTGCCATAGAAGAAGCTTTAGGAAGGTTATCAAAATTAATTTGGTTAACATTCAATCCGATGCCAATAATTGAGGTAATTTCTCCGTTATTCTTGATGGTATTTTCAATTAATATTCCTGCGACTTTTTTATTATCTGACAATATGTCGTTTGGCCATTTAATTGATAAATTAGGAATATTATTTTTTTCTAATGTGGTTAAAATGGATAAGGCGACTGCAACATTAAGATCAAAAATTTCAGAAATAGTGTTTAACACATTGTTTACTAAAACACTAATCATAAGGTTTTTACCGGTTTCAGAATCCCATTTTGCTCCCATTTGACCTTTGCCACGTGTTTGGCTTTCGGCGGTTACAACAGTAAAATTCTCCAGTGATTGTTCAACTGACAAGCGCTTCAGAAAATCGTTAGTTGAATCTATGGCATCGAGTTTGATTAATTTCATAAAGCAAAAGAGACTATGTTAATTTAAACTTGTGTTAAGTTACAAAATTAAGGACAAAAAATGGTAACTTTGCAAAAAACATAAAATTATTAAATGGCGAAAAAGAATAATAGCAATGATGTTTTGTTAACAAACATTATTAAAGGGATTGAGGAAGTAAAAGGAAATGATATTGACATTTTAGATTTAAGAGCAATTGATAATTCAGCTTGTGATTATTTTGTTATTTGCAATGGAAATTCGAACACTCAAGTTACCGCAATTGTAAATTCAGTTCAAAAAACAGTTTCAAAAGAAATAAAAGACAAACCTTGGCATGTGGAAGGAATGGAAAATGCAGAATGGGTTTTAATGGATTATGTGAATATTGTGGTTCACGTATTTCAAAAAAATATTAGAGAATATTATAACATTGAAAGTCTTTGGGGTGATGCAAAAATCACAACAATAGAAAATAAATATTAAGAAATTAATTAAATGGCTTCAGAAAACAATCCAAATCCGAAGAAAATAAAAATTAGTCCTTGGCTAATTTATGGTGTAGTTGCACTGATATTTTTATTCATAAGCTTTATCACAGGTGGTTCAAGTTTTGAGGAACCAATGAAAACATCGTCATCGAAATTCAACGAGTACCTTGAAAAAGGGCAAGTTGGAAAAGTTATCGTTTACAACAAAACAGAAGCCGAAGTATATCTAACTGCTGAAGCTTTGAAAGACCCAATTCACAAAGCGGTAGCAAATGACATGTTAAACCGACCAAGTAAAGGCCCGCATTATACCTTAGAAATTGGTAACGATGAAATCTTTCAAAATAAATTGGAGGCCGCAGTTAAAGCAAAAAAATTAAGAGAATATAGCTTCTTACCAAAAAGCAATTGGGGTGATTTATTACAAATGATATTGCCTTTTTTACTTATTCTTGGTTTATGGATTTTCATAATGAGAAGAATGAACGGTGGTGCTGGCGGTGGCGGTGGCGGTCAAATTTTCAATATTGGAAAATCAAAAGCGAGATTATTTGATGAGAAGACTGATATCAAAACCACTTTCAAAGATGTTGCTGGACTTGAAGGAGCGAAAGAGGAAATTCAAGAAATTGTAGAATTCCTTAAAAACCCTGAAAAATATACGAATTTAGGAGGTAAAATACCAAAAGGAGCACTATTGGTAGGGCCTCCAGGAACAGGAAAAACATTATTGGCGAAAGCCGTAGCTGGAGAAGCTCAAGTTCCCTTTTTCTCTTTATCAGGATCTGATTTTGTTGAAATGTTTGTGGGTGTAGGAGCTTCAAGAGTTCGTGATTTATTCAAACAAGCGAAAGAAAAATCACCAGCTATAATTTTCATTGATGAAATTGATGCAGTGGGTAGAGCTCGTGGAAAAAACAATATGTCGGGAGGAAATGACGAGCGTGAAAACACGTTAAATCAATTGCTTACTGAAATGGACGGATTTGGTACGAATTCCAATGTAATTGTTTTGGCTGCAACCAATAGAGCCGATGTTTTAGATAAAGCATTAATGAGAGCGGGACGATTTGACAGACAAATATTTGTTGATTTACCAGACATCAGAGAACGAAAAGAAATATTTGAAGTTCATCTTGCACCATTGAAAAAAGTGGAAGGTTTAGACACCGACTTCTTAGCGAAACAAACTCCGGGATTTTCTGGTGCTGACATTGCCAATGTTTGTAATGAAGCGGCATTAATCGCTGCAAGAAACAACAAAACAGCTGTTGACAAGCAAGATTTTCTTGATGCCGTAGATAGAATTGTTGGTGGACTAGAAAAGAAAAATAAAATAGTTACCCCAGATGAAAAAAGAGCAATTGCTGTTCATGAAGCGGGTCACGCAACCGTAAGTTGGATGCTAGAACATGCTGCGCCATTAATCAAAGTTACTATTGTTCCTAGAGGTCAAAGTTTAGGTGCTGCTTGGTATTTGCCAGAAGAGCGTTTAATTGTTCGCACCGAGCAAATGCTAGATGAAATGTGCGCTACCATGGGTGGACGTGCAGCTGAAAAAGTAGTTTTCGATCGAATTTCTACCGGAGCTTTAAGCGATTTAGAAAAAGTTACCAAACAAGCAAGAGCAATGGTGACCGTTTATGGATTGAATGACAAACTAGGAAACATTACTTATTACGATTCTTCAGGTCAGAGTGAATATAGCTTTTCAAAACCTTATTCGGAAGATACTGCAATGGTAATTGATAAAGAAATTTCAACTTTAATTGAAAGTCAGTACCAAAGAGCAATAACTATTTTATCTGAAAATAAAGATAAATTGAATAGGTTGGCTGATATTTTAATTGAAAAAGAAGTTATTTTCAAAGATGATTTGGAAGCAATATTCGGGAAAAGACCTTTTGACACAATAATTTCAGAAGAAATTTCGGAAGAAACTCCTGAATAATTTATAAATATTATAAAATTTTAAAAATCTTAATTCAAAAATCCTATTTGAATTAAGATTTTTTTTATCTTTGGATGTTTTGTTAAAACAAGCTAAATATTTTAGAAATTAGTATGAGTCTTTTTAGAAAATTTTTTGGTTCTGGTGAAGAATCCTCTGACGAGGATAACTTTAGTGAATTCAATCGTTCAGCATCAGATCTATCTTTGCCTGTAGACGAAAGATTCACTTTTAACTTTAAGAAAAATGGAGGAAAATTCTTGTATTGTGAGAATTTATCTGAAATTAAAGAACAGTTCGAAAATATTTTAGAAGAAAATGACTGGTTTGAATCGGAAGTTCTTTGCTTCGATTCTGGATTGTATAGTCTGCTAGACGAAAACAAACTTAGTTACGACCAACCGAGCAATCCAAAATTTCTATTTGCTACTTGCGAAAATTTAATTGCAGAAGAAGGATCTATATTATTTTCATCAAGTCAAATTAAACAAAACAAACCAAACGAATTACCTACAAATATCATTATTTATGCTACAACAAGTCAAATTGTTGAAAGCACCAGCGATGGACTTCGAATGATAAAAAATAAATACCTTAAGAACTATCCTACCAATATTACTACGATTAAGTATTTTGAAAAAGTTAAAGAAGATGACTTTTTACATTATGGAAGTTCAGCAAAGAATCTTTACTTATTGCTTTTAGAGGATTTATAAAATGGATGAAACTCTAAAAAGAGCAATTTCAGGAGCTGTTTACATACTTTTATTACTTGCTTCGATACTTTATTCAACTGAAAGTTTTTTAATTTTATTTGGAGTATTCCTAATTATCTCCCTATTTGAATTTTGCAATTTAATTCAAATCAACAAACTAATTCCTGTTCTTGCCGGTACTTCCTTATATGTTTTGGTTACTTTTTTTAGTAACTATAACGAAAGTAAATCCTCAGACATTCAAACGTTAGATATTTTATTACTTGCTTCTACCCTACTAATATCGATAAAATGTATTGTGTTTTTATTTGATAATAATATTCAATCAGTTAGCACTTTATCAAAATACCTTTACTTATTAGGATATATTACATTACCCTTTGTCTTCATAACCAAAATTTCATTTGGTGTTAATGATTACAATCCAAAGATTATTATCGGTTTATTTATATTGATCTGGACGAACGACACCTTTGCTTACATTGTAGGTAAATCGATGGGAAAACATAAATTATTTGAAAAAATATCACCAAAAAAAACGATCGAAGGTTTTTTTGGAGGATTGATTTTTGCGATATTTGCAGGGTATTTAATTTCGATGTATTTAATTAAACCATCGGCTCAATTTAGCGATAAATCCATATTGATTTGGATGATAATTGCAGCAATCGTAGGAGTTATGGGAACTATTGGCGATTTAATTGAATCGAAATTCAAACGAATTGCTGGAGTTAAAGACAGTGGGAAAATAATGCCAGGTCACGGTGGTGTTTTAGATCGATTAGATAGTGTTATATTTGTAGCACCATTCATATTTTTATTTTATAAAATTTTATATTATGTTTCATAAAGAAGGCGGAAAAATCATATTAATTTCAACTACGTTAACTGTAGCATTTTTATTATTAGCAGATACATTTATAGCAACTATTTGGTTGCAAAAAACAGTTGAAATTTTAGTGCTATTGTTTCTAATAATAATTCTACAATTTTTTAGAAATCCTGTTAGAAATGTAGCAATCAATGACAATCATATTATCGCTCCGGTTGACGGAAAAGTAGTTGTAATTGAAGAAGTATTTGAAGGGGAATATTTTAAAGACAAGCGCATGCAAGTTTCCATTTTCATGTCGCCAATAAACGTTCACGTTACAAGATATCCAGTAAATGGTTTAGTGAAATTTAGCAAATACCATCCTGGTAAATTTTTAGTAGCTTGGCACCCAAAGGCTAGTGAAGAAAATGAAAGAACAACGATTGTAGTTGAAAACAAAGTATTTGGCGAAATTTTATACCGTCAAATCGCAGGAGCTTTAGCAAAAAGAATTGTAAATTATGCGGAAGAAGGAACACAAGTAGTTCAAGGTACAGACGCAGGATTTATTAAATTTGGTTCAAGAGTTGATTTATTCTTGCCTTTGGGGACAGAAATTAATGTAAAACTTAATCAAAAAGCAGTTGGTGGTAAAACTATAATTGCGATTAAATAGTAAATGGACGAAAGAGACTTAGAAACTAGATTTGCTGAAGCAGTTGAAATAGCTTCAAAAATGTCACAGGATTCATTGCCTCAAGATGTACAATTAAGACTTTATGCTTATTACAAGCAGGCTACGTTTGGAAATACAACAGGAATTCCAAATTCTAATTTAGATTTAAGAAATGCTTTTAAAACAAATGCTTGGATGCAAATAAGTCATTTATCAATAGAGGAAGCAAAAGAATTATATATCGAAAACATATTGTCACTACAAAAAAAATAAATCCATGAAAAAGGCAAAATTCTATCTACTGTGTTTTTCATTACTTATCCTAGTAATTTCTTGTAACAATAAAAAACTAACCGAAGTTGTTGAAGTACCTTTACCAACGGCAGAAGAAAAATTCACAATTGGTTCACCAAATGATGTTGAAGCAAATGATGGTGCTTTTGATTTAGTGAAATTACCTTATGCCTATGATGCTATCTCTCCAGAAATTGAGGCAGGAACGATGCAATTGCATTACTCCAAACACTATTTGAATTATACTAATAGCTTGAATAAAGCAATTAAAGATACCGATTTTAAGGACTTATCAATAGAAGAAATATTAGCAAAATCAATTCCTGATAGTTTGAATATTAGAAATAATGCTGGCGGATATTACAACCACTCTTTGTTTTTTGAATGTATTGGTCCAAAATCGGGAAGCCAACCAAAAGATACTCTAGCAATAGCTATTAATAGGGATTTTGGTTCTATAGACGGATTTAAAAACCAGTTTAAAAATGCTGCAAACAGAGTTTTTGGATCTGGATGGGCATGGTTAATTGTGGATAATGCAGGGAAACTGAAAGTGACTACAACTGCAAATCAAGACAACCCCTTGATGCCAAGAGCTGAAGTACCTGGGAAACCAATTTTAGCACTTGACGTTTGGGAACATGCTTATTATTTAGAATATCAAAATTCTCGTAAAAACTATATTGATGCATTTTTCAGTATTATCAATTGGAAAATAGTAGGAGAAAAATACGAAGAAGCCTTAAAGAAAGAATAATTACTAAAACGCATAGTCAATAATCTAAATGAAAAAGATACAACTACTCTTTATCTGTTTGCTTACAGTTGCTTTTTCAAGCTGCGAAAAGGATGATATTTGCGATGCTACCACTGCTACTACGCCAAAATTGATTATCGAATTTTATGATATTCTTAATCCAACAGTTAAAAAAAATGTTACCAATTTAGCTGTCAAAGAAATAAATACTACTACTAGTTTGGCTTTTACAGGAACAAGTAAAATTCAAATTCCTCTGAGAACCAGTCAAGATTTAACTAAATATAGTTTTATTTTAAATAGTACTGATGTAGCTATTGATAATGAGGATTTCCTTCAGTTTAATTATGCTAGACAAACTATTTTCGTTTCAAGAGCCTGTGGGTTTAAAACCAATTTTACTCTTGATTCAACAACGCCATATATTAAAACTGAAACTTCAATTCCTGATGGTTATTGGATTCAAAATGTAGTAATTACTACTTCAAATATAATAACTGAAAATGAAATACATGTCAAAATTTACTTTTAGTATTCTTCTGATTTTGACGTCATTTTTAGTGATTGCTCAAACCAAAAAAACAGATAGTATTCCAGCTAAAATTGAAAAATACGGAATCCGATTTGGAGCTGATATTTCAAAATTGGCGAAATCTTTTTATGATAAAAATTATAAAGGGATCGAATTTGTAGGCGACTACCGTGTGACAAGGAATTATTATCTAGCAGGAGAATTGGGAAATGAAAATACAACTGTAGAGGATGATCGATTAAGTTTTACAACACAAGGAACTTATTTGAAAGTTGGTTTCGATTACAATTCCTATGAAAATTGGCTTGACATGCGCAATATGATTTATCTAGGAATGAGATACGGAGCGAGTACCTTCAGCCAAACGCTTAATTCTTATAAATTATACAATACTTCTACTTATTTCCCAGAAGCACCAACAGTAATTTCTGGAGAAAAATTCAACGGACTCACTTCCCAATGGATTGAAGTAGTATTAGGATTAAAAGCAGAGGTGTTAAAGAATATTTATTTAGGATATAGCGTAAGATTCAATTGGCTTTTAACCAATACGAAACCTGAAAATTTTGACAATTTATATATTCCAGGGTTTAATAGAACCTACAATGGTGATTTTGGAATTGGGTTTAACTATAGTGTATCCTACTTTTTACCATTGTATAAAACTAAATCTACTCCCAAGGCTGACCCTAAAAAGAAAAAGTAATTACTTAATTTCTTTAATTCCTTTTAGGAATAACCATTTCATAAATAGTTTTTCACCATCGTTTGTTTTTACCGCTTGAAATTTAGGTGCCAAAATCGTACTCACTACAAATGATGTAATTGGTACCCAAAACCCGGTTAAATTGGAATATTTATCCAGTAAAATTCTAAAAAGAATAAACAAAACTGCAAAACATAACAATTGGAAAACGAAAGATTTTACTTGTAATTTAGTCATAATTATAAATTTAATCAGTTGGATTTTCTATCACTTGGAATTTAGCTCTTTTACTGCCTTCGTACATTTCGTACTTCACTAATCTAGCTTCAATACTTGCGTTAAATAACTTGATTTTTCTTGACGGTTTTAGTCCCACAAATTTCAATGCCTCTAAGTTTCCTGTGATAAACCAAGCATTAGTGCCTGGATAATTTTTCTTCAAAGTATCGCCAATATTCTTATAGAATTCTTCCATGTGAATATCCAAACGTTCGTCATAAGGAGGATTGAAAACAATGTGCAACTTGCCCTCAGAAGTCTTTTCCGTTTCAAAAAAGTTCTTTTCTTGAATGGTAATGTATTCCTCTAAATTGGCATTTTTTATATTTTCTTTTGCTTTACTAACCGCACTTGGCGCCTTATCGTACCCTTTAATCGTATAATGAAATTCTCGGACTTTCTTCAATAAGGAATCCATAATCATATCAAAAAGATCATTATCCCAATCGTTCCATTTTTCAAAAGCAAATTCTTTTCTATTGATGTTTGCAGGAATATTACAAGCAATCATTGCAGCTTCAGCGAGAAAAGTTCCCGAGCCACACATGGGATCCAAAAAGTCACTTTGACCGTCCCAACCTGATAATAATAGTATTCCAGCTGCTAAAACTTCATTTATTGGAGCAATATTAGTCGCTGAACGATACCCTCTTTGGTTCAATGAATTCCCAGAAGTATCCAATGCCACCGAAACTTGATCTTTATCAATATGAATATTTATTCTTAAATCGGGGTGTGCTTTATCAATACTTGGCCTCTGCCCTGTTCTCTCTCGAAATTGATCTACAATTGCATCTTTACATTTTTGAGAAATAAACTCCGAATGATTAAAATGCGTTGAATGCACTGTTGCATCGATTACAAAAGTTTGATTGGCATTAATAAACTTAGACCAATTAATCCCTTGAACCCCTTTATATAACTGACTTTCATTGGTAGCTTTAAAAAAATAAATCGGTTTTAGAATTTTCAAAGCAGTTCTTAAAGACAAATTGGCTTTGTACATAAAACCTTTATCTCCTTTAAAACTTACCATTCTAACGCCTTGCTCAACATCCTGAGCGCCAAGCATTTTTAGCTCATTTGCCAAAATTTCTTCAAAACCAAAAAAGGTTTTGGCAATCATTTTAAAATTATTTTCCATTATAAAATCAAGTATTCGTTGCAAAAATACACTAAATTTGCTCGACTTTAATTAATTGAAATAAGATAATGTCGGATTCAAATAAACAAATGGAACAAAATTCACCATTAAAAACCAGTAATTGGTTTGCTTCATGGTTTGATTCCCCATATTATCATGTGCTTTACAAGGAACGTGATGAAATGGAGGCACAGTTGTTTATGGACAACATAGTTCATTACTTAAACCTTCCTGAAGATGCTAAAATATTAGATCTAGCTTGCGGAAAAGGTCGTCATTCAATTTATTTAAATCAAATGGGATTTCAGGTAACTGGAGCAGATTTATCCTCAAATAGCATCGCCATAGCTTCACTTAACGAAAATGAAACGCTAAAATTTGTTGAACACGATATGCGAATTCCGTTCGATGAAAAATTTGATGCCATTTTTAACTTATTCACAAGTTTTGGATATTTTGAAAATGACGAAGATAATTTTATCACGCTCAAAGCAATAAGAGATAGCATTTCGGAATATGGATTTGCCGTAATCGACTTCATGAATGTACACAATGTATTGGCAAACTTAGTACCGGAAGAAGTAAAAGTTGTTGATGAAATCGAATTCCACATCAAAAGATATTTAAAAGACAGCTTTATTTACAAGGAAATTGATTTTGAAGACCAAGGTCAAAAATATCATTTTACAGAGAAGGTGAAAGCAATAACCCTCGGAGATTTTGAAACAATGATGGAAAATGCAGGTATTTATTTACTTGATGTTTTCGGTGATTACAAACTCAAAAAATTCCACAAACTAGAAAGTGAAAGATTAATATTGATATTTAAATAATGAGTGCTTATTTTCCATTTTTACTACCTCTATTTTCTGTATTAATCGGATATGCTTTTGCATTATTTATTAAGCCAAAAGCTAAAAAAAATCTGAAATTACTTTTAGCATTTAGCGGTTCTTTTTTATTATCACTAACAGTAATGCATTTGCTTCCAGAGCTTTATGTATCAAATAATTCAAGTATTGGATTGTTTATTATGCTTGGAATTTTATTTCAAATCGTCTTAGAATTTTTCTCAAAAGGTGCCGAACACGGACACGTTCACGGCCATGATAAATTACAAAAAATGCCTTGGCTTCTATTTATTAGTTTGTGTATTCACGCATTTTTAGAAGGATTTCCTGTGGGTCACCAACACAAATTGGCGTTAGGAATTGCAATTCATCATTTTCCAATTGCGATAATTTTAACCACCTTTTTTGTAAATGCCGAATTAAACAAAAAAGCGTTATTTTTATTCATGGTTTTCTTTGCAATCATGACTCCTTTAGGAACTTTAGCATCAGAGATTTTACCAATAATAAGTAACTATTACACCGAAATAACGGCCGTAGTTATTGGTATTTTATTCCACATTTCATCTACAATTATTTTTGAAAGTAGCGAAGGACACAAATTCAATATTGCTAAAATCTCCATGATTGTACTCGGAATAGCAATTGCCTATTTTATATAAATCTTATTGAAATAATCACTAAATTTGTAAAAAATAAATCGATATGGAAACATCTATATTAGAGAGAATTACAATTAAACCAGACGTTTGTAATGGAAAACCAACTGTTCGCGGCATGCGAATTACTGTTGAAACTATTTTGCAATATTTGTCTGCAGGAGATTCTGTTGAAACTATTTTAGAGGCCTATCCATTTCTTGAAAAAGAAGATATTCAAGCTTGCATTGCATTTGCATTAAAAAACCTTTCTAACCAAAAAAATGAAATTCAAATCGCAAGTTAAATATGGATATCCACTTTTCATTTTTAGTTGATTTACATAATTTTTTTATATAATTTGGGCGTGTCCTCGTTTAAAACATTTCGAGGTACAAGACCATTTTCATTAAACTCGGTCGGGCTATTCGCTGCAAGTCCTCGCCAAGTTCCGTTTTACTCCACTTGCCTGTGGGCTTTCCACTTCTATCCCTCACGCAAAAAAAATGCTCAAATTAACCATAGTGCTTTCCATAAAATCTTTGTAACTTTGAACTTAAATCATTGAATCAAGAAAATGACCTTTATTAAAACCACCGAACAATCTTCAAAATACGAACATTTAGAAAAAATGTCGGTTGAAGAATTGTTATACAATATCAATCAAGAAGACCAAATAGTTCCTTTGGCAGTTGAAAAAGCATTACCTCAAATATCAGAATTAGTAACTCAAATAGTTGCCAAAATGAAACTTGGAGGACGATTATTTTATATCGGCGCTGGAACTTCTGGAAGATTAGGAATTGTAGATGCCTCAGAATGCCCGCCAACATTTGGAGTTCCTTTTGATTTGGTAAACGGAATAATTGCTGGTGGCGATAAGGCCATCCGAAGAGCTGTTGAAAATGCAGAAGACAACCCAACACAAGCTTGGATCGACCTTCAAACAGAAAATATCTCAGAAAATGATGTGGTTGTTGGAATTGCAGCTTCGGGAACAACTCCTTACGTTATTGGAGGTTTGAAAGCGTGCAATGAAAAAAATATAATTACAGGTTCTATTTCTTGCAATGCAGGAAGCCCGCTTTCGCAAACGGCACAATTTCCAATTGAAGTAATTGTTGGGCCTGAATTTGTAACTGGAAGCTCGCGAATGAAAGCTGGAACAGCACAAAAATTGGTTCTAAACATGATTTCTACAGCCACAATGATTCAATTGGGGAAAGTAAAAGGAAATAAAATGGTGGACATGCAATTGAGTAATAGCAAACTTGTAGATCGTGGGGTAAAAATGATTATGGGTGAAATTCCTGTAACCTATGAAAAGGGAGCTGAATTGTTAGCCAAATATGGAAGTGTGAGAAAAGCAGTTGATCATTATAACAATGAAAACAAATAATTATGAGTACCAATAAAGAGGTTTTAAGCAAAGGCATAAAATATATTACCATTTCCCTACCCTGCTTATTCATTGGTCCGGCAGTAATTCATTTTGCTTTTATAAATAAATTGCAACCTTTATTTTATTTGATTTTGGCAATTGGAATCGGGATTTGTATTACTGCAATGGTAATGCTTTTTAAAGGTTTAAATACAATAATGAAAAGCCTTTTTAATAAATAATGGACGCCTTAATTCATATCAATAAGACTTTTGAAAAAGTCATTTCTATAAATAGCAGAATCAACAATCGGGAGTTTGAGGGCTGTGTTTTTAAAAATTGTGATTTTTCAAATAGCGATTTTTCAAACAATACCTTTATGGATTGTGAATTTTTCGACTGCAATCTTTCCATGACCAAATTAAAAGGGTCCGGTTTAAAAACAGTGGATTTCATCAATTGTAAATTGCTTGGAATTCAGTTCAATGAATGTGATGATTTTTTGTTTAACGTGAGTTTTGAAGAATGTGTTTTGGATTATGCTTCGTTTGCCAATAAAAAAATGCTGAAAACAAATTTCCTGAATTCGTCATTAAAAGAAGTTACCTTTATAGGAGCCAATTTATCCAATTCCGTGTTTGAAAATAGTAATCTAGACGGAGCCATTTTTAACGACACCCAATTGGCTGGTGCTGATTTTACCTTAGCTCAAAACTATAAGATAGATCCAGAGTTTAATCCGATGCGAAAAGCGAAATTTTCAAGTTTGGGAATTGTGGGATTATTGGATAAATATGATATTAAAATAGAGTAACTAGCCCTGATAGAAGGGAAAATCCCGAGCTTTTTAGCGAGGATTTGGAATGATAGCAGGATAAAGCTTCAAATAAAAATATGAAATGAAAAAAATTATATTGTTCTTCTCTCTACTGATTTTGACTTCGTGTTACGACGTAGAAAGAAATTGTAAAGACTTCAAAACAGGCAAATTTCAGTTTGATTATGTAGTAAACGGCGTTAAGAAAACGACACTATTTGAGCGTACCGAGACGATGCAAATAGAAACCTACGAAGGTAAAACCGACACCGCAACAGTGCGATGGGTGAACGATTGCGAATTTGTTTTACAGAAATTACACCCGAAAAATATAAAAGAAAAAAAAGCAATTAGCATGAGAATAGTGTCAACTACGAAAAATTCTTATACCTTTGAATTTGGAATTATTGGCAGTGATGAAAAGCAAAAAGGAATTGCCGTAAAACAATAAATTAAACGAATCTAAATGGAAGTTTTTTTAAACCCAAGTGCTTGGATAGCTTTATTAACATTGACTTTTTTAGAAATTGTTCTGGGAATTGACAATATAATTTTCATTTCTATTGCAACTGGAAAGTTACCTTCTGAAAAACGCAAAAAGGCAACTCAAATCGGTCTTTTTTTAGCGATGTTTTTACGTATTGCACTACTATTAGGGATTTCGGTATTGATAGCAATGAAAGAGGCATGGATTACTATAAATTTGAGTTGGTTTACAGCACAAATAACAGGTCAGAGTTTGATTTTATTACTTGGAGGATTGTTTTTATTGTACAAAAGTACCAACGAAATTCGTGAAAAAATAGAAGAAAAAGGGGTTGAAGAAAAACAACTTGGGAGATCAGCTGCGAATCGTTTTTCAAGAGTTTTGGTGCAAATTATGCTTATCGATTTAGTGTTTTCATTTGATAGTATTTTAACCGCTGTGGGAATGACCAATGGGGTTCCAGGTGCAATTTATATAATGGTAACCGCGGTGGTGATTTCAGTTTTCATCATGATGCAATTTGCTGTACCTGTTGGTATTTTCGTGAATAAACATCCATCAGTTCAAATTTTAGGGTTAACCTTTTTAGTGTTAATTGGCTTTATGTTGATTACGGAAGCGGCGCATTTAGCGAACGCTTCTTTTTTTGGAAACCACGTAGATGTAGTTCCAAAAGGATATCTGTATTTTGCGATTTCGTTCTCCCTTTTGGTGGAAGTTTTAAATATGAAAATGTCGAAAAACAAGAAATAAAAAAAGCCACTTTCGAGTGGCTTTTTTGTTATTTAGAAAAAATTATTTCTTGAGTTTGTCTTTGAAAAGCTTTCTAACTTTGTCTACTTTTGGAGTAATTACATAACTACAATATCCTTGAGACTGATTTTGATTGTAATAATTTTGATGGTAATCTTCCGCTTCATAAAATTTTGAAGCTTCAGAAATTACAGTTACAATAGGCTTTCCAAACGTATTTTCTTTCGTTAATAAAGCAATATAGTCTTCAGAAATTTTCTTTTGACTTGCATTATGATAGAAAATTTCACTTCGGTACTGCGTTCCCATATCATTTCCTTGACGGTTTAATGTGGTAGGATCATGAGTGGCAAAAAACACTTCTAGAAGTTCTCCAAAAGAGATTGTATTTGGGTCAAATGTAATTTGGATTGCTTCAGCGTGACCGGTATCTCCCCTACAAATGTCAGAATACGATGGATTTACTGTGGTTCCGCCAATGTATCCTGAAGTTACCGTTTTTACACCCTCTAATTCTAAAAATACGGCTTCGGTGCACCAAAAACAACCACCTGCAAATGTTGCCACTTCTAATTTATCTTGAATTTCCATTGGTTTGTTGGGTTTTAAATGAGGTAAATCTTGGACTTTTTCTTTTGACTGACACGAAAAAGCTAACATTGATAATAGAATACTGATTTTCTTTTTCATACTTTATGTTTTTACAAATTTATCAAGAATAAGAAGCTATCGATTGGCAATTAACTAAATATTATAATTTGTGAGATAATTTTATTCCTTGTTATTTTCAATAATCGTGAAAATCTTTGTTACTTTGTGAAAACAGAATCAATATGATAGAAGCAAAAAAAATATACAAATATTACGACCAACTCCAAGTATTAAAAGGGGTTGATTTGCATATTAAAAAAGGGGAAATCGTATCGATTGTTGGTTCGTCAGGAGCAGGAAAAACCACGCTTTTGCAAATATTAGGAACATTAGACAAACCCAATTCTGGTAATACTTCTGAAGACCAAGTATCAGAATTGATAATTAACGGTCAAAACGTTCTATCCATGAACGATAAAGAGTTGTCTAAATTTCGAAATTTAAACTTAGGATTTATCTTCCAATTTCATCAATTACTACCGGAATTTACTGCATTAGAAAATGTATGTATTCCTGCATTTATAGCTAATAAATCAAAGCAAGAAACGGAAATTGAAGCGAAGAAATTATTAGATTATTTAGGTCTCTCACAACGTATTAATCACAAACCAAATGAACTTTCAGGCGGTGAACAACAGCGCGTAGCAGTTGCAAGAGCTTTAATAAACAAGCCTTCTATTATTTTTGCTGATGAACCTTCAGGGAATTTAGATACCGCATCTGCAGAGAATTTACACCAATTGTTTTTTAAATTGCGTGATGAATTTGGTCAAACCTTTGTGATTGTTACCCACAACGAAGAATTAGCCAACATGGCCGATAGAAAATTGGTTATGGTTGACGGGCAAATTAGTAACCATTTATAGGGTTCCAACTATAAAATGACAGCAAACGAAATTAAATCTTTTCTTGACGAAAAAGTCGAATTGTATAACAATCCGAATTTTATTGAAAGTGACCCCATTCAGATTCCGCATTTGTTTTCACAAAAAGAAGACATTGAAATTGCAGGGTTTTTAAGTGCAACTATTGCTTGGGGAAATCGGAAAATGATTATTAAAAATGCGCATCGAATGATGGATTTAATGGGAAATACACCATACGATTTTGTGATGTCGTATACCGAGAATGATTTGGAACGATTGGAATCTTTTGTCCATAGAACTTATAATTGTTTGGATTTTCAGTATTTTATTACGAGTCTTAGAAACATCTATACAAACCATAACGGTTTAGAAGCTGTTTTTTACAAGGGACAATTAAATAATGATTCAAGAGCGATGCAAACTTCCATTTCAGAGTTCAAAAAAGTGTTTTTCGAATTGCCACATTTAACAAGAACAGAAAAGCACATTTCAGATCCAATGTCAAATTCTGCGGCAAAAAGAATCAACATGTTTCTTCGTTGGATGATTCGCCAAGACTATAAAGGCGTCGATTTAGGAATTTGGAAATCGATATCCCCATCCCGACTTTCTTGTCCTTTAGACGTTCATTCTGGAAATGTTGCTCGGAAATTAGGTCTTTTGCAAAGAACTCAAAATGATGGAAAAGCGCTATTTGAACTCGATTCAAAACTTAGAATTTACGACCCTAAAGATCCTGTGAAATACGATTTTGCTTTATTTGGTTTGGGAGTCTTTGAGGGATTTTGATTTTTACTACCATTCGATAATAGCATTTTAAAAAAAATATCACAATTTTCAACTTTTGGATTTATAAAAACTTATTTTTGCGCTATGGCAAGAAAAATCACAAATAAAATCGTATTCGATCATATAAAAGTCCTTGATGCAGGTGCTAAAGGCGTTTCAGTTGCAAAAGCTCCTGATGGAAAAGTTATCTTTATTCCTAATGTTGTTCCTGGTGACGTAGTTGATATTCAAACATTAAAGAAAAGAAAAGCTTACTACGAAGGGAAAGCGGTGCGATTTCATGAGTTTTCAGAACACAGAATTGAGCCTATTTGTGAGCATTTTGGTGTTTGTGGTGGTTGCAAATGGCAAAATATGAAATACAGCCAACAATTATTCTACAAGCAAAATGAAGTTAAAAATCATTTGCAGAGAATTGGAAAAATTGAACTTCCTGAATTTGAACCAATTTTAGGATCTGAAAAACAGTTTTTCTATAGAAATAAAATGGAATTTGGTTTTTCAAACAGCCGTTGGTTGACCCAAGATGAAATTGAAAGCCAAGACGATTTAGGAAATAGAAATGCACTTGGATTTCACATTCCAAAAATGTGGGATAAAATATTGGATATCAATAAATGCCACCTTCAAGAAGATCCGTCGAATGCCATTCGTAACGAAATTAGAGATTTTGCTAACCTAAACAACCTGACTTTCTTTAATCCCAGAAGTCATGAAGGATTATTGAGAACGCTGATGTTAAGAACTGCATCTACAGGAGAAATCATGGTTTTAATTCAGTTTTTTGAAGATGACAAACAAAATCGTGAATTACTATTAGACCATTTGTATGAAAAATTTCCTCAAATTACTTCATTACAATATGTAATTAACAGTAAAGCGAACGACACATTATACGATACAAATATAAAATTATACAAAGGACGAGACTACATTTTAGAAGAAATGGAAGGTTTGAAATTTAGCATTAATGCGAAATCATTTTACCAAACCAACTCTGACCAAGCCTATGAATTGTATAAAATAACGAGAGATTTTGCAGGATTAACTGGGAATGAAATTGTTTACGATTTATATACAGGAACAGGTACAATTGCTCAATTTGTATCTAAAAAAGCTAAAAAATTAATTGGTGTAGAAAGTGTTCCTGAAGCAATTGAAGATGCTAAAGCAAATGCCAAAAGAAACGAAATTACCAATTGTGAGTTCTTCGTTGGAGATATGAAAGTCGTTTTCAATGAAGCATTTATAGCGAAACACGGGAAACCAGATGTTATAATTACCGATCCACCAAGAGATGGAATGCATAAAGATGTAATTGAACAAATCATGAAAATTGCACCTGAAAAAGTAGTTTATGTAAGTTGTAATTCGGCTACTCAAGCCAGAGATTTAGCTTTGATGGACGAGAAATACAAGGTAACAAGAGTTCGACCAGTAGATATGTTTCCGCAAACCCACCACGTTGAAAATGTAGTGCTTTTAGAAAAACGATAGGTTATTCTTTTACAATAACAATTGAAGCTTTAAAACCTGTGGATAGATTCCATTGATTCGCAGAAATTGACGCGCCTTTGTCATCAAAAACTTGGAATTCAGCTGTGTTTGGCCCAGAAGAACCTTGATTTATTGCTTCAATATCTATTTTATTAAAGCCGTTTTTAAGTGTGATTTCAAAGGTTTGATAAAAGCCTTCTAACAATACATTTTCCTGGATTATTAAATCATTTATGTAAATTCTAACGCGGTCACCATCAACAAATTGATTGTCACGACATAATATTTTAACAAATAAAGATTTGGTTTTAAAATCACCTAAATTCTGATTTCGTCTAAATTCTTGAGTTACCTCACCATCGCTATTTTTATTCAATTTCTCTTGATAAATAGCCCCTGGATTCACAAAATCACTTTTCATTGTTAGGTCTATGGGTTTAGACCCTCCTATTTTTTGAAATATAATTTCAGGTTCTTTATTTACGGGAATATCTTTAAAATTGGGTGTTATCGGTGAAATCGGACTGAATTTTGAGGAAGGACTTTTGGATTTTGAAATTGGAGTATTCTTAATAGGTGAGATTTGCAAGGCTTTATTGCCATTATCAAATTGAGAATAGCAAAGCAAATTAAAAAACAAAAACACCATTAAAGAAAATTTAATTTTCATAGTAAACGTCCAAATCATTAATTTTGATAAAAATAAATAAAAAAACTTCGTTAATAAATACATTAACGAAGTTTTAGTATTATTTAGGATTGAATTCTATTTTGAATTGTATACAGCAATAGCGTCTTTTAATATTTCTACAGAGCGAATTAGGTCTTTTTTATTCAAAACATAAGCAATTCTAACTTCATTTAACCCAACACCTGGCGTAGAATAAAATCCTGCAGCTGGAGCAACCATCACGGTTTCTTTGTCTAAATCATACGATTCCAACATCCATTGTGCAAAATTATCGGCATTGTCAATTGGCAATTGCGCAATACAATAAAAAGCACCTTTTGGTTTGCTCACCACTACTCCATCGATCTTATTTAATTCTTCAACCAAAGTATCGCGACGACTTCTATATTCTGAAATTACCTCATCAAAATAACTTTGAGGCGTGTCTAAAGCTGCTTCACTGGCAATTTGTTCGAATGTTGGCGGACTCAATCTTGCTTGAGCAAATTTCATTGCCGTTGCCATTAATTCTTTATTTTTTGAAACAATGCAACCAATTCTTGCGCCACACATACTGTATCTTTTTGAAACGGAATCAATCATAATGGCATTTTCTTCTAATCCAGGAATATTCATCACGGAATAATGTATGTCACCATCATAGGTGAATTCTCTGTAAACTTCATCTGAAATTAAAAATAAATCGTGCTTCTTAACTAAAGCTGCCAATTGCATAATCTCTTCCTTAGAATACAAATAACCGGTTGGATTTCCGGGATTACAAATTAATATTGCCTTAGTTTTTGGAGTAATTAATTTTTCAAAATCTGCAATTGGAGGTAAAGCAAATCCAGTTTCGATTGTCGAAATTACAGGAACAACTTTCACTCCTGAAGCAGTTGAAAAACCATTGTAATTTGCATAAAATGGCTCAGGAATAATCACCTCATCACCAAAATCCATTGTACTTCCCATAGCAAATAGCAACGCTTCTGATCCACCAGTTGTTATAATTATATCGGCAACATCAATTGGTAAACCTATATTTTTATAAAATTGAGACAACTTTGTTCTATAACTTTCAAATCCTGCTGAATGACTGTACTCTAAAATCTTAATATCAAGATTTTTTATAGAATTCATAGCCACTTCAGGCGTTTTAATATCTGGTTGACCAATGTTTAAATGGTACACTTTGTGACCTTTCTTTTTCGCAATTTCCGCATAGGGCACCAATTTACGAATTGGTGATTCCGGCATTTGAATTCCTTTATTTGAAACTTTAGGCATAATAGTTAGTTTTGAAATGCAAATTTGCAATAATTATTTTAAAATAGTAACCATTTATCCAATCTTTATATAAAAAAAGCGCCTCGATTGAAGCGCTTTAATTTATTATTTAAATTGTTATTGACTTGGTAATGCTTTTTTCTTTTCTAAGACATTAACTTCCGGTTTTACAATTACTTCTCCTTTAATTTTCAGTGCAATTTTTCCACCTTCTACATTAATTGCATTCGATTCAACCGTAATTGTTTTACGAATTGGTCCCGGATTCATATTGTATCTAACATCTATTTTTCCAGTCATACCAGGCATAATCGGTTCTGTAGGTTTGGTTGGAACGGTACATCCACACGTTGACTGTACATTTGAAATGATTAATGGGGCATCGCCAGTGTTTTTAAATTCAAATGTGCGAAGTCCACTGTCTGAATCTTTGCTGACAGTTCCATAATCAATGGTATTGTCTTTATTTAAAAATTCAATTTTAGCACCACTCTGAGCAAATCCAATTGTGGTAAAGGCAATAAAGGCTAATAGTAAGATTGTTTTTTTCATCTAATCAGTATTAAATTAGTACAAGTAAATGTACTTTCTTTTATTTAATAACACAAATTTTTATTTCCCTTTTTATAGTGTGTATAATTATTTACTTTTGTAGCAATTACAAAAAACAGACCAATTTGTATTTTCCATTATTTTGGAGCGACTATTTTGGCTTTTTCAGTAATTCATTTTCCTGCTGTTCGTTTCAATATTCGCTAAAAAGCGAATTATTTTCTCTACCATCAGGGCTACTATTTTAATCATTTTTTTGCTTGGAATAGTTTTTAAAAAATTTTAGAAATAACGAATACCTATTATAATGACGATTCCATCGCAATTTGACGCAAAAACCATCGAAGATAAGTGGTACGATTACTGGATGAAAAACAACTATTTTCATTCTACACCCGACCATAGAACTCCTTATACAATTGTTATTCCACCTCCCAATGTTACTGGGGTGCTTCACATGGGTCACATGCTAAACAATACTATTCAAGACGTATTAATCCGTAGAGCAAGACTTAAAGGATTTAACGCTTGCTGGGTGCCAGGAACCGATCATGCATCAATTGCTACCGAAGCGAAAGTAGTTGCAAAACTAAAAGCCGAGGGAATTAATAAAGACGATTTGACACGTCAAGAATTTTTAGCTCACGCTTGGGAATGGACCGATAAATATGGAGGAGTAATCCTAGATCAATTAAAAAAATTAGGAGCATCTTGCGATTGGGAGAGAACAAAATTTACGATGGATCCTGACATGTCAGCTTCTGTAATTCGTTCTTTTGTCGATTTACATAAAAAAGGCCTAATCTATCGTGGTTTCAGAATGGTAAATTGGGATCCCGAAGCAAAAACCACACTTTCTGATGAAGAGGTTATCTTTGAAGAACAACAAGGGAAATTATTTTACATAAAATACAAAATTCAAGGAAGCACTGATTTTGTTACCGTTGCTACAACCCGACCAGAAACTATATTTGGAGATTCCGCAATTTGCATCAATCCAAATGACGAACGATTCTTTCACTTAAAAGGTAAGCACGCTATTGTACCTATTTGCGGAAGGGTAATTCCAATTATCCAAGACGAATATGTAGACGTTGAATTTGGAACTGGTTGCTTGAAAGTTACTCCAGCTCACGATACAAATGATAAAACTTTAGGCGAAAAGCACCAACTTGAAATTATCGATATTTTCAATGAAGATGCGAGTTTGAATAGTTATGGATTGCATTACCAAGGCAAAGATCGATTTGTAGTACGTGATGAAATTGCTAAAGAATTAGCTACAATTGGTAACTTGGTTAAAGTGGAAAACCACTTAAATAAAGTGGGAACTTCTGAAAGAACAAAAGCCGTTATTGAACCAAGATTGTCAGATCAGTGGTTTTTAAAAATGGAAGACTTAGTGAAACCAGCAATTAAATCGGTATTAGTTGATGGAGAAATAAAATTGCATCCGGCTCGTTTCAATAATACGTATGCGCATTGGTTGAATAACATTCGGGATTGGAATATTTCTCGTCAATTGTGGTGGGGACAGCAAATCCCTGCCTATTATTATGGTGATGGGAAAGAAGATTATGTTGTTACTGAATCTATTGAGGAAGCATTGGTTCTAGCCAAAGAAAAAACGAATAACAACCTATTAACTATTGAAAACCTAACTCAAGATAAAGATGCTTTAGATACTTGGTTCTCTTCATGGCTTTGGCCAATGTCCGTATTTGGTGGAATCATGAATCCTGAAAGTGAGGATTTTAAATATTATTATCCAACAAACGACTTAGTTACCGGACCCGATATTTTGTTCTTTTGGGTAGCAAGAATGATTATTGCAGGTTATGAATATACTGGTAAAAAACCTTTTACAAACGTTTATTTAACTGGATTAGTTCGTGACAAACAACGCCGTAAAATGTCTAAATCATTAGGAAACTCTCCTGATCCTTTGGATTTAATCGATAAATTTGGTGCCGATGGTGTGCGTGTAGGATTACTTTTAAGCGCCTCTGCTGGAAACGACATCATGTTTGATGAAGAACTTTGCAACCAAGGAAAAGCATTTACCAATAAAATTTGGAACGCTTTAAAATTGATAAAAGGTTGGGAGGTTTCTGATACTATTCCACAACCAGAATCTTCGAAAGTGGCAATCGAATGGTACGAAGCAAAATTGCAACAAACTTTAGTAGAAATCGAAGATAATTTTGAAAAATACAGAATTTCTGACGCCTTAATGGGTATTTACAAATTGGTTTGGGACGATTTCTGCTCGTGGTTTCTTGAGATGATAAAACCCGCTTATCAAGCGCCAATTGATAAAATTACTTTTGATAAAGCCATTGAAATGCTGGAAAGTAATTTGAAATTATTGCATCCTTTTATGCCGTTTCTAACTGAAGAAATTTGGCATTATACTGCAGAAAGAACTCCTGAAGAAGCGCTAATTGTTTCAACTTGGCCAACATTAAAACCATTTAATGCCAATTTGATTTCTGAATTTGAAAACACAATGGAAGTAATCTCAGGAATTAGAACCATTAGAAAAGATAAAAACATACCTTTTAAAGATAGTATTGAATTTAAAATAGTGAACAATGACAACGTTTCTAATTATTTTGATTCAGTTGTAACCAAATTAGGTAATATTTCTTCATTGGAATATGTTTCTGAAAAAGTAGATGGTGCTTTATCATTTAGAGTAAAATCGAATGAGTATTTTATACCAATTTCAGGTAATATTAACGTAGAAGAAGAAATTTCGAAATTGACCGAAGAGTTAAAATACATTCAAGGATTTTTGAAATCGGTACAAGCAAAATTGTCAAATGAAAAATTTGTAAATGGCGCTCCCGAGAAGGTATTGGCAAACGAAAAACAAAAAGAAGCCGATGCATTAGCAAAAATCGCAACAATAGAACAAAGCTTAGCAAGTTTAAAATAAATAAAAAGCCTCAATTATGAGGCTTTTTTGTTGAATATAAATCCCAGTCCGATTTTTGCTAACATTCTTTTTCCAAAAGGAAAGAAAAACTTTGATTGCCCAAATAAATAGCCAAAACCCATTAATAAAAAGGGATAAATTGGTAAAACTAAAACTAATAAAATCATGTAATAAATCAACCAATGTGTATTATCATCAGTAATACCAATTGCATTAATTAAATAGTTTGAAATTCGGGCAGATAAAGAACCGTTGATTGCAAACACAACTATTATCAATAGTAATTGATAAATTGTGGTAATTCCCCAGCGTTCTTTTAACTTTTTCATATCCTTAATTAGATTATCAAATTTACAAAATTAATTGTCAAATAATCAGCTTAATAAAGCAAAAAAAATGCACCTCTATTTGAGATGCATTCCATTAACTTATAAAAGAAAATATTAATTTTTCAATATACTGATTATTTGCGAAGCCAATTCTGTTCCAATTCTATCTTGTGCTTCCAATGTTGCAGCTCCGATGTGAGGAGTTAATGATATTTTTTGGTTCATTAAAATGGTAATTTCTGGATTTGGTTCGTTTTCAAAAACGTCTAATCCTGCGAATAAAACTTTACCGCTATCTAGCGCTTTTACTAAAGCAACTTCGTCAATTACTCCACCACGAGCGCAATTTACAATTCCAACTCCAGGTTTCATAGTTTCTAATTCTGCTTCGCCGATGATGTAACCGTTTTGAGCAGGAACGTGAAGGGTAATAAAATCAGCTTCTTTGAATAAGGATTCTAAAGATTGTGTTTTTATTGTTGTAGTGATCGATTGTCCGTCAAAAAACGCCACTTTTACATCTACTTTTTCAATAAAACTATCGCTTGCAATCACTTTCATTCCAAGGCCCAAAGCCATTTTTGCAGTTGCTTGTCCGATTCTTCCGATTCCAACAATACCAAGCGTTTTTCCTCTTAATTCCACTCCATTTGCATACGCTTTCTTAAGGCCTTCGAAATTTGAATCTCCTTCAAGTGGCATATTTCTATTGGAATCATGTAAAAAACGAACTCCTGAAAATAGATGAGCAAATACTAATTCCGCAACCGATTCAGATGAAGATGCCGGCGTGTTAATTACGCTAATACCTTTGCTTTTAGCATATTCAACGTCGATATTGTCCATACCAACTCCACCTCTACCGATAATTTTTAATCCTGGACAAGCATCAATAATATCTTTTCTAACTTTAGTTGCGCTTCGAACTAAAACAACACTCACATTGTTTTCGTTTACGTAATTGGCAACTTGCTCTTGAGCCACTTTTGTTGTAATTACTTCAAAACCCCCTTTTTCTAAAGCTATAATTCCACTTTTTGAAATTCCATCGTTTGCTAAAACCTTCATAGTATTTTTATTTGTTGATACGGTTATTTGTTGATTAGGTTATTTGTTGAATCGGTTATTCGGTTATTCGGTTATTTGATGAATCGAAAATCAAGTTAACAAAAGAATTTAACAATGAAATTGTAAGCATTAAATTCTTACGATTAAACGATTAAACTCTTACCGATTAAACACTTTAACAATTAACCGATTAAACTTTTCTTACACTTGACTTTCAAAATCTTTCATTACATCCACTAGCACTTGTACACTTTCTATTGGAAGTGCATTGTACATAGAAGCTCTATATCCACCAACAGAACGATGCCCAGGCAAACCAGAAATTCCTGCCGCTTTCCACATAGAATCGAATAGTTCAGTGTGTTCTTCATTATCTAATAAGAAAACAACGTTCATATTAGAACGGTCTTCCACTTTTGCAGCTCCTTTAAAATACGGATTTCTGTCAATTTCAGTATATAATAAATTTGCTTTAGCTTGATTCAATTTCTCAACAGCTGCAATTCCACCAATTTTCTTCAACCATTGTAAAGTCAATAATGATGCGTAAACAGGGAAAACCGCCGGAGTATTGTACATGCTTTCCGCTTTTATATGTTTTTCATAATCCAACATACTTGGTATTACTCTTCCCGATTTACCTAAAATTTCCTCTTTAATTACTACTAAAGTAGTCCCTGCAGGGCCCATATTTTTTTGAGCGCCAGCATAAATAATATCAAATTTTGAAAAATCTAAAACTCGAGAGAAAATATCTGAACTCATATCACAAACCATTGGTACAGATACAGTTGGAAATTCCTTTATTTGTGTTCCAAAAATGGTATTGTTACTTGTACAATGTAAATAATCTACATCATTTGGCACTGTAAATTCTTTAGGAATATAACTGTAATTCTCGTCTTTGGATGAAGCTACAACGGTAACCTCTCCAAATAATTTTGCTTCTTTAATTGCGGCAGACGCCCATGTTCCCGTGTCTAAATAGGCTGCTTTTCCGTCCACTTTCATCAAGTTATAAGGAACCATCAAAAATTCTAAACTTGCACCACCATGAAGAAACAACGCTTGGTACCCTTTTCCTTTTAAATCTAATAATTCTAATGCTAAATCTCTTGCTTCGTCCATTACAGCAACAAAATCTTTGCTTCTGTGTGAAATTTCTAAAAGAGATAAACCTGAATTATTGAAATCTAATATTGCTTCCGCAGATTTTTGAAAAACTTCTTGAGGTAAAATACAAGGTCCTGCGCTGTAATTGTGTTTTTTCATTCGTGTTGTGGTGTTGAAAAAAAATTAAGGTACAAATTTCGTAAATAGGAAACTAAAATCAATTAAATATTACTAAATAGTTATGCCGATTTATTAACAAAATCGTTTTAGTGAAAATGGTTAAATAAGAAATTGATAATCTATAAATTGATCAGGAAGTTTATTGTATCAATATTATCAGCATAATCCCACAATTTTGGTTTTTGTGTTTGTCCAAACAACACGCTATTTTCAATCAAATTATTGGAAACAATACATTGAATTTGCTCGTGATCTTGCTGTAATTTATTTTTTAATTCCTCCAAATTATCATAATATTCATAAAATACAGATGAAATTGGCGAAGCATAACTTGGATCTTCTTTAATGATTAGAAATTCATTGTCCAATAAATTAAAATTACTCATTAAGAAAACGGCCTTGTTATAATCGTAATTGTTAATGTATTTTTCAAATTTCATCACTTGGTGATAAGGATACATCCCACCAAAAAAAGCATCAAAATTATAATTTCTTGGTACAAATATCTTAGAAACATTTCTACATCCTAATCCAAAATAACGAAATACATCCTCTCCTAATGCAATCATTTGCTCCTTAGTTTCATTTCCGTCTAAAACTGCAACTGAATTTCTTGATTTTCTGATAATCGAGGGTTTATCTTTAAAATAATACTCAAAATAACGAGCGGTATTATTACTTCCGGTTGCTATTACAGCATCAAAATTTTCTAATTTACCCTCAACAAATGTGATGTAATTTTCTAATTTTGGTTCGACCGAAATTAGGTATTTTGCTAAAAAAGGCAATAAATGCTGATCGTTTGAAGAGGTTTTTACCAGTACTTTATGACCTGAAAATAAAACCGAAATAAAATCATGGAAACCTACCAAAGGAATATTTCCGGCCAAAACCAATCCAACTGTTTTAGGAGTTATATTATCTAAATTATAACGATTCAACCATTGGTTTAAATTCTCCTCGGTCAATGCTTCTGCCCAAGATTGAATTGCAAAATATACGTTTTCATTGGTGTACCAACCATTATGCGATGGCGATAACTGAATTAAATCAATGAATTTATCAAAATACAAATCGTTGTGAAGCACCGACGTAGATTTGGTATTTTCAACCTCGGAAAATTGCGCTAAGAATTTACCCAGTTCGATGAAAATACTTTTTTTATGTTCTAATGTCATATTGATTTGCTTATGATAAGTTTTGGATGTAATTTTGCACAAAAATAAGATAATTATCTGCAATAGGCAATACGCCGAGAGCTTTATGCTCATCGCTTATAGCCTTTTGCTTAAAGCAAAATAAAATGGCAATTATAATAACTGACGAATGTATTAATTGTGGGGCTTGCGAACCGGAATGTCCAAATACTGCAATTTATGAAGGAGCTGACGATTGGAGATACAAAGACGGAACAAAAATTAGAGGAAAAGTAATTTTGGCCGACGGAACTGAAGTCGATGCTGATGCAGCTCAAACTCCAATTTCAGACGATATTTACTATATTGTTCCTGGAAAATGTACCG
This sequence comes from Bacteroidota bacterium, assembly GCA_947447375.1. Classification (GTDB taxonomy): domain Bacteria; phylum Bacteroidota; class Bacteroidia; order Flavobacteriales; family Flavobacteriaceae; genus Flavobacterium. The sequence goes on from CANFJB010000004.1 coordinate 166,796, forward strand.
AATGTAAAGGGTTTCACGAAGAACCACAATGCGCCGCTGTTTGCCCTGTAGACTGCTGTGTTCCTGATGAAAATCATGTGGAAAGCGAAGAAACGCTTTTAAACAGACAAGCTTTTTTACACAACGAATAATAAAAAAATCCTGAGTTACTAGCTCAGGATTTTTTTTTGAAGTTTATTAATTAGAAATTAAATCCTAACCTAGCATAGTAATAGGCACCATTGAAACCCATTTGAACAGCATCCCAATATCCACCTGCTTCAGTATTTCCTAACTCATCTTGTTTGGTAGGATAAACATTGAAAAGGTTATTACTTCCAACAGTTAATTTTAAATGATTGGTCATTTTATATCCTAAAGTTAAATCGGTATTTACTCTTGCATCATATACATTATCTAATCCAGCATAATCAATTAATACTACTTTACTGAAGTGAGTAAATGCTAAACCGGCATCAAATTTATTTTTAGCATAATTCAAATTCAAAGCAAATTTGTTTTTTGGAGCAGAAGCCAATAAAAAGGCTTGTTCCCGTTTTCCGAAAAAAGTCTCGGCATCTAAATTTCCATTCTTTACTTTTTCAATTTTCATGTCGTTGATATTTCCTACAAGAGTAATTCCGTAGGTGGAATTATCAATTTTTTTCTTCCATGCAAGAACAATATCCAAACCTAGAGTTTTTGTATCGGCAGCATTAGCGAAAAACTGCGCTTGATCAACACCTAAACCTTGGCTCGAAGCATCAAAATAGCTTGTTAATACAATTCTGTCTTTTACTTTTATCATATAACCATCTACAGTTGCAGTAAAATTATTGAAGGTCGCTGTTATTCCTAATGATGAATTTAAAGCGGTTTCTTGTCTTAATTTTTGAATACCAAACGATCTAGTAACAGGACTATCGTTTGGAGATAATAATATTTCTGTAGCACCTGCCGCATTAATATTTGTAAAATGCAAACCATAATAAGATTGAGCTAATGAAGGAGCACGGAATCCTGTACTCACCGACCCTCTTAAATTAACATGGTCGCTTAATTTAAGTCTTGATGCGAATTTACCATTGGTTGTACTTCCAAAATCACTGTATTTTTCATAACGAAGTGCTCCACTTAACATCAATCTATTATTAATATCAAATTCAGTATCAACGTATAAAGATAAGTTACTTCTGCTTTTATCTACTGCATTACTTGGGCTATAACCTGGGAAACCTTGAGAACTTCCTGGTCTTGGATCTCCAGAAATAGGATCAATTGGGGGTGATTGAGTTGCTGGATTTGTAATTGGATGACCATTTACATCATAAGTAGTGTAAGATGCTTCTTGACCCGCAAAAACAATAAAATTCTCTGTTCGGAACTCTGCTCCAAAAGCTAAATTCATTCCGCCTAAAACAGTGTCATAATTTTTTGAGAAATCAAAATTGGAAACATTTTGGGCTAAACTATGACCCCCTGCATCAAATTCTGTTGGCGATGCCATTAATAAAGAAGGATTCATTGTTCCTTTTATTGTATAATGAAAAAGGTTTTTTCCATAAGTATTACTAATATCAATTTTCCAACCGTTATCCGTTTCAGTTGTAACACCTGTTGTCATTGAATTATCTAAAACTATTGATGTTATTCTAGGAGTATAACCACCTGGATAAAAAGATTCTACAACATTGGCATTTCCGCTATTTCTTGTAAAAGCATAAGCATCAGTATCTCTAAAATTATTACCTCCAAAAGCATAAAATTTGGTTCTTTTTGAAATTGGAATAACCGAGTTTACAGAGAAATTATAGCTATCCATAGATGCTTCACCAAAACCTTTTCTGAAATCAAAACCAGGACGTAAAACTTTTTCTTTAGTAAAATATTCAGTTGTAAAATTGATAAAACCTCCGTTTTCTCCAACAGCAACTCCATAGTTTAAAGCAAATTTAACTGTATTTCCGTCGAAAGCTTTTCTTTTTGTATAAGAATTACCATTTCCGTTTTGGTCTAATGTATAATTAGCTGTATTTGCAGTTCCTGGTAAGAAATCTCCCTGAGCATTAGTGTTAAAAGCTCCATATGTAATCGCACCGGTTAATTCATTTACATTGTCATTCAATACAATATTAATAACACCCGCAATTGCATCAGAACCGTATTGTGCTGCAGCTCCATCTCTCAAAATTTCAATTCTCTTGATTGAAGAAGCAGGAATTGCATTTAAATCGGTTCCAGTATTTCCTCTACCTCTAGTTCCATATAAAGTAACTAACGACGATTGGTGTCTTCTTTTTCCATTTATCAAAACTAAGGTTTGATCAGGTCCCATACCTCTCAATGAAGCTGGATCAACGTGATCAGCACCGTCAGATCCGGATTGTTTGTTAGCATTAAATGAAGGCGCAATGTATTGCAATAATTGATTAATTTCAATTTTACCACTTTGTGTGGTTAGGTCTTTCATGTTAATAATATCAATTGGAACCGCTGAATTAACCACTGTCCTCTTGGTATTCCTCGAACCTACAATTTGAACTTCTTGAAGCTCCTCGGCCTTTTTGTCTTTCTCTTGTGCATAAAAAATTGATGCATTAAGCAAAACTAATAGTAATGTAATTTTTTTCATAATCAATTTGTTTTAAAGGTTTATAATAAATAATAAGGGGCAAGTTACTTTATTTAATAATACGTTAACTCAATCACTAATCATTTATTTTCTACAATTTTTATTAAAAGATATAAATCCTATATTTGCACTCTTAAAAATAAACCATAATGAAAGCAGGAATTGTAGGATTACCAAATGTTGGAAAATCAACATTATTCAATTGTTTGTCTAACGCAAAAGCACAAAGCGCTAACTTCCCATTTTGTACTATCGAACCTAATATTGGTGTGGTAAATGTACCCGATTCTAGAATCGCAAAATTAGAAGAATTAGTAAAACCAGAGCGCGTTCAAATGGCAACAGTTGATATTGTTGATATTGCAGGATTGGTAAAAGGAGCTAGTAAAGGCGAAGGTTTAGGAAACCAATTCCTAGGAAATATTAGAGAATGTAACGCAATTATTCACGTTTTACGTTGTTTTGATAATGATAATATTATCCACGTTGATGGAAATGTAAATCCGATTAGAGATAAAGAAACCATTGACATCGAATTGCAATTAAAAGACCTTGAAACCGTTGAAAAACGTCTTGAAAAAGTGAATCGTGCCGCAAAAACCGGAAATAAAGAAGCGCAAACTGAAAAAGCGTTATTGGACCGAATTAAAGACGCTTTATTACAAGCAAAATCAGCTAGAACAGTAGTTCCTCAAAATCATGAAGAAGTAGAATTGATGGAAACTTTCCAATTAATCACTACAAAACCCGTTCTATATGTTTGTAATGTAAACGAAGAAGCCGCAGTAAACGGTAATCAATATGTAGATCAGGTTCGCGAATTGGTAAAATCGGAAGACGCCGAAGTAATTATACTTTCTGTGGGTGCCGAAGCAGATATCGCCGAATTAGAAAGCTTTGAAGAGCGTCAAATTTTCCTTGAAGACATGGGATTGTCCGAGCCAGGATCTTCGGTTTTAATTCGTGCTGCCTATAAATTATTGAAACAACAAACCTATTTTACCGCCGGAGTTAAAGAAGTTCGAGCATGGACTATCAACGTGGGAGCCACAGCACCTCAAGCTGCAGGAGTAATTCACACCGATTTTGAAAAAGGATTTATCCGTGCCGAAGTTATTTCGTATGAAGATTTTGTTCACTACGGATCAGAAGCAAAATGCAAAGAAGCAGGGAAATTTAAAGTCGAAGGAAAAGAATATGTCGTAAAAGATGGCGACGTAATGCACTTCCGTTTCAACGTATAAATAAAATTAAGACCGCTAAATTAGCGGTTTTTTTGTGCCAATTTCCAGCTATCCATTACAAGATTTTTTCATAAAATGGTATTTTCTAAGCCCAAAATGGAGCTTCCTTTGGTCGCTCATTGTAGCCAAGAAAAAATACATTTTCTCAAAAAAATGCTTTCCATTTCTATCTGGGGCAAAATATCGTTAAAAATTATAAATCTGAGTTCTAAATCTAAAATCTAAGGTCTTAAATCTTAAATCTAAGGTCTTAAATCTTAAATCAAAATTGTCAATATCATTCTTAATAACTTTGATAAAAATAGTTTTAAAACCAAACGAATAGTATTAAATTAGCACATTCGAGGTACTTCCAAAAAGTATTGACCGAACAGAACGCAGATAAATTCAGTTTTAATAAAAATGTCAGAACAAAATCAATATACCGAAGACAATATACGCTCCCTCGATTGGAAAGAACACATCCGAATGCGACCAGGAATGTACATTGGAAAATTGGGTGATGGCTCCTCTCCTGACGATGGTATTTACATTCTTTTAAAGGAAGTTCTAGATAACTGTATCGATGAATTTGTAATGGGAGCCGGTAAAACCATAGAGGTTACCATAAAAGACAAAACCGTAACCGTTCGCGATTATGGTCGTGGAATTCCATTAGGAAAAGTCGTTGATGTAGTTTCCAAAATGAATACTGGAGGTAAATACGATTCGCTTGCCTTCAAAAAATCGGTTGGTTTAAATGGTGTAGGTACCAAAGCGGTAAATGCACTTTCTAATTATTTCCGAGTAGAATCTGTTCGTGATGACAAACAAAAGGCGGCTGAATTTTCTGAAGGAAACCTAGTTTTAGAAGAAGATATAATTGAAACCACCAAGAGAAAAGGTACTAAAGTAACCTTCACTCCTGATGAAGCGATATTTAAAAATTACAAATTCAGAATTGAATATGTAATTAAAATGGTGAAAAATTATTGTTATCTAAACAATGGTTTGACCATTTTATTCAACGGTGAAAAATACTATTCTGAAAATGGGCTTAAAGATTTATTGGAAGAAACCATTCACGCCGATGATTTAGAATACCCAATCGTACATTTAAAAGGTGACGATATCGAAATTGCGCTAACTCATAGTAAAACGCAATACAGCGAAGAATACCACTCTTTTGTAAACGGTCAAAACACCACTCAAGGAGGAACGCACTTAGCGGCCTACAGAGAAGCAATTGTAAAAACCATTCGAGAGTTTTACAATAAAGGTTTCGAAGCTTCCGACGTTCGAAAATCAATCGTAACCGCGATTAGTATCAAAGTAATGGAGCCTGTTTTTGAATCACAAACAAAAACAAAATTGGGTTCTACCGATATGGGTTCTGAAGCAGGAATGCCGTCGGTTCGAACTTTTGTAAATGATTTTGTGAAAACAAATTTGGATAATTATTTACATAAAAATCCAACAACAGCGGATGCCTTATTACGCAAAATTCTTCAAGCGGAACGCGAACGAAAAGAACTTTCAGGAATTCGAAAATTAGCCACTGATAGAGCTAAAAAGGCCAATCTTCACAATAAAAAATTAAGAGATTGTAGAGTTCATCTTCAAGATACCAAAAACCCTAGAAGTTTAGAAAGTACGCTTTTTATCACCGAGGGAGATTCGGCTTCTGGATCAATAACGAAGTCTAGAGATGTGAATACCCAAGCGGTATTTAGTTTGCGTGGTAAGCCTTTGAATTCCTATGGAATGACGAAGAAAATCGTATACGAAAATGAAGAATTCAACTTGCTACAAGCCGCATTGGATATTGAAGATGGATTGGAGCGTTTGCGTTATAATAACATCGTAATTGCAACCGATGCCGATGTGGACGGAATGCACATCCGATTATTATTAATTACCTTTTTCCTGCAATTTTTCCCAGAATTAATAAAAGAAGGACATTTGTATATTTTGCAAACTCCCCTTTTCCGTGTTAGAAATAAGAAAGAAACGATATATTGCTATTCAGACGAAGAGCGAAAAGACGCCATTGAGAAATTAAAACCAAAACCTGAAATCACTCGATTTAAAGGATTGGGGGAAATTTCACCTGATGAGTTTAAAAATTTCATTGGTGAATCCATTCGATTGGACCCAATTATGATGGATAAAAACACGTCAATTGAGCAATTATTATCCTTCTATATGGGTAAAAATACCCCAGACCGCCAAGATTTTATTATTAAAAACTTGAAAGTCGATTTAGATGTTGTTGAAGCAATTTAGTTAAAAAGAGTCAAAGAAATTTAATGGACGAAGAAGAAGAAAACATTTTTCCATACGAGGAAAACGAACCTAAATCAGCAGACGAGAAGCATTTTTATGAAAACGATGAAGATGCCAATGATACCATTACCAAAGTTACAGGAATGTACAAAGATTGGTTTTTGGATTATGCTTCCTATGTAATTTTAGAACGTGCTGTTCCTGCAATTGAAGATGGTTTTAAACCAGTTCAACGTCGTATCATGCACTCTTTAAAAGAGTTAGACGACGGTAGATACAACAAAGTTGCGAATGTTGTAGGTCACACCATGCAATACCATCCCCACGGAGATCAAAGTATTGCCGATGCTATGGTACAAATTGGTCAAAGAGAATTATTGATCGATTGCCAAGGAAACTGGGGAAATATTCTAACCGGTGACAGCGCGGCAGCGTCAAGATATATCGAGGCACGTTTGTCAAAATTTGCCCTGGAAGTTCTATATTCTCCAAAAATCACTGATTGGGGAGTTTCCTATGATGGCCGTCGTGCAGAACCAAATAACCTACCAGTAAAATTCCCGCTTTTATTGGCTTCAGGAGCTGAAGGTATTGCTGTAGGATTATCTACGAAAGTACTTCCTCATAACTTTAATGAATTAATAGACGCCTCAATAAAAATATTGAAAGGGAAACCTTTTACCATTTACCCTGATTTTCAAACTGCGGGAATTGCTGATGTTACCAATTATAATGACGGAATGCGTGGCGGAAGAGTTCGTGTTCGTGCGAAAATTAGTCAGCTAGACAAAAATACTTTGGTGATCACCCAAATTCCATTTTCTACCAATACTACCACTTTAATTGATAGTATTTTGAAAGCAAATGAAAAAGGGAAAATCAAAATCAAGAAAATTGAAGACAATACCGCTGCGGAAGTTGAAATCTTAATTCACTTATTCCCAGGCGTTTCTCCAGATAAAACTATCGATGCCTTATTTGCCTTCACCGCTTGCGAAACTTCGGTATCTCCTTTGGGTTGCGTTATTGAAGACAACAGTCCGTTGTTTATTGGCGTTTCCGATATGCTTAAAATTTCAACCAATAGAACGGTTGGATTGCTAAAAAGCGAATTGGAAATTCAATTGAGCGAACTAGAAGAACAATGGCATTTTGCTTCTTTGGAGCGTATTTTTATTGAACAAAAAGTGTATCGTTTAATTGAAGAGGAAGTAACTAAAGAAGGTGTTATTGCTGCAATTGACGAAGGGTTGAAACCTCACATCAAACACTTAAAAAGAGCAATTACTGAAGACGATATTTTACGCTTGACCGAAATTCGAATCATGAGAATTTCGAAATTTGATAGCAACAAAGCCCAAGACAAAATTGAAGCTTTAGAAGGGGATATCGAACAAGTAAAATTCGACTTAGAAAACCTAATCGATTTTGCAATCGCTTATTTCACTCGATTAAAAGAGAAATACGGAAAAGGCCGTGAGCGCCAAACGGAGCTTAGAATCTTTGACGATATTGAAGCTACAAAAGTAGTTTTAAGAAATACCAAATTGTACGTAAACAGAGAAGAAGGATTTGTAGGAACGAGTCTTAAAAAAGACGAATACGTAGCCGATTGCTCTGATATAGACGATATTATAGTTTTCCTTAGAGATGGAAAAATGATGGTTACCAAAGTAGATGCAAAAACATTTGTTGGTAAAGACATCATTCATATTGCCATATTTGACCGAAGCGATAAACGTACTATTTACAATATGATTTATCGTGATGGTAAAAACGGTCCTTCCTACATTAAACGATTTAATGTTTCTGGAGTGACTCGTGATAAATTCTACGATTTAACGAATGAAAAACCAGGATCGCAAGTGCTTTATTTCTCTTGTAATCCGAATGGTGAGGCAGAAGTGATAACAGTATTACTTCGTCAGGTGGGAAGTATTAAGAAATTAAAATTCGATATCGACTTTGCTAATCTAGCAATTAAAGGACGAACTTCTAAAGGGAATATTGTTACTAAATATCCTATTAAAAAGGTCGAACTTAAAGAAAAAGGAATTTCGACATTATTGCCAAGAAAAATCTGGTTTGACGATACCGTTCAAAGACTAAATGTTGATGCTCGAGGCGAATTGTTAGGAGAATTCAGACCAAGCGATAAAATTTTGATTATCCAACAATCTGGTAAATTGAAAGTAATCACGCCAGAATTAACTACGCATTTCGATGAAGACATGGTAGTTTTAGAAAAATGGATTCCTAAAAAACCAATTTCAGCTATTTATTATGATGGTGAAAAAGAAAGATATTTTGTAAAACGATTCTTAGTTGAAGTTGAAAATAAAGAAGAAACGTTCATTACAGAACATCCAAATTCTCAATTAGAAATTGTTTCTACTGATTACCGACCAGTTGCAGAATTGATTTTCAATAAAATAAAAGGAGTTCAAAAAGACAATTTAAATGTTGATATTGAAGCTTTTATAGCGGTTAAAGGATTTAAAGCTTTAGGTAACCAATTGACGACAGACAAGGTAAAACAAGTTAACTTGCTAGAACCTTTACCTTACGAAGTTCCCGAAGAAGTAGTTCCAGAGGAAGTTGAAGCTGAAGTGGATGAAAATGGTGAAACTGAAGAATTTGATGATTCCGATATCCAACTAGATGAAGACGGACAAATAACATTATTTTAATTTGGCTGAAGAGCTAAATTTAACAAAAACGCATTACTAATTATTTTGCAAAACGGACTTTTAAAAGTAATTTTGCACAACACAACAACAACACAATAAAATGATTCACTTTTTCGAAAACGAAACCAATACGGTTTTTGCTGTTCAATGGCAAAAAGAATTTTCTGCAGAAGACATTTCAAAATTAAACTGGCTTTTTGGCAACTCAAATAAAATAGATAAATCCGTTCTAAACACAATAGGAACGGATTTTTTTATTGGCCCACGAGCCACAATGATCACACCTTGGAGCACCAATGCCGTTGAGATTACTCAAAATATGGGGATCTCAGGGATCGTTAGAATTGAAGAGTTTTTCAAAGTAAATTCCGATTTCACCGATTTTGATCCGATGCTTTCGCAAAAATACCAAGAGCTTAATCAAACAATTTTTACAATCAATATCCAACCAGAAGCGATTTTAGAAATTGATGATATTGCAAGCTACAATATAAGTGAAGGATTGGCTTTAAGCCAAGAAGAAGTAGATTATTTAAATGAATTATCAACTAAAATAGGAAGAAAATTAACCGATTCTGAAGTGTTTGGTTTTTCTCAAGCCAATTCAGAACACTGTCGTCACAAAATTTTCAATGGAACTTTCGTAATTGACGGAGTTGAAATGCCCACTTCCCTATTCAAATTAATCAAAAAAACATCTGCGGAAAATCCGAACGATATTGTTTCCGCTTATAAAGATAATGTTGCTTTTATAAAAGGACCAAAAGTGCAACAATTTGCACCTAAAAGTCCTGAAAAAGCAGATTTCTATGAAACCAAAGATTTTGATTCTGTTCTTTCACTAAAAGCAGAAACACATAATTTCCCTACAACTGTTGAACCTTTTAACGGAGCTGCAACAGGATCGGGTGGAGAAATTCGTGACAGATTAGCCGGTGGTCAAGGCTCAATTCCACTTGCTGGAACGGCGGTTTACATGACTTCTTATTCTAGATTATCGGAATTGAAGCCTTGGGAAAACGGAATGCCAGAAAGAAAATGGCTGTATCAAACGCCAATGGATATTTTGATAAAAGCATCTAATGGAGCTTCCGATTTTGGAAATAAATTTGGTCAACCCTTAATTACAGGATCAATTCTAACCTTCGAACACGAAGAAAACAATCGCAAATTAGGTTACGATAAAGTGATTATGCAAGCGGGGGGAATTGGTTACGGAAAATTAGACCAAGCCATCAAGCAAAAACCAAAAGCAGGTGATAAAATCGTCATTTTAGGAGGTGATAATTACCGAATTGGAATGGGTGGAGCGGCAGTTTCATCAGCAGATACAGGCGAATTTAGTTCTGGAATTGAATTGAACGCCATTCAACGTTCCAACCCAGAAATGCAAAAAAGAGCTGCAAATGCGATCCGAGGATTAGTAGAAAGCGATCACAATCCTATCGTTTCTATCCATGACCACGGTGCTGGAGGACACTTGAATTGTCTTTCAGAATTAATTGAAGAAACGGGTGGATTAATCGATTTAGATAAATTGCCTGTTGGAGATCCAACGCTTTCTGCAAAAGAAATCATTGGAAACGAATCTCAAGAAAGAATGGGATTGGTAATTGGTCAAAATGACATTGAATTACTTCAAAAAATTGCCGATAGAGAGCGCTCTCCAATGTACCAAGTTGGTGATGTTACCGACAATCATCGTTTTACATTTGAATCAAAAACTACAGGTAAAAAACCAATGGATTTTGCCTTAGAAGATTTTTTTGGAAGTTCTCCGAAAACAATCATGACCGATAAAACGATTACAATAAATTATACCGATTTAAACTATTCGCAAGAAAAAATAGCAACCTATTTAGAGCAAGTTTTACAATTAGAAGCTGTTGCTTGTAAAGATTGGTTAACCAATAAAGTAGATCGTTGTGTAGGTGGTAAAGTCGCCAAACAACAATGTGCTGGACCAATACAATTACCACTAAATAACTGTGGCGTTATGGCTTTGGATTATCTTGGAAAAGAAGGGATTGCAACCTCAATTGGGCACGCTCCTATTGCGTCTTTAATTGATCCGGTTGCAGGAACTAGAACCGCAATTGCCGAGGCGTTGTCAAACATTATTTGGGCTCCAATTAAAGACGGAATAAAAGGAATTTCTTTATCTGCCAATTGGATGTGGGCTTGTAAAAACGAAGGCGAAGACGCGCGTTTGTATGCTGCCGTTCAAAGTTGTTCTGATTTTGCTATCGAATTAGGAATTAATATTCCAACAGGGAAAGATTCCCTTTCAATGAAACAAAAATATCCAAATGAAGAAGTTATTGCACCGGGAACGGTAATAATTTCGGCAGGTGGAAATTGCACCGATATTAAAAAAGTAGTAGAACCAGTATTGCAAATTGACGGTGGTTCTATTTATTATATCAATTTGTCGCAAGACGATTTTAAATTGGGTGGAACTTCATTTGCCCAAGTTTTAAATACCGTTGGAACGGAAGTACCAACCATTAAAGATGCCGATTTTTTCAAAAAAGCATTCAATGTAATTCAAGATGCCATTGTAAAAAATCAAATTATTGCTGGACATGACATTGGAAGTGGAGGATTGATTACTACTTTATTAGAAATGTGTTTTGCTAATACTAATTTAGGAGCCACAATAGATTCGACCTCTTTTGAAGAAAAAGATTTAGTAAAAATTCTATTTGCTGAAAATATCGGAATTGTATTCCAAGCAAAAAATGATGATGAATTGGAAAGCAAATTAAATTCCAATAACATTCCTTTTCAAAAAATAGGTAAAGTAACTAATGAACCTACTTTAAAATTTGGTCCACTATCATTTGATATACCAAAATACAGAGACATTTGGTATTCAACCTCTTACCTATTGGATCAAAAACAATCAAAAAACGGAATGGCAAAAGCGCGTTTCGAAAATTATAAAAACCAACCATTAAATTTCTCTTTCCCAACACATTTTACAGGAAAAAAACCCGTAATCGACGCCTCAAAATCACGTCCGAAAGCCGCTATTATTCGTGAAAAAGGAAGTAATTCCGAGCGTGAAATGGCCAATGCGATGTACCTTGCTGGCTTTGATGTAAAAGACATACACATGACCGATTTAATTTCGGGAAGAGAAAATCTAGAAGACGTTCAGTTTATTGGCGCTGTAGGTGGATTTTCAAATTCTGATGTATTAGGATCGGCAAAAGGTTGGGCTGGAGCATTTTTATACAATGAAAAAGCAAAAACGGCCTTAGCCAATTTCTTCAAAAGAGAAGACACTTTATCGGTGGGAATTTGCAACGGATGCCAGTTGTTTATGGAGTTGGAAGTCATTAATCCGGAGCATGAAATACATGGGAAAATGAAGCACAACACTTCCAGAAAGCACGAAAGTGGCTTTACTTCGGTAACCATTCAAGACAATAATTCAGTGATGTTATCTACACTTGCGGGAGCTACTTTAGGAGTTTGGATTTCGCATGGTGAAGGCCGATTCAACCTGCCTTTACCAGAGGAAAATTACAACATCGTTTCTAAATATGCTTACTCCGATTACCCTGCAAACCCAAATGGTTCCGATTATAACACGGCAATGCTATGCGATAAAACAGGACGACATTTAGTGATGATGCCGCACATTGAACGTTCTACTTTCCAATGGAATTGGGCGAATTATCCAAAAAACAGAAACGACGAAGTTTCCCCATGGCACGAAGCATTTGTAAATGCGAGAAAATGGATAGAAGCTAAGTAAAGTAGTACCTTTTTTTATTTGGGCGCGCCCTCGTTTAGATCATTTCGAGGAAAAAAGCAATGTCCCGTTAAACTCGGTCGGGCTATTCGCTGCAATCTTTGTTGCACTTTGTTCCACAAAGGATTTCCGCTGCTATCCCTCGCGCAAACCTCGATTTAGACTTGGAACGTTAACAGGAATTCTATGTACCGAACTTCGCAACTGCATGAAGTGACAGAACGTTAACTGTAATTTTTTATCAGAGAAAAAACAGCTTTTTCTTTGATAATTACCAAATTTTGGTAACTTTGTTATAAATAAGAAAATTATGGGACGAAATACATCAGTTTCTCTTGGAAACTATTTTGAAAACTTTGTTGACAGCAGAGTTTCAGAAGGAAGATTTAAAAATGCGAGTGAGGTTATTCGAGCTGGATTAAGATTATTAGAAGAAGAAGAAAGCAAAATTATTGCTCTTAAAAAAGCTATTAGTGAAGGTATTGAAAGTGGAATCGCAAAAGACTTTGATCCCAAAAAACATCTTGAATCGTTAAAAGCCAAAAAGAGAAATGGCTAAATACAAATTAACAAACAAAGCGGTAGAAGATTTATCGAAGATTTGGGATTATACCTACGAAGTTTGGTCCGAAAATCAAGCTGACAAATATTATTTTGAACTTCTTGAAGATTGTCAAGTATTAGCTGAAAATCAAAACTTAGGAAAAAATTATACAGAAATTAATAATGATATTTATGGTTATAATTCTGGTCAACATATCATTTTCTTCAGAATATTTAGCGAAAACGAAATCGAGATTACTAGATTTTTGCATTCTAGAATGGATTTGAAAAACAGAATTCAAGAATAAAACTACAGTTAACAGTAGTTTCTCGCAATTGCGAATTTTCTGGTAAGTTTACGTTTCGAAAGAATTTTTATCCTTAACAGAAAATAATTAGTTCCGAACTTCGCAACTGTGTGTAGCGGCGGAACGTTATAAGCAAGTTATTATCCCAAATTACAAGTTTCCCCATGACACGAAGCATTGCGAGGAAAAAAGCAATCTCCCGTTAAACTCGGTCGGGCTATTCGCTGCAATCTTTGTTGCACTTTGTTCCACAAAGGATTTCCGCTACTATCCCTCGCGCGAATCTCGATTTATAATTACTATTTTAGATTTCTTAGCCACCGATTTCTACTACACCTTCAGCTAACAACCAACTACTTTTTCCGCTCCGTCAAGACACGCCAAATGCAACGTCAGGACAAACCAAAAAAATGACCGCGGTCATTTATAAATTTCACCAGCGTGATTTAATAATTTCACCGCGGTCATTTAGTAATTTCACCAGCGTGATTTTATAAAATGACCATGGTGATTTTAAAGCAAAGTCAGGTTAAAGAGTTATCTTTGTCTAGATCCGATTCAAATTAAGTATAAACCAATTAAAACCAATTCATTATGGCTGTTCCAATAATTGCAGTAGCAAATAGTAATCCTAGAAACTCAAGCGAACCTTTACGTTATTTTCCGCGCGCCGTTCAATCGGGTATTATCGATTTAGAGCAACTCACAGAGCAAATTTCTACCAGTACAACCCTCACCGAAACAGATTGCCAAGCGGTAGTTTTCAGTTTGGTGCACCATATTTCAAGAGCCTTGCAGGACGGTAACATTGTGCGATTAGGGCATTTGGGTTCATTTCAAATAAGCGTAAAAGGAACCGCAAGCGACACTGCCGAAGAAGTTAGCATTAAAAATATCTCTAGCGCCTCTATTGTGTACCGACCTGGACCTCGATTTAAGAAACTGCTTAAGAGTTTAGTTTATAAAAGGAGAAGGTGATCCTCTCCCCGGCCCTCTCCGAAGGAGAGGGTGAAATTACGTGATATAAATACTTAGATAAGAGTTATTAGTCCGTAAATGCGAGGAGGCTTCTGTTTTGTCAATCTGAATTTATTTCAGATTCTATTCTCATTTTCAATCAGATGCTGAAACAAGTTCAGCATGACAAGAACTGCAGGCGATACAAACTTATATTTATCCACTAATACATTTCTGTTCAGCCACCCTTTCCATTGGGAAGGTATAGGGATAGGATTTTTTACCACAGATTAAACGGATTAAACGGATTTCCACAGATTTTTTAAATAACCAAATTAACGCAACTGCAATTAATCAAATAACCGAATCAACGAATTAACAAATAAACATTCCCTATCTTTATAAAAAATATAAGCCATGAAATGGGAATCTAAATTGATAAAGCACGATGGAATTGTAAGAATAGCTGTTGCATTTGAAAAGAATGCCGAGTTAATTGCTCGAATTAAAACCATTGAAGGGTCACGATGGAGCCAATCATTAAGGGTTTGGCACTTGCCAGATACTGAAGAAAACAGGCTTCGATTCAAGCTTCCGCTCCACTACACTACTATCCCATCGGAAGAAGGAATTATACAAATCGAAAAATTCAAGCAATGGATGCATTCCAAGCGCTATAGTGAAAGTACTGTTACTTCCTATAGTGAAGCCCTAAAGTCATTTTTAATATATTATCGGGAAAAACCAATTGCTGAAATAACCAATGACGATGTGATTGTGTATAACAATGATTTTATATTAAAAAACAATTTATCGGCATCTTATCAAAACCAAATTGTGAATGCGATAAAATTGTTTTTCCAAACCGTCATAGATACGAAAATAATGGTAGATAAAATTCACCGCCCAAAACGCGCCAAACTATTGCCAAATGTATTGAGTAAAGAGGAAGTGAAATTGATATTGAACGCACATAGCAATTACAAACACCGAATGATGCTTTCCTTAATCTATAGTTGTGGGCTTCGTTGTGGCGAATTATTGGTATTAAAGCCGGTAAATATAGATTCCAAAAGAAACATTGTATTACTAAAAAATGCTAAGGGCAAAAAAGACAGAATTGTGCCCTTAAGCCCATTTATTTTAGAAATGCTCCGAGAATATTTCAAATTATTTAAACCTAAAACGTATTTGTTTGAAGGGAAAACCCCTGGAGAATTGTATTCAGAAAAAAGCCTTCAAAGTGTTTTAAAACAAGCACTTCAAAAAGCTAATATTACAAAACCGGTCACATTACATTGGTTGCGTCATAGTTATGCTACTCATTTATTGGAAAGTGGAACCGATTTGCGATACATTCAAGAATTATTGGGTCATAGTAGCAGCAAGACCACTGAGATCTACACTCATGTAAGTACGAAAAGCATTCAACAAATAAAAAGTCCATTTGATGATTTGTAATAATAAAGTACTATATTTGAATTAATTAAAGTAGGGCATTAGTCAGACAAAGCAACCCATTATTGGGGTGATAGGTCTGAATTTGTAAGGCCTATATACTAGTTAGCCAACATATTACCTAAAAAACTAAATATGAAATATTTAATGAAATTAATTTTGTTGTTTTTAATTTCTATAAACAGCTATTCGCAGATTAAAAACGATACATTTCAAAAAATATTAAATGTCTATTCTGATTCTTTACAATCAAAAAAATATGGAATTGTTAACTTAACAAAAAATAAAAATAAAATATATAAAAGTCAAATTGGTTGGGCTTCAGAAACTGAAAAAATGACTTCTGATAAAATATTTAACATTGGAAGTTTAACTAAAATGTTTACTTCAGTTTTAATTTTACAAGAAATAGAGAAAGGAAAACTTAAACTTAATGATACAATTGGTACTTTCTTTTCAAAAAACAAAAATGTTGATTCGAAAATTACAATAGAAGAGCTTTTGAGGCACAAAAGTGGATTAGGTGAAATAGTTATTGATTCAATATTAAACAACTCTTTTGGAGATTATGAATACAAATACAATCATAGTTTCTTGTACAACCTAATCCCTAAAAAACAATTCAACAAAGGAGAAAAATATCTTTATACAAATACAAACTACCAACTTTTAGGTTACATACTTGAAATAATTAATGATAAACCTTACTCTAAAATTGTTGAAGAAAGAATTTTTGAGCCATGTAAAATGAAAAAAAGTTACACTTATTTCTCGAAAACATTAAAAAATATAGCTCATCCAATGTTTAACGGAGAAGATTTGCTCGAACAATTAAATTATAGATTTTATTATAATTTAGCATATTCAGCAGGTTGTTTATCTTCTAACTTAAATGATTTAGAATTATTTTTCACGAGCTTGTATGAAACAAATAAATTAATTTCTAGGGAAACATTTAATAAAATGACAGAATTTCAAGACAATTATGGATTAGGAATAGAAAAAAGGAAAGTGATATCCACAATTGAATATGATTTAATTGGTCATGGTGGTGATAATTTAAGCTTTAAAATTAGAAATTGGTATAATCCTAAAACAAAGGATTTAATAATTACAATTTCCAACCAACTTGGTGACAAATTTATTGGAAAAATAAATGACGAAATAATTAAACAAATTGAATAAAAATACGTCGGCTAACAGCGGTTTCAAGAAATGGCGTGGAATGGGATTTATTTGAAATCGGAAAGGTTATTAATTTAAAGTTTTGTTTATATTTGTGAAGGCTTGGTCTTGGTTCATCGCCACTTCTTGAAGCCGCGAAACGTTATATGCAATTTCCTAGAAACTCAACATTCCATTGAAAATGAAACTAAAGCTTCCAATTATTATTATTTTATTACTTATGTTTATTTCATGTAATAAAAATATTTACGGAATATATAATACAGAACATTCAAAAGATAAAAGCACATTACTTCAAATCAAATTGAACTCAAAT
>CANFJB010000005.1 GCA_947447375.1 Bacteroidota bacterium
ATACCCCTCGACTTGCATGTGTTAAGCCTGCCGCTAGCGTTCATCCTGAGCCAGGATCAAACTCTTCATCGTATATTTTAATAAATTATTTGACTACTAACTCAAGGAAATTTTTCTAACTTATTTACTCTCATTTTTGTCTCGTCTTGTCGACGAGACGGCTGTCAATTCAATATGTCTATGAACGTGTCTTTACTTTTTAATATCTGAATCAAGTTCAGATCAAGGCGCTTGTCTCTCAAAGCGGGTGCAAAAGTACAATATCTTTTTAATCTCGCAAGGACTTCAACGCTTTTTTTTAAAAGATTTTTGCTTTTATTTCTTAGCGTTTCTTTAAATCCTTGATATTGATATTATTGTCCCCAATAGGGTCGGCAAAGATAAAAACTTTTTACTCTCTGGCAAAAAAAATGTGATCTAGATGGAAAAATTATTAGTTGAAGGGTTTTTTAACCACAAAAGGAACAAAGAAAAACAAAAGGCACAAAGCAAAGTAATATTGTTGGGAGGCGGAACCACAAAAGGAATAAAGAAAAACAAAAGGCACGAAACTAAGTAGATGCGTGTTTAGAATACGGAATGCCCTAGCCCGGAATGCAACGAAAGCCCCGAAGGTTAAAAAAACTTAGTTTTGCAGGGGAAAAAGAGCGACCAAAGGAAGCTCCTTTTTACTCTAGCTAAACTCGTTTTTTAAGCAAGGGCTTGGAGTGGAAAGCCGGAAGTGGCTTCAAAAACTAATTGTTGGTGGTGCTGGCTTTTGAGTACCAATAATTGGTCACTTTTTCGAGATCAATAGGGATTGCAGGTGCTTGTCTTACTAACCTTCCGTTATCAAAAGCGCGATCTAGAATGGTTTCGATTAGGAAATCTTCGTTGACTTCGGCTGGTGAATAGCCTTCTTTTAAACTGATGTCAAATAATTTTGCAGTGGTGTTTGACCAAAATGCTTTCCATCCGCTTTTATGTTCTCGAATTAAGTCATAGGCGGTTTGACCGGTTTGACGACAGATCAATTTTACAAGTATTTGTCCTTGTTTACGAGATAATTTTTTGAGTTTGTCGGTAAATTCATTTTCGATGTAATTTTCGACGATTTTGAAATATTTACGTTTTTCTTTGTTGCTATTTAAAGCGGCCATATTTTTATTAAGACCTGAAAGTCTTTCGGCGGCTATTTTAGCAAAAGGATACACTTTGTAAACTCGATTTTGTAAAATTAGGAATTGCTTTTTGCTTTCTGGATCGAGTTTGTATTTATGAATAACGACTTCTTCTAGAAGTATGGGTTCTTTGAGAATAGTATCATTTTCTTCGCTAAATTCTTGAACTTTAAGCGTGTCTAATTTTGATATTTGAGCTGAAGCTCCTACAGAAATTAGGAAAGTAAAAACTAATAATTGGACTATTTTCATGTTAAAAGTTATTTATTTGACAAAATTATACTTTATATATAACAAGTGTGATGCCAAATTTATAAATTAGCAAAAAAATATTTTTATGAGTTCAAAATCGATATTAAAAGACACTTCACTTGCCTTTTTAGAGCAGTATTTAAATAACGCTTCACCGACAGGATTTGAGGCTGAGGGACAAAAAATTTGGATGAATTATTTGAAGCCTTACGTGGACACTTTTATTACAGACACCTACGGAACGGCTGTGGGAGTTATTAACCCTGACGCGCCCTACAAGGTAGTTATTGAGGGGCATTCTGACGAAATTTCTTGGTATGTAAATTATATTACTGAAGAGGGATTAATCTATGTGATTCGAAATGGAGGTTCCGATCACCAAATTGCTCCTTCAAAAGTGGTTAATATTCACACCAAAAATGGAATTGTAAAAGGTGTTTTTGGTTGGCCGGCCATTCACACTAGAAATCGAGATAAAGAGGAAAATCCAAAAATAAGCAACCTATTTATAGATACCGGTTGTGAGAATAAAGAAGCGGTTGAGAAATTGGGAATTCATGTAGGATGTGTGATTACGTACCCTGATGAATTTATGGTGATGAACGAAAATAAATTTGTTTGCCGTGCGATTGACAACAGAATGGGTGGGTTTATGATTGCGGAAGTTGCCAGATTATTGCATGAAAACAAGGTGAAATTACCATTTGGGTTGTACATTACCAATTCTGTTCAAGAGGAAGTTGGTTTGCGAGGTGCTGAAATGATTACCAAAACTATTCGACCAAATGTTGCCATTGTTACTGATGTTTGCCACGATACGACAACCCCAATGATTGATATGAAAATTGAAGGCGAAATAAAAATAGGGAAAGGTCCTGTGATAACTTATGCGCCTGCGGTTCAAAATAAATTACGTGAGTTAATATTGGATGCTGCTACTGCAAATGAGATTCCGTTTCAAAGATTGGCATCATCAAGAGTTACTGGAACAGATACTGATGCGTTTGCCTACAGCAACGGCGGTGTAGCTTCGGCATTGATTTCTTTACCATTGAGATACATGCATACTACGGTAGAAATGGTTCACCGTGAAGATGTTGAAAATGTAATTAAATTGATTTATGAGAGTTTGTTGAAAATAGAAAACAACGAATCATTTTCTTATTTCAAATAATTGTACCTTATATAGTATAAAAAAAGCCATTCGAATTGAATGGCTTTTTTTTATTTGTAACGATAGAAATTATACTTTGAATCTTTTTCTATCTGTTTCTGTTAAATAGATTTTTCTCAAACGAATTGATTTTGGCGTAACCTCAACATATTCGTCTTTTTGAATGTATTCCAATGCTTCTTCTAATGAGAAAATGATTGGAGGGATAATTCTAGCTTTTTCATCATTTCCAGAAGAACGAACGTTAGATTGTTTTTTCTCTTTAGTTACGTTCACACACATATCATCTCCACGAGAGTTTTCTCCAATAACTTGACCTTCGTAGATTTCAGCATTTGGTTCAACGAAAAACTTACCACGATCTTGTAATTTATCGATAGAATAAGGAATAGCTTTTCCTTTTTCCATAGAAATTAACGAACCTTTATTACGTCCAGAAATTTCTCCTTTGAAAGGTTCGTAACCAATAAAACGGTGCGCCATAATAGCCTCACCAGCTGTAGCGGTTAACAATTGGTTACGTAAACCAATGATTCCACGAGAAGGTATATTGAATTTAATTACCATTCGCTCCCCTTTCGTTTCCATACTCAACATTTCACCTTTACGTAAAGTTACAAACTCTACTGCTCTACCTGAAAGTGATTCAGGTAAATCGATGGTTAATTCTTCAATAGGCTCACATTTTTTACCGTCAATTTCTTTGATGATAACTTGTGGTTGACCGATTTGTAATTCATAACCTTCTCTTCTCATTGTTTCAATAAGAACAGATAAATGCAATACACCACGACCAAAAACCATGAACTTATCTGCTGAATCAGTTTCACCTAACTTCATCGCTAAGTTTTTCTCTAATTCTTTAGTCAAACGGTCTCTAATGTGACGAGAAGTTACAAATTTTCCTTCTTTACCAAAGAAAGGCGAATCGTTGATTGTAAACAACATACTCATTGTAGGTTCGTCGATAGCGATAGTTTGTAATGCTTCTGGATTTTCAAAATCGGCGATAGTATCTCCAATTTCAAAACCTTCTACACCAATGATTGCGCAGATATCACCTGCTATAACTTCAGTTACTTTTTTACGTCCAAGACCTTCAAAAGTATGTAATTCCTTAATTCTAGATTTTAAGATAGAACCGTCTCTTTTGCATAAAGAAATTGGCATTCCTTCTTTTAAAATTCCTCTTTCCAAACGACCGATTGCGATACGACCTGTAAATGATGAGAAATCTAATGATGTAATTAACATTTGTGGTGTTCCTTCAGATACTTTTGGAGCCGGTACATTATTGATTACCATATCTAAAAGTGGCTCAATATTATCTGTTTGGTTTTCCCAATGGTCAGACATCCAGTTATTTTTAGCAGAACCATAAACAGTTGGAAAATCCAATTGCCATTCTTCAGCACCTAATTCAAACATTAAATCGAAAACTTTCTCGTGAACTTCTTCAGGAGTACAGTTTTCCTTATCTACTTTATTAATAACCACACAAGGCTTAAGACCTAAGTCGATTGCTTTTTGCAAAACAAAACGAGTTTGTGGCATTGGACCTTCAAAAGCATCTACTAAAAGACAAACTCCGTCAGCCATATTCAATACACGCTCTACTTCTCCACCGAAATCGGCGTGACCAGGAGTGTCGATAATATTTATTTTTGTTCCTTTATAAACTACAGAAACATTTTTAGAAGTAATAGTAATACCTCTTTCACGCTCCAAGTCGTTATTATCAAGAATTAGATCACCGGTATTTTCGTTGTCACGAAATAATTGACAGTGATACATTATTTTGTCTACCAAAGTTGTTTTACCGTGATCGACGTGGGCAATAATTGCAATGTTTCTAATAGATTCCATCTGTGATTTTTAATGGGTGCAAAGGTACACTTTATTTTTACAAATACTACTATAATTATAAAGAGGTAAAATAGTAGCCTCAGAAACGAGGTATTACTGAGAAAAACTTAACAATAACTTAATTGTAGAAACAAAAAAAGCTCCCTTTTTAGGAAGCTTTAGATGTATAACGTGAACTTAACTAATTACAGTTTTGCAACGTGTTTAGTTAATTTAGATTTTAAATTTGATGCTTTGTTATCGTGAATGATATTTTTCTTAGCTAATTTATCAATCATTGAAATTACAGCAGACAATTTTGAAGTAGCATCAGATTTATCAGTAGCAATTCTTAACGCCTTGATAGCATTACGAGTTGTTTTGTGTTGGTATCTGTTTAATACTCTTCTTTTTTCGTTACTTCTAATTCTTTTTAAAGCTGACTTGTGATTTGCCATTTTGTTTTTTTTTTCTAATTTTTTATTGTAGTCCGTGGGGGAATCGAACCCCCCTTACCAGGATGAAAACCTGGCGTCCTAACCGATAGACGAACGGACCGTGCTTCTCTAACGCGGATGCAAAAATACAACTATTTTTTATTTGCACAATAGCTGATGTATATTTTTTTGATTTTTTTTAATATGCCTTCGCAAATAGCACTCTTCCAACTGATGGTTTGCCAGTAAATACGCAGGTTCCAGCCTCTTCTACTCTATCTAAAGGCAGGCATCTTATGGTTGCTTTTGTTAAATCTTTTATTTTTTCTTCGGTTTCAGCAGTTCCATCCCAATGTGCAGATACAAACCCACCTTTTCCATCTAATATTGATTTAAATTCTTCAAAATCATTTACTTCAGTAATGTGAGTATCTCTATAATTCAATGCTCTTGCAAACATTTCTTCTTGAATTTGAGATAATAAATTATTGATATAAATTTCAATTCCGTCTTTAGAAACGATTTCTTTTGTTAAAGTATCTCGCCTAGCAACTTCAAAAGTTCCGTTCTCTAGATCTTTTGGACCTACGGCAATTCGCACAGGCACTCCTTTTAATTCATATTCATTGAATTTAAATCCAGGTTTTTGATTGGTTCTGTTATCGTATTTAACAGAAATATTCAATTTCCTTAATGCTTTAACTACTTCATTAACGGTTGCAGAAATCTCCTCTAATTGTTCGTCTGATTTATATATTGGAACAATAACTACTTGGATAGGCGCTAAATTTGGAGGCAATACCAATCCGTGATCATCGGAATGAGTCATTACTAACGCTCCCATTAATCGTGTAGAAACACCCCATGAAGTTCCCCAAACGTATTCTTGTTTCCCTTCAGCATTAGCAAATTTAACGTCGAATGCTTTTGCGAAATTTTGTCCTAAAAAGTGTGATGTTCCCGCTTGTAATGCTTTTCCATCTTGCATTAAGGCTTCTATACAAAAGGTTTCATCTGCTCCAGCAAAACGCTCTGTTTCTGTTTTTAAACCTTTAATTACCGGGATCGCCATAAAATTCTCAGCGAAATCAGCGTAAACGTGCATCATTTTTTCAGATTCTTCAATTGCTTCTTCCCTCGTTGCATGAGCTGTATGACCTTCTTGCCATAAAAATTCTGCAGTTCTTAGAAACAATCTAGTTCTCATTTCCCAACGAACTACATTGGCCCATTGATTAATAAGCAAAGGTAAATCTCTATAAGATTGAACCCAACCTTTATAGGTAGACCAAATAATTGCTTCACTTGTAGGACGAACAATAAGTTCTTCTTCCAATTTTGCATTTGGGTCAACCATTAATTTTCCTGGTTTATCAGGATCATTTTTTAATCTATAGTGAGTTACAATTGCGCATTCTTTTGCAAATCCTTCCGCATTTTTTTCTTCTGCTTCAAACATACTTTTTGGAACAAAAAGAGGAAAGTAGGCATTTTGATGACCTGTTTCTTTGAACATTCTGTCTAACTCGGCTTGCATTTTTTCCCAAATTGCATAACCATATGGCTTAATAACCATACATCCTCTAACTCCTGAATTCTCAGCAAGGTCAGCCTTGACAACTAACTCATTATACCATTTTGAATAATCCTCGGATCTTGTTGTTAAGTTCTTGCTCATGATATTATAATTTGGCACTAAAATTGTTTAACAAATTTTAACTAAATAGTTCGGCAAAACTAACTATTTTTGTAATGAACAACAATATAAAATGCATAGATATGAAAACTAATTATTTTTCTTCGGCAAAATCGACCTCAATTTATTATCTAATTATAGGTTTTAGCATGCTAATGGTCTCGTGTGGTTCTTTTAAAAGCAGTACTTATTACGATCGTGATGGTATATATGGGTCTGATGAAAATGAAAATAAGAAAACTGAAAAAAATGTTGATAAATATAAGGAGTATTTCAGTGCGTTAAGAGAAAAAAATGAGCAAGAACAGGTTTTTACTGATGTAGAAAGTTATTCTTCAATTCAGGATACTGTTACTTCTAAAAATGAAACTGCAACACCTAGTTATTCAGGATGGGGAAATAACCAACAGCCTGTAAATATTACTATTTATGACAATAATTGGGGTTGGCGCAACAATGGCTACAATACTTATTGGAATTATGGTTGGAATTGGAATTTTGGTTGGAATTCATGGTATGGCCCAAGTATAGGATATGGTTGGGGTTGGGACAATTGGTACGGACCGAATTACGGATATTATGGCTGGGGTTACAATAATTATTACAACCCATATTATGGTTATTATCCATATTATGGTTACAATGGATATTATGGATACAATGGATACTATGGATACAATGGGTATTATGGAAATCCATACCATTATTCTTATAGTAACGGGATAAGAGGAGGAAGATCAAGCGGAAGAGTTTCAGGACGATATGATTTTGGTAGATCTGGAATTGCAAATAATCGCGATAATTCTTCAATTGGAAGAAGAAATAACGTTTCAAATGGTGTTAGAAATTCTGATCAAAGTACACCAAGAAGCTACAATGCAGTTAGATCAAATGATGTAAATCCAAGGTCAGTTGATAACAATCCTAGAAATTATACTCCATCGAGAGTGGATACATCGACTCCAAGAGGTGAAAGTGAAACTCCAAGAAACTACACACCAGTTAGAGTTGAATCTTCCTACCCAACTGAAAGTTCTTCACCTAGAAGTACCCCTGTGAGGGTTGAATCATCTTACCCAACTGAAAGTTCTTCACCTAGAAGCTATTCAAGTCCAAGTAATGGAGGAGGAAATTATGGTGGCGGAGGTGGCTTCGGCGGCGGCGGAGGAAGATCTGGAGGTTCTGGCGGAGGTGGCGGAAGACGTTAATATAAAATTTATAATTAGAGTATTCTATAATTTTAATAAAATGAAAAAAAATATAATAGTCATCTTTTTAGGTTTGTTCAGCTCATTTATCTATTCTCAAGATATTACAGATGCGCTTCGTTATTCTCAAGATAATTTACTAGGAACCGCTCGCTTTAGTGCAATGAGTGGCGCGTTTGGAGCATTGGGAGGAGATTTTTCTGCAATAAATGTCAATCCAGCGGGCTCTGCTATATTTTTAAATAATCAAGTTGCTTTAACTTTAAGTACTTATAATGTTAAAAATAAATCGAATTACTTCGGAACTAATGATTTAGAGAATTCAACAACCGCAGATATTAATCAATTTGGTGCCGTATTTGTATTAAAAAATACCGACAAAAGAAGTGATTGGAGTAAATTTAGTTTTGCACTTAACTATGAAAACGCTAATAATTTAGATAACTCTATTTTCTCTTCTGGAATCAATCCTACAAATTCAATTGGTGAATATTTTAAATATTATGCCAATAGAAACAATGGTGAATCATTAATTAATCTTCAAACTCAACCCGGTGAATCAATTACTGATTTATATGATTATTTAGGTTCCCACTATGGATTTGGCACCCAACAAGCATTTTTAGGTTATCAAGCTTATATAATTGATCCAGCCGCAAATTATAATGAAACTAATAATAGAAATTATGTGTCATTGATACCTGCTGGAGGTAATTATTACCAAGAAAACTATTTAAAATCAAATGGCTATAATGGTAAACTTTCTATTAATTTTTCAGGTCAATACAAAGAAAAATTCTATTTCGGATTGAATATTAATTCTCGATTTATTGATTACTCACAAAAAACGACCTTTTATGAAGACAATAGAAATAATTTATTGTCAGGTATTCAAAGACTTCAATTCAACAATGAATTAACCACATATGGAAATGGAATTTCAATTCAATTGGGAGCTATTGCAAAGTTAAATAAAGAGGTTCGTGTGGGATTAGCCTACGAATCACCAACTTGGTATGAAATTTCTGATAGACTTTCTCAGAATATTGCTTCGGTAAGTGCAATAGCAACAGGAGAATTACCAACTGTAAGAGTAAATCCTATGGTCATTAATGTATATGAACCATATAGATTAAGAACACCTGGAAAATGGACAAGCAGTTTTGGTTATATTTATAAAAAAACAGGATTATTAAGTATCGATTATTCTATTAAAGACTATAGTAACACTGCATTTTCCCCAAATAGTGATTATCGAAATTTAAATTCCGAGATAAATAATAAACTTGGAGTTTCAACTGAACTAAGAATCGGAGGTGAATATCGCATTAAGGCTTTTAGTTTGAGAGGTGGTTACCGTACCGAGAAAAGTCCGTACGTCAATCAAACAACAATTGGTAATCTAAAAGGATATTCAGCTGGACTAGGATATAATTTTGGGGGAACTAAATTAGATTTAACCTATTCCCACTCTCAAAGGGATTACCAATATCAATTTTTTAATGTTGGTATGACCGATCATTCCAATATTAATTCGGTAATGAATAACATTATTATTTCAATGACATTTGAATTATAATTAAAAATATTTCAAAAAAAAGGCTGCTATTACGGGCAGCCTTTTTTATTTTATATTAATCTTTCAAATTGATAAATCGGTTAAATGCCTCTAGTCTTCTTTTTGATATTGGAATAATGGCACCATTCTCCATTTCACAACTATTTCCATCGGTTTTAATAATCCTTTTTAAATAGCGCATATTGATTACATAGGAATTATGGATTCTAAAAAAACTACTCTTATCTAAAACCCTACTTTCATAATCACCAATGTTCTTACTTGAAATAGATACTTTTCCATTTTGAAGATAAAAATTAGTATATCTACCATCCGATTTACAGAAAATAATATCATTCATTTTTATAAAATAAATCTCCTCAACGGTAGCTATAGCTACATAATCTCGAATTAACTTTTCTTGGCTTTTAACAATCATTTGAATTATTTTATATTAAATTAGATATCAATAGAACTAGTTATACTACATTAACATACTATAGTTAACCGTTGAACAATATACAAAAACGGAATTCATTTCAACTATTGAAAAAAATCTTTTTTTAATATAAAAAAAAAGCATTTGATTTCTCAAATGCTTAATAAAATAATATTGGATTTAATTATTTTTTTCCTGCCATTTTAGCGCAGCATCCCCCTTTTTTATCTTTATCACAAGATTTGGTTTCTTTAGCACATTCCTTTTTATCTGCTGCTTTTGGTTTTTTTTCCTGAGCATTTAAAGTCATAGAAACTGTACAAAGTGATAAAGCTAACACTGCAATTAAATTTTTCATTTTTGTCTTTTTTTATATTAATAATCTTATTGTAAATTTAAAAAAATTAATTCTAAAAATTTTATTTTTTAATATTATTTTATCATTTTCAATTAAATGAAAGAAAAACGTAGAATATAAAAATAATTATGATATTTGTAAAAAGTATACCTATGAAAAATAATAAGATAACATTATTACTGGCAATTTTCACTACAATTAGTTTTGCCCAAGTTTCTCCAACAAAATATATCAAATCAATTTCCAAAGAATCTTTAAAAACGAATCTTTATATAATTGCGTCTGACGAAATGGAAGGTCGAGATACTGGATCAAAAGGCCAAAAGAAAGCAGGCGAATACCTAATTTCACAATATGTTAAAGCAGGGATTACATTCCCTGAAGGCGCTACAGATTATTACCAAAAAATACCTGCCGCTTCATTAAATTCTAGAAGAAATGAAAATTTACCAGATTCAGAAAATATTTGGGCTTTTATAAAAGGATCAGAAAAACCAGAGGAAGTTCTTGTTATTTCAGCACATTATGATCATATTGGGGTGAAAAACGGCGAAATCAATCATGGAGCCGACGATGATGGTTCGGGAACAGTTGCAGTTTTAGAAATAGCAAAAGCCTTTCAGAAAGCCAAAGATGAAGGTCATGGCCCAAAACGTTCCCTACTTTTCTTACATGTTACAGGTGAAGAACATGGACTTCTAGGGTCTAAATATTACTCAGAAAATCCGTTATTTCCAATAGCAAATACTATTACTGATGTAAATATTGACATGATTGGACGTCGTGATGAAATCCATAAAGACTCAAATGACTATGTTTATATAATTGGTTCCGACTATTTATCGTCAGATTTATATACCATTTGTGAAGAGGCCAATAAGAATTATATTAAAACTAATTTAGATTATACTTTTAATGATAGAAATGATCCTAACCGATTTTATTACCGTTCAGATCATTACAATTTTGCAAAAAAAGGAATTCCGGCAGTATTTTTATTTAATGGGGTTCATGCTGATTACCACAAACCCACAGACACCGCTGATAAAATAGAATTTGATGCCCTAGCTAAAAGAGCGCAATTGGCATTTGCAATAGCATGGGAATTGGCTAACAGAGATAATCGTCCAGTGGTTGATAAACCCGGGAATTAGATTAAATAAAACTCAATATCTTAAAAAACAAAAAACCATTTTACTTTCGTAAAATGGTTTTTTCAAAAAGAGCCGGCGGAGGGACTCGAACCCACGACCTGCTGATTACAAATCAGCTGCTCTAGCCAACTGAGCTACGCTGGCGACTAATTTCGAGTGCAAATATAGAATTGAATTTGTAAAATCCAAAATATATTTTACCTTTTTTTATAGTTTTATTTATTGTAAAGCGTTGATTTTAGTAATCAATTGATTAGCAACTTGTTCCAATTCAACATTGATTTGTTTGAAATGTGCTTTTTTGTTTTCAACGTTTTTTGCGTTTACTTTTCCAATTAAAGAATCAAAACTAACAATTGCTTCATCAATTAATGCATTTGTTTCGTCTGTTGGTTTTCCAGTAGTTGCAATTTCAAATAAATAAACTGCTTCAATAATATCACCTAAAACGTAGTTGATGTCTTTTTTTAAATTTCTAACGTTTGCCATTTTATATTTAATTTAATTTAATTTAAATTTTCGTCTGCAAAAGTACATATAAACTTTCTATTAAAGACTATGAAATATAAATTTCTAAAACAATTGCATTTCCAGTTAATGAAAAATCAGTCATCGCTGCAGGAATTAAGATCGTATCCCCTTTCGAATATTGGTATTGAACTTGGTTGTAATCTATTTGAAAGTCCCCGTCTGTACACATATAAACAGTGAATGAAGAAGCAGATTTTGAAACTTTCAATTCGCCAGATAAATTCAAATAATTTGTTGTGAAATAAGGGCAATTCACCATTTCATTAGAAACATTAACTTCCTTACTGTAACCTTTTTGGGTTTCTACCTTATTATAATTAATAGCATCTAAAGCCAATTCAACGTGTAATTCTCTCTTATTTCCTTCAGAATCTACTCGGTCAAAATCGTACAAACGGTAGGTAATATCAGAAGTTTGTTGGATTTCAGCCACCAATAACCCTGCCCCAATAGCATGAACTGTTCCTGTTTCAAGAAAAAATACGTCACCAGTTTTAACTTTTACCTCATCTAAAATAGTAAGCAAAGTATTGTTTTCTAAATGTGAAACATATTCCTCTGCATTTGAATTGTCTTTGAAACCAACTATAATTCTAGAACCTTCATCGGCTTGCATGATATACCACATTTCCGTTTTACCAAAAGAATTGTGTCGTTTTTTTGCCAATTCGTCATTTGGATGAACCTGAATTGACAAATCAGTTTTAGCATCTAAATATTTAAATAATAAAGGAAATTGCTTCCCAAATTGATCAAAAACACTAGTTCCTAAAACTTCATTTGGAAAATTATCGATTAATTCGTTTAAAGAAATTCCTTTCAAAGTTCCTTTTGAAATAACACTCACATCACCTTCAACTGTTGAGATTTCCCAACTTTCGCCTGTTATATTTGAAGTAATTGGTTTATTTAATTCCGTTTTTAATTTTTCGCCTCCCCAAATTCTATCTTTCAGAATAGGATCAAATTGTAATGGATAAATATCAAATTTCATGGTTTGCCTTTTTTAAGGATTTTAAAGCTATTGAGATGTGTTTTGTCGCCATAACACTATCAAATATCATTGTGATTATTCCTTCTTTATTAATAATATAGGTAACTCTACCTGGCAATAACCCGAATAATTTATCAGGAACACCAAATAGTTTTCTGAGTTTTTTATCAGAATCAGATAATAAAATAAATGGAAGCTGGTATTGATTGGTGAATTTTTTATGAGAACTTGCTGTATCACTACTTATGCCAATAACCTCAGCTCCTAAATCAATAAAATCTTCATAGGAATCTCTAAATCCACAAGCTTGCATCGTACAACCTGGCGTATTGTCTTTTGGATAAAAATAAATTACAACTGGTTTTTTACCAATAATATCTTTGCTGTCAAATGAAGTTCCATTGGCATCAATTGCTACAAAAGACGGTGCTTTATCACCAATTTTTAAAGTCATTATTCGCCTTTATAGGTTACAAAATTACGTGGAGTTTCATATAATACAACTTCTAAATCGAATTTTGAGTCGATTCTATTTCGAATTTTATTCCAAATTACAACCGCAATATTCTCGGCTGTAGGATTTAAATCTAGAAATTCAGGAACATCCAAATTCAAGTTTTTGTGGTCGAATTTATCTTCAACTTCTGCTTTAATTAAATCTGATAGTATTTTTACATCCATAACATAACCTGTTTCTGGATCAATTGGACCGGTAACACTAACAATCATTTCGTAATTGTGCCCATGAAAATTTGGATTGTTGCATTTACCAAAAACGGAATCATTTTTTTCAAATGTCCAATCTTTTCTATACAATCGGTGGGCTGCATTAAAATGAGCTTTTCTACTAATGGTTACTTTCATTGTGCTACTTTATATTTTATGATCTTCAATGTAATGGTAAAATTCATCGAATATTATTTTGAACCAAATGGTATAAATATCAGGATGGTTAATCATGTCCTCCTTAATATCTTCAATTTTCATCCACTTCCAGCTTTCTACTTCCTCGGTATTTATTTCAGGTTCATTATCGAAATATCCAATCATCACATGATCTAATTCATGTTCTGTTAATCCATTATCAAATGGAGCTTTATAGATAAAATGAAACAATTCTTTCAAATTTGCTTCAAAACCCATTTCTTCTCTTAGCCTTCTAGTTCCAGCTTCGATATTGGATTCACCAACGCGTTGGTGACTGCAGCAAGTATTGGTCCATAATAAAGGAGAATGGTATTTATGATGCGCCCTTTGCTGAAGCATGATTTCATTATTTTTATTTAAAATAAAAACAGAAAAAGCACGATGTAAAACCGCTTTTTCATGAGCTTTCATTTTTTCCATTGTTCCAATTGGTTCGTCCAATTCATTAACCAATATTACTCTTTCTTCTACCATAGATTATTTATTGCCAGTCAAAAATACAAAAAAAGAAATGTTAATTCACTAGAAATGAAAATTGCAGATTCTTTTTTAACGACTGTTGAAGTTTGTCTATACAAAAAACTGCAAATTAATTTAGAATCAAATTTGCAGTTTTAAAATTCTAGATTTTATAATTACTATAAAATATAATCTGTATTTATGAAATTCGACTCCTTACTGTTTAATAATTGTTGTAAAATTTCATTGTTGTATTCGTTGTCTTTTGAAGCTACAAATGTTCGAATTGAGAAAGAACGAAGTGCATCGTGAATACTTAATGTTCCCACAGCAGAATCTTTTCTTCCGGTAAATGGGTAAACATCCGGTCCACGCTGACAAGAACTATTTAAATTCACTCGGGTAACTAAATTCACCAAAGTATCAATGAGTGGTGCAATCGTTTTGATGTTTTTTCCAAACAAACTCACTTGTTGACCATAATTAGACTCCGCCATATCGTTAAGTGGTTCTTGAATGTCTTTGAAAGAAATTATAGGAACTACAGGTCCGAATTGTTCTTCATGATAAACCCTCATTTGTTTGTTTATTGGATACAAAATTGCTGGAAAAATATAATTCTCAGAATGTTGCCCTCCTTTAGCATTGATAACTTTTGCACCTTTGCTTGAGGCATCATCAATCAATTCTTGAATGTATGCAGGTTTTTCATTTTCAGGTAATGGAGTTAAAAAAACCGATTTATCCCATGGATTTCCAAAATTTAAAGCATCCACTTTCTCTGCAAATCTTCGATTGAATTCGTCAACAATAGATTCATGGACATATAATATTTTCAATGCAGTACAACGTTGCCCATTGAAAGACAAACTTCCTGTTACACATTCTTGAATTGCCAAATCTAAATCGGCATCAGCCAAAACAATCGCTGGATTTTTAGCTTCAAGACCTAAAATAAGTCGTAATCTATTTTTATTTGGATGCTGGTCTTGTAACGCAATTGCCGATTTACTATTCCCTATTAATGCTAAAATTGCCACTTTCCCAGATTCCATAATTGGAGAAGCTACATCACGACCACGACCATAAACGATATTAATAACTCCTTTTGGGAAACTAGTTCTAAAAGCTTCTAACAAAGGTGAAATTAATAAAACTCCGTGTTTTGCTGGTTTGAAAATCACTGTATTTCCCATAATAATTGCGGGAATAAGCAGTGAAAAAGTTTCATTTAATGGATAATTATAGGGTCCAAGACACAAAACAACTCCAAGAGGTCCACGGCGAACCATAGCATTAATGCCTTGACTTTTAGTAAAACGTGCGCAATTTCTATCTAATTTTTTATAGTCTTCAATTGTATCCACAATATATTCAACCGTACGATCAAATTCTTTTTCTGAGTCAGGTAGTGATTTTCCAATTTCCCACATCAAATATTTAACAACTTCATTGCGAGTTAATTTCATTTGACGGACAAAATTCTCCATGCATTTTATTCGATCCACTACTTTCATTGTTGGCCAATTTCCCTGACCGTTATCATAGGCGTCTACAGCTGCTTGAACTACTTCTTGAGCTTCTTGATTTCCCATGGTTGGGATAGTTCCCAAAAAAGTAGGTTCGTATTTTTCAGTAGATGAAATAGTAGAGTAAACATTGGTGGATGGTCCTTTCCATTTCTTTAATTCTCCATTTACTAGATAGGTGTTTTGCAATAAGGGCGCGGTAATCTTAAATTCTTGAGGTATAAAATTCATAAGATTTTTTTTGTAAATTTAAGAATAATTATAATGTTAAGTTACTAATTATAAATAAATTAAGTAAAAAAAATATCGAATTATCATTATCATAATTATATCAAAATAAGTATATAAAAAATGTATTATTAAAAATAAAAACAAGGTTTTAGAGAAAATAATTTGAAATAAAACGTTTTCGTTTTGAAAGGCATTATTCTTATGAATTGAGTGCTTCAAAAACCTTTATTGCGCATTTTTCTCCATCAATGGCAGCAGAAATAATTCCGCCCGCATATCCAGCCCCTTCGCCACATGGATAAAGCCCTTTAATTTGAAGATGTTCAAGTGATATTGCATCTCGAGGAATTCTCACCGGCGACGATGTTCTAGATTCTGGAGCGTGCAAAATAGCTTCATTGGTTAAATATCCTTTCATCGATTTTCCAAATTCTGAAAAGCCTTCTCTTAGTATTTGCGATAAAAATCCTGGAAAAACTTGCCCCATTTCAACAGAAGTTGTTCCCGGAACGTAAGATGTTTTTGGAATTTCAGAGGAAACACTATTTTTAGTAAAATCGACCATTCTTTGGGCAGGAACTTTTTGTGTTTCTCCAGCTAAATGCCACGCTTTTTGTTCGATACTTTTTTGAAATTCTAAGCCTGCTAAAGCACCAAATTTAGAATAAGGTGCGAAATCTTCTAATTTTAATTCGATAACAATCCCTGAATTTGCTGTAGCTTGATCTCTTTTTGAGGGAGACCAACCATTAGTCACCACTTCCCCCGGGCTTGTAGCACATGGAGCAATTACGCCACCGGGACACATACAAAAGGAGTACATTCCCCTGCCTCCCACTTGTTTCACAATAGAATAGGGAGCCGGTGGTAAAAGTTCGCCACGATAATCACAACTGTATTGAATACTGTCAATTAGACTTTGCGGGTGTTCAGCTCTTACGCCCAAGGCAAATGGTTTCGCCTCTATAAATATATTTTTTTGGTCTAATAGTTCGAAAATATCCCTTGCGGAATGTCCGGTTGCCAAAATGATTTTATTGGAAAGAATGGTATCACCAGTTTGATTTACAATTCCTTGAACTTCATTGTTTTTTATGATAATATCGGTAAGGCGAGTTTCAAAAAGCACCTTTCCTCCCATTTCAATTATTTTCTCTCGAATGTCTTGAATGATTTTGGGTAATTTATTTGTCCCAATATGCGGATGCGCTTCTATTAATATATCATCCGAAGCTCCAAAACCAACTAATAATTCTAATATTCGAGTAACGTCTCCTCTTTTTTTAGAGCGAGTATATAATTTTCCGTCAGAATAGGTTCCTGCTCCTCCTTCACCAAAACAGTAATTGCTATCTTCATTTACAATATGTTCTAAATTGATGGCTTTTAGATCACGACGACGACCACGAACATCTTTACCGCGTTCAATAACTATTGGCTTTAAGCCCAATTCTATTAATTGCAATGCCGCAAAAAGTCCCGCTGGACCTGCCCCAACAACTATAACTTCGGGAGAATTAGAAACATTTTTGTAGTCTGGTAATTGGATCTTTTCTTCAATAAATTCGTCTTCTTGAAAATAGATTGCAACTTTTAGATTAATTTTAATTGACTTTTGACGAGCGTCAATAGAACGCTTCAAAATAGAAATGTGTTTAATATCAGCTACAGAAACACGAATTAATTTCGCAACTTGTTCTTTAATAAGCTGATCATTAACTGCAATTTCTGGGGCTACTTGAAGCAGAAGTTCTTGAGACATTATTTATTTTATTAATCTATTTGCAAAAGTAGTAATTTGGTGTGGATTAATAACGTGTTGTAGATGAAGAGATAATAAGATAATAGACGAAGAGATATTGGATTTTAAAATTCTTAGATAAAAGCTTTGTGCCTTTTGTGGTAAAAAACATACCTTTGTTACAATAAAAAAATCATGTCAAGACAAATAAAACTTATATGGGATTTTAGAGGTGCGACAGCTGAAAAAACGGCTGAGCATCATGTGATTCACCTAAAACAATATATAGAATCCGAAAAATTAGACTTGGATATTACCGGTTTTTCAATAGTCAATGAATTCCATTCTATTGCTTTTATGATTGTAAATGAAAGTGAAATGATCGCTGTTCGTGACCGATTAAAACCACACCGAGGCGAAGTGTTTTAGCGAAATGTCTTAATGTCGACTGTCTTAATGTCGAACGACGTGAAGGTTAAAAAATTTCTATTTTTCACTTTTAGACATTCAACTTTATGACTTTAAGACTTTCGACTTAATTAGCAACCTCACTAATGAATTTAATTCTCATTAATCGCAATTCATTGATATCGTATTCTCCGTCAAATTCTTTCAAAGCTTCTTCAATACTATCTGATTCAGATTCCATAAAATACTCATGAATTTCTTCTTGTTGGTCGTCATCCAATATTTCATCTATCCAATATTTAATATTCAACTTAGTTCCTGAATAGACAATTTGTTCCAATTCTTTGATTAAAGTCTCCATATTCAAGCCTTTTCCACTTGCAATATCATCAAGATTTAATTTTCTATCAATGTTTTGAATGATGTACAACTTGTTTAATGAATTGGCTCCCGTTGATTTTACCACTAAATCATCCGGTCTTAAAATATCATTTTCTTCTACGTAATTTTTTATTACATCAACGAATTCTTTACCGTATTTTTTAGCTTTTCCTTCACCAACTCCATGAATGTTACTCATTTCATCCATAGAAATAGGATATTTTAGCGACATGTCTTCCAATGAAGGGTCTTGAAAAACAACAAATGGAGGAACTCCTAATTTTTTCGCCACTTTTTTACGTAAATCTCGCAATATTACCATTAAAGTTTCATCGGCAACACCAGAAGATTTGGCTGCAGTTACAATTGCTTCATCCTCAGTTTCATTGTATTCATGGTCTTCGGACATCATAAAAGATTCTGGATTTTTAATAAAATCTAACCCTTTCTCAGTAATTTTTATAATTCCGTAGGTTTCAATATCTTTCGACAACAAACCATCAACAAGTACTTGACGTAGTAAAGCCATCCAATAACGCTCTTCGAAATCAGATCCGCAACCAAAGAACGGCTGAGTATCGGTTTTATGTGCTTTAATCATGGCATTTACTTTACCGGTTAAAGCGAACACAATTTCTTTAGATTTATATAAATGCTTGGTATCTCGAACCATTTCAAGTAATTTAACCACTTGATCTTTAGCTTCAATTTTGTTTTTTGGATTTCGAATATTATCGTCCATATCGCCACCTTCTCCTGTTTCGGTATCGAATTCTTCACCAAAATAATGCAACAAGAATTTTCTACGTGACATTGAAGTTTCAGCATAAGCCACCACTTCTTGAAGTAATGCAAAACCTATTTCTTGTTCAGCAACGGGTTTTCCTGATAGGAATTTCTCTAATTTTTCAACATCCTTATAAGAATAGTACGCCAAACAATGCCCTTCGCCTCCATCACGTCCGCCTCTACCCGTTTCTTGATAATAGCTTTCAAGTGATTTTGGAATGTCATGATGAATTACAAATCGAACGTCTGGTTTATCAATTCCCATTCCAAATGCAATTGTTGCCACAACTACTTCCACATCTTCCATAAGGAACATATCTTGGTGTTTGGCTCTTGTTTTTGCATCTAAACCAGCATGATAAGGAACGGCACTAATTCCGTTAACTTGTAGAACTTGAGCAATTGATTCTACTTTTTTTCTGCTTAGGCAATAAATTATGCCTGATTTCCCTTTATTTTGTTTTATAAATCGGATAATATCAGATTCGATATTTTTAGTTTTTGTACGAACTTCGTAAAATAAATTTGGACGATTGAACGAAGCCTTGAAAGTATTGGCATCAGCCATTTCAAGATTTTTAAGAATATCCTCTTGAACTTTTGGTGTTGCTGTTGCGGTTAAACCAATAACAGGAGCATTACCCAACAACTTAATACTATTTTTCAAATTTCGATATTCAGGTCGGAAATCGTGTCCCCATTCTGAAATACAATGCGCTTCGTCAATAGCTACAAATGAAATATTAATATTTTTAAGAAACTTTATATATTCGTCTTTCGCCAAAGATTCAGGGGCAACATAAAGTAATTTAGTTAAACCTGAGGTAATATCTTTTTTAACCTGATTTATTTCTGTTTTATTTAAAGAAGAATTCAAAACGTGAGCGATACCATTTTCTGAAGATAAACTTCGAATGGCGTCCACTTGGTTTTTCATCAAAGCAATTAAAGGAGAGACAATAATTGCAGTTCCTTCCTTCATTAAAGCGGGTAATTGATAGCAAAGGGATTTACCTCCACCAGTAGGCATAATAACAAATGTATTTTTACCAGCTATTAGGCTTCTAATGACTTGTTCTTGTAAACCTTTAAATTGGTTGAAGCCAAAATATTTTTTTAATTCCTTATGAATGTCAATTTCGTTAGATTTCATTCTTAGTTAATAGTATTTTACATAAATTTGTGGTTCATAAAGATACGAATATCTTTAATAAATACAAACTTTATAAAAATCTGTTTTGAAAACAAACAAAAATATTTTAGAGATTGCTAAAAAAACAATCGAATCTGAAAGCAAATCTATAGCTAAACTTGCTGATTTACTAACAGATGACTTTTTAAAAGCGGTAGAAATTATTTATAATTCTAAAGGTAGATTGGTAGTTACGGGCATTGGAAAAAGTGCAATTATTGCTCAAAAAATTGTTGCATCGATGAATTCTACGGGTACGCCTTCGCTTTTTTTACACGCATCTGAAGCAATTCATGGCGATTTAGGAATGGTTCAACCCGATGATGTTGTGATTTGTATTTCAAAAAGTGGTAATAGTCCCGAAATAAAAGTTCTAGTTCCAATTTTGAAACATTTTGGGAATTCTTTAATTGCAATTACAGGAAACACTACTTCATTTTTAGCAAAGGGCGCCGATTTTATTCTAGATACAACCGTAGAAAGTGAATCTTGTCCAAATAATTTAGCACCTACAAATAGTACTACTGCCCAATTAGTTATGGGCGATGCTCTGGCAGTTTGTTTAATGGAATTGAGAGAATTTAAAGCTCAAGATTTTGCAAAATACCATCCTGGTGGTGCTTTAGGAAAAAAATTATTACTTCGTGTTGGTGACATGCTTGATCAAAGTCACAAACCTGAGGTTACTCCTGAAACGAATATCAAAAAGGTGATTTTTGAAATTTCAGAAAAACGATTAGGAGTTACTGCGGTAATTGAAAATAATAAAGTAATTGGAATTATTACCGATGGTGATATTCGAAGAATGCTTAATAATAATGATACCTTTGCGCACCTAACTGCAAAAGATATTATGACTAAAAATCCAAAAACTATTCAATTATCATCAATGGTAACGGATGCCTTAAATATTTTGGAAGATTTCTCAATTACCCAATTGATTGTTACCGATCATGAGGAGTACAAAGGGGTTTTACATTTGCATGACATACTAAAAGAGGGAATTGTATAATGGCGAAGAAAGCATTGAATGAAATGTCGTTTTTAGATCATCTTGAAGAATTAAGATGGTTGTTGGTTAGAAGTACTTCTGCGGTAATTATTATGGCAATAGTTACTTACTTTTTTAGTGATTTTATATTTGACAATATTATTTTTGCCCCAACCAGCACTGACTTTTTTACCTACACCTATTTTTGTAAATTGTCGCACCAATTAGGTTTTGCAGACAGTATTTGTATCACTGAGTTGCCTTTTATTATTCAGAATACGGACATGGAAGGGCAAGTGAACATGTTTATTTGGACGTGTTTAACAGCAGGATTTATATTGGCTTTTCCTTATATTTTATGGGAATTTTGGAAGTTCATTAGTCCGGCTTTGTATGAAAAAGAAAGAAAAAATGTTCGTGTATTTATATTTGTTGCTTCCTTATTGTTTTTTATGGGAGTGATTTTCGGCTATTATGTAATTATTCCAATGTCAATTAACTTTTGCGCAACTTTTTCTGTTAGTAAAATGGTTCAAAATCAGTTTACAATTGACTCTTACATTGGCATGATGAAAACAGCAGTTATAGCGAGTGGGTTGTTTTTTGAATTACCAATTATCATTTATTTCTTAACCAAATTAGGCTTGGTAACTCCTAACTTTCTTAGAAAATATAGAAAATACTCGGTAGTAATTGTTTTAATAATAGCAGCAATTGTAACTCCTCCGGATGTTGTAAGTCAAATTATTGTTGCAATACCAATGTTAGTAATCTATGAGGCAAGTATCTTTATATCGGTATTTGTACATAAAAATAAATTAAAAGAAAATGGCTAATATCCTGTCTGAATTCAACGATTATAGATCAAAAATGAACGAGAAGTTATTGGCAGACAATAACAAAATCGTAAAAAGAATTTTTAATTTAGATACCAATGCTTACGCTGAAGGTGCTTTAGATGTAAAAACTAAAGAACTTTTAGGATTGGTTGCTTCTACCGTTTTAAGATGTGATGATTGTGTAAAATACCATCTTGAAACCAGTTATAAATTGGGTGTAACCAAAGAAGAAATGATGGAGGCAATGGGAATTGCTACTTTAGTTGGCGGTACAATTGTAATTCCACATTTGCGAAGAGCCTATGAATTTTGGGAAGCATTAGAAGACCAAAAGAAGTAGCCTTAACTAAATAAATGTTAATGTGATGAATCGGTAATTTTGTAATTCGTTAATTTGCGATTGTAAAAATGAGACTCTCAAATAACCAAAAAATATGATATTAAGAGCGGAAAATTTAGTAAAAACATACAAAGGTAGAAGTGTAGTAAAAGGCATTTCGGTAGAAGTAAACCAGGGAGAAATTGTTGGTCTTTTAGGTCCAAATGGTGCAGGAAAAACTACTTCTTTTTATATGATTGTTGGTTTGGTTAAACCAAATTCTGGAAATATCTATCTTAACGATATGAATATTACTGATTTTCCAATGTATAAAAGAGCGCAGCAGGGAATTGGCTATTTAGCACAGGAAGCTTCGATTTTTAGAAAGCTGAGTGTTGAGGATAATATATTGAGTGTTTTGCAATTGACAAACTACACCAAGGCGGAACAAGAGGCAAAAATGGAGAGTTTAATTGAAGAATTTAGCCTTAACCACATTAGAACCAATCGTGGCGACTTACTTTCTGGAGGTGAACGTAGAAGAACAGAAATTGCAAGATGTTTGGCAACGGATCCTAAATTTATACTATTAGATGAGCCATTTGCGGGTGTTGACCCAGTTGCCGTTGAGGACATTCAAAGAATTGTAGCACAATTAAAAAATAAAAATATCGGGATTTTGATTACCGATCACAATGTTCAAGAAACATTAGCTATTACTGACAAAACCTACTTGATGTTTGAGGGTGGAATTCTAAAAGCAGGAACTCCTGAAGAATTAGTTGAAGATGAAATGGTTAGAAGAGTTTACCTTGGTCAGAATTTTGAATTACGAAAAAAGAAATTGGAGTTTTAGTTTAATTTTTAACATATAAGGCATATAAGTCCATATAAATTGATAAAGAGGTTGTATTCTTAATTTCAAAATCCAAACCAAATTCCACTAATTTTTAAAACTTAAATTAACTTATATCACTTATATGGTTAAAAATTTTTAAGCTTTCTTACCCGTAATCAAATTCATAATCACAGACAACATTACGTAAAAGACAATAATCAAAGCGACCCCTGAAAATTTAAATACTATTAATAATAGTAGAGAAATGAATAAGAATACAATTTGCAAAGCATTATCCTTAAAATTGAATTTCTTAATTTTTAATGCAAAAAGAGGGATTTCAGCATTTAATATAAATGCACTAACGAGGGTTACAATTAGCAAAATCCAACAATTTGTCAATAATTCAAGTAGAATTAAGGAATCTGTATTTTTTAATATTAGAGGCAAACTCAAAATAAATATAGCATTTGCAGGGGTTGGCAAACCAATAAAAGAATCCGTTTGACGAGTATCGATATTAAAATTAGCCAATCGATAGCAAGAGCCTAAAGTAATTATGAAACCCAAATAAGGTAAATAAATCAATGAAGGATCTGAACTTGCTGAGTTGGTCAACATTTTAAACATTACAAAACCGGGAACAACACCACTTGTAACCATATCTGCTAATGAATCCAATTGCAATCCTAACGGACTTGATACATTGAATAATCGAGCAAAAAAACCATCAAAAAAGTCAAAGAAAATTCCTAGGCAAACAAAAAAGAAAGCCATTTCGAAATTTGCTTCACTAGCATAAACCAAAGCAATACAACCGCTAAATAAATTTAGAAGGGTAATTAAATTTGGAATGTGTTTTTTTATGTTCATTGGTTTCGATTTAAAGTAACAAAGAAAGCAAATTTAATACAATAAGTTATAGTCGTGTACGTTTTTAGAATAGAATTTTTAAGTAAATTAAAAACAGAGATTGGTAATCGTTAAAAATGTATATTTTTGATGAAAATTTCAATACCAATTTTTGTTGCAAATAAAGCCCATTTGAAAAATAAATTATTCATATTATTATTCGTTGTAACCACAATTAACTTTGCTCAAACGGCAAGGAAATATTCCAATGAATTTATGAATATTGGTGTTGACGCAGCAGCTTTGGGAATGTCAAACGCAGTTACTTCTAGTTCAAATGACGTGAATTCTGGCTATTGGAATCCTGCGGGATTAATTGGTTTAGAAGGAAAACAGGCTTCTTTAATGCATGCAAGTTATTTTGCAAATATTGCACAATACGACTATGCTGCCTATGCAACTCCTATAGACGATGAAAGTGCTTGGGGATTTTCGGTTATTCGATTTGGAGTTGACAACATTATGAATACCACACAATTAATTGATAGTCAAGGAAATGTAGATTATAATAGAATAAGTTTATTTTCAGTTGCCGATTATGGAGTTACCTTTTCCTATGCCAGAAAACTAAAAGTTCCGGGATTTCAATATGGTGTAAATTCAAAAATAATCAGAAGAATTATTGGGAAATTTGCAAGTTCTTGGGGATTTGGATTTGACGCTGGATTGCAATTTGAAAGAAATGATTGGAAATTTGGTTTGATGCTTCGAGACATTACAACCACTTATAATGTTTGGGCAATAAACGAAACCGAGTACAACACAATTAAGGACGCGGTTACGGGTCAAAATCAAGCATTACCTGAAAACACTGAAATTACTTTGCCAAAAGCCCAATTAGGAATTTCGAAAAAGTTTGAATTTCATAATGAAACTAGTCTTTTGGCTGCAGCCAATTTGAATATGAGTTTTACAAAAACCAATGATATTTTCTCCACAAATGGTTTAAGTATTGATCCAGCTTTAGGATTTGAATATGGTTACACCGATTTAGTTTTTGTTCGCGCTGGTGTTGGTAATTTTCAAAATGTAGTTCAAATTGACAATTCTACAAAAGTTGCTTTTCAACCCAATGTTGGTTTAGGATTTAAGTACAAAGGGATTCAAATTGATTATGCATTAACTGATTTAGGTGATCAAAGTGCTGCATTGTATTCGAATATTTTCTCACTCAAAGTAGATTTAAGTATTTTTGGACAATAATTATAGGGTTTATGTGCAATAGAAAATTTGCAATATTATTTGTTTTACTCCTATCGCTGTTTACAATCAAGGTAAATAGTCAGGAAATTTCACTTTCTAACAATGCTGAAGTGAGTGTTTTGACTTGTGGAACTGGATCGGAAATTTATTCTTTATTTGGCCACACCGCAATTAGAATTAAAGACACAACCAACTTTGTCGATCAAGTTTATAACTACGGAACTTTTGATTTTAGTACTCCAAATTTCTACTTGAAATTCGTTAAAGGAGACTTACAATATTTGGAAACCAGTTGCACTTTTGAAGAGTTTTTTCAAGAATATTTATATGAAAAAAGAAGTATTGACGAACAAGTACTAAACTTATCACAAGAAAAAAAACAAGCTCTATTTGATTATCTAAACGCTTCTTTACAATCGGATGAGCGATTTTATACTTATAAATTTATTGATAAAAATTGCACCACAATGGTTATCAATACTATAAATAAAATAATTGGAAAACCTGTTATTGGAATAAATTCAAGCGATGCTCAAACCTGTAGAACAATACTTTACCCCTATTTTAATAATCATTTTTACACGCAATTAGGAACCAGTATTATTTTTGGAAATAAAGTTGATTTGAAAAGCGAACAACTGTTTTTGCCTTCCGAGCTTTATAATAATATCAAAGATTTAAAGGTAAACAATCAACCTATTTGTAAGGAAAGTAATAAAATATTAGAAGTTGGAAAAACAGAAATTCCATTTTCGTGGTGGAATAATTTTTATGTTTTTTGTCTGTTTTTTTTAATAATAATTCTGCTAAACAAACCTTCAATTTATAAAGCCTATTTCGTTCTATTGGGATTACTAGGGTTGTTCTTCATTTTTGCAGGATTTTACTCATTGCACAGAGAACTAGTAAATAATTACAACATCTTGTTATTCAATCCAATGTTGTTTGCATTAATTTACTTTGAAATAAAAAACAATAAAAAATGGATTTTATATTCTAGTATTTTCTGTATAATATGTTTATTAATTTACATTGCTATTTTAATAAATAAACCCTATTTAGGGATCGTAGCTCCATTCATTATTACCAGTGGGGTTAGGTTGATTCAACTATTTTTAAAAAATAGAAGATAAAAAAAACAGTATTCTAAGAATACTGTTTTTTATAATAATTGGCATATTCGCCAGAAGTTACATTTTTGAGCCAGAGTTCATTATTTAAATACCAATTTACTGTTCGTTCCAAACCTTGTTCAAAGGTTACTGACGGCTTCCATCCCAGTTCTTTGTTGATTTTTGAGGCATCGATAGCATATCT
Source organism: Bacteroidota bacterium (assembly GCA_947447375.1). Classification (GTDB taxonomy): domain Bacteria; phylum Bacteroidota; class Bacteroidia; order Flavobacteriales; family Flavobacteriaceae; genus Flavobacterium. Next base: position 26,883 of record CANFJB010000005.1, read on the forward strand.
TAAATCATGTCCTGGTCGGTCTTTTACATAAGTAATTAATTGCGAAGAAGTACCTGGTTCACGTCCTAATTTACTATCCATTATCTGACAAAGTAATTTCACTAAATCAATATTTTGCCATTCATTAAACCCACCTATGTTATACGTTTCATGATTTCTACCTTCGTGAAAAACCAAATCAATTGCAACAGCGTGGTCTTCTACAAATAACCAATCTCTTGTGTATTTACCATCTCCATAAACTGGAAGCGGCTTATTATTGATAATATTATTAATGAATAGTGGAATTAATTTCTCAGGAAAATGATTTGGACCATAATTATTCGAGCAATTTGTAATTACATAAGGCAAACCGTAAGTTTCACCATAGGCGCGTACAAAATGATCCGAACTAGCTTTTGATGCTGAATATGGAGAATTTGGATCGTAGGAAGTGGTCTCTGTAAATAACCCTTCGGCACCTAAACTCCCATAAACCTCATCGGTACTAATGTGATAAAAACGCTTTCCCTCCTCATTTCCTTTCCATTGTTTTTTGGCTGCATTCAGCAAATTCATTGTTCCAATAACATTCGTTTTCACAAATGACAACGGATCTTCAATAGAACGATCTACATGAGATTCGGCAGCAAGATGCAAAACGCCATCAAATTGATGCGTTTCGAATAAGGTTGCAATAAATTGTTCGTCAACAATATCGCCTTTTACAAAAGTATAATTTTCATTGTTTTCAATATCGGCAATATTCTCCAAATTCCCTGCATAGGTTAACGCATCTAGATTGTAAATATGATAATTTGGATATTTTTTTACAAACCTACGAACGACATGCGAGCCAATAAAACCTGCTCCTCCTGTTATTAATATTTTCTTCATATAAATTTCGTAACTTTTTTTAGCTACCGATGCATTGGTAAACAAAACCAATTTCTGTTAGTTTTTTACGATCTAATATATTTCTTCCATCAAATACGAAAGCTGGTTTTTCCATATTATCGTATATTTTTTGCCAATCGTAGGTATTAAATTCGTCCCACTCGGTTAATATTGCAATAGCGTGTGCATTTTTACAAGCTGAATAAGAATCATCAAAAGATTGAATTCCTTTTCTATTAAGTTCCGGTTTTCTTGATTCTAAATAATCGAGATCGGCTAAAATTTTATTTTCAGACACTTTAGGATCATAAACTGCAATATTCGCTTCTTCTTTCAACAAATAATCGGCTACGTAAATTGCTGCTGATTCTCTGGTATCATTGGTGTCTTTTTTAAATGCCCAACCTAAGAAAGCAATTTTCTTTCCTGATATTGTATTGTAAAGTGTGGTAATTATATTTTTTGCAAAACGATCTTTTTGGTGATCGTTCATAATAATTACTTGTTCCCAATAGTCGGCAACCTCATTTAAACCAAATGATTTAGCGATATAAACCAAATTTAAAATGTCTTTTTGAAAGCATGAACCTCCAAAACCTACTGAGGCTTTTAAAAATTTAGGTCCAATTCTACTGTCCATTCCAATTGCTCTAGCCACTTCATTGATGTCGGCACCAGTTTTTTCACATAATTCCGACATTGCATTTATAGATGAAATACGTTGTGCTAAAAAGGCATTTGCAGTAAGCTTAGAAAGCTCTGACGACCATAAATTGGTAGTTAGTATTTGTTGGCTTGGTACCCATTTTGAATAAATAGCAACTAACTTTTGAATTGCAATTTGACCTTCCTCAGAAGGATCTCCACCAATTAATACTCGATCAGGGTTAAGCAAATCGGAAACTGCCGTACCTTCAGCCAAAAATTCAGGATTGGATAAAATTTGAAATTTTACACCATTCCCAGTATTGTCTAAAATACTTTTAACAGCTTCGGCGGTTCTTACAGGCAAAGTTGATTTTTCAACAACAATTTTATCGTTTTTTGCCACCTTCGCTATTTGCCTTGCGCAAAGTTCAATATATTTTAAATCAGATGCCATTCCCTTCCCTGCTCCGTAGGTTTTTGTGGGAGTATTTACAGAAATAAAAATCATTTCGGCTTCATCAATTGCAGCTTCAACATCAGTTGAAAAAAACAAATTTCTATTTCTTGATTCGGCTACAATTTCGCTTAATCCAGGTTCGTAAATTGGAATATTATCTACATTGGGATCGTTCCAAGCAGCAATTCTGTCTGCGTTAAGATCTACTACTGTAACTTTTATATGTGGGCACTTTTGTGCAATTATAGCCATTGTAGGTCCGCCAACATAACCAGCCCCAATGCAACAAATTTTAGTAATTTCCATTTATAATTGATTCAATTTTAATTATTTTTAAACGTATTCTCAAAAGGTATCCTTTGCAAAATACTTCTACCTAATGTAACCTCATCGGCATATTCTAATTCATCGCCAACTGATATTCCTCTAGCAATTGTCGAGGTAACAATATTGCTGTCTTTTATTTGCTTGTAGATATAAAAATTGGTTGTATCTCCTTCCATGGTGGAGCTTAACGCAAATATTAATTCTTCTACTTTCCCAGAATTTACTTTTTCAACCAAAGAATTAATCTTCAATTGACTTGGTCCAATTCCGTCCATTGGTGAAATTTTCCCTCCAAGAACGTGGTATATCCCTCGATATTGTCCTGTATTTTCAATTGCCATAACATCGCGAACATCTTCTACAACGCATATCAATTGATGGTTCCTTTTGGAATTAGAACAAATTTCACAGATTGCAACATCAGAAATAGTATGACAGCTTTCGCAAAATTTAATTTCTTCTCTAAAAGAGGTCAATGCATTTGATAAAAAAACAGTTTGTTCTTTTGGCTGTTTTAATAAATGCAACACTAATCGCAATGCCGTTCTTTTACCAATTCCTGGCAATTGAGCCATTTCGTTTACTGCGGCTTCTAATAGTTTTGAAGAAAATTCCATTTTACAAATGTACTAAAATTGTTTATTTATAAAAGTAAGTTCCTATGTTTTCGACATTTGAAATTACAATAAATATCAATTCATTTTAATAGTTTATACTGTATATTTGTAAAAAATAACAACGTGTTTTCATTATTTAAATCCAAACCTAAACTTTCTAATTTAATCCCTGAAGGATTTATTGATATCCATTCTCATATATTGCCGGGAATTGATGATGGAGCCGAAACTATTGAACACACAGCACGATTATTGGATGGGTTGCGAAAAATTGGTTTTTCAAAATGTATTGCGACTCCTCATACACTTCCAGAAATATGGGAAAATACCACCGATGGAATTAAAGCAACTTTTCAGTTAACAAAACAAAATTTAGAAGAACCTCTCCAAACCATGCTTCATGATGTTGCATCAGAATATATGATTAACGAAGCCTTTTTGGATCGATTGCAAACGGAACCGTTATTGACAATTAAAGACAATATTGTTCTAATAGAAATGTCTTACATGAATCCGCCATTGGCATTAAAAGACATTATTTTTGAAATACAACTCAAAGGATACCAGCCTTTATTGGCACATCCCGAACGCTATTTATTCTATCATCAAAATACTAAAATGTATTCTACTTTAAAAGATTTAGATGTAAAATTTCAGTTGAATTTATTATCAAGTGTTGGTTATTATGGCTCATCAGTTGCTAATGCTGCAGACTTTTTATTGAAAGAAAATTTGATTGATTTTGTAGGTTCAGATGTTCACCATTTGAAACACGTGAGTGCTTTTGAAAATAAAATAATTATAAAATCAGAGGCACAACTTAGGTTAGCAATCGAAAGGAATTCCTTGTTTAAATAAAAAAGGGATAAAAACCAATGCTCTTATCCCTATATTTTATTACTGATTAATTATTTTCTTTTTAACCAACTGAATCGGCTTTTTTTTCTAGGGGTATTTTCGTCATTATCTTCTCCATAACCATAACCATAGCCGTAATTATAACCATAAGTATAGCCATAACTGTATTTATAGCCGTAACCATATCCATACCCTTTTTCACCACCCACATTATTGATAACATAGGCCATATTTGTCAATTTACCTTGTTCTTTAAGTCCTTTAGAATAAGTAAGTAGTTTTTTATCGGTATGATCCGCACGGGTTATATAAACTGTTATATCTGCCAATTGAGATATTAACAAGGTATCTGTAACTAATATTGTTGGTGCAGTATCCACTACTATATAATCATATTCTTTTTTTAGAATATTTAATAATTCTTCAAACCTCCCATTGGACAGTAATTCAGCAGGATTTGGCGGAACAGAACCAGCAAAAACGATATTTAAAAAATCATTATTGAAAATTTTTTCGTTTATTAAATTTTTCCAATCGGTAGTGGTATCATATAAATAATTAGACAATCCTATACGATTTTTGTTTATTTTAAGGTATTTATGCAATTGTGGATTTCTTAAATCAGCACCAACTAATAACACCTTTTTATCTAATGAAGCTAAAGTCAATGCTAAATTTAAAGAAACAAATGTCTTTCCTTCCCCTTTAATAGAAGAACAAGTATAAATAACGGGACATTCGCCTTCCTTTTTTAATGGAATTAAATAGTTTATATTGGTTCTTAAAATTCTAAAAGACTCTGCCAAAACCGATCTATCATTCTTGGTAATAATTCTATTTTCTTCATTAATATATGGTATTTCGGCAACTACTGGAATATTTGGTGACAAACGCTCAAAATCTAGTTTACTATGAATCTTAGTATCTAATAAAAAGATAATATATACAATCCCAAAAGGAATTATTAAGCCAATTAATAAAGCTGCTAAATAAATAATACTTCTTTTAGGGGCAATTGGAATAAAATTGGTCATTGCATAATCTATCACTTTTATAGAAGGAGTGGTAATTGCTTTTGAGACAGCAGCTTCTTCTCGTTTTTGTAACAAAAACAAATAAAGAGATTCTTTAATTGTTTGCTGGCGCTCAATAGAACGTAGTATTTTTTCTTTAGCAGGAATACTACTGAAAGTACTTGAATTTTCTTGCTTCAACGATTTTATATTTTTTATAGAAACTGCCAATTGTTTTTGAAGTACTACTATTGAGGACAAAACATTCTGTTTTAGTTCTATAATTTTATTGGAATACTCAACAACCATTGGGTTTTTTTCTCCCGCACTTACTAATAATTTTCCTCTGTCTAAAACTACTTTGTTATAATCGGAAATTAGAGAATTAATGTTTTCATTTTCTATACCTATATTGGAGGGCAATAATTCAAAAGGGCCATCTTTTTTTAGAGTATCTTCTAATAATTTTGCTAATGCAATTTGAGTTTCTAAGGCATAATAATTTCCTTCTGTAACTGATTTTTTTGAAACTGTAACTTTAGCATCTTCCTGTAAATAGCTTAAGTTATTTTCAGTTTTAAAAGTTTTTTTCTGATTTTCAATTGAGTCCAATTCACCACTCAGGTTAACAAATCTCTCGTTAACAAAATCGATGGTTCTTTGAGAAACCAATTGTCTATCTGTTACCCCATCTTCGTTAAATTTATCAATTATTTCATTAATAATAGCCTCAGACTTGTCTTTATTCTCCCCCGTTAATTCTAAAGACAATACTTCACTTTGTTTGGCTGTACTTGCCAATTGAATTGAGTTAGACAATCCTTCAAGAATTATATCAATTGGGGTTCTTAAAACTTTATAATGGTCCTCTATTAGTTTAGAAAAAGTACCATTATTTTCTAAAACTAAAATAAATTCTTGCCCTTTAATTTTGTTTTTTTGACCGTATTGGTAGGTTCTATCGGAACTGTTCTCTTCAGAGATTATCTTATACCCCGTTGGTTGCAATTCAATTTCTAATTTTATTTTTCTAGTATTAATACTGTCTTTAGGGTCCAACCAAATTACTTTGAAAGGTCTGTCTTTCCACAACTCGGTTGTTTTTATGTTCCCTACAGTATAGTATGACGTTTCTAAATTCAAGTTTTTAGCTACTAATTCTAATAATCGGTGTGATTTTAAAACTTCTATTTCATTGTCTAAATTGACTTTAGAATTGGAAAAAAGAGCTGCTACATCACTAGGAAGTTTCATTCCTCCCTTAGTATTGTCTAGAATTTTAATCTTAGCCGTTGTTTGGTATATATCACTCGAATAGCGCAAGTAGGTATAAGCAACAATTAATGATAGCATTGCTCCCACTACAAACCATTTCCAAAAAGCCAAATATTTGAATAAAATTTCTTTAATATTTATTTCCTCAATCTCTGAATTATTGTTTTTATTTTCCATTCTAAATTATCGTGTTAATAAAACAAATGTGGTTAATAAAATAGAAAAAACAGAAAGCACAGTACTCGTATTTCCTATAAATCCAGCACTTTTTACTTTTACATTATTTGGATATACATAAACAATATCATTTTGTTTAATATTGTAATATGGCGAATCAAACCAATCGGATTTGGTTAAATCTATTTTGTGGTATTTTCTTTTTCCTTCTTCTTCTCTAATCAGCCACACTTCTTTTCTATTGGCTTCAATAGTAACATCTCCAGCGTAACCAATTGCCTGGGGTAAAGAAATGGATTGTTCACTATAAGTATAAGTACCAGGCAATTTCACTTCTCCTAAAACAGTTACCTTGGCATTCAAAATTCTAACACTTACCGTAGGATTTTTTAAATGGCCATTATTTTCAAGAATTGTAATTATGGATTTTTCTAATTCTGAAGTTGTTTTACCACCTGCGGCAATTTCGCCTAAAATCGGCAAACTTATTTTTCCTTCAGCGGAAACCAAATGGCCTTGTAATTTTAATAATTCAAGGGTTGGAACTGCAGCAGAGGTTACTGTAACTGAATTGTAAGGAAGTGAAGTTTCAGGGTTTAATGTTGATATTTTCACATCCAAAATATCATTTACTTGTATTTTAGGCAGCGAATAGGTGACGCTGGTTTCAGCACCTTCTTTAATATCGCTAAACAATATAATCTCTTTTCTGGAAGCACAGGAACTAAAAAAAGCTGTAATAGTAATTCCAAATAATAGTAGTTTACTCAATTTGTATTTCATTTTTATGGTATTTTATTTTTAATTATCCAATTGATTGTAATGAGAATTCATACTCACAAATTCTGGAACTATTTCTTTCATTTTGGCAACCAATTCAATTTTATTATTTTTATTAGCAATCAAAATTAATTCATCTACTTTAGTAAACAAATCCTCATAATCAGCACAAGTGTCTTTGGCAATCATGATTTTATTGTTATGCGTAGGAATTGTTTTAGAATTGTCATTCAGAAGTTCTTCATATAATTTTTCTCCTGGTCTTAATCCTATGGTTTTAATTTTAATGTCTTTTTCAGGAATTAATCCTGCTAAACGAATCATTTTCCTTGCAAGATCAATAATTTTTACCGGTGCGCCCATATCAAAAATAAATATTTCACCACCATTACCCATAGCTCCAGCGTCTAGTACCAATTGGCATGCCTCAGGAATGGTCATGAAATAACGAATAACATCGGGATGTGTAATGGTAATTGGGCCTCCATTTTGAATTTGCTCTGTAAATAATGGAACTACAGATCCGTTTGAACCCAACACATTACCAAATCGAGTAGTAATAAATTTAATATCGTAATTTTCTTTTTTAGCATTCAAACTCAACCCTTGTATGCATCTTTCTGCAATTCTTTTACTAGCTCCCATAACATTGCTTGGGTTTACCGCTTTATCGGTTGAAATAAAGACAAAGCTCTTTACCCCGAATTCAATAGATAAATTCGCCGTATTCATTGTTCCTATCACATTGGCAAAAATCGCCTGAGCAGGATTTTCTTCCATCATTGGAACGTGCTTGTAAGCGGCAGCGTGGTAAACTACTGCTGGTTTAGCATTTATAAAAACTTCTTTAAGCGTTGCAAGATTTCTTACGTCTCCAATTATAGTATTAATTATTGTAGTTGAATTTAATTTCTCCAATTCAGCACTTAAATAATGAAGTGGTGTTTCGGCTTGATCTAATATAATTATTTTTTTTGGTTTAAAACCAATAATTTGTCGAGCTAATTCACTACCTATTGATCCTGCAGCTCCAGTAATTAAAACAGTATTGTCTAGAATTTGATTCGATATTGGCTCTTGATCTAATGAAATAGATCTTCTGTCTAATAAGTCTTCAATTTTAAACTCAATTACTTTTTTTGATATTGCTTCTTGGTTTTCCCAATCGGTAATTGTTCCTGAATTGAATACTTTAATATTCCATTCTAAACAATCTTCAACAATATTAATTTTTTCAACATTGGTAAGACTATTGTCAGATAAAATTAAAACCTGAGCATTAATAGATCTTAATAGTACTGAAACCTTCTTTTTGGAATTGAGAATTGGAATATTTAATATTCTTTTAGAAGCATCGGCATTTTTTTTATCGATAAAGCCAACAATTTGGAATCTTTTGGTTTTTTCAGATTGTAGTGCCGTGACAACAGAAATAGCATTGGCATCAGCCCCATATATAACTGCTTTAAGCGTTTTATGATTTTTATCTAGTGTATTTATGTTCTCAAAAATAATTTTTATAAAAACTCTAAATAAAAATAATGTTGAAAAAGTAATTATAAAATTAATTACTAATGAAGGTAACAAATATATTTTTTTTCCAATAAGAAAATAAGTACTATAGTTTATAACTACTAATGTGAAAAAAGTACACAGTGAAGAATATAATAATTTTAATCCGTCTATAAAAGTTGAATGACGAATAATTCCAGAATAAGTCTTAAAAATAATAAAAAAGAAAATATTTATTAAGACTATTATAGAATATCTTGTTGGGACATCTAGGGTATCATAAAATTTTACCCTTAAACTTCGAACTATTAAATAGGAAATTTCACTTGCGATAATAGTTAAAAAAACATCCATAAAAAAAACCATCCATCTTGGTAAATAATCCAAAGACAAAAGTGTTGTTTTGATTTTGTTTTTTATATTTCTTAAAATATCAGTCATTATTATGAAAAACGTTATTATTATTTAATTTGTAAAGTAGGCAAAAATAGTATATTATAGTGAATTTTCAACAATTTATTCAACAAATAACACCAACTGAGTTCTCGTATAGTTATATGAAATAATTGATTGAAAAGTTAATTTTACAATAGAAAATTACCCTATTAATTATTTTTAAAATAGAGACGAAATCCCTATCTAGTTTGTGGAAAAATTGTTTTCCAAATTATTTTTATGTCACCCGAAATTGAATTGGAATAATAGTATTCTAAATTCATTTTCACTTTATCAGGGAAAATTACAGTATCATTATACGCTAATTGATTTTCTTGTTTTTCTAATATATATTCTTCATTTGAATATTTAATACTAGCACTACTTGTTAATCCTGGTTTTAATTCTAAAATTTTTCTATTTTCTCCTACTAATTCATCATAATAGCCTTTTATATCTGGTCTTGGCCCTACAAAACTCATATCACCAATGAGAATATTCCACAATTGTGGCAACTCATCCAATTTAGAATTTCTCAAAAAACCGCCAATTTTAGAAATAGGTTTTAATTCTGAGAGTCCGAAGGTTCGGATTTTATAAATTGTAAAAGGTCTTCCAAATTGACCAATTCTTTTCTGGGAAAAAATGCCATTTTGTTTGGTGTCGATTGTTGCAATTATTCCTAATAGAACTGTTATTGGAAAAGTAATTATTAAACCAAATGTTGCAAAAAAAAGATCAAAAAGACGTTTTGACATTATACTTTTTATTAAATAAAAAATTAATTTAACCGCAAAGAGCGCAAAAAAAACGAATTTGTTTATTCGGTTATTCGGTTAATCGTTATTTACTCCTATTCTTGAATTAACAATTAAACAGTTAAACGGTTCAACTTTTTCAACCAACTAAATTTGAAGGAGTGGATTTGTTTATTCGGTTATTTGGTTAATCGTTATTTACTACTATTCACGAATTAACAATTAAACAGTTAAACGGTTCAACTTTTTCAAACCAGCTAAATTTGAAGGAGTGGGTTCGTTTTATCGGTTAATCGTTATTTACTCCTATTCTTGAATTAACAATTAAACAGTTAAACGGTTCAACTTTTTCAACCACAACTTCCTCAACCTTCTCACCCAAACACCCTCTTCACAACCTCCGCAATCCGTTCCCTTTCCTCATCATTTAAATTCGATCCTGATGGAAGACAAAGTCCATTTTCAAACAGCGTTTCCGCAACTAAATTACCATAATAGGGATACTTTTCAAAAACGGGTTGCAAATGCATCGGTTTCCACAATGGGCGAGATTCTATATTTTCGGCTTCCAATGCCAAGCGTAGTGTTTCTCTGTTGATTCCATTGGTCTTTAAAGGATCTATTAAAATAGTACTCAACCAATAATTTGAAAAATAATCGTCATTGGGAGTGGAGAAAACAGTCACGCCTTGAATAGCATTGAATAAATTCACATAAAAATCATGCATGGCTCTTCTCAAAGCAACGTGCTCGACCAATACCTCCATTTGGCCTCGACCAATACCCGCACAAATGTTACTCATTCTGTAATTATAACCAATTTCTGAATGCTGATAATGTGGTGCCTGATCTCTCGCTTGGGTAGCATAGAAAATAGCTTTTTCTTTTTGGGCAACTGTTTTGGTAACGATGGCTCCTCCTCCAGAAGTAGTAATAATTTTATTTCCATTGAACGATAAAACACCTATGTCGCCAAAGGTGCCACATTTTTGTCCTTTATAACTGCTACCTAAAGCTTCGGCACTGTCTTCCAAAATAGGAATTTCATATTGGTCTGCGATTGCTCTAATGACCTCAATTTGATACGGCATTCCATACAAATGAACGGCAATAATGGCTTTGGGCTTTTTCCCTTTCTTGATTCTGTCTTTAATTGCTTTTTCAAGAGCTATCGGACAGAGGTTCCAAGTTTCTAATTCGCTGTCGATGAATACAGGTGTGGCGTCTTGGTATAGGATTGGGTTAACCGAAGCATTATGGGTGTGCGTTTGCACTAAAACTTCATCATTTTTTGTAACTCCTAATAAAATCAATCCTAAATGTATAGCTGCGGTTCCTGAACTTAAAGCGCTCACAAAAATAGGTTGAGTCAAATAACTAGTTAGATCCAATTCAAATCCATCCACATTAGGCCCTAGAGGTGCAATCCAATTGGTATTGAAAGCCTCTTGAACATATTTTTGTTCAGCGCCACCTAAATGGGGAGAGGAAAGCCATATTTTTGAAATGCTCATTATATATGTATTATTAATTTCAAAATAACGAAATTTGGATCACATAACGTTACTTGTAGCCGTTTTTTAATTATTTGATCTTTTTTTGAATTGATTTAGTAAATAAATACACACTCTATCCTTCTTAATATAGGGGAATAGCTGCTGGTAAAAATTATACTGTATTATTTACTATACTTTTTTTTAAAACATCCCTTCCTCTTGATGGAATAGAAAAGTTGCTGGGAAATTAATTAAATTTATTTTATGTACTATTTTAAATAAAAAACGAAATTATAAAAAAACTAATCCAACTTCTAATTCCCTTCATGAGATGGGTTTGGGGGGGGTGTTTGAATTCCTTTTTCTATTGGAATTTAATACAGTAGATTTATAAGTATTTGTTATTTAAAATTATTATTTGGTTAGTTATTATTAAGCCGTAAGTATCCCGTACGATGATCGTAGGTTAGTTGCCTGAATATAATTAAGGTTTAACAACCAGCAGAAACTCTTGTTCCTCGATATCATAATATTTACAAAAGCAATTTATGGTTATCGGTTGGTGCTTTTTTTTATTAAAGCATACTCTGATATCGGCCATCCTTGCATAGGCAGCTCGTGACTTTATATCAAAGAATTTTTCTAAGTCCTCCACTCTAATTACTCTTCTTTCCGATGCCATAACAATGTAGAATATGATTAACTCCACAAAGTTACAATGGTTTCAAAAATACTACTGTGACATGAAGCATTTTTGTTTAAACAAAAATAGAGTAAATCCTAATACTATTGTTAGTTGTTGATTTTTAAGCTTTTAACTACATTATATAATACCAATCTGTCTTCTGTTTTTGATTGTTCATAGGTTTTTGTAGCATAGTCAATGGTTAAATTATACTGTTGATGGTTGAACCATTTTATAAAATCAGAATTTTCAACTACTATCAATTGAGGTTTTTCTTTTTCATTCATTTGACGAAATAAAAAACTAATTTGCGGATGAGTTGTCATTTCTTTAGCCAAAATATCAAACAGATTAAAAGCTTTATAATTTAAAAACACATGTTTTGGGTATTCCTTTATTTCTTCATTGATGACGGATGTTAATTTTCGGTTTTCAATCTCAATCAACAGCCATGATGCTATTGGAGGAATTTCAGGTAAATTATGATTAAATTTTAAATCTTGAATTATTTTATTGACCCAAGCAATTATAGCTTGCTGGTAATTTATTTTTTCATTAGGATTAAGAATTAATGCAGGATTTAAGAAATAGTCCATATCAAATACTTGCTTAATTTCCTTTTCATAGGATTCTGTTTTGGTAAAATGTAAATTTTGAATTAGATCAATTAATGCTGTTTTTGATATTAATTTTTCTAATCTATAAAAGCTATTTTCAATAGTAGAAAAATTGATGTTTTCAATTTGCATTTTATCTCTAGCATAAATTCGGAAGGTGTCTAATGGTTTATTTTGTCTATGATAATGGCTTGATAAACTATCGATACAATTGAAGGTGTCAAAATGTGTTTGAATGAAATGAAGATATTTTTTGCATTTGGGTTCTGATTCATTTTGAAATTTATTAAATTCGAAACGTATAAATTCGTTACAAGGCAAGGCACATCCAATACTTGACTTGTCTCCTGCATGTAATAACCCATTAATAAATTCATTATAAATCCATTCGGAATTGAAAAGGTGAGCCAGTTCGGAGTTATCTGAAAATTGTTTGTAGTTGTGAATGTAATTAATTAGATTGGCTTCAAAAACCTCTTTTATATTGGTGCCTTCATCGTTTATTCGTGATACTCTAAACTCTAATTTTTCATTTTTGAATATATTTATGGTGTCTGGGTAAAGTAAATTGTTTTTCATAATTTATTTGTTTGGCATTTATTATTTTACTCTAGTTTTACTGTTTATAATATTATTTTGAGATAATTCGAGAGACAAACGGGTCAACTATCAATCAACCTTTGATTCGTTTTTTTAACTTAAATTTTATGACTCCTGGTTTCATTGTCTCTTTTTTACTTTACAATTTTTATACACCCCTAACCCCTCTTTTTAAAGGGAATTAGCTTCTTGGGGAATTTATTAAATATTTTGTTTTATTATATTGATTTGTCCTGGACTGCATATTAATGTAGTATCCTGTGGTATTTAGAAATGTTATGCAAAGTATTGAGGTGTAGTGTACTATTTACTAAACCCTGATTTTGATGGGGCTACCTTTGACTATTATTAATTTTAAAAACCATTATTATGGCAAAATTTGATGGAATCTTCGAGATTCAAGGAACTATGAAAGGAATGACCTTTTATAAAACAAAAGATGGTTTATTAATTAGAGCCAAGGGGGGCGTTAGTAAACAGCGGATTATGAATGACCCAGCATTTCAACGTACACGAGAAAACGGCAGCGAGTTTTCTCACAATGCCAAAATGAGTCAGCTGTTGCGGCGCTCGATTGCTAGTTTGCTTCCTTTGGCAAAAGATTACCGAGTGAGTAGTCGGCTTTCACAAACAATGAGTTGGGTAAAAAACCTGGACTTTGAATCGGTACGTGGACAACGAAAAGTTGCTGTTGGCATTGCATCAGAATCTGGAAAACAATTGCTTAGAGGATTCAATTTTAATGCGAATGCAACTTTTGGAAGTGTGTTTAAAAGCCAGTACATTTTAGACCCAGTTACAGGAGTGGTTTCAATTGCTGGTTTTTCTCCAAGTATTCATTTGGGAACACCACAAGGAGCTACCCATGTTAGTTTTAGTATTGGGGTGTGTGCTCTTGATTTTGAAACTGAAGAATTTGAAACTACTTACAGTGAGCGCACTAACTTTAGTGTAGGTTCTGGGATACAAGATTTTGTATTAACACCTTTAACCTTACCTTTAATTTCTGGAACTACGATGTTTTATTTTTTAATAGAATTTTTTCAAGAAATTAATAATGAGCAGTATCCTTTGCGCAACAATGCCTACAATGTATTGTATTTAATGGAAGTTGTGTAATTTTTTTTTAATTTTTTAAAAGTCTCATTTGGAAATAAATGAGACTTTTTTAATGACTATTTTTTCTTAAATTATAATTTTTACTTCTTAATTCTGTCGCCAAATCCTTTTCCAAAAACTGTTAAAAAAATAAACTTGAAATATATTATTATATTTAATTCATTAATCATCTTTTCATCAGTTTCTGCTAAAAGCTGGGGAGTTGACATGTCGATTTTATTTATTTGAGCCAACCCTGTTATTCCAGGACGAACGCTATAAATACCTCGCTTGTTTCTCTCTTGAACCAATTCCTCTTGATTAAATAAATTTGGCCGCGGACCAACCAAACTCATATTTCCAAATAATACATTAAACAATTGTGGCAATTCATCTAGTTTTGATTTGCGCAAAAAACTTCCATATTGTGTAACCGAACTACTATTGGCCAAATGAGTTGCTACCGATTGGGTGTTGATATGCATGGAACGAAACTTATACAATTGAAACGGTTTTTTGTTTTTTCCTACGCGTTCTTGTGCAAAAATAGGCGAACCCGTATCAAAAAAACCAATAAAAAATAATATAATTATAAAGGGGCTCAAAAGCAGCAAGCCGATGAATGAAAAAATAATATCAAAGAAACGAATCATAACTATTTAAAGGATTTAAATGTTTTTAATAACCCACCTCTAGTTGAAACTGGCAAAGGTTTTCCAATGGCATTTATAATTTTATTATTACTAACTATATATGAATCGGTTAGCTTTTGTAAACGCTCAGAATTTAAGGGTAAATGTAGTACATCTCCTAAATTTGTCAATCGTTCAATAAAACCTTTAGGTATTTTCCAGATATTGGTTTTTCTGTTTTGAGATTGAGCAATTAAATTAATTAATTCATTGGTAGATAGCGTTTCATCATCTGCCATATTGTAAATACCTGACGGAATATCTTCTCTTTCGATAAGTTCCTTTATGACGAAGACCAGATTATCAATACTGCAAAAAGAGCGTTTATTTTCAAAATCTCCAAGTGGCCATGGAATATTTTTTGAAACCAACTTAAACAATAAATTTAAATTTCCTTTATTGCCTAGTCCATGAATCATGCAAGGCCTAAGAATATAAACTCGCTTTCCATCTGGTAATTTTTGATTTATAATATAATTCTCCGCTTGCAGTTTAGAAATTCCATAATGCGTTTTGGGATTTGGAAAAGTATCTTCCGTTAAAATACCCTTTACTCCATCTGCAACTGCTTTTACCGTACTCATAAAAATAAATACCGAAGCTTTTGAAACCAAAAATGCATCAAACAATTGTTTTGTTAATTCAAAATTAGCTTCATAATATTCCTGTGGATTAGCCACTTTTTTTAAATCGTGTGCTTTTCCAGCTAAATGAATGACTACATCCCCATGAATATCAAGAATTTGATTGGGCTTATATCTAATGCTTATAGGAATTACTGCGTGCGAGGTTTTCAGATAGTTTTGAAGATTTGTTGCTACAAATCCTGAAGCGCCGGTTATACAGATTTTATCCAATCAATAATTTATTATAGGTTTCCAAATGAATTCTTATTACATTATAAACATTAAATTCTTCTTCCGATTTTATACGAGAATTATGCCCCATAACTTTTATCATCTCATGATTATTAATTAATTGTTCTAAAGCATTTGCCAGTTCTTGCGAATTATAAACTGATACTTTATAACCATTAATACCTTCATCTACACATTCTCTGCATCCAATTGCGTTAGTTGTTACTATTGCCCGACCAATGGCACAAGCTTCTATTAGCGATTTTGGCATTCCTTCTCTATAAGATGGTAAAACAACAATATGAGAATCTTGATAAACTTCGACCATGTTTTTTTGATAACCAATCCACTTGACAAAATTACCATCTTGCCAATCATTTAAATAGGAAGCCGGCACACCCGCTTTATTATCTTCATCTGCTAAACCTGACAATATGAATTGCACTTTGTCGTAATATTTTTCTTTCAAAATATCTGATGCATTACGTAATTCTTTCACCCCTTTATCCCATAACATTCTGATTGGCAATAAAATTTTTATTCTTTCGAAAGAAGGAAAAGGAGATTCATAAAATTTTTCCAAATCAACTCCAGAGCCTTTAATCCTTACTATTGAATTATTTGGATGAATTACTCTTAATTCAGTTAATTCCTTTTGATCATTTTCGTTTTGAAAAATTATAACTAAATTATTGCGATTAAACCCATACTTCATTATCGAAAGCATCACTTTTTGAACAAAACTATCCCTTCCTTCAGTAAAGTTATAACCCAGTCCACTGATGGCATTAACAACACCTTTAATTTTTAGCACTTTAGCAACTAAAGAACCATAAATAACTGGTTTCAAAGTAATGTGATGAACAACATCAGGATTAATTTCTTTATATAATTTTCTAAACTTATAGAGTGTTAAAAGTTCCTCAAATGGATTAATTCCCGATCTAGAAAATTTAATATCAATAAATGTAAGTCCCTCGTCACTTATCTCTTTTGCTCTTCCGGTGTCCTCAGCAGCAACATATACTTCCCATCCTTGTTTAATTGCTTCTTGAGCAATACACAAACGATGGGAAATAAAAAACCAATCTACATTGGAAACCATTAATAACTTTTTCATTAAAATAAATAGTTACAACAAATTAATAATAATTATTTAATACCCTTAAAAAATCTGTAATATAAATAATCCGAAAAAGTAGGGTGATAATACAAATTACTATCTACATTTTCTTTATTAAATGTCTGTAATTTATTGTTTTGGTAATCTAATAAAGTTATTTTCATAAGGCAAATGATAGCATAGTCGCTTATCGTACAATAGCAACACTTTATTTAATTATAGTTAAAATTTAAATAATTTAATATTATTATTGGTATTTATTTATATAAAAATTAGGATCATTATTTGTATTATTACAATAATAAACTATTTTAAATCCCCTATTTTATTCAATATTAGATGATTTAAAATAATTTCATATTTTAAGGCGAAAACAGCATCTACATATTGTTTATAATAGGCATCTTTAACAAATATTTTCTTTTTATAATCTTTATATGAAATTTTTTTATATCTCTCAGGTAAAGTTGGATTTATTTGGTAAGATGGGCTGACTTCTAACACTAATGGAGTAGTATTTAAATCATCATTTTCCCAAGTAATATCAAATGCTCCTGTGAGTAATTTCATTTTTGGTAAAAATGATAAAATAAGTTCTTTCCACTGATCTGGAAAATTATCAAATTCTGTTGAATTACCAAAAGAGGTGGCAGTTGGTTTCCAATCATCGGTAGAATTAACTCTCCAATAGAAAGAAGTGATTTTGTTTCCTAGTACAACTACTCTTAAATCTTTTCGCATATTAACCAGTTTTTGGACCAATGTATTTGAATGACCTTTGTCAAAAACTATTTTTAATGTATTGTGTAATTGAGTTTCGTTATTGATTCTTGTTATACCACGAGAACCTGCTGAATGAATTTCTTTTATTAAAACCGGAAATTCAATTTTGAGTAAATCTTGTTTAGAATAATTTCTATTTATAATTAAAGTTTCAGGATGGGGAATGTTAAGTTCTTTAAATTGATTTTGCATGTAAGCTTTATTTTCCCAGTATTTTATTTCATTTGAATTTGGAAAAAGAGAATTTCCTTGTTGTTCCAATTCATAAACAGTATGAAATAAAGTTGCGGAATAATTTGCCAAATTATATGGATTACAATTTTCAGATACGGAATAATATATTCTTCTATTTTTAAACTTACCAATGTTTTTACCGAATACAATTTTAAATTTTAAATCATGCTGAACGATGGATTCTATTAGTGAAAAATCACTTAATAAATCGTTATTTTTCAAATATTTAAAAAGAGTAAAAATCGGATTTGTTTTAATCCAAATAATTGATTCTGAGCTACTTCTGTAATTTTTAATCCATTTAATTTTTGAAATTTTTATAAATAAATAAAAAAAAGCAAAAATTTTTGATAATAACCTATTTAATTTTTTCATTTTAATTTTTTAATTTTTTTTTATTTTAATTTATTGAAATTTAATTTGAATTTAATTTATTAATGTACTTATAATCGAAATAGTTTATTTTCATTTTATTTACTTCATTAATTACCACATTATAAAAAAGAATCTCACCATTTTCTTGATTGTAACTTAAATCATCAAAATAAGTTATATCAAAATTATCAGTCAAATATTTAAGATATATAAGTTTATCTGAAGGATTATTAGTTAAAATAAGCAAACTTTTTTTTATTTCAAATCCTGTTTTTTTTAACCAATACTTCGTAATTTTAAGATCTATGATATTTCTATTACTTAAAAAAATAATTGGGTAAGTTGAATATTCTTTTTTTAAATGTTCAATAGTGCCCTTTAGTGGCTTTAAATTTTTAAAATATTGATTTCTATTTTTTTTATAATTTTCTAAATCTTTCCAAGAATCAGCAATTGTATTGTCAATGTCCAAAACCAAAAAAAAATTACTTTCTTTTTTAATAACGAATGATTTTAATTTAAAATAGAAATAATATTTTATAAAAGGATTAATTACTAATTTAATTATTTTTCGCATAACATTTCTTTGATAGCTTTGATTATTAATAAATTCTCTTCAAAAGTTCGAGAGGCTATTCTAACAAACTCTCCTTTTAAACCAATTTTATCAGAACAGTCTCTTACATAAATTCCATTATTTATCAATAAATTCATCGTAAAATCAAAAGAAGTCATTCCATTTTCTAATTCCACTAAAGCAAAATTGGCTCTTGATGGATATATTTTTATTCCCTGAATATTTTTAAGCTCATTCAAGAACATTAAAGTATTCATTATATATTTTTTCCTTTCAACATCATACTTTTCAATAAATCCTTTTTCAGAATATACTTTAAAAAAATAATTTGTTAATCCAGAAACATTCCACAAATATCCGTTTTGTAATAGTTTATCAACCTTATCAACGTTCATTACAGCATATCCAGCTCTCAAACCAGCAATACCAAAATCTTTTGACATACTTTTAACAATAATTAGGTTTGGATAACAATTTGTCAATTCCTCAGATGTTATTTGAGATAATTCAATATCTTCATAAGCAAAGTGGATAAAACTTTCGTCAATTATAATATTAGAGACTTCTTTAAGATTAGAAAGAATATAATAAAAATCTTCCTGTTTTAAATATCCACCATTTGGATTATTAGGATTAATTATAACTATAGTGTCTGGTTTTTCTTTTTTTATAAATTCAACATACTTTTTAGGGTCCAGCAGATATTCTTCTTTTTTTAATAATGGAAAATAAACTATTTCAATATCATCCTTAACAAATTCATAATAAGAAGAAAATGTTGGTGAAATTATACAGATTTTTTTAGCTATAAAATTATGCAAAATTGCTTGAATGATTTCAATCGCTCCATTACCAACAAATATTTTTTTATTATCTACATTTATAGCTTTAGAAATATGTTTAGCTATTTCACTATTCTGAGGAGGATAAAATTCTAGAACATCTCTAAGTTTATTATTATCAATTAAATCTTTATGAAGAAATTTCATGAATAAATCTGTAGCATAAGGATTTGATAAAAAGCATGCGTCCACTTCTATTTTTAATTCGGGACATTCTTGTAAAATAGTATCTATACTAGGTGAATGTGTTCCAGACTCATTTTTTAATTTTTGGATTTTCTCGGCAATAGTATTTTTCATGGGCTTTTTTGGCTTCTTGTGAATAAAATATTTATTATAAATTTAATGACATTAAAGTATTATTAATTTTTATTAAAATTACTTTTCTTTTTTATTGAACAATCTAAATGAATTTGATTTTTTGAAATATCTATATTCAATAAATTATTAAATCTTTTTTTGAAATAGAAATTCTGTAGTTTAAAAATCGATATCATTAAGAAAAAAAGGCATTTTGCATAGTTAATTAATATTAATTTAAACTTAAATAAACCAATGAAATGAATATTAATTAAACGACGTGTGCTCTTTTGAGATAATAAATATTTTGATAAATATGGAACTCCTGCTTGCCTATAGAACAACAATGGAATTTCAATGTTGTGAAATTTTGATTTTAATATAGTCCTGCTCCATAATTCAGCATCTTCCATTCTATTAATCTCATTATTATATTTATTTAATTTGAACCAATTTGTTTTAGCTATAATTGTAGGATGAATAAAACACTTATTATTAAAAACATCTTCAATTAATTTAGGCTTTTTGTTAATTTTCATCATCCCATATATTTTATTATTATTGTCAATAGTATAGGCATAACTTCCTAATACATCAATTTCAAGATTTTCTTCAAGATATTTTACTTGAATTTTTAATCTATCAAAATGCATGATATCATCCGCATCCATTCTAGCAAAATATTCACCACTTGCAAGATCTACTAATTGATTTAATCTGAAAGACAAACCCATATTTCTACCATCTGAAAATATCTTAATTCGACTATCATCATAAGATCTTGCTATTTCCAACGAATTATCTTTACTGCCATCATTAATTAAAATTAGTTCCCAATTTGAATAAGTTTGATTTAATACTGAACTTATAGCAAAATCTAGGTGCTTTTCACAATTATAAAATGAAATTCCTATAGATATCAAAGGTTGTATATTATTTAACATTATACTATTTATATTAGTTATTGAGATTGAGATTTATATTAAAATGTATAAAAACACATTGATTTATATTAGAAATAACATTTTTTTTGCTCATAGTAATTATAAAAATTTAAATTATTAAAGTATAATTATCAAATTAACACACAATGTAAGGAATTAGAGATTAAATTGGTTTGTAATTTATTTTTTACAACAAATTTTTGATCAGAAAACTATTATAATTTTTTTTAATTTCACGAAGTTCTTTAATAACTAAATGAGCACTTTAAAATAGTTTATAGCTTAATTAATTAAATTATAGTATAAGCAAGGTTCTTCTATTTACGAAACAACTAATAGAAAATTATTATTATCTAAAATTTTTTGTCAATAAAAATTATTCCCAAAGATATAATATAGAAGACTTTTAAATTTTATTTTGAAATGATTAATGAATAATAACAATAATAATGAAGATTATTATTAGAATAATATTTAATTATTTGAAGTTAAATCTTCATTATTATTATTCAAATAGTTATCTGAAAATTAATTTTCCTATTAGAGTCTATACCAATCAGGAGGAATAAGATCATCTGTTACTTCATTTAATTCTCCAACATACCATTTCTTAGGAGCAATAATAATTTTGTTTTTATATGAATTTAGCCATGCTGCCCACCAACTAAAAGTACTATTAGCGATAATATTGTTTTTACATTTTGACATAAGAAACATATCTGCAATTGCTGAATTAATATTATTTGAATTATCGACAAAATGTATTTTTGTTTTTTTAGAAACTTTAAAATTATCTTTAGCCCATTTCATATCATTAGAAAAAACAAAAAAAACTGGAGATTCGATATTTTTAGAAATTAAATCTATTGCCTCATTATAATATTCTAAAGTGCATTCTTCGAATATTAAAACGTTTTTACCTTTCAAATAATCACCCTTTCTAATATGCACACTTACTGAGTTAGTTTCTAAAATGTATTTATATGCATCAAGTTCAATTAAACTATTATCGTTGAAAATAAATTTTTCTCTAAGTTCACTTTCTACATTATTTGCATATTTATAACTTTGCCAATAACCATCAAATAAAATATAACGTTGTGCAATATTAGATTTGAAATGCAATCCTTTTTCTACTAAAACATTTTTATTTACAAATGGAAATAATTGAATTATTTTCCTTTTTATTCTATATTCTAAATTACTCTTGAAATAATATTTTATATCCTTTCTTCTATGTTTTGAAATTTCAACTAAATCTAATTTGAAATTTTTTATTGCTAAATCACCTAATTTTTCAGATTTTAAATCCGAAAAAAAACTAATTGAATCATTTCTTTCTTTTGACATATAAGTTGCGAAGGCAAATTGAAACATTTGATTTCCTATTCCTCCCCATAGTTTTACTGAAACCATACTATTGAAATCTCCAAATTAAAAATGAGTAAATTCGTTTTAACTTTAGTACTAATCTTAAACCATATGCTTTTTTGGGTAATTTATCAAAAGAATTACCTGCATGTTTCATTTTATTTAAAATAACAATTTTTGGAAAAAATGGTATTTTTGAATCTTCAGGAAATCCATATTCAGGATTCAACTCTAAAATATCTTTTCCATTTAAATAATTATTTAGGTGCGATTCATCATGATAAATCGCCATAAAGCCATTTTTCATATCAATATGTATATTTTTACTACATTGCTCTATCAACTTAAGATATGCTTTAGTTTTTCCACCATTTAGGCTTCCCATAAAATATTTGTAATTTTTATTTCTATTATATATAATGTAAGCAGTTGAATTCAAATTTCGTTCATAGGGAAAACTATATCTAGATTTATTATAGTAGCCAGGATGAACTAAAGCCGCCAAACCTGAATTTAGCTCCGTTGGCAATATTTCGTAACCAACTGGCCTTACAAATTTCATGTTAGAATTAAAAAAATAAATATAATCCATTTCCATTAATTGATCTTTTATAGTTAAAAACATATCGAACCGAAGTAATGAATCCAAAGGAAAACCTTTGGAGTTCTCAAATTGAACATAAATATTATTTGAATTTAAAATTTCAATATTATCTGTAAAAACAAAATATTTTTTTTCTTCTTTTGGTAAAAAAAACTTTTCTGAGCTTTGATAAAAAGAGTCCCAAAAAACAGAATATTTACCAGTACAAATATATAAAACTCCAATTTTCATATTTTTTTAAATTTAAGGTGAGCTAATTTTTTTTTAATTTAATATTTCGATACTAATTCAATTTTTTTAAGATTTATTTTTTTTGTAATAAAATAAGATGATGAGTGCTGGTAAAGAATTATAAAATAAAAACTGACCAATAACCTGAAAACTCAGCAAAATAGTTGAGTTGAATAATAATACTATGTAAAATAATGAAACTCGATAAAAAAATTGAGAGTTTAAATTAACTATATATAATTGATTTAAATATGAATAATAATACCCTACAATAATAAAAAAAATGAATATTAACAAATATCCGCCATTTACATAGCATTCTGCTTGAGTCAAAAAAATCTGATCTTGATTACCATTATACCACCCATAGAATAAATAATTATATAGTTTTACTCCTGAACCCTCTCGAAAAGGAACCCCAATAATTGGAAAAGAAGAAATAAAAGAATTAAAAATTGTAAATTTTTTTTGTTTCATTTTGAAGATCGGAGCTATCATTTGACTACCTCCAGCATATACCTGAATATCATTAACAATCTCTTGGGTATTTTTTGAAGAATTATTTACATCAAATTCATCTTTGACTCTTATATTGCCAAAAACAAATAAAAAATACAACATCATAAATGCAATAAATATTGATGGTAAAGGTTTGAACTTTATAAATGTTGAGAATCCCGCTAATAAAGCAAGCAATGGATAAACCATACTTTGTCTATTAGAATTTAGACTAAATAATAAGACAAAAAAAATTGAAATAATTAAAATTATATTTTTACTAAGTTTAGATTTATTATTTACATCAATTAAATTAACAAATCCAAAAACTGCAAACGGTAAAAAATATATTGCAAGACTCGATAAATATTCAAGAAAACTGGTTTTTTCTGTTAATCTATCATCTAAAATTACAATAAAAATTCTAGTAAAATAATCATTATAATTTTGATAATAAAGTAGAAGAGCTGTTAAACCGAAAAAAAAATATAACCCAGATATAATTTTTATTTTTTTATAGTTTAACAGATATATCTGCTTCACAATTGCCTTTGTTCTGCTTTTTAAATAAAATGTTTCCCAACCAATAATAAAAGAAAAATACATTAACAATGTTATAGTATAACTTTTAAAAATTAATTCTGATTCAGTATTTCGAGTTTCTGAAAAAATTCTGTAATCAAAAAATAATCCTAAACATGGGAGAAAGTACAATCGAATAAAAAAAACTAAAAAAGCTAAATTTTGGGGTAAAAAAATATTGTCAAACCTAAGCTTAAAATTTTTAGCAAAAAAATTAATACTTAAATAAATAATAATAACAATTGATTCCTCAAGATATATTTCACCTTTTAAAACTTGTAAAAAAAGAAAAAAAGTAAAAAATAATAATAAATAAATAATTTTTTTCATTTTTAAACAAAATTTTAAAAAGGATAAATACTAAAGAAGCAAATTTATTTAGCTTAATTTATTTTTTTCTTAAAAAAACAATTAGACATGATCCAATTATAAATGACACACAATAAGCAATTGGTGTCGCTAGCATAATTGAATTATTTAAAATAATAATAAAAGTTATAAATAAACTTAGGGAAATAAATACATCAACTAAAGTTCTTAACCAAACTTGTCCATTTGCTAGAATACTTTGACCTAAAAATAAATTAACAGATGAAAATAAAGCAGCTAGTAGCATAATTCTATAAGGCCATTTAGCTGTAGAAAAATTAAGATGATACATTTTTATAACATTTGCTTCAAAAAAAACTGAAACTGAAATCAGAAAAAGGCTAATTAAGATACTTATTATCAATCCTATTTTTTCTGTAGAACGAAACTCAATCCGATTTTGTTTTTGTTTTGATAAAAGGGGTAAAATAACCTTTGAAATTTGTAAAGGAAAGAACTGAATTAAAATCATCCATTGATTAGCTATTCCAAAAATTGTTAACGCAAGTTTTCCATTTTCTTTATTATAAATTATATAATTAATAGCCCACTGTGATGGAATCAATACTAAAGTAGCTAAAAAAATGGGAAAAGAAGATTTAAGAATGTACTTAATTAATGAATAATTAACTTTATTAATAATTATTAATTGATGATTTTTACAATTTTTTCTTAAAAAAATAAAATTGAAAAATAAACTTATTGAAAAAGAAAAAGCATATGCTATTAAAACTCCTTGAATTCCATATAATTTAGCAAAAAATAAAACATTAATAATTGTAAAAAGTCCTTTTATAAGACTAACTTTTGCTATATCTTTAAAAGCCCCTATACCTAAAAGGATACTTACTTGAAGAATATCCAAAGTACTTGTTATAAACCATAAAATAATAAAAAATAAAAAGGTTGGGGAGTTTGTTTCCCATAATTTAAGTCTGCCTAATTGAAAAAAATTAATTAATAGAAATATTGATGAAATTATTATTGCCAATGTTATTACAATATAATATAAATTAGGTATAATTTTGCCCAGTCTATCTTTATTGTTATGTAAATTTTTTGAAACTATTATAGTCGCAAAAATATTTAGTCCTACTTGTGAAAACCCCTGCAACATGCTATTAGTAGAACTATAAAGTATTAATGTTCCGTATTCAATTCCTAAAAATCTAGCTAAAAAAATATTTGTTATAAAATTTAATCCTTGACTTAAAACTCCAGCCATTGATCCCCAAAATATAGACACAAAAAGCATTTTTTGTGAATTAAATTTTTTTTTTATATTTAAGAACATTAAATTAATCATTTTTTAGCGAAAAGATATCAAACCTATGATCATTTTTTTTTATTAATTAACATGGAATCAAATATTCTAAAATAATATTAATAGACTTATTAAAATATTATTAATTAATAATTTATATTGAAATAACACCCAAAATAATAATTCATATTAGGAAAATTAAGTGAAAAATAAAATATAATATTCAATCCTATAATAATATTAAATGGCTTCTACTTTAACATCGTATCTTAGATAAATTTTTTTTTTTATTTCAAAATAAAAAAAGCCAACTTATTAAATTAAAAAACAAAAAAAATCATTTCGAATAATAATTTTTTTAATTTTAAGAAAAAATATCGCAAAAGACAATTAATAACAAATATAGTACCTTATTCATTAAATAGTAATTTGTTTAATTGAGTATTTTTAAATAAAATAATAAATTGAAATATGAATAGTTCCTCAAGTAATTTGATTACAATTTTGTATGATAACTTATAATCTACCATCCACATTTCCTCCAAAAACACCTTTAACATCATACAAAACATTGACTTTTTTTTGAAGTTTTGAAATATCCAAAACTTTGAACTCCTTATGAGCGACTCCTAAAACTACAGAATCAAATTTCTGTCCTTCGACAAGTGCAGGATGACAAGTTAAACCATATTCATGTTGCACTTCTTCGGGTTTTGCCCACGGATCAAATATACTTACAACAATACCGTAATCAGATAATGCCTTAATCACGTCCACAATCTTAGTATTACGAACATCTGGGCAATTTTCTTTAAAAGTAATTCCTAACATTAATAAACTGGCACCATTAACATTAATTCCTTTTTTAATCATTAATTTAACTACTTGTGAAGCAACATATTCTCCCATACTGTCATTCAACCTACGTCCTGCTAAAATAATTTCTGGATGATAGCCAAATTCTTGGGCTCTTTGTGCTAAATAATAGGGATCTACTCCTATGCAATGTCCCCCAACCAATCCCGGCTTGAACGGTAAGAAATTCCATTTAGTTCCCGCTGCTTCCAAAACGGCATGGGTGTCAATATTCATTAAATTGAATATTTTTGCCAATTCATTAACAAAAGCTATATTAATATCCCTTTGCGAATTCTCAATTACTTTAGCGGCTTCGGCTACTTTTATAGTTGGCGCCAAATGTGTTCCAGCTGTAATGACGCTTTTATATAAATCATTTACTTTTTGACCAATTTCTGGGGTGGAACCCGCTGTTACTTTCAGTATTTTTTCTACCGTATGCTCCTTGTCTCCCGGATTAATACGTTCTGGTGAATAGCCTGCAAAGAAATCAATATTGAATTTCAATCCTGATATTTTCTCTAATACAGGGACACATTCTTCTTCAGTAACTCCCGGATAAACCGTAGATTCATAAATTACAATATCCCCCTTTTTTAAAACTTTACCTACCGTTTCACTTGACTTATAAAGTGGTGTTAGATCTGGGCGGTTGTTTTTGTCTACAGGAGTAGGAACTGTAACAATGAAATAATTACAATCTGCAATATCTGCAATATCTGAAGAACACAATAACCCGTTTTGGTTACCCTTAAAATCCTTTACTAAGACTTTTTGTAACACATCGTCTGATACTTCCAATGTACTATCAGTACCAGAAAGCAAACCCTCAATTCTGTTTTGATTAATATCAAATCCTACAACTGAGTATTTTGTTGCGAATAATCTTGCTAATGGAAGACCAACATAACCTAAACCAATAACTGCAATTCTTATATTCATTTTTTATCTTTTAATTTTATAAACTAATTATTTTGTAAATAATATCAATAAAAAAATACTTATTTTAAATTTTTCCAATACCATTTTACTGCCTCTTTTAACCCGTTTTCAATGTTAAATTTAGGATTATATCCCAATAGTTTTTTTGCCTTTTCAATACTTGCTAAAGAATGTGGTATATCTCCTGCACGATTAGGACCATTTACTATCATTACGTCAAGTATTTTAGAATCAAATACTGTCAAATTCTCTTTTAAATATCCAACCAATTGAGTTAAAGTCGTTCTATCTCCAAAGGCGGTGTTGTAAACCGTGTTTATAGCTTCTGGATTTTGTGAAGTCATGGCCAACTCATTCATTTGAATTACATTATCTATATAGGTAAAATCTCGAGAAAAATTACCGTCTCCATTAATTATTGGGCTTTCATAATTCATAAATTGTTTTACAAATAAAGGAATTACGGCAGCATAAGCGCCATTAGGATCTTGCTTGCGACCGAAAACATTAAAATACCGTAATCCTATTGTTTCCAATCCATAGGTACGACTAAATATTTCGGCATACAATTCGTTAACATATTTTGTAATTGCATAAGGTGAAAGTGGTTTTCCGATAACTTCTTCCACTTTTGGCAAACCCACAGAATCTCCATAAGTAGATGAACTTGCAGCATAAACAAAGCGTTTCACGTTAGCATCTCTAGCTGCTACCAACATATTTAAAAAACCAGATACATTTACCTCGTTAGTAGTTACGGGATCATTGATAGACCTAGGAACCGAACCTAATGCTGCTTGATGTAAAACATAATCAACTCCTTGAACTGCAGTATTACAATCTTGTGGATTTCTTATATCTCCTTCAATTAATCGAAAATTAGGGTGATTTATAAAATCATTTAAATTGTGTCGATAACCCGTAGCAAAATTATCTAAACAAACTACTTTATAACCTTTTGAAATAAAATATTCACAAAGGTTAGAACCTATAAAACCAGCTCCTCCTGTAATTAATATAGTTTGAATTGTTTTTGGCATTATTTTTCAGTTAATTTTATTAAATATTTAATTAATGGATTTTAAAAAACCCAAAATCCTCTCACATGCCTTGCCTTCTCCATAAGGATTGTGCAACGCGCTCTATTATTGTTATAATTAATAATTATAAAACCATTTAACGATTAACTTTTTCTGACCGATTTAACTTTCCTAAACGATTAACCGATTATTATAACCTATCTAGAAAATCCTTAGAGTCAATATTTAATTTCGAAAAAGCAAACCATTTTTTACCTAAATCCTTTAATGATGCTCCTAAATGATAAATTTCGGTTTCGTCGATAATGAGAAATCGATCATGTGATTTTTTAAACGTAGCAAATTCAATAGCTGGATATTGTTGGTTGTATTTATCAATATCCGATTTTAATATTTCTGATATTTTTTCGGTGTATACCTTTGCTTTTACTTTCGGCTCTCTTTTTGAAAGTAACATCAACACGCTTTCATCAATATAATTGTCTATTACTATTATTGACTTTGTTGCTGATCTAATAACTTTTGAAGCGAAATCATGGGCGTCAAATACTTGTCCATCATAGAAAACACCTTGATTGGGAGGTAATTTGGTATTGATAACTAAATCAAATTCATGATTTTTAACTTCCAGAAAATTTACTTTTTTTTCTAAAATATCCATTCTATGATGAATTGCATACCCATTGAGAAGATAGTTTTTCAGAATTTTATTAGCCCAAATACGAAACTTAATCCCTCTATTTGATTTTACTCTATAACCCAAAGACATAATCATGTCCAAGTTATAAAATTCTACCTGATATGTTTTGCCATCACTTGCAGTTGTCGCAAATTTTGCGACAACTTGAATTCCTTCAAGTTCTTCTTTAAGTGCATTAGAAATATGCTTGCCTATTGTTTTAACATCGCGATCAAACAAATCAGCTAGTTGTATTCGATTCAACCAAACTGTTTCATCTTCAACCCTAACCTTAATATGGCTAGTTAACATTTCTGATTGATAGATAATTATTTCGTTTTGCATTTCTAAATTTTTGGCTTTTATTATCTAAAATTATTACTAATTAAATATCAAAATAAATTTATAAGAGTAATAGCATCATTTGTTTCGAGTCTGTAGTCGTGTGAACTGTTAAAGAATTTTTTATTATTATTAAAAATAATAAAATAGATAAATTACTATTTCACTAATTATATTTATGGTTATTTCTCACAAAATCTAAAATCTTCTCACATGCCTTGCCTTCTCCATAAGGATTGTGCAACGCGCTCATTTTATTGTACTGCTCTTTATTATTGAGTAAGTTGTTGCATTCCAAAATGATTTTTTCCTTATTGGAACCTACTAAAATTACAGTACCTGCTTCTACTGCTTCAGGACGCTCGGTTGTATCCCTCATTACTAAAACAGGTTTTCCCAAACTTGGCGCTTCTTCTTGAACACCTCCGGAATCAGTAATAATCAAATAGGATTTGTTCATTAACCAAACAAATGCCGGGTAAGCCAAAGGTTCAATTAAATGAATATTATCAATTTTTGATAATAATTCATATACCGGTTTTTTAACATTGGGGTTTAAATGCACCGGATAAATAATCTGTACGGCTGGATTTAATTGAGCAATTTCTTTCAAAGCTTCACAGATAGAAATAAAACCTTGACCATGATTTTCTCTTCGATGACCCGTTACTAATAGTATTTTTTTATCTGGATCAATGATCGTTTTTAATTTTTCTATTTCAGGATTATCGAGATTCTCAACCTTTGATGTGCTTTCTAACAAGGCATCAATAACGGTGTTTCCTGTTACCAGAATAGTACTTTCTAGTACATTTTCATTCAACAAATTTTGTTTCGCTTGCTCTGTGGGAGCAAAATGAAAATCGGCAATTCTACTAGTAACCTGTCGGTTCATTTCTTCTGGAAATGGCGATAGCTTGTTGTAGGTCCTTAATCCCGCTTCTACATGGCAAACTTTGGCTCCTGAGTAAAAGGCGGCAATACTTGATGCCATTGAGGTGGTTGTGTCTCCATGAACATAGACGTAATCAGGCTGAAATTCTTCTAATATTGGTTTTAACCCTAATAAAATATCTGAGGTAAGGGTATATAAATTTTGATTGGGTTTCATTAGATCCAAATCGTAATCAGGCTTTATTTCAAAAAAATCCAATACTTGATCCAACATTTCTCGGTGTTGTGCAGTAACGCAAACACGAGTCTCAAATTGGTTGTTTTCATTTTGAAAAGCACGAACTAAGGGAGCCATTTTTATAGCTTCAGGTCGGGTTCCAAAAATTATTAGATTTTTTATCATATATGTTCGTTATTCGATGATCGATATTCGTTGGTCGATAATCGTTGTTCGTTGTTCGTTGTTCGTTGTTCGCTTTTTGTTCTTCGGTCAACGGTCAACGGTTAACGGTTAACGATATTCGTTGTTCTTTTTTTGCTTTTCGGTCAACGGTCAACGGTCAACGATATTCGTTTTTCGTTGCTCGTTTTTGCTTTTCGGTCAACGGTCAACGGTTAACGGTTAACGATATTCGTTGTTCGCTTTTTGTTCTTCGGTCAACGGTCAACGGTCAACGATATTCGTTTTTCGTTTTTCGTTGCTCGTTTTTGCTTTTCGGTCAACGGTCAACGGTCAAAGATATTCGTTTTTCGTTTTTCGTTGCTCGTTTTTGCTTTTCGGTCAACGGTCAACGGATAGCGGTCAACTTTCTCAATCTACAACTTCTTCATCAACTCTAAGTCGCTTGCTACCATTTCTTTAACCAATCCAGCCAAGTCATATTGTGGCACCCAACCCAATTGGGTTTTAGATTTTGTAGGATCTCCAATTAATAAATCAACTTCCGTTGGACGATAATATTGAGGATCTACCCGCACCACTACTTTTCCTATTTTTGGTTGGTCGTTAATCGTTGTTCGCTGCTCGACATTCGGATTTAGGGCTTTTTCATATTTTTGAACATCAATAGAATCAATAATTCCCACTTCCTGCTCTTCTGTTCCTTCAAAACGTAAGGTTATTCCTACTTCTGCAAAAGCAAAACGAACAAAATCGCGAATATAGGTCGTAACACCTGTCGCAATTACATAATCTTCAGCAACATCTTGTTGTAAAATTCTCCACATTGCTTCTACATAGTCTTTGGCGTGACCCCAGTCTCTTTGTGAATTTAAATTACCTAAATAAAGACAATCTTGTTTTCCCAAAGCAATAGCTGCGGTTGCCATTGTGATTTTTCTAGTTACAAATGTTTCTCCTCTTCTTGGCGACTCATGGTTGAATAAAATTCCATTACAAGCAAAAATATCATAAGCCTCACGATAGTTTTTGGTGATCCAAAAACCATAAATTTTTGCTACTCCATAGGGTGAACGTGGATAAAATGGTGAATTTTCATCATAAAATCCTTTTTCATTTTTATTTTCTTCTAAACCTCCATATAATTCTGATGTGGAAGCTTGATAAATTCTAGTTTTCTTTTCTAAACCTAAAATTCTTACCGCTTCTAATATTCTCAAAGTCCCCAATCCGTCTACGTTAGCTACATATTCTGGAGAATCAAAAGAAACTTTAACGTGCGACATTGCCCCAAGGTTATAAATTTCATCCGGTTGAATTTCTTGAATAATTCGAATTAAATTAGTTGCATCGGTTAGATCACCATAATGCAATTTAAAATTGACATTATTTTCATGCTGGTCTCTATATAAATGATCGATTCTTTGTGTATTAAATGAAGAAGCTCTTCTTTTAATTCCATGAACCCTATATCCTTTTTCTAATAATAATTCAGCTAAATAGGAACCGTCTTGGCCTGTTACGCCAGTAATTAATGCTGTTTTCATATTCGTTATTCGTTATTCGTTATTCGTTGTTCGTTGTTTGTAGTTCGTTGTTCGTGATTCGTTGACCGATGTTCGATATTCTGTGGTGCTTTAACGGTTCGCGGATAACTAAATTTACTGTAATGACTTTATTAATTTAAATAACATCATTTTTATTCTTGTACACAATTCATATAAAATTTGATATTCTTTTTCACTTACATATCCCAAATCTTTTGACAAAAATAAATGATAATTGGTTTCTTCCAAAGAACCTTTAGCTATATATAAAAACTGTATGAATTCTTTTTTGTATTGTCTTGCTTGCCCTTCAATAATATTGGTTGGAATACTACTAACACTTCTTCTAACTTGACTTATAAGACCAAATTGTTCTGTTTTTGGAAATTCTTGAGTCAACTTGTAAACATCTATAGTTAGGTGATGAGATAATTTCCAAACTTCTAAATTTGATTCCATTTGTTTTGTTTGTTATCAGTTGTTCGTTGTTCGTGATTCGTTGACCGATGTTCGGTATTCTGTGGTGCTTTAACGGTTAACGATAATCGGTTATCAGTTAACGAATTTACATTTTCAATTCTTTATAATCATTTATGTTTTCTAAAAACCAATCGTATGTTTTTTGAATTCCATCTTCTAAATTGATTTGGTGTTTCCAACCTAAAGCATGCATTTTAGAAACATCTAATAACTTTCTTGGGGTACCATCGGGTTTGGATTCATCCCAAATTATTTCACCATTATGACCTACAATTTTTTGAATTAATAGCGCCAAATCTTTAATTGTTAAATCCTCACCTGTACCAATATTATATAAATAATCTGGCAAATTATTTTCTAATGCAAATACCACAGCGGCGGCCATATCATCTACAAATAAAAATTCTCTCAATGGCGTTCCGCTTCCCCAAAGGGTTACAGGAGCGTTATTATTGAGCTTTCCTTCGTGGAATTTTCTAATTAATGCAGGTAATACATGGGAACTAGTTAAATCAAAATTATCATGTGTTCCGTATAAATTTGTTGGCATCAAACTCACATAATCTCTATCGAACTGATTTCTAATTGCTTGACAAGATTTTACACCTGTGATTTTTGCTAAAGCGTACCATTCATTTGTAGTTTCAAGCGAACCTGTTAACAAATATTCTTCTTTAAGAGGTTGTGGAGCTAATTTCGGATAGATACAAGAACTTCCCAAGAAAATAAACTTATTAATTCCTAATTCAAATGCATTGCTAATTAAATTGTTCTGAATTTGCATGTTTTCCATTAAAAATTGGTATGGAAAATCATTATTTGCTAAAATCCCTCCCACTTTTGCAGCAGCATCAATTATTATTTCTGGTTTTTCATTAGAAATAAATTCTCTAACGGCTTCTTGGTTTCGAAGATCTAAATCTTTACTTGATGCACCAATTAAATTAGTATATCCTTTTTTGGATAATACTCTCCATATCGCGGACCCTACCATCCCGTTATGACCTGCTATATATATTTTGGAATTTAAATTCATTAAAATAATAATTTAGTATTATATATTTAAGTGGATTCAGTTATTTGTTGTTCGTTGTTCGTTGTTCGATGTTCGATGTTCGATGTTCGTTTTTTGTACTTCGATCAACGGTTAACGATATTCGTTTCTCGTTTCTCGTTATTCATTATTCGCTATTCGTTTTTTGCTTTTCGGTCAACGGTCAACGGATAGCGGTTAACTTTTTCAACCTACAACTTACAACATTCTCAACTTACAACATTCTCAACCTACAACTTCCTCAACCTACAACCTAGCATCAACTTCATCTCGATCTAATGCGGCCTTACTATCAAAAACGATTGTATGAGAACCCTTTTTGTAATCATTGATATTCATCTTCAAAAACTCTTTATGAGCTACTGTTAATATTACAGCATCATATTTTGAAGGTGATTGCTGAAGTTCAATATTGTATTCTTTTTTAACTTGATTTGCATCGGCGTGCGGATCAAAAACATCAACTTCTAATCCAAATTGAATTAATTCATTATAAATATCAACCACTTTTGAATTACGAATATCTGGGCAATTTTCTTTAAAAGTAACTCCTAACAAAAGTACTTTTGAACCTTTAATATTAGTTCCTTTTTGGATCATCATTTTAACCACTTTTCCAGCAATGAACATTCCCATATTGTCATTTACTCTTCTACCTGAAAGAATTACCTGAGGATGATATCCTAAGCTTTCTGCTTTATGAGCTAAATAATTAGGGGTCAACCCCAATGCAATGTCCACCTACTAAACCCGGTTTGTATTTTAGAAAATTCCATTTGGTTCCTGCAGCATCCAAAACGTCGTTGGTATCAATCCCAATTCTGTCAAAAATCAATGCCAATTCATTTACAAATGAAATATTAACATCTCGTTGTGCATTCTCAATAGCTTTACTTGCTTCAGCAACTTTAATACTTGGCGCTTTATAAGTTCCAGCAGTAATTATTGAAGCATATAGGTTGTCTATAAAAGTAGCAATTTCAGGAGTGGAACCGGAGGTAACTTTCTTAATAGTTGTTAGTGTATTTACTTTGTCACCTGGATTTATTCTCTCTGGACTGTAACCACAATAAAAATCTTCATTGAATTTAAGACCGCTATTTTTTTCTAATACTGGAACGCAATCCTCCTCGGTACAACCAGGATAAACCGTACTTTCATAAATTACTATTGCTCCTTTTTTCATTACTTTACCAATCATTTCTGAAGCTTTTAGTAATGGTGCTAAATCGGGTGCTTTAAATTGATTTATAGGAGTCGGAACCGTTACAATAAATATATCAGAGTGAACTAAATCATCAATATTACTAGAGAATTTCAGTTGAGTTGCACCTTTAATTTTATCGAAATCGGATTCTAGTGTTTTATCAATTCCATTGGACAATTCTGAAACACGTGTCGTATTAATATCAAAACCTAGTGTGTTGTATTTGGCGCCAAACGCTACCGCAAGTGGAAGTCCAACGTAACCTAAGCCAATAATCGCAATATTTTTATTTGAAAAATACATCTCCATTTATTTTAATCTGAGTCTATAAAAATAATTCTTTTAAATCTAAATTTGAGTTTTTTTCAAGGCTACGCCCTGTCAGTCACATTTTGCAACTAACAAGGCGAGTGAAAAAACAGGTACTATTATTCTATTTCTTTGGAAATAGTTATTAAAAAGCCTAATTCTTTTAAAACCAAGCGAATTTTATTTTTATCAACTTGAGAAACAACCCCTTCCTTTCCTTGAAAAGGACCTTTTGATATTATTAAGCTATCACCAGGTTGTATTCCATTTACTTCAACGGCGCTTAATATTCCTTTTAAATTCTCTTTTAATGCTTCTATTTCAAGGTCCTTAATTATCGCAGGTTTTCCTAACCAAAATAAATACCTTACAACTCCAGTAACTTCAAAAACTATATTTCTTTTTTTTTCTTCAATATTTACAAATACGTAAGAATTAATTAACGGGATTTCGACCTGCTTCTTTCTATCCGACCATTGTTTAATTTGTTTAACCATAGGGCAATAAACTTCAACTCCTATTCTTTCAAGTCCTTCAACAACCTTTTTTTCATTTTTAGGGCGCGTATATATTGCAAACCAGGGCATAGTTAAACTAAATTATTGTTACCATTTGTATCAGCATCATAAATCAATAATCCTTTTCCATCGTATTTTTGAGTTATAAAAAACTGAATTTTACGCTTAATTTCTTTCTCAATTTTTATAGATAAATTTTCAATATACTCCGTATTTAGTTCATCCCCAATTACCACCACGTCTATTGTTCCACTGTCAATTCCATTCGCATAATCTCCTATAACTATAACTTTTTTCACTTCACCCATTCTATCCAAAACCATTTCCACAATAGAATCTAATCCAATGTGCTGAAATATTATATTTTTTAGGGTTTTATAAAGAGGGTGTTTGGTATTTGCTTTGTAAGAAATTCGATTTTGAACTGCTTCTTTTTTTAAATAACCAGCTTCTTCTAAATTGTTCAACTCTTTTCGAATTGCATTTGTAGATTCATGCATTTCTTCTGCTAAACCACGCAAATGCCCATTATTAGCCGCGTTTATAAAAAACTTGACCAATATTCTAAGACGTGTTTTAGAAGTAATTAGAGTTTGTAACATAAATAATAACAATATTGAGTAACAAAAGTACTCATTAAAATTAATAATAACAAATAAATATTAAGATAATTTTACCAATTGTTTAAACGATTCTTTTTTTCATAAAAAAACCACCATAAAGGTGGTTTATATAATTTAACAAATTTACTTAATTAGAATTTCAATACTAACTCAGCACTATGTTGAATGTGATTGTTTAATAATGTGTTTTGCACAAAACCATATTTACCCATTGATTGAAGACGTAATCCAAAATTTGGATTGAACCAAAGGTTAAATCCTAATCCAAAATTAGAAGATTGGTTTGCGTTGTCACCAACTTTATTTAAACCAAAACCTGCAACTAAATAAGGGTCAAATGCAGGGCATTTGATGAATTCTTTACCAAAATAGAATTTACCATTTAAATCTACACCAAAATAATTTTGATCGTCTTTAATTGATGCTCCATTTTGCATTTTATCAGTTGATAATTTATTGATTCCAATAGATCCCTCTAATGAAAACTGCTCGCTTAATAATCTTTCAAAACTAACTTTTGAAACTGTAGGCACGTAATTCCATTGGGCTGAAGCATTTAAATATTGACCATTTTTTGTAGCGGTGTTATCTATAAAGTTAGCACCAAATCCAATAATCCATTTTGGTTTTGCATTTGAAGCGCTTTCTTGAGCTACAACTGCAAAAGTTGAGAATAACAAAAATAATACAACTAGGTTTTTCATATCTATAAAGTTTAAATTTTCAACAAATATATTATTTATTTCTTAAGTTGTATTATAATTGGAAGAAAATTAAGTTATTTGTAAATAAAAAATATTGATATGACACCAATTGCAATTGTACTTTTAATGTTAGTTTATTTTGGAATATTATTCCTTATTTCTCATTTTGTAAGTAAAAATAATACTGGAAATGAGGCTTTCTTCAAGGCAAATAAGAATTCTAAATGGTATTTAGTTGCTTTTGGAATGATTGGTACCGCACTTTCAGGGGTTACATTTATTTCAGTTCCTGGGGAAGTTGGAAATCCCGAAACGCAATTCAAGTACTTCCAATTTGTTTTAGGAAATGCTATTGGCTTTATTATCATTGCAAAGGTGTTGCTTCCTTTATATTATAGAATGAATTTAACTTCTATATATGGCTATTTTGAGCAACGACTGGGGAAAATAAGTTATAAAACTGCTGCATCTATATTTTTAATAAGTAGAACAATTGGGTCTGCATTTAGATTGTATTTAGTTGTAATTGTATTACAGCGTTATGTATTTGATTTTTACAAAATTCCATTTGCCATTACGGTATTAATTTCTTTGCTTTTAATATTTGCCTATACATATAAAGGGGGATTAAAAACGATTATTATAACTGATACTTTACAAACTGTTTTCTTAGTTTCTTCAGTTTTTTTGACGATTTACTTTATTTGTAGTAGCTTGAATTTAGGAGTTTCTGAGGCCTTTGAAGCGATTAAAAATAGTAATTATTCAAAGGTGTTTTTCTATGAAGATTACATGAAAGGAAGTTATTTTCTGAAACAGATATTAGGCGGAATATTCGTAACCATTGCAATGGTTGGGTTAGATCAGGATTTAATGCAAAAGAATTTGAGTTGCAATAATATTAAAGAGGCTCAAAAAAACATGTTTACCTTTACTGGTATATTTGTTTTAATCAATATTTTCTTTTTGAGCGTGGGCGCCTTACTTTATATCTATGCTACCAAAAACGGTATTGAAGTACCAACCGATTTGATTACAGGAAAACCAAGAACGGATTTACTTTTTCCGGAAATTGCTTTTCATCATTTAGCATTAATTCCTGCAATTGTATTTTTATTAGGATTGACAGCAGCAACATTTGCAACCACAGATTCTGCTTTAACGGCATTAACTACTTCTTTTTGCGTTGATTTTTTAGGAATGGATAAAGCTGAAAATGCTGCTAAAGCAAATATGGTAAGAACAAGACATTTCGTTCATATTGGTTTTTCGACGCTTATGTTTTTAGTGATTTTACTTTTTAATGCCATAAATGATTCGTCAGTTGTAAGTATGATTTTTAAGATTGCATCTTACACTTATGGCCCATTACTAGGATTGTTTTGTTTTGGAATGTTTATGAAAACTAAAACGGTTCATGACAAATTAGTTCCTATCATTTGTGTGCTTTCTCCTGCAATATGTTTCTTAATTAGTTATAATTCTGCGGCTCTTTTTGGAGACTACGTAATTGATAACGAGTTGATTATTGTCAATGGTTTGATTACTTTTATAGGATTGTTGATTATTAGCAAACCAGCAAATTCACAAACGGAGTTTTAATATCATCAATAATTAATTTAACTATTTACTTTTTTCCCTTGATGGTAAAAAGTAACAAAAAAGATCAAGCCTTAACAGACTTATCTTGAAAACTATCTCGAAATTCGATCCACAACCCAAGTCGCGCGTCGTACCTCCTTGCTATGAGGGTTGCTGCCACTTATTTTTTCGTTGTTTTCTATCGATAATGCTGTAAGGGCGATTGGAGAAGTGGTTAGATTGGGTTTTTCGAAAAGGTCGCAAAGGTCAATGTTTTCATCTATTATCTTTTATTCTATTGTCTTCTCTCAACCAAGAACCTGCTCAACTAAGAACTATTTCTTTTTTTCTCTTACTTTTTTCCCTTGATGGTAAAAAGTAACAAAAAAGATCAAGCCTTAACAGACTTATCTTGAAAACTACTTCGGCAATCTCTCCGCGACCCAAGTCGCGCGTCGTGCCTCCTTGCTATGAGGGTTGCTGCCACTTATTTTTTCGTTGTTTTCTATCGATAATGCTGTAAGGGCGACTCAGAGAAGTGATAATGTTTCCCTTTTCGTCAAAAATCCAAAATACTCTAGCCCCGATGGCAGTGGAAATCCTTTGCTTTTTTTCTTAAAAAAGCAAAGATTGAAACGTACAGCGGGAAATAGCTTCAAATAAAACTAATACTGATTGGTTGTTAAAAGTACCAATGTACACGCCACTTCCACTTTTATGTTATTCAATTTTAGTAGTTGATAGAACTCAGGATTTTCAGTTCCGGGGTTAAAAATCACGCGTTTTGGTTTTGCTTCTACGATATAATTGTAGTAATCTCTTTGTCGAGCAGGATTTAAATACAATGAAACGGTATTTATTTGGGACAACGGAATGGCTTTGGTGTAAATTTTTATTCCGGAAACTTCACCTGTATTTTGACCAATTGCAAGTACAGAATGTCCTTTTTCAACTAACATTGTGATTGCTTTAAAGGAGTATCTATCTGGCTTTGTGGACGCACCAAGTACGAGCGTTTTTTTATTTTTCATATTGCAAAAATACGTATTTAATAGGGTTTAAATATCTTCTTTTGGTAAGAATATTTCCGCCATCATACA
Source organism: Bacteroidota bacterium (assembly GCA_947447375.1). Lineage (GTDB taxonomy): Bacteria > Bacteroidota > Bacteroidia > Flavobacteriales > Flavobacteriaceae > Flavobacterium. The sequence continues at coordinate 67,036 of CANFJB010000005.1, forward strand.
ACGAGCGCTTCCGCCACCACAAGCTTCAATTGTGTCAAGGCTTGAGCTTAAAATAGTTACGTGTTCTTCTAGCTGAGCAATTTGTTTTTTGGTAAGACTTTTATAAGCCGCAGCACTCATTACTAAATACCTTCTATCGTTAGCGCCTTTAACTTCAAGCATATTTCCGGCAAAATTATTCACTTGGTCTTCAGTTATGTAAATCACTTCTTTATCATCGCCTTTTAAACTATCGATCACCATTTTGCGTTCCTTTTTATCGTCTATTGAATCGGCGCAAATTACGGCATAGGTTTCCCCAATGCACATCATAACATTGGTATGATAAATTAATTTCCGTTCTCCATTTACGGTTTGAAACGCTTCGAAAATAATCGGATTTAAGTCGAAATCTTCGCAAAATTCAATAAATAATTCTTCGTCTGCTCTTGGTGATAAAGCGCAATATGCCTTACCGTTTTCACGATCAAGCAGAATACTTCCTGTGCCTTCTAGAAAAAAATCATCTTCCTCGGCAGAGGTATAATCCATGATATTGTCAATAACAAAGCCTTTTTCTTCGAGAATATCCAGAATTTCTTCACGACGTTCTAAGCGTCTGTTTTCAGCAAACATTGGAAACAAAGCGATGTCACCATTTTCATGAAATGAGATCCAGTTGTTTGGAAAAATACTATCGGGTGTGTCTGGGTTTAAAGTGTCTTCTACAACGATAACATCAACACCAACTGCTTTTAATTTTGCTACAAAAGCATCAAATTCTTGTTGGGCTTTTGCGTTAACAGTTGCTGGCAATAACCCATCAATTATTTTTTGGTAATAATTATTTACTGCCGTTTGCTCATTCATTCGAAAAGCTACCGGGCGAATCATTAATATGGAGTTGGTAGTTTGATTCATGGTATTAATTGTTTAAAGTTTAAAGTTAAGAGGTTTAAAGTTATAAGCAACTTAAACTAATTACTCTCTAATTAAAGGCAATGTTGAACACCTTAAAAGCCCTTCTTGTTTGGCTATTTCTGCATAGGGAATTTCTTCAACTGTGAATCCTTTTTCTCTAAGCCAAGTGTTTAATCTATCGAATTTTTGTTCTGAAACTACTACGTTTGGAGCTATTGAAAAAACATTAGAATTCATATGGTACATTTCATTTCTATTGATGTGAAATAGATTTTCTTTACCAAACAATTTCACTAGATAAAGGTAATCGGATTCTTCACGAAATCCTTGTTTGTAAATAATTCCTTTGTCGTTTCCTACCGGCTGAAAACAGCAATCCAGGTGAAGTGCATTGTCGCGAGCTTCAATTTTGGACTTAACCAAATCGAATTCTTTTACAATTTTGTTTGGAAATAGATTTCTAATAAATTCTACTCCTTGCCAATTGGTTCTTGCAGTGATGTAATCTTTATAGTCGCTTCCTTTGTAGGTTCCAATAAAAATGTAGTCATTCCAAAGCATAACATCTCCGCCTTCAATATGGACTTCTTCGGGTGGGCGAATCACTTTTAAGGGATCTATTTGATCTGTAATATATTTGATTGCGTCCAATTCCCTTTCTCGGTCGGGTAAAATATTCGCTTTAATAAAGATATCGTCTATTACAAATCCAATGTCTCGAGTAAAAATTTGGTTGTAATTTTCGATCATTTCAGGGCGGTAAACGGTAACGTCATATTTTTCAAACACTGCGTTAAACGCTTCCATTTCATTAACCATGTCGGCTTCAATAGGATAGGTTCCTGCAATAATATGCTCTAAAGATTTTGGATCGTAGGCTTCTTCTTTTGTCGGTGTTGGCCCATTATTTACTGCCGATCCTAAAACTACTGCTCTTAATCTTGCTGTTTCGTTTTTTACATTTAGCTTTAACATAGATTTTATTAGAATTGACTCTTTACAAATATAAAAAAAAGCTTCACAATTTGTGAAGCTTTCTTAATTATTAATCAAAAAATCTATCTTTTATCAATAGATTTAAAATCTCTTAAAGGATATCCAATATAAACTTGTCTTGGACGACCAATTGGTTCTTTATTTTCACGCATTTCTTTCCATTGCGCAATCCAACCTGGTAATCTTCCAATTGCGAATAATACCGTAAACATATCTGTTGGAATTCCTAATGCTCTATAAATAATTCCAGAGTAGAAATCTACGTTTGGATATAATTTTCTAGAAACAAAATATTCGTCTACTAAAGCTGCTTCTTCTAATCTTTTTGCAATATCTAAAATTGGGTCATTAACTCCTAAAGTTGCTAAAACTTCGTCTGCTGCTTTTTTAATGATTTTTGCTCTTGGATCAAAATTTTTGTAAACACGGTGTCCGAATCCCATTAAACGGAATGGATCGTCTTTATCTTTAGCTTTCGCCATATATTTCTCTGCATCACCACCATTTTTCTGAATTTCTTCCAACATTTCAAGAACTGCTTGATTTGCTCCACCATGAAGTGGTCCCCAAAGTGCTGAAACACCTGCTGAGATTGATGCAAATAAACCAGCGTGAGATGAACCTACCATTCTAACAGTAGAAGTAGAACAGTTTTGTTCATGATCAGCATGAAGTATAAATAATTTATTTAAAGCGTCGATAACAACAGGGTTTGAAGCGTAAGGTCCCGTTGGGATTTCAAACATTAAACGCATGAAATTTTCAACGTATCCCTGAGTATTATCATAATAATTCAATGGATAACCCATGCTTTTTCTGTAGGTCCAGGTTGCAATAACAAGGAATTTACCCATTGTTTTACAAACTGCTTCGTACATTTCTTTTTCATTTTCAACATTAACCGACTTTGGGTTGAATGCTGTTAATGCACTTGTTAGAGAAGATAAAACGCCCATTGGATGCGCTGTTTTCGGAAACCCATCGATGATGTTTTTCATTTCTTCGTTAACCAATGTATATTTTCTAATATTGGTTTCAAAGTTTTCTAACTGCTGTTTTGTAGGTAGTTCCCCAAAAATTAATAAGTAGGAAACTTCCAAGAAATTAGCTTTGTCAGCTAATTCTTCGATTGCATAACCTCTGTAACGCAAAATTCCTTCTTCCCCATCTAGGAAAGTAATTTCACTTTTACAAGAACCTGAATTTTTGTAACCAGGATCAAGGGTGATTGCACCTGATAAATCACGCAATTTATTAACATCTATGGCTACTTCATTTTCACTTCCTACGATAACAGGAAATTCATATTTTTTACCTTCTAATTCTAATACGGCTATTTTTGACATAATATGTGGAAAAAAATCTATTTATAATATTAAACAAAATTAAGGTATTTAGTATTAATTAAAAAAGAAATACGCTAACGATTTCGTTAAATTAAATATAAAAATTATAAAAAAGGTAATCATTTTTGAAAATCGATAAAAATCAACATAAAAAAAACGTCCAATAAGCAATTAACTCAATGGACGTTTATTATTTATAGATTAAAACTTACTTGATTTTGAATGCTTTTACACCCGGAAAATAAGCGGTATCTCCTAATTCTTCTTCAATTCTAAGCAACTGATTGTATTTTGCCATTCTATCACTTCTTGAAGCCGAACCTGTTTTTATTTGTCCGCAGTTTAATGCTACCGCTAAATCAGCGATTGTATTGTCTTCAGTTTCTCCTGAACGGTGTGACATTACAGAGGTATAACCAGCATTTTTAGCCATATTAACTGCTGCAATAGTTTCAGTTAAAGTTCCAATTTGGTTTACTTTTACTAAAATTGAATTGGCAATTCCTTTTTCAATTCCTGTTGAAAGACGCTCCACATTAGTTACAAATAGATCATCACCAACTAATTGAGTTTTGTGACCAATTTTATCTGTTAAATATTTCCAACCATCCCAGTCATTTTCGTCCATTCCGTCCTCGATAGAAATAATTGGATATTTAGAAGCTAATTCAGCTAAATAATCTGCTTGTTCTTCAGAAGTTCTGATTTTTCCTGTTTCCCCTTCAAATTTTGTGTAATCGTATTTTCCGTTTACATAGAATTCAGAAGCAGCACAATCTAGGGCAATCATAATTTCGTTTCCGAAAGAGTAACCAGCAGCTTCAACCGCTTTTTTAATTGTATCTAATGCGTCTTCGGTTCCACCAGCTAAGTTTGGAGCAAATCCACCTTCGTCACCAACAGCTGTACTTAAACCTCTGTCGTGTAATACTTTTTTAAGGTGATGGAAAATTTCAGTTCCCATTTGCATTGCTTGTGTGAATGAAGTTGCTTTAACTGGGAAAATCATAAACTCTTGGAATGCAATTGGCGCATCAGAGTGAGAACCCCCGTTAATAATATTCATCATAGGAACTGGCAATGTGTTTGCAGAAACTCCACCGATATATCTGTATAATGGCAATCCTAATTCATTAGCTGCAGCTTTGGCTGTTGCCAATGAAACTCCTAAAATTGCGTTAGCTCCCAAATTTGATTTATTTGGAGTTCCGTCTAAATCGATCATCATTTGATCAATTAGATTTTGTTCAAAAACGGAAGTTCCTAATAATTCCTCAGCAATTTTTGTATTTACATTTTCGACTGCTTTTAAAACTCCTTTTCCAAGGAAAGCTTTACCACCATCACGTAATTCCGCTGCTTCATATTTTCCTGTTGATGCTCCAGAAGGAACTGCTGCTCTTCCTAAAACGCCATTTTCAGTAACTACATCTACTTCAATAGTAGGATTTCCTCTTGAATCGAAAATTTGTCTTGCGTGAATTTTGATAATTATGCTCATCTTAAATTTATTTTATTAATGTCTATTTTCTAAATTATAATGCAAATATATTACAAGTATTGTAATGTTTATTTGAAACTAATTAATGTTATTAACTCAAACGATTTAGTTATTCGAAAGTTTGATATTATCGATAAATTGATCAAATAAATAGGCTGCATCGTGAGGCCCTGGGCTTGCTTCAGGATGGTATTGTACTGAAAAACAGCTTTTAGAAATCATTTTCATACCAGCTACCGTTCCATCATTTAAGTGTAAATGAGTAATTTCAAAGTCGGGATGATTTTCTAATTCTTCTTTATTAACTGCAAAACCATGATTTTGTGATGTAATTTCACCTTTATTAGTAATCATATTTTTCACAGGGTGATTGATTCCTCGGTGACCATTAAACATTTTGTAGGTAGAAATTCCGTTAGCCAAAGCGATCATTTGATGTCCTAAACAAATTCCGAAAACGGGAGTATCAGTTTTAAGTATTTGACGCGTCACTTCTTGAACTTCTTTAAGTGGATCTGGATCCCCAGGCCCGTTTGAAAGAAAGTAACCATCAGGATTAAATGCTTTTAAATTTTCGAAAGAGGTGTTGTAAGGAAATACTTTAATATAACAATCTCTTGCTTCGAGACATCTTAAGATATTGGTTTTTATACCTAAATCTAGTGCGGCAATTTTATAGGTTGCATTTTCATTACCAAAGAAGTAAGGCGTTTTTGTTGAAACTTTAGAAGCCAGTTCAAGGCCTTTCATGTTGGGAACCAATGCTAATTTAGCTTTTAGTTCTTCTATTGGAGTTCCATCTGTGCATATTACAGAGTTCATTGCACCATTATCCCGAATGTAGCTTACTAAAGCTCTGGTGTCTACATCTGAAATTGCTACTAGATTTACTTTTTCAAAATAGTCATAAAGACTTTCTGATGCGTCTGGTCTGGAATAATTAAAACTAAAATTCTTGCATACTAATCCTGCTATTTTAATTCCGTCTGAATCGACTTCATTTTGATGAACACCGTAATTTCCAATGTGGGGATTGGTGGCCACCATTATTTGTCCGAAATAAGATGGATCGGTAAAAATTTCTTGATACCCTGTCATTCCGGTATTAAAACAAACTTCTCCGAATGCAGTCCCTTCTATACCTATTGATTTTCCATGAAAAATAGTTCCGTCACTAAGGAGTAAAATTGCGGGTTTTCTGTTTGAGTATTTCATTTTCTAATTGTTGTGTTGTGGTTACAAATTTAATTCAAAATATGATGCTATAAAAATTAATTTATCGAGAGGCCTAAAATTTCTTTTACTCCTGATAGTAATGGAAATCCCTCAAAATTGTTAGGTACGAAGCAATTTTGAGGATTGCAATGGATAGCAGGAATAAGATTAGTTGAAGATGCCTGACAAAAAAGTTCAAAAAAAAAGGACAAACTAATTAAAGTATGTCCTTTTCTATTTATTGGTAATGAAATCATTATTCTTCTGTTTTTTCTTCAGTTTCAGTTTCTGCTGTTGGAGCTTCAACTTCTGCCTCTGCTGCTGGAGCTTCTACTTCTGCTACTGGAGCTTCTACTTCTTCTTCAACTTCTGGAGTTTCAACTTCTGCTACTGGAGCTTCAGCTACTACTTCAGCAACTGGTACTGGAGCTGCTTCTACAGTATCTTCTGATTTCTTAGCTTTTCCACCTCTACGGCTTTTTGCTTTTTTAACTTCTTTTTTACCACCGTTGTAAAGTTCGTTAAAATCTACTAATTCGATCATTGCCATATCGGCATTATCTCCTAAACGATTTCCAACTTTGATGATGCGAGTATATCCACCTGGACGATCTCCAACTTTAGCGGCTACGTCTCTGAATAAATCAGTTACTGCATATTTGCTACGTAAGTATGAAAAAACGATACGTCTGTTGTGAGTGGTATCTGCTTTTGATTTTGTAATTAAAGGCTCAACGAATTGTTTTAGCGCTTTTGCTTTAGCAACAGTTGTATTAATACGTTTGTGCTCGATTAGAGAACAAGCCATATTTGCCAACATAGATTTTCTATGTGCTGTCTGTCTGCTTAAATGATTGAATTTTTTTCCGTGTCTCATTGTATGTTAAATTTAACCTCGCCGAAGCGGGATTAGATTATTCTTTATCTAATTTGTATTTTGCTAAGTCCATTCCGAAGGTTAAATTTTTAATAGCTACTAGTTCGTCTAGTTCTGTTAAAGATTTTTTACCGAAATTACGGAATTTCATTAGGTCATTTTTGTTGAATGATACTAAGTCTCCTAGAGTATCAACTTCAGCTGCTTTTAAACAATTTAATGCTCTTACAGATAAATCCATATCAACAAGCTTCGTTTTAAGTAATTGTCTCATGTGTAATGATTCTTCATCATAAGAATCTGTTTGAGCAATTTCATCGGCTTCAAGCGTTATTCTTTCGTCAGAAAACAACATGAAGTGGTGAATTAAAACTTTTGCAGCTTCAGTTAAGGCATCTTTAGGATTAATAGATCCGTCAGTTTTAATTTCAAAAACTAATTTTTCATAATCTGTTTTTTGCTCTACACGGAAGTTTTCAATTGCATACTTCACATTTTTCACTGGTGTAAAAATGGAGTCTGTAAAAATTGTTCCAATTGCTGCGTTTTGCTTTTTGTTTTCTTCTGCAGGAACGTAACCTCTACCTTTTTCGATTGTTAATTCGAAGTTCAAATTAACTTTTTTATCAAGGTTACAGATTACTAATTCTGGGTTAAGAACTTGGAAACCAGAGATGAATTTTTGAAAATCACCAGCAGTTAATTGTTCTTTACCTGTTACAGATATAGTTACAGCTTCATTATCTACATCTTCAATTTGACGTTTGAAACGTACTTGTTTAAGATTTAGGATAATTTCTGTTACGTCTTCAACAACTCCAGGAATTGTAGAAAATTCGTGATCTACACCTTCTATACGAACAGATGTGATAGCGTAACCTTCTAGCGCAGAAAGTAAAACTCTTCTAAGTGCATTACCAACAGTCAATCCATAACCAGGTTCTAAAGGTCTAAATTCGAATTTACCTTCAAAATCGTTAGAATCGATCATGATAACTTTATCGGGTTTCTGAAAATTAAATATTGCCATAATTTCGACTAAGTCAATTAATTATTTATTGTACAACTCTACGATTAATTGTTCTTTAATGTTTTCTGGGATCTGCAATCTAGCAGGAACAGAAACAAAAGTACCTTCTTTAAGATCGTTATTCCAAGTAATCCACTCGTATACGTGAGATGAATTAGCTAAAGAACGCTCAATAGCTTCTAATGATTTAGATTTTTCACGAACCGCTACTTTATCACCAGCTCTTAGGTGGTATGAAGCGATATCTACTACTTCACCGTTAACGGTAATGTGTCTGTGAGAAACTAATTGTCTTGCACCTCTTCTAGATGGAGCGATACCCATTCTAAAAACAACGTTGTCAAGTCTAGCTTCACATAATTGTAAAAGAACTTCACCTGTTACACCTTTAGTAGCAGAAGCTTTTTTAAATAAACCTCTGAATTGTTTTTCTAAAATTCCGTAAGAATATTTAGCTTTTTGTTTCTCCATTAACTGGATAGCATATTCAGATTTTTTACCTCTTTTTTTAGCCATCCCGTGTTGTCCAGGTGGATAATTTCTTTTTTCGAAAGATTTGTCATCTCCGAATATTGCTTCGCCAAATTTACGAGCAATTCTAGTTTTTGGACCAGTATATCTTGCCATTTTTAAAAAATTATTAAGGTAGAGATTATGAATTCAGGTCAAATCCTTCGATAACCATTAGTTCTACCTAGTTATACTTAAATTAATATTATACTCTACGTCTTTTAGGAGGACGACATCCGTTGTGTGGCATTGGAGTAACATCGATGATCTCCGTAACTTCAATTCCACCATTGTGTATAGAACGAATTGCAGACTCACGTCCGTTTCCTGGTCCTTTTACATACACTTTTACTTTTTTAAGTCCTGCCTCAAGAGCTACTTTACTACAATCTTCTGCTGCCATTTGAGCTGCATACGGAGTATTCTTTTTAGAACCTCTGAAGCCCATTTTACCAGCTGAAGACCATGAAATAACTTCACCTTTCTTATTGGTTAAAGAAATGATAATGTTGTTGAAAGTTGCACTGATGTGTGCTTCTCCAGTTGACTCAACTATTACTTTACGTTTTTTTGTACTTGCCTTAGCCATACTACTTATTATTTAGTTGCTTTTTTCTTGTTGGCAACAGTTTTTCTCTTACCTTTTCTTGTTCTAGAGTTGTTTTTAGTTCTTTGTCCTCTTAATGGAAGACCAGATCTATGACGAATACCTCTATAACAACCAATGTCCATAAGACGTTTGATGTTTAAAGAAACTTCTGAACGCAATTCTCCTTCAATTTTGAAATTAGATACAGCATCACGAATTGCTCCGATCTCGTCGTCATTCCAATCTTGAACTTTCTTGTCTTGGCTAACTTGAGCTTTTTCTAAAATCTCAATAGCTCTACTTTTTCCTAATCCGAAGATATAGGTTAGTGCAATTACACCTCTCTTGTTTTTTGGGATGTCTACCCCTGCTATTCTTGCCATAACTATCCTTGTCTTTGTTTAAATCTAGGATTCTTTTTGTTAATTACGTACAATCTCCCTTTTCTTCGCACGATAACGCACTCGGGACTTCTCTTTTTAACTGATGCTCTAACTTTCATTGATTAGCCTTTATTAATATCTATAAGTAATTCTTGCTTTTGACAAATCATAAGGGCTCATTTCTAGTTTCACTTTATCACCAGGTAATAATTTGATATAATGCATTCGCATTTTTCCAGAAATATGAGCAATTACAATATGTCCATTTTCTAATTCTACACGGAACATCGCATTTGATAATGCTTCAATGATTGATCCGTCTTGTTCTATTGCTGATTGTTTTGCCATAAGTTAAGCTACCGCTTTTCTATTTTTTCCACTTTTCATCAAACCATCATAATGCTTATTAAGCAAATATGAATTGATTTGTTGGATTGTATCAATTGCTACACCAACCATAATTATAAGTGAGGTACCTCCAAAGAACATTGCCCAAGATTGTTGAACATCCAATACACTTACAACAATTGCTGGGAACACAGCTATTAAAGCAAGAAATAAAGAACCTGGGAACGTGATTAAAGACATCACTTTATCTAAAAAGTTAGATGTTTCTTCCCCTGGTTTAAAACCCGGGATAAATCCACCACTTCTTTTTAAGTCATCTGCCATTTTGTTTGTAGGTACAGTAATTGCAGTATAGAAAAATGTGAATACAACTATTAAAGTTGCAAACAATAAATTATACCAAATACCGAACATATTACTAAATGCACCTGCAATAGATGATGAAACTTCTGATTTAGACAATCCTGCTAATGCAGCTGGAATAAACATTATAGCTTGTGCAAATATAATTGGCATTACACCAGATGCATTCAACTTTAATGGAATCCATTGTCTATTTCCACCCATCATATCTTGTTCGAAATCTCCTGAAACAGTTCTTCTAGCGTACTGTACTGGAATTTTTCTAACTGCCATTACTAACAAAACACAAGAAATAATTACTAATAACCAAACAATGATTTCAATTACCAATAACATTGGACCTCCATTATTGTTAGTTACTCTAGTTGTAAATTCTTGAATAAATGCTTGAGGTAATCTAGCTAATATACCCACCATAATTAATAGCGATATACCATTTCCAATTCCTTTATCAGTAATTTTTTCTCCTAACCACATGGCAAAAATTGTACCTGTAACTAAAATAATAACTGAAGAGAAAAGGAATGCAATAGAATCAGATCCTAATAAGAAAGCTGCTTTTGGTAAAGTTCTGTATAGGTTATAGATATAACCAGGACCTTGAACTAAAGTAATAGCAATAGTCAACCAACGTGTAATTTGGTTAATTTTCTTTCTTCCGCTTTCACCATCACTTTGTAACTTTTGTAAATAAGGAACCGCGATTCCCATTAACTGAACTACAATAGAAGCTGAAATGTAAGGCATGATACCTAATGCAAAGATTGAAGCTTTTGAAAAAGCACCACCTGTAAACATGTCAAGAATTGAACCAATACCGTTTTTAGTTTGGCCTGCTAAACTATTTAATTGTGTAGCGTCAATACCTGGAAGAGTAACGTGTGCTCCAAAACGATAAACTAACAAAAGACCTAAAGTAATTAGGATTCTATTTTTTAGTTCCTCGATTTTCCAAACATTAATTAATGATTCAATAAATTTCTTCATCTTATAAAATTATAATGTTACAGCTTCTCCACCTGCAGCTTCAATAGCAGCTTTTGCAGTAGCAGTAAATTTATGAGCAGTTACCTTTAATTTTGCTTTCAATTCTCCTCTACCTAAAATCTTAACGATTTCATTTTTGGTAGCCAAACGGTTAGTTACAAAAACTGACATATCTACAGTATCTGTAATTACACCATTATCAACAAGTAATTGAAGTGTATCAAGGTTCACACCTTCGTATTCTTTACGATTGATGTTTGTGAAACCAAACTTAGGCACACGTCTTTGAAGTGGCATTTGACCTCCTTCAAAACCAATCTTTTTAGAATAACCAGAACGAGATTTTGCTCCTTTGTGACCTCTTGCAGAAGTACCACCTTTACCAGAACCTTCTCCTCTACCTAATCTTTTGTTTTGATTGTGTGTAGCACCTTCAGCAGGTTGTAAGTTACTTAAATTCATAACAGTATTTTGTTATTTAGCTTCTTCTACAGAAACTAAGTGTTTAACTTTATTTATCATTCCAAGGATAGTTGGATTAGAATCATGTTCTACAACTTGACCCATTTTACGAAGTCCCAAAGCCTCTAATCCTCTTTTTTGAGTAAGTGGACAGTTGATTTTGCTTCTTACTTGTTTTACTAATAATTTAGCCATAATTTCCTTGAATTAACCTTTAAAAACTTTTTCTAAAGAAATACCTCTTTGTCTTGCAACAGTATGAGCACTTCTCATTTGTAATAAAGCATCAAAAGTTGCTTTTACTACGTTGTGAGGATTTGATGATCCTTGTGATTTTGATAATACATCGTGAATTCCTACTGATTCAAGAACTGAACGAACAGCTCCACCAGCAATAACTCCTGTACCATGAGAGGCAGGAATTAAAAATACACGTGCTCCACCAAATTTTCCTTTTTGTTCGTGAGGAACAGATTGTCCGTTCAAAGGAATTTTTACTAAATTTTTCTTAGCATCTTCTACTGCTTTCGCAATTGCTTCAGAAACGTCTTTAGATTTTCCTAATCCGTGACCAACTACTCCATTTTCATCACCTACAACTACAATAGCAGAAAAACCAAATGCTCTACCCCCTTTTGTAACCTTAGTAACACGATTAACACTTACCAAACGGTCTTTTAATTCAAGACCACTAGGCTTTACTAACTCTACATTCTTGTATTTACTATTAGACATACTATATTAGAATTTAAGTCCAGCAGCTCTCGCGCCTTCAGCTAATGATTTAATACGACCGTGATATAAATAACCTCCTCTATCGAAAGTTACTGCTTCAAACCCGGCTTTTAACGCTTTTTCTCCAACTAGTTTTCCAACTGCAGTTGCAACTTCTACGTTTGTACCTTTATTTATTTCTTTTTCTCTTGAAGATGCAGATAATAGAGTAACTCCAGCTACATCGTCAATTAATTGAGCGTAGATTTCTTTATTACTTCTATATACAGAAAGTCTTGGTTTAGTAGCAGTACCACTAATAGTCTTTCTAATTCTATATCTAATTCTTTGTCTTCTATCAGATTTTGTTAATGACATATCTTTATATTTTTTAAGCTGATTTACCTGCTTTTCTTCTTAATACTTCACCCACAAATTTAACTCCTTTACCTTTGTAAGGCTCCGGTTTTCTAAAACCTCTAATTTTAGCAGCAATTTGCCCTAATAGTTGTTTATCGAAAGATGTTAATTTAACAATTGGATTCTTTCCTTTTTCAGATATTGTTTCTACTACTACTTCTGGAGCAACTTCTAAAACAATATTGTGAGAAAAACCTAAAGCTAAATCCAATTTTTGACCTTGATTAGATGCTCTATATCCAACACCTACCAATTCTAATTCTTTTGTAAAACCTTCAGATACACCTATAATCATGTTATTGACTAAAGATCTGTATAATCCGTGTTTTGCTCTATGGTCTTTATGATCAGATGATCTTTCTACTAGAACTTGATCACCTTCAACTTTTACAGTTACGTCCGAAAACTCCTGAGTTAGTTGACCTTTTTTTCCTTTTACTGTAATAATACCTTCTGCAACTTCTACAGTTACTCCAGCAGGGACTACGATTGGGTTTTTACCTATTCTTGACATCTTACTACAGTTTTAATTAGTATACGTAACAAATTACTTCGCCACCAACATTAAGTTGTTTAGCTTGTTTTCCAGTCATCAAACCTTTTGATGTAGAAACAATTGCAATACCTAAACCATTTAAGATTCTTGGTATTTTTGAAGAACCTGCATACTTACGTAGACCTGGTTTACTAATTCTTTGGATGTCTTTGATAACTGATACTTTAGTATCTTTATCATACTTTAAAGCTATTTTGATTGAACCCTGAACAGAGTTGTCTTCAAATTTGTAGCTCAAGATATAACCTTGATCAAATAAGATCTTTGTTATTTCTTTTTTTAGATTAGATGCAGGAATTTCAACTACTTTGTGGTTTGCAGCCACAGCATTTCTAATTCTTGTCAAATAATCCGCAATAGGATCTGTGTACATGTTTATTGATTTGCGGTAACGGTTTTCAAAAGAACCATTCTTTTGAACCTGAAACCAATTTATAAAATTTTATTAAACGTAATAAATACGTTTTTTACCAAGATGCTTTTTTAACTCCTGGGATTAAACCGTTATTTGCCATTTCACGAAATGTAACACGTGAAATACCAAATTGACGCATATAACCTCTTGGTCTACCAGTTAATTTACAACGATTGTGCAAACGAACAGGTGAAGCATTTTTTGGTAATTTTTGCAAACCTACGAAATCTCCAGCTTCTAACAAAGCTTTTCTTTTCTCAGCATATTTTGCTACGGTTTTTTCTCTTTTTACCTCACGGGCTTTCATTGATTCTTTTGCCATGTCTTAATTCTTTTTAAAAGGTAATCCTAGTTCAGCTAATAACGACTTTGCTTCTTTATCTGTTTTTGCAGAAGTAACAAAGGTAATATCCATACCAGAAATTTTATTTACTTTATCAATATCAATTTCAGGGAAAATGATTTGTTCTAAAACACCTAAGTTATAGTTACCTCTTCCGTCGAAACCAGTAGCTTTAACACCGCTGAAATCTCTAACACGTGGTAAAGATGAAGTTACAAGTCTATCTAAAAACTCGTACATTCTTTCTCCACGTAGAGTAACTTTTGCACCAATTGGCATTCCTTTTCTTAATTTGAAAGACGCAACGTCTTTCTTAGAAATTGTTGCAACTGCTTTTTGCCCAGTAATCTTTGTTAACTCTTCAACTGCATAGTCAATTAGTTTTTTGTCAGATACTGCTGCACCAACTCCTTTACTCAAAACGATTTTTTCCAATTTTGGAACTTGCATTACGTTTTTGTAACCGAATTCTTCTTTAAGAGCAGAGATTACTCTGTTCTTATATTCATCTTTTAGTCTAGGTATATAAGCCATCACTATAGTACTTGATTAGATTTTTTTGAAAATCTTACTTTTTTATCTCCTTCAACTCTAATTCCAACTCTTGTAGTTTCCTTTGTTTTTGGATCTATCAATGAAATGTTAGAAATTTGAATTGCAGCTTCTTTCTTAACGATTCCTCCTTGCGGGCTTTTTGCACTTGGTTTTGTATGTTTCGAAACCATGTTTACACCTTCAACAATCGCTTTGTTCTTCTCACGATCTACTTTAAGAACTTTACCTTCAGAACCTTTATGGTCTCCAGCAATAACTCTTACAATATCTCCTGCTTTTATTTTTAGCTTTATCATCTTACAAATAATTAAAGCACTTCAGGTGCTAATGATACAATTTTCATGAATTGTTTTTCACGAAGTTCTCTTGCTACTGGACCAAAAACACGAGTTCCTCTCATTTCACCAGCAGCATTTAACAATACACATGCGTTATCGTCAAATCTGATGTATGAACCGTCGGCTCTTCTCACTTCTTTTTTGGTACGTACAACAACTGCAGTTGAAACAGCTCCCTTTTTAACGCTTCCGTTAGGAGCAGAATCTTTAATTGAAACTACAATTTTGTCTCCAACAGAGGCATACCTTCTTTTAGTACCTCCTAAAACACGGATGGTCAAAACTTCTTTTGCCCCTGTGTTATCTGCTACTTTTAGTCTTGATTCTTGTTGTACCATAATTATTTAGCTCTTTCAATGATTTCAACTAACCTCCAACATTTAGATTTACTTAAAGGACGCGTTTCGCTAATTCTTACAGTATCTCCAATATTACAGTCGTTTGTTTCGTCGTGTGCAACATATTTCTTTGTTTTCAACACGAACTTACCGTATAATGGGTGTTTTACTTTACGTACTTCAGCAACAACAATAGACTTATCCATTTTGTCTGAAGTAACAACACCAATTCTTTCTTTTCTTAAATTTCTTTTTTCTTCCATCTTTCAGCAGATTACAATTATTGTAACTCTCTTTTAGTAAGTTCTGTAGCTAATCTCGCAACTGTTCTTCTAACACTTCTAATTTGAAGTGGATTCTCAATTGGTGAAATGGCGTGTGCCATTTTAAGGTCAGCATGTATCTTCTTAGTTTGTCTAAGTTTCTCTTGCAACTCCGCTGCAGAAAGATCTTTTATTTCTGATTGTTTCATAATAATATAGATTATGCTTCGAAATCTCTAGCAACGACAAATTTAGTTTTAACAGGTAGTTTTTGAGCTGCAAGACGCAATGCTTCTTTAGCAACTGACAAAGGAACTCCTCCTACTTCAAACATAATTCTTCCGGGTTTAACAACGGCAGCCCAATATTCAACGGCTCCCTTACCTTTACCCATACGTACCTCAAGAGGCTTCTTAGTGATAGGTTTGTCTGGAAATATTTTAATCCATAATTGTCCTTCTCTTTTCATGTATCTCGTTGCAGCAATACGCGCAGCTTCGATTTGACGAGAGGTTAAGAACATTCCATCTTCATGTACAGATTTAATTCCAAACATTCCATTTGAAAGTTCATGCCCTCTTTGAGAATTTCCTTTCATTTTACCCTTTTGTACCTTACGGTATTTTGTTCTTTTAGGCTGTAACATTTTTCTTTAGTTTAAAAATTTACTTTCTTTTACGAGCGTCTGGTTTTCCACCTTTATTGAAAGGCTTTCTATCTCCTCTTGGAGAATCGCCACCTTTACCACCATTTGGTCCAGATTGTTTTTTATCCATTCCAGCAAGCGGAGAAAGATCTCTCTTTCCATAAACTTCACCTTTCATGATCCACACTTTGATTCCCATTCTACCATAAGTAGTATGAGCTTCTGCAAGTGCGTAATCAATGTCAGCTCTGAAAGTTGATAGAGGAATTCTACCTTCTTTGAAACCTTCCGAACGTGCCATCTCAGCTCCATTCAAACGTCCAGAAATCAAAACTTTGATACCTTCTGCGTTCATACGCATAGTAGCAGCAATAGCCATTTTGATTGCACGTCTGTAAGAAATTCTGCTTTCGATTTGACGACAGATGCTTGTTGCAACTAAGTAAGCATCTAATTCAGGTCTTTTAATTTCAAAGATGTTGATTTGAACCTCTTTGTCGGTTACTTTCTTAAGTTCTTCTTTTAACTTGTCTACCTCTTGTCCACCTTTTCCGATAATAATACCAGGTCTAGCAGTAGTGATAGTAACGGTTACAAGTTTCAAAGTTCTCTCGATGTAAACCTTTGATACACTAGCTTTTGATAAACGAGCATGGATGTACTTTCTGATTTTATAATCTTCGGCTAATTTATCACCGTAATCATTTCCACCATACCAGTTAGAGTCCCATCCTCTGATGATACCAAGTCTATTTCCAATTGGATTTGTCTTTTGTCCCATCTTTATTAATTTGCTTGTGTGTTATTAATAGCTCCCAACACGATTGTTACGTGATTTGAACGTTTTCTAATTCTGTGTGCACGACCTTGAGGTGCTGGACGAAGTCTTTTTAACATCATTCCTCCATCTACTCTGATCTCTTTTATAAATAAGCCTGCTTCTTCCATATTAGCGTCAGGGTTTTTTGCTTGCCAGTTAGCGATAACTGATAAAACCAATTTTTCTAATTTTCTTGAAGCTTCTTTAGAACTAAATCTTAAAATATTTAGTGCTCTCTCTACCTTCTGACCTCTTACTAGATCTGCTACTAAGCGCATTTTTCTAGGTGAAGTAGGGCAGTTATTTAACTTTGCAAAAGCCAGTGACTTATTAGCCTCTTTTCTTGCGTCTGCTGTTTCTCTTTTACGAACTCCCATTGCTTCTTATTTTTTACCTTTATTTTTTGCTCCAGCGTGACCTCTAAAAGATCGAGTTGGTGAAAATTCTCCTAATTTGTGACCTACCATGTTTTCTGTTACGTAAACTGGTACGAATTGACGACCGTTATGAACTGCGATAGTTTGTCCAACGAAGTCAGGAGTAATCATAGAAGCTCTAGACCAAGTCTTTACTACTCCTTTATTACCTCCGGCAATGTTTTCTTCAACTTTCTTTTCTAACTTATAATGAACGAAAGGTCCTTTTTTTAATGAACGTGCCATATCTTATTATTTCTTTCTACGTTCTACAATATACTTGTTACTCGGGTTTTTCTTAGAACGCGTTCTATAACCTTTAGCAGGTATTCCATTTCTTGAACGTGGATGTCCACCAGAAGAACGTCCTTCACCACCACCCATTGGGTGATCGACAGGGTTCATTGCAACAGGTCTTGTTCTAGGTCTTCTTCCCAACCATCTTGTTCTACCTGCTTTACCAGATACAACTAATTGGTGGTCTGAATTAGATACTGCTCCAATTGTAGCTGAACAAGTTAACAAGATTAATCTTGTTTCACCTGATGGCATTTTAATTGTTGCGTATTTTCCATCTCTTGCCATTAATTGAGCGAATGTTCCAGCTGAACGTGCAATTACCGCACCTTGACCTGGTCTTAATTCGATACAAGATATAACAGTTCCTAAAGGAATTCTGCTAAGAGGCAATGTATTACCAATTTCTGGTTGCGCGTCTGGACCAGAAACTAATTTCTGACCTACTTGCAATCCATTTTGTGCAATTACATAAGTTTTTTCACCATCAGCATAAGCTAATAAAGCGATAAACGCAGTACGATTTGGATCGTATTCGATTGATTTCACTGAAGCAGGAATTCCTTCTTTAGTTCTTTTGAAATCAATAATACGATATCTCTGCTTGTGACCACCACCCGTATAACGCATGGTCATCTTTCCTTGACTATTTCTACCTCCAGAGTTTTTTATCGGCGCTATCAAAGAGCGTTCCGGCTTATCAGTTGTAATGGCGTCATAACCATTCACAACTCTAAATCGCTGACCTGGGGTAATAGGTTTAAGTTTTCTTACTGACATTTTTCTATTCTAGATATTGTTGTAAAAATCAATTGTTTCTCCTTCTTGTACTTGAACTATTGCTTTTTTTGCCGCATTAGTCTTTCCACTTATTAAACCACTCTTAGTGTATTTTGTAGTTCTATCTGGTCTTACGTTGATTGTATTAACGCTAACAACTGATACTCCATATGCAGCTTCAACAGCTTTCTTAATTTGTACTTTGTTTGCCTTTTTGTCAACGAAAAAACCAAATTGGTTCAAAACCTCACTTTGTTTGGTCATTTTTTCTGTAACTATAGGTTTTATTATGATGCTCATATCCTAGTTATTTACTTAAATTATCTTCAATTCCTTCTAGTGAGCCTTCTAGTAATACTAAATTATTAGCATTTAATATAGCGTAAGTACTTAATTCTGAGTTACTTAACACGCTAGACCCCTTTAAATTACGTGACGACAAATATACATTTTTATTTGATTCACCCAACACAAACAAAGATTTTTTATTCTCTAAACCTAATGCCTTCAAAACATTGATGAAGTTTTTAGTGTTTGGAGTTTCAAAACTAAAGTCTTCTACAACAATAATGTTTGCTTCTTTAGCTTTGATTGAGAAAGCTGATTTTCTTGCTAAACGCTTCAAGCCTTTATTCAATTTAAATGAATAACTTCTTGGTCTAGGTCCGAAAACTGTTCCTCCACCTTTGAATAATGGATTCTTAGCACTACCAGCACGAGCTGTACCAGTACCTTTTTGTTTTTTAATCTTACGAGTACTTCCGGCAACTTCAGCTCTTTCTTTTGCTTTGTGAGTTCCTTGTCTTTGGTTTGCTAAATATTGTTTAACATCCAAATATACTGCGTGATTATTTGGTTCAATACCATATACTGAATCAGAAAGTTGAACTTTTCTTCCAGTATCTTTTCCGTTGAAATCTAATACTTTTACTTCCATTACTTCTGAATGATTACATAAGAGTTGTTACATCCAGGAATACATCCTTTAATAACAAGTAGGTTCTTTTCAGCAACTACTTTTAAAACTCTAAGGTTTTGAACTTTTACATTATCTCCTCCCATTCTTCCAGCCATACGCATTCCTTTGAATACTCTAGATGGATAAGACGAAGCTCCAACAGATCCTGGCGCTCTTAAACGGTTGTGTTGACCGTGAGTTGCTTGTCCAACACCACCAAAACCGTGACGTTTAACAACCCCTTGAAAACCTTTACCTTTAGATACACCTTGTACATCTACAAATTCTCCTTCTTCAAAAATAGAAACATCTATAAGATCTCCTAATTTTTGTTCTGTTGCGAAATTTTGGAATTCAACGACTTTTTTCTTAGCTACAGTTCCCGCTTTCTTAAAGTGACCTACGGCCGCTTTTGTGGAATGTTTCTCGTTTTTGTCATCGAAACCAAGTTGCAACGCTTCGTACCCGTCAACACCTTTGGTTCTGACTTGGGTAACAACACATGGTCCAGCTTCGATTACTGTACAAGGAATATTCTTCCCGTTTTCGTCGAAAATGCTGGTCATGCCGATTTTTCTACCAATTAACCCAGACATAATTATTATTTATTAATTATTAAAAATTGCACATTATGCGGTAATAAATACCGCATAATTAGATACAATATACTTATACTTTTATTTCTACTTCAACTCCGCTTGGCAACTCTAATTTCATTAGAGCATCAATAGTTTTTGATGAAGAAGAATAAATGTCAATTAATCTCTTATATGACATTACTTCAAATTGTTCTCTCGCTTTTTTGTTAACGTGTGGAGAACGCAAAACAGTGAAAAGTTTTTTGTGCGTTGGCAATGGAATTGGTCCAGTTACTACAGCACCTGTGCTCTTTACAGTTTTTACAATCTTTTCAGCAGACTTGTCTACCAACATGTGATCGTAAGATTTCAATTTTATTCTGATTTTTTGACTCATTTTCTTAAAGATTAAGCGTTTCCTTTTGCTTTTTTGATAACTGCTTCTGAAATATTTGCTGGTGTTTCAGCGTAATGTGAAAATTCCATTGTAGATGTTGCTCTACCAGAAGACAATGTTCTTAATGTAGTTACATAACCGAACATTTCTGATAATGGCACATCTGCCTTGATGGTTTTAGCACCGTTTCTGTCACCCATGTCATTCACTTGACCTCTACGACGGTTAATATCACCTACGATATCTCCCATGTTTTCTTCAGGTGTAATAACTTCCATTTTCATGATAGGTTCAAGAACTATTGCTCCAGCAGCTTTTGCTACTTCTCTGTATCCCATTCTAGCTGCTAATTCAAAAGAAAGTGCATCAGAATCCACAGGGTGGAAAGAACCATCAGTTAAAGTTACTTTCAAACTATCTACTTGGTATCCAGCTAAAGGACCAGTTTTCATAGCTTCACGGAAACCTTTCTCAACAGATGGGATATATTCTTTAGGAACGTTACCACCTTTAACAGCATTGATAAACTGTAATCCTTTTGGAATTTTACCATCAACTTCGTCAGCTGGCTCTAATGTAAAAACAATATCACCAAATTTACCACGACCTCCAGATTGTTTTTTGTAAACTTCTCTGTGTTGTGCTGTTTTTGTGAATGCTTCTTTATACTCAACTTGAGGCTCACCTTGGTTTACTTCAACTTTAAATTCACGTTTCATTCTATCAACAAGAATGTCTAAGTGAAGCTCACCCATACCTGAGATAATTGTTTGCCCTGAAGCCTCATCAGTTCTAACTGTAAATGTTGGATCTTCCTCAGCTAATTTTGCTAAAGCCATACCCATTTTATCTACGTCAGCTTTTGTTTTTGGCTCAATTGCAATACCAATTACTGGTGCAGGGAATTTCATAGATTCAAGGATAATTGGGTGTTTTTCATCACACAATGTATCTCCTGTTTTGATATCTTTAAATCCAACTGCCGCTCCAATATCACCTGCCTCGATAAAATCAATTGGGTTTTGTTTGTTAGCGTGCATTTGGTAAATACGAGAAATTCTTTCTTTGTTTCCAGAACGAGTGTTCAATACGTAAGAACCTGCATCTAATCTTCCTGAATAAGCACGGAAGAAAGCTAAACGACCTACGAATGGGTCAGTAGCGATTTTAAATGCTAAAGCTGCGAATGGCTCTTTAACATCTGGCTTACGTAAAATTTTAGTTTGGTCTTCTTCTAATAATTCAGCATCATCAGGGTGAATACCTTCGATTCCTTCTTTGTCCATTGGAGATGGTAAGTATTTACATACTGCATCTAACATGAATTGAACTCCTTTGTTTTTGAATGAAGATCCAGCAATCATTGGGATGATAGCCATATCCATTGTTGCAGCTCTTAAGGCGATATTGATTTCTTCCTCTGTAATAGAATCTTCATCTTCCATGAATTTTTCTAAAAGGTTTTCATCGTAATCAGCAACAGCTTCAATTAAGATAGATCTGTATTCTTTAACTTCAGCAAGCATGTCTTCTGGAATTGGCACAATATCAAAAGTTGCCCCTTGAGTTGCGTCATGCCATACAATAGCTTGATTTTTAACTAAATCAACTACTCCTTTGAAATCATTTTCTTCACCAATTGGTAAAGTGATTGCAACAGCATTTGATTTTAACATGTCTCTTACTTGTTGACATACATTCAAAAAGTTAGATCCTTGTCTGTCCATTTTGTTTACGAATCCCATACGTGGAACTCTATATTGATCTGCAAGTCTCCAGTTAGTTTCAGATTGAGGCTCAACACCATCAACCGCACTAAACAAGAAAACCAACCCATCAAGTACACGTAATGAACGGTTTACCTCAACGGTAAAATCCACGTGACCTGGGGTATCGATAATATTAAAGTGGTATGGTAAACTTTCAGGTAATAATTTACCTTGTTCAGTTGGGAAATTCCATTCACAAGTAGTAGCTGCAGAAGTAATTGTAATACCTCTTTCTTGCTCTTGTGCCATCCAGTCCATTGTTGCAGCACCATCGTGTACTTCACCAATTTTGTGTGATTTTCCTGTGTAGAATAATATACGCTCAGTAGTTGTTGTTTTACCAGCATCAATGTGAGCAGCAATTCCTATGTTTCTTGTGTATTTTAAATCTCTAGCCATTTCTTTATTTATTAAAATCTAAAATGTGAGAATGCTTTATTTGCTTCAGCCATTTTGTGAGTATCCATTCTCTTTTTAACAGCAGCACCTTCTTCTTTAGCCGCAGCTAAACATTCTGACGCTAGTCTTTGAGCCATAGATTTCTCATTTCTTCTTCTAGAATAAAGTATTAACCACTTCATTGCCATAGAAATTTTTCTGTCTGGTCTGATTTGCATTGGAATTTGGAATGTAGCTCCACCTACTCTACGACTACGTACTTCTACGTGAGGCATAACGTTAGTTAAAGCATCTTTCCAGATTTCTAATGCTGCTTTTTCTGAATCTTGCTTTTTTGATTCTATGATATCAATTGCATCATAAAATACTTTAAAAGCTGTTGATTTTTTCCCGTCCCACATTAAGTTGTTTACAAAACGGGTTACCAGCTGGTCATTAAACCTTGGATCTGGTAAAAGTGGTCTTTTCTTTGCCGCTCTTTTTCTCATTTCTTTGTTTTTTGGCTTTTGGCTATTAGCTTTATGCTAACAGCTAAAGGCTTTTAAATTACTTTTTTGCTTCTTTTGGGCGTTTTGCTCCGTACTTAGATCTTCTTTGTGTTCTTCCTGCTACACCTGATGTATCAAGCGCACCACGCACAATGTGGTATCTTACTCCTGGCAAATCTTTTACCCTTCCACCCCTAACTAATACTATCGAGTGCTCTTGTAGATTGTGTCCTTCTCCAGGGATATAGGCATTTACCTCATTACCATTTGTCAAACGTACACGCGCTACTTTACGCATTGCAGAGTTTGGTTTTTTTGGTGTAGTAGTGTAAACACGCGTACAAACCCCTCTTCTTTGAGGACAAGAATCTAAAGCAACCGATTTACTCTTCTTAGTTATCTGAGTTCTTCCTGTTCTTACTAATTGTTGAATTGTTGGCATAATTAATACTAAAAATTACTTTATATTAAATTTCCCGCTTTTTACGGGGTTGCAAATATACAAATTATTTTTTTTTATCCAAATCCTAATTCATTAATTTTCAAAGGATTTTAAAATTGCCTCATTTTATTATACTATTTTACTATTTTTACGTTACATAAATATACGAATTGGATCTCAAATTGAAAAAATCAATCTTATTTATCTTTATCATTTTAACTTCAAATGTCGTTGTGGCACAAAATAGTTATTTGAAAATTGAGAGCGCCGCCAATAATGATAATAAAATAATTGATTCTATAGGATACAGTACTAAACATGCTTCCGCAAAAGCCGTGTTTGACGAATTTCAATTGGTTTCAACCAAATTAATGAAGCTTGGTTATATAAACGCCGAACTCATTAGTAATAACAAGATAAATGACAGCACTTTTTTATTTGAAATTAACTTAAAAAAAAGAACCAATTTTATACATATATATATAGGTAGAAATTCATCTTTAAAAAAGCTCACTAAAGCATTCCAAAAAAGTGATACGATTAGTGTGAAAATCGGCGAAACCGAAAGTTATTTGAATGCGTTACTAAATGAGTTGGAATTCAAGGGATATTCATTAGCAAAATTGAAATTAATTAATTTTCAAAGTAAAAACAATTCACTTTATGCAGAGTTATTTCTTGACCAAGGAAATCTTAGAGTTTTAAATAATATTGTTATTAAAGGTTATGATAAATTTCCAGAAAGTCATAAAAAAGAGATTCTAAGAATTTTTAAAAATAAAACCTTCAATCAAGACAACCTAAGCAAAGTTCATAATGCGTTTGAGCAATTTCGATTTGTCAATCAAATAAAATATCCCGAGATACTATTCACAAAAGACACTACTAAGATTTATGTATACCTTGAAAAAGCCAAAGCCAATAAATTTGATGGTTATATCGGTTTTTCAAACGACAAGAAAAACAATTTAGAACTCAACGGTTACCTTGATCTTTTATTAGTTAATATTATGAATGCCGGTGAAAATTTATCGCTCTATTGGAAAAGCGATAGCGGGAATCAAAAAACCTTTAATTTGGGTATAGAAGTCCCTTATATTTTTAAAAGTCCCATTGGTATTAAAGCCAATTTGAATATTTACAAGCAAGACAGCATCTTCCAAAACGCCAAAACAGCAATTGATGTTGGTTATTTTTTTAATTACAATAGCCGTTTGTATTTGGGCTATCAATCAGCGGAATCGAGCGATATTCAAAAGACCAATAATTCAACCATTCGAGACTATAGTAATTCATTTGTAACTACAAACTTTGAATATAGTAACCTTGACAAGTCCAATTTTTTATTTCCTGAAAAAACGAAATTAAGTTCAAAAATTGGTTATGGTTCTCGTTACTCAAATTCTAACAACTACCAACAATTTTTTGCCAACCTCGATATTAGTCATTCTTTATATTTAAATGATAGAAACAGTCTCTACTTAAAATCTCGGAATTACTATTTGCAAAGCGATCAATACATTATAAATGAATTGTACCGTTTTGGTGGAATCAATTCTATTCGAGGTTTTAATGAAAATAGTCTTCAAGGTAATTTTTTTAGTTCTTTATTATCAGAATACCGTTATTTAGTATCACCTGATCTTTATGTTCATTCTCTATTAGATTACGGTTATTATTCTGACGCAACTAGTTCAAAAAAAGATAATTTATTTGGATTTGGTTTCGGATTCGGCTTACTTACAAAAAATGGCCTGCTTAACATGGTTTATGCCAATGGTAGCGCAAGAAATCAAAAAATTCAACTCTCCAATTCAGTAGTTCACTTGAGCTTAAAATTAGATTTATTTTAGAATTGTTTATTTTTTTTTAATAAAGTTTCGACAATGTTTGTTTTTTTAAGAATTATTTATGAAATTTGTTATCTAACTAATTCAAATAAAAAAGTATGAGATCAAAGTTCAAATGGTTGTTTACGCTACTAATCGCGTTAACTATGCAGTTCTCCTATGCACAGGAGAAAACTGTTACAGGTATTGTATCTGACAAATCAGGTCCGTTACCAGGTGCAAATGTTGTGATTCAAGGTACTAAAACCGGGACACAAACTGATGTTGATGGAAAGTATTCTATCAAAGCAAAAGCAGGAGACCTATTGGTATTCTCTTTTGTTGGAATGAATGAAACTACCGCTAAAGTAGGATCTTCCAGTACTGTTAATGTAAAAATGCAGGATGGAGTGAAATTACAAGAAGTAGTAGTTTCTCAAGGTTACCGAAATGTAACCAAAAAAACCGCGGTGGTTTCACTTGCCTCTGTTTCATCTGAGACAATTGGAAATCGTCCTAACGCGAATGCAATTAACACTATTCAAGGGCAATTAGCTGGGGTAAACATTTCTGCTAATACAGGTCAACCAGGTGCAAAATCTTCAGTTATTATTAGAGGGGTAGGTTCTTTAACCGGTAATACTGATCCTTTGTATGTTGTGGATGGTTTCCCTTCAAACAGTGATAACTTTAGAACTATTAACCCGAACGATATTGAATCTGTAACGGTATTGAAAGATGCTGCGGCAGTATCTGAATATGGAAATAGAGGTTCAAACGGGGTTATCGTAATTAAAACGAAGCAAGGAAAATTTGGCGATTCTAAAACTACGTTCAAATACGATTCTCAATATGGTACTGGTTATTTACAAAGCCCAAAATACAGTTATGCAAATTCAAAACAATTACTTAAAATTGAGAAAAATTTAGGTACTGGTTTGGGAGCTACTTTAACAGATGCTCAAATTGCTGCTTGGACAATCGACACGGATTGGGTAAATTATTTCTTCCGTCCTTCAACTTCGGTTTCACACAACGTTAGTATTGAAAATAACGGAAAAAACAGTAACTCTTTTACCTCTGTAGGTTATTTTAAACAAGATGGTATTCTTAAAACTACTGGTTTAAGCAGATTTACTTTTAGAAACAACATCAATGGTAGATCATCTAATGAAAAATTTAAGTATGCTTTTAATACTTCTTTTGGATATTCTAAAAACAACGAAGCTACTAGTTTAGGTACAGGTGGAATCAATAGAAACTATGTAACTGGAGCCTTTTTAGGTGCTACTTACCTTTCACCAGATGCTTACACTGGTTCTGCATCGGCATATAGTTTATATAGTTCTTCTGGTTTGTTATCAACTCCAATTATTTTGATTGATAAATTGAAAACTTATGAGAACTTAACCGACGAAATTCGTGTTGATGTTGTAGCAGATTTATCATACAAGATCGCCAAAGATTTCACTTTAAAAAATAGATCTAGTAGCCAATTAATCAGCAATAGATTCTTCCAATCAGAAGGACCTAACTGTTTTAATGCTTTATTATTCTCTTCAACACCTGGAGGAGTTTCTTCTTTAAATGGAGGTAACTACAATGGTTTTGAAGACGTAAATCAAAGAAGAGAATTTTACTTTACAAACTTATCTCAATTGGGTTATACTAAAGAAATTGGATTACACACTTTCAATGCTTTTGCTAACTTTGAGTACAGCCATTCTCGTTTACATACAAACAATCTAAGAAGAAACGGTTTAATACCAGGTGTATATGTTCCTAACACAGGAGCTGGTTATGCTGCCGATGTAAGTACAAATGACTTTTATGTTCCAACTGCTTCTGTAAGCCAATTAAGAAATGACTTAATTTCTTACTTCGGATCTGCTGATTACGACTACAATAAAAAATATGGTGTAGTAGCAACTATGAGAAGAGACGGAACTTCAAGATTTACTGAGAATTATCAATGGGGTAACTTCTGGTCTATCGGTGCTAGATGGAATATGGATGAAGAAGCTTTCATGGATAATGTTACTTTCGTAAATTCATTAAAATTAAGAGGTTCTTATGGAACGGTAGGAAATCAAAGAATTGTTGCAGGTACGGTATTTGCTGGAATCAACCCTCCAGGTTTTGCTGATATCTATGGGGTTACTACTAATACTTATAATGGCGGTAACGGATATTCAATTGCTTTTGGTTACCCAGATTTAAGATGGGAAACTACTAAACAATACAATATTGGTGCTGATTTTGAATTGAATAATTCAAGAATTAGAGGATCTTTTGATTACTATAATAGAGCGACTTACGATCAATTGTTAACTGCTCCAGTTACTCCAACTTCAGGGGTTTCAAGTATCGCAAGAAACTCAATGGCAACAGTAACAAACAAAGGTTTTGAATTGAATTTAACCTATGATTTAATTAAAGCAAATGATTTTACTTTAACATTAAAGGCGAACGGTTCTTATAATGACAATAAAGTTAGTAAAATTGAAAATTCAGTTGGTTATCTCTTAAACGGAAACTACATTTCACAAAATGGAGGTTCTATTTATGAGCCATATGTTTACCACTATTTAGGAGTTAATCCTGCAAATGGTAACTTATTGTTTGAATCGGCAAATGGAACTCCAACTGAAAGTCCTGTAGCAGCAGATAAAAAAGCGGCTGGACTTAATTATGTTCCTGTATATTCAGGAGGTTTTGGTTTTGATTTAAATTACAAAGGTTTCTTCGCTTCTACATTATTCACTTATGCTTATAAAGTAGTTCGTTTTGATTACGATATGAGCTCATTATATAGTAGAGGAAATATTGGTAATTTTGTAGTAAGTTCTGACATGTTAAATGCTTGGACTCCAACCAATACAAATACTGATGTGCCTGCTTTATCTGCTGGAAATTTAAGCGTTGGAGATCTATCAGACCGTTTCTTGAGAGACGCTTCTTTTGTACGTTTAAGAAACGTTCAAATTGGAT
Organism: Bacteroidota bacterium; assembly: GCA_947447375.1. GTDB lineage: Bacteria > Bacteroidota > Bacteroidia > Flavobacteriales > Flavobacteriaceae > Flavobacterium. The sequence continues at coordinate 95,295 of CANFJB010000005.1, forward strand.
ATAATGTTCCTAAAAAATATTTAGGCAACTCTTTCATCACAGATCTATCCTTTACATTACAAGGTGAAAACTTATACAATTTCACAAAATGGCAAGGTTTTGATCCAGAAAGTGATAGAACAGCGGACAACTACCAGTATCCAACTCCAAAATTATACACTTTTGGTTTACAAGTTAAATTTTAATTAGACGAATTATGAAAAAAATATATGGATTAATGTTATTGAGTTTGTCACTATTTGTTTCTTGTGACAACGAATTAGAACCTTTTACTCCGGGTTCACTTACGGAAGAGGTTGCTATTACAACAAGTTCAGATCTTACCAGATTAATGAACTCAGGAATGAACCTGATGACCAATAGAGCTGAATATGTGTTTACTTCTGTATTTACAGACGAAGCTTCTATGGGCAGCAACAATGGTGGTCAAGGTATAAATCAAGAGTTTGTCTTTTTAATGCAACCTAATGATGCCTCTGCAACAGCAATTTGGTCTTCAAGTTATGCAGCAATCTCTAGATTCAATCGTGTAATTCAGTTTTCATCATCTGTAGTTCCTACAAGTGCTGCTGATACTGAATTAATCAACAGAGCAAAAGCAGAAGCTTTAGTATTAAGAGCGGTTTGTCATTTGAAAATAATGTCATACTTCTCTCCAGATCCTAAAGATAATAATGCTTTAGCTGGTGTGTTGGCAAATAGAATTATCGCTACCTCTGAAACACCTGTAAGAGCTACAAATGGTGATTTCTATGCGTCTATCCATGCAGATCTAGATCAAGCATTGGCTATTTATGCAACTAATACAGCTCCTGCTTATACCACTAAAACAATATTTGCTTCAAAAGCATTAGCTCAAGCTATTAAAGCGCGTGCTTATGCATTGAAAGGAGATTATACCAATGCATTAACTTTTGCTGACCAGGTAATCAATACTTCTGGAATAACATTAGCAACTACTCAAGCTGAATATAATGCTGTATTTCATACTCACAATGAGGCAGCAGGAAAAGAAGTTATCTTTAGATTAAAAAGAACAGTTCAGCAAAACGTACAAACTACCAACCTTCACAACGGATGGTGTTCTATAAATAACAAAAGAAATGGCGCTCCGTTCTATGAAGTAAGTAGAGCATTGTATAATAAATTTGATGCTACCCGTTTATCTGGAGGAGACTACCGATATGGAACTAATATTTATGTTAATGCATTGGATGCTGCCGGAAGTTCATTGATTGATGCTAATTATACCACTTCAGCAGATGTAAAAAATTCAGATATCCTTGTTTTACAAAAACATGGAGGTCAAAGTGCAGTAACAGGAGCTAATACTTACAATCCTGATTTCATGGTATGTAGATTATCCGAAATGTATTTTATAAGAGCTGAAGCTAAAGTGGCTGCAGGAGATTTAACAGGTGCTGGAGTAGCGTTAAAAGCTATTTTAGATGCTCGTTTCACAACTCCTCAAGCTGCGCCAGTATTTGCTAATGCACAAGCAGCTTGGAAAGGAATTCTTGACGAAAGAAGAAAAGAATTATCTTTTGAAGGGTTCCGTTTTATAGACATGAAGCGTTTAGGAACTTTAGCAGGGGCAACTTTAGATAGAGACCCAGCAGATTATGCTTCATCAGCTTGGAATATTCCAGCAGCAAATCCTACTAATTTACCTTTAACAAGTTACAAATGGGCTTTACCAATCCCACAAGATGAGTTAAATGCAAATAGTACTATTCAACAAAATACAGGATATTAATAATTAAATATTCTTATTAGTATAAAACCATCCCAATCGGGATGGTTTTTTTTTGAATAATAGTTTTCCTAATTAACCTTCCTGCTAAATCTGTTATAAAGGTAATGAAAGTGCTACTTTTTTATATAAAAACTTGATTAATTCCGTTTATTAAATTCGTAACGAATTGTATTAAAAATTGACTTTTTTTTAATACAATTGTGTTTTTATTAAAAATTTGTTAAAAATTATTAGAAAAGTAATTGTTTTATTGATAATTTTACAAACTAATTTTAACAAAATATTTATGAAAGCCATTTACAATTTTCTATTAGCAGTAATAGTATTGCTAATCACGCAAATTTCATTTGCACAAGTTCAGAGCGTCTCCGGCGTTGTGACCGATCAAAGCGGGGTTCCCATACCAGGTGTGAACGTATCGGTCAAAAACAACAAAACTGGAACACAAACTGATTTAGACGGGAAGTTCAAAATTACTGCAAGCCAAAACCAAGTATTGGTATTCAGTTTTCTAGGAATGAAAACAAAAGAAGTTACAGTAAAATCATCTGTTTTAAATTTAAAAATGGAAGATGATGCAACTGAATTAAAAGATGTAGTTGTTGGTGCCTTAGGTATTAAGAGAACTAAAGATGCTGTAACTTATGCAAATAAGCAAATTAGTGCTGCAGAAATAACTCAAGCTAATAACCCTAATGTTGTTTCTAGTTTGACAGGTAAAGTTTCTGGATTAACGATTTCCAGTTTAAGTGGTGGGGTTTCTCCAAATCTAAGAATTATATTACGATCTGCTAGATCAATAACAGGGAATAACGAAGCCTTAGTTGTTATTGATAACGTAATTTCTACTGCTACCAACTTACAATTACTTTCTCCAGACTCTATTGAGTACGTAAACGTAATTAAAGGTTCTCAAGGAGGAGCCATATATGGTTCACAAGGAGTAAATGGGGTAATTATAGTTACTACTAAGAAAGGTTCAAAAACTGAAAAAATCACTTTTGGAGTTAATTCCTCTGTTGATTATGAATCGGTTAATTTCGTTGCGGATAGACAACAAGAATACGGACAAGGATGGGCAAATGATCCGGGATTTAATTTTCCTAACCTACCAAACGGTAATCCTGATCCAAGAAATGGATCTGGTTTTGTTGTTTTTGAAAATGGATCATGGGGTCCTGCTTTCAACGACCCAAGATTTGTAGGTCAACAAGTTCCTGTAGGATTACCTCAAGCTGATGGAACATTCTTTATGACAGATTGGAAGCCAATTAAAAACAATATCAAAGATTTCTATAAAACAGGAGTTACTACACAAAATGGTTTCGACGTTAATACGGGTGGTCTTAATTCTTACGTAACTTTAGGAGTAAACAAAAGAACCTCGGATTATGTTGTTGATGGAGACAAATTAGCTAAAACCTCTTTCAATTTAAGAGCTGGGAAAACAATTGGGAAATTACAAATTGATGGTACAATAAATTATGCTACTCAAACTATATCACAAACAAGTGCAGACTTATTAGATGATTTGTTACAGGTAGCAATTAGTATCCCTATTTCAAGGTTTGCCAATTCAGGAAATGAGGGACACTGGACTGCATATGCAGACAATCCGTACTGGAAAAGTAAAGCGATAAGAAATGACAGTAGAACTGATTTTTTTAACGGTAGTGCTGCTTTAGCTTATGAATTCAACAAACATATTAGTGCCAACTATACTGCAAATGTTCAATTAAATACAATGGATTCTCAATCACACAATGACGGATGGTTTAATGAAAATAAAGAAGTTAACTTTGGAGGATATAGTTATTACGGACAATCCGTTTACACACTAGGAGATTTAGGCCAAACAAATTCTCCTTCAAGTTACTCTGCTACACAATCTACATCCTCTACTTTTTATTCAGATTTAATTTTCAATTTAAATTACGATTTAACCAACGATTTAAATTTTAAAGCTAACATTGGTAATAACATTCAAGATCAAAATTATAGAATTACTTCGCAGGGTGGAGACAAATTAGATATTCCTGGTTTTTATAATATAACAAATGTTTTACTTCCTACACAACCATTTAAACTTAATAATAAGGTAACAGAAAAAAGAAGAGTTGCTGGATTTTTAAATATCGACTTAAATTATAAAAGTTATTTGTTTTTAAATGCTAGTGCAAGAATTGAACAAGTAACGTCTGTTGCAAAATCATATCCTTATCCTTCTATTGGTGTTTCATTTATTCCAACAAAAGCTTTTGACGGACTTAAATCAGATTATTTAAATTACTTAAAAGTAAATGCATCTTTAACTAGAGTAGGAAATTCATCAGCAGTAGAAGCTTATGATACTAATGAAATTGCTGTTCTGCCATCTGGTTTTCCATATGGAAGTTTGGGAGCACTAGGTTATAATAGAATACCAACAGATCCAAATATTCGTCCGGAGTTTGTAACAACTTTAGAGTTTGGAACACAAATAGGTTTGTTTAATGATAAAGTAACATTTGAAGGCACCTATTTCAGTACAAGAACAGATGATTTAATATCTAATAAAACCACTTCTACTGTTTCTGGATTACAAAATTTAAAAGGGAATATTGGATCTTTGGAAAGCAAAGGTTTTGAGTTAGACTTAGGATGTACTCCTGTAAAAACTAAGGATTTTAAATGGGATATAAAAACAAACTTTTCAACTTCAAAAACTAAGATAATTTCATTAGGAGACGGTGTTTCAAGCGTTAATTTATTATCCACTTCAGAAGTTGGAATATTTGCTGAAGTTGGTGAAGATTTTCCATTAATTAAAGGTACAGCATTTGTGAGAGCTCCTAATGGAAGCATCATAGTAAATGCTGATGGAACTCCTCAAAAATCTTCTACTTTTCAAAAATTAGGAAAAGGAACTCCAGATTACATTTTAGGATTATCCAACTCCTTTGAATACAAAGGTTTAAAACTAACCTTTGTAGGTGATTATAGAGATGGGGCTTCTGCTTATTCAGAAGCAAAAAGATTATTGTTATTCACTGGAGGTGATTTAGAAACTGCTGGTTTTGATAGAACTAAGGGATATGTAATTCCAAATTCTGTTCAATACAGCGCTACTACCAATACCTATACTACTAACGTGACTCCTGCTTTAGGCGCAAACTATGCTAGTACTTTAAACTTTTTCACCACTACATGGAGAACAACTGGTGAAGCAAATATTGTAGATGCGGCAGCATTAAAAATTAGAGAAATTGCTTTAAGCTATTCTTTACCTAAATCTGTTATAACTAAATTAGGATTACAATCATTTAAACTAGGAATTAACGCTAGAAACCCATTTGTATTTTTAGCTGATGGAAGTTTCTTAAAACCTAAAAATGGTGGAGCAAATAATGGCTATTTTGATCCTGAAGCTTCATATAGCTATTCACCTCAAAGTGTAAATACTAGATTGTATGTAAATGACAATGGAAATGCTCAAGGATATGCGAATGTTGGTCAATATCCTACAACTAGAACATTCGGAGCTAGTATTAATTTAACTTTTTAATATTAATAATTATGAAAAATATAAAATTTATTTTGCCATTACTGGCATTAACATTATTCTCCTGTAGCGATTATTTAGATATAAATACAACTCCGAATAATCTATTTTTTGAACAAGCAACACCTGCAAAATTATTGCCCGGTGCACAAGTAACTACATATAGAGTTCAAGCTACAACGATGAACACTTTGGGAAATGTATTTATGAACTCTTGGACACGTAACGTACAATCATATGGTAACGGTTACGACAATGAATTACAATTGGTTATCAGTAACTCTTTCTATAGTGGAATTTGGGATGGCTTATATCTAAATCTTAAAAACTTTGATGCAATAATTAAATATCCAAATCCTGATGGAAAATATGATAATTATGTAGCTGCAGCAAAAATCTGTAAAGCTTTTTACATGCAAAGAATAGTTGATTTATATGGTAAATGCCCCTATTCAGAAGCTTGGCAAGGACTAGCTAATACCACTCCAAAATATGATGACGATTTTACTATCTATAAAGATTTAGTTGCCAATTTAGAACAAGCAAGAGCATTAATTGCCAATCCATCTGCAAACGCTGAAGATATTTCAGGTGTTGACGTAATGTTACATGGTGATATGAATAAGTGGAATGAATTTGCTAATTCTACAGAATTAAGACTATTATTAAGAATGTCGGAAGCTACTGATGCAACTGTAAAAGCATTCAGAGATCTTAAACTTCAAGATATCAAAAACAACACTTTTCTATCAGCAAATGTAGTTATAAATCCAGGATATAGTGGTGCAACAGATGAACAAGCAACTCCAGGGTTTAACGTTTATGCTGTTACAGCTGCCGGCACAAATCAAGCAAACAGGTTGTTTATTACCATGTCAGGTCATGCATACAAAGCCTTACAATCTACAGCTACTACTAACTGGCCAGCTGGTGCAACCCGTGAAATCATTGCTGGTTCAGGAGTTACTTATCCAGACGTAACTGACCCACGTTCGGCTAAATTGTTTACTGTTGGTTCAGGTCAAACTTTTAGACGTGCCGTTACTCAAGGTGCTACTTTAGTTGACGTAACTACACCAACAGGATCATTACCAGGCTTGCCATGTCGTTTAGGTCTAATTGGCAACTTTAATCCTTATTTTCAGGCACCAAATCAGACTCTTGCAGAATATTCTGCTTGTAATGGTTCTGTTATGTCTCTATCGGAATCAAAATTCTTAGAGGCTGAAGCAGCAGTAAGGTATCCCGCCGTATTTACAGGAAGTGCACAAACTGCGTTTAATGCAGCCGTAACCGATGACTTCAATAGAAAAGTAGCCACTATAGGAACTTATTTGACCGTAATTAATGCTAAACCAAACTTTGGATTTTCTCCAGCATTTACAACAGCACAAAAACTACATGCCATTATGTTCCAAAAATGGATTGCTTTAATGGGTGTAAATGCTATTGAATCTTACATAGATTATACTCGTACAGGTTACCCATTAACTCCTCTTTCTACTGTAACTAATCAAACTCGAAAACCATATAGACTAATTTATCCTGTTTCCGAATATGTTGCTAATTCTGCAAACGTACCAAACATGGTTTCTAATGATGCATTTGCTATAAATGCTTTCACTCCTTTTTGGAAAAGATAAGTAGTAGTAATTTTAATTCAAGCCCCGCTTTATGCGGGGCTTTTTTTATATATTTGCAAAATGGAAAAAGAACACTTAATATTTGGAATACGCGCAATAATTGAGGCAATTCAGTCTGGAAAAGAAATTGACAAAGTCTTTGTTCAAAAAGAAATTTCAGGGGAGTTAATGAAAGACCTCATGAAAGTAATGAAGAGAAATAATACTAATTTCTCCTATGTTCCTGTTGAAAAATTAAACCGACTTACACCTAATAATCATCAAGGTGTTGTAGCCAGTATTTCTCCTATTTCCTTTTTTGACCTAGAATCATTAATAGAAACTGTGATTGAAAATGGTAAGAAACCACTATTTCTTATTCTTGATCAAATTTCAGATGCTAGGAATTTCGGAGCTATCATCAGAACCGCAGAATGCACTGGCGTAAATGGAATAATTATTCAAAAATCGGGAGCTGCACCTGTAAATGGTGATACTGTTAAAACTTCTGCTGGTGCCGTTTTTAATATTCCTATTTGTAAAGTGGAACACATTAAAGATGCGATTTTCTTACTTCAAGCAAGTGGAATAAAAACTGTTGCCGCTACTGAAAAAACAGATCAAAATATATATGATATTTCTCTTAACGAACCAGTGGCTATCATTATGGGATCTGAAGATAGAGGAGTAAATCCTTCGGTATTAAAAATTGTTGATGAAAAAGCAAAACTTCCTATGTTTGGAACTATAGGCTCACTAAATGTTTCTGTGGCATGTGGTGCTTTTTTATACGAAGCTGTTCGTCAAAGACAATAGTTAAAATAAAAAAAATAATTAAATAGAATTTTAAAACAATAAACAATAATAAAATTTAATTACTTTTGCTTAAATAAAAAAATAAACATGAAATTCAAAATTTTACTTTTAGTTGCTTTTTGTTCTATTAGCACATCGTTTTCTCAAGAAATTAATTTAGAAAAATGTCAAAAAACATGTGAAAAAACAGAAATCGTGAAGGAAAATGTTTTTCTCGGAGTAACGATTAACACAATTGGTCCTAATAGATTAAATATTATTGACATTCTTCCGAACACTGCGGCTTCAAGACAAGATTTATTAGTAAACGATGTTATCACCAAAGTAGATGGTATGCCAATTCCAAATCATAGTCGCTTTTTATGTGAAATCAAATCACACAAACCTGAAGATGAAATCACTATAACATTCGAAAGAGAAGGAAAAGAGATTACAAAAAAATATATTTTAGGTTGGCAAACAAGTAGAGTTGTAACCACAAAGATTTGTTGTGACGACTTAAAACAAATTGAATTTGAAAATTCACTTAAAATATACCCAGTGCCTGCAAAGGACAAATTAACAATAGAGTCTTCTGCTCTAAAAGGAGAATATTCAATTGAAGTTTACAACATGAATAGAGCATTAGTTGATAGCTATAAAGACAATACTGAAAATTCAGGTAGTACCAAAGTAATTGATATTTCTAGATTACCTATAAGTACCTATTTTATAAGGATAAGTAACAATGGAAATATGGTAACAAAAACCTTTTTGAAACAATAACAAATTAATTATTTATCTTATAAAAAAAGACTTTCATTTTGGAAGTCTTTTTTTTATGAGTTATTTTTATAACAATAATTATTCCTCAATCTTATTTTCTTTGTAATGATAAATAAAATTTAATTCTGGCAGAGAGGTTTCTTTTTCAACATCTTCCTCTTCTATAACTGGCGGATTTACAAAATTGCCGTTTTCATCAAATCGCTGCATAAATTTATCTTCTGATGGATCATAATTGGGGTGTTCCCAATCGTATTTTATGATTTTTCTATATTCGGGAGTTTTATAAATTAATGCAAATACAAATCCTGTTATTAATCCTGCAAGATGCCCTTCCCATGAAATTCCCTCTTTTACATTTGGGAAAATATACCAAATCATACTTCCATAAACCAAAACTACAAGCAATGAAAGCGCAACTAATCTATAATATTTAGTCATAATTCCTTTAAAGAAAATGAAACTAGCCAATACATAAATCAAGGAACTTGCACCAATATGAATGGATTCACGACCGATAACCCAAGTTATAAATCCAGAAAGTACAATTCCGTTTAATATAACTTTGAAGAAGATATCTCTATAGAAATACCGCAAAGCAGTTAATAATACTATTAGCGGAATAGAGTTGTTGTAAAGATGTTCTAGATTTCCATGAAGAAATGGCGCACAGATAATACCAATTAATCCAAAGAAAGTTCTAGGATTAATTCCAAATTGTACTAAATTTAAATGAAAACGAATGTCAACCCAAAATAGAATCCACAGCGACAATACCAGTAAAAACGGCAAAATTATTACTGAGGTTGAATATTTAAAATGGTTGTCGTTCATAAATCGTTTCTGGTTGAAATTCTTTAAATGTAATCAAAAATAAAACCAAAAAAACAAAGTGCTATTTTGTCAGACTAAATAATTAATTTAAAGCAACAATTTGAAAATTTAAAAGTATAACCAAAAATGATTTAATATAATTATATTTGTAAAACGTTCAACTTAATATATTGTTTTATTTTCAAAACAGCGATTTTCAGATCTCAAAATTATCTCATTTCCAAATTAACATGGAAGCACCATTAGCAGAGCGAATTCGTCCTCAAAAATTATCCGATTACATTAGTCAGTTGCACTTGGTGGGACCAAACGGCTCGTTGACACAACAAATCGAAAAAGGAATTATACCTTCTTTAATTTTGTGGGGCCCTCCAGGAACAGGAAAAACGACTTTGGCTCAAATTATTGCGCAAGAATCGAAAAGACCTTTTTATGAATTGAGCGCTATCAATTCAGGAGTGGCGGCAATTCGTGAAGTGATTGATAAAGCGAAACAAAGCGGTGGATTATTCACTACAAAAAACCCAATTTTGTTTATTGATGAGATTCACAGATTCAGCAAATCGCAGCAAGATTCCTTATTGGCAGCAGTTGAAAAAGGGTGGATTACTTTGATTGGTGCGACTACTGAAAACCCAAGTTTTGAGGTAATTCCGGCTTTATTATCGCGTTGCCAAGTATATGTTTTGAATGCATTTTCAAAATCAGATTTGGAAAGTTTGTTACAACGAGCAATTAAAGAAGACCAATTTTTAAAATTAAAGAATATCGTTTTGCAGGAAACGGAAGCCATTTTGAGACTTTCAGGTGGCGATGGACGTAAACTTTTGAATATATTTGAATTGGTTGTAAATGCTTCAAGTGAGGAAAAAATCATTATTACAAATGAAAAAGTGCTCCAATTAGTTCAGCAAAATACAGTTTTATATGACAAAACTGGCGAGCAACATTATGATATCGTTTCGGCCTTTATAAAATCGATTCGTGGAAGTGATCCGAATGGCGCGGTATATTGGTTGGCTAGAATGATTGAAGGTGGCGAGGACGTTAAGTTTATTGCTCGCCGAATGTTGATTTTATCGAGTGAAGATATTGGAAATGCCAATCCTACGGCGTTCATAATGGCAAACAATACTTTTCAAGCAGTTTCGACCATTGGTTATCCAGAAAGTAGAATATTATTGAGTCAATGTGCTATTTATTTGGCTACTTCACCAAAAAGTAATGCGAGTTATATGGCAATAAATGAAGCACAACAAGTAGTAAAACAAACCGGAGATTTACCAGTTCCTATTCATTTGCGAAATGCTCCCACGAAATTAATGAAGGAATTAGGGTACGGTGAAGACTATAAATATTCGCACGATTTTGCTAATAATTTTGCTGAACAAGAGTTTTTACCTGATGAAATTTCAGAAACTAAACTATATAATCCAGGCGATAATGCTAGAGAAAATGGCACGCGTGAATTCTTAAAAAACCGTTGGAAAGATAAATACGGTTATTAATTAAAACTTGATTTCCATCTTTTCAGAAACTACTTTTGAGTTGCTAAAATATTCAAAAAACCATTGATTCTCCTTACTTACTAAAACTCCTTGAATAGCTTCTTTATAAGCAATAAAACAATTTGGAATTGAAGTTTTATAAATTTTCATAAACACTTTTGGAGTGGTATCAACTATTTGAAATCCATTTTCAATGGGTTGTGCAAAAAGTGTTGAATTTGTATCTCTCTTTATTGCATATGTACTCACAATTACTTCCTGTTTACTATTCTTATCTTCTTTTTCCTTAATTGCCAATTTTTCAAAAGAAGTAAACGCCTCGCGTAAAGCTTGATTATAGGCAACCTGATATTCTTTTTCTCTGCTTTTTCCTTCCGAGGAAGTAAATAACACCACATTTTTACAATCTTTTAAAACTACAGTCAATTTCGTTGAAAATAGATTCCCAGAATTTTGAACATCAACATATACTTTATTACAATTGCTATCTGCTATTTCACTTGGTAAAATATCAGTATCAAAATAGGTTATAAAACCATATTTTTCCATTAATAATTTTGTAAGTGTGTTTAATCGATATTGGTCTTTGTCTTTAAGAAATTCGAATTTCGAAGGCACAATGGCGTATTTATAATCATTTACAGATTGAGAAAAACTTAAGCTTGTAGCTAAAAACAGTAATAAAAATAGTGCTTTTTTCATGATTTATAGGTGTTTTTTTAATTCTAATAAATGAGAAACTTGTTTAATGTTGTCATATGATTTTGATGTGTCAATATTAAATAAAATAGCATCCATTCCAAAATTTAATGCGCCATTTACATCGGCATCAATACAATCTCCAATCATAACACTGTTGGATTTAGTGGCTTTAGCTTCTTTAACTGCATATTCAAAAATCAAAGGATTTGATTTTTTTACCCCAGCCATTTCTGAATTGGTTATTGTATCAAAATAATGTTGAATGTTTGAATTTTTCAATTTGTTACCTTGAATTTCTTGAAATCCATTGGTAATAATATGCAAATTGTATTTTGGTTTTAAATAATCTAAAATTTCAATTGCACCATCAAAAAGGTAATTGAATTTTGGCAAATATTCGATGTATTCTTCAGATAAGAAAATTATTTTTTCATCGTCGATTTCGTAATTTAATAGTTGGAACGTATCTTTTAATCTACCCAAACGCAATTCAAATTGTGTGATTTTATCAACCCGATACAATTCCCAATATTTAATATTTATAGGCACATAATGATAAAGAAATTGTTTTAAATCGACATTAATTGCGTGTTTTTTGAAAATAGTTTCAATAGCTAACGCTGAATTTTTTTCAAAATCCCAAAGTGTGTGATCTAAATCAAAAAATACATGGTCAATTTTCATACTTAATTTCTATTTGCTTTAAGCTTATAAAATCCCTTCATCAGTAAAACTCAAATATCCGTGTTCGGTGATAATTAGATGATCTAAAATAGTAATATCTAAACTTTCAGCAGCTAATTTTATTTTTTTTGTAATCTTAATATCGGCATCACTGGCTTTTAAAGTTCCCGACGGATGATTGTGACAAAGAACAATTCCTGTTGCTCCAATTTCTAATGCATGTTTGAATATCAATCGAACATCAACTAAAGTTGCCGTTATTCCCCCTTTACTCAACTGCGATTTTGAAACAATATTATTGGAATTATTGACATAAATTATCCAAAATTCTTCGTGAGGTAATTCTCCAATTATGGGCTGCATAATTTCAAAAATCATCTTGCTAGAAGTTATCTTTTTTAATTCTGCGGCTTCCTCTCCCCTTCTTCGTCGTCCCAAATCCATTGCTGCAATTATAGAAATAGCTTTTGCTTCGCCAATTCCTTTAAAAGTTACCAATTGCGATAATGATAATTTTCCCAAAGCATTCAAGTTATTATCCACACTTGACAATATCCTTTTGCTCAATTCGACTGCGCTTTCATTCCTGCTTCCAGAACCTATTAATATTGCTATCAATTCAGCATCGCTTAAAGCAGCTTTTCCTTTTAGCATTAATTTCTCTCGCGGACGGTCGTCTTCCGACCAATTTGTAATTGGGAATGAATTATTTTCCATTGAATAATAAGATAAAAGGCGTTTAATAATAAAGTGAAAATAATTCTATTTAATTACTCAATCAAAGCTTTAACATCGTCAAAGTTTAAACCTCCGTAATTTCCAGAACTCATCAATAAAAGTGCTGAATTTTCAAAATTGATATTGAATAAATACTCTTTAAAGGCTGCAGGATTAGTATAAATAATCAAATCTTCGCGGTTGAACGCTTTTGCAATTTGATCGTAAGTAACTTCTTCCAACTGTTTTATTTTAACTGCGTCTGGCGAATAAAAAACCACTGCAACATCAGCAAATTCTAATGCGCCTTGATATTCTTTAAGAAATTCAGCATTCAAACTACTGTAAGTATGCAATTCCAAACAAGCAACTAAAGTTCGATTTGGATATTGTTCTTTTACAGCTTTGGTCGTTGCAGCTACTTTACTTGGTGAATGTGCAAAGTCTTTATAGGCAACTTTCGATTTACTTTCTGCAATTTTTTCTAAACGTTTTGAAGCCCCTTTAAAACTAGCAATTGCTTCGTAAAAATCAGCTTCATCAACACCCATATTTTGGCAAATCCATTTTGCACCAGCCAAATTATTTAAATTATGCGCTCCAAAAACTTCGATTGGCATTGCTCCTTCTGGAGTTTCTAATAAGGTAACTCCATCTTTTACGGAATATTCTGGTGTTGAATACGGTAATTTACGAATAGGATTTGAGGCAGCTTCCGCCACTCTTTTCACTTCTGAATCGTCTTCATTGTAAACCAAAATACCACCATTAGTAATCATTTTGATGAAAATTTCAAACTGCTCAACATAATTTTCATACGTTGGGAAAACATTAATATGATCCCAAGCAATTCCTGAAATTAAAGCAATATTGGGTTGATACAAATGAAATTTTGGACGTCTATCCATTGGCGAAGACAAATATTCATCTCCTTCAAGGACAATAAAATCGTTCTCTTCTGTTAAATGAACCATTGTGTCAAATCCTTCTAATTGTGCGCCAACCATATAATCAACTTGAATATTATGGAAATGCATCACGTGCAAAATCATAGAGGTAATTGTTGTTTTTCCATGGGAACCGCCAATTACAACACGAGTTTTATTTTTTGATTGTTCATATAAAAATTCTGGATAGGAATAAATTTTCAATCCTAATTCTTGTGCTTTAAGCAATTCCGGATTGTCGGCTTTCGCATGCATTCCTAGAATTACAGAATCGATATCGGAAGTTATTTTTTCAGGAAACCATCCCAATTGCTCAGGTAAAATTCCTTTTTTTTCTAATCTGGATTTTGAGGGTTCAAAAATAGCATCGTCACTTCCTGTAACTTGATATCCTTTATTATGCAATGCCAATGCTAAATTGTGCATCGCGCTTCCTCCAATTGCTATAAAATGAGTACGCATTATTTAACTTATTTATGAATATTTAATTTTTTGTTTCTTCTAAAATTGACTTTGCTTTTTCGGGCTGTCCCATTTTATTTTTATACAAATTAGCTAGAACTCGATAGGCATTTTTTGATTTACTAATTTCTACCGCTTTTTTATATTGCACTTCTGCTTCTTTAAATCGACCAAAATATTCTGCAATATGGCCTTTTGAAAGATAACCGTCAACAGCTGAAATTTGTGCTATCTCATTTGCGTAAAGCAGCGCCTTTTTTTCACTACCACCAACAATACCAGGCAATTGCAAATACAATTCAACCAATGCCAATCTCGCTTCAATGTGTTTCGGATTTAAGGAAATCGCTGTCTCAAATGATGATTTAACTTCCGATATCAATCCTAATGCCTTAAATTTATTACTCTCTTTGGCTTTCATACCCAAGACGCCTCCATATTTATAATAATAATTAGCCTCCGATGGTTTTAATTGCTTTAATTTCTTGTAATAATAAATCGCATTGTCCCAAGACTTATTTTGACCTTCAATATCCCCTAAATATTCTAGTGCTTTTAAACTACTAGGATTGTCTTTCAAATAATTTTGAAACAATACTTTTGATTGCTCAAAATTCTTTGAAAGGTACAATTTCTCTGCTTTATCAAAATCCGTTTGAGAAATTGCAAACATTGGAATTAAGAGTAAAAAAAGAAATAGATATCGTTTCATTTAGTGAGATTTCAATAATAAATTTCATCCTTGTCAAAAATAAGAAATTAAGATTAGAATTACTTTGAAATTAATAAAGGATTTAGATAATTTTATTTATTAGAAAATTATAATTGTATATTCGAAAACCTTAAGATATTTATTAAATTTTATTTAATTTAGCATCATGAAAAACATAATAGTTACAGGTACTTCGAGAGGGATTGGATTAGAATTAGCGTTGCAATTTGCTAATGCTGGTCACCATGTTTTAGCACTTTCAAGAAAAACGCCTCAAATATTAATAGAAAATAATAATGTTACTTGTCTCTCCGTAGATTTGTCTATGGAGGAAGATTTGACGCAAGTGGAACAATTTTTGGCTTCTTCCATGAAAAAAATAGATGCAATAGTTCACAATGCTGGTGCTTTATTATTAAAACCATTTGAAGAAACTTCAGCTGAAGAATTTGAAAATATCTACAAAGTAAATGTTTTTGGAGTTGCTAATTTGACTAGAATTTGTTTACCATTTCTTACAAAAGGAAGTCACGTTGTTACAATTAGCAGCATGGGCGGAATTCAAGGAAGCATGAAATTTGCTGGATTATCAGCTTATAGCTCAAGTAAAGGCGCGGTAATTACACTTTCAGAATTACTCGCAGAAGAATACAAGGATAAAGGAATTTCTTTTAATGTATTAGCATTAGGAGCTGTACAAACAGAAATGTTAGCCGAAGCATTTCCGGGTTATCAAGCTAATTTATCGGCATCAGAAATGGCCAATTACATTTTTGATTTTACCTTAACAGGAAATAAATATTACAACGGAAAAGTAATACAAGTATCATCATCAACGCCTTAAAATTAAATTCTTGAACGAAACTCTATCAAAATATATCCCAGAACAAGCTGTAAAACCAGTTTTTGAATTAATCGTTGCCAACCAAGTTCATCTTAAAATTGTAAACGAAAGAGTTACAAGACACGGAGATTATAGAAGGGGCACAAGTGGAAAACATGAAATTACTGTAAATGCCAATTTGAACAAATACAAATTCCTAATTACATTAATCCATGAGATTTCCCATTTAGTTGCCTTTGAAAAATTTGGTAGAAACATAAAACCCCACGGAGACGAATGGAAATATAGCTTTCAATTGTTGATGGTTCCTTTTATTCGTCCAGAAATTTTCCCGCCAAATTTATTGCCTTTATTGGCTCGACATTTCAAAAATCCAAAAGCGAGTAGTGATACCGATGCTACATTATCTTTGGCTTTAAAACAATATGATGCTGAAAACGATAAAAACTTTATCTTTGAACTCCCTTACGGAAGTGTTTTTAGAATTTCAAATGGGAAGATTTTTAAGAAAATTGCACAAAGAGTAAAAAGATACGAATGTGTAGAAATAAGTTCAGGGCGAATTTATTTATTTAATCCAAATGCAGAAGTAGAGCTTTTAAAAAATTAGAAAATGAATAAAAATTATTATGCCATTCTAATGGCTGGTGGAGTTGGATCAAGATTTTGGCCTGTTAGTACAACTGAATTTCCTAAACAATTTCATGATATGCTTGGATCAGGTGACACCCTAATCCAAAAAACTTTCAGCAGATTATCAAAACTTATTCCTGTTGAAAACATTCTAATTCTAACTAATGAAAAATACAACAACTTGGTTCTTGAACAATTGCCAATGGTAAAACAAGAGCAAGTTTTATTGGAGCCTGCGATGCGAAATACCGCTCCTTGTATTTTATATGCCTCATTAAAAATAAAAAAACAAAATCCCGAGGCTGTAATGGTTGTTGCTCCAAGCGACCATTGGATTGAAGACGAAGCGCTGTTTACTGAAAATTTAAAACAATGTTTTGACTTTTGTTCGAATGAGGATTCATTAATGACATTAGGTATAAAACCGACGTTCCCAAATACTGGATTTGGCTATATTGAATATAATAAATCCGATAATAACCCAATAAAAACAGTAAATCAATTTCGTGAAAAACCAGATTATGAAACTGCAAAATCCTTTCTTGCAAGTGGAAATTTTTTATGGAATGGAGGAATTTTTATTTGGTCAGTAAAATCTATAGTGGAAGCTTTTGAAAAATTCCAACCTCAAATGACTGGATTGTTTTTAAAAGGATTTGAAAATTACAACACCAATTCAGAAGCCGATTTTATTAATGAAAATTATGCAAACGCTGAAAATGTGTCAATTGATTATGCTATTTTAGAAAAAGCCAAAAACGTATATGTTTTACCGGCAACTTTCGATTGGAATGACCTTGGAACTTGGGGTTCATTGCATGAAAAATTAGATAAAGACGAAAATAATAATGCAGTTGTAAACGCAACCGTTTTATTAAAAAATTCTTCAAGTAATATCATCAGTACTTCGAAAGATAAATTGGTAATTATTGATGGATTAGAAGATTTTATTGTGGTCGACAAAGACAATGTTTTACTTATTTATCCTAAATCAAAAGAACAGGAAATTAAAGGTGTTGTTGCCAGTTTAAAACAATAATTTACTTGCCCATTAGGTAGGCTTCACGAACTTTTTTAAACAAATTCGAAGAATATACAAAATCAACTATCGCTTGGTTGTCGGTTCTAAAGATCTCTTCTTTATTGCCTTCCCAATCTTTTAATCCGTTTTTAAGGAAAATAATTTTCTCTCCAATTTCCATAACGGAATTCATATCGTGAGTATTGATAACGGTTGTAATATTATATTCTTCCGTGATTTCTTTAATCAAATTATCAATTAAAATAGCTGTATTTGGATCTAATCCAGAATTAGGCTCATCACAAAATAAATATTTTGGATTGTTTACAATTGCCCTTGCAATAGCAACCCGTTTTTGCATTCCGCCAGATATTTCGGCAGGATATTTTCCGTTTGCATCAATAAGATTCACTCTTTTCAATACGAAATTTACACGATCTTGAATTTCAGATTTAGAATTTTTAGTAAACATTTTTAAAGGGAAACCTACATTTTCTTCAACTGTCATTGAATCGAAAAGAGCGCTTCCTTGAAAAACCATCCCAATTTCTGTTCGTAATTCTCTTTTATCTTCAGCAGATAAATTAGAGTAAATTCTTCCGTCAAATGAAATAGTTCCCACTTCTGGTGTATGAATTCCAAGCAAACTTTTTAGTAATACTGTTTTTCCAGAACCACTTTGCCCGATAATTAAGTTCGTTTTTCCTGTTTCAAAAATTGTAGAAACTCCTTTCAGAACTTTGCTTTCGCCAAATGATTTTTCTATGTTTTTAATTTCTATCATTAGGTCAAAAGGAGTTGCGTTAAAATATAATTCACTGCAATAATTGAAACGGAAGCCCAAACAAATGAAACTGTACTTGCTTTTCCAACTTCAAGAGCTCCACCTTTCATATAATATCCATGGAAGGAAGGAATTGTGGCTAAAATAAGTCCGAAAATAAATGTTTTTATAAATGCGTAGGCGATATGAAATGGAATAAATTTTTGTTGTAACCCAGATACAAAATCAGCTTCACTTCCAAATCCCCCATAAACAGCAGCAATATACCCACCTGATATTCCAATAAACATTGAAATTCCAATTAAAAATGGATACAATAGTAACGCCATCAATTTTGGAAAAACCAGATAATTTAAAGAATTTACTCCCATAACTTCCAAAGCGTCAATTTGCTCAGTAACTCTCATTGTTCCAATACTCGAGGTAATAAAAGATCCCATTTTTCCGGCCATAACAACCGAAATAAAAGTAGGTGCAAACTCTAAAATTACAGATTGTCGGGTTGCAAATCCAATTAAGTATTTTGGAATTAAGGGATTCGTTAAATTTAAGGCCGTTTGAATTGCAACAACACCACCGACGAAAAACGAAATAAACGCTACAATTCCTAGAGAACCAATGATTAAATCGTCAATTTCTTTATAAATGAGAACTTTCATAACCGACCATTTAGTAGGCTTTTTGAAAATTTCACCCCACATCATGAAGTATTTTCCGATTTGCGATATATAACGAATAAGCATCATAAAATAAATATATTGGCGAAATTAACGATAAGTTGTGACTTTTGAATTATTAGGGATGTTAATTTTGAAAAATCAGTAGATTGATTATTTGAAGATTTTATCTTTCATCTTTTTTAATCGATAATTTCTAATAAATCTCGCTTGTTCATTTGTAACTAGAAGTGGTTTATAATTAAATTTTGCTCTCAAAAAACCTTGAATATAATCCAGAAACAACAATGGTTTCCCTTTCAAAAAAGCCAATTTCATTGAAGCAATTGAAGCAATAAAAAAACCATAACCAATTGAATAGAAAGCTTCTCCTTGTTTAAAACGTGAAGATTTATTGTAATTTGCACCAGTAGGTTTTAAATGTTTGACTTTCAAAGTCGCATCAGTAACAACTTTCCATCCGTAAAATTTACAAAGCAATTCGTCAACAGTATCCCAGCCCATTGCTGGTTTTAAATTCCCAATTTGAAGGAAACATTCTTTTCTATAAGCTTTAAATGCGCCGCGAATATGATCTTTATCGGTTAGGTTTTCCAAAATCCATTCGCCATTTTTTTCTATGTAAGCAAATCCGCCTGCCATTCCAATTTTACTATCACTTTTAAAATGATTTAAAATTGTCTCAAAATAATTGTTCGGCAAAATTAAATCAGCATCCAATTTTACAATAATATCATAATTTGAATCTATAGTTTCAAAACCCTTATGGAAAGCTTGAATAACTTTACTTCCCGGCATGTGAATCGCTTCTGAAGTTTTGTTTACCAATGAAATAAAAGGATGGTTTTTACTGAAATCATCAACAATTGCAGCAGTTTCATCAGTAGAATTATCATTTACGACGACCACTTTTGAGGGCAAAACAGTTTGTGAAACCAATGATTCTAATGTCAAAGCAATAAAATCCGCTTCATTATGGGCCGGAATAATAATGTAATATTTCATTTTTTTACAAAGTCTACTGCAAATATCATTATTTTTGTAGTGATTAAAAAATAACTTTCATTTGAAAAAGAAAATAGCTGTTGTTATTGTTACTTTTAACGGGGAAATTTGGTTAAAAAAGAACTTGAATTCATTATTAAATTCAAATTACCCAATTGATATTATTATCGTTGACAACGCCTCAACTGATAAAACCATCTCTACAATTAAGGAATTTAGCACAGTTGAACTCATTCAAAGTAAAGAAAATTTAGGTTTTGGCAAAGCCAATACTATTGGAATTGATTTTGCACTAAAAAAAGGAGCAGACGCAGTTTTTTTATTAAATCAGGACACTTGGATTTATGAAAATACTATCTCAAATTTAGTTGAAGCCTTATTCGAAAATCCAAATTTAGGTTTAGTTAGTCCTTTGCATTATTCAGTAGATGAAAAAACTTTTGATGAAAATTTCAACACTTATTTCAATCGATTTGAAAAAGAGGAAGATTCAGAATCGATTCGAATAGTTCCTTTTATTAATGCTGCAGCTTGGTTAGTTTCAAAAGAATGCTTTACTAAAACGGGCTATTTTGATCCAATATTTAGTCATTATGGTGAAGACAGAAATTTCTGTGAACGTGTTAAATACCATGGCTTTAAAATTGGCGTGGTGAAAAATTCAGCAATTTGCCATGATCGATTAGTAAAATTAAATCCAAATAAAATTGAATTACAATCTAAGTATTTAGTTTTAAATCAGATGATTAATTGCAATAATTCACTTTTTATTTCATTATTTTTAGGATTAAAATCAGTTTTTGGGTTATCAAAATTTCATTTCTCAAATCAAGGTGTATTAAAAACGATTTCTTTATTTAATAAACTTCTATTGTATTATTTTAACTTACTTTTGAATATTGGAATGATATTAAAAATTCGAAAAAATTCAGTTAAAGGGATAAATGGTGTTTTACCGCTATAATTATGTCAAATAAAGAAACTCACAAACAAGCTTTTTTCTTTACCATAATTAATTATGTAGGAATTCTTATTGGAATTATTTCTACACTTTTTATTTATCCAAAAAATAAAGAAATGCTTGGGATTTTCAGATATGTAGAATCTTTAGCTCAAATTTTATTTCCAATAATGCTTTTAGGAGCTTCACAAACACTGATTAAATTTGGACCAAAATTAGATTCTAAACAAGAAAAACAACTATTTTCATATAGTGTTTTATCCATTTTTTCAATCGGAATTATTTTACTTTCAATAATAGGAATAGCTTCATTAATTCCGGCATTTTCTGGTTTCAAATATATTTACTTGGCTTTCCCAATTGGATTATCACTAGCTTTAATCGATTTGTTTAAAAAACAATCTACTATTATTGGTAAAATAGCTATCCCTACATTTTTTGATAATATAATTCCAAAACTTATTTTACCAATAGTATTTTTATTGGTTTTAAACCAATTTTATTCTATTCAAGAGTCGCTATTTTTCTACATTATTTCCTATGGATTAATAGCTGTATTTGTTGGGATTTACCTGTTTTATTACTTCAAACCAAAATTTGAATTCGATTTTAAATCGTTGTTTTCAGAGATAAGCAAGAAAGAAATGTACCGCTTTTCGATGTTTGCATTTGCGGGAAGTTTAGGGTCCGTATTTGCCTTTCGAATCGACTCCATAATGATCCCAAAATTCATTTCAATGGAAGCAAATGGTACTTTTAGTATCGGAGTAACATTGGCTTCAGCCCTAGCGGTTCCTGCAACTGGAATTTTTATTTTATATGCGCCTATAATTTCTAACTACATAAAAAACAACCAAATTTCAGAACTTGATTTAAAATACAAGGAAATTTCAAAGTTACTTTTCTTTATTGGAGCGCTACTTTATAGTTGTATTTTCTTGGGAATTAATAATTTATTTATGCTGTTGCCAACTCATGAAAATCTAATTGATTCAATTCCTGTAATCTTAATTTTAGGATTTAATGTTTTGATCAACATGGGAACTGGATTTAATGGGGAAATAATTACATATTCTAAATATTATAAATTCAATTTGATAGCAATTGGATTATTAATTTTATTAAATATATCTCTTAATCTGTTGTTTATCAATGTGCTAAACTACGGAATTGAAGGAGTTGCCGTTGCCTCTTTGATTTCTATGATACTCTTTAATTTATCGAAATTGGTATTTATTTATAAGAAATTCAAAATCCTACCTTTCGATAATTCGTATTTAAAATTGATTTTGGTATTTGCAATTGTACTAGTAATTATCTATTATTTACCGATATTAAACAACCATTTATTGAATTTAATGTACAAAACACTTTTCTGCTTGGCATTAAATCTGTTGGTTATTTACAAACTTAAATTAGTTTATTCTTACAATTTTTGGCTTGAAAAAACGATTCAGAAATTGAGATTCTAATATCGATAAACAAAAGCGTTTACATTCATACCAGCTCCTACCGAAGCAAAAAGTAAAACATCACCCTTTTTTATTTCGTGATTTTCAAGTTGGTTGTTCACCAATAAATCATATAATGTTGGAATCGTTGCCACACTACTATTCCCTAAAAAGTTAATACTCATAGGCATAATTCCTTCAGGTGGAGTTTGATTGTATAATTTATAAAAGCGGTTTATAATTGCTTCATCCATTTTTTCATTGGCTTGATGGATTAGAATTTTCTTCACCTCTTCAATCGCGATTCCACTTTTCTCCAAGCAGCTTTTCATGGCAGTAGGAACATTGCTTAAAGCAAATTCGTAAATTTTTCTACCGTGCATTTTTATATAAAAAACATCTGGATCTAAATCATTATTGTATGATTTTCCATAAAAAAGGTAGTCTTTTTCAGTATAAGTATAAGAAGCGCTTTCGTGAGATAAAATACCACAATTTTCATCACTAGTTTCTACAATGGTTGCCCCTGCTCCATCGGCATAAATCATAGAATCACGATCGTGAGGATCCACAACTCTTGATAAAGCCTCTGCTCCAATAACCAAACATTTTTGAGCCATTCCGGATTTAATTAACGCATAGGCTTGTAACATACCCTCGATCCATCCTGGACAACCAAAAAGGATATCAAAAGCAACGCATTTTGGATTTTGAATTTGTAATTTATTTTTTACACGAGCAGCTAAACAGGGTAATGCATCCGATTGAATGGTTCCGCTTTTTATATCCCCAAAATTATGAGCAACAATAATATAATCTAACGATTCTGGATCGATTCCCGCATTTTTAATTGCTTTATCAGAAGCCAAATAAGCCATATCTGAAGTAATTATTGAGGAGTCAGCATACCTTCTTTCTTCGATTCCTGTAATTCCTTTGAATTTTCCAATCACGGTTTCATTGCTGTAAGCAAATGATGTTCCGTCTTCATTCATGAAATGATGATTGCTAAAATCTAAATTGGTTACAATAATTTCTGGTAGGTAACTTCCGGAGCCTGTTATTTTTATGTTCATCGATTTGAAATATAATTACAAGCTAATTTAATAATTTAAATTGTCAATTAACGATAAATTAACCTTCAGTGGTATTTAATTATGAATAAAGCAAATTTTGAGTTCAATACTTATTGATTATTTATTTTTATTATCAATATTTATTTTAATTTGCATTATGGTTGCCAAACTTAAAGCTTGAGTTTTGATTTTTTCAGCATTTGTGCCAACAAAATTATCATCAACCGAGTCATTAAAGTGATTTAACCAAATGGTGAATAACTCAGGTGTTAGATTTTCTTTTTCGTTGATATCCAAGTGAATTTTAGTAAGATTATTGAAATACCCAACGGTATCGAAAATTGCTTGTGACCAAAATGTAACTAATATCGGCAAATGTTCTTCCAACTTAATTTTCACAACATCCGTAAAAATGTAACTTATAGAAGCATCTGACAATAATCTTTTATAAAAATTATCGACTAAATAATATAAATCGTCTTGGCTTTCTATGTCTTTCATATTCAAATATAAAAAAAATCCATCTCGAAATTTTACATTTGAGATGGAATTAACTTAAAATTATTTTGTTTTAATTTTCCATATACGCTTCAATTGGAGCGCAAGAACAAACTAAATTTCTATCTCCGTAAGCATCATCCGTTCTTCTAACGGTAGGCCAAAATTTGTTTTCAGAAATGTATTCCAATGGGAAAGCTGCTTTTTCACGGGTGTAAGGAAAATTCCAAACATCAGCGGTAACCATCATTAAAGTATGAGGCGCATTTTTCAAAACTGTATTGTGATCTTCAATGGTGCTTGCTTCAATTTCTTTTCTAATTTCAATCATTGCATCACAAAAACGATCCAGTTCTTCTAAATTTTCACTTTCTGTTGGTTCGATCATTAAAGTTCCTGCAACTGGAAATGAAACTGTAGGTGCATGAAAACCATAATCCATTAAACGTTTTGCAATATCGGTAACTTCAACTCCTTTTTGTTTGAAAGGGCGACATTCCAATATCATTTCGTGAGCTGCGCGACCCATTTCACCAGAATATAAAGTATCATAATGACCGTTCAAACGCTCTTTAATATAATTTGCATTTAGAATTGCATATTTAGTAGCGTTGGTAACTCCTTCAGCACCCAGCATAGAAATGTATCCATAAGAAATCAAACATACTAATGCTGATCCCCAAGGAGCTGCAGATATTGCTGTAATGGCGTTTTCTCCGCCAGTACAAACTATAGGATTTGAAGGTAAAAACGGAACTAATTGTGGTGCAACACAAATTGGACCAACACCAGGACCACCTCCACCGTGTGGAATTGCAAATGTTTTGTGAAGATTCAAGTGACAAACATCAGCACCAATTGTAGCAGGATTTGTTAATCCCACTTGCGCATTCATATTGGCACCATCCATATAAACCTGACCTCCATTATCGTGAATTATTTGAGTAATTTCTCTAATTGCACTTTCAAAAACTCCATGTGTAGATGGATAAGTTACCATCAAACAAGAAAGTTCGTCTTTGTATAAAATTGCTTTTTCACGCAAATCATCAACGTCAATATTTCCGTTTTCAAGTGTTTTAGTAACTATAACTTTCATTCCAGCCATGGCTGCAGAAGCAGGATTTGTTCCGTGTGCCGATGATGGAATTAAGGCAATATTTCTATGGTGATCTCCACGAGATTGATGGTAAGCACGAATAACCATAAGTCCGGCATATTCTCCTTGAGCACCTGAATTTGGCTGTAAAGTTGTTCCAGCAAAACCGGTTATTTCATTTAATTGCTGCTCTAATTTAGTCAACATTTCTTTGTATCCTTGTGCTTGTTCAAAGGGTACAAATGGGTGAATATTATTCCACATTGGATTACTCAAAGGCAACATTTCAGCTGCAGCATTCAATTTCATTGTACATGAACCAAGAGATATCATAGAATGATTCAATGATAAATCTTTTCTTTCCAACATTTTGATATAACGCATCATTGCAGATTCTGAATGATACCTGTTAAAAACTTCGTGTTTTAAAAATTCCGAAGTTCTTTCTAAATGTTCTGGGAAATGATTCGTAGAAGTTAATTCTTGAATTGCAGTAGCCTGAGTCCCATTTGCTGCAGCAAAAACTTCAATAATTTTATTTAAATCGGATATACTTGTAGTTTCATTCAAAGAAATTGAAACGGAAGTATCGTCAATATAATAGAAGTTAATTTCATTTTCTAATGCCAATTTGTTCACTTTCTTAGCATCTGCTTTTACAACAATAGTATCAAAAAAGGCATTATTGGTTTGCTCGTAACCTAATTTTTTCAATTCATTTGCTAATGTAGCTGCAGCGGCATGAACTTTATTTGCAATATATTTTAATCCTTTTGGTCCATGAAAAACAGTATACATTCCTGCCATTACCGACAATAATACTTGTGCTGTACAAATATTTGAGGTTGCTTTGTCTCTTTTTATATGCTGCTCACGAGTTTGTAGCGCCATTCTTAAAGCACGATTCCCATTGGTATCAACTGTAACTCCGATGATTCTTCCAGGCATACTTCTTTTAAACTCATCTTTTGTAGCAAAATAAGCAGCGTGAGGACCTCCATAACCTAACGGAATTCCAAAACGTTGTGTAGTTCCTAAAACCACATCGGCGCCCATTTCTCCTGGAGGAGTCAATTTCACTAAGCTTAAAATATCTGCCGCAACGGCAACTTTAATTTCATTTTCTTTAGCTTTTGCAATAAAAGAAGCATAATCATGAACTTGTCCGAATTTTCCTGGATACTGTAAAATTGCACCGAAAAATTCATTTGAAAAATCAAAAGTTTCGTGATTTCCAATTACCAATTCAACACCAATAGGAGCTGCACGAGTGATTAATACAGATAAAGTTTGAGGTAAAATTTCTTCGGAAACAAAGAACTTACAAGTATTATTTTTCTTTTGATCGCGAGTTCTTACGTCAAATAAAAGCGCCATTGCTTCAGCGGCAGCAGTACCTTCATCCAACAAAGAGGCGTTTGCAATTTCCATTCCAGTTAATTCAATAACCATAGTTTGAAAATTTAAAATCGCTTCCAAACGTCCTTGAGCAATCTCGGCTTGATAAGGCGTGTAAGCAGTGTACCAACCCGGATTTTCAAAAATATTTCTCTGAATAACTGCGGGAACAATCGCTTGATTGTAACCCAAACCGATGTAGGTTTTAAACACTTTATTTTTATTTCCCAATTCAGCAATATGATTTGAAAATTCATATTCTGACATTGCAGGTGCTAAATTTAATGGTTTTTTTAATCGAATATCTTCAGGAATAGTTTCAAGAATCAATTGATCAAGTGACTTTGCACCAATTGTTTTTAGCATATGTTGAAGCTCATTTTCATTTGGTCCAATATGTCTTAAAGCAAAAGCATCTGTTTTCATATTTTTAGTAAAAGTGTTGTTGTTATTTTGAAGTGCAAATTTATGTATTAAATTCAAAATTTTACGGGATTTTGATGCCAATTTCTAAGTATTTTTCAACTAAAAGCCATTCTTATTAACAGTTTAATTATTTTTGTTCAATGAAGCAATTGAAACAACTTTTTGATTTTTACCTCGATTCTAGTATTCATGTTGCTTTGTCGTGTTTTGCACTTGTAAATTGCACTTACTTAATCTTAAACATTTCAATAAATTATTCGGTAGCCTTATTTGCCTTTTTTGGAACAATTGTCGGCTATAATTTTGTGAAATTTGATGCCTTGGCTCGAGCCAAAAAAAATAACATGAGTTGGAAATTAAAAGCAATCGCAGGATTGAGTTTTCTAGCCTTAATAATTGGAATTTACTACTTCCTAGAACTTCAAAAAATCACTAAAATTATTGCATCCATAGTTTTAATTTTGACCCTATTATACACACTACCCTTTTTTCCAAATAAAAGAAATGCGCGTAATTGGGCGGGATTTAAAATTTACATCGTGGCTATTTGCTGGGTTGGCGTGACATTACTCCTGCCAATAATTAATTCCGATTATAAAATAAATTTCCAAATAGGAATACTAATCCTCCAGAGATTATTTCTGATATTTTCATTAATATTAATATTTGAGATAAAAGATTTGAAAAATGACGATCCCCATTTAAAAACGGTACCACAACAAATTGGTGTTGCAAAAACTAAAAATCTCGGATTCGTTTTGTTGATTTTATTTATTGGCTTAAGCAGTATCAATTGCAATTTCAATTACAATATCAATTACAATATCAATTACAATATCAATGGCAATGGCAATGGCAATTTCAATTATCAATATTTAGAATTGAATTTTGTAATTGCTATTGTAATTGGTTTTTTTCTGTTTTTTTCTAATGAAAATCGATCTAAATATTTCACGGATTTTTGGGTAGAAAGTATACCAATTGCATGGTGGCTTTTGTATTTATTCACAAAATAAAAAACCGAAGCTTTCACTCCGGTTGTACTATTTATAATAATCCTGCTCTTTTAAGCAAAGCATCTGGTTTTGGTTCTTGACCTCTAAAACGTTTGTACAAAACCATTGGATGTTCTGTTCCGCCTTTTGAAAGTACATTTTCTTTGAATTTTGTAGCTACCTCAACATTGAAAATTCCTTTTTCTTGGAAATACGCAAACGCATCGGCATCGAGAACCTCAGCCCATTTATAACTGTAATATCCTGAAGAATATCCACCTTGAAAAATATGAGAAAAAGCAGTACTCATGGCATTTTCCTTTACCTCTGGATACAATTGAGTGGCTGAAAATTGTTCCATTTCAAATGTCTTAACATCAGAAATAGCGGTTGGATCTTGACCATGCCAACCCATATCCAACAATCCAAAACTCAATTGGCGTAAAGTCGCCATTCCTTCTTGAAAGCTGGCACTTTCTTTAATTTTTTGAACTAATTCCATTGGAATCAATTCATTTGTTTGATAATGATGTGCAAATAATGACAAAGCCTCCGCTTCATAACACCAGTTTTCCATAATCTGACTAGGTAATTCTACAAAATCCCAAAAAACGCTTGTTCCTGACAAACTTGGGTAAATTGTATTTGCTAAAATACCATGCAAACCGTGACCGAATTCGTGAAACAAAGTCGTAACTTCATTAAAAGTTAATAAAGAGGGTTTCGTTGCTGTAGGTCTTGTGAAATTACAAACATTAGAAATGTGTGGTCTTTCATTTTTATTATTTAAAACATATTGCGACTTGAACGAGGTCATCCACGCACCATTTCTTTTGCCTTTTCTTGGAAAGAAATCGGCATAAAAAACGGCAACAAGTTCGTCTTTTTTGTCTTTTACTTCAAAAGTTCTAACTTCTTCGTGGTATTTATCAATGTCGGAAATCTCGTTGAAGGTAATTCCATAAAGTCTTTCTGCGATAGTAAATGCACCTTCTAAAACCTTTTCTAATTGGAAATAAGGCTTCAAAATCTCATCATCCAAACTGAACAACTGTTGCTTTAATTTTTCAGAATAATAAGCTCCATCCCACTTTTCTAGTTGGTCGATTCCGTCTAATTTCTTTGCAAATGCTGCTAATTCTTCAAATTCTTTTTGAGCTGCCGGTTTGGCTTTTGCCAACAAATCATTTAAAAATGAAATTACTTGTTCCGGTGTTTTCGCCATTCGTTCTTCCAAAACATAATGCGCATGTGTTTTATAACCCAATAACTGCGCTCTGTCAAAACGTAGTTTGGCAATTTTAAGAACGATATCTTGATTATCGAATTCGTTATTTTGAAATCCTTTTGATCCAAATGCAATTGCCATTTTTTTTCTTAATTCCCTATTATCCGCGTAGGTAAGAAAAGGAATATAACTAGGATGATCAAGGGTGAAAATCCAACCGTTTTTATCTTGGCTTTTAGCCAATAGATGTGCGGCTTCAATTGTTCCTTCAGGCAATCCAGAAAGTTCTTTTTCATCGGTAATATTCAATTGAAAAGCTTGCGTTTCGGCCAATACATTTTCCCCAAATTGCAAACTTAATTTAGACAATTGCATGTCAATTTCTCGTAATTTACTTTTTTTATCTTCCGATAAATTAGCACCATTTCTAGAAAAACTCTTGTATTTTTTATCTAATAATGTGGCTTGTTCAGTACTTAAATTAAGTAACTCTTTTTGGTCGTAAACTGCTTTTACTTTTGCAAATAAAGCGGCATTTAATCGAACATCATTTCCAAATTCTGATAATAATGGCGAGATTTCTTGTGCAATTTTTTGCATTTCATCACTAGTTTCTGCCGAATTCAAATTGAAGAAAATACTTGATGCTCTATCCAAAACATCACCTGTAAATTCCATCGCCACGATTGTGTTTTCAAAAGTTGGCGCCTCTGAATTATTTACAATTGCATCGATTTCGGCTTTTGCAATTTCGATTCCTTTTTTAATTGCAGGAAGATAATCTTCATTATTTATTTGAGAAAAAGGAGCCGTATTGTGTTTTGTATTGAAATACTGAGTTAAGATATTCATGTTTTTAATTATTTATTTCGCCAAGATCCACAAAGAGAGCACTAAATTTCACAAAATATAGCAAAAACTCAATGATTCTTTGCGCAGCTTCCTTTTTTCTTTGCGTGTCTTTGTGTAAGAATATTACTTTTTAAGATTTTCTGAAGATTTATTTACTGAATCTTTCAAGCCTTCTTTGTACAAAATAATTTTGTCTAAAACGCATTTGTCTTGTGTGCCAACAATTTGAGCAGCTAGGATTCCGGCATTCTTTGCGCCATTTAAAGCTACGGTTGCAACAGGAACGCCACCTGGCATTTGCAAAATTGACAATATAGAATCCCAACCATCAATAGAATTACTTGATTTCACAGGAACTCCAATTACTGGAAGTGGCGACATCGAAGCGACCATTCCGGGTAAATGAGCGGCTCCTCCTGCTCCAGCAATAATAACTGAAATCCCACGTAGGTGAGCATTTTTACTAAACTCTACTAATTTTTCTGGGGTTCTATGTGCCGAAACAATATCCACTTCAGTTTCAATATCAAAACCATTAAGAATATCAATTGCATCTTGCATTACTGGCATGTCGGAAATACTTCCCATTATTACGGCTACTTTCATTGTTAATTTTATTTAAAGATTTAAAGATTAAAGAATTTAAAGATTCAGCTTGAAAATCATTTTTCAATCTTACAATTATTCAATCTTTTAATTTATGAAATTACTCTAATTGTATTCTTAACGTTTTCGGCAATTTTTCGTGCTTCAACCATATTCTCATTTACGATAGTTACATGTCCCATTTTTCTAAAAGGGCGCGTTTCTTTTTTACCATAAATATGAGGCGTTACTCCATTCCAACCCATTATGGTTTCTATGTTTTCATAAACCACATCGCCTGAAAATCCTTCGGCACCGACCAAATTTACCATAATTCCCGCGACTTTACTATCAGTATTTCCCAAAGGTAAATCTAAAATTGCTCGGATATGGTTTTCAAATTGGGATGTGTAGCTAGCTTCAATCGTGTGGTGTCCAGAATTATGTGGGCGCGGCGCAACTTCATTAACTATAATTTCGTCATCGATAGTTTGAAACATTTCGACTGCTAAAAGTCCAACATGATTGAATTTTTCAGAAACATTTAAAGCTATTGCACGTGCTTTTTTAGCGACTTTATCATCAATTCGTGCTGGGCAAATTACATATTCTACTTGGTTTGCCTCAGGATGAAATTCCATTTCAACTACAGGATACGTTTTAATTTCTCCTGACACATTGCGACAAACAATTACAGAAAGTTCATTTTTGAACGGAATCATTTCTTCAGAAATACATTCTACATTTGGTAAATTATCTAGATCTGATAGCGTTCGAATGATTTTTACTCCCATTCCGTCATAGCCAAATTCAGTGCATTTCCATACAAATGGCAATTTCAAATTTTGGGATTCTGCTTTAAGCGATTCTAAATTTTCAAATCTTCTGTATGCTGCTGTTGGAATAGTATTATTCGAATAAAAATCTTTTTGAATTCCTTTATTCTGAATTAACCGAAGTGTTTTTGGTGATGGAAAAACTTTAATTCCTTCGCTTTCTAATTTTTCTAAAGCGTCTAGGTTAACCAATTCAATTTCGAAAGTTAACACATCGACTTGTTTTCCAAAATTATAAACGGCATCAAAGTCCATTAAATTTCCTTGAAAAAATTTATTACAAGCTATTTTACAAGGCGCTTCATTACTTGGATCGAGAACGTAGGTTTGAATATCGAATTTTCGAGTATCGAACAACATCATTTTCCCTAACTGACCTCCGCCAAGGATTCCTAATTTAAAATCGGAAGAAAAATAATTCATTAAAATAAATTTTTCACAAAGATACTTTAAAAGAGTAAAAATAAAAAGTTACGCTATTTAAAATTATCTTCGGACAATTATTCTCTTGGTAAAACTACCATTATTGGTTTCTACTTTTAAAGTATAAATTCCCGTTGCTAAATTTTGAACATCGATTGAATAACTATCTGAAGTCATTGGATTTCTATAAACAGCTACTAATTTACCGTCCAAAGTATATACAGAAACTACATTTATAGAATTATTAACTGAGTTGATATTCACTGTTTCAACCGTTGGATTTGGATAAACAACAATGTCATTCCTATTTCCAAAATCATTAGTTGAAAGTAACGAATTCGTGTAACAACTAGCTGGAACAGTATTTTCAATTTTTATCAAATTACTAACTTTATTATTTGCATAACCTTGATTAGTAGTATTGTTATAAAAAGTTAAATCTAAAGTTTGATTACTAGTTCCAAACCAATCTTGTAGAATTGTACTGAAAACTCTTCGATAATCGTGTTGCACGGTTTGTACTTGGAAATTATTTGCCAATACGGCTTCGGAAAGGTTAATATTTGTTCCTGAAACACCTGGATTTATTGATTTTCCGAAAACAAACATAGGTGCAATTTCCCCGTGATCGGTTCCTAAATTACCATTTTCACCTGCTTTCCTACCAAATTCAGAAAACGGAACAGCAATTACATCGTCACCTAAATTCTGATTGTTTAAATCGGTAATAAAAGCATTTATAGATTCTGAAACTTGGGTTAAAAGATCTGCATGAGTTCCCAAATGAGTTGTGGTATTTGAAGCAACTTGAATATCATGGGTGTCAAAACCTCCTATTTTCACTAAATATACTTTTGTCTGTAAACCCCCAGAGATAAACCTTGCAACCGTTTTTAATTGGTTAGCCAAACTTGTTGAAGGATAGGTTACATTGGTAGAATTTGTTCCTGTATTAAATGCTGTTGAAATACTTTGAGCATATAAATTTGTTTCTGCATCGCTAGCTAAAATAAATCGGATTAAATCACCGTATTCAGAATTTGGAATTGACGTTGGCGGCGCACCACCCAATCCATTCAATATTGAGTAAAAGCCTGCAGGATCTTGCCCATTTATATTAATTGACATTCCGTGTTCAACTTCTCCGTGGAAACCTAAAGAATTATCGCTACTTCCTAATTGAATTCCCAAAGGGAAATTTGCAGTTAAGAAATTACTGTAGTAATTCTCCAAAAATCTTCCAATCCACCCGCTATCAATATTGTTATTGGCAGCCGTTCCGTCTCCACCTGTCAACCACAAATCGGTAGATTTAAAGTGGGATTTATCTTGAGAGGCGTATCCAACACCTTGAACAACCCGCATTAATCCGCGGTCATATAAACTTTTAAATCCGGTTAATGCTGGGTGGAGCCCAATTTGGTTAGCCAAGGGCAATGTAGTATCTAAATTAATTATTCCATTGGTTTGTCCTGCATTATTTAATTTTATATTAGGACGTAAAGCTGCATAAGCATCGTATTGATTTAAAGGCACTACGGTGTTTAATCCGTCATTTGCTCCAGATAATTGAACTAATACTATTTTTTTTGCATTTACATTCGGACAGGTAGTCATACCTGCCGATTTAAAAAGTGCAAATACTTCCGTTGGCAAAAGTGTTAATGCAGATGCGGATGCGGTGAGTTGAATAAAATTTCTTCTTTTCATATAAAATAGTATTAAAACATTTGAGATTCTGGTGCTCTCAAAATATTTGTTACCAATAATTTCAGTCTAGATTCTACTACTGTATTTACTCCGGTAGCGATATAATCATCCCAAGCGTTAGTCCAATAAAAAGTAGCCAATCCTTGAAGTAAAAACGTATTCATAAAGTAGTTTACACGGTCTAAATTTGGGTTTTGAGCAAAAAGTGCATTACACAATTCTGATGTCAAAATATAAGGATCGTTAGCAACGGTAATAATATTTCCGTCTCTAACAACCAAAGAAATATTAATTTTAGCAATAATGGTTGCGTTTCCACTAATTCTATTATAGCCATCTAATAAAGATTCTCCTAAACGGTATCTTGAAATTAAATTGGTTGCAGAAATCCAATTTTTATCAAAATCAGGGGCTTGATAATAGGCTGGATGTCCTGCTACATTTTCAGGATCAAAAATCATCATGTTTGAACCTGTAAAATAGCTATTGTAAACAAAAATGGACCAAAATTTATAATAATATTCGTAGGCGTTTGTATTCGGATTTGGAATTGTAGCTTTTAAGTAAGTACAGATTTCAGAAATTTGATTTAATGGTGATTTTATTATTCCTCCAATAGTTTCATTGGTTGGATCGGAATCATCTAAATCATAAAAATGCTTACTTTCTAATAATTTTCTAATTATTGGAGCAATTTCATATCCATTATTGTAAAAATCCTGAGCTAATGGCGCAATAATATCAGTTTCAACCTCAGGAGTTATGGTTCCTTTGACAAAATAAATATACATTTTACGACAAATATTTTTTGCTGTAGCTTGTTGATTGAAAACCATATTTACAAAGTCATTCAGCTCTGTATCCATTCCCACATCATTAGTAGCTGCGCTAATTACAGTATTATTGAAGGCGCTACTAAAAGTTTTAGGACTAGTATGATGGTACGTATAAACATTATAACCTTTGGGCAAAGAGGTATCTGGATCAATTACCGTTCTTGTACTCATTCTCCTAAAACCAGTTAAAACACGAGCCGCTTGAACTATATCGGCTTCAGTGTAAGTGGTATAATTCCCAACACCAATTTGCGGTCCTTTCCCGATAGTGAAAAGTTCCAAAAACTCTCTTGCATAATTTTCGTTTGGTGCTGTCTTGGTATTTGCTGTATTATTCAAGTAATACAACATATTATTATTCATCGTCATTTTTGTTGCTAGAGTTTTATAATTCCCGTAGGAATAATACAAAAGCAATCGGATGTAATCATAAAAATCAGTTGCTGATGCAGAACCTCCTATTTCGACTGTGAAACAAGTAGATAAAAAATGAGATAATTTATATTTTAAATTGGGACTATTAATGGCATTATACCACCACCAACCCGCAACTATTCCGCCTTTTCTCAATTGACCAGCAAATGAGGTAGGCAAGGCTGTAGATTCCGTCCAAAAACCATCAGGTGTAGTTGTAGGAATAGGATCATAAGGCAAACTTACCACTGGTGAATTAGTTGTTAAAAGCAAGTTTAATGCCTGATTTGGGGTTAAAAGAGCATATTGATCTATTAATGATTTTGTATAAACGAAAGAAGCGCGACGTAATAAATGTTTTGCATTCTTTTGTCCTAAAATGCCTGTATATTGGTCTAATGATGCCATAAAACTAAAATTATTACCATTTAGATTATAAAAATACAAATAATAATTGAATGACTTTAACATTTGTTAATAAAAGTGAATTAAATAATTCATTTGTAAAGATTTATTTATTAGAAAATTAAAATATACAATCGCTTTATCAATTGTAAAATGTGAATTCTATATCTTTGCAGCTTATAAAAAATCAGAAAATTGATTCAATTACACGACAAACAATTTGTTCCTTTTATTTCTGCAGAAGAAATAGATTTTGCAATAGCAACAATGGCCTCTCAAGTAGAAGCTGATTTTGCTGATGAAATCCCTGTATTTATTGGTGTTTTAAACGGTTCTTTTATGGTTGTATCCGATTTTATGAAACATTTTAAAAAACCCTGTGAAGTAAGTTTTATAAAATTAGCCTCCTACGAAGGGACTACTACCACAAATGAAGTAAAGCAATTAATTGGTTTAAACCAAGATTTAACCGGTAGAACCGTAATTGTTATTGAAGATATCGTGGACACGGGAAATACAGTTGCAGAATTGAAAGAATTGTTCAAAAAACAAAATGTAAAACACTTTAAAATAGCTACTTTGTTTTTCAAACCTGATGCCTATAAAAAAGACCTGAAATTGGATTATATTGGGATTCGAATTCCAAATAAATTCATCGTTGGTTACGGATTAGATTATGACGGTTTAGGCAGAAATTTACCAGAAGTTTATCAATTAAAATAATAAATAACTACAAATACAACACACATTTAATCATGATTAACATTGTCTTATTTGGAAAGCCAGGGGCTGGAAAAGGAACTCAAGCAGAATTTTTAAAAGAAAAATACAATCTAACTCATTTATCAACTGGTGATATTTTTAGATACAATATTAAAAACGAAACTGACTTAGGTAAATTAGCGAAAAGTTACATGGATAAAGGCGATTTAGTTCCTGATGAAGTAACCATAAAAATGTTACAAGACACCGTTGAAAAGAATCCTGATACTAAAGGCTTTTTATTTGACGGGTTTCCAAGAACACTAGCACAAGCAGAAGCTTTAGATGCTTTTTTAGCTACCAAAAATTGGAATATCACTGCAACAATTGCACTGGAAGCAGACGATGAAATCTTAATTAAAAGATTATTAGAAAGAGGAAAAACCAGTGGACGCGTGGACGATCAAGACGAAGATAAAATCAGAAATCGTTACCAAGAATACAATGAAAAAACAGCTCCTTTAATGGATTTTTATAGCACCCAAAATAAGTTTTATCCAGTTGATGGAATTGGTTCTATTGAAGAAATTACCCAAAGATTGAGCGCTGTAATTGAAAGTTTATAACTTTTTGTTACTACTAATTTAGAATAAAAAACAAGAAAATGACTGAAGGAAATTTCGTAGATTACGTAAAAATATATGTTTCCTCTGGTAAAGGCGGAAAGGGTTCTACCCATTTGCACAGGGAAAAATTTATTGAAAAAGGAGGTCCTGATGGTGGTGATGGTGGTCGCGGTGGACACGTATATCTTGTTGGAAACAAAAGCCTTTGGACATTATTTCATTTAAAATTTGCCAAACACGTAAAAGCTGGACATGGTGGTGATGGAGGTTCCGATAGAAGTACCGGTGCTGATGGAGAAGATAAATACATCGAAGTGCCACTAGGAACTGTAGTTCGTGATAAAGAAACCAATGAAATATTATTCGAAATTACAGAACACGGCGAGAAGAGAATTGTTGCTCTAGGAGGAAAAGGTGGTTTAGGAAACTGGCATTTTAGAAGCTCAACGAATCAAACGCCGAGGTATTCTCAACCTGGATTGCCTTCAACTGAAATTGATATTATTTTAGAATTAAAAGTCCTTGCCGATGTAGGATTAGTAGGTTTTCCCAATGCTGGAAAATCGACTTTGCTTTCTGTATTAACCTCAGCAAAACCAAAAATTGCCGATTACCCTTTTACCACTTTAAAACCAAATCTTGGAATTGTGGCCTACCGTGATTTTCAATCGTTTGTAATTGCAGATATTCCCGGAATTATTGAAGGTGCTGCCGAAGGAAAAGGGCTAGGTCATTACTTTTTACGACATATTGAAAGAAATTCAACGTTGTTGTTTTTAATTCCTGTTGACACTCCAAATATCAAGGAAGAGTATGATATTTTAGTAAATGAGTTAACAAAATACAATCCCGAAATGTTGGACAAAGAGCGCATCGTTGTGATTTCAAAATGCGACATGTTGGACGACGAACTCAAAGCGGAATTAAAAACAGAATTGGATAAAGAGTTTGCAGGAACGCCTTATTTATTCATTTCATCTGTTGCGCAACAAGGGCTAACGGAGTTAAAAGACAAACTTTGGAACATGCTAAATATGGAGGATGACGTTCCTGAAAACAGTCATAATTTATAAATTAAAAAGCCATCGATTGATGGCTTTTTTTATTAATCATTATAAGTATCAAACAAATATTGCAGTGTTTTTGGAATATCGTTGGCTTCAATTTTTGGATATACAATTTTACCATTCAGCCAATTTTCAATTTCAACATGAAAGTGATCCCCCACTTTACTTAGTACCGGAACTCCCAATAATTTCAAGGCCGCAGCATTACATTCTTGTTCGTAGTGGTTTTGAATTGGGATACTAAGTACCTTTTTATTTAAGTACAATGCTTCAGCGGGAGTTTCAAATCCACCTCCCGTTATAATTCCGTGACTAGAAATTAAACTTTCATTGAAAAGCTTTTGGTTTACCGGAAAATAAGTGATATTCCCAATGGTATATTGTTCTTTAACATCGCCTAAAAACCAATGAAATTGAACGTCACTCACTTTATTAAAAGCGGTTTGCAAACACTCTTTATCAAAAGAAGGCAGGTAAACAGAAATGTGTTTTAAGTCGGTGGGAGTGGCATTTACAATATCATCTTTAATAATAGGAGGGTGAATAAAAGTATCGTATTCTTTAAAATGAAGTCCAATATATTTATTTGCAGGAGCATATTTTTGCAAAACCAACTCCCCCATTAAATTATTATTTTCTGACCGCGGGGTCAACTTCGATTTAAAACTTGCCTGGTGTCCAAACTGAACCGATTTCACATTTTGAAGTTTTGATGCCAATGCAGTAACCGAATCAAAATCGTTAATTACCACGTCGTAGTCCGATAATGGAAGTGCTTTTGCATCTCGATACATTTGCAAAGGATTGATGTTTTTGGCTATTTCCCAATAATCCAATCCCCCACATTTACTGTAATGCAAACTACAACCTTTACTTTTATATTTTATTGGAATATCAACATTCAAACTGGCATTGTTACCACTCATAAAAAAGTCGACTGTCCCAAATTTTTTCAAATACGGATACAACTGCACCGCCCTACTTATATGACCGTTGCCCGTTGCTTGTATTGCGTAGAATATTTTCATTTGTAAATTAAATCTTAATTAGGAGAGAATTTTTGCAGCATAATCTTCAGGAACTAATTCTTCGTTTGCTTCAGAATATAGGTAATGTTCCTTTTTGTATTCATAAATGCTCCATTCAGCATTTTTATATTCTAATGAGGTAAGGTTTTCCACCCAATCGCCACTGTTTAAATACAATACTGATCCGTTTTCGTTGCTAACCACTCTCATTTGAGGTTTATGAATGTGACCACAAACTACATAATCGTACTTTTTATCAATGGCAATTTCTGCTGCAGTAACTTCAAAATTGGTGATAAACGAAACTGCTTTTTTAACGCTGTCTTTCACTTTCTTGGAGAAACTTCGCTTTTCTTTTCCCAATAATACCATTATCCAATTCAAGAAACTATTGATTAATATCAATAAATCGTAACCTTTCCCGCCAATTTTTGCTAATATTTTTGCATATCCTTGAGTGGATGAATCGAATACATCACCATGGAAAATCCATGCTTTTTTTCCATCTAATTCTAGAACTAGTTTGTCAACCAATTCGAATTTACCTAAAATAAGGTCAGAATATTTTCGCAATACTTCATCGTGATTTCCGGTGATGTATATTAATCGGGTTCCGTTGGCCGACATTTTAATAATGTGTCGTAAAACATTCATGTGTGCAGGCGGAAAATAACTTTTCGAAAAGTTCCACATGTCTATGATATCACCGTTTAGAACTAAAGTTTTGGGTTGAATAGATTTTAAATATTGGAGTAATTCGGTAGCTTGACATCCGTAGGTTCCGAGGTGAACATCACTTATTACTACTAATGGAATTTTTCTTTTATTTTTCATTTTTAGTTTTGACAAAATTCCTATTGTCGTGTTAATTTATCGTGCTTTTTATTTTATCATAAGGTTATTTGTTTTTGCAAAAGTTAATAAATTGAGAACTATTAGTTTTGAAAATTGTCATGCTGAACTTGTTTCAGCATCTATTAGAATCTGAAATAAATTCAGATTGACAAATTGCACCTTTCAAGTGTTTATTACTACAAAATCGCGATAGGGATAGCAGCGGCATCCCACGAGATTGCAAGTAGGAACGACGAAGCAATCACGCGGATATAGCGGAGAGCCCGGCCATTCGCCCAAATGATAAAAAACGAAAAATCAAATTCATCACTTTTTAAACATTGAATAACAATAAAATAATGAAAATGATTTATATTCGCAGTTCCTAAAAAAACTAATTAAATATGAAAAAATTTATTTTATCCCTAATTATTGGGGTTCTATTGATTCCTACGACTGTTAAGGCCGATGAAGGAATGTGGTTTTTAATGTTCATTGAGCGTTTGAATCACCGAGATATGCAAAAAATGGGGTTGCAATTGACAGCTGAAGAAATTTACAGCATTAACCACCACAGTTTGAAAGATGCAATTGTTCAATTTAATGGAGGTTGTACTGCAGAAGTTATTTCGAAAGACGGATTGGTATTGACGAACCACCACTGTGGATATGATGCAATTGCTGAATTGTCTACTGCCGAGAAAAACTATTTGAAAGACGGTTATTGGGCTGCTAATAGAGCTTCAGAAATGAAACCATCAAGCTTGTACGTTCGTTTTTTCGTTCGTATGGACGATTGTACCAAAAGAATTTTAGCCAAAGTAAATGATAAAATGACTGAGGCAGAGAGAGAAAAAGCGGTTAATCAAGAAATTGCAGCGATTGAAAAAGAAAACAATGAAGGCGGGAAATACACTGTTTCTGTTCGTCCCTTTTTTCAAGGAAATGAATATTACTATTTTGTTTACCAAGATTATAAAGACGTTCGTTTAGTAGGAACTCCACCTGAAAGTCTAGGAAAATTTGGTGGTGATACTGACAACTGGGAATGGCCACGTCACACTGCCGATTTCTCAATGTTCAGAATTTATGCTGATAAAGACGGAAATCCTGCAGACTATTCTACTTCAAACGTTCCGCTAAGTCCAAAACACTATTTACCTGTAAACTTAAACGGAGTAAAAGAAGGTGATTATGCTATGATTTTAGGATATCCTGGAAGAACAAACCGTTGGATGCCAGCTGGTGGAATTGAGCAAAACGTAAAATTTGCTTATCCTGCTTGGGTTGAAGGTGCAAAAACAGGTATGGACAACATGAAAAAATACATGGATCAAAG
The DNA here is from genome assembly GCA_947447375.1 of Bacteroidota bacterium. Taxonomy (GTDB): domain Bacteria; phylum Bacteroidota; class Bacteroidia; order Flavobacteriales; family Flavobacteriaceae; genus Flavobacterium. The sequence continues at coordinate 136,114 of CANFJB010000005.1, forward strand.
TGCCGCAATTCGTTTAGTTTATGCTTCAAAATTTGCTTCTACTGCCAATTATTGGAAAAACCGTCAAGGGATGATTGATGCTTTAAGCAAATTTCAAACATCAAAAGCGAAAGCTGCTCAAGAAGCAAAATTCAATAAATGGGCAAATAAAGCGGAGAATAAAGCTAAATATGGTAATGTTGTAGCTACAATAAATGCTTACTACGCGTTGACGAATGAAAAATCGCGTCACGATAATTACCTACAACAGCTAATGAGAACTTCCTCTTATGGAACAATTGGCCGTACATTAGGAAGACAATTGGATGCTTATGCAAAAGCCGATGCTGCTAAACGTGCAACAATGGCTCCTAAAATTGTTGAAATGGCTGATGGTTTCTTCAAGGATTCTTACCTACCTGCTGAAAAAGATATTTTGACTGCTCAATTAAAATTATATGCTACAAAATCTGTTGGTTATGGAATTGCTCCAATGGTAGAAAAAATAGGAAAAGACAGTAACTACGATTACTCTAAATTTGTAAATGCTGCATTTGAAATGAGTGTTTTAACTTCTTTAGATAAAGTAAAAGCATTTTTAGACTACCCAAGTGATGCTGTTTTGGCAAGTGATCCTTTGTACTTACTTTCAAATGATTTAGTTGCTCACATGAACAACAAATCGGATGCTATTGCCAAAGCACAAAATGATTATGGAGCTGCATTCCGTTTATTAGTGGAAGGATTAAGAGAATCAAAAATTGGAACTATTAAGTATCCAGATGCAAATTCTACATTGCGTTTAACTTATGGAAAAGTTCGTTCTTTACCTGCGGATAAAAGAAACGATGCTAAGATTAATAACTATACGACATTAGACGGTCAGGTTAAAAAATACAAGAAAGGTGATGAAGAATTTGATTTACCTGTTCGTGTATTGGAAATGAACAAAAACAAAGATTATGGTCGTTTTGCTGATAAAGACGGATCACTTCACGTAAATTTCTTAACTGATAATGATATTACGGGTGGAAATTCAGGTTCACCAGTTTTGAATGGAAAAGGAGAATTAATCGGATTGGCATTTGATGGTAACATTGAAGCTATGGCTGGAGATGTAATTTTCGATCCAAAATTACAGCGAACAATTAATGTTGATATTCGTTATGTATTATGGGTTATTGAAAAATACTCTGGTGCAAAACACATTGTTGATGAAATGACATTGGCAAAATAATATCCAACTATAATAAATGAAAAAGTCCTAAAACAATGAGTTTTAGGACTTTTTTTATTTGAATAATTTAATGTTAGGCAATCAACGTTCTTGAAATTACGATTCGCTGAATTTCAGAAGTACCTTCATAAATTTGAGTGATTTTAGCATCACGCATCATTCTTTCCACATGGTATTCGGCAACATATCCGTTACCGCCATGAATTTGAACTGCCTCAATTGTAGTATCCATTGCTGTTTGAGAAGCAAATAATTTTGCCATAGCTCCCGATTGAGAAATATCTTGACCTGCATCTTTTTCAGAAGCTGCTTTTAACACCAACAATTCAGCAGCTGAAATTTGAGTTGCCATATCGGCTAATTTGAAAGCAATTGCTTGGTGTTTGAAAATTTCTTTACCAAAAGCCTTTCTATCTTGAGCATATTGTAAAGCCAATTCATAAGCTCCTTTTGCAATTCCTAAAGCTTGAGATGCAATACCAATTCTACCGCCATTTAAAACGGCCATTGCGAAATTGAATCCGAAACCATCTTCACCAATTCTATTTTCTTTTGGAACTTTAACGTCAGTGAACATTAGAGAATGGGTATCAGAACCTCGAATTCCCATTTTCTTTTCTTTAGGTCCAATTTCGAAACCAGCCCATCCTTTTTCAACTATAAAAGCATTGATTCCTTTGTGTCCTTTTTCAATATCTGTTTGAGCAATCACTATGTAAGTTGATGCTGAACTACCATTGGTAATCCAGTTTTTTGTACCATTTAATAAATAGTGATCTCCTTTATCAATTGCAGTTGTTTTTTGAGAAGTAGCATCAGAACCCGCTTCAGGTTCCGATAAACAAAATGCACCTATAACTTCTCCTTTAGCAAGAGGAACAAGGTATTTTTGTTTTTGTTCTTCATTACAATATTTTTCAATTCCAGCGCAAACTAGTGAATTATTAACCGACATAATTACCGCTGCAGAGGCATCAATTTTTGAAATCTCAGTGATCGCTAGAACATAGGAAATACTGTCTAAACCAGAACCTCCATATTTAGGGTCGACCATCATTCCCATAAATCCAAGTTCAGCCATCATCTTTACTTGTTCAGTAGGAAATTTTGAATGTTCATCTCTTTCAATTACACCTGGCAACAATTCCATTTTAGCAAAATCTCTAGCTGCTTGTTGAATCATTAAATGCTCTTCTGTAAGTTTAAAATCCATAATCGGGAATAATAATTGTGATTAATATAAAAAATGCAAACAAATATACTTCTAAATTATCAAATTCTCAAAATGATTTATTAATTTTAGCCGATGATTCAAGAAAAATATAACATTATTGGCTTGATGTCGGGCACTTCGCTTGACGGAATTGATTTGGCGCACCTTAATTTTGAAATGACAAATGGAAAATGGAATTTCCAAATCCTTGAATCTGAAACTATTGGCTACAGCCAAGAATGGATTGACCACTTAAAAATTGCCGTTGGATTTTCTGAAACTGAATTACAACAATTAAATAAAGAATATACCTTATTATTAGGAAATATTATTTCAAAATTTATTTCAAAATACCATCTTGAATCTATTGATGCCGTTTGTTCCCATGGACACACTATATTACACAAACCAAAAAATGGAATTACTTTACAAATAGGCAACTTACCAGAAATTGCAACCCTATGTAACCAAAAAGTTGTTTGCGATTTTAGAGTTCAAGATGTTGAATTGGGCGGTCAAGGCGCACCATTAGTTCCAATTGGCGATCGACTATTATTTTCAGAAGCAGATTATTGTTTGAATTTAGGTGGTTTTTCAAATATTTCCTTTGAGGAAAATGGAAAAAGAATTGCCTTTGATATTTCTCCCGTGAATACCGTTTTGAATTTTTATGCCAATAAATTAGGTTTTGAATATGATGATAAAGGATCGATTTCAAGTTCAGGAAAAATTAATTCAGAATTACTAAACGAATTGAATGACTTAGAATTTTACAATTTATCTTACCCAAAATCATTAGGATTCGAATTTGTAAAAGAAATCGTTTTACCAATAATTGAAAGCTATAAAATTTCAATTGAAGATAAATTAGCAACATTCACAGAACACATTGCTTATCAAATTGGATTGGCTTTGACCAATAAAAAATCAAATTTATTGATTACTGGCGGTGGTGCGTATAATGAATTTTTGATCAGTAGAATCCAATTTTATTTACAGGAAACTAAATTATTAATACCAGAAAAGAAAATTATCGAATTCAAAGAAGCATTAATTTTTGGAATGTTGGGAGTTTTAAAATTGAGAAATGAAATCAATACTTTAAGCAGTGTAACAGGAGCATCAAAAGACCATAGTTCCGGAAAAATATACAATCCAAAATAATACCATAAAAAATTAAAGTTACCTATATTTGCAATTCTAAAAAAGGAAAAATTAATGAAAGATTTACTTAAAAAATTCGAAAATAAAGAACCTGAAATTATTTTTAACTGGAAAGATCAAGAAACGGAAGCGGAAGGTTGGACGGTAATCAATTCATTGCGAGGTGGTGCTGCTGGTGGTGGAACAAGAATGAGAAAAGGGTTGGATATGAACGAAGTTTTGTCCTTAGCAAAAACTATGGAAGTGAAATTTTCAGTTTCTGGACCTGCAATAGGTGGAGCAAAATCAGGAATTAATTTTGACCCAAATGATCCAAGAAAAAAGGGTGTTTTACAGCGTTGGTACAAAGCAGTTTCACCGTTATTAAAAAGTTATTATGGAACTGGCGGCGATTTAAATGTAGATGAAATTCACGAAGTAATCCCAATGACAGAAGAATGTGGCGTTTGGCATCCTCAAGAAGGTGTTTTTAATGGACATTTCAAACCTAGTGAAGCTGATAAAATCAATAGAATTGGACAATTAAGACAAGGCGTTGTGAAGGTAATTGAAAACCCTGTTTTTTCTCCAGATGTCACTCGTAAATATACTGTTGCCGATATGATTACAGGTTATGGCGTTGCAGAGGCAGTTCGCCATTTTTACACTATTTACGGTGGTGATGTAAAAGGTAAAAAAGCGATTGTTCAAGGATTTGGAAATGTAGGTTCAGCAGCCGCTTTTTACTTGGCAGAAATGGGTGCAAAAGTAATTGGAATTATCGATAGAGACGGTGGTCTTATCAATGAAAACGGATTTACATTTGAAGAAATTAGAACCTTATTCTTAAATAAAGACGGAAATAAATTGGTTGCCAACAATATGATTCCTTTTGAGGAAATCAATGAAAAAATTTGGACCATAGGCGCAGAAATTTTCACTCCTTGTGCCGCATCTAGATTGGTGACTCAACAACAAATTGATAACATGATTGCTTCAGGATTAGAAGTAATTTCTTGCGGTGCCAATGTGCCATTTGCTGATAAAGAAATATTTTTTGGCTCAATCATGGAACAAGTAGATCAAAAAATCAGCTTGATTCCCGACTTTATTTCAAATTGTGGAATGGCGCGAGTATTTGCTTATTTTATGGAGAAAAAAGTCCAAATGACTGACGAATCTATATTTAATGATACTTCAAATACAATTAAAAATGCTATTGCAAAAGCACATTCTATAAGTAATTCAAAAACTAATATTAGCGCCACAGCATTTGAAATTGCATTAAAACAGTTGGTGTAATATACTAAAAGATAGTAACAATTTTTTGATTCCTTTTTCGTTTTAAATATTGTATTATCTTTATATCTCAATTTTACTATCAATGAAACTATTTGAAACTGAACAAGAAAAAAAATCAATAATCATTACTTTATCAAGTTTTGTATTACTTTTTTTATTGTTTTTCTTTTTGAAATTTAGCGATAGCTTACCACTTCCTGAAATGGAAGGTGGCGGTGGCGGTGGCGAAATTGCGGTAAATTTTGGAGATAGTGATTTAGGATCGGGAGAGAATTTTGATTCAAAAGAGGTTGTAACTGCAGCTCCAGAAGAAGTTGTTGAAACTCCTACCGAGGAAAAAGAAATAGTGGTTTCTGAAAATGAAGAAGCTCCTGCAATTGCCGATATTAAAAAACCAGATACTAAAATTGAAAAGAAAGAAGAAGATAAACCGGTTGTAAAACCAACCCCTAAACCTTCAAAATCGACTTCTGATGCCTTGTCCAATTTATTAAACGGATCAAATAAAGAAGGAGACGGAAACGATAAAACAGCTGGAAATAAAGGGAAATCTAATGGCGATACCAACTCCAAAGGGTACAATGGCGGTGGTGGAAGTGGAACGGGTTCTGGAGGTGGAAATGGTTCTGGTGAAGGGTTAGGAACAGGAAGCGGTTATGGAACAGGTAGTGGGTCGGGCAAAGGATCAGGTAATGGAAATTATCAATTAGGGAATAGAAAAGCATTGAATACACCTCGACCAAAATACAATTGTAATGAGGAAGGCGTAGTGGTAGTTCAAATTTCGGTTGATAAATCAGGAACAGTTATTAATGCAAATCCAGGTGTACGAGGTACTACAAATTCAGCAAAATGCCTTTTAGACCAGGCAAAAATAGCCGCTATGAATACAAAATGGCAAGCAGATGCAACTGCTGCTGAAACTCAAATAGGAAAAATAATTTACAATTTTAAACTAACGCAATAATTACTTCTAAAGCGTAAAACCCTAAACCTTTTCTAGATTTAATGAACTATCAGGAAACTTTAAATTGGATGTTTAACCAACTTCCTATGTACCAGCAACAAGGTGCATCCGCCTATAAGGAAGATTTAACGAATAGCATTTTATTGTCTGGTTATTTAGGGAATCCTGAAAATGATTTAAAATTTATTCACGTTGCTGGAACTAACGGAAAAGGATCCACATCACACCTACTCGCTTCTGTTTTGCAAGAAGCAGGATATAAAGTGGGTTTGTATACCTCACCCCATTTAAGAGATTTTAGGGAACGAATCAAAATCAACGGAATTGAAATTTCTGAAGAATTTGTTTGTGAATTTATAGAAAAAAACATTGATTTCTTTAAGGCAAATGAGTTGAGTTTTTTTGAAATGACAGTTGGATTGGCATTTGAATATTTCAAAAAACAAAAAGTAGACATCGCAATTATTGAAGTCGGATTAGGAGGTCGATTGGATTCTACCAATATAATTACCCCATTGATTTCGGTTATTACCAATATAGGAAAAGACCACGTTCAGTTTTTAGGAAACACTCTTGAAGCTATTGCAAATGAAAAAGCGGGCATTATAAAAAATAATATTCCTGTAGTTATTGGTGAATATACTTCGGAAACAAAACCAGTTTTTATTGCTAAAGCAACAACAACTCATTCGGAAATATTCTTTGCCTCCGACACCATTTCTAATGACTATCCCTCCGATTTAAAAGGTGATTATCAAATTTCAAATAAGAAAACGGCAATTCAAACTTTAAGATTATTAAATTCAATTCCGGGATTTGAAATTTCAGAAAATGATATAAAATACGGGTTTTTAAATGTTGGAAAAAATACGGGACTTCAAGGAAGATGGCAACAATTAAATAGTGCTCCAAAAACCATTTGCGATACAGCACACAATAAACATGGTTTGGAGATTGTATTAAACCAACTAAAAAAAGAAGAATTCGACACTTTACATTTTGTTTTTGGGGTAGTAAATGACAAAGATTTGAATGAAATCCTACCTTTATTTCCAAAAAATGCCATTTATTATTTTTGTAAACCTAATATGCCACGAGGTTTGGATGCCAAAATTTTAGAGCAAAAATCAGTTGAATTTGGATTAATCGGAAAAGTATATAATTCAGTTTCAGAAGCTTATGAAAGCGCTAAAAAGAATGCAACTGCAACCGATTTTATTTACATTGGCGGAAGCACATTTGTAGTAGCAGAAATATTGTAATTATTTTAAAAATAGTTTGCAAATACCGAAAAGAGACTTATATTTGCACACCTAATTAGGGCGATTAGCTCAGCTGGTTCAGAGCACCTCGTTTACACCGAGGGGGTCGGGGGTTCGAACCCCTCATCGCCCACAAGTCCTTAGAAATAAGGACTTTTTTTATATGCCAAAGTTAATATTATGCTATTTATTGTATACATTCTTTACAGTCCCATAAAGGACAAATATTACATCGGTTTTAGTTCTAATTTAGCTGAAAGAATAATTAGACACAATCAAAAAAGCAAAGGTTTTACCGGAAATGTAAACGATTGGAAAATTGTTTTTACTCAAGAATTTGCGACTAAAACAGAAGCACTAGCTCGTGAAAAACAAATTAAAAGCTGGAAAAGTAAAGAGAAAATAATAAATCTCTTAGATGAATAATTTAGAGCATCCCGATGCAATCGGGAGGGTCGGGGGTTCGAACCCCTCATCGCCCACAAATAAAAGACAAAATTAATAGTTTGTCTTTTTTTATTTACATAACCTTCCAAAAAGCAATCTAAAATTTACTTAAGTATTCACCTTTTTTTAGTTTATTTCTTAAAAGTCAAATAATTATTAATAGTGTTTTATTAATTAATTATTAGTAATTTAGCTATTAGTATTAAAAATAAAATTACATTTGTGTAATCGATTACAATAAGGTTTACAAATTATATTATCAGAAAATTATGAAACGAATTCTATCTTTCTTATTTATTTTAATTCCACTAATCCAAATGTCGGCACAAACTATTACTCAAACTGGAGGATGGCTTGAATGTGCATTTGTAAAATGGACTCCCGTAGCTGGTGCCTCAAGTTACAACGTTTATTATACTGGTGGAGGTCAAACCAATAGACAAATTGATACTCAATTAATAAGAAGTTACGGAACTTATTTCCGTGCAGATATAATCGGACTAACTCCAGGAACTTATACTGTAAAAGTTACAGCAGTAATTAACGCCGTAGAAACTGCTGGAACTATTTCTGACCCAATTACTGTTGTTCCGCATGACAGAAACGGATTTGCATTTAGCGGCGGAAGAATACCTGGAGGATATAATTTAGATGGAACGCCTAAAACTGGTGCTGTTATTATTTATATTACACAAAACACCAAAAATTCAGTTTCAATGAACATCACTGGAGCAACTGTAAATCCATGTGTTGGTTTTCAAAATATATTATACGGTATTAAAAAAGGAAGAGATCCTCGCCCATTTATTTTTAGAATGATTGGAAATATCACTGATTGTAACGTTTTAGAAGGGGGTGATATCGTGATTGAAAATGCTAATAATGTATCGAGTTCTGTAACCATAGAGGGCGTTGGTTCTGATGCTGTTGCAAATGGTTTCGGGATTAGAATAAAATCAGGTTCAAATATTGAAGTTCGTAATCTTGGTTTTATGAATACCAATGCTGCTGAAGGTGACAATGTAGGTTTACAACAAGATAATGACCATATTTGGATTCACAACTGTGATCTATTTTACGGTGCTCCAGGTGGCGCTGCCGATCAAGTTAAAGGTGATGGTGCTCTAGATTGTAAACGTTCTACCTTTTGTACCTTTTCCTATAATCATTTTTGGGACAGTGGAAAGTGCAACCTTTTAGGTCTTAGTGAAAATACAACCTCAGGATTATACGTAACCTACCACCATAATTGGTACGATCATTCCGATTCACGCCATCCACGTGTTCGTTTTTACTCTGCACACGTTTATAATAATTACTACGATGGAAATTCAAAATATGGAGCTGGTTCAACAATGGGCTCCTCTGTATTTATGGAAAATAATTATTTTAGAAATTGTAAATATCCAATGCTAACATCAATGCAAGGTTCTGATATTTATGGCGGCTCTGCTGGCACATTTTCTGGAGAAGATGGAGGAACTATTAAGGCTTTCAATAATACTATGAGTGGACAAACTAGATACGTTCCTTATAATGCGACTACAAATCCAATTGAATTTGATGCAATTGAAGTTAGTACTAGAAATCAAACTATCAGTAACACAATTACATCTAAACAAGGTGCAAATACTTATAATAATTTTGACACAGATCCAACATTATACGTAAATAGTTTAACCGTAGAGAGCCCAACTGTTGCCAGAGACAATGTAATTCTTCATTCAGGAAGGGTTTCTGGAGGAGATTTAATTTGGACTTTCAATAATGCTGTTGATGATAATTCCTATGATGTAAATACTCCCTTAAGTGCAGCACTTACAGGCTATACAACAAGTTTAGTTTTTGTACAAGGAGAGTCTCCAACTGTGGCAGGAAGTAGTCAAACTTTAGTAACAACTACAGATAATAACCAATCTGTAAATAGCGGTACTGCAATCTCTGATATGATATTTATTTGGGGTGGTGATGCTACCGATGTAACTATTACAGGATTACCATCAGCTGGTATAACATTTGTGAAAAATCCTGCAACTAAAACCGTAACCGTTTCTGGAATTCCAACTGGAGCAGTAACTTTTACAATTACAACTGTTGGGACAATAGGAACCCCTGTTTCATCAACTGGGACGATATTAATTAATGGTGCTACTCCAGGAGATCAGATTCATAATTTTACAGCATCCGTTTTGAACAGTACATTTTATACTTTCACTTCAGCTAACATGAATTCAACTGCAGGTTCAGCAACATATGATGGATTAACGTTAACTGCAAGATTAAAAATTGAGTCAGCAACAGTAATAACATATACCACTACAATGTTATCAACTTTAACATTGGTTTTTGACCCAACTTTTACTGGAACTATTAAGTTGAATGGAATTTCTTATACCGCTTCAGCAGGTGTGGTTATTATTCAAAACGTTCCGATTGGATTGAATACAATAACAAAAGGATCAACCACTAACTTGTATTATATTAAGACAGTATTTACTCCTTTACTTGGATTAGAAACCAACACCCATGAAGACAGTTTGCTATTGTATCCAAATCCCGTTTCAACTAATCTTTCAATAGAAACTTCAAGTACAATTGAATCTTTATCTATATACGATTTAACTGGATCGTTGGTTAAAAAAGTGGAAGGCGATACTAAATCAATTGATGTTACAGAATTGAGTATTGGAAATTACTTTATTAAAATTCAAACTAATAAAGGGTTAATCAACAAACGTTTTATTAAGAAATAATCACTAGTAATGAACAGATAAAAACCGTTATTATCAATAGCGGTTTTTTTATATATTACTATTTTATAGGTATAATATTTTGGTTAATTATTAATGTGATTGAATCGAATAAAGGCAATAAAAAAAACCTTGCAATAATTGCAAGGTTTTTTTTATTATGAGTAATGAAATAGATTCTTTTAAAAGAATTTGTAATATTATTTTACTATTACTTTAACTGATTTTTGACCTTCAGCAGAGTTTACATTAACGATGTATAATCCTGAATTCAATAATTCGAAGTTAGAATCAGAAGAAGTCGCAAAAGATTTAACTAAAGCTCCAGTCATATTATATACGTTAACTTGAGTTTCAGAAGTTACATTTAAAACATTGATTTGTTTTCCATTTGAAAATACATTTACAGCATTCAATTCAAAGTTATTTAATCCAAGAGCAGGGCCATTAACAACAATTTTGTACAAATTTGCGCCTGCTTCTGAGAATAAATAAAGAGTTCCAGCACCACCTGTGTATGAAGCATTTAGGATACCTTGATCAGCAATCGCTTGATTAGCAGCATCAGTTGTTGTAGTGACAAAAGTTTTCCAAGCAACACCATCGGTACATACTAGGCTACGTAATGCACCACCAGAAGAGGTTTTGAACCATGCTTTTACTGAAGTAGTACCTGCGGCAACAGGGAAAGAGACGTATCGTTGGGTTGGCATAAAATTAGCAGTAGGGCTTAACATTTCTGCAGCTGTCACGGTTGATGCAAATCCAGCTCCTCCAAATTTAAAGTTTCCAGTAAATACGGTAGCATCAGCAGCAAAAGTTACATTACTTCCAGCAGTTACTCCAAAGGTTGTGATTCCAGTACCTGGAACTAAAGTTAACCCATCAACCACTGTTGTGTCTAGAAAAGCAGTCCCAGGAGACACAAAAGGTGTTGAACCAGGAACAGCAGTAGTTACGGGACTAGGAAACACCCAAGTACGTGTAACTTGAGCATTTAAATAAGTTGCTGAGAACAGCATTGTAAATAAAAAAGTAAGTAAAGTTTTTTTCATAATTTAATTGTGTTATTGTTTAATTATTATTTGCAATCGATTACACAAATGTAATATTGTTTTTTTTAATTAAAAAATTTTTAATATCATTTTTATATTTTTAACATTTTTATGGATTAACCAATAAAAATCAACTAGTTACTAACAAAAAAAGCCTCGAATTAGAGGCTTTTAAATCAATTAATAAATTTAATTAATTGGTCAATAATTTATAGGTGCTAATACTGCCTTCCGATTTTACTTTTACGATCCAAAGACCATTTGGCATTGTAAAAGTTGTATCAGAATTAGTGTTCAATTTCTTTACCAATACTCCTTTAAGATCGAAAATTGTTATTTCAGATTCTGCTTTTACATTTGCAATAGCAATAGTATTTTTATAAGCAATCGCTTTTATCCCTTGAGCAGGTTGAAATTGATTATTAGCCAACGCTTCATTTGCTATTAGCTGGGGAATTGGATCCCAATTATCATTGCCTTTTGTAAAATTGAATGTGGTTATTGCAGTTCCATCGTTTAATGTTGGCGTTGTTAAAGTAGTTGCCCAAGTCGCTCTACTTGGCGTATTATTTACTCCTGATAATTCAACAGTACCATATTCATACATTCCTGCAGAATTTCCACTTAATGTATTTTGCCAACCCAAAGGAACTATTAGTGATTGTCCATTAAAAGAAGGATTGTTTGAGGTTTCAATTGTAGTGTTATAAAAAACAACCTCGCTTGTATTGGTTGCCCAAGGTCGTCCAAAATAACCAGGTTTTGCTCGGTATAGTGATGCTGATTCAACTTGAGGAACAGCGCTTGTTACGGTACATTGGTACATTAAAAATCCTCTTCCACTTGATTGTTGTGCAGCCGTAATATAAGCTTGATCATTTGAGGCATCACTTACATTCATACTTAAATTTGATTTATAAAAAACAACGTCCATTCCACCAAAGATATAATCAACAGCTCCCATAATATCTCCTTTATAAACTACTACCCTAGCCCCTGATCCTCCAAAGAAGGAATCTTGACGACCTACAACTCGGCATTTATTTAATATTACTTTATCAATAGTATTAGGAACTGCAATTGCAGCAGCTCTTTCTACTAATGTTCTACTTTGAACTCCAGTGTTTCCAGAGGTTGTTGGTCGTAATCCAGGAGAACCTGTACTCCACATTACTAAAACATCTTGCGATTCTTTATTAGAGATATATTGATTGAATGAATTTTCTATAATAATATCTTCGGCAATAAATCCATTGGCGTTCACTACAACAGTTGCATTCCAATAGGATCCATTAGTGGTTCCGCTAACATTTTGATAATTGGTATAACCATTTTCTCTGTTAACATTTAACACCTCCTGATTCCATTTTTGATCGTTACCCATGCTGTAATAATTGTATCCAACTCCATAATAAGAGGTAATTCTAACTGCCCCAGGCGCAATGTTAACTCCCTTATCAATTAAATTAGTATTTGGATTTGCAGCGGCATTTTTCAAAGTAATGTTTTGATCTTTTATAACAATCATTTCTTCATAATTCCCTGGGTCAATCATAATTGTTACTCGATCATTATTAACCCGAGTCATATTTGCGACAGCTTGAAGCGCCCCATTAATAGTTTGATATTGTTTATCTACACCCACAGTTAATATTGGTGAATATTGTAATCTTGCACCAATTTTAATTTCGGGAAAATAGGTTGTTAAAGTTGCAGCCCCACCAACTACTATATTTACATAACCTGCTGTAGTTCCTGTATAGTTGTAGGTTGCATATTCTAGAATGTTGGTAGAATTTGTCGCCGTAGTGATAGTAGCACCTCCTTCAATTGAAAAATTAGCTGTAAAATAATAAGCAATTGTTACTGATTCACCCGGGTTTACTGGAACACGAATTGTTGCTCCCGTTTTTGCAGTTAAATGTCCAGATGCAGGAACAGTTGTAACTTGACCTGTTAATAGCATTCCTTTATAAGCCGCTGAAGTACTTGTTGAAATTGTTCTGTCTTCAAATGACCAAACAGTAACTGGTCTGAACGCCAGTGTTTTGGTGACAGCCGCGCCATTAACTCTTAAATTGGATACCAATCCTAATTCTACTGGATAATTATCTAGGCCGCTGTATGTAACTGAATAAGTTCCATTTCTTAAAGAAATTGGAGATGTGGCACTGAAATTATAAACATAGCCACTTTCATTCAAATTGGTAAAAGTTAAATACAAACTTGCTAATTGCGCAGTGGATAATCCAGTAGCACTAATTGTTATAGGAAAAACTGGCTTTGATGTAAACGCAATATTAGCTGTAGTATTTGAAGTTGGAATTGTTATTGTATTCGCTAAAATTTCGTAATCATTTACCCCTTGAGAAGAAATTGTGTACTGAATATTTGGTTCTAGCTGTACTGAGTAAGTTGAAGCTGCAGAATTAATCACTGGAACTGGAGTATAAACTCTAGTAGCAGCAGGAGTATAAGCTAAACTTAAATTTGAAATAGAAGATCCTAAACCGGTACTATTTCCTGAAACGGTATATAAAGTTACTGCAATAATTGTAATGTCACGATTAGCTGTTGGCGTTGTTATTCCTGTACTGTCAAATGTAAGTCCGTTGCTAATTACAAATCCATTTGCATTAACCAAACTTAATTGATAAGAATACCCCACAGGAATTCTCACGTTATAAGTTCCTGAAGTCACAACCGATGACCACGATTTTCCAGCTGCATTGGTGTAAACAATCGAATATCCGTTAGTTATTCCAGGAGCTTGAGCAACATTTACATTTCCTGACAGGTTCACGTAGGTTGCTGCTTTTCTACAAATTCTATAAAAACTAGCCTTGGCAGTTGCGTCATAAATTCTATAGGCACCTGCATATTTTGCTACATAATTTACCTCCGTAATACTTCCACTTGTAGCGGTTGTTGCCACATTATCGGTTTGCAAACTTGGATTGGATACATTTGCAAATGTTAATAATCCGGCAGTATCTCCTCTTGCAATTACTTTTACCTCATCGTCTTCTGCAAGGGTTAAGCCTAAATATCTAGAACTTGCAATATTACCAGCCATAGTTGCATTTCCATTACAATAAATTCTACCATTGTGGGTGGTAACGCTTGCTATATTGGTATCGTATCTAGTAATTAAGGTGTTTGTAGTCCTTAATCGATCACTTGTTCCTCCCGCCCAAGATAAAGCGCCAGCTGTAAAACTCACAGGCATTACATTGGCAGTACTAACACTTCCAGGTGTAATTGAAGAAGCATACCAAGAATTGATAGTGGTTTCATTTAATAAATTATTATATAAATTAGGATCCAATTGCGTTGCGCCAAAATCCCAAACGTCAGTAATTTGAGCATCAACTTTTATTGCATTTGAGAATAGTATAATAAATAAGAAATAAATACACTTTTTCATATTGGCTATTTTTTAATGGTTTGCGATTTGTTTTTTCCAAATTGGATATTGTTTCAATACTGCTTTTGCATCATCAGAATACCACGCATACCCATTTCTTCTTTCCGATCCAATTTCAGCTAGTGTTGGTTTTCTAATTCCGTCTCTATCACAAAAAAATGGTTCGTTGGTATTGATATCCATGAATCTAGCCCAAAGTGGCTCAGCATCTTTAGTATCAACTACTACCCTATTCTTTTTCCCATTTTCAGTTACAACGGTATCCAATTTGATATTGGTAATTTTTGTTTTTTCAAACCAACGAACAGCACCTTCAATTGCTGCAATAATTTCTTTGTTTGGGTTTTCAATTGACATTAATAATAATACAATTCTCACGGATTCTTTTCCGCTTAAAGAAATCAATTCATAGGCTCTAGCTTTAGCTGGTAAAAGCGTTACTTCATCATATTGAGCACACCAAGAAGTAAGTTCTCCATTTTGTTTACATTGTGTTTTTAAAATACAATCAATTCCTTTATCAAAAGCAATCGAAATCTTATTTACTACTTCAGGAGATGGGGTAATTGAGTAATAATTGGATTGGTTTTTTATTTCTCTAAATAGTCCTAGAATATTAGACATAGAATCGTCATTATAGGTAATATGAGTATAATATCCTTTCATTAAAGGGTAAAATTGCGGCCAACCACCATTTTCATATTGTGCTTCAAGCAAATAATCAATCCCTTTTAGAAACGCCTTTTTATATCTTTCATCGGGATTTTTTTTATACATTTTAGATAAATATAGCATCTCTTGGCAAGTAGCTCCGTTATCGGTAGTGCATTCAATTGGATCGTATTTCAAAGCCAACAACTTTTGTTTTTCTTCAATTGTTAATGGGTTTTGCATTTGAATATTCTTTGGCCATCCACCGATATCTCTTTGGTATAACAATACATTTTCTGCAATTTCTTTTGCTTCATTTGTGGCAAACCAATTTTCATCCCTACTTTCAGTTATACTTCTCCACGATTTATCATGAACTTGAGAATAAAAGCTAGTAAAAAATAACAGTAATAATAAGTTTAAACCGTTTTTGAAAATTTTCATTTGTTTTTTTTATTTGTTAAATCGAATCCAATCGATATTTATACTTCCTGCATCATTAATGAATCCGTTTCTTAAGGCTACAAATCCAATTTTAGAACCGATCCATTTTCCTTCTTTCGCTTTGAAAGTTGTTCCAATATTTCTATAAGAAATTCCGTCTTCACTATATCTGAATTGACAGTTTCCATTTGGTTCAACTTGAACTTGTAAATAAATTGTATTGTTATTTAACGGAACAACATCTGACTCTATTTCAAGTTCTTTTTTATCAGCCTTTTTACAATTATTTTGAGATATATAAATTTTACCTCCTAATTGTTTCAATTTTAAATAAGAATAATCCAATCCCAAAATTACCAATCCTGCTTCTTCATCATCAAATCGAGGATTAAATGTTACCTTGGTTGTTGCCGTAAAATTATCACTAGGAAATTTTTGCAATAATAGATTTGGAATATCAAAAAGATTTATTGCCTCTTTCGGTTTAGGGATGCAATTCAATTGAAAATATCCTAAAGAAGAGGGAAAACCCCATGTTATTTGTGAATTTGCATGCCATTGCCATTGTAAACCAAGTTGGGATGAGTTAAATTCATCTGAATCACTTAAAAATACCAATGGGTATTTTTTACCAACATTAGGTTTCGTGAATATTGAAACAGGTTCGCCTACACCGTCACCATTGGTATCAACACCAATAAAAGGCCAATCGTTAATCCATTTCATAGGCTCCAAATGTACCACTCTACCGAAGGCTCCTTTATCTTGAAAATGAAAAAACCAATCTTCGCCGGTTTGTGTTACTACCCAAGCACCCTGGTGTGGTCCATTAATTGAAGAATTTCCTTGGTCAAGAACTTTTTTCTTTTCATAAGGTCCATAGATATTTTTGGAACGAAGAACAGTTTGCCAACCAGTACTTACTCCTCCAGCTGGTGCGAAAATATAATAATACCCGTTTCTCTTATATATTTTAGGCCCTTCAATTGTTGACTCATCTGGATGTCCATCAATAATTAAGACCTCATCATTATTGGAAAAAGTACCTTCACTATTCATGGTACAAGCAACCAACCTGCTTTTAATTCCAGCGCGACTTCCTGCAAAAGCATAAATTAAATAAGTTTTCCCATTGTCGTCCCAAAGTGGCGTAGGATCAATTAAGCCTTTTCCCGATTTAACCAAAATTGGATTCGACCAAGGACCCTTTGCATTATTTGATTTAATCATAAAGATTCCGAAATCAGGATCCGGATAATAAATATAAAATGAATTATTATGAAATCTAATGCATGGTGCCCAAACACCATTTCCATGCTGGGGTTTTTCAAAAACAGTTTCTGGAGTTAATTTACTAATGCCATAGCCAATTAATTTCCAATTTACTAAATCACTTGATTCTAATATGGGCAATCCAGGAATACAATTGAAAGAAGAGGCAGTCAGGTAATATTTATCGCCAACACGAATTACATCTGGATCAGAATAATCGGAATTTATTACGGGATTTTTATACGTTCCATCGCCATTATCAGCAACCCAAACAGAAGAATTTTTCTGTTGTGAAAAACTGAAATTGGAAATCAAAATAAATAGAAAAAATAGACTAGATTTATTCATTTGAAACGTATAAAGAACAATACCTATTTATTTCTAAATTTAGAATTAAATAGGTATTTTAAAAATTATTATTTTTTATTAATTTAAATGGCTAATTATTAATAACCATAATCATTAACTAATTTTCCATTACTTCCATCAATAAACACTTGCCAGATTGGCCAAAATTGTCTGTTGTCAGGATTAGCACCCACTTTATAAAGTGAAGTAATTTTAGAATCTACTAAGCTATTCCAAGCGAATGAAGTGTATGCCACACCTGGATTTGTAGATTCACCTCTATTTAAACCATAAATATCTAGCGTTACGTTGTCGGCTCTGTATTTAAAGTATAAAGTTGAAGGTACTGTTGCATATTCACCCGTATGATCACGTAAACGAGTCATTCTTGCAATTGCATCGTCCAATTTAGTTTTCAATAATCCCCAACGGATAAGAGCTTGTTTACGTTCCATTTCACCTGTAAACTCAAATTTATGTTCGTCAACGATAGCATTAAACATTGCAGGTTTGCTATTTAATGCATTAACATATTGATCTACTTTTACCGGTTGATCAGCTGGAGCAAATGCTCTTCTTCTTAATTCTTTCAAGTAAGGAGCTGCTGCTGCTGGACCTTCAACTTCGTTTGCAGTTTCTGCGGCCATCATTAAGACTTCAGCATAACGCATGTACATTTTATTGATTCCATCATCATTTGTAGAGGTAACCATTCTGTTCATCCATTCGTATCTGTATTTACCAAAATACCATTTATTGAATGCATTTAATTGTTGTTTAGCAATTCCTGCTACTGCAGTTCCATATTTGTAAGGAACACATGTTACATCTCTTCTTGTATCTACTTGATCATAATCATAGAATACGTTTGGAAGCGGTCCGGCAACTCCACCTTTAGCGGCACCATTAGCTTGATATTGATCTATACTTGTATGATAAACTGCAAATGTAAATAACATTCTACCTCTACCATCAGCGAAAGGAAGTTCCCAAAGAGATTCTCCACCAG
Organism: Bacteroidota bacterium; assembly: GCA_947447375.1. Classification (GTDB taxonomy): domain Bacteria; phylum Bacteroidota; class Bacteroidia; order Flavobacteriales; family Flavobacteriaceae; genus Flavobacterium. The sequence continues at coordinate 154,620 of CANFJB010000005.1, forward strand.
CAGTTATATTTTCTTGGTTGTATTTTCTCCAAAGGTTTTCAAATGAAGGCTCCAAACGAGCTTTACCTGATTGAATTACCGCACGACATTCAGCTAAAGCTAAAGGATACATGTTGGCAACTGATAAATCTGGGTCATTACTTCTACGAACACCGTCAGGATATTGTTGGTATCCACTTGCAGCTAAAGCTAAACGAGCACGTAATCCTTTAACAAATGCTTTGTTTACTCTTTCAACACTTGTAGTCCAAGCTGTTTCATTTGGCCAAGGAGTTAAATCTGAAGCTTCACCAAGGTCTGCAATTAATTGTTTGTAAATTACATCTCTATTTGTTTTTTCAATGTAAACATTATCTGATGTAATAGGTTCAAAACGAGCAGGTACATCACCCCAAGTTTTCAATAAATCGGCATAATAGATTGCACGTAAAGTTAATGCTTCACCTAAAAGATGTCCTAGAGGAGTTCCGGGAGTTGGATTCCCATAACGACGTAGACCGCGAATACAAATATTTGCTCTTTCAATTCCGATGTACATCATTGACCAAACGTTATTAGTAGTATTCATTTGGCTATTATTTGGTCTTGCATCATACGTACAAAGACTTGGCTTATCATCAGTTGTTGATTCTGACGAGTTGTACCATTCTGTATCAGTATTTAAACCATACCAAGGCAAATATCTACCTCTATATGAGTTGGTTTCTGCAAAAGGAACTTTGATACCATCAACAGCACCTTTAGCTAAATCAGCAGTAGAAAAAATTACTGATTCTTCACCAGATGAAACAGCTGGAGCTTCTAAGAAATCTTGACAGGATGTGAATAAACCTGCAATAATTAATCCTGAAATTATAATTATCTTTTTCATATTATTTTATATTTATTAAATTAAAAACTAAGATTTAATCCAAAAACAACTTGTCTACTTCTTGGATAAGGAGAAGAATCAACTCCAGGAGTTAAAGGTGTATTTCTTCTTGTTGAAACTTCAGGATCTAACCCTGAATATTTTGTAAGAATAAATACATTGTTGCCTGTTGCGTAGAATCTTAAATTAGATAATCCAATTTTTCCAATAAGTGATTTTTTGAAAGTATAACCTAAAGAAACTGAATTTAATCTGATGAAAGAACCATCTTCCACAGCCCAGTCGCTAAATACATATTGTTTCATAAACGGAGACCACATTGTTGTATTTGCATTTAATGCGGTTAATGCTGAAGGATCAGTAACTAATACACCTGTAAGTGGGTCTAAATTTGTCCATCTTGTTCCATCAGCCATATCTGAACCTAAGTTTCTATATTGACCATTTGGAGTAGATGTTGCAGATGTAAATTCTATTTTATTAGCATTATAAACATTGTTACCATAGCTCCAGTTGAATGCAGCTGATAAATCAAATCCATATGCATTTGCATTGATTACTAATCCTCCAGTGTGTTTTGGATTTGCATTTCCAATTACAGTTTGATCTAGTAAATTAACCACACCATCACCATTAATATCTTTAAGTTTCATTGAACCTGGTCGGATAGTTCCAATTGCATAAGAACTATTAACAACACCCGGTCTTAATGTATAAACTCCAGCTGAATAATTAAAATCGCTCACTTCGTAACGACCATCACTTTGGTAACCGTACATTAATCCCATTGAATCACCAACGTTTACCATGTAATCATTTCCAATTGCTGTAGAGGCCCAACCTGAAGAAATTCCGAAGTTATTCATTACTCCAAGTGAATTGATTCTGTTTTTATTTACACCTATATTGAAGTTAAAATTCAAACCGAAATTTTTATTTTCTACAGCAACAAGGTTTAAAGTCGCTTCAACTCCCGAGTTTTGAACTTCACCCATGTTTCTCCATTGGTAAGTATACGAAGTGTTGATATTGAAAGGGATTAATAAATCTTTAGTTAAGTTTTTATAAATTTCTACAGATCCTGTAATTCTTCCTTTAAATAAATCATAATCTAAACCGAAGTTTTGAGTTACAGTAGTTTCCCATTTTAAGTCGGGATTAGCCATATAATCTGAAGGCGCCCAATAATTTGGAACACCATTGATCCATGTAGTAGCATACGATTGAAGTGTTTGATTAGTTTGTCCTGTAGGAATATTATTATTACCTGCAAGACCATAACTAGCTCTTAATTTCAATGAATTAATCCAATTAACGTCTTTTAAGAATTTTTCTTCTTTAAGTTTCCAAGCTACAGCTGCTGAAGGGAAGTAACCCCATTTATTTGCACCTAAAAATTTACTTGATCCATCCGCTCTGTAAGTTGCTGTGAATAAATATTTATTGAAAAGATCATAGTTTACTCTTCCAAAGAAAGACATTAATTTATCATCTGGATTGTAATAATTATTTACAGATAGTGGCTTTCCTTGAGAACTCAAATTGATAGTGTTTTCAAATGTAAATAATTTTGGAAATCCTTGAATAGTACTTGTTATTTGATTGGAACGATAATCGATAGTTTCTTCACCAATTAAGACTTTTAATTTTTGGTTACTTCCGATAATATCTTTAAAATCAATATTTAAAGTATTTGAATTTCTAATACGTAATTCTTTTCTATCAGAAATTACTAAAGAGGATAATCTTTGGTTTTCTGCTGCAGGTACATTATTTGCGTAGTAAGTTGAACGTCCATAAAAACGATAGTCAAGATAGTTATAATTATCCAAACCTATATCAGATTTAAACTGCATATTATCTAAAATTTTCCATCCGAAACTTGTTTGCATGTTAAAGTTTTTTCTCAATTGCAGACGATTATTGTCTGCAACAGAAACGAAAGGATTGGTTAAATAACCTGAAATAGCTTCATCTGTATCATCGGTAGTTAAAGCTGGAATTGGAATAGGAGAATATCCTACTACATGTCGTAAACGAGAATCCGCTGACGAAACTTCTTTTTGTTCGTTTGCTCCACCTCCATCAATTTTTGTGTCTGAATAACGAAGAGTGAATGATAAATCTACTTTTTTACTTGCTTTACTTTTCAAAGACAAAGAAAGGTTGTTTCTAAGGAAATCTGAACCTATCATAATTGCTTTTTCATCGTAACGAGCATAATTAAAATTAAAATTCATTTTATCAGAACCTCCTCTAACGCTCAAATCTTGGCTTAATACCTCTCCTAAACGACCGTAAATTTCTCTTTGCCAATCAATAGGTTGAACATTATTATATTGACTATTGTTAGCCCAAGGACCATAATATTGTTCAAATGAAGGGATATCATTTTTAAGCAAAGCAAATTCATATTGCCATTTAACATAATCAGAAGGACGAAGAACATCAATTGTTTTTGCAATTCTTTTTACACCGCTAAATACATTATAATTTACCGCAATTTTAGCACCGTCTTTACCACTTTTTGTAGTAACAATTACTACACCATAAGCTCCTCTAGAACCATAAATTGCAGTTGAAGATGCATCTTTTAGTATGGTAATATTTTCTATATCAGAAGGAGAAATATCATTAATAGTATTTACTGGAAAACCATCTACAATTAATAATGGTGCACTTTCTTGAGTTAATGATCCACCACCTCTAACTTTAATTTTAATGTCGGCATCAGGAGATCCTTCAGTAGAAGTTACTTGAACTCCGGCAATTCTACCAGTTAAAGTCTCAGCAACATTTGCCAATGGATTTTTCTTTAAAGCATCACCTGAAATAGAAGCTACAGAACCAGTTAAATCAGATTTTTTTGAAGTTCCGTATCCTACTACTACAACTTCATCCAATTTTGCTTCGGTATTTTTTAAAGCAATATTAAAAGATTTTTTTTGTCCTACAACTTGAGTAAGGGTTTCATATCCTAAGAAAGAAAACACTAACTCACTTTTAGAACTTGCTACATTAATGGAAAATTTTCCATCTAAATCTGTACTTACAGAATTTTTAGTTCCTTTTTCGATAACATTTACTCCTGGAATGGAAACTCCAGAGGCATCTATTACTGTACCACTAACAGCAATATTTTTTTGAGCCCAAACTGTTGCACTTGAAAGTGTAAACAGTAGCAGGCCTAAAAATAAAATGTTTACTCTTTTTTTAAGTAAATTTTTAAAACTCATAATTTAATTGTTTGTTGGTTATTATTTATAGATTGGGTAATTTAATTCGCTTTTTCAATTTTCATTCCATTGATGGTTGTATTAATAAAATTCAAATTTTCAACATTTTCAATTGAAAAATTGGTTTTTACTTTATCAATTACAACATTTTTGAACAAAATATTTTTTATTGGTGTCGACTTATGTCCTTTTGCTAAAATAGCATATTTTCCTCCGTTTTTTACTTTAATATTTTCTAAAACTATAGTATCAATTCGTGGTAAATAATTACCATCTTGATTTCCGTGAACAGAATAAAACAAATCAATTCCTAAAACTGATTCACCTACTTCGCCTATTTCAATATTTCTTACATATAAATTCTCGACAAATCCTCCTCTTCGGGAATTCGATTTTAATCTAATTGCTCTTTCTAAATCTGGACTATCCATCACGCAGTTTTCTACAAATACATTTCTAACTCCAGCAGAAATTTCACTTCCTATAGTTACACCTCCATGTCCATCGTACATTTTACAGTTTTGAACGTAAATATTTTCTGACACAATATTCACTCTTCTACCATCTGTATCTCTTCCTGATTTAATTGCAATACAATCATCACCAGTATTGAAATTGCAATTTCTTATAACTACATTTTTTGAATATTCCGGATCACAACCATCGTTATTTGGACCATGACTTGTTACAGTTACTCCATCAATAATGACATTATTAGATTTCATAGGATGAATTACCCAAAATGGTGCATTGATAATTTTAATATCTTTAAGCATCACATTATTACATTCAAAGAATTCAACAAAGTTAGGTCTCAAAAAATTGCCATCTCCAAAAATGCGCTCATTTACAGGCACATTATCTTCTGCCATTTTCATTAATTTGGCTACGTCCTGCTTTGGATCCCCTTTTTTCCAACCATAAGTGTCTTTTCCGCACCAAGACCACCAATTTACATTGTTACCCTGACCATTTATTGTTCCTTTACCAGTTATAGCAACATTCTTTTTTTGATAAGCATATATTAAAGGAGAATAATTCATTACTTCAGTACCTTCAAATGAAGTTAAAACCAACGGGTAATCTTTTGGATTTGTGCTAAATACAATTTCCCCGCCTTCTTCAATATGCAAGTTAATATTGCTATCCAAATGAATTGGACCAGTAAAGAATTTACCTGTAGGTACTAAAACTGTACCACCTCCGTTTTGAGAACAAAGTTGAATTGCATTTTTAAAAACTTCTGAGTTATTAAAAACACCATCTCCTTTTGCGCCGTAATCATTGATGTTATAGACTTTATTTACAAAAGTAGGTTCTTTAATATCTTGAATCTTAGTTATAGCATTTGCCCAAGCAACATCGCTACTATTGTCCGATATTTGTTTGCTTGAAGCACAAGAAAACAAAAATAATACTAATAGTAGAATAACACTTGGAACTCTAAACATACTTTTTTTAATCATAATAAATTGTATTCCCCAATAAACATTGGGATTTTTTTGATTTTGTATAATTATGCAATCGATTACACAAACATATGTAATTATTATTATATTACCAAATAAAAATGCATAAAAAAATATAAAGTAAAATTAAATAGCGGAATTATTGCGAAAATAATTTTTTTAATAAATTAATATCAAATTTTAAATTTACTATAATTAATAGTATTCAGAAAATTAACTTGATTTATTTTTTTATTATTTTCCAAGTGGTAGAAGACTGATTGATTTGTAGGTTTACAAGATAAATACCACTACTTAACTCAGATAAATTAATTTTAGTTTTTTGAAATGATGATACTGATTCAATTTGAGAAAAAACTTTTATTCCTGAAATGGAAAAAACAGTAATTTTTGCCTCGCCTGAAATTGTAGCAGGAATTTCAATATTCATTTCGTTTTCAACAAAAGTTGGATAATGAGTTATTTTAATGTCATTATTTAAATCTGACAATCCCATAACATTTGGGCAACTTGTTGAAAGTACTCCAGCTGATGTAACGTTCAATGTAGCTCCTGCTCCACAACTAATATTTGGAATATATGTCGCAACATCATTTACAGGGATTACTGTATAAGGGTAGGTTGGTGCAGAAACAGTTCCAACATTTGCGGTTCCGTTAAGACAACCTGAAAATTGAATTGCAACAGTTCCTCCATCGGTACTATTGTAATTTCTATAAACACTTGAAATATTAGCAAAATTGGTGTTTTCAACATAACAAGTTAAATTATTAGCACCACCACCAAGACCAATAGCTAAAGATCCTGTAACATTAGTATTGTAATAACAATTTAAAATGTGGATTTCACCATTTCGGGCTCTTGGCATTCTTTCCTTACAACCGTTGGCCCAATAACAATTTTGAAAAGTAATGCTATAATGCCCGTCAGAAGGAAAATCAGTTGCTCCTGAACCAATTAAATCTGAAAAACGATGGTCATTTGAACCTCCTGAACCTCCTGCAATTGCTGGTTTTAAATAGGTGAATTTACACCAAGAAATCGTAATATTATCTGAGAGTCCTTTATTGTCAAAATTGCCATCCATTCCGTCTTGAAATTCACAATGATCCACCCATAAATTAGTACAACCATCGGCGGTAAGATTATCTCTTCCATCAACATCATATGCTCCTGGTCCTTCGAAAATTAAATTTCTAATAATTACATTATTCGATCCAGGCTTGATATTTAGAATTCCTGAATTTTGCGCTGAGGTCACAAAGTCGCCAACGGTTATCTGAGTATTTCTAAGACGAGCACCTGGTAAACCGATGATGGTTTTATTATTTAATAATACAGTAGTGTAAAGACAATCAATAACTCCCGAAACTAATATTACTGAATTAGCAGCAGTTGTAGAAGTTAAAGCGTTTTTAAAAGCAGTGTAATTCGTTACAGTTACTGGCGTAGCATTACCTCCGCCTGTAGCTGCGGCACCAAAACCTTCCGGTTGTGTCATACAATAATTTTGGGCGGTAACATTATTAAAAAAAAGTACTAAGCTTAAAAATGTTATTAATTTTTTCATTACGGTTTAACTTTATAAATAGGTAAGTTACAATCACATCAACTATTTGTGCAATCGATTACAAAAATATAAAAATTATTCAATTATCAAATTTATTTTTATTTAATGTATTTTTTTATTGATGCATAAAAAAAGTTCAAATAAATTATTGAATTAAAACCAAATCGTTGACAACACCATCTGCTGAAATATTTAATTAGAAAAAAAATATTACTTTTACCAACTAAATTAAATAAGTATTTCACAATGAGTGAAAAGCCAACCATTTACGATATTGCGAAAGCATTAAATATTTCTGCAGCAACTGTATCGAGAGCTTTAAATAATAATCCGAAAATTAGCAAAGCAACCTGTCAACTTGTGGCAGAAACAGCTGCTAAAATGAATTATAAGCAAAATAAATTAGCGCTTGCCTTACGTAGCGGAAAAAGTAATAATATTGGTGTAATTGTTCCACGTATTGATAGTAATTTTTTTGCTTCTGTAATTCGTGGAATTGAAGAAGAATTATATCCTCATCAGTACAATGTTATTATTTGTCAAACTCATGAAGACGAAAAAAGAGAAATTGAAAACATCAACACGCTTTTAAATGCTCAAGTTGATGGAATATTGATGTCTATATCGAATGTAAGTTCGGAAAATGATCGAGTAATTAAAAGAGTAGTTGACAAAAATGTGCCTTTAGTTTTTTTCGATAGAAAGAAAAATATCGAAGGAGTAAGTTCAGTGACAATTAACGATTACGATGTGGCATACTCAGCAACTCAACACCTAATTGACCAAGGCTGTGAAAGAATCGCTCACATCACAGGGGATAAAACTTTGGAAATCTTTCAAAATCGTTTCAAAGGCTACAAACAAGCGGTTATTGATAACGGATTGTATTTTGAAGAAGACTATGTTTTCCAAACCAAAAGTAGCTTAGAATCTGGGAGTTTGGCTGTAAAGAAATTCTTAGACTTGAAAAATCCACCAGATGCTATTTTCTCTTCAAGTGATTTTGCTGCACTTGGAGCAATTCAAGAATTAACCGCACGAGGAATCAAAATTCCAGAAGATTTTTGTGTAGTAGGTTTCGGTAATGAACCATTTACAAAATTCATGGAACTTTCAATTTCTACAGTTGATCAATGTCCAAAAGAAATGGGGAAAATGGCTGCGAATGTTCTAATAGAGCAAATGAAAAATTCTGAGAGTATTAAAAATGAAAAGAAAGTCGTTTTAACTACGGAATTATTAATCAGAAAATCATCTTCAAGAAAATAATATAAAAATTATTATTTTAAATTATTTTATAGCTTTTACTAAATTTTGAAATTGGGAATTAGTCAATAATTTCAATTGAGAAACTGCTAACTTGGCAATTTCTGTTGCTCCTTTTATAGATAAATGGGTATCATCATCTTTGCCTTCAGGATAATACGGTACTTCTCCTGGCTTAAAATGCAAATGCAATTGCTTGGATTTTTCTGGTCCGTAGTCAATCTCCAGCGACTCAGTTAAATATTCCATGTCTATAAATGGAACATTATATTCTAAAGCTACCAAACGCATTTCCATAGAATACGTTTCATGTTTACTGATTAAAACTCCCTGCTCATTAAAATTTCTTCTCGCAATAGGTGAAAATAAAATTGGGATTGCTCCTTTTTCTCTTGCTTCTTTTACAAACTGAATTAAATTGTAGCGATAAGCAGTATGTGGATTGGTATAGCGTAACGAATCGGTGACTTTTCCATCGTTATGGCCAAATTGAATAAATACATAATCGCCTGGTTTTAGGACTTTATAAACGGCTTCCCATTTTTTTTCTGCTATAAAACTTTTGGTGCTTCTACCGTTCACAGCTCTATTGTCAATAATCACATCCGATTTAAAAAAAGTTGGCAACACTTGACACCAACCGAATTCTGGATTGGTATCAGGATTTACTTTGGTCGCCATCGTGGAATCTCCAATGGAATAAATTGTTGTTTTTTGTGAAAACGAATTCAAGGTAATAAACAGTAATAGTAGCCCTAATTTTTTCATAATAATTTAATTTTGTTTTAACTCTTTAATCGCTTTTGCAAATTCTTCTCCTAAGATTGTTTCAATGTTGTATTTTTTTACCTCTGATTTATTTAATTGATGAGACCAAGTCACTCTTTTATCGGTTTTTGCGGCTTCCCCTTTACAATTATATTCTCCATAGTACGAGTTTATTTCGGCTTCTGGTTTCGACCAATTGTTCCATCCTTCAGGTAATATATGATTGCCTAATTCACATTCTATGAAAACGGTTTTGGCAAAAATTCTCCAAGGGCGCCCTAAAAAAACCGAATTAACATTTGCGGAAGCGGTTAATTTACAATTCTTGAAAACGAAACCAAAATCTACTCCTTCGGGTGTAGAAGCGGCAGTAACAAAAGAATTTTTCAAACTATTAATGACACAATTTTCAAGCAATACGGTTGCGGCTCCAAAGATAAAATCGGTGGTTCCCTCAATATAACAATTGGTTAAATACTGTTTTTTATTTTTACCAGTAACATATAAAGTATCTTGATTTCCAACGATAGAACAATTGCTGATAATGATATTATTGGCATTCAAAGCCAGTGCTACAGCCTGTCCTACTTCGCCTGACGCGTTTTTTATAGTTAAGTTTTGAGCAATAAACTGATCTCCTTCCACCAATAAAGTATAGGTATAAAAGGTGCTATTGATCCCTAAATTGACTTTATTAAAATAGTCATCATAAGTAATTATGGTATTTTCTTTGCTTTCGCCAATTAATGAAAGATTGGTATTCCACTCATGAACCTTTATTTTTTCATGATAAATACCATTTTTAATAAAGATGGTTTTTCGTTTGTAGGGAAACGATTTTGAGGCATTGATCGCTTCTTGAATAGAAGTATAATTACCGCTACCATCCTGAGAAACAATAGTATAAAAATCATCGACTGGCTTTTTCTCTATTTGCGAATACAGAAAAGAACTAGTTAATAATAGCGACCAAACTATTTTGGTAATGAACCTCATCTTTTTAATTATTTATCCAATTCCAAAGCAGCCAAAATAAAAGAACCTGTTGCTTTAGGATCGTTGTCTTTTTTTCTTTCATTTACATAGTAACTATACGAACCATCGCGATACGGATTTCCTCCTAAACCTGCAACAGCACAAGCTTGGGTGATGGTAATTTCTCCATCCTCCCCTGTTTTTATCAATAACGAAGTTAAGGAATTAAAGGAATTACTGGCAATAACTTTGTACTTTGCAGGAAGATATCCTTTGTTAACCCCTTTTGCTAAAGCATATATAAACATGGAACTTCCTGATGATTCAAGGTAATTACCTTCGCGATTTCCTTGGTCGGTAACTTGGTACCACAACCCATATTTTTCATCTTTGGCTTTATCTAAAGCTACGGCAAGTGAATTTAAATATCCTATTAGCTCTTTTCGCTTTGGGTGGTTTTTAGGAAAATAATCAAGTACATCTAATAATGCCATAGCATACCAACCAATAGAACGCGACCAAAAATTAGGTGAAGTTCCGTTTTCTTTATTGGCCCAAGCCATCAATTTACTTTCATCCCAAGCATGATACAATAATCCAGTTTTAGGATCGGTAGCATGTTTTTGAATTAATTCAAATTGTTTAGCGACATCATTTAGTTGTTTACCGTTTTCAAAAGTCGATGTGTATTGAGCATAAAAAGGTTCTCCCATATACAATCCATCAAGCCACATTTGGTTAGGATATCTTTTTTTATGCCAAAAGCCACCTTCAGAAGTTCGTGGTTGTTCGGAAATTTGCTTTATTAACAATTTCATTGCTTCTAAATATTTCACTTCTTTAGTTGTAGAATATAGATTAAATAATATTCGTCCCGCGGTAATCATATCGATATTATAATCATCGAATTTATAGGTTTTTATAGTGCCTTTTTCGTCTATTAAAGCATCAGCATAATTTTTTATATAATTATAATATTGCTTGTCACCCGTTTTTTTATATAATTTTTCCAATGAGGTAAGCACTAATCCATGAACATAATCCCATTTTGGCGTTTTTTGTTCATCAATTTGATACGCTTCGGGTTGTCTTTTAATAATTGACAAAGCCATTCTTTTTGACCATTTCATGGTATCACTAATCATGACTACTTTTTCGTTTTCACTAACTGGTTGCACTTGATCCACATTTGCTTTAGCAGCAAAATTTATTAATAAAATTAAAGCTAAAAGGTAGTTTTTAAAATAATTTTTCATCTGTATAATTTTGTACTAATTTAATTTATTTATTTAATTCTAATGCAGCTAAAATAAAAGCTCCAACTCCAATGGAATTGTCAGTTAATTTTTTTCCTTCAGTATATTGTTTATAGGAGCCATCTCTAAATGGGGTTCCTCCCAATCCTGCGCTAAAGCAAATTTGTTCTAGATGCACTTCTCCACTTGGGTCCACTTTGATGTAATTTTTAATAATTCCATCAAAAGCTGTATTGGCAATTTTAAGGTATTTTTTGGGCAAATATCCTTTGTTTACACCTTTTGCAAAAGCATAGGCAAACATGGATGAGCTTGATGTTTCGAGAAAATTGGCTTCTTTATTTCCAGCATCGGTAACTTGAAACCACAATCCTGAAGCGTCTTGTTTAGAAGCAATTGACTTAGCAACTTCGTTTAAATAACGTATTAATTCGTTGTATTTAGAATGATTTTTTGGATAATAATCTAAAACGTCAACTAATGCCATAATATACCAACCCACCGCTCGTGACCAAATGGTTGGAGAAGTTCCTGTATCCTTATTGGCCCAACCAATAACTTTACTTTCATCCCAAGCTTGGAAAGGCAACCCCGACTTTGAATCGAAGTCGTTGTTATGAAACAATTCAAACTGATTGGCTATATCGTTTAGGCCATTTCCATTTTCAAAAGTTACTGTATAACGGGTGTAAAAGGGAGTTCCCATATACAATCCATCGAGCCACATTTGGTTAGGATAGATTTTTTTGTGCCAAAATCCTCCTGATGGAGTTCTTGGATGAAATTCTATTTGGCTTTTTAATTGCTGAAGCGCTTTTAAATACCTTATATCGTTAGTTGAATTATAGATATTAAACAATAATTTTCCGGGATTTATAAAATCAATATTAAAATCTTTTTGTTCATAATGAGTTATTGTTCCAGTGCTATCAATAAAAACATCAAGGTAATTTTTTATGTAATCTTGGAATATTATATTCGGATTTTTTTGGTTTAATTTATCAAATGAAAACAATACGAAACTAGGTTTGTATTCCCATTTTGGCTTCTCTAAATTATCTATTTGCCAAGCATTTGGATGTCTCTTCATTATAGAAAAAGCCATTCGTTCCGACCATTTTAATTGATCAGAAATAACAGTTGCTTTTTTATCTGAGGAGTTACTTTGTGAATAAATTGAATGAATTGAAAAACACAAAACACAAACCCAAATAAGTTTGGATAATTTCATATCTTAAAGATTATTTTTAGCGTTTAACAATGCTAATTTTTTATTCAAATAAGCAATAAATTCCTCTTGTGATTTTAATCCCGCTTTTTCTTTTTCCCAGGCACCTAAAAAGTAAAATGATACTGCGGTATTTGATGGTTTAAAAACAATTAAATGATCGTCAACACCTTCAACTAAACTATCAACAGTTGAAGTTTGATAAAAAACTGCCATTCCCAAATTATCAGAAAACATTGATTGTGGTCCGTAAGTAGCGACATAAGCCCATTTTTTGTTGGCACTTTCTGCTTTAATTAATTCTAAATTTTTCAGTTTTACAATTCCAGTGCAAATTCCTGGGGTGCTTTTTGAAGGAGTAATTGTATGTTTTACATAATATTCATCAGGAAAAACAGACAATTTCGATTTTAAATCTATTTTCTCATTGGCGGTATTCCAGCCAAAATAATCTACTAAAACATTCGACTGTTTACTCAAATTTTCAATCTTAACGAAAGTTGAATCAACAGTATTAAAATGAAGTACTTGGTTATTTACCAACCTTCCAATTGACCCAATTCCCATTCCTTTTCCAACTTTAAGTATGTCCGATCCCCAAACACATTTTTCATGATAGGAATCAAAACCATCCAAACCTATCTTTGGCAAAACGATAGTATCAGAATATTTTCCAAATAAATCGATGGCATTTCTCCAATCCAAATACAATCTGTAAGCGATGTGTTTGTTTTCAAATCCTGGGCCTTCATAACGAATATCAAAAGAATGATCAGTGTGTTCTTTTGCTAATTTCATTGAAGTTACATTTTTAAAATTCCCACCAATGTATTTATGACCTTCCCATTTTCCATCTAGTTTTACCGATACTTCGGCATACGCTTTTGGAGCAATTGTTTTCTTATTTTCTTGAGCAATTCCAATTTGAGTAATAATTAATACGGCTGAAATAATTCTAATAGTTTTCATAATTTGAAAGTTATTTATTTTTGAATATTTTATCTAAAAAATCGACGGTATATTTTACCATTGGTTGAAACCAAGGATTAAAAAACCAAAATGAATGAGGCGAATTAGAGATGTTTTTCACTTCACTATAAATTTTGTAACTGTTTAATTTTGAAATCATATCTGTTCTACCAGCATGAAATCGAGTCATATCGCTATTAATAAATAATATTGGTGGTGTTGAAGCGCTTACGTGATTTAACGCAGAAGCTTGTTTCCAAATCTCAGGTTTTTCATCAAATGAACCGCCCAACCATAAACTAGCTACTTTTCCCTCCTCAGATTCTGGATGTTTGAAGGCCAAAATTCCATCCAGATCGATTATGGCTTGAACACTAGCATTTTCATTGATTCCTGAAGGAGATTCAAATTCCAAATTATTATTTGTTGTCCCTATTAATGCTGCCATTTGACCACCCGAAGAACAACCTAAAACAGCAACTTTATCTGGATATACATTGAATTTTTTGGCGTTTGCTTTAATATATTTTATGGCATTTTTTACATCAAAAATGGCTGCTGGATATTGGGCTTCGGGCGATAATCGATATTCAATTGAAAAGCAAGAATATCCTTTTGAAGCGATTTCCTGAGCAAAGATTTTCATTTGAGATTTATTTCCCGATTTCCAACCTCCACCATGAATTAAAATTACTGCAGGTTGAGGCTTTTTCTCTTTTTTATAATAGGCATCCAAATGCAATTCTCTAGAATCAAGGGAATTATAAACTATATCTAACGAGAAATCAAGATTCTTATATTTTCGTTCTTTTACAATTTCAATAAATGGAAACTTTTTAATTTCCTTATTATAAGTACTAAAAACGGTATAAGAAGTATCAATTTGAGCGTTTATTTCAAACAGATTGAGTAAAATAAAAAAATAAAAAAAAACACTTTTCATAAATCTCATATTAAAAATAGTAGTTATAAATGGATTATGAAAAGTGTACCATTATGTTTTTTAATTATAATGAAACTCCTCTTTTCCAAGGAATAAATACATCTTGTTTTAACTGATCTGCTTTTGTTTCCAAGTTTCCGCTTGCCAATTCGATTATATAATCTACGATTTCTGCTCCAACTTCAGAAATGGTTTTTTCACCAGTAATCACTGTTCCTGCATTTACATCAATAATATCAGACATTCTATTAATTAATGCCGTATTAGAAGAAATTTTTACAACGGGTGCAATCGGATTCCCCATCGGATTCCCTAAACCTGTTGTAAATAAAACAACTGTAGCTCCAGATCCAACCAATCCTGTGGTACATTCAGCATCATTTCCTGGCGTATTTAAAAGATTTAAACCTGGTTTTGAAATATATTCGCCGTAATCTAAAACATCGACTATAGGGGAAGTTCCGCCTTTTTTCGCCGCGCCTGCCGATTTCATAGCATCGGTAATTAATCCGTCTTTGATGTTTCCTGGCGATGGATTCATATCAAACCCTGAACCTGCATCAACAACAGACTTTTCGAAAGCTTTCATTAAAGTTAAAAACTTATCTGCTTTTTCTTCGTCCACACAACGGTTCATCAATTCTTGCTCGACGCCACATAATTCTGGAAACTCAGCCAAAATGGTTTTTCCTCCCAAAGCTGCAAAAATATCGGAAACAACTCCTAATGCTGGGTTAGCAGAAATTCCTGAAAATCCGTCAGAACCACCACATTCCAATCCAATACTTAATTTTGAAAGAGGTGCTGGTTTACGTTGAATTTTGTTTGCTCTTTTAATGGCTTCATAAGAATCTTTAATAACCATTTGAAACATTTTATCGGTAGTCCCAATTTGTTGTTGCTCATAGATCAAAATTTCTTTATCACTATTTGGATTAATCTCATTCAATGCCTTTTTGAAAATTTCTATTTGTAAATTTTGGCATCCCAAACTTAAAACCGTTGCTCCTGCCACATTTGGGTTGTTCACATATCCTGCAAGTAGTTTTGCCAACAATTCCGAATCTTGTCGAATCCCACCACAACCACCTTGATGATTGATGAATTTTACTTCGATATTATCTAAAAGATTTTCATTTGAATTTTTTTCTGTAACTTCTTCAACACTTTTTTCTTCAATTAAAGAACGTAATAAATTTTTATACGAAACCTCTTTTTTTGGTAGTAATTCGTTTTCGAAAATATCTTTTAGCTTTTCGATATTTTTGTTTTCACAAAAAACTAGCGGAAAAAACAACCAAACGTTTTTGGTTCCAACTTGTCCGTCATTACGATGGTAACCGTTGAAAGTTTTGTCTTTCCAACGATCAACATTTGGTGGAGTCCAACCTAAATTTCCGTTTTTACCAAAAACTTTCTCACTTTGATGTTTTACATTTTCAGTGGTAATTACCTCTCCTTTTTTTACAGGTTTTGCGGCTTTTCCAACCAAAACGCCATACATTATAATAGCATCATCAATTGCAAAATCTCTCTCTGCTATTTTATGTTTTGCTTTAACATCGGTTGTTGGTGAAACAGTAGTTCCTTCAAACAGGATTTGTTCGTTTTGAACCAAATCGGTTAAAGCGACAATTACGTTATCTGCAGGATTTACTTTTATTAATTTCTTTTGCATAATTATAATTATAATAAAATGATATTATTTGCTAAAGTTAACATAACCATTTTCAATACCATTGCTATTTATTTCATTCAAAGCCAAAACTACCGCTTCAGACAATCCATTTATTTTAGTTAAATCTTCACCCCAAAATTCAACATTTGATAGAACTTTGGTAACAACCAAGTTTAAATCTCCCAATTTCCATGCCTCTTTAAATGCTTCAACAATTTCAGGAGTATCTTTCACTGGTAATGCTTCGCTATTCCATGTTCCTTTATAAAATTGAATTAAGCAAGCCAATGAAAATGTCAAATTAGTCGGTAATTTATCTTTTGCTTTATAGAATTGTAACAAACTAGGTAACACTCTTACTTTGAATTTTGAGATTGAATTTAAAGCAATATCAGCCAATGCATGTTTAATAAACGGATTTTTAAATCGATCCATTACTTCTTCGGTATAAGCTTGGATTTCATTTTTATCCATATCAAGTGTTTCACTAATTTCACTAATAATATTATTGACAAATTTTCCCGTGAAATCTCCGTTAACCGTTTCCATTACTAATTTGTTGCCAAACAAAATAGAACAAGGCACCATTGCGGTGTGTGCACCATTTAATATTCTAACTTTTATCATTTTAAAAGGTCGAATGTCGTCAACGATTTTTACATTCAAATCCGTTTTGTGAAATGGCAACTTTTCTTTTAAATCATCCCCACCTTCAATTGCCCAAAGGAAAAATGGCTCGGCAGCAACGATTAAATTATCTTGGTAATCTAATTTATTATTGTAATCTTCAATTTCTGCTCTTGGATATCCTGGAACAATTCTATCTACCAAAGTACTGTGGTAGGTACAAAAATCTGAAACCCAAATTTTAAATGAATCGGATAATCTCCATAAATCACAATATTGTAAAATGCATTTTTTTAGGGTTTCTGAATTGTAATCAATCAATTCACATGGTATAATTGTAAGGCCTTTACCTTTATCACCATTGAAATGTTTGAATCTTTCGTGTAACAAAACAGTTAATTTAGCAGGAAATGAACCTGGTGGTTGACTATCTGGAGTATCACTTTCAACAAACTCAATTCCAGCTTCGGTGGTATTTGAAACAATAAATTGAAGTTCCTCTTCTTTAGCCAAAGCGAGAAAATCAGCGAAATCAGTATAAGGATTAATTGCTTTTACAATGTTTGTAATTAACTCAATATCTTGAATTTTCTCCCCTTTTTTGATTCCATTCATGAACAAGGTATAAAGTCCATCTTGGTCATTAATCATGTTTACCATACCCTCTTTCAAAGGTTGAACCATCGCAATTCCAGCATTTAAACCCACTTCTTTATTCAACCTTTGAAAAGCATAATCTACAAATGCTCTTAAGAAATTTCC
Source organism: Bacteroidota bacterium (assembly GCA_947447375.1). Lineage (GTDB taxonomy): Bacteria > Bacteroidota > Bacteroidia > Flavobacteriales > Flavobacteriaceae > Flavobacterium. Next base: position 172,238 of record CANFJB010000005.1, read on the forward strand.
TTCGCCAAATTGTACGACTTTAATAGGTAACAATGTTTCAAATCCTGTGTTTATTCTGTTTAATTTTTTCATTTAATAAAGCTAAATGGTTAAAATTTCTTCTTATTTTATTGATTGAATTAAGCTTAAAACTGCTTTAGTTTCTGATTCGATGGTGGCATAATCTCTATCAGCCATTAATTGCTTGCTGATTAATTTACTTCCCATTCCAACTGCCGAAACCCCTGCTTTAAACCATCCTTCTATGTTTGCTCTTGTGGTATCCACACCGCCCGTTGGCATGAATAGCAATTTTGGAAAAATATCTTTAATACCACTCAAGAAATCAGGTCCTAGCATGTTTCCTGGGAACAATTTAATGAATTTTACTCCTGCATTTTCAGCAGCGATAATTTCTGTTGGCGTCATACATCCTGGGCTGTACAACACTCCTTTGCTTTGTAAAAAAGCAGCAACTTCTGGAACAAATCCAGGGCTAATGAAAAAATCAGCTCCTACTTCATAGTATTCTTGAGCTTGTTGTAGGTTTTTTATGGTTCCAATTCCTAGTAACAAATCGGGCATTTCAGCATTTCTAATTTCAACCATTTTGGTAAAATTACTTAAAGCTGCTTCTCCACGACTGGTATATTCTATCGCTTTTATTCCTGCTCGGTACAAGGCTCTTAGAATTTCAACGGTTACTTCTTGGTCGGCATTGAAATAAAGCGGTAGCATTCCTTGAGCTACAATTGCATCCGATACTTGTTGGATCTTACTCATTATTTAGATTTTAACTTTTATAACTATTTTTCTTATTTCGCCTTCGCCAATCATTGGTGCGTGAACATCTTCTGGGTAAAAAATCCCAAATTGGTTGTCAGTTAATTGAAAATACATATCAGGGCTATCATTAAAAAAACGAACGTCTTTCTCGGGATTGTAATCTCCGTTGGGTTGTACGCATTTTTCTCTTGGTTTCCATCCAATGGTTTCTAAACCGCTTACGCAAATTTGAATATCGATGTTTTTATCGTGACATTCGAATTTTTCGAGGCTTACTGCTTGGGTTTTTCCATTTCCAACGCTGACAATCATTTTTAGGCCTTCGCCAATTTCTGAAACGCCAACAGGTAAATTCGCCAAGTCTTGTTTTTTGATATAATCAAATGCTTGTGCAAATAATGGGTTTAAACTCGTGTATTTCGATGCGTTAGCTAATGTATCTATTATCATAGTTTTTGTCTTTATTATCTTGCAACTCTGCCAGAAGCATCGCCCCCCATCAGTTTGTTTACTTCATCCACCGTTACTAAGTTGGCGTCTCCTTTAATAGTGTGCTTCAAACAAGATGCTGCTACTGCAAAATCCAATGCGTTTTGATCGTTATCAGGATAGGTTAATAATCCGTAGATTAATCCTCCCATAAATGAATCACCCCCACCTACTCTATCTACGATATCGGTAATTTGATATTGACGCGTTTGTAACATTTGTTTTCCATCGTATAAAACTCCAGCCCATGTATTGTGAGATGCTGAAATCGATCCTCTTAAAGTGGTGATTACTTTTTTGGCTCTTGGAAATTTTTTCATCATTTGTTGGCAAACAGATAAAAACGCTTCTGCTTTTACATCGTGTCCGTGGGTTTGAACTGCAGCTCCATCAGGTTTGATTCCAAAGTGCATTTCGGCATCTTCTTCATTTCCTAAAATTACATCACAATACGAAGTTAATTCAGTCATGATTGCTTCACGATCGCCACCGTATTTCCATAATTTAGCTCTATAATTTAAATCGGTAGAAATAGTAACTCCTAATTTGCTCGCTGCTTTAACTGCTTCTAAACAAGCATCCGCAGAACTTTGAGAGATTGCCGGAGTAATTCCAGTCCAGTGGAACCATTCTACACCTTGAAAAACTTCTTCCCAATTGATCATTCCTGGTTGGATTTCCGACATCGAGGAATGTGCTCTATCATAAACCACTTTACTTCCTCTAGAAACCGCACCTGTTTCAAGGAAATAAATCCCCAAACGATCGCCACCCCATACAATTTTATCTACTCCAACTCCTCTTTTTCGCATTTCCATCATCGCGCATTCTCCAATATCATTCTTTGGTAAACGAGTGATAAAATCAACTGGAATTCCAAAATTAGCTAATGAAACCGCTACGTTTGATTCTCCTCCTCCATATACTACATCAAAATTGTCTGCTTGTGAAAATCTTAAAAATCCTTGTGGTGCTAATCTTAACAT